>JAAEQC010000133.1 GCA_024231905.1 bacterium | reverse complement strand
GCCCGCGACCAGGAGGGTTCTTGAGGCTCACGATCGGCAACCTTACCTGGAGTCAACCTGCGCAGCACAGCTTCAGGAGGGGGGCGTCGGTCTTTGCTGCCTCGGCGGAGGCAGTGACCGGCTGGAACGGGGGTGGTGTAGCCAGTGGTCGGTAGTAGGATTGAGCCGAAATGAGTCCCAGGATGACAAAGCTCCTTCTGCCGACAGCGGCGCTCTTCGCGATGGTGGACACTTGTACCCCGTCGGAGGCGTCAGCCAATGCTCGCCATCCCCATCAGCAGCTGGACATCGTCCAGCCTTCGGGTGAGACGCTCGTCCATTGGGTGACGACGGAGTTCCATTTTGCCGACGACGGTGTGCTTCGCAAAAATGTCGTCCGGGCACTTCTGGGCGTCAGAGTGCCCGCTCAGAGCCAGCGCCGTGGGCTCGCGGAAGCCGAAAACGCCTGAGAGCGTGTCGTCCGCAGACTCCTGGGCGGCGCCGCGCCCGTTCACAGCCCACGATGTG
>JAAEQC010000132.1 GCA_024231905.1 bacterium | reverse complement strand
CGCCGTCGGCCGCCGCACCGAGGACGATCGCTTCATCTATCAGTGGACATGGCGGGGGGAGCTCGCCACGGTCACCGTGAAGGAAAGCTGGCCTGACGGAGAGGTTAGTCCCTTTACAGGCCATCAGATCCGCTACGAATACGACGCGCTGGGTCGTCTGACCTACCGCTGGCACCTGGGACAGCTGCCGGCGGGAGAGACCGACGACGCGTTGCGACCGTTTATCGAGAAGCGGGCCTTCGTCTGGGAGGGCCGGACGCTCCTGGCGGAAGTCGGCTACGGCGATCCCGCGGAGACGCAGATCCGCTGGCGTAAGACCTACGTGCCGGGTGCGAGCGGTCTTGACGACGCGACGCAGGTCGCGGTCGAGGTACTCGACATGCCCGGCTCGCCGTACCTGGGCAGCCGGCTTTACACGTACCTGCGGGATGAGCTGGGAACGGTGATTGGGGTGTTGGCGGAGGACGGGAGCGATCCCCAGCAGCCCCCATTGCTGGTGCGGTACCTCTACACCCCATACGGTGAGGTACATGCCGAGTCCGGACCTGAGCTGTGGCACGTACGATTCGACAACGGGGTCAGTAGTGTCGAGACCCCGGGGGGAACGGTAGAGCAAAGCATCGCCGATCCTTCGGTGAGTGCCGCAGGTGCACTGCGCATCAGCCTGTCGGTTCCGGTTGTCGATAGTTCCTTGCCTGCAGGCGTGCTGGTGGAAGAGCTGCAAACCGGCGGCGGCTGGTTGCCAGTCGATGCGGCGGAGCTCGTTGTGACCCATGACGCGGAGGAGCGGGCCGACCTCCTGGTGCTCCTGCGGAGCGGCTGGCAGCGGGGCGTCTCATACCGGGTGGAGCTGACGCCAGCGCTGGTCGACGGCGCGGGCCGAAGCTTCGGGGTCAATGAAAGCCTGGAGTGGACTGTCCCAGCCGGCACCGCAACTGACCCTGATCCTCCCGTCGCTTTCGAGCAGCGATT
>JAAEQC010000131.1 GCA_024231905.1 bacterium | reverse complement strand
TCGACGAGGCCCTGGCGGTGCTCGCCGAGTATCCCATGCCCGATCGCCGCGCGGAGTTGCCGTTTGCAGTTGCCATGGCGCTCGCCGAGCACGGCGAGGAGATTCCGGAGCCGGCACTGGCGCTGCTGCGGCGGGCCGCGGCCGAGATCGAAACGCCGGGTGGCTTTTGGGTTGGCGGGACATTTGTCGGGCTGCCGACGTCAGGACCGTCATCGCCTGCGTCCTGCCCAGGGCGGCCTGTGGCCATACCCTCCAGCTGGCGTTCCCGCGGTCCGAGGGCAGGGCCCTTCTCGCCGCTTGCCTCTCCAGTTTCGTCGTCGACTATGCGGCCCGGCAGAAGGTGCGGGGCGTTCACCTCAGTTATCACGTCTTCAAACAGCTGCCGATCCTGCCGCCGCAAGCCTTCGACCGTCCGGCACCGTGGGCCCCGGACCAGTTGCTGTCCCACTGGCTGTCGCGCCGCCTCGTCGAGATCGTCTACAGCACCTGGGATCTCCGGCCCTTCGCCCGCGATTGCGGCTGGCACGGTCCGCCGTTTTGCTGGGACCCGGAGCGACGCTTGCGCCTGCGTTGCGAGCTCGACGCCGCGTTCTTCCATCTCTACGGCATCGGCCGCGACGACGTCGACCACATCATGGAGACCTTCCCGATCGTCAAGCGCCGGGACCGCGCGGTTCACGGCGACTACCGCACCAAGCGGTTGATCGTTGAGCACTACGACCGCATGCAGCACGCCATGTCCGGCGGCGAGGGCTACCTTTCCCTGGACCTCCGCAATCGGTTGATCGCCGCAGCACCTGCTGCGCTCCCCGGCGGCGCTGGCCTTCCTGTCGTCGACCGTGCCCTACGAGACCCCGCAGCAAGCCGGCACGATCGTGGCCCAAAGCCTGGCGAACCGGCAGCCGTCCTGAGCGCTGGAGACCCTCCCCTTGCACATGCGACGAGTCCCGGCGTCGCCCGGGGTGAGAGCCGCGCGGATAGAGCATGCAGTCCATGCGCTGCTGGTTTAGATCATTGACGTGCTGCTTTAGTGGTATGAAGTGTCGGTTTATGGCATGTGATGGAGGAAAACAGGGAGCAGAAGCTCAGCTCGTGCAGGGGGCCGGACTTGACGTCTGCGCCGAGCGAGCTGCGCCGAGCGAGCCCTTAGCTTGAGCCGGCTTCGAGGTCCCGGGAGAGCCTGGTGCCGATCGGTTCTGGTGGAGTGTGCCGGTGGTTGATCGATGATGAGCAGACGCCTCCGCCACGGCCCGGAAGGCGGAGCGGTGATGGGAATCACCACTCGATTCTGAAAGATGCTTGGCACCAGAGGATTCCGCAAAGCC
>JAAEQC010000130.1 GCA_024231905.1 bacterium | reverse complement strand
TTGACAACGGGTACTTGGCGATCTATGGTAGCCACAGCAAGGGGCGGCATCGTAGTCGGTAGCACCTTCCGGGTGCATGGGGAGGCCTGGGGCGGCCTGTTTGGACCCGGACGGTTGTTGTGTTGCGGGCTCTGAAGCGCCTGGGGAGGCGCTCGGACGCTCGGTATTGAAGTCTTGTTGTCCGCTGGGCGGTTTCTTCGAAGTTGCAGGTTACCGCGCGATTGCCGCCCTCAGCAGAGGAACTACGCTACCGTGTTCTGATTTCATATCCACCTACCTGATCCTACCCGTCAAGGTGAGGCAGGACCGCCAGGCGCCGGCCGTCTCGGAGGGCGAGCGCGTCGTTCGACGGCAATTCACCGGATGACGGATGGGGGTACCCAATCCGGCGATCTCGGGTTGCCGGCCGAGCTGGGATCAAGGGGACCGAAGGCCATGAGAAAATCGAATACCCACCTGATGCGTCTTTCCCGCAATCCGATCGTCCTGTTGGCGGTGCTTTGGGCACTGGCAAGCCCGATCCATGGTCAGGTCGAAGCGGCCCTGGACCAGGCTGAGGCCTGGCTTCTGGGGCAGCAAAGGCCCGATGGCAGCTTTGCCACGGTCGAGAGGCTCGCACCGCGCGATTCGGCGCTGGCCGTGCTCGCTCTGCACGATCGCGATCCGGCGGGGCAGGCAGTGACCCAAGGGCTCATCTACCTGACGGGGGTGCCGGAGGCCAATAGCTACTTCCGAACGCATCGCATCCTGGCCCTCGCTCAGGCGGGCCGGGACTTTCAGTCACTCCTGGAATCGCTTCTCGATTTTCGCAACGGCGGCGGCATGGGCGCTTTCCTCGTGCACCAGCCGAACGTCCTCGGCACCGGCTTCGGCGTCGAGGCCCTGGCCGAGGACGAGCTCTCCCACCAGCTCGACATCGTGGGGCTGCTCGACTACCTCCAGCTCCACCAGAATACCGACGGCGGCTGGGGCTTCCTATCCGGAGAGCCCAGCGAGGTCTACTACACCGCCGAGATCCTCGACGCCATGGCTCAGCTCAAGCAGCTGGCGGTCGGCTCCGGGGTGCTTTCGAGCGCCGCGGGTTTCCTCGCCGCTCGCCAGCAGGCCAACAGCAGCTTCGGCACCATCGTCGAAACCGCGGTCGCCTACCGGGCTCTGCTCGCCACCGGGTTCGCGCCCGCAGATCTGCCGTTCGGCTCCCCGGTCCCGTATCTGCTCGCCCAGCAGCAGGCCGACGGCAGCTGGGAGGGGAATGCGTTCGTCACCGCCCAGGTGATGCGGGTGCTGCACGGCGAGCTGCCCAACCTGATCGTCACCGAGGTGACGGCCACGCCGCAAACCGCGACTCCCGGCACGCTCGTAAGAATCTCCATCACCGTACGCAACATCGGGCCGGTCGCCGCCGACGCCGGCTACGTCGCGGTGCGGCTCGACACGACCGCCGGTGAGGAGCTCGCGGAGGTCGCCCTGCCGGCCCTCGCCGCGGGCGCCACGACGACCCTCGAGGTCGACGTCGACACAACGGATCAAACCGGCGACGCCCTCGATCTCGTGGCCGTGGCCGACAGCCGCGAGGAGCTCGCGGAGCTCGACGAGACCGACAATACCGCCACGGTGCGCGTGACCCTCCAGTCCGGTCCCGACCTGGCGCTTTTCCCTTCGGATCTGAGCCTGTCGCCGGCCGAGCCGCGGCCCGGCGAAGATTTCGAGCTCCTGGTCCAGGTGCGTAATCTTGGCAAAACCGAGGTGGCTAGCTTCGACTACCGCGTGTCGGAGCTGATCGCCGGGGTGCCGGTCGAGCTCCTGGCCTCCGGAAGCGACGGGCCGATCGACGCCGCCGGCGGCCGGCTGCTGACGATTCCCCTCAACCTGGCCGAAGGCGAGCACAGCCTCGAAGTGGAGATCGATCCCGAGCACCTGGTGGAAGAGGAAAGCGACAATAATAATCTGGCGTCGCTGTCGTTCTTCGTGGTCGATGCCTCGCAGCCGGACCTGGCTCTGCTCGACGCCGAGCTGGTGCTCGATCCGCCGCAGCCCGCGGCGGGCGAGACGGTCGCCGTCGACCTCACCCTCCACAACTTCGGCAGCCGCGACGCCACCGTGGAGCTCGAGCTCCACGAGGACGGGCCGGCCGACGGCAGCGCCTTGCAGGAAAGCTGGACCCTGACGGTGGCTGCCGGCGACGCGGTCGCCGTCAGCACCTCCGCGGTGGTGAGCGCCGACGCCTATGCGCTCACCGCCGTCGTGGATCCCGACCAGGCGATCCCCGAGCTCGACGAGAGCAACAACCGCGTGCGTCGCGTCTTCCGCGATCTGCCGGATCTCGCCATCGGTTTCGACAACTTCGAATTCCTGCCGGCCCAGCCGCTTGAGGGCGAGCCGGTGGAGGTCTCGGTGACGGTGCGCAACGCCGGAACCGCCGCCGCGGCCGACGTCGCCCTCGAGGTCTTCTCCGACTCCTCGGACGGGGGCGACCCCGGCGCCGGCGGCAGCTCGGTATTCACCCATGTTTTCGCCGCGATCCCGCCGGCGGCGAATCGCCGGGTGAGCTTCACCTGGACCGCGGTCGCCGGCCTCACGACCCTGGTCGCCGAAGTCGACGCCGACGCTGTTATCCCTGAGTTTTCGGAGACCAACAACCGCGCCGAGCGCGAGGTCGCGGTGCCGCGCTCGAGCGGTCCCGACCTGGTGGTCGCGACGATCGACCCGAGCGGTCTCAACGAGTCAGCGGAGGCGCTGAGCGTCGCGGGACCGGTTGCGATCGAGATCGCCAATCTCGGCGACGCCGACGTCAATGATCCTTTCCTGGTGCGCCTTTTCGTCGACGCCAACGGCGACGGCCGGCTCACCAGCGGCGAGTCGGTGCTGGCCTCGACGGTGGTGAGCGATCCGATCGCCGCCGGCGGCACGCTCGCCGCGACGCTTGCCGTCGACGCCAGCGTGCCGTTTTTCCATCCGCTGGTGTGGGCCGAGGTCGACTCGGGCGACGTCGTGGCCGAGCAGCGCGAGGACAACAACCGCGCCATCCTTTACGGCGACTGCGCCACGACGCCGCCGGCCGGCGCGATCGAGCCCGAGGAGGAGTGGTTCGTGCCGGGGATCGAGGTGGAGACGGCGCCCATCGTCGTCCAGCTCTCCGACGACAACGGCGACGGTGCGATCGACAGCCGCGACACCCCCGACGTGGTGGTCCACGCGGTCGACGCCGAGGGCAACGTCTTGCTGGCGTTGAGCGGCCTCGACGGATCGGAGCTCTGGAGCTTCCGTTCGACGCCGGCCAATCCGCTGGTCATGCAGCTCGGCCAGGTGGCGGCCGCGGATCTCGACGGCGACGGCGTCGCCGAGGTCCTCGGCTTGCAGCGCGACGGCCGCATGATCGCCCTCGAACATGACGGCCGCCTGCGGTGGGTGAGCGAGCCGGTCGAAGGGGTCGGCAATCGCTCCCTGGGCGGCCCGTCGGTGGGCGACCTCGACGCCGACGGCGTCCCCGAGATCGTGATCGGCCGTGCCGTCCTATCCAACACCGGTGAGCTGATCGCCCTCGGCACCGCCAACCGCGGCCGTAACTACAACTATTACGGTCCCCTGGGCACGGTGCTGGTGCCGGGCACGACCGACTATCCGCACTCGCTCATCGCCGACGTCGACCTCGACGGCATCAACGAAATCGTCGCCGGCGACGCCGTCTACCGCCTGGTCGACGGAACCCTCGAGGTGGTCTGGGATCAGGTGGTGCCCGACAAGCTGATGGTCGACGGCTTCTCCGCGGTCGGCAACCTCGACGCCGACCCCGAGGCCGAGATCGTCTACGTGTCGTCTAACCACATCCAGGTCCTCAATCACGACGG
>JAAEQC010000129.1 GCA_024231905.1 bacterium | reverse complement strand
GCCGGCCGCAGTCGTCCGTGGCGGTGATGATCAGCTCGTGGCTGCCCTCGTCACTCACCGTGGTTCCTGACCCAAACGGCTGGCCGTCAAGGGTTGCCGTGACCTCGCCGAGATGGGCGTCAGTGGCGACAAAGGTTATCGCCTGGGCGGTGGCGGTGCAGCTGGCCTCGGCCGGGGCGTTGACCGTGATCTCGGGCGGACTCAGGTCGAGGGCGATGTCGACTTCTGATGGCAGCGAGGCGTTGCCCTCGGCGTCCACTGCTACGATCGCCAGATGGTGCAGGCCCTCTTCGCCAGCAGGGAAGGGCAGGGTTATGGCGTAGCTGCCATCAGGAGCAGGTACCAGGGCGATTTCGGCGGGCTCACCGTCGACGAGGACAAAGACGCGATCCACTCCGCTGGACAGATCGTTGGCCTGAACCCTTACCTCGACCGGACCGCAGGCTAACCCCGGTGCCGGCAACAGCAGGCTGACCAGGGGTGGCGTGAGGTCGCTGAGGCTGCAAGGGGCTGTCCCCAGTTGCTCGGCAAGAATCTGGCCGAAGTATTCCCCGGTGGCGGTTAGCGTGACCAGGTAGGCGCCTAACGGCAAGGTGTCAGTGGCAAATGCTGT
>JAAEQC010000128.1 GCA_024231905.1 bacterium | reverse complement strand
GCGAACGGCCCTTCAGCAAGAGCTGAATCCCCGCCGCATCCTCGTCACCATGCTCCGGTCTCCGAAACCGACCGTCGTCCAAGACCTCCTGCCGAGAATCGATCCTCCCAATCCGGCCCGCCCCCCTCCATCGTCGCCTATTGACGACAGCGACGCCGCCAACATGCCTTCAGAACGAGGGTGCGCCAACCCAAAGTGAGGCGCCCTCTGGGCGGAGTTTGCCGCACGGCAAGCGGCCCTCCTCGCCGAAGCTGACCTTCCCAGGCCACGTTCGAAGGGGCCGCAAGCAGCCAGGGCAAGGGTCTCGAAAAACGGCAGCCACAGCCAGCGACGGGACACGGCTCACCAATCACCGATGCCGCCAGTAATCAGGGGGTGCGGCTCTTTTGGAACGACGCCGCGAGAAGGGTGGGGGCACGGCTAGCTGGGCATCCACCGCGGAGCCTCGACACTCCGGCCGGCAAGCTGTGAGCCCGCTGCGGGCGACATAGGGTAGCCTGGGGTCAGCAGACCCCAGGTAGCCCCGGTACAAACGATCCCAAGCCCGCTGCGGGCGACATGCGGTAGCCCCAACTCCTGCGAAAAGCCAAGAACGGCAGGTAAGACCCGGCTGAAAGACGCTCTTGGTCCCCCACCTTCCCCCTCCACCAAAGCTGGGTCCGGCGCGATCTTGGTGGCGGCGGCACCCCTGGGCTACCGTATGCCGCCCGCGGCGGGCTTGGGATCTTGCTCCCTCCTCACCTGGGGTCTGCTGACCCCAGGCTACCATATGTCGCCCGCAGCGGGCTTG
>JAAEQC010000127.1 GCA_024231905.1 bacterium | reverse complement strand
CGCGATTTACCTAAAAATCGTAAGCGTCCAACACCGGACGCATAGCAACCGAGTGGAGAGCTACCACCCCTCCCCGAATGGGTGGGTACCCGGCAACTGCTCCCTCGAGGAAAGCCTTCCCACCGGGCGGCAAAGGCGGCCAGCCTGGACGCATAACACCCCGGATTTCCGCTCGGGACCCACTCCCCTTGCCGAAAGGCCCGGAGGCAACCCGGACGAGGATGCCAAGGCCCGGGCTCGCCGGCGGCACGCGGCACCTCCGCCCCACCTCGCCGGGCGAATAGCACTGAGCGCCTGGAAGTAGCTGGCTGCCTTCACGACAAAGCCACTCTACCCCTACTTCTACACGCCTGTCAATGCCCTGGTAGCAGTTCATCTGCGGGACTCTTCAGGGCACCCGGACCCCGGTTGAGCACGTGGGGGCGGCCTCTTCACCGTCGCCGCTGCCGGAGCTCGGGATCCAGGATGACCTGAAGGCGCAGATCGAGCAGTGCCAGGATCTACCTCTGGCCGGAGACCAACTGATGGCGAAGCTCGACCCCGGCGTCAAGGCAGCGGAGGACGGGCGCAACCGGTCGCCCGCCCCTACGTCCGAGCGTTGTTGAAGGTGGGTCGCTCGGTGATGGAAATCCGGGGCCGGCACGGCGGCGTGCCGCCGCTGTTGAGCGTGACATCTTCCCGGATCGGCGAGTCGTTGAAATTGAGCCCGCCCCGCACCGTGACCTTCGGATTCGCCTGATACTCGATGCCGAACATGGCGGCCCAGATGTCGTCCCAACCGATGCTGATCAGCTCCTGAAATTCGCTGATCCCACCGCTGCCGCCGATG
>JAAEQC010000126.1 GCA_024231905.1 bacterium | reverse complement strand
TCCGACATTAAACACGTGGTTTAACTAACTTTGCAAGATTTATTTTTAATTTTTGAATTTCAAAATAAATTTTTACTATAATTCAAATAAAATTAAGTCTTTTTTATAAAATTTCAACTTTTTACTATAATTGTTGGAATTTTTCCAAATTTTGAACGATAAAAAACTTAATCTCTTGTGATTTCTTAAAAAATTAGAAATTTTATTAGGTAATGTTATTAGGTTTGGAAACCATATATTTTTCTTGCATTAGCTCCAAAAAAATTTATTATTTTCTCCTTTAATTCATTTATTCCTTCAATAACCGTTTTTCTAGATTTTTCTATTGTTAAATAAACTACATTTATATTATTTAGTAATTTAAAAATCCATTTTAACGTTGGGTTTTTTGTTGGCTTGTTCAGTTGATTTGGTAAAAAAACATCTTTCTCTTCCAGTGCATCTCTTAACTTTTTTTGTGCTATAGAATAAACTAGTAGTGACAATGTCATAATAAATAATAAAGACTCTATTCTTCTTGGTAATTTTACAAACAATGATGATGTGAAAAATTTTGGATCTTTTAAAAACCTAAACCCCATATTTTCTATACTTGCATTTTGACCTTTGTAACCACTTATAATTTCTTCTATATTTAATTCCCTTGCGTCTATATTACTCCCTATAATATAACAAGATTTTTGTTCTATTTGCTTGTTCTTAATGTCTTCATTTTCTATTATTATTGATTCTATTTTATTTTTTTTATTTGCATCTACTATTATTTTATACTCTAATGTATGATATTTTGCTTTAGTGATTATTTTTTTTGCTGCGCTTATTGCATCATTTTCACATTCGAAACCATTTTTATTTATTCCTTTTAAATTTTTCATTATATCTAGATTCTCTTTTTTGATTGCTTTGTCTACATGCTTTATTGCTCTGCTGTGTGCTGATAATGAGTATATTATTATCCATCTTTGTTCTATTCCATAATGCTTTAGTTTTTTTACATAATACTTATCTTTATTATTTAACCTGGTCCAAATATTCTTTGATAATGAAGCATTTATTACTTCTTTTGCTTTTTTTATGCTGCTAGGTATTCTTGTAATAAATTTCAATTTTGATAAATTATCTGAGTTGCCTTCATTATATAATTTGCTATCTGCAACTAGGTAATTATCAACCTTTGATTCTCCTAATTGTCTTATTAACTCTTTTGCTCTACTTTGAAAAATTTTTACATCTGATTCATTACCATTCCAACTTTTTGATATTAATGGTATACCTCCATCTTGAGATACTAACATTTCGTGTACTATTTGTTTTAAATCAGGTCTTTTATCTTTTGAATAGCCATGTTTTATTGATATAGCATGTTCATCGTTATCTTCATCATATTCTCCTGTTAAAGATATACTGGTGGTATCTAAGCTTTGAAATTTAGTATTAATTTTTTCTTGTTTGCATGTTGAAACTGATAATTCTAAAAATAACTTTTCCAATCCATAATCATAGATAGCATCTAAACTTTTACTTAATTTTGTAGCATTAAAATTTTCAGGTACTAAATCTCTATCAAACAAATTTTTTAATGCTTTACCTTCAAAAAATTTTGGTGATAAATACATTGGCTCACTAGTAAAACCTAGTCCATTTAAAATCATTCCGGCTATTGCCTCTCCTGTGCTGATAATTTCTTGTGATTTAGTACCTATTTTTTCATTTATTAGGTTTATTAAATTAAGATCTTTTATCGTGCTTGCTATAATACCTAGATGATCTAAGCTCTCAACTTGTAGATTTAAACTTTCCATATCATTCCAACATTTTAAATAATAATAAAAAATATGCTTAGTATAATAAAAAAACTGTTAGTTAGTTAAGTCACGTGTTTAATGTTGGTTATAAAAACATACTTCACTAAAGCTCCTTGGCGAAGTATGTTGCCGCCTTTTTTAGGATTTCTTTCTCCTGCTCAAGTCTAGCAACTTTTTTTCGAAGCTCTTTGTTTTCATCTAAAACTTTATTCAACGCAATTTTATTTTTAGCTGGCGTTATGTTAGTTTTACCACTGGCGTTTTCTATTAATTTAGCTCTATTAACCCATGTATGTAGAGTTTCCTCAGGGATACCTAAACTCTTTGCTACCCCTGTAATTGAAGGAGAACTTAAAGCTAAATTAATTGCCTCTTGCTTAAATTCATCTGTATAACTTTTGTTTGCTTTTGACATTAGACACCTCTTT
>JAAEQC010000125.1 GCA_024231905.1 bacterium | reverse complement strand
TGACCCATCGCCACGACGTCCTGGCAGCCCAAGTACCAGGCCACATGCTCCCGATCCGCCGGGTCCACCGTGTGGATGTGCAGACCGGGCGTGCCCGCCGGGTGGACACCCTGGAACTCGTGCGTCTCCACGCCGGGCGCCGAACCCGCCGAGATGGGAGACCCTGCAGCCTTGCACAGGTACACCTTCCCGCCGTTCGACAGCCGCGACAGGACAGACAGACCCGTCTCGAATTCGGTTTGCTTGTCCGCGATCGCCACCGCCAGATCCGGCGCCAGGGGATTGCTGTCATAGGCCGTGACAAAGATAGACCGCGGCGCCGTATCCACCGCCGGTACCTTACTGAACGGTCGCGTCCGAAACGCCGTCCAAAGCCCAGACTCAATCAGCGCAGCCCGCACTTCGTCCGACGAAAGAGACGCTGGATCTTTGCCCGCAAAAGACTCGTACGATACCTCGCCCTCTTCCTTTGAAAGCTCGATCACCACCGAGCGCAACGCTCGCCGCGCACCTCGATTTATCGCCTTCAGTGTCCCCGCTCCCGGTGCCGTGAAAAACACCCCGGGGTTCTTGCGATCCTCGAACAGCTTCTGGCCCCGCTGTACCGCGTCGCCCTCCTGTACCAGCATCCGCGGCCGCATTCCAACGTAGTCGTCCGCCAATATCGCCACGGTCCCACCATTTCCCCCAGCTTCGACCCGCTGCTCCGGCTCTCCCGTGATCGGTAGATTCAGTCC
>JAAEQC010000124.1 GCA_024231905.1 bacterium | reverse complement strand
CGGCGGCGGCTCGGCGGGCAACACCCCGGCCTCGCGCACCGCCTTCTACGAGGTCAACAAGCTGATGGAGATGGCGCGCGGCTGGCTGCCGGGCAACACCTGGCTGCAGAGCCCGCTGACCACCAACGTCAACCTCAACAACACCTGCAACGCCTACTACAGCGGCAACACGATCAACTTCTACCGCTCCGGCGGCGGCTGCCGCAACACCGGTGAGCTGGCGGGGGTGTTCGACCACGAGTGGGGCCACGGGCTGGACTACCACGACACCAACGGCTCGATCTCGAACTCCGGCGAGGCCTACGCCGACATCGCCGAGATCTATCGCATCCAGCATTCCTGCGTCGGTCACGGCTTCTTCTGGACCTCGGACTCGGGCTGCGGCATGACCGCCGACGGCACCGGCTACAACCAGAACGAGGACCAGACCGGCGGCAGCCACTGCGACCTCGACTGCTCGGGGGTGCGCGACGCCGACTGGGACAAGCATGCCGACCACACCCCGGACACGCCGTTGAACTTCCTGTGCAGCGCCTGCCTCAGCGGCTCCGCTCCCTGCGGCACCCAGACCCACTGCGGAGCGGCGCCGACGCGTCAGGCGGCCTGGGACTTCGTGGCCCGCGATCTCCAGAGCGCGCCCTTCAACCTCGACAGCCAGACCGCCTTCATCGTCGGCAACAAGGTCTTCTACCAGGGCTCGGGCAACGTCGGGACCTGGCATTCCTGCACCTGCGGCTCCTCCTCGGACGGCTGCGGCGCCACCAACGGCTACATGCAGTGGCTGGCGGCCGACGACGACGACGGCAACATCTCGAACGGCACGCCGCATATGACGGCGCTGTAT
>JAAEQC010000123.1 GCA_024231905.1 bacterium | reverse complement strand
CTGAAGAGCTCCGAGTACGGGTAGACGAGGGCGTTGCCGGCGAGATCCGTGACCTCCTGGCTGACCGCAAGAAGCAAGCCGCCGGCGGGCAGCGTCGCCGCCGCCGGAGTGAACGTCGCCTCGGCCTCACCGGTCAGGCCGATGACGCCGGCCACCGGCCCGTCGGCGGCGCTTACCGTAATCGCGCTTGCCACCGTCGCCGCCGCCACCGGCTCGCTGAAATGGACGACGATCTCTTCGCCTGTGGATTCGGCAGAGACCACCCTAGGCGGCTCACAGTCGCCGACGATCTCGTACACCAAGGGGGAAGAGATGTTGCGATCCCAGTCCTCCGCGGTCAGGATCAGCCGGTTGAGCCGATTCGGCACCAACGAGACTTTCACCGAGAAGTTCCCCTCGCCGTCGGTCCACCCCTCGGCGGTGGTGGCGCCGCCCTCGACCCGCACCTTGGTCCGCGTCGCCGTGGTGCCGGAGAAGGTCCAGCTCGAAGCGCAGACGTAGAATGGCGACGTCGGCGGTTCGGAGTGGATCGTAGGCTCCTCAAGCTCGCTGGCGGCGGTGGTGAAGCTCAGGCTCTGCGGATCGACCAGGGAGTTGCCCACCACGTCGGTGAGACCCGCGTCCAGCTGGAGGGTTACCTCGGTCTCCGCGTCGAGCGGCGCATCCGGCTCCGGCTGGAAATGAATCTTTTCTCCACTCACCGTGGCCGAGGCCGGCACCTCGTTGCCGCCGATCGCCAGCTGCCACGCGTCCGCCGACGGCTCCGCCATCGCCTCGGAGAAGCTCACGGTGATCGTCGGCTGCGGCCCGATTCCACGGGCACCGTTCATGGGCTCGGACGACACCACCGACGGGCCTATGTTGT
>JAAEQC010000122.1 GCA_024231905.1 bacterium | reverse complement strand
GGATCTCTTCGGCGGTGGCGTCCTCGGTCAGGGCGTCCAGCAACTTGTCGAGCTTGTCGGGTTCCTTCTTCTTGGCCATGGGGTCCTCCTGGGTGGAGATAATACGCCATGACTGTTTACACAGTTAGAAATACACTCCCACACGAGGTGGCCGGGCAGCGTCCCCCACGACCGGGGGCGTCAGTCTTCAGGCCGCAGCCTAGACCATATCCAAGTACCCACAAGGACACTCGTCCGAGCACTTCTTGCACCCGTTGCAGGTCTCCAGGTGGATCGTCAGGAAATCGCCCGGCTCGGGCTCCGGCACCTTCTTGAAGCAACCCGGCGTGCAGTACATCCAGCAGCGTTCGCAGCCGAAGCAGCTGCCGCAGGAGAAACAGCGAGCGGCCTCGTCGAGAGCGGCCTCGTCGGTGATGCCCTTGTCGATCTCGGCGAGCGGGTCGGCCAGACGGGCCTCGGCCGTCATGACTTCGCGCTCGGCCCGGGCCGGAGCCTCGTAGACGTCCACATTCATGAGGATGCGATCCGGACCGATGGGCGGTCCCTGGACCTCGGCCTTGGGCTCCTCGCCGCGCAAGGCCGCGTGCATGCCCTTGGCCGCCATGCGACCCTGGCCGATGGAGATCGTGGCCAGGCCCAGGTTCACGTTGTCGCCGCCGGACCAGACCTTGTCCACGCCTGTCTTGCCCCACTCGTCCACGTCCATCCAGCCCGTCTCGTTGAAGGCGCCCAGGCTGGTGGTGTCCGGGGACTGACTCACGGCGGTGATGACCGTGTCGCAATTGATCTCGGTGATCTTGCCCTCGATGGGCACCGGGCGGCGACGGCCGGAGTCGTCGGGCTCGCCCAGCTCCATGTGCTGGACGGCCATCTTGACGACCTTGCCGTTCTCGTCCCGGATGATCTTGGCCGGAGCGGCCAGGTACTCGATGCGGATGTTCTCTTCGAGGGCTTCCTCGATCTCCCGCTCGATGGCCGGCATCTCTTCACGAGTACGCCGATACAGGAGGGTCACCGCGGCGCCTTCGCGACGGGCCATGCCGGCCGCGTCGTGGCCCAGGCGCAGGGTCACGCGGGCCGCGTCGATGGCGGTGTCGCCGCCGCCGATGACGACCACGTGGCTGCCCACTTCGGGATTGTTTCCCGCGTTGGCCTCGCGCAGGAACTCGGTGCCCGTGTAGACGCCTTCGCCGTCTTCGCCCGGGCAACCCAGCTTGCGGCCCTGGTGGGCGCCGATGCCCACGAACACCGCGTCGTAGTCCTTCTGCAGGTCCTCGAACTTGATGTCCTTGCCGATCAGGGTGTTGGGCTTGAAGTCCACACCCAGGTCGAACACGCGCTGGTATTCGGCGTCGATGATGTCACGGGGAAGCCGGTACTCGGGAATGCCGTAGCGCAGCATGCCGCCGGGCTTGGGCAGGCTCTCGAACATGGTCACCTTGTAGCCGCGGCGCACCATCTGATAGGCGCAGGACAGGCCGGACGGGCCGGAGCCGACCACGGCCACCTTCTCGTCGTAGGGACCCTCTTCCAGCATGGTAGCCTTGAGGCCGCGCTTGATGGCGTGGTCACCGAAGAACCGCTCCACGGAGTTGATGCCCACGGCGCCGTCCTTCTCCTTGCGGTTGCACTCACCTTCGCAGGGATGGGGGCAGACCCGGCCCATGATCGAGGGCATGGGGTTGGTTTCCATCTCGATCGCCCAGGCCTGGTCGCACGCTTCCTCGGTGCTCAGACCGATCTTCTCGCGCAGCTGGATGGTGGTCAGCCAGCCGCGGATATCGTTGCCGCTGGGGCAGGCGCCGATGCAGGGCGGATGCTTCTTTACCGCTTTCGGCCGATACGGGGACTGCTCCGCTCCCGCGCCGCCGCGGATGGTGAGTTCCTTCTTCTTCTTGTTCTTCTTGATGAGGCCCATGGTCCGACCTGCACACTTTCTGGCTGGTGGCACTCGCTTGCTGGTAGCACTCGCTTGCTGGTGGCACTCGCTCGAGCTCGCGAAATCGGTTATATCCATTGTCTACACTAGTTATCGCTGCGCGACCGCACCAATCGAAAATCCTGACCGGTCCGTTCGAGAGTCTTGATGCGTGGCGCCGGGCGGCATAAAAGCGACCGGCGCCCCCTGTTACGGGGACGCCGGTCGCGTTGTCGACTCCTACCGGAGCGCCGGGACTAGGCCTGGCTCTGGTAGTACTTCATGAGGATCTCGGCCACTTCGGGGCGGGCGAACTCGGGCGGCAGGGCCTTGCCCGCACCCAGCATCTCGCGCACCTTGGTGCCGCTCAGGAAGACGAAGTCCTCCTTCTTGTGACCCTCGGGGGCCTCGCGCATCATGATGACTTCGCCCACCACGTTGGACCAGGCGGTGTGGTCGGCCTCGAAGATGTTGATCTCAAGGTTACCCTTCACCATGTCCGTGTGGAAGATCTCCTGGGCCTCGAAGGCGCCGTAGTAGTCGCCCACACCGGCGTGGTCGCGGCCGACGATCAGGTGCGTGCAACCCATGTTCTGGCGGAACAGGGCGTGGAGCACGGCCTCGCGGGGACCGCTGTACAGCATGTCGAAGCCGTAACCCGTGATCTCGCACGTGTTGGCCGGGAAGTACAGCTCGACCATCTTGCGGATGGCGGCGTCACGCACGTCGGCGGGGATGTCGCCCTTCTTCAGCTTGCCCAGCAGCATGTGGATCACGGCGCCGTCGCAGCCCTCGCGGTCCATGCAGATGCGCACGAGCTCTTCGTGGGCCCGGTGCATGGGATTGCGGGTCTGGAAGGCGGCGATCTTGTTCCAGCCGTTCTTCGCGATCATGTCACGAATCTCCATGGCCGTCTTGAACGTGCCGGGGAAATCGGTGGCGAAGTAGGAGTAGTTCAGGACCTGGATCGGGCCGGCGATGAAGAACTTGCCGGTGCCGTTGAAGGCGGCGACGCCCGGGTGGGCGGCGTCGTCGGTGCCGTAGGCCTGGGTGGTCATGCCGGCCATCTGGGCGTCGGTGGCCTCGTCGACGGAGACGACGTCCTGGATGGCGACGACCGGGTTGCCGTCCACGTTGGGGTCGAGCAGGGCGATGCGCTTGGCATTGCCGATGGCCGACACGTCGGGCACCACGTTGACGATGGGCGTCGGGAAGAACAGGCCGTCCGTGGTCTTCATGTTCTCGCAGACGCCCAGGGCGTCGGCCAGGCTCATGAAGCCGGTCAGCGGGTTGAAGTAGCCACTGCCCATCATGACCGCGTTGGCGGCGGCCTGGGAGCAGACGAGCAGCTTCGGCAGGCCCTCGGCCTCCTTCAGGAGCTCGGCGCGCTTGGCGTCGTCCGCCACGTACAGGGGATTCAGCGTATCGGAACCGTGCGGCTTGATCATGGGTCTCGACCTCCGTCGAATTTGTGTTTCTGCGTCGCGGCACCGACGGGCCCGCGGCATCTTCAAGCTTCCTACACGAACCAGAATCGAATCAGGCCTGGACCATCCTCTCGTGCACCATGGCCAGGGTGCGGTACACCATGTGGGCGAACTTGGAGAAGGGCACCGTCAGGAACATGGTCAGGATCGCGCTCAGGTGAATGACGTAGACGATCGACGCCAGCACCGGCGGGAACACGAAGGCGGCCAGTTCTGTCAGGCCGCCGGTAAACACCACCGTCATGACCACCGACAGGAAGAACGTGTCGTAGGCCTTGGACGTCCCCGTGTTCGCCGCGTCGGTCATGCGGTTGATGAACAGCCACACGGCACCCACCACCAGCAGCAGCAGGGAAATGTTGCCGATGATCTTGTATGGGTGCGCCTGGGCCAGCGGCAGCGGGTCCTTCGTGACGTAGAGAGCGACGATCAGCAGCGCCGACGCGAAGGCGGCGCCGAAGAAGCCCCACAGCAGGCAGAAGTGCGCCCACTTGCGGGTCTTGGCCGCACCGCAGTCGCCGAAGCGCTTGTGGGTGGCGATCTCGCCCAGCACGGGAACGAAGGCGCCGAGGAAGGTCCCCTTGCGTTCGGTCCCCTGCCCCATGAGCTTCCAGAACTTGGCGGCCCCGGCCAGGGCGGCGACCATGGCCAGCAGGAAGGCCGTGGAGTACACCACGTAGATGTACTTGTGGGGCACCAGTTCCTCGTAGATGATGCGGTTCTCCTTGCCCGGCACGTGCTCGACGCCGTGATGGGCGCCGCCCGCGGCCTCGCCGTGGGCGTCCTGGGCGTAGGCTGCGTCCACGAGGCTGATCTCCAGGCCCGCGCGCTGGATCTGGTAGTCCACCCGCTCGGGAACGGCAAAGCCGTTGTCCATGAAGATGATCCCGATCCAGAGCAGGATCGGCAGTCCGATGAGCAGCGGCCAGGTCTTGCCCGCGTTGCCCACGAGCCGGCCCATGAAGCGCGGCACCGCCAGCTCCTCGATGGCCAGGGAGCGGATGGTTTGCAGCACGTCACCCGGCTTGGCGTCGCGCGGACAGCGTTCGCTGCAGTCGTTGCACTGGTGGCAGAGCCACACGCCCGGGTCCGATGCCAACCGGTCGGCCAGACCCCACTGGGAGGCCAGCATCTGGCGGCGTGGGAAGAGGCAATCGCCCTTGGACAGGTCGCACACGGCGGTGCAGGTGGCACACTGGTAGCAGCGCGTCGCCGTATCACCGCCACGCTCGGCGAGCTTCTTCCGGAATGATGCCGAAGGGATGATCTCGTTGGGTTTAGCCATGATCACCTTCCTTTAGAAGCCCTTGTAGGGGTTGGGGCCGACTTCCTCGATGGTCTCCATGAACTCCTCGAACATCTCGGGAATCCTGGCGTAGTCGTTGCGCGCCACCTCGTGGATCTTCACGCGCTCGGACTCGAGGGTCAGACGGTCCATGGTCTCCTGGACGTTGGTCATGCGGCGATCGGCGAGTTCCGAACCGCGGATGTAGTGGCACTGGTAGTCGTCGCCCTTCTTGCAGCCCATGAGCATGATGCCGTCGATGCCGCTCGACAGGGAGTCGGCGATCCAGACGATGTTCACGGCGCCCAGGCAGCGGACCGGGATGATCCGCACCCAGGGCGGAAGCTGGAACCCGCGCTTGGCCGCCTCGTCGAAGGCGGGCAAGGCGTCGTTCTCGCACATGAAGGCCAGAACCCGGGGCTTCTCGTCCTCCTCGTCGGGCACCTCGATGGACTTGATCGCCGCGGCGACGCCGCCCACCGAGTAGTCCGGGAAGCTGATGATGCGCTCGGGGCAGGAACCGAGGCAGATGCCGCAGCGCCGGCAACGCAGTTCGTTGTACTTGGGCGTCCCGTCCGTGTCTTCGTTGAGAGTGCCGAAGGGGCACTCCTCGGTGCAGCGCTTGCACTGGGTGCAGCGTTGCAGCGCGAACTCGGGCACCGAGATGTCGCCCGCCCGGGGGTGGACCGCTTCGCCGCGGGCCGCCATCTCCAGGCACTGCACGGCCTTCATGGCCGCGCCGAGCCCATCTTCGGCCGCCTGTGCCGGTTCCATGGGCGCGCGCATGGCGCCGGCGGCGTAGATGCCCGTCCGGCGCGTCTCGTAGGGGAAACAGATGAAGTGGGAGTCGTTGAAGTTGTAGTCCAGAACGGGCAGGTCCGGACCCTGGCGGTAGTTCAGATTCAGGATCTGGGTACCGTCGTGGCTCTCCAGGTCGGCCACTACCGCCGTGGCCGCCGCCACCTGGGACTCGGACTCCTTGCGTTCGATGCGGCCGCGGGCGTCCCGCAGCTCGCGGATGGCCTCGCCGTCGGCCGCGTTGGGCACCATGCCCGTGGCCAGCACCACCAGGTCGGCGTCCACGGAGATATCATCCCCGAGAAGGCTGCCGGTGACGTTCACGGTGAGGCGCCCGTTCGCCTTCTCCACGCCGGCGACTTCGCCGCGGGTGAAGAGGCTGCCGGGCAACTCCTGCACGCCCTGGTAGAAGTGCTCCAACTGGCCGGGGGTCCGCAGGTCGCGGTAGACGACCGCCGTCTCCACGCCGGGATGATCCCGGTGGATCGACGCCACCTGCCGCAGGGACGCGGAGCAGCATTCGCTCGAGCAGTACTTCAGGTGATCGGCGTCCCGTGAACCGGCGCACTGGATGAAGAGCACGCGCTCGGGCGTCTTGCCGTCGCCGGGGCACTTCAGTTCGCCGGACCCGAGCATGAGCTCCAGATCCTGGGTCGTCACCACGTTGGCCGACAGGCCGTAGCCCAGGTGGCCGAGCTTGTCCGCGGTGTAGGGCCGCGCGCCGGTGGCCTGGACGATGGCGCCCACCTTGATGTTCTCGGTCCCGTCGGGGCCCACCAGTTCCACGTCGAACTGGCCGGGCTGGCCGTCGATGTTGCGCGTGCTGGACGACGTGCGGACGGTGATGTCCGGGTCGGCCTCAACCGCGGCCACGAGGGCGGCCATATCGTTCTCGTGGAGCCGGTCATAGGGCGGGACCTCGGGCACGAGGTCCTTGAGGCCGGCCACGTAGCCGCCCAGTTGCGAGGAGGCCTCGACCAGCAGCACGGGATTGCCCATACCGGCCGCCGCCTGGGCGGCCTTCAGGCCCGCCAGACCGCCGCCGACGACCATCACCGTGCGGTCGACGTCCTCCCCCAGGCGTCCGGGAGTCGTGTACTTCTGGGACTGGGCCACGCCCATGCGCAGCAGGTCCTCGGCCAGGAGGATCGTATCCTCGTGGCCGTGGGGCTGGGTCCAGGCCACCTGCTCGCGCAAGCAGACGCGCTGCGTGTGGACCTTGGTCGGATCGAACCGGAACTCCTCGATCTTGGCCCGGTGCGAGCAGGCGGCGATCACGACGCCGTCCACGGAACCGTCCTCCACGGCCCCTCGAATCACCGCGACTCCCTCGGGGGAGCAGAGGTTCTCGTGGGACTGGAAGGTGGCGACGCCCAGGCCCCCGGCAACCTTCTCCAGGTTCTCCAGGGGGACCGCCGCGCCGATGTCGCAGCCGGTGCAAACGAAAACACCCACGTTGTTCATTGCGTCCTCCCCGTTGCCGCTACGCAGGCCTTGGCCGCTGCGCCCGTCGCGTCGCGCACCGAAGCGGCCACGTCCTCGGGACGCCTGGCCACGCCGGCGACGAACAGTTTCGCCGCGTTGTCATCGAGACCGAACCCGTCGTCGTCCGTGTGGACAGCGAAGGGCGTGTCACCCGTGTCGAGATTCGAGACCATGCCGGTGGCCAGCACCACCAGGTCGGTCTCGGCCTCCAGCAGGCGGCCGGACTCCACGTCCTCCACCCGCAGTTTGAGCGCCCCGCCGGCGCCCCGCTCGACCTTGCCGACCTTGCCCTTGACCAGTTCGACGCCGTCGAGCTCGTCGACCCGGTTCAGCATCTCCTCGTTGCGGCCCGGCGTGCGCCGGTCGATGTAGTAGATGGTGACCGCGGTCTCGGGCAGGCGCTCCTTCACGTACATGGCCTGTTTCATGGAGGCCAGGCAGCAGATGGCGGAGCAGTAGGGCAGGTGGTTCACGTCCCGGCTGCCGGCGCACTGGACGAAGGCCACGCGCTTGGGCACGGCGCCGTCCGAGGGGCGCTTGATCTCGCCGCCGGTGGGACCCGCCGGCGCCACCAGGCGCTCCATCATGACGTTGCTGATGACGTCCGGCAGCACGCCGCCGCCCAGATCGTCCAGCTTCTCCAGGGGATACGGGCGCCAACCCGTGGCCACGACCACCGCGCTCACGGCGACCGTCTCTTCGGTCTCCTTGGCGTCCAGGTCGATGGCACCGAACTCGCAGGCGTCCACGCAGGCGGTGCAACCGGACCCGCAGGCGTCCCGGTCCAGGGTGTAGCGCTGGGGCCAGGCATCCAGGTGGGGCAGGCGGATGGCCGGCACTTCGGCCAGGCCGAGGTTGAACGGATCCGGAACCGTCGCCGGGCACGCCTTGGCGCACTCGTTGCAGACGGTGCAGCGGTCGTTCACGTAGGCCGGCGCGGTCTTGAGGGTCACGTTCCAGCCCTCGCCGTCGCGCGTGGCGGCCGCCACCGTGGTGCCGGTCAACACGCGGACCCGTGGGTTCCGCTCCACGCGCCGGGTGTTCAGCTCCATGCCGCAGCTGGGCGGACAGAGCTTGGGGAAGTAGTTGTGGCTGCGCAGCACCCGTCCCCCGATGGACGGGTCGCGCTCGACGAGGATGACCTCCCGGCCGGCCTCCGCCGCCTCGAGGGCCGCAGTGACGCCGGAGATGCCGGCCCCGACAACCATCAGCGGTGCCGAGTTGTTCATGATTCACTCCCCATGGTCCCACCGGTGGCTTTCTTGGACGCGGCGTCGGTCACCTTCATGGTGGGCTCGGCGAAGAGGGCGAAACGGAGCCAGCGGAAGGCGAAGCGCAGCAGCTCCTCGTCGTCCTTTTCCAGCTTTTCCACAAGCCCGTCCTCCAGCTCGAACCGTTCGGCGAAGGTGGTTGATAAGATGAATCTGCGGAAGGTGTCGAGGTCGTAGCAGGCCGTGTAGAACATTTCCATGCGCTTGGGATCGAGCTGGCGCTGGCCACCGATGAACCAGGGATGGGACACGATGTCGTGGAACCCCTTCTCCAGCTCCTCCTGGTGTTCCAGGCCCTGGTCGGCCTTCCAGCTCTCCACCGACCACTCGGTCTTCTCCGCGTGGCCCTTGCAGAAGTCGTCCTCGAAGAGGAAGTGCACCGGTTCGGTCTCCTCCCCCGCGCGAGCGGGCGGCAGGGCCGAGCCGATGGGGTACATGCGGCAGGACCAGGGACGGTCCTCGTACACGCCGCAACCCTTCTCGGTGACGAATTCGCAGCGCTTCTCCGGCTCCGGCCCCATCTTCAGCATGACCACCGGCAGGTGCAGTTTCTTGGTGACCGGCATCTGGGTGTGCTTGGGTAGGAACTCGGTGGTGGTGATCCCCAGACGCCGCGACAGGCGCAGCACGTCCACGGGAGTCATCAGGATGTTGATGTCCCGACAACAGTCGGTGAAGCAGGAAACGCCGGGATGACAGCCGAAGCAGAACTTCTCGTCGACGGCCAGTTGCCGCCGGCCCTTCAGCACGTCGGGCATTTCCACATAGGGTGTCTCGTCGCCGGGTGTCGGGCTCTTGTCCCGGGAGTCATTCATGGCCAGCTCCCTCGTCGGAGTACCGCAAGTAGCGGGTTGCAGTTCGTTTTCACTTGCCAGAAATCAAGGAAGACCCCAGGCGGATTTGCACCTGGGGCCTCCCTCACCGCACTTACCGCCTCGCAGTATTTGCGTTTTTATGTCCGACCAGGCAGGGCCTAGTTGAACACGTGCTCGATGGGCACCTTCTTGAAGGTCCACTCGCCGGACGCCGGATCCATGGCTCCGTTGACGAAGACGCTCCAGTTCTCGTTGTCCATCGTGGGCGTATCGGTCCGGAAGTAGTAGCCCGGCCAGCGGGTCTCCTCACGGAACAGCATGGCCCGGACGTGCGACTCAGCCTGGTAGCTGCGATGCACGTTCTCCCAGCAGCGCATGAGCTCGTGGAGGTCGTTCGCACCCAGAAGGTCCGAATCCTCGCGGAGCAGATCCAGCAGCTCCAGCGCCCGCTCGAGATTGGGCTTGGAGGTGGTGAACTGCGCAGTCACGCCGCCCGCGTACTCGTCCATGAGCTTCTGCATGCGAAGCATGAACATCTTGGGCAGAATGTAACCGGGGTTGACGTCCTGCTGGGTCGACAGGCTCTGCGCCTCTTCGTAGGTCTTCAGCGGCTTGAGGATCGCATCCTTCATGCCGTTGATGATCGCTTCGTCGTAGTTGATCCCGTCGTGCTTCTCGTTGACCAGGAACCGGATGGCGGCCTTGCCGGCGATCCGACCCTCGGCGTGGGAGCCCGAAGAGAACTTGTGCGACGAGGCACCGGAGGCGTCACCAGCGGCAAAGAGGCCCTTCACCGTGGTCATCTGCTCGTAGCCCCAGAAGTAGTTGTCGGGAGCCAGGTCCTTCGGACCGCTGACCCAGGCACCGGAGGCGCCGGAGTGCGAACCGATGAAATAGGGCTCCGCGGCAGCGATCTCGGACGGAGCTTCTTCGGGCTGGATGTTGGTCGCAGCCCAGAGCAGCGCCTGGGAGATCGTCATGTCCAGGAAATCCTCCCAAGCCTCAGCCTCGAGCTCCTTGAGCTTCTTCTTGGCTTCCTTGGGATCCTCTTCGCTCGAGGCGATCCGCTGGATGGCTTCGGCCGTCTGCATATAGATCGGGCCCTTGCCTTCCATGACGTCGAGCATCATGAGGTAGTTGCGGAGGTTGGCGGGCACGGGCTTGACCGCTCCGTACGGCTGCCAGTTCTCCAGCTCGGGACGGCGCTCGACCATGTAGTTCCCGCCCAGGGCGCTCGTGGCCGTGGACTTGAACAGCAGGAACCAGGCACCGACCGGACCGTAGGCGTCCTTGAAGCGCACGGGGATGAACCGCACTTCCTGGCAGGTCATCTCGGCGCCGGCCTTGATGGTGAAGTACGCGGAGGCACCCGAGTTGAAGGGCGGGTACCAGGCGCGACCAGCACCCTCACCGGAGGAGCGGGGCTTGAAGACGCCCACCGCGCCACCCATGGAGCACAGCACGGCCTTGGCCTTGAACACGTAGAACTTGTTCTCGCGCACGGAGAAGCCCACAGCGCCGACGCAACGATCGCCATCCATCAGAGGATCGACGATGAAGACGCGCTCGTAGATGTTCTCGGTGCCCAGGGCGTTCTTCGCGGCCTCGGCGACGATGATCTTGTAGCTCTCGCCGTTGATCATCAGCTGCCAGCGACCCTCGTGCACGTAGCCACCCTTGTCGTCCTTCCAGATGGGGAGGCCCCACTTCTCGAAGAGATGGACAGAGGAGTCGACGTGGCGGGCGATGTTGGCGACCAGGTCCTCGCGGGTGACACCCATGAGGTCATTGCGCACGTAGTCGCAATAGTCCTTGATCGTGTTCTCGCCGTCCTTCAGGCCCACGTACTGGTTGATGGCGGACAGACCCATGGCCACGGCGCCGGAGCGATCCATGGCGGCCTTGTCGACCAACGTCACCTTCATGTTGTTCTTCTTGGCCCAGTGCGCGGCTTCGACCGCGGCACCGCAGGCGGCCATGCCGCCACCGAGGATAAGAAGGTCAGTCTCGACCGTTTCAGTGGTGAACTCCTGCATGGCTAGGCACCTCCCTTGGTCCAGACAGCGTCCAGACCGTTGGACTCGGGCTCCGTGTAGAGCGTCGGGCCGTCGAGGTCGGGATCGTTGTCCCAACCACCATTGGGGTTCGCTTCACCCTCGGGGGTGGTGCGGATGGGGAACTTGAAGCGCTTGATGTTGCCGTTACGGAACTTGACGGTCCACATGATGCTGTCGGTGGAACGCATGGGAACCACGGACGCGCCCATGGGAACGAAGTCGGCGTAACCGCGGACGTCCATGGCCTGAGTGGGGCAGATCTTGACGCAGCACATGCACTCCCAGCACTGCGAAGGATCCTGGTTGTAGGCCTTCATCTGCTCCTTGTCGAGGACCATCAGGTCGTTGGGACAAATGTACTGACATGCAGTCTTGTCCAACGCCTTGCAGCCGTCGCACTTCTCCGGATTCACGAAACTTGGCATCTAGATACCTCCTGGGTGGAATCGCGGGAAACCCTTGGGGAATCGACACGACGTTTTCTACAGGGAGGCTAAGTCGCGGTATCGCACCAAGCAACGCGAAACTTTGGATACCGGTGATAAAGAGCGTTTGTTAATGAATAAACGGGGCAATTGATCAGCATTCCTCAGAATCAGAACAACCCCTCCAATTAGCACCGTGCTCCCGCAATGCGTCCATGAACGCCGAGACCGCGGGTGTGGGTTCGAACTGCTTCCAGGTGGCCAAAACGATGCGTCTGGTCAGGGGAGGATCCACCTGAACCCGACTGAAGGGGCCGAGAGGGTAGCCCTCGCAGGGTACTCCGCGGGCAGTGACCATGTCCGGCAGGAAGGCGATGCCCAGATCCGCCTCCACCATCTCGCGGATGGT
The DNA here is from genome assembly GCA_024231905.1 of bacterium. Classification (GTDB taxonomy): domain Bacteria; phylum Krumholzibacteriota; class Krumholzibacteriia; order LZORAL124-64-63; family LZORAL124-64-63; genus JAAEQC01. Next base: position 31,744 of record JAAEQC010000122.1, on the reverse strand, counting down.
CTCCACGTTGTCGGTGGAAACCACGAAATCCACCGTCACGCCCAGCTTGGCCAGGTAGTCGCGCACGAGCTGCCCCGTGGGGTTCTCCACGGTCAGGCCCGCGAAGGGCTGGCCCTTCAGCTCAGTGGGCTCCACGCGCTGGCGTCCATAGAAGGGGTGGTTGCGGCCGCAGACCAGGGAGATGCGCTCCTCGAGGATGGTCTCCAGCTGCAGGCGTCGGTCCGGCTGCGGATTGGCCACCAGGGCCAGATCCACCTGGTTGGCCAGGAGGGCGTCGACGATCTCGTGGGAGTTGCGATAGAGAACCGTGGGACGGGCCGACGGCTGCTGGATACGCATGGCGTGCAGCACCTCGGGCAGGAAGTAGATACCGACCGAGTTGACGGTGCCGATGCGCACCTCCCCGGCGACTCCGTCGGACAACCGCTCCAGGGCCTGCTCCGCCTTGCGGACCGACGACTGGATGAGCTGGGCGTGCTTGTAGAGCACCCGGCCCGCCTCCGTGGGCGTGATGCCCCGCGAACGCCTATAGAACAGAGGGATGCAGAGATCGGCTTCCAGCAGCTTGATCTGATAGGAGATGGCCGGCTGGGTCATGTGCAACCGCGTGGTGGCGCGGTTGAAGCCACCTTCCTCAACGACCGCCACGAAGCACTCGAGCTGGCGAAGTTCCACCGCGAAGACCTACCGGGAAGCTGTGATCGAGTGCTGGCGGGCCGTCCCGGAAAGGCGTGCGGGGCCATTTCCATCAGGACGGTACGCCCGATCGGCGCCGAACCTATAAGAAAATCTGATGCTTGGCCCAACAACTGTCAAGTTCCATATGCGTCGACCAGGAGGGCGTTTTCCGCTTCTGCCATCCCGGGTTGCACGATCCCCGTGTCGGGGGACGACCGCACCGGCCAGCGCGCAGACAGCGCCTGCGTCGCCATCAGCGGCTTTTATGGGGCCCATTGAAACTGCCAGTTTGACGCCGCTCCTCCAAACCGCCTTAAATGAACTCACGAATTGGGTAGCAGACTGTGCCGCATTACCGTGGCCGGTCTTTCCCCATGCTGGCTTGGCGGGTTTGGATTACGTCATACCCGCGGTTCGGAAGTCCAGCGTTGCCAACCCTTCAGGCTAGGAAAGGGGACGCCATGGCGGAAAAGTTGCGTGCGACGCCTCTTCTGGACGAGCTCGAAAAAGGCCCTTGGCCGAGCTTCGTGACGGAGATGAAGAAGAGCGCCGCGAAGAATCCCATGGCCAACGACCAGTTGGGCATTCTCGAACACTCCTATAGGGATAAGATCGGCCACTGGAAACACGGTGGACTCGTGGGTGTGATGGGATACGGTGGCGGCGTCATCGGACGCTACAGCGATCTCCCCGAAGAGTATCCCGAGTGCGCCGAGTTCCACACGATCCGCGTCAACCAGCCGGCCGGCTGGTTCTACACGTCGGATGTCCTGCGCAAGCTCTGCGACGTGTGGGAGAAGCACGGCTCCGGGCTGACCAACATGCACGGCTCCACGGGTGACATCATCCTGCTCGGCGCCAAGACCGAGGCCCTCGAGCCCGTCTTCTCGGATCTGACCGAGATGGGCTTCGACCTCGGCGGTTCCGGTTCGGATGTGCGAACGCCCAGCTGCTGCTGCGGCGAGTCACGCTGCGAGTGGGCCTGCTACGACACCATGAAGTTCACCCACGAACTCACCCAGCACTTCCAGGACGAGCTGCATCGTCCGGCCTTCCCGTACAAGTTCAAGTTCAAGATGGCCGGCTGCCCGAACGACTGCGTTGCTTCCGTCGCCCGCTCGGACATGTCCATCATCGGGACCTGGCGGGACAACATCCAGATCGACCAGAAGGAAGTGGCGGCCTACGTCAAGAACGGCCTCGACATCGATGCCGACGTGACCAGCCGCTGCCCGACCGGTTGCATCAAGTGGGACGGCAAGGCCCTGCAGATCGACAACACCAACTGCGTGAAGTGCATGCACTGCATCAACACCATGCCCAAGGGCCTGGCCCCCGGCAAGGACCGCGGTGCGACCATCCTGCTCGGCGCCAAGGCTCCGATCATCGGCGGCGCCCTGCTGGCGTCGGTCCTCGTGCCCTTCTACGACATGGAAGACGCGGAGGACATCTACGAGTTGGCCGAAGAAATCTGGGATGTCTGGGGCGAGCACGGCATGAACCGTGAGCGCGTCGGCGAATTCATCCAGCGCATCGGCCTGGGGAACTTCCTCGAGCAGATCGGCCTGGAGCCGGAGCCCGAGATGGTCATGCATCCGCGGACCAATCCCTACATCTTCTTCGAACTTGATGAGGAGGGTTGACAATGTCCACACCTGCACCCAGGAAGACCGACATCGGTCCTCCGCATTACGAGCAGTTCCTGCCCGAAGTGATCAAGAAGAACTACGGGAAGTGGAAGTACCACGAGCGTCCGAAGCCCGGTGTCCTGCTACACGTGGGCCACTCCGGCGACAAGCTGTGGTCGGTGCGCGCGGCCTCCGCGCGGCTCATGAGCATCGAGACTCTGCGCCTGCTCGCCGACATCGCCGACGAGTTCTGCGACGGTCACCTGCGGTTCACCAGCCGCAACAACGTCGAGTTCCTCGTAGTCGATGAGAGCAAGGTCGATCCCCTGATCGAGCGCCTGAACAAGGAAGGCTACCCGGTCGGCGGCACGGGCCCGGGCATCACCAACATCGTCCACACCCAGGGCTGGATCCACTGCCATTCGGCGGCCTCGGACGCCTCGGGCGTGGTCAAGTCGGTCATGGACGAGCTCTTCCCGTACTACGACGGCTCGAAGACGCTGCCGGCCAAGCTGCGCATCGCCTTCGCCTGCTGTCTGAACATGTGCGGCGCCGTGCACTGCTCGGACATCGCCATTCTGGGTGTCCACCGCCGTGCCCCGGTGATCAAGCACGACCAGCTCAGGGGCCAGTGCGAGATCCCGAGCACCGTTTCGGCCTGCCCCACGGGCGCCATCCGGCCGACGACGGTGGACGGTCGCGAGACGGTCGAGGTCATCGAGGAGCAGTGCATGTTCTGCGCGAACTGCTACACGGTGTGCCCGGCCATGACCCTGAACGACCCCGTCAACGACGGTCTGTCCATCTGGGTCGGCGGCAAGGTGAGCAACGCCCGCAGCGAGCCCATGTTCTCGAAGCTGGCCATCCCCTTCCTGCCGAACAATCCGCCGCGGTGGCCCGAAACCGTCGCAGCGGTCAAGAACATCGTCGAGGTGTACGCCAAGGACGCCCGCAACTACGAGCGCGTCGGCGAGTGGATCGAGCGCATCGGTTGGCCGAAGTTCTTCGAGATGACCGAGATCGAGTTCACCAAGTACCACATCGACGACTTCAAGCATGCCGGGGAGACCTACAAGCGGTCCCTCCATTTCCGGCAGAAGTAAGAAGGGTGTGAGCAACATGGCAACAACGACCGAAGTGGCAGAGGCCATGTACGCGATGGTCAAGGAGTACCACGGCAAGAAGAATCTGAAGGCCCTGGATCTCCGTAAGGCCATGATCGAGAAGTTCGGCGATGACAATTGCGACAAGAAGATTTGCAAGGGTGCCATTCGCGAGCTGATCGATTCCGGCAAATGCACCTACTCCTACGTCGGAGGCAGCTACATCGTGCTGCCTCCGGAGGCGTAGCGGGCAGGAACAGAGGCGGTCTCCGGTGCGTCCGCGTGCCGGAGACCGCCTCCTCAACTTTCGAGCAACCAGGAGATTGAGCGTGGTCGGGACCAAGATGCCACGACTGGTCATCGCGGGACTCGCCGGAGACAGCGGCAAGAGCCTGGTTTCGCTCGGTCTGATCGGTGCCCTCCGTAACCGCGGACTCACCATCGCCCCCTTCAAGAAGGGGCCCGATTTCATCGACGCGGCCTGGCTGGGCGCCGCCGCCCTCGCCCCCTGCCGCAACCTCGACACCTTCATGATGCCGCAGGACGCCATCCTCGCCTCCCTCGCCGAGGGAAGCCGGGAAGCCGCCCTGGCGGTGGTCGAAGGCAACCGGGGCCTCTATGACGGCATGGACGCGGGCGGATCCCATTCCACCGCGCAGCTGGCCAAGCTGATCGGCGCCCCCGTGGTGCTGGTCGTCGACGTGACCAAATCGACCCGCACGGTGGCGGCCCAGGTCCTGGGTTGCCGCGTCATGGATCCCGAGGTCGACATCGCCGGCGTCATCCTCAATCGCGTGGGGACGCTTCGGCAGGAGAAAGTGATCCGCGAGGCCATCGCCGGGGCCACGGACGTGCCCGTGTTGGGCGCCATCCCCCGGCTCCGGGACCAGCACCTGCCCAGCCGGCACTTGGGCCTGGTGACAGCCATGGAACACCCGGAGACCAGGGAGACCCTGGCCCGGGTCGCAGCCCTCGTGGCCGAGCACGTGGACGTCCCCGCCCTGCGGGCCGTGGCCGGCAAGGCCGGGGAGTTGCCCCAGCCGGCAGCCACTCCGGAGGCCTCGCCCGTGGCCTGCCCGGGCGTGCGCATCGGCATGCTGCAGGATCGCGCGTTCTCCTTCTACTACCCGGAGAACCTGCGTGCCCTCGAGGATCGTGGGGCCGAGATCGTGGAGATCTCGCCCCTGGACCACGACGAATTGCCCGACCTGGACGGCCTGTATGCCGGCGGCGGCTTCCCCGAGGAGCACGCCGAGGCCTTGGCCGCCAACCGCCCCCTGCGGGAGGCCTTGCGCCGGGTGATCGACGACGGCCTGCCCGTGTGGGCCGAATGCGGCGGCCTCATGTACCTCTCGCGGGCCCTGGTCAAGGACGGCCAGTCTCACGAGATGGTCGGCGCCCTGCCGGTGGTCGTGGAGCATACGCCGCGGCCCCAGGGCCACGGCTACGTGGAAGCCAGCGCGGACCATGCCAACCCGTTCCTGGCCGAAGGCACGGAATTGTGCGGACACGAGTTCCACTACTCGCGCCTCGCCCCCGAGAGCGAGCAGGTCCCGACGGTCTTCGGGCTCTCCCGCGGTATCGGGGTCGGCGGCGGACGCGACGGCCTACGCATCGCCAACACGGTGGCGACCTACACCCACCTGCACGCCCTGGCCACGCCGGCCTGGGCGGACGGGCTGGTCAGGGCCGCAGCTGGGAGCCCGCTATGAACCTGCGCGAAAAGGTCCAGGACCTCGTCACGCGGGACGAAGTGGCCGAACTGAACGAACTGGTGGCCGATGAGCCGCGGGCTATCCGCTACCTCGTGGGCTGCTCGTACCAGCCGGACGAACGTGTCCGCGAGACCGCCTGCCGGGCCCTCGGTAACGCGGCGCGGCACCATCCGGAAATGGTGGACCAGGTGGTCCGCCGCCTTATCTGGGCCATGAACGACGAGTCCGGGACCAACGCCCTCACGGCGCCCGCGGTCGTCAAGGCCATCGCCGACGTCAAGCCCGAGCTGCTGCTGCCCCTGGTCCCGGACCTGGTACGGCTGGCGGCGGACGAAGGCCTCCACGAGGAGCTGGCAGAGACGCTGCGGCATCTGGTGGAGAAGTTTCCGGGCAGTGTGGGGCGGGGAATCGGGGAGTCGTTGAACAAGGAATGCCGGCGGATCGAGAAGAAGCGCCGGCAGGCCGAGATAGCAAGGAAGAGGAAACATGGCTTCTGATCCCGACAAGAAGCGGGTATCGATCGAAGAGTTGCAGCAGGCGGTCGCCGCCTCGCCGGACTCGGCCCAGGCTCACATGAAGCTGGCCACGGCCTGGCTCCGTGCTGGCTCCGGCCACAAGGCGGAAGAGTCCCTGCGGCGCGCCGTCGAGATCGACCCCGGATACGACGAAGCCTGGGTGAACCTGGGCGGAATCGCCCTGGGGCGCTGGGACTTCGCCGAGTGCGTCAAGATCAACCGCACGGTCGCCGAGCGGAACCCGGAACTCCTCCAGGCCCATTTCAACCAGGGTCTGGGTCATTTGTATCTTCGCGAGGCCGACAAGATGGTCTCGTGTTTCCGCCGCGTGCTGGAGATCGATCCTGACCACGCGGCAGGGCAGTACCACCTGGCGGTGGGACTGCTCGAACTCGGTGAAGTGGAAGCCGCTCGCGCCGCTCTTGATCGCGCGGCCGGGCTCGGACACTCGCCGGCGCCCGAGTTCCTGAAGGCTCTCGAGCGCAAGGAGAAGGATGTCGGCAAGGATCCGGAAACAGAGTCGTAGAGACGGTCGGAGTGAGTAGCTCCAGCACAGCCGAAGGAGGACGATGATGGCTGAATTCAAAGCAGGTGACCAGGTCGTTGATATCGATGAGGACGGGTTCCTCCAGGAGCCTGACAAGTGGAATGAAGTCGTGGCCGCCGCTCTGGGCGGGACCGAAGGTGTCGACGATCTGACCGAAGACCACTGGAAAGTCGTGAACTTCCTGCGTGACTACTATCTCGAGTTCGGCGTTGCGCCCATGATCCGCAAGCTCTGCAAGGAGACCGGATTCAAGCTCAACGTGATCTACGAACTGTTCCCCTCGGGCCCGGCCAAGGGCGCCTGCAAGATTGCCGGCCTGCCCAAGCCCACGGGCTGCGTCTAGTCGATTACCGCTGATCCGGCCGCCGGTGCGCGGCGCGGATCGGCGATCGAGCATCCCGCCTGCCGGCGTCGCCCCGCGGCGCCGGCGGACGGATGCGGAACAAGGGATCCGGGGGACGAATGGAGCGGGTTTGCAGGTGCTTGCCGATCTCCTCAGAAAGAACGAGGCCGCTCTCGCCGACCGCTGGCTGGAGCTGATCCTCGCTTCCTACAACCCCGATACTGCGGGGTTCTTCAAGCAACAGAAGAACCGTTTCGCCAACCCGGTGGGCCAGACCTTCGCCGAGCAGACCCGTGTCGTCACGGAGCGCCTGCTCGCCGGCGAGGGTATCGAGGCCTTCCAGGATCCCCTCCACGAGATCGTGAGAATCCGGGCCATCCAGGAGTTCACCGCCGCCGAGGCGGTGGGCTTCGTGTTCCTGCTCAAGGACGCCGTCCGCGAAACCCTCGCGGACTCCTTGCGGGACGAACAGGCCGCCCGGGAGCTTCAGGCGGGTCTCCACGAACTGGAGCGTCGCATCGACCGAATCGCGCTGCTCACCTTCGACATCTTCGTCAGTTGTCGCGAGAGGGTGTACAGCCTACGGCTGCGGGAGATCCGCGCCGGCTACGTGCAGCCCGGTTGACGACCGGCAGGGCGGACGCCCCGCGCCGAGGCGCGGCGGTGCACGCCGGCAATCTACGCTTGGCCGGGCGCGCCGCAAGGTCGTCCGGCAAGAGGTGGTGGCTGATGACTGCAATTCTGGCACTCGGAGCGATCCTGATCCTGATCCTGCTCGCCGGCTTCGGTTCCCAGGTGGCCGGCCTGCAGGTCGTGTTCGGGGTGGCCGTCCCCTACGCGGCCATCGCCCTGTTCCTGGGGGGCCTGGTCTTCAAGGTGATGAGCTGGGCGCGCACGCCCGTACCCTTCCGCATCCCGACCACGTGCGGGCAGCAGAAGACCCTGGACTGGATCCCCTCCGCCAGGTTCGACAACCCCCACACGACCCTGGGGGTGATCGGACGGATGGCCCTCGAGGTCCTCTTCTTCCGCTCCCTGTTCAGGAACACCAAGGTGGATATCCGCCCCGGCGGCCGCATCATCCACACGCCCGCCAAGTGGCTGTGGGCCGCCGCCCTGGCCTTCCACTACTCGTTCCTGGTGATCTTCATCCGCCACCTGCGCTTCTTCACCGAGCCGGTCCCCGGCTTCGTGAAAGCCATCCAGTCGGTGGACAGCTTCTTCGAGATCGGGGTGCCGTCGATCTTCCTGACGAGCTTCCTGCTGCTCGGCGCCCTGGGCTTCCTGCTGCTGCGCCGGCTCGTATCGCCGCAGCTCAGGTACATCTCCCTGGCCAACGACTACTTCCCGCTCTTCCTGCTGATCGCCATCGGCACCACGGGCGTACTCATGCGGCACTTCCAGAAGACGGACATCGAGACTATCAAGGCCGTGGCCATGGGGATCCTGAGCTTCAGCCCGGTCACCGCCGGCGGCGGCGCCCTCTTCACCATCCACTTCTTCCTGGTGTGCGTGCTGTTCGCGGTCTTCCCCTACAGCAAGCTCATGCACATGGCGGGCGTCTTCATGAGCCCGACCCGCAACATGGCGAACACCAACCGCGCCAAGCGGCACATCAATCCCTGGAACCACCCCGTGGCCTTCCGGACCTACGAGGAATACGAGGACGACTTCCGCGACAAGATGAAGGCGGCTGGCATCCCCGTGGAGAAGGAGTAGACATGGCGGAGCACAAGCCGGATCAGATGGAGTTCTACAAGCAGGAAGAACTGCAGCAGATCGATCTGAATCCCCCCAAGGAGGGTTGGCAGGACCAGCCGGCGGACTTCCGTCCCGGCAGCTGGATCTACCCGACCAAGCCGAAGCACCTCGAATCCCTCGGCATGCCCAATCCCCGGGAATGGTCGCCGGCGGACGAGGACTGGCAGCTGCCCGAAAACTGGCAGGAGATCATCCACAAGAAGTTCAAGGAGCTGCTGGGCAAGTACCGGTCGTTCCGGATCTTCATGGACACCTGCGTGCGCTGCGGCGCCTGCGCCGACAAGTGCCACTTCTTCATCGGCGGCGGTGATCCCAAGAACATGCCGGTGCTGCGGGCCGAACTCGTGCGGTCCATCTACCGCAACGACTTCACGACCGTGGGCAAGATCCTCGGCCGGGCCTGCGGCGGCCGCAAGCTCACCATGGACGTGATCAAGGAGTGGTTCTACTACTTCTACCAGTGCACCGAATGCCGGCGCTGCTCCGTGTTCTGTCCCTACGGTATCGACACGGCCGAGATCACCATGATGGCCCGCGAGATGCTGCACGAGCTGGGTCTGGGCGTGAACTGGATCATGGAGCCCGTGGCCAACTGCCACCGCACGGGCAACCACCTGGGCATCCAGCCCCACGGCCTGAAGGACACCCTCGAGTTCTTCTGCGAGGACATCGAGGACGTGACCGGGATACACATCGACCCGCCCATTAATAAAAAGGGTGCCGAGGTGCTCTTCGTGACGCCGTCGGGCGACTTCCTCGCGGACCCGGGCACGTTCACCTGCATGGGCTACATGATGCTCTTCGAGGAGATCGGGCTCGACTACACCTGGAGCACCTACGCCTCGGAGGGCGGCAACTTCGGCCTCTTCACCTCGGCCGACGTCATGAAGAAGCTCAACGCCAAGATCTACGCCGAGGCCAAGCGGCTGGGCGTGAAGTACATCATCGGCGGCGAGTGCGGCCACATGTGGCGCGTGCTGAACCAGTACATGGACACCATGAACGGTCCGGCCGACTTCCTGGACGTGCCGAAGTCGCCCATCACGGGCACGGTCTTCGAGAACTCGCGCTCCACGAAGATGATCCACATCACCGAGTTCACCGCCGATCTGATCAAGCACGGCAAGCTGAAGCTGGACCCGAAGATGAACGACCACGTCCGGGTCACCTTCCACGACTCCTGCAACCCGGCGCGCGCCATGGGTCTGCTCGAGGAGCCGCGCTACATCATCAACAGCGTCTGCAACAACTTCCACGAGATGCCCGAGAACACCATCCGCGAGCAGACCTTTTGCTGCGGCGGCGGGGCGGGACTGGGCACGGACGAGAACATGGAAATGCGTCTGCGCGGCGGCATGCCCCGCGGCACGGCCGTGCGCCACGTCCAGGAGAAGTACGACGTCAACCAGCTGGCCTGCGTGTGCGCCATCGACCGCGCCACCCTCGTCACCGTCTGCGACTACTGGGCCCCCGGGGTCCAGGTCACGGGCGTGCACGAACTGGTGGCCAACGCCATGGTCATGAAGGGCCAGAAGGAGCGGACCATGAACCTGAGGCTCGAACCGCTTCCCGGTGCCGAGGAAAAGGAGGCGAACGATGGCGAGTCGTGATACCGGCAGGATCGTCGTCGGACTGGTGATCTTCCTGGTCCTGGCCAGCTTCCCGGTGTGGTTCTCCGCCACCCAGGGACGGTCGGACTACCGGCCCGAGCTGGAGTACCCGGCGGGCGAGACCAAGTGCGTCGAGTCCAAGGAGTACATGCGGACCTGGCACATGGACCTGCTCAACCAATGGCGGGACTCGGTCGTCCGCAAGGGCGTGCGCACCTACACGTCCGACGCACACCACACCGACTACGACATGAGCCTGCAGAACACCTGCATGAAGTGCCACACCAACAAGGCCAACTTCTGCGACCGCTGCCACGACTACGTCGGGGTCAGTCCCAAGTGCTGGGAGTGCCACGTCGAACCGAGGGGGGCCGAGTGATGGAGAAGGACAGGAGAGACTTCCTGAAACTGGCCGGCTCGGTGCTCGGCCTCGGCGCCACGGCCCCGGCGGCCGCCCTGGCCTCGACCGGCGGACGTCCCGTCCAGGAAGAGGGCACCCACTGGGCCATGGTCGTCGACACGCGCAAGTGCCAGGCCAAGGAAGGCTGCACTGCCTGCACCGACGCCTGCCACCTGGCCCACAACGTGCCGAAGATTCCCGAGGAAGCCCACGAGGTGAAATGGATCTGGAAGGAGAAGTACCCGCAGGCCTTCCCCAACCAGGTGCACCCCTACATCGAGGACTCCCTGCGCGACCGCAACGTGCCCGTGCTCTGCAACCATTGCGAACGTCCCCCCTGCGTGCGGGTGTGCCCCACCCAGGCCACGTTCAAGGACGAGCAGGGCATCGTCACCATCGACATGCACCGCTGCATCGGCTGCCGGTACTGCATCGCCGCCTGCCCTTACGGATCGCGGAGCTTCAACTGGAAGGACCCGCGGCCCTACCTGCAGGACATCCAATCGGATTACCCGACGCGGACCAAGGGCGTCGTGGAGAAATGCAACTTCTGCGAGGAACGGCTGGCCAAGGGCCAGATCCCGGCCTGCGTCGAGGCCTGCGTCACCGCCGAATGCGGTGCGCTGCTCTTCGGCGACCTGAGCGATCCCGAGTCCGAGGTGTCCCGCCTGCTGCGGACCACGAATACCATTCGCCGGAAGCCGAACCTGGGGACCGCGCCCAGCGTCTTCTACATCGTCTGAGGAGTGTGAGGAAGTCATGCTGGAGAAGGCACTCAAGGGCAGCCCGCGCTACTGGACCTGGATCTCGGTCCTGGTCCTGATCATCGCCGCGGGATTCTTCGCCTACTGGCGTCAGCTGAACCACGGTCTGGAGATCACCGGCCTGAACCGCGACGTGACCTGGGGTCTCTACATCGCCCAGTTCACGTTCATGGTCGGCGTGGCCGCCTCGGCGGTGATGGTCGTCCTTCCCTACTACCTGCACAACTACAAACCGTTCGGTCGCATGGTCATCCTGGGCGAATGCCTGGCCATCTCCGCGGTCATCATGTGCATGCTCTTCATCTTCGTGGACATGGGCCAGCCGTCGCGCGTGATCAACGTGATCCGCTTCCCGAGTCCGAACTCGCTCATGTTCTGGGACATGATGTCGCTCATGGGCTATCTGGGCCTGAACGTCCTGATCAGCCTGGTGGTCTTCACATCCGAGCGCAACCAGGTAGCGCCGCCCCACTGGATCAAGCCGGTGATCATCCTCTCGATCCCCTGGGCCGTTAGCATCCACACGGTGACGGCGTTCCTGTACTCGGGTCTCGAGGCCCGTTCCTTCTGGCTGACGGCGATCCTGGTGCCGCGCTTCCTGGCCTCGGCCTTCGCGTCCGGCCCCAGCCTGCTGATCATCCTGTCGCTGCTGCTGCGGAAGTTCACCAAGTTCGACCCGGGCGAGGAGGCGCTGAAGAAGCTGTCCCTCATCGTGACCTACGCCCTGTCGGTGAACATCTTTTTCGTGGCGGTGGAGCTCTTCACCGGGCTGTACAGCGACATTCCCGAGCACGTCCATCACTTCCAGTACCTGTTCGTGGGATTGGAGGGCAAGTCGGGCCTGGCGCCGGCCATGTGGCTGTCCGTGTCCCTGTCCCTGCTCTCGCTGGTCCTGCTCTACTTCCCGCGCCTGCGCGAGAACCACAAGGTGCTGCCCTTCATCTGCGGCGCGATCATCGTCGCCGTGTGGATCGAAAAGGGCCTCGGCCTGGTGGTGGCGGGCTTCATCCCCAACCCCCTGGGCCACGTCACCGAGTACTTCCCGTCCTCGTGGGAGACCATGGTCACCATCGGCGTCTACGGGATCGGGTTCCTCATCCTGACCGGGTTGTGGAAAATCGCCCTGACGGTGCGCGAGGAGATCGACGCCCTGTAGGTCCGAACGACAACACGGGCGGCGCGAACGGCCGCCGCCCCGGAGGTCAAGCTTGTCTGACGTGATGCATCGCGTCGTCATCGTCGGAGCGTCGGCCGCCGGACTGCGGTGCGCCGCTCGCCTGGCACGTCTGTGCCCCGACTGGCGCGTTACCGTGGTCGAGACCGAGGAGTCCTTTTCCTGGGGCGCCTGCGGCCTCCCCTACGTGCTCTCCGGCGACATCGCCGAACTGGAAATCCTGCACCGCACCGCCGACGGCACCACCCGCGACGAGTCCTACTTCACGGACGTCAAGGGCATCGAGATGCTCACCGGACGGCGGGCCGTTACCCTCGATCCGACGGCGCGGAAGCTCACGGTTCGCGCGGCCGACGGCACCGAGGAGACCCTTTCCTGGGACGACCTGGTCCTGGCCACGGGGGCGCGCCCGCGCCGCTTGCCGAACCAATCCGAACATCCTCGTGTCCGGACTTTCCACACGGCCGCCGATGTACCACCTTTACACAAGGAATTAGCCCGCGGCGGAATCGGCAGCGTGATCGTCGTCGGTGCGGGCTTCCTGGGCTGCGAACTCTGCGAGGCCTTCGCCGCCCTCTGGGGCGCGGAAGTGACCCTGCTGGAAACCGCGCCGACGGTCCTGCCGGGCCTGCTGGACCCGGAAACCGGGGCCATCGTGGCAGCGGCCCTGCGGGAGAACGACGTGGACCTCCGCACCGGCGTCCGGGTCGAACGCATGGAACCCGACGAAGATGGAGTCACCGTCCACCTGGCCGGCGGCGAAGAGATCAGGGCCGACGCAGCAGTGGTGGCCATCGGTGTCGCCCCCGCGACGGAACTGGCCGCGGACGCGGGGATCGAACTCGGTCCCACCGGGGCCATCGCCGTGGATGAACGGCTGGCCACTTCCGTATCCGGCGTGTGGGCCGTGGGCGACGCGGCGGAAGTGCGCCACACGGTGACCGGCGAGGCGGCCTGGGTACCCTTGGGCTCCCTGGCCAACCGGCAGGGCCGCACCCTGGCCAACCTGCTGGCCGGGCGCGAGGACCGTTTCCCGGCCGTGACCGGTGCCTCGGCCCTGAAGGTCTTCGACTTGAACGTGGCCGCCGTGGGCATCACCCGCGCGGCCGCCACCGCCCGGGGCCTCGCGGTCCGGTCGGTTTGGATCGTCGGCCACGACAAGGCCGACTACTGGCCCGAGTCGGCGGAGATCGCCCTGCAGCTCACCTGGGAGCCGGCCACCGGCCGGGTGACAGGCCTGCAGGCGGTGGGACCGGGCGAGGTCGCCAAGCGCGTGGACGTGGCGGCCCAGCTCCTGGCCCGGGGCGCGACCCTGGCGGACTTCACGCAGTTGGAGCACGCCTACTCGCCGCCCTACGCACCGGCCATCGATCCCTTGGCCGTGGCGGCCATGGTGGCCCAGAACGCCGAGGACGGCGTGACGCCCGTGGCCCCGGCGGAAGAACTGGACCGGACCGCGGTCCTGGACGTGAGGCTCGCCGAGGAATCGGAAGCCCGTCCCCTGGCCGGCGCCGGCGTGACCTGCCTCCCCCAGGGCGAGGCGCGGACGAAATTGGATGAACTCGACGACCGGCCCTGGCTGGTCGTATGCGAACGAGGACCTCGGGCCGCCGAGGTCGCGCGCTGGATGACGGGACGTGGCCGGACTGTGGCCTATGTTGGTGGCGGCGTGAGGTGGCGCGACCTGGCGGGCTGGCAATCGCGACCTGACGCATCCGCCGACTAGCGGACCGAAGGAAGGATCGCCGTGTACCCGATCATGTACAACGTGACCGACCGGCCCTGTCTGGTCGTCGGCGGCGGCGGAGTCGCCCTGCGCAAGCTGGAGGCCCTGCTGGCCAACGGCGCCCGGGTGACCCTGGTGACGCCGGAACCCATCGACGCCCTGGAGGATCTGGGCAGCGACGGGACCATCACCCTCGAGCGGCGCGTCTACCGCGCCGGCGAAGTCACCGACTACTGCCTGGCCATCGCCGCCACCGACGACCGCGAGGTCAACCGGCAGGTGTACGAGGAGGCCAACGCCGCGGGCATCCCCGTGAACGTGGTCGACGACCCGCCCCTCTGCTCCTTCCACCTGCCCGCGCGGGTCCAACGGGGCAAGCTCCAGATCGCCATCGCCTCCGAGGGCGAGGCGCCCTTCGCAGTGCGCCGCCTGCGCCGCTTGCTGGAGCACCGGTTCGGACACCCCTGGGCCGAGTGGATGGAGGCCGCGGGACGGTTCAGGGACACGGTCCGCGCCCTGGACATGGACCGCGACGAGCAGGAGGCCTCCTTCGACGCCTTCTTCGGCGCCACCGTCGACCCGGACACCTTCGCCGTGCGCATACCCACCGAGAGCGAAGAGAACGCCTTCCTCCTGCCGCAGCACGACACCGGCCCTGCCAACAGCGAAGCCCCCGCCCGTGCCCGCAACCACGCCCAGGCAGACACCCCCCTGCCCATGGGATCCTGCACGGGGCTCGTTTCCCTGGTGGGCGGCGGACCCGGCGACGCCGGGCTGCTCACCCTCCGCGGCCGCCAGCGGATGATGGAGGCCGACGCGGTGGTGTACGACCGTCTCGCCGCCACGTCCCTGCCCACGGACCTGCCTGTCCACGTGGAACTCCATTGCGTGGGCAAGACCGCCGGCTACCACCCGGTCCCCCAGGAAGAGATCAACGCTCTCATCGTGCGACTGGCGCGGGAGGGCAAGCGGGTGGTGCGCCTCAAGGGCGGCGATCCCTACGTCTTCGGCCGGGGTAGCGAAGAGGCCGAAGACCTGCGCGAGGCGGGCATCTGCTTCGAGATCGTGCCCGGCATCACCTCGGCGGTGGCGGTTCCCGCCTACGCCGGCATGCCCGTGACCCACCGCAGCGAGGCCGTGCGGGCGACCATGGTCACGGCTCACGAGTCGGCCAAGTCCGACGGCCCCCAGGTGCGCTGGGACCTCATGGCCCAGGACCCCCACGCCACGCTGCTGGGGTACATGGGCGTCACGTCCCTGCCCGTGGTCGTGGAACGATTGCTGGTCGGCGGCCTGGATCCGGCGACGCCGGCGGCCATGATCTCCCGCGGCACGACGTCCGCCCAACACGTGGTGAAGGCCGCGGTGGCCGAGCTGCCCAAGGCCATCATCGACGAGGACCTGAAGCCGCCCGCCCTGTTCATCATTGGCCCCACGGTGGCCCACGCCGAGCACCTGGACTGGTTCACCCCCCGGCCCCTGCACGGCCACCGGCTGGTCCTGGTGGGCAAGCCGCGGGAACTGGGTGCGCGCCTGGAACTGGCAGGCGCCGAGGTGGTGGCGGTGCCCCTGCCCGTGACGCCCGCTTCGCGGATCGTCATGGGCGCTTTGCCCATCTCCGGCTGCGTCTTCCGCAACGCGGAGGAGGTCGAGGCCCTCGAGGAGGAGCGCCTGGGCCTGGGTTGGGGGCGAAACGTGGTGGCCTGGTGCATCGACGCCAACGCCGCCGAGCGCGCCCGGCGCCTCGGCTGGCAGATCATAGAGGAATTGGGAGGATCCGTGACGGAAACGGATCCGGTATCCGCCTTCCTGTCCAACGCGACCCGGCGTTAGCCGAGAGCCCGAGGAGAGCCCAGTGCACGTCATTCCCTACCTAGTCGCATACGCAGCCCTGCTCGTGTTCGCGGCGGCCGTCGTCGGTCGCTTCATCATGTTCTCGAAGATGCCGCAACACCTGCGCTGGGAACTCTACCCCGTGGCCCACGAGGGCGGGGGCAAGGCCGTCTACGGCGGATCCTTCATGGAGGATTTCGAGTGGTGGAAGAAGCCGCGCGAGACCTCGGTCGCCGGCGAACTCAAGGTCATGATCCCGGAGATCCTCTTCCTGGTGGCCCTGAAGGAACACAACCGGAAGATGTGGACCAAGTCCTTCCCCTTCCACTTCGGTCTGTACATGCTCACCGCCTGCACGGTGCTGATGGTGCTGTCGGGACTCCTGCGGACCTTCTGGCCGGACCTGGAGGGAGGCGCCCTGTTCAAGGTGCTGCACTGGGTGGTCCTGGTCTGCGGCTTCGGCGGCATGATCCTGGGCATCTTCGGCGCGATCGGGCTGCTGATCAAGCGGCTGACCGATCGCGGGCTGAAGAGTTTCACCTCCCCGGCGGACATCTTCAACCTGGTGTTCTTCATCGTCGCCTTCGGGTTCTCCCTGCTGTACGTCGTCCTCTTCGACCGGGACTTCACCACGGTCGCCTCCTTCGTGGGCAACCTGATGATCGCCAAGTTCAGCGCCCTGCCCATGGCCGGGAACCCCGGCCTGGTGTACGCCGTGTCGGTCGTACTGTTGAGCCTGCTGCTGGCCTACATCCCGCTCACCCACATGTCCCACTTCGTGGGCAAGTACTTCGCCTACCACGCCGTGCGCTGGGGCGACGAACCCAACCTGCCCGGCAGCAAGCACTCCAAGAACGTCCCCGACCTGTTGAACCAGAACATCGGCTGGTCCGCGCCGCACATTGCCGGCGACGGCAAGGGCAAGACCTGGGCCGAGGCCGCCACCGAGAATCCGGCCCGGGAAGAGGAGAAATGACATGAGCGACCAAGGGCACCCGGGTGATCGCCGCGCCGAACTCAAGCAGCTCGTCGAACTGACCGACATCTCGGCGGACTGTGGGCCGCTGGCCGACATCCCCCTCTCCCAGCAGATCCCTCTGCCGCCCCCGTTCGACAAGCTCGAGGACGAACCGCAGCCGACGCCCCTGACGGACGCGGCCAAGGAGAAGTACGAGTGCGAACTCGACGGCACCATCGCCGTGAACATTCCCAAGCCGGAGTCCAAGGAAGAGGAGGAACGCCTGGTCAAATCGTTCCTCTCGGGCATGAAGAAGCTCTTCGAGGAAGAGAACAACTGGATCTTCCTGAAGCCGCTGGTCATCTCGGCCGAACACTGCGCCAAGTGCCAGACCTGCTCCGACTCCTGCCACATCTATGAGGAGAGCGGCGGGGCGGAACTGTACCGTCCCTCCTACCGTTCGGAGATCTTCCGCCGCATCTACCACAAGTACATCAAGGGCGAGTCCGAGTGGGTGCACGGCGAGATCGACCTGAACTGGAAGGCCGTGGCGCGGCTCATCGAGCTGTCCTACCGCTGCAACCTCTGCCGGCGCTGCGCCCAGACCTGCCCCATCGGCGTGGACAACGCCCTGCTGGCCCGGGAGATCCGCAAGGTGGCCAGCCAGGAGATGAACATCCAGGTCAAGGAACTGCACGAGGCCGGTTCGGTCCTGCAGCAGAAGGTGGGCTCATCCACGGGCATGAACGACCTGGTGCTCAAGGACAACATGGAGTTCATCGACGAGGACACCGAGGAGAAGACGGGCATCAAGGTGGAGACCCCGTTCGACGTGGAGGGCGCGGACATCCTGCTCATCCACAACGCGGGCGAGATCATGGCCTGGCCCGAGAACCCGGGCGCCTTCCACACCCTCTTCAACGCCGCGGGCCTGAGCTGGACCCTCTCCAGCGACCTGGCCGCCTACGACGGTATCAACTACGGCGTGTGGTATGACGACGTTCAGTTCGCGCGCACGGCCATGTTGCACATGCAGGCGGCCAAGAAGCTGGGCGTGAAGAAGATCGTCCTCGGCGAGTGCGGCCACGCCCACAAGGCGCTGACGGTGATCGCCGACCGGATCCTGGCCGAGGGCCTGAACGACATCCCGCGCGAGAGTTGCATGACCGTGCTGCTGGACATCGTGCGCTCCGGTAAGATCAAGTTCGACAAGAGTCGGAACGACTTCCCGGTCACCCTGCACGATCCCTGCAACATGACCCGCCTGATGGGCATCATTCAGCCCCAGCGCGAAATCATCGAGGCCATCGTACCGGCAGAACGATTCCGGGAGATGGCCCCCCACGGCGTGGAGAACTACTGCTGCGGCGGCGGTTCGGGCTTCGCCATCATGTCCGGCCATAACTTCTCCGAGTGGCGGCACCGCTTCTCCGGCCGCCGGAAATTCCGCCAGATCCTCGAGGCCTTCGGCGACGAGGAGATGACCAAGGAGAATCCGAAGTACGTCTGCGCCCCCTGCTCCAACTGCAAGGGCCAGATCCGGGACATCATCAGCCACTACGACGCCTGGGAAAAGGCGGGCATCCACTACGGCGGCCTGGTGGAGCTGATGGTGAACGCCATGGTCGACGCCAAGCCCGACTTCATCGACTGGGAGTGGCACTAGGCGTCGGCCGCCGCCACCGCGCACGCGAAAGCCCCCGGCCTGCCGGCCGGGGGCTTTCTCTTGTCAGGGAGCGATGGGCGCCCGCTCGCACTAGGCGTAGGGGTACATGCCCTTCTTGACCGACTCGAGCAGCGACAGCAGGGCGTCGTGCTTCATCTCGTCGGCCTTCAGGTACCGCAACAGGTACTCCTGGGTCAGCATCCTGCGGCCCTCGATCTCACTCAGGGTCTCCTCCACGTAGGACACCATCTGGGTCTCCATCTCGATGTGCTTCTCGATGCTCGACCAGACCTGGCCCAGGTCGTCGGGCGTCATGGTGATCGCTTCCTTCTCCAGGCTGTTGGCGATCATGTCCTGCACCCGATAGTGCATCTTGGAATCGTTGTGGATGATCTCCATGACCATCTTGATGATGGGGTTGTCGGACTTCTCCATGATCTTGGCGGTCGAACTCACGGATGTGTCCTCGATCTTCTGCCAGGTCCGCATCTTCTGGATCAGCCGCTCCTGGATCTCCTTGCCCGATTCTCTAGCCATGGTTCCGCACCTCTCCTGGTTGGGCTGCGATTGGCAGGCCGGTTCCGCGACGAACGCGACCCCTTCGTCTGTAATGGAATGCCGCCCCGCGACGGCCCGGCGCCTTGCGGGCGCCGGCTGAAACACTCGTCAGCCGCCGATGGCCTGCTTGGCCGCGGCGAAGACCTCGTCGATGGACTGCTCGCCGTCGACCTTGTGCACCGGTACGCCGGCCGCCCGATAGAACTCGATGACCGGGGCCGTGGCCTCGTGGTAGAGGGCCAGGCGCTTGAGCACGGCCTTGGGTTTGTCGTCCTCGCGCTGCACCAACGCCGCGCCGTCGTCGTCGCACACGCCCTCGTTCTTGGGCGGCAGGCTCACGGTGTTGTAGCCGCGGCCGCAATCGCTGCACATGTAACGGCTGCTGATACGCGCCACGCACGTCTCGTCGGCGATGGCGATCTCGATCACGGCGTCGATCTTCAGCTCGTCCTTCATCATCTCGCCCTGGTGCACCGTGCGCGGGTAACCGTCCAGGAGGATCCCCTCCGGGTGTTCGCCGGCGGTCTTCTTGACGATGCCGTAGATGAGTTCGTCGCTGACCAGCTTGCCGGCGTTCATGACCGCCGCCAGTTCCCGGCCCAGCTCGGATCCGCTCTTCACCTCGGCGCGCAGGGCGTCGCCGGTGGAGAAATGGAAGATGCCGTAGTGCCCGGCGATGCGTGTCGCCTGGGTACCCTTGCCGCTGGCCTGCGGGCCGATGATGCAGATGTTCATGGCTTTTCCTCTTGAACGAATAGCCTCTGGACCGGGTCGCCAAAGGGGGCTTCCGGCCCGGAACGGGCGGGGGGATTCCCTTTCGCCTATAGTGCATCAAATACGGCGTAAATTCAAGCGTTGAAAAGGGTTTTCAAGATTCCGGAGGCGGGAATTCGTCGGGCTCACGGCGGCGGGGCGCCCCCTGGTCCGCACCCTGCAGCCAGGTCGGCGGTGGACGGTCCCGCCACTCCGCCCTATGCTTGTCGGCACAACCGGCTACGGGCACCGATACATGAAAGAAAGCGGTCCATGAACGACCCCCGCGACCTGGCAGCCAACCTCTTGCGCCTCATGGCGGACGACGACCGTCCGGCCCGGGAATGCGAGCGGCTGGCGACCCTCATGGCCCTCTTCGCGACCCTGCCGCCGCCGCCGGATCCGTTGGGCCTGTGGCCCGATTTCGTGGACCTGCAGGTGCGTTTCCGCGGGGCCATCGCCGCCGGCCGGCCGGACCCCCTCGAGGAATCGTTCCTGGAACTGTACTGCCACGTCCACGGCTACGAGGCGCCCTACACCCCGGACGAACGGGCACGCATGGACGAAGTGGGCGGCTACTGGTGCCACGCCGGCGGGCTGTCACCGGTCCTCAAGGCCGGGGAGCATCTGGGGCCGACGACCGTGAGCGCCGATTACGGGGCAGGCAACGGACTCCAGGGCCTCCTGTTGATGAAGCTCTACCCCCACGCCCGCACGGTGCAGATCGAACTCTCCAGCCGCATGGTCGAGGCCGGACGGATACTGCAGACGTGGCTGGGCATTCCGGACAACCGAGTCGAGTGGATCGTCGGCGACGTGCTCGATCACCCGCCCCACGGCCTGGACTTCATCTACCTCTACCGCCCGGTGAAGCCGAAAGGCGAGGGCCGCCTCTTCTACGAGCGCTTCGCCGCCGCCCTGGCCGCGGCGCCGGGCCAAGTGGTGATCTTCAGCATCGCCGACTGTCTGCGGGATTTCCTGGGATCCGAATTCGAGACCATCTACGGCGACGGCCACCTCACCTGTTACAGCAACGGACGGCACCGCCCACCGCAGGCGTGATCCCCCGCTCCCGGCCCCTCGCCGGCAAGGTCAGACCGACGAACCCGTAGCCTTCTCCGCACTCTCCGCCTTGGCCTCGGCGATCAGATGCTTGAGCATCTGGGACTCGCCATGGGCCCGCGCCTCGGTCGGCAACAGGGGCAGGTACTTCAGGCCCAGCACGAAGATGAAGCCGATCAGACTCAGCACCCCGAGGGCCTGCAGGATCTCCAGCGGACTGATGACGTAGGCGACGATCCCCTCGTCCAGGGCCGAACGGACGATCTCCATGCCCGGCAGCAACTCCGGCGGATACTCCAGTCCCGGCAACACGATGAGATACCGCTCGCAGACCACGCCGACCACCACCAGCGCCGACGCGAACACGATCCAGCGAACCGAGGTGCCCGTGCGACGGCGGAAGAGCAGCACCGCCGGCACCACCGAGCCCACTCCGATCAACCCCCCCCAGAAGAGCCAGGCGTGGTAGCCCTTGAACAGGTAGTAGGTCGTGGCCTCGCGGGACTCGATCTGGTAGAAGCGGTGGGCGTTCTCGATGAGGATGACGTACAGGGCCACCACGATGAACACCGCCAGGAGCCGCCCCAGCCAGATGACCAGCGCCATGTCCAGGTGCCGCTTGGTGACCCGGAACAGGGACGTCAGCACGATGATCATGAGAGCCGCCCCCGACGACAGGGCCGCCGCCACGAAGCTGGGCGGCAGCAGGGCCGTGTTGTACAACTCCCGCGGCGTGAAGGCAAAGATGGCGCCCGTCCCCGTGTGCACGCACAGGGCCCACAGCACGACCACCACCGAGGCCACCTTGGTCAGGCGTCCCTTCTCCTTGAAGAGTGCCCACAGGTAGAAGATGCAGATCATGATGTGGCCCATGTAGAGGGCCGGATTGATGGAGAACATGGACGAGGGGTTGACGTGGGAGAAGGGCTCCACGAAGACCCGGTCGATCCGGCCCTGGTCCGTGACGATGGACAGCAGGCCCGCCACCAGAAAGAGCATGGCCAGGAAGGCCGCCAACCGCGCGAAGGGCTTGTACTCCAGCTTGCCGAAGATGCCGTACAGGCCCGACACCACCAGCGAGCCCGCCGACAATCCAATGTAGAAGATGGCCATGACGATCTGCAGTCCCCAGGGGATGCGGTTGGTCATGCCCGAGTTGTGGAGCCCATGGACAACCAGGTAGAAAGTGGCGGCGAAACCCGCGGCCACGAAGGCCAGTAGTACCGTCAGGAGCGCGTAGTAGCCCCGCGACCGGCCGTCCAGGGGTTGGTAGAGGATTTCCATGGCCACGCTCCTAGAGCCCGATGTAGTGGACCTTGGGCCCGGTGCCCAGGTCCTCCCTGATCCGCTTGACGGAATTGGCGGCGATCAACCGGGAGATCTCGCTTTCCGGGTTGTCCAGGTCGCCGACGACGATGGCCCCGGCCCCGGCGTCCCGGCAGGCCTCCATGCAGGCCGGCAGGCGCCCCTGGTCGAGCCGGTGGGCGCAGAGATGGCAGGACTCGGCCACGCCGTGGGAGCGCTTGGGGTAGTCCTTGTTGGGCCAGGCCTCGTTCTCCCGATAGTTGAAGAACCGGGCGTTGTAGGGGCAGGCGATCAGGCAGTAGCGGCAACCGATGCAGCGGTGGTGGTCGACGATGACGATGCCGTCGTCGCGCTGGTAGGTGGCCCGCACCGGACACACCTGGGCGCAGGGCGGGCGCTCGCAGTGGTTGCAGAGCAGGGGCACTGTCCGCGTCGGAGCGTCCTCCTGGCCGTGGGGCCGGATCTCCACCTGCCGGATCCAGTGGACGTCCCAACGCGGGTCGCCGTGCTCGGCCACGTTGTTCTCCCGCCGGCACGCCTTCACGCAGGCGTCGCAGCCCTCGGGGCAGCGGCGCAGGTCGATGACCATGCCCCAGCGGCCCGCGCCCGGCCCGGACGCCGACGCGACCGACGCCACCAGCAGGTCACAGGCGAAGGGCGTGGCCGCCAGGAACCGGCCGCCGGTTTTCAGGAATTTCCTGCGATCCATGACCGTCACCTCCCGGCCCGTGCGTGGTCCACCGCGGCCGCGGGGTCCGCCGGGTAGTAGTGGCAGCCGAAGCAGTCCGGCTGCAGGCTGACCGCTTCGTGGCAGCGGCTGCAGAATCGTTCCCGGCTGGGATGGCAGCTGCGGCACCGGTCCAGGCTGATCTCGTGGCGTCCCCCGCCACGGACTACCTGGTCGCGAACCTCGCGCAACAGTTCCCAGTGGTGGAAGCGCATGAACTCCGCGTCGCGGACGCAGCCCTCGTTGGGCTCAGGCGGCAGTTCCAAGAAAGGCTCCTCCGCGCCCGGATCCCCGGCGGAGACGGCGCCGATGACGCTCAGCCCCAGGGGCGCCAGGATGACCAGCAAAGGGAAGACGACCTTGACCAGGTTCCCGTCCAACGGGGATTTCCTGTCGCCGCTCATGGCGCCGCCCCCCCTCTGGGCCCGTCGCCCAGGGGCGGCACGCCTTTCTTGCGACCGAAGCTCTCGGCCAGGACCAGCGCCGTGGTGCGGTAGAAGATGTGGGCGAACTTGGAGTAGGGCATGTACACCAGGAGTGCGAAGACGAAGACCAGGTGGCCGAAGTACATGACGTGCCGGTGGGGTTCCATGCGGAAGTAGTGGAGCACCTCCGTGGCGAACCCGGTCAGCGCCACCAGGATCAGGGTGATCAGGAACGACCAGTCGTAGTAGTTGCCGGCCGTGTTGTAGGCGGTGCCGAAGAGCCGCTCGCGGATGGTGAGGACGCAACCGGCGGCCACGGCCAGCCCCCCCAGGTTGGCCAGGACCTTCCACGGGCTCCAGAAGGCGAAGGGATAGATGAACTCCCCTTTGATCAGCGGATTGATACCCGCGGTGATCACCCAGATCGTGACCGCCGACAGGGCCAGGAATCCGAAGAAGGTCAGGGGGTGGGACAGGTACCGGATGTGGGCCGTGGTACAACCGGAGAAGTTGTGATGGGCGAAGATGTTCTTCACCGTGGCCCCGAGACTCGGCCACACGCCCCGGACCTGCTTCAGGCCGAAGTCCTTCTCCAGGGAGCACTTCATGTGCCGCCAGAAGCGGCGGATGCTGAAGACCACTGTCGTCAGGACCAGCAGCAGGGCCAGGAAGAAGACGCCGTTGATCAACCAGTGGGGAAACGGACTGGAGTAGGCGTAGACGATCCGGTCGCCGGACCGGGCGGAGAATCCCAGGAGTGCGTCGAGGGGGTCCCGCAGCTTCAGGGCAAGCGCCAGCACCAGCGCGGGGATGGCCAACAGGACCGGGATGTAGCGGATGTCGTTGACCCAGCGGGCCAGGAACCCGGGCCGGGCGTAGTGGATGATGCACTCCTGGCGGATGGCGGCCAGGAGGTCGCCGGGATGGGCGCCCCGCGGACACCGGGTGGAGCAGTCGTTGCACTGGTAGCAGAGCCAGACATCGGCGTCGCTCAGGAGCCGCTGTTTCCAGCCCCAGGCCGCCCAGATCACCTCCTTGCGGGGAAAGGCGGCACTCTCGGGGGAGAGCGAGCAGGTAGCGGCGCAAGTGCCGCACTGCATGCAGCGGGTGAAGCTGTCGCCGATCCGGCTGCCGATGGTGCGAATGAAGGGCAGGTCCGGTTCCACGAGCAACGGCCCGTAGCAGGCAGCTGTCGCCGGCGCCGTCTCCTGCCCGGTCTGGCGGGGCCTCGTTTCCGTGTCCTTCACCGTCGCGCTCCCTTGGTCCGACGCGATGGTCCCGCGTCCGTCACATACCCTTGAACGGGTTCATGCCGATCTCTTCGATGGTCTCGGCGAAGGCGTCGAAGATGGCCGGCAGGCGCTCGTAGTCCCTGATCTGCACCTGGTGGATCTCCACCCGCTCGTTCTCCATGGCCATCTTGTCCAGCTTCTCCTTGATGTTCTCGCCGCGCTGCTCGGCCAGCTCGCTGCCCTTGATGAAGTGGCACTGGTAGTCGTCGCCGTGGGTGCAGCCCATGAGCAGGACGCCGTCGAAGCCCCGGGACACCGCCTGGTTCACCCACTCCACGTTCACCGAACCCAGACAGCGCACAGGGACGATCCTGACGTAGGGGTTGAGCTGCAGCCGGTGCTGGGTCGCCAGTTCCAGGGCGGGTAGGGCGTCGTTCTCGCACATGAGGGCCAGCAGGCGCGGCTTCTCCTCGAACTCGTCGGGCACCTCCACGGCCTTGATCATGCTCGAGAGGATCTCCACCGAGTAGTCCTTGAAGGAGACGATGCGCTCGGGGCAGGCCCCCAGACACACGCCGCAGCGGCGGCAGCGCGTGGCCTGCAGCAGGGGCGTGCCCTTCTCGTCCTCGTTGAGCACGCCGAAGGGGCATTCCTCAGTGCAGCGCTTGCACTGGGTGCAGCGTTGGAGAAAGAAATCCGGGTAGGAACGGTCGCCGGCCCGGGGATGGACCGCCTCGCCGCGGGCGGTCATCTCCACGCACTGGATGGCTTTCAGGGCCGCGCCGGCGGCGTCGGCCCGGCTGCCCCGGCCGTCCATGGGCGCACGCACGCAGCCGGCCGGGTAGATCCCCGTGCGCCGGCTCTCGTAGGGGAAACAGATGAAGTGGGAATCGGGGAAGCCGTACTCGAGGGACGGCAGGTCCGGTCCCTGGCGATAATCCAGGTTGAGGATCTCGGTGCCCTCGTGGTGCGCGAGATGCTCGGCCCTGGCAGTGGCCTCGGCCCGCTGGGTGTCGGTCTCGGCGCACTCGGCTGCCAGCTTGGCGTCGCTGAAGGCGCGGATGGCCTCGCCGTCCGCCGCGTTGGGCGCCATGCCCGCCGCCAGCACCACCAGATCCACCTGCACCTGCACCTGCTCGCCGAGCATGGTGTCCTTGACCGAGACGGCCAGGCGGCCTGCGGCGGGCGCCACGTCCGTTACCTCGCCCCGGGTCAGGAAGACCCCCGGGTCCTCCTGGACCCGGCGATAGAACTCCTCGTATTGGCCCGGCGTGCGGATGAACTCGTAGAAGATGTAGGCCTTGGCCTCGTCGCTGACCTCGCGCACGTACAGAGCCTGCTTGAGGGAGTTGAGACAGCAGATGGACGAGCAGTACGAATGGTGGGCCGGGTCCCGCGAGCCGCCGCACTGGATGAAGGCGACACTCGTGACCGGTTGGCCGTCCGAGGGCCGCTGGAGGGGTCCGCCTCCGGCCACCATGTCCTCGAACTCGGTGTTCAGGATCACGTCCGGAACCTGGCCGTAGGACAAATCGGGCCGCGGGTCCACCGGACGCCAACCGGTGGCCTGGACCATGGCGCCGACCCGGCACACCTCCTCGGGACCCGTGCCGCCCTCGGCCCGCAGGGTCACGTCGAAGAGGCCGGGCGCCCCACTGATATGGCTGGTGACCGTCGAGGTGTGCACGGTGATGCGGGGATGCTCGAGGACGTCGGCCATGAGTTTGGCGATGCCCGTGTCCTCCAGGTCGCGGTAGGGCGGTCCGGTGGGAATGGACCGGTGCTGCCGGGCCAGCCAGCCCCCCAGATCTTCGGACTTCTCCACCAAGCGCACCTGGTAGCCCGTGCGCGCCGCCGCCAGGGCCGCCGTGAGGCCCGTCACGCCGCCGCCGACCACCAGCAGGGTGCGGTCCAGTTCCTCCTCGGGCCGGAAGGGCTCCGGGCAGGCCATCTTGCCCACCTTGGCCACGTGCATGCGGATGAGGTCCGCCGCCAGCATCTGGGTGTCCTCCTCGCCGGGGGGCTGGCTCCAGACGATAAACTCGCGCAGGGCGACATTCTCCACCACCACGTCCGGTGGCAGCGGCCCGTCGTCGTAGCGGCGGCCGGAAATGCCGGCGATGACGGCCCCGTCCAGCTCCTCGCGGGCGATGTCGGCGGCGATGGTCTCCAGGTCGGCCCCCTGGCAGGTGTCGATGGTCCGGCAGTAGGCCGCCCCGCAGTCGCCGGTGGCCAGCTCCAGGAGGGCGGGCACGTCGAGGGCCTCGGCGATGCCGTAGCCGGTGCAGATGAAGACGCCGATCTTGTCAGCCATGGCTCAGTCCCCTCCGTACATGCTCTGGATCGCCCCGAGGGCCGCTCCCGTCGCTTCCTTGGTGGCGCTGGACACGTCGCAGGGGCCGGTGGCGCAACCGGCCGCAAACACGCCGGCGGTGGCGCCGTCCCCGGTCACGAAGCCGTATTCGTCGTATGCCAGGTCCCCGGGCAGGGGTTGGTCGGCCGTGTTGGGGACGATGCCCGTGGCCAGGACCACCAGGTCGAACTCCGGGTGCAGGGTCTCCCGCGAGAGGGTGTCCTCCACGTCCAGTTGCAGGTTGCCCGTGGCCGCGTCCTCGTCGACCTGCGCCACCTTGCCCTTGAGGAAGGTCACGTGCTCGTCGTCGAGCATGTCCTGGTAGAATTTCTCCAGCCGACCGGTGGTGCGGATGTCGATGTAGAAGACGGTGGCCCGGATCTCCGGGTCCTGCTCCCGCAGGTAGCGGACGTGCTTCAGGGAGCCCATGCAGCACACGGCCGAGCAGTAGGGCAGATGGTTCTCGTCCCGGGAACCGGCGCATTGGACGAAGGCCACGTTCCGGGGCGGATCGCCGTCCGAGGGACGCAGGATCTTTCCGCCGGTGGGTCCGTCGCGAGCCGCCAGGCGTTCCAGCATGACATTGGTGACCACGTTGGCGCAGCGTCCGTAGCCCAAGTGGTCCAGGCGGGCGGCGTCGTAGGGCCGCCAGCCCGTGGCTACCACCACCGCGCCCACCTTCACCTCGAGTTCCTCGTCCGCCATGTCCAGGTCGATGGCCCCGGCCGGGCAGGCCTCCTGCAGCTTCGCCGCGTCCGCGTCGGACAGGGCCTCCCGGTCGATGACGTGCAGCGGCGGCCAGGCCATCTCGTGGGGCAGGTAGAGAGCCTTGGTGCGGCCCAGGCCCAGGTTGAATTCGTTGTCCCGTTCAGACTCCAGCTGGTCGGCGATCGCACCGTCCAGGGACGGAGTCCCGGTGACGTAGCGGGGCCGGACGCGGATCCGCGCCTTGAAGTTGCCCGCGTGACCGGTGATCTCCTCCACCGTCGCCAGGGTGTGGACGGTGATGCGGGAATTCTGCCGCAGGCGCCGGGTGTTGATCTCGAAGCCGCAGGCGGGCGGGCACATCTTTGGGAAGTAGCGATGGGTGCGCATGACGCGGCCGCCCAGGTACGCCTCCTTCTCCACCAGGATGACCCGGTGACCGACCTCGGCGGCTTCCACAGCCGCGGTCATCCCCGCGATACCCCCACCGATGACCAGAATGGGTCGTGCGTTGATACTCATGGCGTTCGCTGCTCCCGGAAGACGGAAACCGGCCGCGGGCGAACGAGCCCACGGTGGCGCGGGAAGGGGATCGGAAAGGGGGGGTGGGAAGTCGAACCAGGGACCGGCACAAGCTGCATCGATGCACCCCCGTTTGAGACAGGAGACCGGGATGAGGCCCGGTCGGAAGATGCAGAGCAGGTGTACGATCCAGATGAAAGCCTGGTGGCGTTCGAACCTCATTCTAGCACAATTGAGCGAGCGGCTTCAATAAGAGAAGAGGTGGGATTTTCGCAGAATCAGGATGTCATAAATCCTATATCTACAACACACTAGCGCGCCTCTCCTTATGGCGGAAACGCCCTTTCCGTGCTAGAATGCGTTTAAGGACGGCTTGAACCGCATGACGAGGAGGGAACGATGGCCAAGTATGTCGCCCTGCTGACGTTCACGGACACCGGCATCAAGAACCTGCGCAAGACCACGGCCCGGGCCGAGGCTTTCTCCGAGAAGATCCAGAGCCACGGCATCAAGATCCTGTACACCCTGTGGACGGTGGGCCGCTACGATCTGGTCCACATCTTCGAGGCGGACAACGACGAGGCTGCAGCGACCTTCAGCTACACCCTGTCGGCCCTCGGCAACGTCCGGACCAACACCATGCGCGCCTTCGACATCGGAGAGATGCACGAAGTGGTCGGGAACGTGCAGACGCCCTACGACCTGCTGCGCGAAGGCGAACCGGACTAGCCGGTCCGCGCACCAAGAGCCCTCGGATTCGTCGTACATCGTCGTCTGAAGGGTGGCTTTCGCCCGTCCCGCACATCCCAGCCTATCGGTTCCCATCCTCGCTCCGAAGACGGTCCACGGCCCAGGCCGCCACGGCGGCCGTCTGCGGATCCTCGCTCGTGCCGGCCTCCTCCACTACCGCCAGTAAATCCCGACGCTCGGCGTTGGCCGCCGCCACCAAGGCGTTGCGGCGCAGGCCCTCCGGATGGGCGCGCCACAAAGGCGTGCGCCGGAAACGCGCACGGAACTCGTCCGACGACAGGGCGATGAGTTCCGCCAGATCCAATTCCCCATGGGCAGGATCGGCGGCGTAGGCGTCACCGAGGGGCGGACCTCCGGCCCGTCCGGCCGCCCGCCGGTTCCAGGGACAGACGGCCTGGCAGATGTCGCAGCCGAAGACGATGCCGCCCTGGGCCACGCGCTCGTCAGCCGGCGCGCCGCCCCGCCATTCGATGGTCCAGGTGCTCAGGCAGCGATGGGCGTCGAGACCCTGGACCAGGTCCAAGGCGTTGGTGGGGCAGGCGTCCAGGCATCGGGTGCAGGTGCCGCAACGGGTGGCCGGCACGGGACCCTCCGGACGGGCCCGGCGCGGCACGATTTCGTAGAGTGGCTCGGCAGCGGGCGTTCCCGCCGCCGGCAACCCGGAAACCTCCAGGTTCGTGGGCGCCACCCCCAGGAAGTACCCCGAGCCCAGTTGCTCGTGGATGAGGCAGGTGTTGCGGCCCAGGAATCCCAGACCCGCGAGCCATGCCCATTCCCGTTCGAGGTAGGGGCCCGTATCGGTGGCGGGATGGGCCCGCAGGTCAGGCCATGTCTCCCTCAGGCGGCCCAGCAGGCGCTTCATGGCTCCCAGCAGAACGTCGTGGTAGTCGCGGCCGCGAGCGTAGCGAGCCACGCGGGCGGTCCAGGGCGCCTCGGGGACCGTAGCGCCGGTGGCCGATGGATCCGTGTCGCCGGCGGGCCAGCCTGCGGTGTAGCGCTGGCCGAAGACGAGAAGAGTGCGGGCCCAGGGATTGGCACCGGTGGGGTCGACGCGGCCGTCCGGATCGCGGGTCAGGTATTCCAGGTCGCCGTGGCGGTCGGCGGCGAGCCAGTCGTGCCAGCGCTGCTCGTGGGGCAGGTCCGCCGGCAACACCACCGCCCCCGCCAGATCGAGACCGTGTTCGGGACAGAGCCGGGTCAGTTCGGCCGCCAGTTCCGTCGCTTGAACCTGCACCGGGGGAGTCACTCCCCCGCTCCCAGGCGGCGACAGGCCTCATCGTAGCCGGTCAGCAGGCGCGTGAACACTTCGGCCACCGTGGGCACGTCGTCCATGAGGCCGGCTACCTGGCCGATCTCCAGCTCGCCGCCCTCCACGTCGCCCTCGAGCATGCCGCGCCGGGCCCGGCCGGTGCCGAGCAGCGCAGCCAGTTCCTCGCGCCCGGCGCCCCGGGCCTCGGCGTTGGTCACCTGGTCGCGGAAATCGTTCTTCAACAGGCGCACCGGCTGTTGGGACTTGAGCACCAGCTGGGTGTCGGCGGGACCCGCGTCCACCACGGCCTGCTTCCAGCGCTCGTGTCCCGAGGACTCGGCGGTGATGGCAAAGCGGGAGCCGATCTGCGCGCCGTCCGCGCCCAGGGCCAGGGTCGCCGCCAGCTGGGCGCCGGTGGCGATACCCCCGGCCGCAAGCACGGGGATGTCCACCGCGGCCACGCACTGGGGCGTGAGCACCATGGTGGTCAATTCCTCGCGTCCATTGTGGCCACCCGCTTCGAAACCCTCGCACACCACCGCGTCGCAGCCCGCGTCCTCGCACTTCTTCGCCAGCACGGGGCTGGCCACCACGTGGACCACCGTGCAACCGGCCTCTTTGAGCGGACCGATGGCCTTCTTTGGTGAGCCGGCCGAGGTGAAGAAGATGCGGACGCCTTCTTCCAGGGCCACCTCCATGGCCTCGCGGGCATGCTTGAAGAACAGAGGCAGGTTCAAACCGAAGGGCTTGTGGGTCAGCCCGCGACACTTGACGAGTTGTTCCCGCAGGAGGTCCGGCCGCATGCTGCCCGCGCCCAGGAGACCCAGGCCGCCGGCGTTGCTCACGGCGGCGGCGAGCTTGGCCCCACTCTGGTAAATCATGCCGCCCTGGACCACGGGATGCTCGATGCCGAAGAGGGCGGTCACGCGGTTGTCGGGCCAGCGGTCGCTCATCACAACCCCAGGTCGTCGGCCACGGGCACCAGGGCCTGCAGCACGTGTCCGATGATCTCGTCCCGTTCGAGGCCCAGGTCGGCGGCGCCCTCGGCGATCTCCTCGCGGTTCACCTTGGCGGCGAAGTCCTTCTTCTTGAGCTTCTTGCGCACGGACTTGACCTTCACCTGGGTGACCTTCTTGTCGGGTTGGACCATGGCGCAGGCCATGCAGAAGCCGCACAGTTCATCGACGGCGAAAAGCCATCTGGCGCAGTCGCTGTCCCGGGGCACGCCTGTGTAGGAGGCGTGGCTGAGGATGGTGTTCACGAACTCCTCCGGGTAACCGCGCTCGCGAAGGACCTCGGCACCCTTGAGGGGGTGGTCCGGCGCCTCCGGGTACATCTCGTAGTCGAAGTCGTGGAGCAGGCCCACGGCCGACCAGTAGACCGGGTCGTTGCCCGTGCGTTCGGCGGCGGCCTTCATGGCCGCTTCCACGGCGTAGGCGTGGCGGCGGAGGCTGTCGGTCTTGGTGTGCTCGTGGAGCAGGGCGAGGGTTGTTTCGCGGGTGTAGAGGTCGGTCATGGTGCCCTCCGGCGGGTCGGTCGCGGCAGGTTGGTGCATCGGGATAGTAACGATCCCCCGGCAAAGCCGGGGGCCTTCACGGTGAGCCGCTCAAAGCGGCGTTGACGCGCCCGCAAGCGGGCGCTTGTGCCGCCTAAAGGCGGCTGCGCTCAGTGCAACTCTAGTT
>JAAEQC010000121.1 GCA_024231905.1 bacterium | reverse complement strand
GTAAGCGTCCGGCGAACCCCATCTGGCGGGTCCGAGGCCGGGCGGGGATGATGTGGCCATGGAAGGAGACGAGTCATGGCCGAGAGAGCGAATCGGAATCAGGGGCGCGAGAGGAGGTGGCGGGAAATCATCCGGCGGCAGGCGGCCAGCGGGATGACTGTCCGCGGGTTCTGCCGCCAGAGCAAGCTGACGGAGACGACGTTCTATCGCTGGCGGGCCAAGCTGCGACGCCGTGATGCGGCGGGCCAGCCGGCGGCGGCCATGTTCGCGCCGGTTGTCGTCTCGGACCCGGAGCGTCGCGAAGCGACGGGGATCGAGATCGGGCTGCCCGGCGGGGCGCGGGTTCGTGTTGCCGCCGGGGTGGATCGGGAGTCCTTGGCCGACGTGCTGGCGGCGTTGCGACAGGATGGATTCGCGGCGGCGCCGGCCGGGGCGGGTCGGCCATGTTAAGGTTGCCGAGTCTGGGCGAATTGGATCGGACGGTGGCCGGTAGGATTTACCTATGCACGGTGCCGACGGACATGCGGAAGGGTTTCGACACGCTGGCGGTGTTGGTCCGGGAGTTTCTCGGCCAGGACCCGCTGTCGGGACATCTGTTTCTGTTCATCTCGCGTCGCCGGGACCGGCTGAAGATCCTGTATTGGGACGCCGACGGATTTGCGATGTGGTACAAGCGGCTGGAATAGGGGACGTTCCTGGCGTCCTGTCATGCGATGATCGGACAACTGCTGGAGGCTCTCCAGGGCGCCACACGCAAGATCAGCACGATGGAGCATCGGCTTGAGCAGTTGCTGCGGCGGTTGTACGGCCGGTCGTCGGAGAAGCTCGACCCCAAGCAGATGGTCCTGTTCGCCGAGATGCTCGGGCAACTCCAGGCGGACAGCCCCGCGGCCGAACCGGCGCCGGAACCGACGCCCGCGCCGGCGGCGTCGGGTGAGCGTGCGGGCCACGGCCGGCGGAAGCTGCCGGCCGATCTGCCGCGGCAGCGCGTGATTCACGATCTGGACGAGCAGGACAAGCCCTGCCCGTGCTGCGGCGAGATGCGGACGGTCATCGGCGAGGACCGCAGCGAGCAGATCGATTACGTCCCGGCCCGGATCGGGCCCGTTGACGTGATGCAGCCGCGAGTGAACGATAAGCGGACCGACGCCGAGGGCAATCGGATGCGGTTCACCAGCGCCATCCTGCCGCCGTACCTGCGGCGGACCAAGGCGATCGACGAGTTGGTTCCCTGGCTGT
>JAAEQC010000120.1 GCA_024231905.1 bacterium | reverse complement strand
TGTGATCGAAGAGCGCCTGACCCGCGGGCAGCCCGCTCCACTTCTGCACCTGATCAAGGGGACTGTACTCGTAGCGCCGAAGCTCCGCCTGCCGGGCCTGGATCTCTACAAGCCACGGCACCAGCAGCGCCCCCGGATTCACCTGCACCCGCACCGGCAGCGTATTGATGAACAGACCCGCGATCGACTCCACCCCCGGAAGCTCCGCCGGACGGCCGGACACCGTGGTGCCGAACAGTACGTCGTGGTGACCGCTGTAGCGCCCCAGGAGCACCGCCCAGGCCCCCTGCATCAGGGTATTCAGGGTGAGCCGATGACCCCGCGCCAGTGATTGCAGGCCGGAGCCGGCCGCGGCCGAGAGCCGGAGCCCTGCTTCCCGGAACTGCCCGTGCTCAGCCGGCGATTCATCCTGCCGCCGCCCCAGGAGCGTCGGGGCGGTGAAATCCCTGAGCACCTCCTGCCAGTACTTCCCGGCCTCCTCGAGATCCTGGCGCTGGAGCCAGGCGATGTAGTCGCGGTAGGGCCGGGGCGGGACGAGCGAGATCGGTCGCCCTTGGGACAGCGCCTCGTAGCAGCGGAACATATCCCCGAGAATCAGCGCCTGAGACCAGCCGTCGAGATAGATATGATGAACGCTCCAGATGAACTGAAAGTCCCTTTCACCCAGCTCGAAAAGCGCCAGACGCATCAGCGGCGCCTCCCCGAGCTCGAAGCCCCGCTCGCGATCCGCACCCAGGAAGGAGCTCAGCCGCCGGCGCTCGTCCGCCGGGGAGAGCCCGCGCCAAGAGCCGCGCTCGATCCCGACCTCCAGCTTCCGGTGCACCACCTGGACCGGCTTCTCCAGCCCCTGCCAATGAAAAGAGGTCCGTAACGTCGCGTGGCGATCCACGACCTGCTGCCATGCCTGGGTGA
>JAAEQC010000119.1 GCA_024231905.1 bacterium | reverse complement strand
GCGGCATATGGGCCGGCGAGTATGCCCGGAATATGCCGCCCCTCCGGGGCTCGAATCTGTTTGGGAACTCTTTCCTGGGGTTCGCAAGCTCACCCCAGGCTATCACATGTCGCGCTCCGCGCTGTATCCTGCTAACCTCAACGTCTGCGGTTTCTGTGTCCGTAAATCATACTTTCTCGTCGTCATCATCCCACTCGCCTGAAATATCATCCCAACGTAGGGCGCCTGACGAAACAGGCCCCGCTTTCAACTTGGGTAGCCATTGCCGAACAACTTCCCGGTCATCCAGGTCTTCAAGCAAGAGCAACAGATTCTCCCAAGCCGACAACGATAGGACGACGCCGGTTTTACCACCTTCGGCATCCACCAAATAACGGGCGGAAGTCAGCACTTCACTGAGCAGAGTTCCAACGTTTTTGATGGGTTCGGAGCTCAAAGTCGTCATTGAACCAATCTTCCCTTCCGGTTGCCGCTAAACGCTTTCCAGGCCGCGGATGGCTGCCCCTCGGCGCGGTCGTCTATCCGCATCACGCGTCCAATCTACACCCTACCGGCCCGGCCAGGCAAGCCCCCGGAGGCTTCCGCCTCCCCGGTAGACGGTCGGCCACATCCTCTCCGGCACGCTGAGACGATCGAGGTGCCGCCGATCCTCGGCTCGAGCCGCTTCCTGAAGGGCGCAACCGGTCGCCCGGGCCTCTTTCCTGTGCCCGGAAAGGCGTAGCTTCGGTTTCTCCTCCGCCGAACAACCGGTCTCCCGAGTCCTCACCCCCCACCCGTCCCAGATTTCGGGGAGATGGCCGGGCTTGGGAAAGATCATGCCGGACGGGCCGCCCGAAGTGGCGCGACGCGAAGAACGGATCGTGGTGGACCGGTAGCACCGGCCCCG
>JAAEQC010000118.1 GCA_024231905.1 bacterium | reverse complement strand
GCGAAAAAGAAGGTGGCCAAGAAGAAGGTGGCCAAGAAGAAGGTGGCCAAGAAGAAGGAGGCCAAGAAGAAGGTCGCCAAGAAGAAGGTCGCCAAGAAGAAGGTCGCTAAGAAGAAGGTGGCCAAGAAGAAGGTGGCCAAGAAGAAGGTCGCGAAGAAGAAGGTCGCCAAGAAGAAGGTCGCGAAAAAGAAGGTGGCCAAGAAGAAGGTGGCCAAGAAGAAGGTGGCCAAGAAGAAGAAGAAGTAGGCTGCCAGGATACAGTTGCGGGCCCTACGTGGGGACCGTGGCCGAAAAAAACCGCCGGAGCACTGCTCCGGCGGTTTTCGTTTACGGTCGGTGTGGCGGCTGAGGGCTACTGGCCGGCCAGGTGGGCTTCCCGCACGCCCGTCGGCAGCACGTCCGTGAACCAGCGCAGGCCGAAGGTGAACACCTTGTAGCTGACCATCTCCGAGTAGCCGAGCTCATCGAGTTCGAACGCGAAGGTGGTGACATCCGCTTGGGCGAAGATGTCGAGGGCCCGTCCAAATTTGTAGTCGAGGCCCAAGGTGCCCTCGAGGTAGAGAGCGGTATTGTCGTCGAGCTGGCTGTAGGAATTGATGATGCCGCCGAGGCCGAAACCGATCCGCGGCGTGATACCGAAGAATCGCGCCGGTGTGGCGTCGTACATCAGACCGAGGCCGCCCTTGAGGACGGAGAAACTGTCGTCGGTGAAGGCGGCGGGGTTCCGCAACTCCGGGAGCTTGTTGCGCTCGAGGTCGACGCCGTAGTAGCGCTGGCCTTGGGTGAAGGAGTCGTTGGTCTCACCCCGGTACACCATGGAGAGCTCGGTTTCGCCCGAGGCAAAACTGCCGACCACGTCCAGGTGGAAGTT
The DNA here is from genome assembly GCA_024231905.1 of bacterium. GTDB lineage: Bacteria > Krumholzibacteriota > Krumholzibacteriia > LZORAL124-64-63 > LZORAL124-64-63 > JAAEQC01. The sequence continues at coordinate 41,119 of JAAEQC010000118.1, read as the reverse complement.
CTCGGCGATGTAGATGCCGACGCGGCCGGAGAATGCCGGGCCCGACTTGATCTCCTTCTGGGCGGCGTCGAAGAGGAAGTAGCCGTCACTGCCGCGGGCGCGGGAGACCTCGAGGGGAAGGTTGTCGAACCCCAGGATGTCGCCCGGGCCGAGATCGTCACCCGTGTTGATCGGGTAGGCGGTACGTTCACCGAGGGGCTGGAGGTCCAGATAGGTGACGCCCCCGAACAGGCCGCCGCCGAAACTCAATGAGAAGCCCTTGACCGTGTAGTCACTGTAGTCGAGCACGTACTCGTCGTCGGACTCCACATAGGTGGAGGGGAGGTCCTGGTCATCGACGGCGTCCTGGGCGAACGCCGAAGCACCAAACACGACCAGGCCGACACCGAGAAGGAGGGCCAGGGCAGACAGCAGGCTGATCTTCATCGCTCCACCTCGGCCAGGCAACAGCGCGTCCTGGAACGCGTTGCGTACCTGACGGTTGGGTACTTTCGTGGGGCTGCAAGGCAAAAGGGACGGCCGGATTCTCCGGAACCGCGACCCGAATAACATTAATGTTCTCCCAAGGGGGTGTCCAGGACTTTCGCCGTCAGCCGGGCCCCGGGGCGGGCGTATTGACAGGGGTTTCGCCGCGACTTACCATTGCTGTTCGCTTCTGGAACCGGCAATCGGGCCTTTTCGACGCTCCGGTCGTCCGATTCCGCCGCCGGCCGAGCACGGCCGCGACCGGATAGGGCTTCCCGCGGGAGTGTACCAAGGCGCGCGGGCCCACCCTCCAACCCCCCTTCGACACGGGAGGACGATCGTTGAAGACCTACCCCATGGACAAGATCCGTAACGTGGCTCTGGTCGCGCCCCACGGCGTTGGCAAGACGAGCCTGGCCGACGCCATGCTTCATGTCACCGGTAAGGTGGGCCGTCGCGGCAACGTCGACGACGGCAGCTCGGTATTCGACTACCTGGAAGAGGAGATCGAGAAGAAGCAGACCGTCAGCGCCAGCATGGCCTGGACCGAGCTGGAAGACGTGAAGATCAACGTCATCGACACGCCGGGGGTGGACGATTTCAACGGGGACGTGCACGCGTCTCTCCGAGTCGTCGAGGGAGTGCTCTTCGTGGTCAAGGCCGACGGCGGCTTCGAGGTGGCCTCGGAAAATCTCTGGAACGGCGTCCGGGCCACGGGCCTGTCGACTCTCATCGTCGTCAACCGCATGAACAAGGAACACGCCGATTTCGCGGCGACGCTCCAGGGGCTGACCGACCGGGTCTCCGGCGTGGCGCCCTGCCAGCTGCCCATCGGCGTCGGCGAGGACTTCAAGGGCGTGGTCGACCTGATCGAGCTGAAGGCTTACGAGTTCGACGGCGACAAGGCCGTCGAGGTGGACGTACCTGCCGACATGGCGGACGAGGTCGAGTCCGCTCGCGAGCAGCTCATCGACGCGGCGGCCAGCGCCGACGACGATCTCACCGAAAAGTACCTGGAGGAGATGACCCTCGAGCAGGAGGACATCATCGCCGGCCTGAAGAAGGGCACCTCCGAGGGTACGGTCTACCCGGTCTTCCTGACGGCCGCCGATTCGGAAGTGGGCGTGAACGCCCTGCTGCACGCGGTCGTGCATCTGGTGCCCAGCTCCGCATCCCGCACCCGCTCCGAGATGCAGGGCCTGCGTGCCGGCACCGAGGAGGAGTTGTCCTACACGCCGGCCGCCGACGGCCCCGTAGTGGCCTTCGCCTTCAAGCGGCAGTACGAAGCCCAGGGCGGCGACGTCACCTGGCTGCGCATCTTCAGCGGCTCCATCAGTTCCGGCGACAACCTCAAGTGCGGCGACGGACGCACGGGCGAGCGCATGGGCCAGATGAACGTGGTCATCGGCAAGCAGAAGGACAAGATCGAGACCGCCACCGCGGGCGACATCGTCCTGGCGGCCAAGCTCAAGGGCACCCACACGGGCACGACCCTGGCCAGCGGCATCGAGATGGACCTGCCGGCCATCAAGTACCCGGTGCCCACGGCGGGCGACGCCATCCGGCCGACCACCTCCGGTGACGAGGACAAGATGTCCGCGGGCCTGACCAAGATCCATGAGGAGGACCCCACCTTCGAGGTGCGGCACATGGCCGAACTCTCCCAGACGGTCCTCGTGACCCAGGGCGAGATCCACACGGCCTTCATCCTCGAGAAACTGAAGAAGCAGACCGGGGTCGACGTCGAACGGTCCCGCCCGCGCATCGCCTTCAAGGAGACGATCCGAGGCACCGCCGAGAAGCAGGGCCGCCACAAGAAGCAGACCGGCGGCCGCGGCCAGTTCGGCGATGTGCACCTGCGCCTGGAGCCCATGCCCCGCGGCGAGGGTTTCCTGTTCTCCGACGAGATCGTCGGCGGCGTGGTGCCCAACAAGTTCATCCCCGCCGTGGAGAAGGGCGCCCGTGAGACCCTCAAGGAGGGCCTGGTGGCCGGCTACGAGATGGTGGACGTGAAGGTCGCCCTCTTCTTCGGCTCCTACCACAACGTGGACTCTTCCGAGGCGGCTTTCAAGATGGCCGCGCGCAAGGCCCTCAAGGGCGCCGTGGAGGAGGAGGTGGGCAAGCTGCGCCCGGTGATTCTGGAACCGGTGATGATTGTGCGCATCGTGGTTCCGCAGGCCTACATGGGCGACGTCATGGGTGACATCTCCACCCGGCGCGGAGCCATCCAGGGCAGCGACGCCGACGGACCCTACCAGGTCGTCACGGCGAATATCCCCGAGGACGAGTTGTACCAGTACGCTACGAGCCTGCGGTCCTTCACCCAGGGCACGGGCACGTTCACCATGGAATTCTCCCATTACGCCGAGGTGCCGGGAGACGTCCAGAAGCGTCTGGTCGACGAGTTCAAGAAGCACGCCACGGCCGAGGAGTAGGAGGGCGGCATGGCAGGACATTCCAAATGGGCGAACATCAAGCACCGCAAAGGTGCGCAGGACGCCAAACGTGCCAAGGTCTTCACGCGGCTCATCCGCGAGTTGACCATCGCGGCGCGGCAGGGCGGCGGCGACGTGGACGCCAACCCGCGCCTGCGGTCGGCGGTGCAGACCGCCCGTGGCAGCAACATGCCCAACGACACCATCGAGCGGGCCATCAAGAAGGGCACCGGCGAGATCGAGGGCATGATCATCGAGGAGATCACCTACGAGGGCTACGGTCCCGGTGGGGTGGCCGTCCTGGTGGAATGCGCCACAGACAACAAGAACCGGACGACGGCCGAGGTGCGCCACGTCTTTACCAAGTTCAACGGCAACCTGGGCGCCAACGGTTGCGTGTCCTACATCTTCGATCGCAAGGGGCTGGTCGTCCTGGACGGCGAGCGCTGCGACCTGGAGACGGCTATGGACGCGGCCATCGAGGCCGGGGCCGAGGACGTGGAGGAGGACGAGGGCATCGTCACCGTCACCACCGCCATGGGTGATCTGCACGCGGTGGCCGACGCCCTGCGCGAGGGCGGGCTGCCGGTGACCTCGGCGGAACTGGCCCAGGTCCCCAACACCCTGATGAAGGTGGAGCGCGTCGACGCGACGACCCTCATGAAGCTCGTGACGACCATGGACGATCTGGACGACGTGAGCCAGGTGTCGGCCAACTTCGACATCGACGACGACCTCATGGCCGAGATCGAGGAGAAGCTCTGAACCGGGCGGTGAACGCTTGATCATTCTGGGCGTTGATCCCGGATCCCACGCGACCGGCTATGGTGTCATCCGCACTTCGCCGGTCGCGCGCATGTTGGCCGGCGGCGTGATCCGCACCAACGCCCGCGCGCCCCTGGCCGACCGGCTGCTGACCATCCACGACGCTCTGGTCGAGGTCATCGCCGGCCACGATCCCGAGGCCATGGTGGTGGAAGACCTCTTCAACGCCCGCAATCCCCGCAGCGCCCTTGTCCTGGGTCACGCCCGGGGTGTGATCCTGCTGGCCGGCGCCCGGGCGGGACTGCCGGTCCACGAGTACGCCCCGCGGGACATCAAGAAGGCGGTCACGGGCAACGGCGGTGCGGCCAAGGAACAGGTACGTTTCATGGTCATGCGGCTGCTCGGGCTCCGTGAGGAGCCGCCCCTGGACCAGAGCGACGCCCTGGCTGCGGCCTTGGCTTACGCCGGCCGGTCCCGCCGTTTTCCCGACCGAAACCAGGGGCTCGCCTGATTCCCGCTCTGGCTTCACGCCATCCGATCGGACATAATGGACCTCGCCGCGGCCGAAGAGCCGCCGGCGGAAAGGACGCCGATGATCGCATTCGTGGAGGGCACCCTGGTCGAGTCGGGTCCCGCAGCCGTGGTCGCTGTGGGCGGTGGGCTCGGTCTGGACGTGCAACTGTCGGCCCTGGGTGCGTCCCATCTGCCTCCGGTGGGCGAGTCCGTCCGTCTGTGGACCCACCTGGCGGTGCGTGAGGACGCCTGGTCCCTCTACGGTTTCGTGACCGTGGAGGAACGGGAGATGTTCCGGCTGCTCATCACCGTCTCGGGTGTGGGCCCCAAGGTGGCCCTGGGCATGCTCTCCAAGGCGGCGCCGGAGGCCATCGCGGCCCACCTGCGCACCGGTGACGAGAAGGCCCTGACCGCCCTGCCGGGTATCGGCAAGAAGAGCGCCGCCCGCCTGGTGGTCGAACTCGGCCAGCGGGTGCCCGAAGCCGCGGCGGCGGCGGGGGACCCTGCTGCGCCCACCGGCGGGGACACGGCCCTGGGCGAGGCCCTGGCGGTGCTGGCGGCCATGGGACTGCCGCCGGCCCGGGGGGAGATGGCGCTGCTGAAGGCCCGGCGCGAGTCGCCCGACCTGGCGGAAGATACGGAAGCCTGGGTCCGCGCGGCCCTGCGCGTGATCTGAAGGCACCGAAAGGAACGGCGTGGACGAGCAGAGATGGACCGACCCGGCCGAGCAGGCCCGCGACCACGACCTGGAGGTCGGACTGCGCCCGCGCACCCTGGACGAGTTCGTAGGCCAGACCAAGGTGAAGGAGAACCTGCGGGTCTTCATCGCGGCGGCCCGGCAGCGGGGCGAGGTGCTGGACCACGTGCTCCTGCACGGTCCTCCGGGCCTGGGCAAGACCACCCTCAGTCAGATCCTGGCCTCGGAGATGGACCTGGAAATCCGTCTCACCAGCGGCCCAGCCTTCACCAACGCTGCCGAACTGATCGCCCTACTGAGTGAGCAGGCCGACCGCCGCGCCGTGTTCATCGACGAGATCCATCGCCTGGGCCGGGTCATCGAGGAGCACCTCTACCCGGCCATGGAGGACTGGCGTATCGAACTGATCATCGACAAGGGCCCCAACGCCCGGCACTTCAACCTGCAACTGGAACCCTTCACCCTCATCGGCGCTACCACCCGCGCGGGCCTCATCACGCCGGCCCTGCGCAGCCGCTTCGGCATCGTCTGCCACCTGGACTTCTATCCGCCGGAGGAACTGGCGATCATCGTCACTCGTTCGGCGGGGATCCTGGGCATCGGCATCGACGGATCCGGGGCCACGGAGATTGCCCGCCGCAGCCGCGGCACCCCGCGGGCGGCCAATCGCCTGCTCCGGCGCGTGCGGGATTACGCCCAGGTGGACGGCGACGAGGTCATCGACGGGATCGTGGCTGACCGGGGCCTGACCCGACTCGGCGTGGACGGGCTCGGCCTGGAGCCCCTGGACCGCCGTTACCTGCAGGTGATCATCGAGCATTTCCAGGGGGGACCGGTGGGCATCCAAAACCTGGCCGTCTCCCTGGGGGAAGAGACCGACACTCTCGAGGACGTGGTGGAGCCCTTCCTGATCCAGTCCGGCCTGCTGAAGCGCACGCCCCGCGGTCGCGAAGCGACGCCCGGGGCCTATGCCCACCTGGGGTTGGCTGCCCCGCCGGCCGCTGCGGGACCGCAGGGCGAGTTGCTCTAGATGGCACGGGATACCCTGGAATCCGGCGGCGCGCCCGAACCCTGGTCTTTCGACCTGCCCGGCGACCTCATCGCTCAGCAGCCGGCCGATCGCCGCGGGGACAGCCGGTTGCTGCTGGTGGAGCCGGACCGGGGGGTGGCCCGCGAGGCGGTCTTCCGCGACCTGCCCGCGCATCTGCGAGCCGGCGATCTCCTGGTGCTCAACGAGAGTCGCGTGTTGCCGGCCCGCCTGGCCACCCGCCGGGTCGACACCGGCGGCCAGGTGGAGATACTGCTGGTGGGTCCGGAGGCCGCGCCGCGGACCTGGTCGGCCCTGGCCCGTCCGGCGCGGCGGCTGCGCGCCGGAGTGGAACTGGCGGTGCTCGGCGGCGAGGGTACGGCGCCGGTCCTCACGGTACGCGAGCGGCGGGACGACGGCACGGTGGTTGTGGAAGGCGCCGAGGACCCGGCCGGTATCGCCGCCGCCCGGGGCGTCATGCCCCTGCCTCCCTACATCCGTCGCCTGGATGACGACCCGCGCGGATTCGCGGACCGAACCCGGTACCAGACAGTGTACGCCGCCGGCGATGCGGCCTCGGTGGCGGCCCCTACCGCGGGCCTGCATTTCAGCGAGGATACCCTGGTCCGTCTGACTGCCGCTGGCGTGGGCACGGCCCGAGTCAGTCTCCACGTGGGACCCGGGACCTTCCAGCCGCCCACCGACGCCCAGATCGACCGGCGCCGCCTGCACGGCGAGGTCTTCAAGCTGCCGGCGGACACGGCGCGGGCCGTCGGCGAGACCCGGCGTCGGGGCGGACGCGTGATCGCCGTGGGGACCACCTCCCTGCGGGTGCTGGAGTCGGCGGCGCGGCTGGATCTGCCGGAGCCGACCGCCGCGAACGAAGGCTGGGTGCGCCGCTTCGACGACCCGGACAGCTTCTTCACCGGCGAAGCCCTATGCACGGATGGCGCCTGGGAGGTGGCCGGCACCACACACCTCTTCATTGCTCCTCCGGACCGTGTCGCCTGCGTGGACGGACTACTGACCAACTTCCATCTGCCCGGTTCGTCCCTGCTCATGCTGGTGGCGGCGGTCCTGGGCGGGGAGACCTGGCGCGCGGTGTACCGTCACGCCGTGGCCGAGGGACTCCGTTTCTACAGCTACGGCGACTGCATGCTCGTGCTGCCGGCCGTGGGGGAGACATCGTGAACGACCAGGCCCTGGACACGCCCTTCGCCTTCGAGGTCACCGCCGCCGCCGCCGGCACCTCCGCCCGCCGTGGACGCCTGGTCACCGGCCACGGCATGATCGAGACCCCGGTCTTCATGCCCGTGGGCACCGTGGGCAGCGTCAAGGCCGTCACCTTCGAGCAGGTGTGGGGCACGGGCGCCCGGCTCATCCTGGGCAACACCTACCACCTGTACCTGAGGCCCGGCCATGAACTCGTCGCCCGCCGCGGCGGACTACATCGCTTCCAGGGTTGGGACGGGGCCCTGCTCACGGACAGCGCCGGCTTCCAGGTCTTCTCCCTGAACGATCTGAACAGGATCACCGAGGACGGTGTGGAGTTCCGCAGCCACCTGGACGGCAGCCGCCACTTCTTCAGTCCCGAACTGAGCATGGAGATCCAGCTCGCCTTGGGTTCGGACATCATCATGGCCTTCGACCAGTGCGCCGCCTACGGGGCCTCGCGCGCAGAGGTGGATGCGGCGGTGAAGCGCACCACCCGCTGGCTGGGCCGCTGCCGCGACGTCTTCGACGGCCGCGCCTTCCGGGACGGCTGGGAACGGGTGCTCTTCGGCATCATGCAGGGCGGGGTCCACGAGGACCTGCGCCGCCGCAGCGCCGCGGAGATCGTCGAGATGGACCTGCCCGGCTACGCCATCGGCGGCCTGTCGGTGGGCGAGCCCGTGGCGGACCTGCGCGCCATGACCGAGCTTTCGGCGTCCCTTTTACCAGTCGACCGCCCTCGCTACCTCATGGGCGTGGGCTTTCCCGACGACATCCTGGCGGCGGTGGACGCGGGCGTGGACATGTTCGACTGCGTGCTACCCACCCGCATGGCCCGCACGGGGACGGTCCTGACCCGGGACGGCCGCCTGGTGGTGAAGAACAAGGCCCACGCCGAGGATGACCTGCCCCTGGACCCGGATTGCGCCTGCCCCGTGTGCGCCCGCCACTCCCGGGCCTACATCCGCCACCTCTTCCAGGCCCGGGAGATCCTCGGGCCGACCCTGGCCACCCTCCACAATCTCCACTTCTACCAGGACCTCATGGCCGGCATCCGCCTGGCCATCGAGGAGGACCGCTACCCGGCCTTCGCCCGGGCCGAGTCCGCCCGTTGGACCGACGGCGAACGGGATCGCCTGGCGGAGGTGCAGCAGCGGAGGAAATGACCGTCCCGCGCTAGGCTCTTGCCCTTGCGCCGCCTGCGGTCCATCTTGGAGGACGCGAGTTTCGACGACCGGGACGCCCGTCCGCACGGCGGCGTGCGTCCCCCGACCGAGGAGAATCCATGCTGCACATGCTGGCCATGGCTGCGCCCCCTGCTGAGGGTGGCGGGTCTGCTTCCGTCCTGATCCAGTTCGCGCCCATCATCCTGATCTTCCTGGTCTTCTGGTTCATGATCATCCGCCCCCAGAAGAAGCAGCAGGACAAACGCAAAACCATGCTGGCGGCCCTCAAGCGCGGCGATCGGATCGTCACCAACGGCGGACTCTTCGCCACGGTGAAGGACGTCAAGGGTGACCGTATCGTGGCCACCATCGCCGAAGGCGTGAAGGTCGAGATCAGCAAGACGGCCATCGGCGGGGTGCTCGACGAGAACGAAGAGTGAGATCGGCCCACCCGGGTCTGCGCCTGTACGGTGATCCGGTCCTGAGGCGCCGCGCCGCGCCGGTTGTGGCGGACGCAGCGAAAACCGGCGCCCTGCTGGACAGCATGTGGCGCATCCTCGGGGAAGCGGGTGTGGGCCTGGCCGCCCCTCAGATCGGCCACTCGGTCCGGGTGCTGGTGGTGCACGACCCGCGCGAGGATGAAGGCCGCCGGTCCGGGGGCAAGCGTTACGAGCTGATCAACCCGGAGCTGGTGGAGTCCTTCGGCGAGCGGCAGTCCTTCGAGGAAGGTTGCCTGTCCTTTCCCGGACTCTATGTGCGGGTATGGCGCCCTCGGGGCGTGGTCGTGAGTTACGAGGACCGCACCGGGAGGCGGCACGAACTGCGCGACGATGGACTGGTCGCGCGCATCGTTCGGCACGAGCTGGACCACCTGGACGGCAAGCTCTTTATCGACCGGTTGCCGCGCTGGCGGCGACTGCTGCTGGCGCCGCGCCTGCTGGGAATTCGGCGCCGCGGACGGCGAGGAGGGGACGAGGGATGAAGGTCGTTTTCATGGGATCACCGGATTTCGCGGTGCCCTCCCTGGAGGCCCTGGTGGAGGCGCGTTTCGACGTCCGCCTGGTGGTCACCCAGCCCGACCGGCGCGCCGGACGCGGCCGCAAGCTCCTGCCCACGGCCGTCAAGGAGACCGCCCGCCAGCACGGACTGCGGGTTCTGGACTTCGGCAAGGGCGACCGCGAATCCGTCACCGCCCAGGTGCTGGCCGCCGAGCCGGATGCGGTGGTGGTCGTGGCCTTCGGGCACATCCTGCGAGAACCGCTGCTGTCGACGCCGCGCTTCGGCTGCATCAACGTCCACGCCAGCCTGCTGCCCCGCTGGCGCGGTGTCTCCCCGGTCCAGTACGCCATCCTCAACGGCGACACTTGGAGCGGCGTGACCATCATGCGCATGGATGCGGGCGTGGACACGGGGCCGGTGCTGGCCACCCGTTCGGTGCCTGTCGGTCCGGAGGATACCGCCGGCGAACTGCTCGACCGTCTGGCTGGCCAGGGAGCCGACCAACTCATCCACACCCTGCGCGACCTGGAGAACGGCGCCATCGAGCCCCGCGCCCAGAATGACGAGGGCGCTGTCTACGCGCCCAAGCTCACCCGCACTCTCTCGGCCATCCGCTGGGACCGGCACTGCGTGGTGGTCCATAACCAGATCCGCGCCCTTTCGCCCTGGCCCGGATCGACGACCTACCTGGGCGACCAATTGCTCAAGGTCACCGCGGCCCGACCCGCGGCGGTCCACGCGTCCGGCAGCGAGCCCGGCACGGTGTTGGCCGTGAGCCCGGGCGGGGTTGAGGTGGCCTGCGGTACGGGCGTGCTGCGGCTGACCGCCATGCAATTGCCCGGCCGGCGTCCTCTGCCCGTGGACGAGTTTCTGCGCGGCTTCGCCATCACCGCGGGCGACCGGCTCAGCTCGTGAGCGCCGATCCGGTCCGCTTGCAGGCCCTGGACCTGCTGATCCACACCGAAGACGGTGGCCTCCTGGACCGGGCCCTCGACCAGACCCTGACCAAGCTGCGCGACCGCGGCGGCGACGAACGCGACGCGGCTTTCCTGGGCGAACTGGTCCGGGGCACGCTGCAGTGGCGCGATCGCTACGACCATCTCATCGATACCTACGCTTCTCGCCGCCCGCCCCGCGACCCACGCCTGCGTTGGTTGCTGCGCCTGGCCCTGCATCAGCTGGTGGGCATGGACGCGGTGCCCGCGCGCGCGATTCTGCACCAGGCCGGTGAATTGTGCCGGGCCCGACTCTCCAACCGCCTGGTGGGCTTCGTCAACGGCCTGCTGCAGACGGCCCGGCGGGATTTACGTCCAGCGGACGATCTCGACCCCGCCGAACGGCAGCGCCGGCTGCGCGCGACCTTCCGACCCCTGGAACAGGACGGGGCGGCCTGGTTGGCGGCCTGGTATTCCCTGCCCGACTGGCTGGTGGCACGCTGGCTGGACCGGTGGGAGCCCGCTGTGGTGGCCGCCGTGTGCGAGGCTACCAATACGCCGCCGCCGGTCTTCCTGCGCGCACTCGAGCCCGCGGATCCCGACGTCATCACCGCGGAGATCGTGGCCGGGGACACGGCCGTCTCCCGCACCGCCGATCCCCGCTGCCTGGAGCTGGCCGGACGTCCCCGGCGAGCGGATATCGCCGCCCTGTTGGAAAGACAGCCGCGAATGATTGTCCAGGATGCCACGGTGCAGGCGGCCACAACCTGGTTGTTCGAGGCCCTGGCGGAGACCGCCGGACCGGTGGTCGATCTTTGCGCGTCCCCGGGCGGCAAGACCGCCCGTCTGGCGGCGATCCTGCCGGACGACCGTCCCCTGGTGGCCATGGACCGGCCCCCGACGCGGGTGCGGCTCCTGGCCGAGGCCGCGAAAAGGATTGAGGACCGGGCCGTTCCCGTGGTACTAGGGGATGGACTGGTACCACCCTTCGGACCGCAGAGTTGCGGCGCCGTGCTCCTGGATGGTCCCTGCACGGGAACCGGGGTGCTGCGGCATCATCCGGAGGGGCGCTGGCTGCTGGAGCCGGAGAGCCCCCGGCGGCACGGATTCGTGTTGCTGGAACTGGCCCGACGGGCGGCGGAACTCCTGGCCCCCGGCGGTGTCCTGCTCTACGCCACCTGCTCCCTGGAACCGGAGGAGAACGAGCGGGTCGTGGGGGCGCTGCTCCACGCGGACCCGCAATTGGCGCCGGCGCCCGACGCCGCCGGACGTTGGCAACGGCGGTGGCTGCCCGGTCAAGCGCCCGGCGACGGCTTCTTCGCCGCCCGTCTGCGCCGCCTGACATCGGACGAAACGGAAGGCACGCCCGCGTGAAGCTCTGGAAGTTCCTGCTCCTGCTGATGGTCTTGGCCGCGGCCGGCGGCGCCGTCGTACTCGGTGTGAACTTCCTGGTCCTGCCGGAGATCATCCACCACAACAAGGTGGTGGTGATGCCCGACGTGCGCGGGCTCTCGGTGGACGGGGCGGCCAACCGCCTGCGTGGCGACGGCCTGGAGGTGGAGGTGGCCCGGGCCCGGGCCCATCCCACCGTGGCCGAAGGACTCATCCTGGACCAGTCCCCCGAACCCCAGGCCAGCATCCGGGGCGGCCGCACCGCCCGGGTCATCGTCTCCAGCGGACCGCCGGCCGGCGCCCTGCCCCGGTTGACGGGGCTCTCCCTGCGCCAGGCCGAGATCACCATCCAGCGCGAGAACTACCGCCTGGGCAGGGTCGTCAGGCTGCGGCGCCCGGGGGTGACCGAGCCCGTGGTCGACTTCCAGAATCCCGTGGCGGGGACCAATCTCTTCAAGGGCGCGGACGTCCACCTGGTGGTGGCCGAGCCCGCCCCGCCGGCCATGCTGCGCATGCCGGACCTGCGGGGCACCACCCTTTTCAAGGCCCGCCAGGTGGTGGCGGACGCCGGGTTCGTGCTGGGCCCGGTCACCTACGAACGCACCTCCCGCGTGGCGCCCAACACGGTCATCGAGCAGACCCCGCCGCCGGGCCAACGCATCAGCCGGGGAGATCGTCTTGAACTGGTTGCCTCGTCCCGCTGAGGGCACGGCCTGGGTCGCGCCCTCGCTCCTGTCCGCCGACTTCGCCGACATCACGGCCGACATCGCGGACATGACCGCCGCCGGCGCCGACCTGCTGCATCTGGACGTCATGGACGCCCACTTCGTGCCCAACCTCACCTTCGGTCCCTTCATTTGCGCCGCCGTGCGCCGGGCCAGCGATCTGCCCCTGGACGCCCATCTCATGATGACCAACCCGGAGCAGTATCTGGAGCCCTTCGCCAAGGCGGGCATCGACGGTCTGACCATCCACGTGGAGGCGGACGCGCCGGTGGCCGAGACCCTGGCGCGGATCGGCGAACTGGGCATGAAGCGCGGGATCTCTCTGAAGCCGGGGACGCCGGTGGTGGAGATCCTGCCCTTCCTGGACCAGGTGGATCTGGTGCTGGTGATGACGGTCCAGCCCGGGTTCGGAGGACAGAGTTTCGACCAGCGGGGGGTGGAGAAGATCGCCGAACTGGCGCGGCGCCGGGACGCGGGCGAGGGGGAGTTCCTCATCAACGTGGACGGGGGGATCAATGATCGGACCGGTGCCCGGTGCCGGGAGGCGGGGGCGGACATCCTGGTGTCGGGGTCGTGGTTGTTGAAGGCGGAGGACCGCTCGAAGGCGGCGGCGTTGCTGCGAGGGTAGCAGGGGAGCGATCCTGCGGACGAGTCTCAGGGTCCCCGGGGACCTTTTTGCGCGAGATATCCAATAGTTAGGTGAATATTGTTAAATAGGGAACCGGTGGAGATATGCGGAAAATTATAGCCAACATTGCAGTCGGTTTGGTTGCCACAGCCATGCTCATGTCAAGTGGCTGTGCGAGCGCTGGGCGAGAGTTCGAGTATCGCAACGCAGAAGAGGTCACTCTAAGAATGACCTACGCGGAAGTTGCGGAGATTTTGGGGCCGCCAGTAGAGCAGTCAGAGGTCAATGGTGCTGTTGTGTGGTCTTGGTCTTTCGTCCGATCCAACTTTCTCGGTGTCGGTAGCTCGTCGAAGTTTGTAAGCGTAGCGTTTCGCGATCACAAAGTAGTTAATGTGGTGCGCTCGGACGATGGAATAGAGTTCGAGGAACTGCAGATCCCTTCGAGATCTAGCGGAAGCCGCCTGCCGGCACAAACTGTAGAGGTGACGAATGGCCTGATAGAGGATATAGGCGGCGAGTATCGGTACTTTTTTGACATTCGGAATTTTAGCAATCGCGAGTTTAATGGCGTGGTCAAGATCGTCTTAGATAACAATCAACCGCACACCATAAACGGCAGGGAGACGTTTCGGAAACTAGGAGTACCTCCAGGTTTGTCGAGGCGCGTATATATCGACGCTTATACCGGGCCGCGTACCGTGCATGGTGATTGGAGCGTTGTCGGCTATAGATACTGGGTAGATCTGGGTGGCTCGAAGGTCGTGCAGTCGCGCGGTAGCGTGAACAGGGGAGTCGGTCTGTTCAACAATTAGGGCATAGGTTGGGAGCGGATCACCTAACAAGAGCTTCCAGCCGACGAGGCCGCTTGTCACGGTCCTGGCTGACGCCAGGCCCGCGCCAATCGTCCTCGCAGCTGAAGCCAACGTTAGAATTGCTTGAAAGTTGATTCATACATGAGTGAGGCCGCTCCGCCTTGCCAAATCCGTCCCCGAATGCTACTTTTCCCCTCCTACGCGCCCCGAAACCGCTTTCCGCGTTCGTGCAAAGTGTCGAGCCGCGTCCGTAAATACAATAACCACTAGGGTTTATGCGGATATCCGCGTGTCGCGCCGATTGCTTGCCGGTGCGCGGACCCGTTTGTTCGCGTAGGGGCGGGACCCCGCGAACCAGGAGAAGCAACGTGTTCCAGGACCTGACCAAGCGACTCGACGGGGCCTTCAAGAGGCTGGGCAAGGTCGAGCGTTTGACCGAGAACGACATCAAGGAGGCGCTCCGGGAGGTGCGCCTGGCCCTGCTCGAGGCCGACGTCAACTACGGCGTGGCCAAAAAGCTGGTGTCGGCCATTTCGGAGAAGGCCGTGGGCCAGGAAGTCCTGGGTTCCCTCACCCCGGCCCAGCAGGTGGTGAAGATCGTCAACGACGAGTTGACGGCGCTCCTGGGCGGCGAGGCGGCGGACCTGCAACTGCCCGAGGTGGGCAAGGGCATGGCCACAGTAATGGTCATGGGTCTGCAGGGTTCGGGTAAGACGACTTTCTGCGGCAAGCTCGCTCGCCGGCTGAAGAACGAGGGCCGTTCGCCCATGCTGGTGGCAGCGGACATCTACCGCCCGGCCGCCATCGACCAGCTCGAGGTCATCGCCGAACAGGTGGGCGTGCCGGTCCACACGGACCGCGAGCGCAAGAACGCCGCCCAGATCGTCAAGCTGGGCCAGCGCCGGGCCAAGGACAACAAGTGCGACGTGCTCATCGTCGACACGGCGGGCCGCCTGCACGTGGACGACGATCTCATGGCCGAGTTGGAGGCCATCGATAAGACCGTCCCCATGGACGAGAAGCTCCTGGTGCTGGACGCCATGACCGGCCAGGAGGCCGTGAATATCGCCAGCACCTTCGCCGAGCGTCTGGACTTCGACGGCGCCGTGCTGACCAAGCTGGACGGTGATGCCCGCGGCGGCGCGGCCCTGTCCGTGCGCGAGGTCACGGGCCGGCCGGTGAAGCTGGTGGGCGTGGGCGAGAAGATGGAGGACCTCGAGGTCTTCCACCCGGACCGCATGGCCGGCCGCATCCTGGGCATGGGCGACGTCCTGACCCTGATCGAGCAGGCCGAGGAGAAGATGGACCTGGGCGAGGCCGAGCATCTGGCCGGCCGCTTCGCCGAGGGGCAGTTCACCCTCGAGGATTTCCAGGGCCAGATTCGCCAGATGAAGAAGATGGGCTCGCTGAAGGGCATGTTGAAGATGCTGCCGGGCATGGGAGGTGGAGCCCTGGACAAGGCGAAGATCGACGACAAGCAGTTCGTCAAGGTGGAAGCCATCATCAACTCGATGACCCCCACCGAGCGTCGCAAGCCCGACATCATCAACGGTTCGCGCCGCAAGCGCATCGCCCGCGGCAGCGGCACCAACGTCTCGCAGGTGAACAAGCTGCTCAAGCAGTACCGCGACATGAAGCGCATGATGAAGCAGATCAATGCCGCCGGCGGCATGGAGGAATTCGGCAAGAAGGTGCTGGGCGGCTGACCCGCCGACCCGGCCTGACGCGGCGGGCATGGTGCCCGTTGCGACACCAAGCAAGTGGAGGTTGATAGTGGCCACGACGATCCGACTCACCCGCATGGGCAGGAAGAAGCGTCCGTTCTACCGTCTGGTGGTGCTGGACAGCCGCAAGCGCCGCGACGGCGCCTACCTGGCGAACCTGGGGTACTATAACCCCTTCACCGATCCCTACGAGATCGACCTGCACCAGGACGAGATCCTCACCTGGCTGGCCAAGGGCGCCACCGTGAGCGAGACCGCCCGCAGCCTCCTCAAGGCCGAGGGCGTGCTCTTCAAGTACTCCCTGGTCAAGCAGGGTCTGGGCGAGACCGAGGTTGAGCAGCGCATGACCGAGTGGCGTGACGCCGCCGTGACTCGCCGTGACAACAAGGTCGAGGCCGCCGAGTCCCGCAAGGCTGCCGTCCGCCAGGAGCGCGAGGACCGCGAGAACGCCGCCAAGGCCAAGGCCGCCGAAGCCGCCGCCGAAGCCAAGGCCGCCGAGGAGAAGGCCGCCGCCGACGCCGCTGCTGCCGAGGCCGCCGAGAAGGCCGAAGCCGAGGCTGCCAAGAAGGCCGAAGCCGAGGCTGCCGAGAAGGCCGAAGCCGCTGCCGAGGAGACTCCCGCCGAGGAACCGGCCGCGGACGAAGCTGCGCCGGAGAAGAAGGACGCCGACGGGGACGGTGAGGGTTGAACGCCCCGGACGGCAACGCACCGGCCGATCTTCCCGGTCTCGACCCGGAAGCCGACGAGCTGACCATCGGCCAGGAGCGGGTGCTTGAGCTCATCTCCTTCGTGGTGGTCAACCTGGTGGAGCACCCGGATGACGTGTCGGTGGACATCGTCCGCCGGGATAACCGTGACGTGTATCGGGTGAAGGTGCACGACGACGATCTGGGCAAGGTCATCGGCAAGGGCGGCCAGACCGCCAGGGCTCTGCGCGTGCTGCTCATGGCCGTGAGCGCGCGTACGGACCAGCGCCTCGGCCTGGAGATCGTGGAATAGATGGACGAGCGAATCGTGCTCGTGGCCGAGGTCGTCAAGGCCGTCGGTCTCAAGGGCGAGGTGAAGCTCTACCCGCTGCTGGATTTCCACCCGGTGCTGCTGGACAGCGGCTACCTCATGTGGGAGGACGGACGGGAGGTGCGGATCCTGGGCCACCGCCAGACCAAGGGCGGCGTGGTGATCCGGGCCGACGCGAGCCGGGACCGGGACGCCGCCGAGGCCCTGGTGGGCCGAACGCTGGCCTTCCGCCGGGAGGACTACCTGGCGGAGGACTTCCCGCGGCCCGCGGAGGGATTGCCCTTTCGCTACCTGGGTCGGCCGGTGGTGACCGGCGCCGGGGAGCCGGTGGGCGTGGTGGACGAGGTGCGGCGCGCCGGCGGCAGCATGCTGCTGGTGATCGCGGCCGGGAGTGGAGAGATCCTGATCCCCGCCGTGGCGCCGATCCTGCGGCCGGACGACGGTCTCGAGGGCGAACTGGTGGTGGATCCGCCGGAGGGATTGCTGGATGTCAACCGCAGCTGAAACGCCGGTCATCCGGATCCTGACGCTCTTTCCGGACATGGTGCGCACCGTGCTGGAGACGAGCATTCCGGGGCGCGCGGCCCGTGCGAATCGCGTGCGCTACGAGGTGGTGGACATCCGCGACTTCGCGGTGGACAAGCACCGCACGGTGGACGACACGGCCTACGGCGGCGGTGCCGGCATGATCATGATGGCCCCGCCGGTGGTTGAAGCGGTGGAGAGTTGCCGCGGTCGCGAGGACGCCACGGTGATCCTGACCACGCCCCAGGGCGAGGTCTTCGACGAGGAAATGACCCTCGACCTGGTGGCCGAGCTGGAGAACACGGGCGAACTGATCATCGTCTGCGGCCACTACAAGGGCGTGGACGAGCGGGCCCGCGAGCTGGCGATCACGCGCGAGGTGAGCATCGGCGACTTCGTGCTGTCGGGCGGCGAACTTCCCGCCCTGGTCATGGCCGACGCGGTGGTCCGCCGCCTGGACGGGGTGCTCCACAACGAGGAGTCGTCGGCAAACGACAGCTTCACCGCCGACCGCGGCGGAGGACTGGATTGCCAGTGGTACACCAAACCCCCGGTGTACCGCGGGCTGGAGGTGCCCGAGGTGCTGCTCTCGGGTCACCACGCGAAAATCGAAGTCTGGCGGGCCGAACAGGCCGCCGGACGGACCCAGGCCCGTCGGCCGGAACTGGCGGCGGACACGGATACCGGTGCGGGAGCGCTGGACGAGAATTGACGAAGAGGCCCGGTGACGGGCTTGGACACCGGTGACGGCGCGCCCGGGAGGCGCACCCCGCCGGCACAACTGGAGGCAGAGATGAACATCGTCGAGAGCATGGTGCAGGACGGCCTGCGGGACGACCTTCCCGAGTTCAACATCGGCGACACGATCAGTGTCGCGGTGCGGATTACCGAGGGCGGCAAGAGCCGTCTGCAGAACTTCGTCGGTGCGGTGATCGCCCGCCAGGGAACCGGCAACGAGGAGACCATCATGGTGCGCAAGCTCACCGCGGGCATCGCCGTGGAGCGCATCTTCCCGTTGCAGTCGCCCAACGTGGATTCCATCACCGTCACCAAGCGGGGACGGATCCGGCGGGCCAAGCTCTTCTACCTGCGGGGCCGCACGGGCCGCAAGGCGAGGATCCGGGAAGCCCGCCGCTAGCCCATGGTCGCGCCGTCCCACCCCCTGGCGCGCCACGACCACGAGTTCACCGGTGGCGGGCGGCAGCGCCTGGCCGGGGTGGACGAGGCCGGTCGCGGCTGCTGGGCGGGACCCGTGGTGGCGGCGGCGGTGGTGCTGCCGGACGGCTGGTGTCCCGCCGGGTTGGACGACTCCAAACGTCTGACGGCGCGGCGCCGTGATGTCCTCTATGATGAAATCCGCGCAAGTGCCTGCCAGATAGGCGCTTGCGCGGTTTCTGCTTCCGAGATCGATTCCGTGAACATCCTTCAGGCCACCCTGCGGGCCATGGCCCGGGCGGTGGCGCGCCTGACGCCGCCGCCGGATCGCCTGCTGATCGATGGACTGCATGTGCCGGAAACCCGCCTGCCCGCCGACACCCTCGTGGGCGGAGATGGTTTGAGCGCCGCCGTGGCCGCGGCTTCGGTGGTGGCCAAAGTCCTCCGGGACCGGATCATGGTGGCCTGGGACCGTCACTACCCGGACTACGGATTCGCCTCCCACAAGGGCTACGGCGCCGCCGCCCACCGGTCCGCCCTGGACCGGTGCGGGCCCTGCCCCCTGCACCGCCTCACCTTCCGACCCCTGTCCGAGCGGGACCAGGGCCGCCTCTTCTGACCCGGACGGGCACGATCCTGGCTCGGCGTCGCCGAGGAGGGATACCCATGCAGACGAGCCATGTCCACGGACGGGCCGGCGAGGAGGTGGCAGCGGCTTTCCTGGCGGCCTGCGGATACCGCATCGTCGAGCGCCGCTGGCGGATGCCCGGCGGTGAACTCGATCTGGTCACCCGGCGGGACGGCTGGCTCGTCTTCGTGGAGGTGAAGACCCGCGGGCCGCGGGCCACGGCGGTTGAGACGGCGTGGGTCGGGCACCGCCAGCGTCGTACCCTGCGGCGGGCGGCGCGCTCCTGGCTGGCGGCCCACCCAGAAGTCCGGTATCGGAACTGCCGCTTCGACGTGGTGGCGGTGTCCTGGCGGGGCGACGGCGCCGGTTGCTCCCTGCGACACCTACCCGGCGCCTTCTGAACAGGAGTATCGTCGTCGGGTTGCGGCGGGACTCCTCAGTCCGTAGTCTCATATGACCCGGCGACTGCCGGCATCCACCCCACCTGGACGAGCAGCAGCAACTGGGTCGTAACCTGCGGCCGCGCGGCTGCGTAATGGCGGTCAACGGAGGTGGACGTTGCCGGAACCGGGCGACCCACCGCGACGACACCCACTCCGGGAGACCACATGCACGCCAGCCGCACGAAGAGCGCTCGACAGGTGTCCCGTGGCCATCCCACAGGTCGACCGGTCCCTCGCGCTGTTGCTCGTCGTCGATTGAGATTGTTCCTGAGCATCGGGTTCGCCAATTTCGCGCTGATGCTCCTGGTGATTCCGTCGGCGGCCGCGGGCCCCTTCAACGACACGGATCCCCTCCTGACCAGCTTCGCCGGTGTCCGCGACCGGGACGGCAACGGAGTCGAGGATGTCCTCGACGATTGGCGTGCCGGACGCGTTGCCTGGAATACCGTGCGCGAGAAGGCGGTGGCCGGACCGCTGCGAGCCACCGCCGACAAGGCCGCACCCGCCTGGGAGGCTGTCACGGCGCCGCCCGGACCCGGTCCCTGGTCCCGCGGCCGTACCCGCATCCTGCACTTCGGCGGCGACCGTGCCGCGGCACACGACAAGGCCGCCGCTGCCGGCGCCTGCGAACTCCTGCACCGCACCGACCGCTTCGGCGGCTTGCAGGTCCTGGCCCTGGACGAGGCCGGGCTGGCCGGCTATCTGGACGCGGCATCCGGTGGCACGATCCTGCTGGATCGCGACGGGGTGCCGGCCCTGGCGGAGACCCGCGCCCTGGTGGGCGCCGATCACCTCTACGATCCGGCCTGGGAACTGGGTGACGACTGGACCGGCACCGTCGCCATCCTGGACTCGGGCTGCGACACCGCCCACGGGGATCTGGGCGACCACAATGACGACGACGCGGACGGCCCGGCCCCGGCCGTCGGTGACCCGGGGGACTGGTACCCGGCCGATGACGGCTGGCCCCTCTTCGACGGCTACAAGGTCGTGGGCTGGCACGATGTCACCGACGACTTCCCTGCGGCGGCCGGACCCTGGGACTACCACCACCACGGCACGGCTCTGGCCTCGGTGGTCGCCGGCAGCGGCCGCGAGAATCCCGACCACAACGGGGTCGTTCCCGGCGGCCGCCTGACGGTGGTCAAGTTCTACGACTTCGACATGACCTGGCACGCCTGGGCCGGCGACTTCCTGGCCGCTTGTGACTGGGTGCTCGCCAACCGGGAGACCTACCGCATCCGGGCCGTGCTGGCGGCTGTGAATTGGGATGTGGACGCGGGGATCTCCGCGGCCATGTCCGACCTGGTGGACGCCGGTGTAGTGCCGGTGGTCGCCGCCGGCAACCACGGCGCCACGGGATCACCCGGCTACCCGGCCGCGGCCGCGGACGCCCTGACCTGCGGCGGGGTGAACCACACGGGCGCGGTGGCCGCCTTCAGCGGCAGAGGCCTGCCCGGCCAGGGCAAACCCGATCTGGTGGCTCCGGCCGGTGGCCTGCTGACAGCGTCCGGCCGGATCCAGGTATGCGACAACGAACCCAATGACACCTACAGCGGCCGCTGGGGCACGAGCCTGGCCGCGGCCTTCGTCTCCGGCGGCGTCTACGTCCTGGACGAGGCTCTGCGCGAGCGCGGCACCGATTTGGGGACGGGGCGGGACGCCGCACGGCTGCGGATCCTCGCCCTGGAGGCGACCTGCGCGCCGGTGTCCGCCATGGAAACGGCCGACGGTACCGCGACGACTCCCCTGGACGGCACGGCCGAACAGGCGGCGGGGGCGGGCCTGTTGCGGGTCGATGCGGCGGTGGCTCTGCTCGCCGATCCCCTGACACCCGGTGCCGACCAGGTCGACGCCCTCAGCGCCGACTGGACACGGCCCGTGGTGGCGCGCCGTCTGAGCACAGCGGAGAACGTCCGCTACCTGGTGGAGGTCGTGCCCGAGCCCGGCCTGGACGTGGCGGTGCACGTGCTGGATCCGGTGGGCGTCATGTCGGGCGTGAACGACGTCTCGGTGTACCGCGATATGAGCGGCGCCGGCGTCTCGGAATTCGTGTACGTCCGACCCGACCCGGGGCACTGGCTGGGCCTGGTGGTCAAGCGGACCGCCGGCGAGGGCAACGTCGCTTTGCGCCTGCGCGAAGCCGACACGTTCCCGTCCCAAACCTCCCTGCGGACCCTGCCCGGCATGGTGAGCGGAGCCCCCAACGCCGGGCATTTCGGCGCCGGTGGAGTGCCGGCCCTGATCGTCCCCTCGCGGGTCACAGTGGACGACGCTGCCCGGGCTCTGAGCTACGTGGGCGTGGACGGCTCCGGCCGCCCGGGGTGGCCGGTTTTTCTGTTCCCGCATTCTTCGGCCCAGGGCAATCTGCGGCAACCATTGGTGTGGAACCTGGACGGACAACCAGGGGACGAGATCGTCGTCAGTTCGGAATACGGCAGCGTCTACTTCGTGGATGTCGATGGCGCGGTGGTCGAACAGGCGCTGGCCTTCAACCGCAGCCTGACCCGCGCGGTGGGGCTCGAGGCGGGAGGCGACCGGCGGATAGCCGTGGTGGACAAACTCGGGGCGGTTTTTCTTTGGGACAGCGACGGGGGCCTGTTGGATCAGAACGACCTCGGCCACACGCTGCCCCTGGCTCCGGCCTGCGGCCGTTTGGACGCCTCCGGTGCGGACCGTTTGGTGGTGGCCTTCTCCGACGGGCACGTGACGGCTCTGAACGCGGCCTTGGATCCGCTGCCGGGCTGGCCCATAGAACTGGGCGCGACCCTTACTCTGGCGCCGGTGCTCGTGGACCTGGACGAGGACGGCGACCACGAGGTTGCCGTACCGGCTCTCGCTAGCGACGGCACTCTCCGCGTCCACCTGCGCAGCGGCGACGGCACGCCGGCTCCCGGTGACGGCACGATCCTGGCTCTGGGCGGGGGCGCCGAATGGCTGGCCGTGTCCGGCGCTTTGGTCACCGGCCGCCATGGCAATGGCGAACTGGGCCTGACCCTGGCCGGCATCGTGGCCAACGGGGCGTCCGGCGACGAAGCGGCCTGGAGCGGCGGGACCGTGACCCTGCGCGGCGACGGTAGCGTCGTCGCCACCGATTTCGCGACCTTCAGTGTGGAAGCGACCACGACCCAGGGCCAGCTCCTGTTGGACCGGGCCCTGGTGCCCACGCCCCTGGCCTGGAACCAGGCGGGCGGCTCAGCCACGGAGCCGGCGGTCCTGCTGAACCTGGAATGGGCAGAAGTCCTCTACGGTTTGACCTCCATGCCGGGTTCGTTGACCGGTTGGTACCAGCCCGCCGTGGACGGCCTACCCATCTGGAACCCTCTCGTGCGCGGAGGGCCGGCGGTGGCGGAATACGGACGCATCGAGACCGCGCTGCTCGACCCGGGGGACGGCGCCCTGCTGCGGGCCCATGCCTTCGACGAGGAACTCCACCTGGTGCCGGTGGTCTCCGCGGTAACGGGCGCTGTGGTCTGGCCGGTGGAGCGGGCGGACGGGCGCAACAGCGGTGCCTATGCCCTGATCGGTCCCGTGGCTGCGGTGGATCCGATGCCGGCGCACCGATCGGGCCTGGCTGTCTTTCCCAATCCGGGTTCGGGTCGGTTCGCCTTCCGCGTGGACGGATCCACGGGCACCGAGCGTGTGATCGTCGATGTGGTGGATCTCCGGGGGCGCCGGGTGCGGCGCTTGGCCGGAGCCGTAGAGTCCATCCGCTGGGACGGCCAGACCTCCATGGGCGGACCGGCGGCCGCGGGCACCTACTTCGCCGTTCTGCGCACCGGTGGCAGCGTCCGGACCAGCCGCTTCGTTCTGACCCGCTGAAACGTCGGTGGCGTTTGCCCTTCCGGTCCCGGCGCATGCCATGGTAGATTCCGGCCATGGACCGATCCGATTCCCGCGAACGCAGTTACTGGCGGCACCTGGCCGACGCCGAGGCGGCGCTGGACGCGTCCGATTTCGCTGGTGCCGAGCACTCCTACGAACTCGCCCGTGACCGGCGGGGCGAGTCCCCCGGCCGGGTCTTCTTCACCGAGCGGCTCGGTGACGCCGTGGGCCGGCTGCTGCGCCGGCAGGGCGCAGCCGTGCCCGGCCGCTGGTCCCGGCGGGCAGCGGCTTTCCGCGAGCGCTTCCGCCGGGAGGGGGATGCCCGCGTGCGGGCCGGCGTGCGGGTGGCGGAGTTGCGTCCCGAGGACAACGCCGCGGCGAACCAACCGGTCCTTGCCTCGGCTCTCCACCTGGTGGCCCGCAGCGCGCTCTTTCCCGAGGAGCCAGGCTCGGCGGTGAACCTGCTCAAGGGCCTGTTCCGCACCGCCCAGCGCACCGGGCAGTCCTTCGACCCGCATCTCCTGCGCCACGATCTGCCCCTGACCGAGGAGGATCGCCTCTGGCTCGCCCGCAAGGGGGCCGCCATGCTCGAGGTGTTCCTGGAGCAGGGGCACCTGGTGCGGGGCACCGATCCGGCCGTGGAATGGGCCGACGCGGTCATGTCGTTTTTAGACCCCCGTTACTTCGCCGGCGGCGACCGCCTGGAGCAGGAGCGCGCCTGGCTGGAAGCCATCAGTGCGGACCGCCTCCTGGGCCGGGCCGACGCCAGCGTGGGATTGTACCGGGCCTACCTGGCCCTGGACGGGGCACCGGGTCCCCGGGCCGACGAGGCCCGGGTTCGCCTGCTGGAGATCCTGGGCAACATCGACGATACCCACTTCCCGGTACCCCAGTACGACGAGGCCCTGTTGGCTCTCCAATCGGCCGGTTTGGCGGCGGGGAGCCAGGTGGCCGGCCGTTTCCAGGCGGCCCTGGCCCGGCTGGAATACCGGCGGCCGGATCTCGCCGCACGCGACGACCGCGCCTGGGCCACGGTGGCCGGCGGTACCGGCGGCCGACTGGTTTGTGTTCTCTGGTGGGGCGACGAACCGCGCGATCTGGCCCACTGGGCAAGCGCCGCGGATTCCGCGCCGCTGGAGGAGTTCCTCGCCGCGTGCCATGGACGGGTAACCGCTACGGATCCGTCGATCCTCGCGGGCCTGGCGGTGGCCCTGCCCGACGGTGCGGCCTCCTGGTCCGTGGCGGAATACGTCGGTGTGCTCGCCGAGAACGGCTTGCCGCGAACCGGTCTGACCCGCGATGCTCTGGCGGGTCTGGGGGCCTCGGAAGCCGGACCGTGGCGGGCAGGCTGGCGCGATGATCTTGGGCATCCGCTCCTGGCGCCCGATCGCGATACCGGAGCCGGTGACGGCGGCGTCAGGGACGCGCTCCACGGGGGACTGGCCTGGCTTGCTCTGCGAAACCGGATCGCGGCGGCGGATCCGGCACTGCGGGCGGGTATCGGCCGTCTCGCCGAGCGCGGCGACCCGGCCGCGGTCTTCCTCTACGGGCATCTTGTCCTGGACGATACCGCCGGCCGGGCGGTGGACGAATCCTTCGCGCCCTGGACCCTGCCGCTGCTGTGGACGCGGCCCGACCCGTTCCCGGCGCGACCGGCGGGCATCGAGACGGCTGCCGACGGTATCCGGCCCGATCTGGGCCGCAACGCCCTGGCCCTGGTTTCCACCGGGCGCCCGGGGCCTGTGCTCGCGGCCTGGGGGGAGGGGCGCCACCGCTGGCGGGTGGTGCTGGACCGGGACGACCGGCTCGACGAGGTAGCGTCGGCGACAGCCGCCGGCGGTGGTTTGACGACCCTCATTCCGCCCGGCGGCCTGATCCACGACCTGGGTGCGGCCCTGGCCTGGCTGGAGGAGATCCTGCCCGGCGGCGAGCAGGCAGTGGAACTGGCCGATGGACTGGTGCCCCTGTGTCATTGGCAGCGCCTGGTGACCTCCCACAACGGCGACCTGATGGACGTGGCTCGCTTGCGGCCCTGGTCGCCTGAGGCTTTCCCGGTGCTGGACCGCTATGCCGAACTGGTGGCCGACCTGCCGCGGCGGCCGCCACGCCTGGCCGACGAAGGATCGGGACCCGACTGGTCGGCGCAGTTCGCCCAGCGGGTCCGCCGGGCGGGCTGCGTGTGCGGACTGGCGAAGGATCTGCCGGACGAGGAGCCGGACCTGGACGCCACCTGGGGCGTCTTCGAGGGCAGCGGCGCGTCGTGGGTCTTCCTGGACTCGGCGGCCGTGCACGCGGACCTTCTGCGCCGGCCCGGCGGAGACCCGTCCGCGTGGCACGCCCTGCTCCACACCCGCGGTGAACGCCACCTCTCGGTGCTGACCGGGGCGGTCTTCGCACGGGCGGAAGTGGAGGCCCAGTTGGCCCGCTGGCTCGAAGTCTACGGCCCGGCTTCGACCCTGGCCCTGACCGACGTGCGTCCGCCACGCCTGCTGCTGGCCGACCGCGGTGTGGCGCCGGGAGCGCGGCGTCTGGTCGCCACGGGCCTGGCCGCAGCCGTGCAGCACGTGCGCCGACCCGCGGCCGAAGGAGCCGTGCGTGTGATCCTGCCGCCGGCGACCGGGCTCGGTGCGGAGTTCTGGCGCGATCGCGCCGGGGATTTTCTGGCCGACGACGCCCGCTGCCGCCTGCTGCCGCCCGGCGCCAGGGCTGGCGGGGGCGCGCCCGGACTCGTACTGACCTTGCCGGTCCTGGCCGGACTGGAGTTGCCGGAACCGCCGGCGCCGGCGCCGTCCGCCTCCGGCTGGAGTGAGCGCGACCGTGACCGCGAGGAGAGCCTGGCCGTGGCCCGCAGCGTCTGCAGTCTCGAGCTGGCGGCGCACCTGGCCGGCCGCTGGGATGTGGTAGAGGTGCTCGATCCCCGCTGGTGGACCCTTTTGCCGTCGACGGCGGCGCGGGAGCATGCCTGGTCCGGGGAGAAGGCCCTGCCCCGTTTCGCCCCCGGCGCCCGCTGCTTCGATCTACCGGGCGCCGCGGCCGGGGCCACCCCCGCACCGGCGCCGGCCGTGGTGGAAGAGATACGCGCCTGGCTGGACGCCCGCGCCGATTGGACGGTTCCGGTAGGTGGCGAGGGCGAAGTTCGACCGGGACGGCACCTGGAAGTGGGCCAGGGACGATCCACAAGGGACGCTCTCTTGGCCGCGGTCGAAGCCGACTGGGAGGCCGGCCGCGTGGACAGCTGGTTGCTGTGCGTGGCGGCGGCCCCGTGGTCCGCCGCGGCGAGAGCAGGCGGCTCCCTGGCCCGGGGACAATCGGTCTGGACTGCCGGGGGCGTCTTCGCGCCGGGTCCGGTCCTTTGGGCCCGTCCGTCCGACCTGGCCGATCCCGCCTTCGACGCGGTGATCCGGGAACGGCCCCCGGTGGCCGTGCTCGTGCCCGAATTGGCCGAGTGGCTGCCCGCCGAGCAGGGCGACGCCCGGGCTCTGGCCGTGGCGCTGCGCACGGCGTTAGCCCTTCCGTCCACCAGCACGGTGTTGCAGTCGGACGCCCTCGCTGAACCCTGGGTGCGCTACCTCGTCGCGGCGGCGGAGGTCAAAGTGGTGCGCGCCGACGCACCGGCCGCGGACGCGGAGGTTCCCGGGGCTGGAGCGGCCTTACCGGCGGCCACGGTGATCGCGCGCCTGCGCCGGCTCCTGGCCGGGCTGGGCCCCTTGCTGGAGCGACGTCGAGAGGGCGACGGGAATACGACCCCGGACCAGCTGGCTTCCGCGCGGGAACTGGTGGGCTACGATCGACTGGCCGCCCTGGCGGGGCTGCCGGTGCCGGTAGTGCGACGCGGTTTGGCAGTGTTGCGCTGGACGGCCGGCCTGGCCGGCGACAACCTGTCGGCGGCAGGGGACGGGAGCGCTCCGGAAGCCGTGGCGACAGGCGGCCACGCCCTGCTCATCAAGCGTCGCTACGCCGAACTCGAGAACGACCTGGTGGCCCTCACCGAGACGGCCGACCTGTTCCTGTCCCTCTGGCTCGGCGGCCTGCCCGCCGGGGCGCGGACGCGCATGGACCTGGCGGCGCCTCCGGCCGAGATCGACGCGCCCATGCTGCGACGCCTGGACACCTTCCTGCTGGGGCTCGATCCCGGGGTGTCCGGACTGTCCTATACGGCGCCCGATGGCGTTCTCGGCGCCAACCGGCGCCTGCTCCAGGTGGCGCGGCCGCCGGCGGAGGTGCGCGCGGCGGTCCACGGGTCCTTGGATCTCTTCGGTAACCGCCTGCGCGACGTCATGGGGACGGCAGTGGAGACCGGCGCCGGCTTCCTGGTGGAGACGGGGCTCGACGAACTGCGACCGGACGAAGAGGCGTTCCTGGGTCTTGGCGCCGCCCTGGACGAGTGGCGCTGGCTCGGTCCCGGCGGCGCGGGCGCAGCCCACCTGGTCGACCTGCTCACCCTGGCCGACAGCGGCACCGCTTCTGGTCGGGGCGCGGCCTGGCAACTGGCGGGGGAACTTCTGGGAGCAACGCCGGAGGCGGTCTCGAAACCGGCCCGGAGCCGTATCCGGACGCCTGGCCGCTGGTGGTCGCTCCTGGCGGGCGAGCGCCAACGGGACGATGTGGCCACGGGCGGTGAGCGGGTGGCGGCGGTGGCGGGCCTGGACGAGGAAGAGGCCTTCCTGGTGCTCCAGGGGCCGGCCGGCAGCGGGCGCGGCGCGTCGGTCCTGGCCGGACTGGCCCACGTGGGCCGGCGGGGCGAGGACCCAGGGCCGGCGGTGCTGTGTTGTCCGGACACGGCGGCGGCCGCCCGCTGGAACCGCGCTGCCCTGCACCTGGGACTGCGTCTGGAGATCCATGTGCCCGACGTGGACCTGCTGCCGCCCGACGCCCCGGCAGCGGCCTGGTCGGCGGCGGCCCGCCGGGATGTAGTGATTCTCGCCGAGGCCCAGCGTTTCCCGCCCGAGACCCGCTATCGTGTGGCCCAGGCCGGACGCGGGCGGCGTCTGATCATGACCGTGGACCAGGCGGCGGCCGACGAACCTTGGGAGAACCTCTTTCTGACGACACCCCGGGCGGCCTCCGTGATCCATCTTACGGGCCAGCACGACCAGGCCCGGCGCCTTTGGGCGGAAGTCCGTCAACTGTGCGACGCGGGAGGCGTCACCACCACGGGAGCCTCGCGCCAGGAGAAGGGACGGGTGGCGGCCGAGTACGCCGCCAATCTGGACCAGTGCTTGGCCCGAATCAGGTCCGCCCACGCCGAAGGTCTCCTGACCGACGAATTCCGCGTGACGGCGCCCTTGGCCGAGGACGTGGCTTTCCTGGGCCGCGGTTTGCGTGACCAGGGCTGGCTGGCAGTGGACGAGGAAGCTCTGGACGCCCTCTTTCTGCCGGGATCTTGCGAACTCCTGGCGGCGGCGGCGGATCTGCTTGCGGACACGGGTGACCTGGCCCGGGTCCTCGGCCCGGCGACGACGGAACCGGCGGACGGGAGCGAGGGTACGGTCGCCGCGGATTTCCAGCTACTGGGCCGTCTGCCCGCCGGTGCGGCTGCCGGTGCGGCATGGCCGGGCCCGGACCCGCGGGACCCGGCACGGATCACCCTGGGCGACCTCTACCACGAACTGTTGGCGCGACCGGATCTGGCCGCCGTATTCTCCGCGCCGGTTGCCCGTCTGCGAGCCGAGCGCCTCGTGGCCGCCTGGGGCGATCCCCAGGTGAGCGCCCTGCCCGGCGACCCGGTCTGGCTGGTCTGGTGGCGCCTCCTGGCCCGAGATCTCGGCGTGGACGCCCCACCGGCGGGGCGGCCACTGGTCCTGCTGGCCCCCTCCTCGCGCACTCCTGGACCTACGGTACCGGGCGCCGTCCATCTCTGCCTGGGCAGCGAGGATCCGCGCCGCCATTACCGGGTCCTGTCGCGGGTCGCGGACAGTCTGCTCGTTCTCTACCAGGAACGCTCCCCGCTCCCGGGCGAGGCTGGCTCCTGAGCGACGGTCCTACGCTTCCACGCTCCTTGTCCACCGGCCCTCCGGAGACTAGTTTCGAAGGCGAGGGGAAACCGTCGCCGGTCGTCGGCGGCGTCGCAGCCGCAACGGACCGAAGGAGCGAAGCATGGACCTGCCGTTCGAACCGTACCGCATCAAGGTCGTCGAGAGGATCCAGCGGGTCAGCCGCGAGGAGCGCCAGGCGCAACTGCATGCGGCCGGCTACAACGTCTTCAAGGTGCCGTCGGAAGCCATCTACGTAGACCTGCTTACCGACAGCGGCACCAGCGCCATGAGCGATCGCCAGTGGGCGGCCATGATGACCGGCGACGAGGCCTACGCCTACAGCAAGAGCTTCGCCGAATTCGAACGCAACATCCGGGACATCTTCGGGTACAGGCACGTGATCCCCACCCATCAGGGACGGGCTGCCGAGAGCCTGCTCTTCGCTGCCGCGGTGACCCCCGAGCACGTGGTGCCCAACAACATCCACTTCGACACGACCCGCGCCAATGTGGAGCACCGGGGCGCCATCGCCCTGGATTGTGTGTGCGACGAGGGCCTGGACGCGCAGCTGGTGGCGCCCTTCAAGGGCGACATGTCCCTGGACAAGCTGGCGGCGGCATTCACCAAGTACGGCCTCGAACGCATTCCCTTCGTGATGATCACCGTCACCAACAACAGCGGCGGCGGCCAGCCCGTGTCCATGGCCAACATCAAGCAGGTGTCGGCCTACTGCAGTGAGCGGGGCGTGCCCCTCATCTTCGACGCCTGCCGCTTCGCCGAGAACGCCTGGTTCATCCAGCAGCGCGAGAAGGGCTACGCCGACCGCACGGTCAAGGAAATCGCCCAGGAGATGTTCTCCCTCGGAGACGGTTGCACCATGAGCGCCAAGAAGGATGCCCTGGTGAACATCGGCGGCTTCCTCTGCCTCAACGACGGCGACCTGGCCCTGGAGGTCACCAACGATCTCATCCTCCACGAGGGTTTTCCCACCTACGGCGGCATGGCCGGACGGGACCTGGCCGCAGTGGCGCAGGGCCTGGAGGAGGTCATGGACGAAGAATACCTGGCCTACCGCATCGGCCAGGTGAAACGCCTCGGCGACCGGCTCGAGTCCCTGGGGGTTCCCTGCTTGCAGCCCATAGGCGGCCACGCCGTCTACGTGGATGCGGCCCGGGTGCTGCCGCACATTCCCCAGTCGGAGTTCCCAGCTCAGGTCTTCACGGCGGCCCTCTATCTGGAAGGCGGCGTGCGGGGCGTGGAGATCGGCTCCCTCATGTTCGAGCACCTGGACCCGGACACGGGCGCCACGGTGCATCCGGCCCTGGAGCTTGTGCGGCTGGCCGTGCCGCGGCGCGTCTACACCCACACCCAGCTGGACTACGTGGCCGAAACCTGCGCCCGCGTCGCGGAGTTGGGCCCGCGCCTGCGGGGCCTGGAAATCGTCTGGGAGCCGCCTTCCCTGCGGCACTTCACCGCCAAGCTGCAACCGGTGGGTGGCGGCGCCATGGTGGCGGAGGCCTGAAGCCGTGGCTGACGCAACCGCACCGGACGCCTGCCGCGTCTCCTGCCACGCCTGCGAACCGGCGCTGGCCAACCTGGTCGTGCCTCACCTCGAGGCCGCCGTGGCCCATCTCCGGCTGGCGACGCACCTGGCCGAGGCGGTCCTGTGCGTGGACGACCTGCCCGGGCACGACACGGGTTGGCTGCGCCTGGACCCGGGCCCGGAGGGACGGCGTGTGCTGACCATCTACTGCAACAGCGATGGGCTGCGTCCCGAGCCCACCGGTAGCGTGGACGACGGCGCCCGGCAGGTATGGGAGCAACGCCCGGCGCCCCGGGAGGACGAGGTTCAGCCGGCAGAAAATTTCGCCCCGGCGACGGCCGACGCTTTCTGTCACCATCAGTGCGCCCTGGCGGCGGACCTGCTGCAGCACGAACTGGTGCCCGACTTGGTGCCCGTGCCGTGGGCCGAGGCCTTCGCCGCGGCCTGGGACGTGGTCATCGACGGCCGCCTGGCCCGCAGCGGTCTGCCCTGCTACCAGTTGGCCGTGCGCCGTGCCCGTTTCGCGGCCCTGTTCTCCGCCGTCGGCGTGGTGCTGCCCGAGCACTGGCAGATCTTCCAGTCCCTCTGGGAGGGGGGCCTGTCTACCCAGACGGACGTGCTCGGAGCCGTGCGGCGACTGCCCCGGCTCTGAGGCAACTGCCCGGCACGCGCACGCGCAAGCCGGTTCCCGGATTGGATTTGCTTTTTTCGCGCCGATGCCCCAATTTCATGGAGTCTCGGGCCGCAAAGGCTCCGGTTGACGCCATCTGCGTCCGGGTCTACTCTTGCGCGGAATTGCCCGGAATCTCATAGCTCGAACTGCCCCGCAGCCCCACTGGCTGGGCAGGAAGCGGACTCTTAGGGAGGTTGGTTCATGTTCGGTGTTGCGTCCCTGCGTCGCTGGGTTCCCGTCCTGCTGCTTGGCCTGTTGGCCGTAGCGTTCCTCGGTATGTCCGGATGCGGGAAGGATGAAGAGGTCGACCCGTACGTCTACGATTCCCTGCGGCGGATCACCCGCGGCGACACCCTCAGCGTCGGCTTCCTGTTCGAGATCGATGCGCCCGAGTTCGAATACGTGCGCGGCAACGTCGCCATCATCCGCGACGGCAACCTGCTCGAATTCCTCGTAGCCGAGGATATGGAGAACAAGTACACCAGCCTCTCCGGCGCCCTGCTCGGCGTGCGGAAGGCCTTCACGCCGCAGCCCTCCCACCTGGTCCTGCAGCGCATCAAGCGCGGCGGCGTGGTCCAGGCCGACAGTCTGCCCGCGCCCCAGGGTTACACCCTGCCGCGGCTGCTGCGGGCCGGCGCCATCGACCTGGAGACCCCGGGTGCGCCCCTGCCGGAGATCGGCTGGAGCCGCAGAGCCATCGACGAGGCTCGCACGACCTTCCTGCCGGAGAACGAGGACGATCCTCTGCGTCCGGTCCAGACCGGCATCGAGCGCTTCGCCTACCTGCCGCGCTACGACCTGGCCGATTCGGTCAAGGCGAATCCCTCGCCCGAGGACTTCGCCTGGTACGCGCTCTTCGAGGAAACGTTCATGGAGATAGTGGACGTGACCCCGGGCGCGGACTGGATGCTGAACGTACTGATCGAGAAGGACCTGCCGCTGGTCGGTTCCTTCTCCGTGGTCTCCCTGGAGGATCAGTTCACTGCCCGCCGCGACGTGCAGGAGGGTTACGGCCATTGGCTGGGCACCCTGAAGATCAACTGGTTCAAGTACGCAAACACCTTCGTGGAGGGTTCGGAGCCCGAGTAGGCCTCCCAACTCCACCGGTGGATAAGAGAACGGGCTCCCTGTGCGGGGAGCCCGTTCTCGTTGGTGATCCGACCCGGAATCAGGAAAGCAGTTCAGCCAGGCGCGCGTCCCGCAGCACGGCGTTGGCCTTCATCTTGCCCTTCCGCACGAGCGCACTCGTCTTGAACTTGTTGGCCACGACGCCCACCATGACCCCGTGCTTCCCCTCGAAGAGCAGTTCGGTGGCCTTGTGGCCCAGGCGCGAGGCCAGGATGCGGTCGTAGCCCGACGGGGAGCCGCCCCGCTGGATGTGCCCCAGCACGGCCATGCGCACGTCGCGCTTGACCCGCTCGCGGATCTCGAAGGTGACGTAGGACGCCTTGCCCGCCCCTTCGGCCACGATGATGATGGCGTGGTGCTTGCCCCGGTCGTAGCCGGCCTTGATGCGGCGGCAGGCTTCGTCCAGGTCGAAGGGGATCTCCGGTAGGAAGACTTCCTCGGCCCCGGTGGCTATGGCCGTCTGGGCGGCCAGCAGCCCGTACTCGCGGCCCATGACTTCGATGACGAAGATGCGGCCGTGGCTGGTGGCCGTGTCCTTGATCTTGTCCACGGCGTCGATGGCGATATTCAGGGCCGTGTCGAAGCCGATGGAGATGTCGGTGCCCGGGATGTCGTTGTCGATGGTGGCTGGCACGCCGACCACCGGCAGGCCGAACTCCCGCTGGAGCTTGTCCGCACCGCGGAAGCTGCCGTCGCCGCCGATGACGACCATGCCGTCCAGCTTCATCTTCTTGAGGGTGCGCGCGATGGGTTTCGTGCCGGCGGGCGTGGCGAATTCCGGGTAGCGGAAGGTGCGCAATACGGTTCCTCCCTGGTGGAGGATGCCGCTCACCGAACCCGGTCCCATGACCTCGAAGTCGCCTTCGGCCAGACCGCGCCAGCCTCGCTTGATGCCGACGACCTCGGCGCCGTGCTGCCAGGCCGTGCGCACGACCGCCCGCAGGGCGGGGTTCATGCCGGCCGCGTCGCCGCCACCGGTCAGCACTCCGATTCTCTTCATGTCGATCCTTTCGCCGGGTTCAGTCCGCGTCGGTTCCGTCCCGCCGCGAGCGCCTCTGCTCGTGCCAGCGGCGGATGTGCTCCATCCGCGCGGCCAGTTCCTGTTCGTAGCCGCGTCCGCCGGGACGGTAGAACTCGTGTCCGGCAAGCTCCGCCGGCAGACAATCCATGTCGCCGATGCCGTCGTTCGTGTCGTGGGCGTACACGTAACCGGCGCCGTGGCCGGTCTCCTTCATGAGTCGCGTGGGCGCGTTGCGCAGCTGCAGGGGGACCGGGGGATTGACGCCCTCGGACACTTCCCGGCGCACGGCCTTCTCCGCCCTGTACAGGGCGTTGCTCTTGGGCGAGAGGGCAAGATCGACCACCGCCTGCACCAGCGCCAGGTCTCCCTCGGGAGGACCCAGGAAATGGACGGCGTCCCGGGCGGCGAGGGTGCGCGCCAGCATCTCCGGCGCGGCCATGCCCACGTCTTCGCTGGCGAAGCGCACCAGGCGGCGGGCCACGTAGAGCCGGTCCTCGCCGCCCTCGAGCATGCGGGCCAGCCAGTAGACGGCCGCCTGCACATCGCTGTTGCGGATGCTCTTGTGCAGGGCGCTGATCACGTTGAAGTGCTCGTCGCCGCTCTTGTCGAAACGGGCGGCGCGCCGTTGCAGCACTGGGCCGATCATCTCCGCACTGAGGGGGGCGCCTTCGGTCGGCAGGGCGCCCGCCGCCGCGGCGGCGGCGACCGCTTCCAGCAGGCCCAGGGAGGCCCGGGCGTCGCCTTCGCCCAGACGGGCCAGGGCGTCCAGGGCATCGTCCGCCAGGACCAGGGCGCCGTCCAGGCCCGCCGGCGCGGCCAGGGCGCGTTCCAGCAGGGCCCGTACGTCGTCCGGCGCCAGGGGCTTCAACACGAACAGGCGTGTGCGGGAGATGAGGGCGCTGTTCACTTCGAAGCTCGGGTTTTCGGTTGTGGCGCCGATGAGAGTGACGTCACCCCGCTCGACCCAGGGCAACAGGGCGTCCTGCTGGGCCTTGTTGAAGCGATGGATCTCGTCCAGGAAGAGGACTGTGCGGCGGCCTGTGGCTTCCCGCAACCGCGCCGACTCGGCCATGACGGCCTTGAGTTCCTTGGACCCCACGGCCACGGCGCTGTACTCGGCGAAGCGCGCCGCCGTGTGCCCCGCCACCAGCCGGGCCAGGGTCGTCTTGCCGCAACCGGGCGGACCCCAAAGGAGCAGGGAGGGCAGGGCGTCGCCGGTGAGTAGCAGGCGCAGGGGGCCGCGCTCGCCCAGCAGTTCCTGCTGGCCCACCATCTCCTCGAGGGTGGCCGGCCGCATCCGGTCCGCCAGGGGCGAACCGGCCGCTGCCTTCTCAGGGGACGGGCTCGAGCCCGCGGGGTGGAAGAGGTCGCCGTTCATGCTAACAATTGTAGCGGCGGGATGAACTCTGGCAAGGACCCGCTCGCCAAACCGTGCGTTGGCCCGTTGACGCCGTGCCCGCAACGCACGTAACGTATCGGGATTCCCGCGGCGGTACGGTCCGCCCGGATAAGAAAGGAAACACATGGCACGGGCATATCTGGTCATCCTCGACGGGGTCGGAGTCGGGGGCGCTCCCGACGCCGACGCTTACGGCGATACGGGCAGTGACACCCTCGGCAACCTGGCCGGTGTCGTCGGCGGCCTCGACCTGCCGACCCTCGGCTCCCTGGGTCTGGGCAACTGTCACACCATCGCCGGAATGCCGCCCGTCGCCGCGCCCCGGGCCTCCTGGGGACGCCTGGAAGAGATCTCCGCCGGCAAGGACTCCACCACGGGCCACTGGGAGCTCATGGGCCTGGTCACCGCCGATCCGTTCCCCACTTACCCGGACGGATTTCCCCCCGAAGTCATCGCCGAGTTCACCCGGCGCACGGGCTACGGTGTGCTGGCAAACAGGCCGGTCAGCGGCACGGCGATCATCGCCGAACTGGGCGACGAGCACCTGGCCACGGGCAAGCTCATCGTCTACACCTCCGGCGACAGCGTTTTCCAGATCGCGGCCCACGACCGAGTGTGCGACGTGCCCGAACTGTACCGGGTGTGCGAGATCGCCCGGGAGATGCTCGTGCCGCCCCACGGGGTGAGCCGCGTCATCGCCCGGCCGTTCACCGGCGAGAGCGGCGCCTACGAACGCACGCCCGACCGGCACGACTACTCGGTGGAGCCGCCGCCGGGCCTGGTGCTGCCGCTGCTGCAGGCGGCAGGTGTCACCGTTCGGGCCATCGGCAAGATCTACGACCTCTACGCCGGCGCCGGCATCGACGAGACCTTCCCCGCCAAAGGCAACGCCGCGGGCATGGCCGAACTGGAACGCCTGCGGGCGGCCACACCTGACGGCCACGAACTGGTGCTCCTGAACCTGGTGGACTTCGACATGCTCTGGGGCCACCGCAACGACCCGCAAGGCATGAAGGGCGGCCTGGAGGAGTTCGACCGCTGGTTCGCCGACTTCCTGCCGCGCCTGGCCCCGGGCGACTTGCTGCTTCTGACCGCCGACCACGGCAACGATCCTACCACCCCGAGTACGGACCATTCCCGCGAACACGTGCCCCTGCTGGCCTATCTGGCCGGCACGGAGCCGGGCGTGGATCTGGGCGTGCGCCGAGGTTTCATGGACGTGGCCGCCACCTTCGCGGATTTCTTCGCCAGCGCATCCCCGGCCAAGGGCAGGAGCTTCCTGGCCGAGGTGCGCAAGGGAGGATCGTCTTGACTGCCATCGACCGTGAACTCGTCGAGGCCGCCCGCGCCGTGCGCGAGCGCAGCCATTCGCCTTATTCCCGTTTCCGGGTGGGCGCCGCCCTGCGCGACGCGGCCGGCGGGATCCACCTGGGCACCAACGTGGAGAACGCCAGCTTCGGCCTGTCCATCTGTGCCGAGCGCACCGCCATCGGCCGGGCCGTCACCGACGGCGTGCGCGACTTCACCGCCATCGCCGTTTGCGCCGACGGCCATGTCCCGACTCCGCCCTGCGGCGCCTGCCGGCAGGTGCTCATGGAATTCGGGCCCGGCATGACCGTCTATCTGGCCGGGGAGCAGGGCGCCGACGG
The DNA here is from genome assembly GCA_024231905.1 of bacterium. Taxonomy (GTDB): domain Bacteria; phylum Krumholzibacteriota; class Krumholzibacteriia; order LZORAL124-64-63; family LZORAL124-64-63; genus JAAEQC01. The sequence goes on along the minus strand of JAAEQC010000118.1, from coordinate 4,643 downwards.
TCCGGTGAAAGTCCTGACCGCGGCGGATCTGCTGCCCGAGGCCTTCACGTCCTTCACGCCCGGCGGGGCAACGGAACCGAAATGAACACGGAGCGAGCATGAACATCCTGCAGATCATCGAGGCCAAGAAGCGGGGCGAGACCCTCGCCGACGAGCAGATCGCCTTCGCCGTGGACGGCTTCACCGCCGGCGAGATCCCCGAATACCAGATGGCGGCCCTGCTCATGGCCGTGTGGTTCAACGGCATGGATCCCCGGGAGACCGCGAGCCTGGCCGGCGTGATGCTCGCCAGCGGCGCCGAACTCGATACGGCGTCTTTACCGGCGCCCACGGCGGACAAACACTCCACCGGCGGCGTGGGTGACAAGGTGAGCCTCCTGCTGGCGCCCCTGGCGGCCGCTTGCGGCCTGTGCGTGCCCATGCTCTCGGGACGGGGCCTCGGCCACACGGGGGGCACCCTGGACAAGCTCCAGGCCATCCCCGGCTACCGCATCCATATGGAGAACGAAGAGTTCCTGGACATCGTCGGCCGCGCTGGTTGCGCCATCGTGGGCCAGAGCGCGGACATCGCTCCGGCCGACGGCCGCATCTATTCCCTGCGCGACGTCACCGGCACCGTGGATTGCGTGCCCCTGATCACCGCCTCGATCATGTCCAAGAAGCTGGCGGCCGGTCCCCGGACCATCGTCATCGACCTGAAGACCGGGTCGGGAGCCTTCATGCAGGACCTGAACCAGGCCCGTGAGCTGGCCAGGGCGCTGGTGGCCGTGGGGGAGAGCCACGGCCGGCACATGGCTGTCCTCTTCTCGGACATGGGTCAGCCCCTGGGCCGGGCCATCGGCCACGCCAACGAGACCATCGAGGCCTTCGCCGCCCTGCGTCCGGGGGGAAGAGAGCAGGCGCCGCCCGACCTGGTCGAACTCACGGCGGAACTCACCGCGGCTATGGTCCTGGGCGCCGGTCTGGCACCGGAACAGCAGGCGGCCCGCGCACAGGTTGACGAGGCCTGGGACGGCGGCGGGGCCTGGACGGCCCTCCAGCGCTGGGTGGCGGCCCAGGATGGCCGCCTCGACCTGGACCGGGATGATTTCGGCCTGGCCACCGCGCCCCTGGCCGCGGAGGTCACCGCTCCGGCGGACGGCTGGCTGGCGGGCATGGACTGCCGCCAGCTGGGCTATGCCCTGGCGGACATGGGGGGCGGGCGCAAGCAGGTGGAGGACCCGCTGGACTTGGCCTGCGGCATGGAATTCCTGCCCGCGGTGGGCGACAAGCTGGCCAAGGGGGACGTGGTGGCCCGCGTCCATTGCGACCGGAGCGACGAGGCCGAGGCCGCCGCGCGCCGCGTGGCCGACACGCTCGTCTGGAGTGGGCAGGAGGTGTCGGCGCGGCCCCTGATCCTGGAGCGTTTCTAGAACCGGGGGCCGGTGAGGATCAGAACTCGTCGTCCTCGTCGTCGATGGTCTCGAAGCCCTTGTCCACGCCTTGGAAGTCGTGGAGTTCCCCGCCGTGGAGGTCGCACACCCCCTGGGGATAGCTGCCCGGCAGGAAGATTTCCTGGGCCAGGGAATCGCAGCCGCTGGTGGCCAGCATTCCCGAGTTGAGGCACACCGTGCGCTCGACCATGCCCGGGGGCCGCATGAAGGGCTCGTCACCCTTCTCGTCGGTCACCTTGCCCATGAAATTCGCCCAGATCGGCAGGGCCATGCGGGCGCCCGTGGCGCCCCTTCCCATGGGGACGGCGTTGTCGAAACCCACCCACACTCCACCGCAGAAGCTCGGCGTGAAGCCGCAGAACCACGCGTTCGTGCTCTCGTTGGTGGTACCTGTCTTGCCGGCTCCGGTCTTGGTGAAGCCCCGCCAGCGGGCGCCACGACCGGTTCCCTCGCGCAGGGTTGTCTGCAGCAGGTCGGTCATCATGTAGGCCTCGGCCGGGTCCAGGGCCTCCCGCTGTTCGATGCGCCCCTGGTAGAGGACCTCGCCGTCGGCCGCCTCCACCCGGGTGATCATGTGCTGGCCCGTGTAGACGCCGTGGTTGGCGAAGGCGCTGTAGGCCGCCACCACCTCCCGCAGGGTGACCTCACCGGCGCCCAGGAAGAGGGCCGGCACCCGGGGTAGGGGCGTCGTGAAGCCCAGGAGGTCGATGTTCTCGAGCACCGGGGCCAGCCCGAAGTCCAGATAGAGCTTGGCCGTGGGTGTGTTCACGGACCGGCTCAGTGAGAAGCGCAGGGTCATGGGGCCGCGGAAGGTGCCGCTGAAGTTCTTGGGCCGCCACAGGCTCACGCCCGTGTCCAGGACGAAGGGCGTGTCCATGAGGACGGAGCTGGCCGTGTAGCCGCTCTGGAGGGCGGTCAGGTAGACGAAGGGCTTGAAGACGGAGCCGGGCTGGCGGCTGGCCTGGGTGGCCATGTTCCACTTGGAGTCGGTGAAGGAGCGGCCCCCCACGAGTCCCAGGATGGCGCCCGTGCGCACGTCCTCCAGCAGGGCCGCGCCCTGGAGATACTCGATCTTCTCGGGGGCTTCGCCCACGGCCACCAGACTGTCGTGCAGGGCTCGCGTCATCTCGTACTCGCGACCGGTCTCCTCGGTCGCCAGGTGGGTCTCGAGGGCTTCCTCCATCCAGTTCTGGTAGCGGGGGACGAGGGTCGTCCACACGCGCAGGCCGTCCTTGTAGAGGCGGTCCGAGCCGAACATCTCGGCCAAGTCCTTGCGCACCTCTTCCACGAAATAGGCCGCGAAGCCCGCGCTGGCGTCGTCCGCGGACCCGGCCACCGGATGGACCTCCGTGTCGCCGATGGTCTCGGCCTGGGGGCGGGTCACGTAGCCGGCGGAGATCATGGTCTCCAGCACCGTGGCGCGGCGGGAGTAGGCCCGGTCCAGGTGGCGGAAGGGCGAATATCGCTCGGGCAGCTGGATCATGCCCGCGAGCATGGTCGACTCGGCGTCCTCGAGCTCCCACACGTTCTTACCGAAGAAGGTCCGGGCCGCCGCCTGCACCCCGTAGGCGCCCTTGCCCAGGTAGATCTGGTTGAGGTACATGGCCAGGATCTCGTCCTTGGTGTAGATCTGCTCGATCTGCACCGCCAGGATCATTTCCTTCAGCTTGCGCGTGACCCGCTTTTCGGGGGTCAGGAAGAGGTTGCGGGCCAACTGCTGGGTCAAGGTGCTGGCGCCGGGGCTGCGCGAGGTACTCAGGTTGATCCAGATGACACCCACCAGCCGGCGCAGGTCGATGCCGTAGTGGGTGTGGAAGCGCCGGTCCTCGATGGAGATGACAGCTTCCTGGAGGCGGCGGGGGATGCGTGCCAGGGGCACGATGGTCCGGTTCTCCGTATAGAATTCGCGTAGGGTGTCGCCGTTGGCTGCGAAGATGATGGTCTTGACCGAAGGATCGATGGACTCGAGCGTGTCCAGGGCGGGCAGATCGCGGGACAGGCGGTCCAGCGTCACCAGGGAGCCTGCCATGGCCACCACGAAGAGGAAGACCAAGCCCCACAGGATACTGCGCACCCATTGGGGGGGGATCGAGATGTCGAAGATGCGGCGCATGCTGCCTCCCTGCGGGCTCGCCGTGGTTGGGCCACGCATCCGTGTGCGCAGCCGATCCATGATGCTTCACGAGAGGAACGGCCACAAGGCGTTTTTGACGGGTCGCATTCCCCGGTTGTCTCGGGTAGCAGAGCAGGGCGCGGGCCAGGTTGTCGCCGATCGAACACCCTGCCGGGCAAGGGGTTCCGGAGGCAAAAACACCATCCGTGTAGGTTCCGACACACCCCTGTCGTGGCCGGGAGGACACCATGGGACCGGATTGTCCCCAAACCGAGGCCGTAACTCTCTGTATGGCAACAGGATAACGGCGTCGTGGAAATAAGTCCCGAAAATTGCTTTTTCTTTTTGACTCCTGGCCGCTCTGCGCTTAACTTCCGCCTCCGTTGCCCGAGTACGGCACTGGCCGAACAGGGTGACCCGAACCCTCGGAACGCCCCTCGCAGGGCGTTTTCAACGGGGCTCGGCGAGGCCGAAAAAAGTCACAAAAAATGTTGACACTCTTTCGGTTCTTGAGTATATTCCGTGCCCCTGCTGATGGGGACCAGCGGCAGCGAGCGCCTGGTACTGCTCTTTGACAACAGAATAGCGTGCGATGGCCCGAATGCAATTCCGAGTCAATCGCGACTCGCAAACGGCCGTTTTCGGATGGTCGTGAGCGTTTCAGCGAGCTGATTCTTGCGAAAAGCAGGACATGAATCCTGTTGTTGATATTTTGACAACGGAGAGTTTGATCCTGGCTCAGAACGAACACTGGCGGCGTGGATTAGGCATGCAAGTCGAACGAGAAAGTTTCCTTCGGGAAACGAGTACAGTGGCGAACGGGTGAGTAACGCGTGGGAAACCTGCCCTTCTGCGGGGGATAACAGTTCTAACGAGCTGCTAATACCGCATAAGACCTCTGGATCGCATGGTCCGGAGATGAAAGATGGCCTCTCTCTGAAGCTGTCACGGAAGGATGGTCCCGCGTCCCATTAGCTTGTTGGTGGGGTAATGGCCTACCAAGGCGACGATGGGTAGCCGGCCTGAGAGGGTGTCCGGCCACACTGGGACTGAGATACGGCCCAGACTCCTACGGGAGGCAGCAGTCGAGAAGCTTC
>JAAEQC010000117.1 GCA_024231905.1 bacterium | reverse complement strand
CGTCCAGCCGTAGGAGCCGTCGTTGGTCGTCGACGAGGTGATGGCGTTCCAGGTGGAACCGCCGTTCACCGAGTAGTCGATGGCCACGGTGCTGATGCTGCCGGTGCTGCCCCAGGTGATGGTCCAGACGTTGGCCGCGGTAAGGGTCTCGCCGCCGTTGGGCGAACTCACCGTGACGGTCTCGACCGGCGGAGTGCCGCCGGCCAGGGCCGCGGCCGCGTCCACCATGCCGTAGCCGGCGTAGCGGTCCCAGCCCGCGCCGGACTCGACGCTGGTCACATCCTCGGCCGTGTCCACCAGGCGGTCCCGGATCTGAGCCGGGGTCCAGGTGGGGTTGGCCGACTTGATCAAGGCACAGACGCCGGCCGCGTAGGGCGTGGCGCAGGACGTGCCGTTGAACCACTTGGAGTAGTCCGACGAGTCGTAGCCGCCGGAGCCCATGATGTCCGTGGTCGGCAGGATCGTCGGAGCGATGATGTCCACCGCGCCGGCGGCGTCGGCCGTGGTCACGCCGTAGTTGGAGCCCCACCAGCGCTCGCCGTCGCAGGTGTACCCGTTGGGATCGGTGCTGACGCCCGGGTTCACCTCGCCGCTGCTACTGGAGGAGCGCTTGCGATCGCCGCAGGGCGAGGCCGCGCCCACGCCGATCACGTACTGGTTGATGGCCGGGTAGCTGATGGTGCTGGCGTTCTCGTTGCCCGTGGCCGCCAGGATGGTGCAGCCGGCGTTGTAGGCGTAGAGGATCGCCGCGTCCGTGGCCGAGTCGCTGCTGATGGCGGCGCCGAGGCTCATGGAGATGATGTCGGCGCCGTTGTCGGCCGCGTAGTTCAAGGCGTTCTGGATGGCCGAGAAATACATGGACCCGGCGCTGTTGGCCACCTTCAGGGGCATGATCGAGCAGCCCGGAGCCGCGCCGGCCGCGCCGAGACTGTTGTTCATGGACGCCGCCACACCGGCGCAGGCGGTGCCATGGCCGGGCTGGGAGCTGTCGTCGTCGGGGTTGGAATCGTTGTCGCCGTAGTCGTAGCCCGTGACCTGGCGCAGGTCCGGGTGGCCCACGTCCACGCCGCTGTCGAGGATGGCGATGACCACGCCCGCCGAGCCGTAGCCCTGGGCTTCATCCCAGGCAGCCTGGGCGTTGGTATCGAAGCCGACGGTGCCCACGGGCGAGCCGTTCTCGTGGCTGTTGGTGGCCCAGTCGTAGCTGAGCATCTGGGCCGTGTTGTTGTGGCCCCAGTTGATCGAGTGGAGGGGATCGCTGGGAATGGCGGCCGGGTAGGCCTTCCAGTCCACGTCTGCGCTCTCCACGTCCGGATCGTTCCGCAGGCGGCGCACGGTCGCCATGGGGTCGGACGAACCGTCGGTCCGGACCATGTACCAGCGGTCCATACCCAGCCTTCCGGCCAGCTCGACCTGCTTCAGACCGGTCCAGGCCTGCTCCAGTTGCCGGATGCCGGCCTGGGCCAGCACCAGATCCACGCCGGCCATGCCGGTGCGCAACGGATCGCGGTCGGCGGCCTTGTCCGTATCGTCCGCCAGCTCGAACCGGCTCATGGCCATGGCTTCGGGACGGAATTTCACGAGGATGCGACTGGGGTGGTAGGGCAGTTCGGCCGAGGCTTGGGCGACGAAGCCCTCCTGGACCGGGACGAAGGCGCGGGGTGTACCGTCGGCGACGGCGGACCCGGCCAGTACGAGGAACAATGTGGTCAATACGATAGTTAGTCGATACGTCTTCATGAACACTCCTTGAAAGGCTGATGTCCCAAGTTGGCGAGAAAATCAGGGACGCCGGTCATACCCTCAAGGGTATCCCCCCGACCAGCCTTAGAAGCACGAACCTCCTTTCCATTCTCGTGGTATCCGGCCGCCCCGAATGAATCTCCCAGCGGCCGTGAGCCGATGTACACTATCACGCTAAGTTCAACAGCGACAAGTGGATAGTTTTGGGATACTTTTTAGCCCGAAGACGATAATATGAGTCGCGCAATTCAACTCCGTCACCTGGCCGCCAGCGGCCGCCGATCGGGAGTACGACCATGAACCTGATCTATTTTCTGCTCGTGGGCGCGGTTATCGGCTGGGTAGCCGGCTTGATCATGAGGGGGGGCGGCTCCGGGCTGCTGGGCAACATCCTTGTCGGCGTGGTGGGCGCCATGGTGGGCGGATTCCTCTTCAAGTTGCTGGGGATCACCTGGGGCGGTACCCTGGGCTCCCTGGGCACATCCCTGGTGGGCGCGATCGTGCTCCTGTGGGTGGTGGGTCTGATCCGGGGCAAGTGACATCCCGGGCCGCCTTTCGCCGGACCGGTCCATGACGTAGATTCGACCCATGCACGTCCTCGATGTCGTCCTGCCCATCTTCCTCGTCATCGGCCTCGGCCAGGTGCTGCGCCGGGCCGGTTTCTTCGACGACAAGGTCGCCGCCGCCGTTTCCCGCCTCGTGTTCTACGTGGCTGCGCCGGCGCTGCTGGCCCGGGCCACGGCCGCCGAATCCCTCACCGAGACCTTCAACCTGCCGGTCCTGGCGGTGGTCATGGCGGCCACGGTCCTGGTGGGGGGCGCCACCTACGCCGCCTGCTTCGGGAGTTCGAGAACCCGGCGCGGGGTCATTGCCCAGGCGACCTTCCGCGCCAACCAGGTCTTTGTGGGCCTACCGGTGGTGATCTACGCCTTCGGCGAGGAAAGCGTGAACCAGGTGGCGGTCCTGGTGAGCCTCATGGTCATCGTCTACAACTTCCAGGGCGTCGTCGTCCTGGTCCTGCCCCAGCAGGACCGAACCGTGCGCTCGACCGCCCTGCTGGCGCGCACGGCGGCCCGCGTGCTGCGGAACCCGCTCATCATCGCCTGCGTGGCGGGAATCCTCTTCTCCCTGACGGGACTGACCCTACCGGTGGCCCTGGACCGGACCCTGGCCCTGGTCGGCCGCACCGCCGCGCCCCTGGCCCTGCTGGCGGTGGGGGCCGGCATGGACGTCCGGCGCCTGCGGGCGGACCTGCGCACCGCCGCGCTGGTGGCGCTGGTCAAGACCATCGTCTACCCCGCGCTGATCTACGCAGGACTGCGGGCACTGGGCTTCGCGGGCGCCGACCTGCAGTTGCCGGTGATGATCATGGCCGCGCCCACGGCGGTGGTGAGCTACGTCATGGCGCGGGAGCTGGACGGAGACGCGGATCTGGCCGGGGCCATCATCGTGGGGTCGACGTTGTTGTCCATGGTGACGATCACCGGGTGGCTGGTGATCCTGGGCTGAGGCCCCCGGGGACCCCCGGTCCGAAAGAACGAGCCGGAACCCCACGGGGCTCCGGCTCGCTTGATCTCCGTCTGTAGAACTCTCAGAGCCCCGTCGTCATCATCTCGATGGCCCGGTCCGCCAGCCCCTTGAACCGTCCGAAGAACAGCCCCAGCGCCAGGGTCGGGATGGCCAGGACGCCCAGCACAGTGTACTGCAGCCAGTGCAGCTTCAGCGGCGACATGTCCGCGCCCTCGGGGGGGCTCATGAGGAACATGGCCTTGGCGACCTTGAAGTAGTAGTAGAGGCTGATCACGCTGTTCAGTCCGGCCACGATGACCAGCCAGAACCACTGCCGGTCCATGACGGCGGTGAAGAGGTACAGCTTGGCGGCGAAGCCCGCGAAGGGCGGGATGCCCGTCAGCGATCCCAGGAAGATGATCATCAGGGATGCCGCCCAGGGCATGCGGAAGCCCAGACCCACCCAGTCGTCCAGGTGCTCGCTCTTGAGGTGGTTGTTGACGGCCACCACGAAGAAGAAGGCGCCCAGGTTCATGAAGGTGTAGACCAGCAGGTAGAAGAGGATCGCCTGCAGGCCCGCGTCCGTCAGCAGGACGAAGCCCATGAGCAGGTAGCCCACGTGGGCGATGCTCGAGTAGGCGAGCATGCGCTTGACGTTGGCCTGCCTCAGCGCCACCAGGTTGCCGTAGGTCATGGTCGCCGCGGAAATGACCGCCATCAGCAGCGGCCAGTTGATCTGGGCGATCAGGCCGGCCGACGCGTTGGCGTCCGGACCGGCGGCCAGGGTGGTGTAGAAGAAACGGATCATGAGGGCGAAACCCGCGGCCTTGGGTCCCACCGAGAAGAGCGCGCTGACCGGGGTCGGAGCCCCCTCGTACACGTCCGGCGCCCAGTAGTGGAAGGGCACGGCGGCGATCTTGTAACTCATGCCGGCCATGACCAGGACGACCGCCACCAGCAGGCCGAAGGCGTTGACGTCGCCGGTCTGCAGTCCCGCGCGGATGCCCTCGAACTGCATGCTGCCGGTCATGCCGTAGAGCAGGGACAGTCCGTACAGCATGATGGCGCTGCTCACGGCGCCGAAGATGACGTACTTCAGGGAGGCTTCGGTCGAACGCAGGCTGCCCCGCATGTAGCCGGCCATGACGTAGCTCACGATGCCGACCGCTTCCATGGACAGGAAGAGCATCAGCAGGTCGCGGGCCTCGGCCATGACGCAGGCGGCAAGGGTCAAGAGCACGGTCAGGGCGAAGAATTCGCCCTTGTTCTCCCGCTTCTTCCCCATGATCTCCTCGGAGGTCCAGGCGAAGAGCACCGTGGCCAGTCCCGTGAAGATGAACAGGATGCGGAAGAAGGCGGCCAGACCGTCAACGACGACCAGGTCGCCCATGACCGTGCCGCCCTCCACGCCGAGCTTCCGCACGGCGCAGATCCCGGCCATGGTCAGGCCGACGAGTGCCACCGTGAAGGGTACCGCGGGCCGGCGGCCGCGCACGACCAGGTCGCCCAGCAGCGCCAGCAGGAAGGTGCCGACCAGCATGACCTCCGGACGCCAGTGCGTCGCCAGGTCCGACCAGTTGGGGATGTTCACATGCAACAGTTCCATCGAGGAACGCTCCCGTCGGCAGGGCCTAGCCGGCCACCACCTTGATCAGATTGTTCAGGGACGCCTTCATGAGGTTCAGCACAGGCATGGGGTACACGCCGAAGAGCAGCACCAGGATGCCGATGGGAACCAGGGTGACAAGCTCCCGGGTGCTGATGTCCGGCAGGTCGTCGTACTTGTCGTTCTTGGGACCCAGGAAGACCCGCTGCAGCATCCACAGCACGTAGGCCGCGCCGATGATCAGGCCCAGGGCCGAGACGATGGCCACCGTGCGATACACCGGGAAGACGCCCATGAAGATCATGGCCTCGCCCACGAAGCCGCTCAGTCCCGGCAGGCCCAGGGCGGCGAAGAGGGCGAAACTGAAGACGCTGGTGTAGATGGGCATCTGCAGACCGAGACCACCGAAGCCGTTGATCTCGCGATGGTGAGCGCGGTCGTAGATGACACCCACGCAGAGGAACATCATGGCCGTGATGGTGCCGTGGTTGAACATCTGCAGCACGGCACCGTTGATGCCCGCCTCGGTGAAGGCGGCCATGCCCAGCAGCACGTAACCCATGTGACTGACCGAAGAATACGCCACGAGCTTCTTCATGTCGGTCTGGGCCATGGCGCAGTAGGCGCCGTAGAGGATGTTGATGGCGCCCAGGATCGCCAGGGCGGGCGCGAACCACACCGCCGCGTCCGGGAGCATGGGGTAGCTGATGCGCAGGATGCCGTAGGTTCCCATCTTCAGCAGCACCCCGGCCAGGATGACGGACACGGCCGTGGGCGCCTCCACGTGCGCGTCCGGGAGCCAGGTGTGGAACGGGAAGATGGGCACCTTGATGGCGAAGCCGATGAACAGGCCCAGCCACAGCAGGTGGCGAATGTTCGTCAACTGCAGCCAGCTGTTGTGGTTCGCCTGGTCGAACATGTGCAGCATGTTGAACGTGTGGCCGCCCGTGACCGGATCCGTCGTGTTCAGGTAGAAGGCGATCATCGCCAGCAGCATGAGCACCGAACCGGCCAGGGTGTAGAGGAAGAACTTGATGGCGGCGTACTCGCGCCGCGGTCCACCCCAGATGCCGATCAGGAAGTACATGGGCAGGAGCATCACTTCCCAGAACACGTAGAACAGGAAGAAATCGAGGGCGCAGAAGACGCCCATCATGCCCGCTTCCAGGATCAGGAAGAGCGCGAAGTATCCCTTCTCCGCCTTGGCGATGTTCCAGGATGCGATGACGCACAGGAACGAAAGCAGGGCCGTCAGCAGCACCATGGGCACGCTGAGGCCGTCGATGCCCATGAAGTACTCGATGTTGAAGCTCTTGATCCAGGTGTAATGCTCGACGAACTGGAAGGACGTCGTGGCCCGGTCGAACTCCATGAACAGCTTGACGGCGAGGATCAAGGGCACCGCGGCGGCGGCGGCCGCCACCGTCTTGATGACCTCTTTCCTCTCGCTCGGGATGAAAGCGATCACAGCCGCCCCGATGACCGGGAAAAAGGTCATCCAGGATAGAATGTGCTCACCCATGCGTGGCGCTCCTCTCGGGTGTTGGCAACAACCCTGGCTTTACAGCACTCGATAGACCAGAACCAGTAGCAGGACCGAGGCGCTGGCGTACACGAGGTACGTCTGCACCCGGCCCGTCTGGAGACGTCGGAAACCTTCGCCTGCTCCCTGGAGCACGGCGGCGACACCGTTCACGGCGCCGTCCACGACCCAGCGGTCGATCTGCCCGGCGACCCAGCTCATCATGCGCGTGAGATAGCCGGTGCCGTTGACGATGCCGTCGACCACGTACTTGTCGAAAGCCGCGCACATGGCCGCCCACCAGAGGGTGGCGCGGTAGATCGTGGCGGCGTAGAACTCGTCGAAGAAGTATTGACCCTGCAGCACCGTGTGGACCCCGGACAGGCGGGCCTGGATGGCGGCCGTGTTCACCTTGCGGCGGTGGTACACCCACCAGCTGGCCAGGATGCCCAGGAAGGCGGCCCCGATGGACATGGCCATGGCCCGCACGTGAGCCGTGTGGTGCACATCGTGGTGCGCGTCCCCGTGACCGTCGTCGGCCGTCGCGGCGTGGGCGTCTCCAGCCGGGGCGTGGGAGTCCGCCTGGGCCGCGTGAGTGTCGGCCGGGGTGCCGTGACCGTCATCGGTGTGGCTCGTGTCCAGGTGCTCGGCCGCGGCCGGTCCCTCCATATGGAACTCGGCGGCGATGGCCGGCACGTCGTACTTCACCATGAACCTGGAGAACCAGCCCACGTCGGCGGTCTGCCAGCCGGCGGCGCAGATCGACAGGGCGCCGAGGATCATCAGCGGCACCGTCATGCTCCAGCCGGATTCATGGGCATGGTCGAACTTCTCTTGGTCCCGCGGCTTCCCGAAGAAGGTCATGAAGACGATGCGGAACATGTAGAAGGGCGTGACCGCGGCGGCGGTGATGCCGAGGATGAACGGCAGGTAGTGCCCCTCGATCATGCCGAAGGCCAGGGTCGAGCCCAGGATGCCGTCCTTGGAGTAGAAGCCCGCGAAGAAGGGCACGCCGCTGATGGCCAGGGTCGCGACCACGAAAGTCACGAAGGTGATGGGCATCTTCTTGCGCAAGCCGCCCATGTCGGGCATCTCCTGCGAATGCACCGCGTGGATCACCGAGCCGGCGCCCAGAAAGAGCAGAGCCTTGAACATGGCGTGGGTGGTCAGGTGGAACATGCTGTTGACCGAGTCGCCGGCGCCGAGGGCCATGACCATGTACCCAAGTTGACTCAGCGTCGAGAAGGCCAACACCCGCTTGATGTCGGTTTTGACCAGGGCAATGGTCGCGGCGATGAAGGCCGTGATCGCCCCCACGTAGAGGATCACCATCCCGGCCTCGGGGCCGAAGAGGGGCGCCAGGCGCGCCACCATGTACACACCGGCGGCGACCATGGTCGCGGCGTGGATCAGGGCCGACACCGGGGTCGGGCCCTCCATGGCGTCGGGAAGCCAGATGTGCAGGGGCATCTGGGCCGACTTGCCGACGCAGCCCATGAACAGGCCGACGCCCGCCCAGGCCAGCAGGGAACCCTTGATGGTGCCAGCGTGCACGTGGGCGAAGAGCTCGAAGTAGTTCAGGGTGCCGGTGGCCGTGAAGAAGACCAGGATGCCCAGCCAGAAACCGAAGTCACCGACCCGGTTGGTCAGGAAGGCCTTCTTGTTGGCGTTGGCGGCCGAATGCTTGTGGAAGAAGAAGCCGATCAGCAGGTAACTCGCCAGGCCCACCAACTCCCAGAACACGTACAGGAAGAACAGGTTGTTCGACAGCACGATGCCCAGCATGGAGAAGGTGAAGAAGCCCAGGAAGGCGAAGAAGCGCTCGTAGCGCCGGTCGCCGTGCATGTAGCCGACCGAGTAGAGATGCACCAGGAAGCTGACCGTGCAGACGACCATCAGCATGATGGCCGTGGTGCCGTCCACGAGGACACCCGCGTCGACCTTGAAGCCGCCCAGGTCGATCCAGGTGAAGGATCCCTCCACGCGGTGGGTCGGGTCCCCGAGCTTCCAGAACGAGATGAAGATCCGGATCGCCAGCAGCTCGGCGAGGCCCATGAGGCCCACGCCGATCCAGTCGCCCTTGCGCGGCAGCTTCTTCCCGAAGAAGAAGGTCAGCACATAGCTCAGCAGGGGCAGACCGAGGATCGCCAGCGCGGAATACAGGATGGCGTTGTCGCTCATCACCGTTCGTTCTCCCTTACTGCTTCAGGCTCTGCACGGTGTCCGCGTTGACCGTGCCGAAGTTCCGGAACATGGCCAGGACGATGGCCAGGGCCACGGCCGCCTCGGCCGCCGCCAGCACGATGATGAAGGCGCTCATGATCTGGCCGTCGATGCCGTGCTGCACGTAGCGCGAGAAGGCCACGAAATTGATGCTGGCCGCGTTGAGCATCAGCTCCACGCCCATGAGGATGCCGACCGCGTTGCGCCGCGACATGACCGCAAACAGGCCCAACGAGAAGAGGGCGGCGCTCACGGTCAGGAAATGGGGCAGTCCGACGTTCACGACGCCACCTCCTCTTCCGTCTCCGGGGCCGGGGCCGCCGGCTCCTCAGTCTCCTCCGGCCGCCGTTCGCGGATGAGGATGGCGGCGCCGATCATGGCCGCCAGCAGCACCAGCGAGACGTACTCGAAGGGGAAGATGTAGCTGGTGATGAAGTTGGTGCCGATCTCGGCGGTGGTGGGCTCGACGGCGCCTTCCGACGCCGCCCATTCCACCGCGGTGATGGTCTTGTAGAGCAGTCCGAAGACACCCAGGGCGAACACGGCCGCGGGCACGAAGCGGTCCAGGCCGTGGCGCGGACGTCCGTTCTGCGGCACCCGCGTCATCATCACCGTGAACAGGATCAGCACCAGCACGCCGCCCACGTACACCATGACCTGGGTGACGGCGACGAAGTCGGCCCCCAGGTAGGCGTAGAGGCCGGCCACGCCCAGCAACGTCAGCAGCAGGGAGAATCCCGCGTGCACGATGTTGCGGCTGAAGGCCACCCAGACCGCGGGCACCAGCGTCAGCAGGGCCAGCAGCACGAAGATCAGGTCGGCTGTCACTTGTCCTCTCCTTCGCCGTCGGTGGGCTCGGGGTCCGCGGCGGGCGGTTCGGGCTTCTTCTCATCCACAGGCGGCGCAGCCTCGGGGGCGGGCGCGGCCTCGGTCGGTGTCTCGGTCGCCGGCTTGGTGTCCGCCGCCGGCTTGGGCTTGGGTTTCTTCTCCGCCTTGGGCTCCACCCACCAGTCCATCTCCGTGCGCGTGGCGCGGTGGCAGGGAATCTTCTGCTCGTTGGGATCCATGAACTCGTAGACCAGGGACCGGCGGTCGTACACCGAGTGGTCGTAGTCGTGGCTCATGGTGATGGATCCCGTGTGGCAGTTCTCCGTGCAGAGGGAGCACCAGATGCACTTGTTGTAGTCGATGGCGTAGCGGGTCATCATCCGCTCTTTGCCCTTGCCCTCGGTCTCGATGTAGATGCAGTCGACGGGACAGAGCTTCGCGCAGATGTTGCACGAGTCGCACTTGGTCATGTCGTTGTGCACGAAGCCGCGGAAACGGTCGGGCATGACCTGGCGCTCGTCCGGGAACTGTAGCGTCACCGGCTTGCGGTAGATGTGCTTGATGGTGATGCCCATGCCCTGGATGGCCGAGCTCACCGCCTGGTAGATGTCCGCGAAGTACTGGACCATCTTGCTCTCCGCTGTTCGTATGCTAAGGCGCGTCCGCTAGCCGACCGCGCCGCTCGCCATCATCCAGATACCCGCCCCGACCACGCAGACCAGCGTCACGGGGATCATCACCTTCCAGCACAGGTGCATGAGCTGGTCGACGCGCACGCGCGGCAACGTCCAGCGCACCCACATGTTCAGGAAGACCATCAGCACACCCTTGACCACGAAGCACGCCGCCGGGGCGAAGTCGAGGCCGGGGATCGGCGACCACCAGCCGCCCAGGAAGACCATCACTGCGATCATGGAGACCAGGAAAAGGTTCGCGTACTCGGCCAGGAAGAAGAAGGCGAAGCGCATGCCCGTATACTCGGTATGGTACCCGGCCACCAGCTCCGACTCGGTCTCCGGCATATCGAAGGGTCCGCGATTGGTCTCGGCGATCGAGGCGATGAAATACATCCAGAAGGCGATGAAGAGGAACGGGTCCCTGAAGACGAACCAGTTCAACACGCCGCCCTGCTGGGCGATCACGATGTCCTGGGTGTTCAGCGAACCGGTGTACAGCACCACCGGGATCGTCGCCAGGAGCAGGGGGATCTCGTAGCTGACCATCTGGGCCGCGCCACGGGCGGCGCCGTACAGGGCCCACTTGTTGTTGGACGCCCAGCCGGCCATGAGGATGCCGAGTACCACGAGGCTGGTGACGGCGAAGATGTAGAACAGGCCCAGGTCCAGGTCCGCGGCCACGAAGCCGGGCGCCCAGGGTATGGCCGCCCAGGCGAGCAGTGAACCCAGCAGCACCAGCAGGGGCGCGAAGATGAAGTAGGGCTTGTCCGCCTCGGCGGGGATGATGTCCTCCTTGCCGAGGATTTTCAGCATGTCGGCTACGGCCTGGGCCCAGCCGTGCCAGCGGCCGGTGCGCATGGGTCCGTAGCGGCTCTGCAGGAAGCCGGCGACCTTGCGCTCCATCCAGGTGAAGATGATGGCGCACAGGGCCATGACGATGAACATGATCGTCGCCATGATCACCGCGACGGTGATGTGCGCCGCCATTTCGTCCATGCCGGCCGTGTCCATGAAGAAGGCGTACATGGCTTCCATCAGCGGTCAATCTCCCCGAGAACGATGTCCAGCGAACCCACCAGGGCGACGAGGTCGGAGACCATGAGGCCGACGCCGACCTTCTCCACCACCTGCAGGTTGCAGAAGGAGCACGAACGCACCTTGTTGCGGAAGGGCTTGGCCCCGCCGTCGGCGATGATGTAGTGGCCCATCTCGCCCTTGGCGGCCTCGGTGCGCGAGTAGGCGGCGCCCGCGGGCACCTTCACCGGCTTCTTGAGTTCGAGGGTCCCGTACGGACCCTCGGGCAGGGTCTCGAGCGCCTGCCGGATGATGCGGCAGCTCTGCTCGATCTCCCGGACGCGCACGATGTAACGGTCCCAGCAGTCGCCCACGGTCCCCATCTCGCCCATGCCGACCGGAATCTCGAAATCGAAGCGGTCGTACAGGGAATACGGATCGTCGCGCCGGCAGTCGAACTTCACGCCCGAGCCGCGCAGCACCGGTCCGGTGCAACCGTAGTCGAAGGCCGTCTCCTTGGAGATGATACCCACGTCCGAGGTGCGCTCGATGAAGATCTTGTTGTAGGTCAGGAGCGTGTTGTAGTCCGGGAGCTTCTTGTTCTCCAGCATGGTGACGAACTCGAGCACGTCTGCGACCCAGTTGTCCTTGGGCACGTCGTAGCGCACGCCGCCCGGCACCATGTAGTTGTAGAGCATGCGGCCGCCGGCGATCCGCTCGAGCAGGTTGAGGATCTCCTCCCGCTCACGGAAGCAGTACAGCAGCGGCGTCCAGGCCCCCATGTCCAG
The DNA here is from genome assembly GCA_024231905.1 of bacterium. Classification (GTDB taxonomy): domain Bacteria; phylum Krumholzibacteriota; class Krumholzibacteriia; order LZORAL124-64-63; family LZORAL124-64-63; genus JAAEQC01. The sequence continues at coordinate 40,545 of JAAEQC010000117.1, read as the reverse complement.
GCCGAAGGTGGCCAGAGCGATGAGGTGGCTGGCTATGCGCGACAGCTCGGCGGTGACGATGCGCAGGTGTTCGGCGCGCTCGGGCACGGCCAGGTCGGCCAGCTTCTCCACCGCGGTCACGTAGGCGTGGTTGTTGGTGACCGGGGCCAGGTAGTCGAAGCGGTCCGTGTAGACGATCCACTGCTTGTAGTCGACGCCCTCGGCGATCTTCTCGGTGCAACGGTGCAGGTAGCCGACGACGGGCGTGACCTTGTAGACGATCTCACCGTCGGTCTGCAACAGCAGGCGCAGCACGCCGTGGGTGGCCGGGTGCTGGGGGCCCATGTTGAGCTCCAGGAGCTCGCTCTTCATCTCGGACGCGTGGTCCTGGCTCTCCCAGCCCCTGTTCGTGATCTTCACGTCGTCGGTCATCTCAACCCTCCGCCGGGGTGTCGTCGCCCGCGGGTGCGTCGGCTGCCGGGGCATCCGGAGTAAAGGGATTCTCGCTGTAGGGCTGGCCCTTCAGGGGCACTCCCGACCACTGGTCGGGCATCCGGTAGTCCTTGCGCAGCGGGTGGCCCTCCCAGTCCTCGGACAGGAGCATCCGCCGCAGGTCCGGGTGGTCGGCGAAGCGGATGCCCACCAGGTCCCAGGCCTCGCGCTCGTGCCAGCTGGCCGTGGACCAGACGCCGCTTACGGTGGGCACGGCCGCCACATCACGTTTCACGCGCACCCGCAGGGTGAACTTGTGGCGCTGGGTGTGGCTGTAGAGATGGTAGGCCACGCCGAAGTCGCCCTCGGCGATCCGGTCGCTGTCCTCGGGCACGCCGTCGCCGGTGTAGCCCAGGATGGCCGTTGACTTGCCCTTGCCGTTCTCGTCCAGGCCGTCCCAGTCGATGCCCGACAGGCACATGAGCTGGTTGAACTCCAGCCGAGGGTCGTCGCGCAGGAAGGTGCCGGCATCGGCGATGCGGGCGGCCGACACGCAGGCCCAGGGCTCGATATCGTGCTCCCTGAATTCGGCCGAGCCTTCGCCCAGGTGTTCGACGAGCAGGTCGAAGATGGCTTTCGGTTCCATGGTCGTCTCCCCCTACTTCCGGTAGGGAATCTTCTTGGCGTAGTCGGTGACCCACTTGGGCGCGCGGAACTTGCCCTTGCGGCCGCGGATCTTGTCCTGGAGGCGCATGAGGCCCTCCAGCAGCACTTCGGGACGCGGCGGACAACCGGGGACGTACACGTCCACCGGAACGATGAAATCGACGCCCTTGACCACGTGGTAGCCGTACTTGAAGTAGGGACCGCCGCCGATGGCGCAACTGCCCATGGCGATGACCCACTTGGGTTCCGGCATCTGGTCGTAGATGAGCTTCAGCCGCTTGGCCATCTTGGCCGTCACCGTGCCGGAGACGATCATGAGGTCGGCCTGGCGGGGCGTGGCGCGGAAGGCGCCGGCGCCGAAGCGGTCGATGTCGTAGCGCGTGGCGCTGGTGGCCATCATCTCGATGGCGCAGCACGCCAGACCGAAGGTGACCGGCCAGATGCTCGACAGCCGCGCCCAGTTGAAGACCTCGTCCACGGTGGTGAGGATGAAGTTCTTGGCGTCGGTCTCCACCACCTCGAGGAGCTGGTCATCGACCTTGAAGTCGAGCATATTCTCGCGCGAAACGTCGTAACCCTCAGGGGGATTGGGAGTTGTCGGGCTCACGGTGCCGCAACCTCCTCGTCGCCGTCCGAAGAAACCACTTCGTCGGGACGTTCCATGAGCTTCTTGACCCAGTTCAAGTCGCCCTTGACCCACACGTAGGCCAGACCCAGGCCGAGGATGCCCAGGAAGATGACCATGTCCCACAGGACCAGGGAGCCGAGGCCGGGCAGCGGGTACAGCTGCCGGAAGACGACGGCCCAAGGCAGCAGGAACACCGTCTCCACATCGAAGACGATGAAGAACAGGGCTATCAGGTAGAATCGGACGTTGAAACGGATCCAGCTGGAACCCCGCGGCAACTCTCCGCATTCATAGGTGGTCAGTTTGTTCGGGTTGGGATTGCTCGGCCGCAGGATCCTGGCCACGAGCAGGGCGATGCCGGCGAAGGCAAAACCCACCAGCACGAAGATCAAGACCGTACCGAACTGTCCAGACATGCTGGACGACACGGTCCCGAGGGGCAGGGAAGTCGTCATGGAGATCCCGGTTTCCGTTGGGCCCGGAGCGTCCCCCGGACCGTCGTCGCAGAAAAGGTCGGGCTCTGACGGGACGCCCGGCCGGGATGCTGTGTCCTCGACCCGGAAAACGGGAAATCCAGGACCAAGCGATTCGCCGGGATTTCGGCGACCGCGGAGCAAATTTCGTTGCCGGGACGCGGGGGTGTCAAGGATTATCGGGGCCGGTGGGTTTCAGAACCCGGTTTCCCGCAGGGAGAGCGCATGATCAGGATCGTCGCCGTCGGCAAGATGAAGGACCGCAACCTCGCGGCCCTGTTGGCGGACTATCTCAAGCGGATCCGCGCCCTGGCCCCGGCGGAGGTGGTCGAACTCAAGGACCAGGACCCACAGCGGGAGGGCAAGGCCATGGTCGCCAAGCTCGGCTCGGCCCGGGGCAACAGCCTCGTGGTGGCTCTGGACGAACGGGGCGAGAACGTGACCAGTCGCGACCTGTCCCGCCTGCTGGGGGACCACGGCGGCATCTCATTCCTGGTAGGCGGCGCCGACGGGCTCGGCCCCGCTGCCCGGGAGCGGGCCGATCGCACCCTGCGTCTGTCGAGCATGACCCTGACCCACGAGATGGCACGGGTGCTCCTGGCCGAGCAAATCTACCGGGGCCTGAGCATCCTGCGGGGCAAGCCGTACCACCGCGATTAGGTGCGGAGCGAGATTGACCGGGCGCGCGCGCGGCCCTTGTCCTATAATTGCGCGCTGAACACGTCGTTCGGGCTGCCCGGAATGCTCGCCGGAGGGTTCCACCGGAACTGGAGACACAAGACATGCTCATGACCCGCGCCCCGTGGATCCACGCCGCCCTGGCGGTTGGCCTCCTGCTCGCATGCGTCGCCGCCCCCGCCGGCGCCGCCACCCTCGAATTGACCGGCTTGTCGGGCACCGCCGTATCGGTCAACGGCCGTGCGGTAGGGTTCCTGCCCCTGGACGGTCCGCTGGAGCTGGCCCCCGGCCGTTACGAGATCACCGCCGGACTGTCCGGCTACCAGGACTTCTCGCGCATCGTCACGATCAGCGCCGAGGGCGAAGAGCTGACGGTACTGGTGCGCCTGCAACGCCTTAGCCGCGCCACCGCCTGGCGCAGCAGCGTGCTCTTCGCCGGGCTCGGCCAGTTCTACGTGGGCAACAAGACCCGCGGTGTGATCTACGCCACCACCGAGGCCGGCGGACTCCTGACCGCCCTGGCCGGCGAGCTCATGCGCTCGGACGCCCGCAAGGAGCACCTGTCCCTGCTGAGGGACTACAACCAGGCCATCAACGCCGACGAGGTCATCCGCCTGCGCGAGGCGACGGCGGAGAAGTTCACGGATATGGAGGACGCGGAGAAGCTCCGCGACACGGCCCTCCTGGTGGTGGCGGCGGCGGTCGTCGTGAGCGTGGCCGACGCGCTGATCACCTTCCCTGACGTGGCGGCCGGTCCGGGTCCGGTGCCGCCCATGACGAGCCTGCGGGGGGACATAGCCGCGCCGGCCCCGTCCCTGACCGCCTTCCATGCCGGCGTGAGACTGAAATTCTGACCGGGCGTCAAGGAGAAGAGCCATGTCCCGCACGCGGACCCTCATCATCGCACTCGTCCTGGCCGCCCTCCTGCCCGCGGTCCTCGCCCACTTGACCGGTTGCGAGAGAACCCCGGACGACCCGGTCTACGGCAATCCATTCGATCCGGAGTCGCCGGAAGGAGGGGATGGGCTGCAGGTCAGAGCCGAGGTCGTCGGCAACAACATCAAGGTCTCCTGGACCCACCATCGGAACCGGGACATCGCCGAGTACATCCTCGACCATCGCACGGACCAGACGGTCGAATGGACGAATCTCGTGGATACGCTACTGAACGAGGACAACATGACCTTGTTCGAGCTCTGGCACGAGCTGCCCGAGCCCAACCGAACCCACTACTACATCGTCCAGGCCCTGACCGCCGACGGTGAATTCTCCCTCACCGGCTACGCCACACCGGCCGCTGCCAGCGCCCCGCCCCTGGTCTTCGCCGGCCTGACCAACAGCGAGATACCCAGCCGCTACCTGGACCTGAAGATCGTCACCGGCGAGGGCGACAGCATCCGCGTGGCAGACAACCCCGGCTTCACCGGCGCCGTCGTCGTGCCGACTGCCGCCCCCGGCGATTCGGCCTACGTCACCTGGGATTACGGCCTGCACGCCGCTGGCGACACCTTCCGGATCTATGCCCAGTCCTTCACGGACGGCGGTTACGCCTCCGACGTCTACGACAGCAAGTTGACGGTCAAATTCGAGCCCGAAGTCGAAGTTCTGGGCGGGGTGTCGGCCGGGACTTCGATCAAGACGCCCTACGTGGTCAACGACCTGGTGATCGATTCCCGCGGCGTGGAGCAGATGCGCTTCGCCGCCGACGCAGCTGCCCTGGCGACGGCCCCCTGGATCCCCGGCGCCGACGTCCACGAGGATTTCGTGCTGCAGGCCACGCCCAACATCCAGTCCATCTGGTGCGAGTTCCAGGGCGATTTCGGTTTCGATTACACGAAAGAGCTCCAGGTCAGGGCCGACCTTCTGACCAGCGCCGGCATCGCTCTCATGCTGCCCACCAACCGGGTCACGACCCACACCCGCGTGGGCGTCATCAGCAGCGCCGCGGCCACGGAAATGCGTTTTACCGACGGCCCGGACTTCACGGGTGTACCCTGGCGCCCCTTCGCCACGCCAGATTCGGTGGACTTCACGGGCACCCCCGGCCCGGTGATGATCTACGGCCAGTTCCGCAACGACTGGACCGACTCGCCGGTGGTCACCGACAGCCTCATATTCACCTTGCTGCCCCTGGACATCTATTTTGTGGCCCCGGCCGACGGCGCACAGATCGAGGGCGGCCAGACCTTCGAGATCTCCGGGCGAGCGGCGGCAGCCGACGGTGTTCTGGTGCGATCCGTGGAGGTCGATAAGGGTGACGGCCTAGGCTATAACGGCATCACGAACCAGATGAACTGGACCACCGACTGGTCCGTGCCGGTGGTGACCGAAGCCACGCAGCTGGTGTTGCGGGCGCGGGTCACCGACGAGAATCTGGAGACTGCAACCTCGGCCATCACGGTGACCGTGCTGCCTCCGGCGGACTAATACCGCGTAACGATCACGCCCCCGAACTTCTCCACCCGCTCCAGATAGGCTGCGAGCGGCGCCTGGACGATGTGCCCACCCACGTAGAACCCCGGCAGGTCGCGGCTGGCCGCGTGGATCACCCAGGGACCGTCCTCCTCCACGACCACGATGCCGATGTGACCGACGATGAGGCCGAACTCCCCGCGCATGTTGCGGGCCCGGGGATCGTCGGGATCCAGCACGAACCACACCACGTCGCCCTCGCGCAACTCGGACGGATCCAGGTCCGCCTCGGGCACCCAGGTCACGCTGCCCGGTGGGTAGCGGGAGGAACCGGCCGTATCGGGGACGGCGCCGTGGAGCGAGGCGGTCACGTCCCGGCCCCAGTGGCCGCTACGGATCATGTCCACGCTGAAGTCCAGGTGGGCCGGATCGTCGTAGTCCACGCGGCCGTCGGGGGTCACCAGGCTGTCCCAGTCCGCGCCGGCGAAGCGGGTGTGCAGAGCGCGGGCCAGGATGTCGCTGGAGCCGGCGGCGTGGGCCAATTCGGTGGCCCGGTACATGAGGCTCACGCAGTCGTGCTTCTCGTCCAGGACGAGCCGGCCTTCGGCCACGTAGCCGCCCGCGGCGGGGCCGAAGCAGTAGACAGCGGCATCGGCGGCGGCGTAGCGGCGGGCCCAGAAGCCCACGCGGCCGGCCTGGTCCAGGTCTGCCGGCGGGGGATCCCCCGCGGGACCGGACGGATCGCCGTTGAGAGCAGCGGCGCGGGCCAGAGCGGTTGAGAAGGGATCGGGCGCGGGGTCGTCGCCGCCGCAACCGGCGCAGGCCAGGAGAGCGAGGAGTGAGGCGAGTGCGGCATATCGGAACATGGCGGTCCTTTCGGTTGCCGCCTGAGTCTCGGGGCGCCCACGGGCACTGTCAAAGGAATGTGCGTAGAATGAGCAACCAAGGAGGCGAACCGATATGATCCGCAACCGCATGGTCCGCCGCGTGCTCGGCCCCCTGTTGGGCGCCGGCGGCGGCTATCTGCTCCATTACCTGGCCACCTGCCGCGGCGGCGGCTGATCCCTGACGTCGAGCCCCGCCTTGATGATCGTGCTGGGTGCGTTCGTCGGGTGGTCGCTCCTCTCCGGTGGAGAGGCTCCGCGAAAACGGGAAGACCAGGGGGAATGACCGCTCAGACGGCCGCCGGCTCGGCTTCGGGCTCGGGGGCCGTCAGGAAGGGAGCACCGCGGTAATTGGCCCCGCCGCCCTGGACCCGCCACTCCTGCCAGCACAACCGGGACACGAGCTCGCCGCAGATGCCACAGACGGGATCCGGCGTCGCACCGCCCTCGCCCGGGGCGGGCAACTCGACGTCGCCGCGCCGCACGTAGATCAGGAAGAGGTCCCGCAGGTAGCGCACCTCGCGCTCCCACTCCTCCACCGCGTCCTCCAGCAACTCGACGTTCTGCTGGTCGCCACGGTCCTCGCGCATGACCACGTCCAGGCGCCCGAGCATCTGCCGATAGGCCGCTTCGGCCACCGTGTACTGGTTTCCGTAGTCCTCGAGATGTTCGCAGAATTCCACGGCCATGCTGGTCCTCCTCCCCCTTTTCATCGGCCCGCGTCGCCACGGGTTGACCGCTGTGTGGACGTTAAATCTGTAGTAATTTCATCCTGCTAATCACGGAATTGTCACATAATGCTTGATCCGCAATCAATAATCTTTGAAATTGTCTAGGGGGCGCCGACCGACCGCGCCCCGAGTGTTCCTCATGCCCCGGGGCTGCGGCCCCACCCGACCGGAGGCCTACCCATGCGTTTTTCCTCCCGACTCGCTGTTCTCGTCCTGACCGCGCTGCTGGCCGCCGTGCCCGCCGTCGCCATGGTCGAGGACCATCAGGACATGGAGGGCCCGTTTCCCGACGGTCCCAGCGTGACCGAAGCCTGCCTGGAGTGCCACGACGACGTGGCCCACGACTTCATGCAAACCTCCCACTGGACCTGGCTGCCCGTCCAGGACGTCATCGGCAAGGGCCAGGTGCCCCTCGGCAAGAAGAACACCCTGAACAACTTCTGCATCGCCCTGGACAGCAACTGGGCCCGCTGCACCAGCTGCCACGCGGGCTACGGCTGGAAGGACGGCAGCTTCGACTTCACCGACGAGACCAAGGTCGACTGCCTCGTCTGCCACGACCGCTCCGGCAAGTACAAGAAGTTCCCCACGGGCGCCGGCCACCCGGTCTACGAGCCCAAGGAATGGAAGGGCAAGGTCTGGGAGCCCATCGATCTGGCCGGCATCGCCCGCGGTGTGGGCATGCCGACGCGCGCCAACTGCGGCGCCTGCCACTACAAGGGCGGCGGCGGCAACAACGTCAAGCACGGTGACATCGAGAAGTCCCTGACCAAGCCCGACCTGGCCCTGGACGTGCACATGAGCGCCGACGGCCAGGACTTCGCCTGCCAGGAATGCCACACCACCGAGAGCCACGACATCGCCGGCAACGCCATGTTCGCCTCGCCCAGCGGTTACAACCACCTGGAGTGCACGTCCTGCCACGAGGCGGACCTGCACGGCAAGAATATCCTCAACTGGCACGCCAAGTCCGTCGCCTGCCAGACCTGCCACATCCCCGAGTTCGCCCGGGCCAACCCCACCAAGATGTGGTGGGACTGGTCCACCGCCGGCGAGAAGCGCGAGAAGGCCAAGGACGAGCACGGCATGGACACCTGGGTGAAGAAGAAGGGCTCCTTCACCTGGGACACGAACGTCCAGCCCGAGTACGCCTGGTACGCAGGCACCAGCGGGCAGTACTTCCTCGGTGACCACATCAACCCCGAGAACGTCACCAGGCTGAACTGGCCCGAGGGCAACCGCGAGGACCCCAAGGCCATGATCTACCCCTTCAAGGTCATGCGCGGCAAGCAGCCCTACGACGTGCAGCGCAAGGTCATCGCCGTACCCAAGCTCTTCGGCAAGACGGGTTACTGGAAGAGCTTCGACTGGGCGGACGCCGTGGCCCAGGGCATGAAGTCGGTGGACCAGGAGTTCAGCGGTGAGGTGGACTTCGCCGAGACCGAGTCCTGGTGGAAGATCAATCACATGGTCGCCCCGGCCGAGACCGCCCTGAAGTGCAAGGCCTGCCACGCCGACGAGGGCGGGCGCATGGACTGGGCCGCGCTCGGGTACGAGGCCGACCCCAAGACCGAGCGGGGGATTTCGCGGTACGAGTTGAAGGAAGCGTACGACGAGGAGTAGGTCCGGCTCGCGAGTTCGGTAAGCGAAGGGCGCCTCCCGCGGGGGGCGCCCTTCGTCCGTCCCGGTCCTAACCCTCACCCCGCCTTTGCAGGAAGTTGGCGAGTTCCACGCGGTTCCGCAGTCCCGTCTTCCGGTAAACGCTCGACACGTTGTTCTTCACGGTCTTCACCGAGACAAACAGTTCGGCTGCGATCTCGTCGTTGGTCAAGCCCCGGGCGACCAGGGCGGCGATCTCGCCTTCGCGGCGATTCAGATCCATCTCCCGGATGGTCGCCGTGACCGAGACCGGCAGGTCGTCGCCGGCAGGTCCCGGCGGATGTCCGCCGAGAAACCGGTGCAGCATGGCCAGCGGCGGCACGTTGACGGCGAGAAAAACCACCGATTGCCAGGCGAGGAACCGCTCGACGCCCTCGGCGAAAACAACCCCGGACAGGACGAGCGCCGTCGGCACCAGGAAACAGGCGATGTAGGTGAGACCCAGGCGCCGGGCAAGCCGGCGGTACGGATTCTCGACCCGGCGAGCCCCGACGAGCAGGACCAGCGGCGCCAGGACCAGCTGCAGGTGGTAGGCCCAATCCAGCAGCCGTCCCAGCAGCAGGTCCAGCCCGCGTTCATCTTCCGGAACAGCCACGACCACCTGCGCGACCGTCCCCGCCAGCAGGAGTACCTGTACGGCCCAGAATACGCGGGTCAGACCGGCCTGACGGGGCCAGCGCACGAGCTTGCCGGTCCATTCCAGAAACAGGTAGAGGAACAGGCTCCAGACGGGTACAGGCAGGACGGCCGCCATCTGGTAGACGAGGTACCGGTCGCGGGAATCCAGGCCCGGAACCTGTTGCAACGAATACTGCCCCACGTAGAATAGGAAATCGAACACAACCCACAACAGCAGGTACCACTTGAAAGGCTGCAGGAAGGCATGGCGGTGTCGTGCGCACAAGGCCCAGGCCCAGGCCACCAGGACCGGACCGAGGGCCAGATTCGAGACGTAAAATATAGTCGCATCACGCATGGTCGTATCCGTCGATCCGAGGAGGTCGTGGCGCCGGGACCTTGGTCCCGATCGGCGCCAGGGGACTAAAGCCTTCTGGGGAGCGGCCGGACCGCACCGTATCATGACCCCGGTCACCCGAAAAGCCCCGCGGGGCGCCACTCGACCGGAGGATCCGTACATTGGCCCGCCCGAAACTGTCGATCATGGCCAGCATGGCCCTCGTCGCCGCCATCGCCTCCGCCGGCGACCTGCCGGCTCCGACTCCACCGCCGTCCCCCGAGCTCTTCGCCCCGGGCATCGTCAGCACCGACAAGCACGAGTTCGGACTGACCGTCACCGCCGACTGGCGGGAGCTCTACTTCACCCGCCTGGACGGGGAATCCTCGTCCGTTCTGACCTGTCGGCGCACCGGCGACGGCTGGTCGGATCCGATCGAGGCCTCGTTCTCGAACAGCGGCAACGACAGCCACCCCTACCTGGCTCCGGGACGCGGCCTGATGGTCTTCACCTCCCGCCGCCCCTGTCCCGGCGCCGGTGACGCCCTGAATATCTGGTTCGCCGCACGCAACGACGACGGCTGGGCTCCGCCGCACTCCCCGGGTCCGCCATTGACGGACCGGACCGTCCACGCCGCCACCATGGGTCCGGATGGCACGATCTGGGCCACCGGTCTCGTCCGCTTCTCCCCCGGGGACGAAGGCTACGCGGGTCCCGCCCGCCCCGTCCCGCCCCTGGCCGGCAGCCACCCCACGGCCTCACCAGACGGCTCCTGGCTTGTCTTCTCCGCCCGCGGGACAGGATCGGTCGGCGGCAAGGACCTCTATGTCGTCCGCCTGGTCGACGGCCGGATCCAGGGCGAGCCGACACCACTGGCCGGAGGCGTCAATTCCAGCGTGGGCGAAAGCAGCCCGACCTTCTCCGGCGACGGCACCGCCCTTTTCTTCTCCCGCGGCGGCCAGATCTACTGGGTGGCCACCGACACGGCCCTCCCGAGTTCGAACCGGGAGGAGGGACCATGAGCCGGCTACCCGTCGCGGTCGCCACAGGCCTCCTCTGGCTCGCACTGGCCAACGCCGCCTCCGCAGCCGGAACGAACGATCTCACTGCCGAGCTGGACCGCCATCTGAGCCTCTGGCACGAGACCGGCCGCTTCCACGGCGTCGCTCTGGTCGCTGTCGGGGACTCGGTCGTCCTGAACCGGGGCTACGGCCTGGCCGACAGGGCCACGGGACGGCCGCATGGACCCGGAACGCCCTTCGACATCCGATCCATCTCCAAGCAATTCACCTGCGTGCTGATCCTCCAGCTCGCCGCCGAAGGCCGTCTGCAACTGGACGATCCCCTGGCGCTGTATCTACCGGACTACCGGCCGGACACCGCCGAACTCGTCACGCTGGATCACCTGCTGCGCCACACCTCAGGGATCCCTTGTTTCCTGAACGACGCCCACCGGCGTGGGCCGAGTCGGCCCGTCTTCGACCCCACGGCCAAGTACGCACCGGAGGAGTTCGTTGCCGAGTTCCTGAGCGAGGATCTCCTCTTCGCGCCCGGTGAGCGCTACAGCTACGGCAACACGGCCTATTTCCTGCTGGCGCTGGTGGCGGAAAAAGTGACCGGCAGACCGTTCGCCGGGCTCGTGGAGGAACGGTTGCTGTCGGTGGCAGGCATGGCCGGCAGCGGAGCCCTCTACGCCGGCGGTGGCGTCGATGATCTGGCCGAGGGTTACGTGAAGTCGGCCACCGGATTCCGCGACTGCGATCCCTGGCGGCCCGAGCACTTCATGGGCTCGGGCGGCCTTTACGCCACGGCCGGGGATCTGCTCCGTTGGAACCGGGCCCTGCACGAGGGACGCCTGTTGCCCCAGGAGTGGATGGACTTCCTGCGCTCACCGTACTCTGAAGGCCCTCCCCGGCACGCCTATGCGGTCGACCACTTCACCCTCCGGCGGCCGGACACGGCCCCGGTCCCCTACACGGGTTTCAGCGGCGGCGGGCAGGGCTACAGCTCCGACGTCCTGCGTTTCGGCGACGGCGAGGTGATCGTCGTCCTACTCGACAACACCTCCCAGTACAACCACTGGCGCCTGGGCCCGGAGATCTTCGACCTCGTGGCCGGTCGGCACCCCCCCGCGCCGCGGCCCCTCCTGGCCGACCGGCTCCTCCAGAAGGTGCGGGACAACGACTGGCAAGCCGCCTTCGCCTGGTACGGTGACGCCGATGCCGCAGCCTTCGCGCGCGGCGATCTCGAACGCGACCTGAACACCGCCGGATACTCGGTGCTCGGTGCGGACTGCACCCTCGCCGTCGCAATCTTCCGCCTCAACGCGGCGCTCCACCCCGAATCCTGGAACTCCCACGACAGCCTCGGTGAGGGTCTCGCCGCCTGTGGGTCGACCGCGGAGAGCCGGGCCAGCTACGAGCGGGCCGGGCGGCTGCGCGACCGGACCGTCCGGCTGCGAAACGCCCTCCGGGAACAGGAATGGAACGTGGCCAAGGAGATCGTACGAACCGCCTTGGCGGAAAATCCCGCCGCAGTCCCGCTACCCGGCAGCATGGTCGGACCGCTGGTGGAAGAAGCCCTGGCCGCTGACGATCTGGCTCGAGCCACGGCCCTCTGCGATGTGTGGCGGGAAGCGGCACCCGAGGCGATCGGTCCGCTGTTCACCTTGGCCCGCGTGCGGCGGCGCCTGGGTGACGAGGAGGGGTTGGCAGAGTGCTACCGGAGAATTCTGGAGCTGCAGCCGGACAACGCAGCGGCGAAGGAGGCCCTCGGACTCGAGGGCGAGCGCTGAGCCGCCGGGAAAGATGGACCCGAGTCTGAAAAAGGGCGCCCCCTGCAGGGGGCGCCCTTCGTCATGTGTCGTCCTGTTCAGATCAGATCGAACTTCTGCCCCAGCTCCGGCACGTCGAACTTCGCCCCGGTCTCCCGCCGGATCAGCTCACCCAGTCCCCGAGCCGTCTCTTCCTCCCCATGCACCACGAAAACCCGCTTGGGCGTCTGCTTGGCGCTCTTGATCCACTTGAGGATCTCCGCCCGGTCCGCGTGGCTGCTCAGGCCCCGGACCGTGCCCACGTGGGCCTCCACCGGCACCTGCTGCCCGTGTATGCGCAGGGTGTCGGCCCCATCCTGGAGGGCGCGGCCGCGAGTGCCCATTGCCTGGTAGCCCGTGAGCAGCAACAGGTTGTGGTGGTCGCCCAGGCGGTACTTGAGATGATGGAGGATCCGCCCGCCGGTCATCATGCCGCTGGCGGCGATGATCACCCGCGGCCCCGGCAGGGTGTTCAGCTGCTTGGACTCGTGGACCGTGCGGTGCTTGTGGACCTTGAAAGGGAAGAGCCGGCTGCGCCCGTCGTCGGTGATGTCCTCGTCCAGGTTGCCGTCGTAGAGGTGGCGGGAGTAGATGGACGTGGCGTCGATGGCCATGGGGCTGTCGATGTGGATGGGCACCTCGGGCAGGTCGCCCCCCTGCATGAGCCGGCGCAGGATGAGCCCCACCAGCTGGGTCCGTCCCACGGCGAAGCTGGGCATGAGTACCACGCCGCGCTTGTGGATGGTGCGTTCGAACTCCTGGCGGATCTGGTCCAGGACCGACTCCTTCTCGTGGCGCCGGGTGCCGTAGGTGGACTCGGTGATCAGCACGTCGCAGTCGGGCAGGGGCTCGGGATCGATGTGCAGGGGCACGTCGTAGCGGCCGATGTCGCCGCTGAAGATGATGGTCGTCTCGCCCTCGTGGACCGTCTTGTCGCGGGGCGCCTTCTCCAGGTGCTCGTGGGCCACCCGCATCTCCACGAAGGCCGCACCCAGGATGTGCCCCGAGTTGCCGAAGCGCATGCGCAGGCCCGGTCCCAGCTTGACCCAGTGACCGTAATCCGTGGGCGTCAGGAGCTTGAGGGCCTTCAGGGCGTCGATGCTCGTGTAAAGGGGCTCGGCCGGGTCGTGCTTGGAGAAGCCGTGCTTGTTGGCGAACGCCGCGTCCTCCTCCTGGATGTGGGCGGCGTCCATGAGCATGAGCTCGGATAGTTCGGCCGTGGCCGGGGTGCAGTGGATGGGCCCCTGGAAACCGTACTGCATGAGGCGCGGGGTGTAGCCCGTGTGGTCGATGTGGGCGTGGGTCAGGACCAGGTGGTCCAGGAAGCCCGGCTCGAAGCCCGGGTCCTTCCAGTTGAGCTGGCGCAATTTCTTGAGGCCCTGGAAGAGTCCGCAATCCACCAGGACGCGCTTGCCCGCGGCCTCCAGGAGATGACGGCTGCCGGTGACCGTGCGGGCGGCGCCGTGGAAGGTCAGACGCATGGGGTGGGGTCCTTTCACGAAGAAACCGGCGGCAGCATGACGCCGCCGCCGGCTGGGATGTTCCGACCGCGGATCCGGGGCGGCTAGTCGCGGACGTAATTCAAACGACTGACCGGCTTTTCCAGGTGCTCGGCCGGCAGGATGAACGCAAGCATGATCGGCGTTCCGGGCGCAGTGGCGTACTTGGATTGCACGTTCAGCTTCTTGTTGCGGGAGTCCCGGTAGCGGACCTGGTTCCTCGATTGCTCGGCAAAGAATGCGCCCAGGTCCGTTGCCGTCGAGCCGTCGGAGAAGAAGACCTCCACCCGGCCCAGCGGGACCTCCAGCGTGGCCTCCTTGGTGACGAAGACGGCCACGGTGTAGAGCACGTACCCGTCATCCGCGATGGGCTCCATCATCCGCAGATGTGGCTCGAACTGGCGCTGGCCGGCGTTGATGGCCTGGCGCAGCTGGTCCAGGTTGGCGCTGGGATCCCGCCAGCCGAAGCCGAAGACGCGCACCTCACCCGGCCGCTCCCATACCACGGGCAGGGCCTCGCCGGCGCGGTTCTCGTATTGCTCCGGCAACTGCGGCGGGCGTTTCTTGGGCACCGGGTAATTCCCGGACACGTGGCCGCAACCGGACAGGGCGACGATGACGATGATCAGAAGCGCTGAAACGACAAGACGCATGGCACAAGCCCCCTCTAGAAAACCTGGGCGGACGGGTGGGCGACGGGCCCGTGACCGGTCGCGCCGTTGATGAAGATAAGTCATCGAGGGGCTTCGAACCAGAACGGGAAGCGGAAAGATGCTCTCCCGGGACCGCGGGGCCATTGACCCCGGTACCACTACCGAATGGAATATCCGGCATCGTGACCCCATTTGAAGGTTCCATGGCGATGTTGGGATTTCGGCACATTTTGATCCGGGCTCAGGCGATCGCGGCCATCCTCGCTCTGGCGAGTTCCGCGGTGGCCCAGGACATCCTCGCCACCTGCACCATCGACACTCCCGATCAGCCGACCATCGAATTGGCCTTCGGTTTCGATGCGGCCGCGTCCCGCAGTGTCGACGCTCTCGATCTGCCACTGCCGCCGCCGTCGCCCTGACCGCGAGGCCGGACGCCACGAGAGTACCTGGCGCGGCACCGACCAGGCCGGCCGCGCGGTCCCCAGCGGCGCCTACTTCGCGCGCCTGCTGGTGGACGGCGAACAGGCCGGCAGCGTGGCCAAGATGAGCCTGGTCCGCTAGCCGCCAGTCCGGGACAACGAAGAACGCGGGAGCCTCGACGGCTCCCGCGTTCCTTTATCCGAATCAGGCTGGAAAGAAAAAGGACCCGCTCTACAGCGAGGCCTTCGCCTTGTCCGCCAGCTTCTTCTTCTCGGCCTTCTTGACCTTCTCCTCGAAGTTGGCCTTCAGGGCCTCGGCATCCTTGCCACAGCAACCCTTGCCCTCGGTGAGGGACTTGGCGCAGCACTTGTGCATGCCGACCTTCACGGCGTAGTCCGCCTGGTGCTTGGCGACCTTCTCCTCGAAGCCCGCCTTCAGGGCCTTGGCGTCCTTACCACAGCAGCCCTTGCCTTCCTTGAGGGCGGCGGCGCAGCACTTGTGCATATCCTTCATGGCAGCCTCGGTGGCGACGCAGCCGGCCTTCTCGGCGACGGAGCAGCCCGCGGCAGCAGCGCAACTGGCGCTGCAGTTGGCCTTCTGCTTGGCGAAGGCAGCCTTGACCTCGTCGGCACTCTTGCCGCAACAGCCCTTGCCGGCCTTGGCGGCCGCGACGCAGCACTTGCCCATCTCGGCTTTGACCTTCTCGACCGAGCCCTTGACCTTCTTCGCGTGCTTGTCGCCACCACAAGAGCCACAATCGGCCAGGGCGGCGGTGGACAGCAAGGCGACCAGCGCCAGAGCCGTCACGAGAGCGTAGGCAACTCGCTTCATGGTTGTTCCTTTCGCGTGCCGGGCCCAGGCCCGGACCCGTTACCGGGGGGCATCCCCCACTATTCCACTGCCGGTGGAGTTCGGAGTCGAAGTCATACGCCGTCAGTATAGGATCGGTTCCCCGTTCGGCCAGTCCCCAATTGCAGAATATTGAGAGTTCATTTTCAGTCAACACCCGGTCACATGCCCCTGTGAGCCTCGTAGAACCTGGCGACCCCAGGAAACGCCAAGGCCAGACGGGAGCCACAACGATGCATGAAACGGAAACCAACCACGACCGACGGCACGATCCGGCCCTGAAGATCTATCTGCAGACCATCGGGCGCTTCGACCTGCTGACCCGGCAGGAGGAGGCAGACCTGGCCCGCCGCGCCCGCGAAGGGGACCAGGAGGCCCTGAACGCCCTGGTCAACGCCAATCTCCGTTTCGTGATGAGCATCGCCAAACGCTTCCTGGGCCGCGGTTTGAGCATCATGGACCTCATCGCTGAGGGCAACGTGGGCCTCATCACCGCCGCCAAGCGCTTCGACGAGCGGCGGGAGTTCCGCTTCGTCACCTACGCCGTGTGGTGGATCCGCCAGACCATCCAGTCCGCTCTCCAGGATCAGACCCGCACCGTGCGCCTGCCGGCCAACCGGGCCCGTCAGGCGTCGCGTATCCTGCGGGAGGAGCGCCGCATCGAGCAGGCCAAGATGGGCCAGGTGTCCGACGAGGACCTGGCGGGTGCGGTGGACGTCTCGGTCGCCAATGTGGCGCGTATCCGCGCCGCCAACCGGCCGAACATCCCCCTTGACGTCACCGTACACCCCGACGCGCCAACCCTGGCCGAGACCCTGCCCGACGACGACGCGCTCCTCCCCGTGGACTCCTCCGAGCGGACCCAGCTGGAGACGGATCTCTCCCGGGCCCTGGACCACCTGGACTCGCGCGAGCGACTCATCATTACCCACTACTACGGGCTGGAGGACACGCCGACTATGTCCCTGGAGGCCATCGGGGAAACGATCCGATTGTCGAGGGAACGGGTAAGGCAATTGCGGAATCGGGCCTTCGCCAAATTGCGCAACGGTACGCGAGGACCCGTCCTGGCCGAACACCTCGGCTGACGGGCTTGATCATAGATGTCCGGTCAGGCCGGACAGACGAAGGCCCCGGGGGAGCCACCCTCCGGGGCCTTCGTCGCTCCTGCACGCCGCTGGAGCCTTTCATCGTTCGCCCGGGAATCAAGTCCGGGTCCTTGGGGCGGATCGTGCGGCCGGCCCGTCCTTTTGGGGCCGAGGGGGATCGGAACCGTCCAAATCCGGTACGGGCCGACCGCTACGCCGCCTAAGCTCGGGTTTTAGAACAGAAGGCCGGATCGCTCCGCGGCGGTCCGACGAACCGCGCACCGGGGGGGCATGATTCCCGGTTGGCTGCGCGTTCGGTGCCGGTTCCGACTCGCCCCGGGATCCATTCGGCGACCAGGTGAATGAGGATCCCGATGAATTGTGGCGCCCGGAACATGACGATCCGACCTCCTGCTTCGTGGGCGCCGCCGGTTTTCGAAAATCGGGGTGTGTACCCCGGCGGCGTCCACGGGTGTCATAAAAGGCGATTTCGAGCGGGCGCGCCTGAGGATGGACTGAGGATGAGGTGAAGATCGGCTTCCCGACATGCAACTCGTTTCAGTACAGCAAGTTACTCAGCAAGTGAAGATGGGCCCGGAATCAGGTATTCCCGTCCAATGAGCATGAGATCGCCTTCGGCCGGACCGCTCCGGGGGTAGATCACCGCGTGGGCGTCCGGAGCCACGGCCAGTCCGTCCCCCTCCCGGCCCGGCAGATCCGTCAGGATCGATGAGCGGCCGGCGGCCAGATCATGGAGCATAAGGAAGCTCCCGCCGGCGCCGTGCATGACCCAGTAGATCTCCTGTTCCACCAGGCGCCAGTTGCGCCCTTCGAAGGGCGCCAGGCCTGGGATCACCAGTTCGGCCTCGGCTGAAGGACTATCCAGGGGCACCTGCCATACGCCCGCCCGGGCCCCGGCCACGAAAAAGAGCCTGCCGGTGGCGTCGGCGCTGGCGGCGATGACGCCCCGGCGCAGCAATTCGGCCCGTTCGCCGGATTCGGTCGGCCGGCGTAGGAGGCTGCGCACACCGTCCACTTCGCCCGTCACCAGAACCGATTCCCCGTCCGGGTGCCAGCCGGAGAGCAGTTCGGCGTCCGCGGGGGCCGTCAATTCCACCGCTGGTCCGCCGCGTACCGCCACCAGGACCACCCGTGAGCCGCCGCCCCCCAGGATGTTGCAGGCCACCCTGCGTCCGTCCGGGGACCAGCGCGGATGGGTGACGGCGTCGCCCCCGAAGGTGGTCAGCCGGCGCGGGTCGGTGCCGTCCCGGTCGCACACCCATAACTCGGGCGCGCCGCTGCGGGCGGAAACGAAGGCGATGCTGCGGCCGTCGGGACTGTAATCCGCCTCGTAATCCCAGCGGGTGGAGGCCAGGAAGGGTGCGGTCTCCAGGCGCCAGGGCTCTTTTTCCAGGATTCGGACCCGCCACAGGTCGCGGTCCACCCGCACCTGCTCGTAGACCAGATCGCCCGTGCCCCGGGCCACCGAAGGATTCCAAGCGAAGTCGCCGGCACCTGTCAGACGGCGGGATCCGCCACCGGCCAGGTCCAGCAGCCACAACTGGTACATGCCCGCCGGGGCGGCCGCGAAGATGAGGCCGTCGCCGGCGGCGGTCCAGGCAGCGCCCTCGAGGTTGGCCGGTCCGGTCAGGAGCTGCCGGGTCGCCGCCGTCGCCGTTTCTCCCACCCACAGACTGCTGCCGCCGGCGCCCTCGAGGCCGATCCAGGTCAGGCGCCGACCGTCGGGCGCAAACCGGGGCTGGACGTCACTCACCCCGGTGGGCCGGTCGGCCGCCAGGGGTGTGACCGCCAGGGTGGCCAGGTCCAGCAGCTGGATGCGGTGGCCGCCGGTGGTGGTGTCCCGGCTGGAGAAGACGAGCTGCTTCCCGTCCGGGGACCAGTCCAGACCAGCGATGGGGCCGCGCACGGAAAAGAGGGTGCGGTCGGCGCCGCCCAGGGCGGGCACCACGCGGATCTCGGAACTGTCCCAGTCGGCCTGCACCCAGGCCACCGCCTGGCCGTCGGGACGCCACACGGGCCAGGCGGCCCAGCCGGGAGCATCGCTGAGCCGCAGCGGCGTTTCCGAGTCGCGCTGCTTGATCCACACGCTGGGCGGACCGTCGTCGTGGCCGGTCCAGACGAAGGCCACCCGCGTGCCGTCGGTCGAAAGGGCCGGGTGGCGCTCGTAGCCGGCGTAACTGGTCAGGGGCACGGACCGGGCCGGGGCGAAGGACGTCTGGGTGGGCAGGCCGGCCGGGGCCGGATCGTCCCGAGGCAGGAAGCGTTGGCCCACCAGGAGAACCACGATCACCAGCACGGCGATGATCGTTCCCCAGGGCAGGTGGCGGCCGCGGGAGAGCGACGGTGCGGGTTCCGGCGCGACGGGTGGTTCCGAGGTCTCCGGCGGCGCCGCGGGCGGCGGCGTTGGCGACAACGCCTGCGCCTCGGCCGGCGCCACCGGCGCCACCAGCCGGTAACCGTGGTTGCGGACGGTCTCGATGTAGGTGGGGCGGCGGGCGTTGTCCCCCAGCACCCGGCGCAGGTCGCTGATGGCGCGGGTGAGGTTCTCCTCGCCGACGATGGTATCGCCCCACACCTCGTCCAGCAATTCGTCACGGGTGACCACGCGGCCGGGCTTCCGGGCCAGGCGGACGAGCACGAGCATGACCCGCGGTTCGAGGCCCACCTCGCCGTCGGGTCCCTGGACCCGGTTCAGCTCGGGCTGCACGAGCCACCGGTCCAGGCGGAACGGTGCTGCGAAATCTTCGGATGTGTTCATGTATCGGTTGCCCTGCCCAGTCGGCATGTTGGTCGCCAGGGCTCAATATACGATAGTCGCGGCGGCGGACGTTACTCCTGTTTGCGGGGAGCGGCCAGGACGGCCCACACGGGGAAGTGATCGCTGGCGGTGGTGGTGCGCACCACGCCCCGGGCTCCGGCTTCCAGATCGCGCACCAGCACGTGGTCCAGAACGAGTTCCCGGCCGGCCATCTCCCCCAGGAATTTAGTCACCGTGGGTCCCGCCGGCAGGTGCACCTGGGTGAAGCCCCGCTTGCGGGCCAGGCGGCGCAGGAGGGTCACCTCGTAGCCGGTAGCCGTGTTGAAATCCCCCGCCACCACGACGGGACGGCTGCCGAAATCCAGGCTGTCGAGCACCGCCGCGGCCTGGTCGAAACGCTTGTCCTGCTCCAGCACCAGGGTCGCCGTGTGGACCGAGACGGCCACCAGTTCGCCTCGCGCTCCCAGGTCCACGGTCGCGGCCACGGCCACGCGCCGGTGTCCGCTCACGGGGGTGGGATGGGGCAGCACCAGGACCTGGTGACCGGCGATGGGCCAGCGGCTGAGCACGGCGTTGCCGAAGAGCTCGGCGTTGTGAGGATGGACCGAGGCGGCGCGGTAGACGTGGTGCAGGCCCAGGCTGTCCGCCAGCAGGGCGGCATCGTCCGGGGAGACTTCCTGGACGAGCAAGAGATCGGGATCGGCCAGACGTGGGTGGGCGCACAGCTCGGTCAAAGCTGTCTCCATGGCCTCGCCATACTTGATGTTCCAGCTGACGACCCGCAGGCTGTCGGGCGCGGGCACAGCGGCCGGCCCGGCATGGCCGCGGTGGACGGGCAGGTCCTCCGGCGCGTATCCTGCGAAGAGGCCGCATCCGGACAGACCACACGCCAGGACCGCCAGCAACGCGACCCGTGCCGGGATCAGCCGTCCGCTTCGCTTCGCCATCATTCACCGTCCGGAGGTGCGGACTCCATGTCCTCGTTCTTCGCCGAGCGCCGTCCCCACCAGGGGCTCGACCCCGACGCTTATCGGAATCTCCTGGTCGACCAGGCCGCTGCCGTTCCCCCCGCGGACGACGAGGCCGTCGAGAAGCACGCAGCCACCCAGCTCAACCTCCACCGCACCCAGCGGCTCCTGCGCCACTGGCGGCCGTCGGACGAGTTGGCAGCCTTGGCCATCCGCGTGGAAGTTCCCCAGCTATGGATGGTCCTCACCGAACCCTGGTGCGGCGACTCGGCCCAGTGCCTGCCCTGCATCACCGTGCTGGCGGGCGCCATGCCGTCGGTGGAGTTGCGTCTGATCCTGCGGGACGAGAACCTCGACATCATGGACCAGTTCCTGACCGATGGCAAAAGGAGCATCCCGGTGCTGGTGGCCTTCGACGAAGGCGGCGCCGAACTCTTCCGCTGGGGACCGCGCCCCGTCGCCGCCCAGGCCGTGGTCGACCAGGCCAAGGCCGAGGGCCTGGAGAAGCCGGAAATGCTCGAACGTCTCCACTTGTGGTACGGACGCGACCGGGGCGCCACCCTCGACACCGAACTGGTGGCCATGCTGCGCGGCCACCTGGACCGCCCATGATTCTCTACGAGGACGCGAGCTGGCTCGCCGTGGCCAAACCCGCTGGGATGCCGACCCACGGACCGCGGGTGGGAGTCCTGGGAGCGGTGGAATGGCTGAAGCTCCACCTCGCATTGGAAACCCATCCGATCTCCCGTCTGGACGCCGGCACCAGCGGCGTGCTGCTGCTGGCCCGCAACCCGGCTGCCGCTGCCCGGGCGGAGGAGATCCATGCGACGGGCGCCGCCGTCAAGACCTACGTCTTCCTGGCCGACAGCGGCCACGACCTGCCCGACAAGTTCGCGCGGGATGACGCGCTGGACGGCAAGCCCGCCCACACCGCCTTCCGACGCCTGGGCGCGGGCGAAGTGGCCGGCCGTAACGTCACCCGCTGGGAAGCCGAGATCACCCGCGGCCGCCGACACCAGATCCGGCGCCACGCCGCAGCCGCGGGCCTGCCCCTACTGGGCGACGACGAGCACGGCGGCTCGCCCTGGCCCCGCCTGGCTCTCCACTGCCGGGAAGTCCGGTGGCCGGAAGTGGCCGAACCCATGGCCTGCCCGGTCCCTGGCTCCTTCGCCGCCGCCACCTCCGACGACCTGGCCTGGGCCGTGGCCGAGGAGCGGCGCGGCGATTGGCCCGCCCAGGTGAGTGACGCCCGGCGCGCCATCCACCGGGACGAGATCCCGGGCCTGCCCGCCGCCATCGACGTCTACGGCCCCTGGTTCAACGCCGTGTGGTTCGACGAGACCACCGGCGCCGACGAGGCCCACACCCGCCTGGCTCCTTGGTTGGACCGCGTCGCCGCCGCCGCGGGCTGCCGGGGCGGGGTGATCCGCGCCCACGCCCGGGACCCCCATCGCAAGGGCCTGGTGAGCGACCTGCGCACGGTCGGCGACCCGCCCCCGTCGGTCTTCCCGGTGGTCGAACACGGCCTGCGCTACCGGGTCGACCTGCTCCACACCCAGCACACGGGCCTCTTCCTGGACCAGCGCGACACCCGCCGCCGCCTCTTCCAGGCCGCCGTCGGCGCTCGCATGGCCAACCTCTTCGCCTTCACCTGTTCGTTCTCGGTGGTGGCTGCTGCCGCCGGTTGCGAAGTGGTCTTCTCGGTGGACTCGGCCAAGGCCTGCCTCGAAACGGGGAAAGGGAACTTCGCTACCAACGGGCTGGACGAGACCGGACGCGGGAAGTTCGTCCAGGAGGATGCGCGGAAGTGGCTAGCGCGGCAGCTCCGTCGCCAGGACAAGCGGCCGGACGAATTCACGCCCTTGAACCTATTGGTGTGCGACCCGCCGGTCTTCGCCGGGGGCAAGGGTGGCGCCCGGTTCGGCCTCCAGCAGGAGTGGCCACACCTGGCGGAAGCGTCGGCGCACCTACTCGGACCGGCCGGGCAAGCCCTTTTCGCCAACAACCACCGGGGCGGCGATCACCGGCGCTACCGGGCCCAGTTGGCCGCGAAGTTCGCCAGGGTGGAGGACCTGCGACCACCCCTGGACTTCCCCTTGCTGCCGGACGCAGAATTCCATGTCCGAATGTTCTGGTGCCACCGCTAACGGCCTCTTCGTAGTGGATTTCCGGACACACGAATCCGCCGCAGCGCAGTCATACGTATTCTCCTCGTTGCCACTCAGGAAAAAATAGGGCCTCCGGCAATTCCCGGAGGCCCTATGGGAGCGCTTCGATGGATCGCGCGATCAGTTGTTTTCCATCAACCCCATCTCCACCGCGTTCACCTGCGGCGAGTAGCTCTCCTCCAGACGCGTCCGGAAAGGCTCCAACGACTCGCGTAGGGGCTCGGGCAATTCATTCTCCCAGAGCAGGCGGCGACTCCGGTCATCCATGCGCGACGCCTCCGCCCGCAGTTCGTCCAAACGGGCTTCCTCCAGGGCGCCGGCCTCTGCAGCCGCGATCTGGTTCTCGAGCATCCGGCGCTGGATCCTGTGAAGGTAGCGGCGGATGTCTTCTTCCCGGCGCTCCCGCTCGTCACCACCGCTCTCGGTGTGCACGCCCCAGCGCACGCTTCCCTCGCCCTCGTCGTCGCCATTGAGTTGGAAACCGGGACCGTCTCCAGGGTCCTTCTCCAACCACGCGAAGTAGGCGACGCTGTAGATGTGCGAGTACTCCCCGAGGCCCATGCCGCGTTCGACGAGAACCTGGTTGCGTTGGTCGATGAACCTGAAGAGACCCGGCACCAGTCCGAAGCCGGCCTTGATCTTATCGATGACGTTGCCGCCGCCCTCATCGTCCAGGGTCGCCAGGATGTCGCCCAGTTCCTCCCGGGGCGTCGCCAGGTCCTGCCGGATGTCCAGGAATACCTCCAACCGCTCGCTGCGGATGGTGCCGTCCATCTCGGGCGTGAAGTCGCCGGGCTCGCCGTACACTTCCTCGAGGGTCTCGAAGCCCTCGTCCAGGCCCTCGGCATCGTCGGCGATCTTCTTCACTCCGAGGTAACCGCACGTACCGATTCCGCCGGCGATGATGATCATCAGCCCGCAGCCGATACCACAGCCGATGGCCCACTTCTTGGCCGCTCCCGCCATGTCGAAGCTCCTTTGTCCCTGGTTTTCCGTCGGGGTGCGCATCCTACCCCGGAGGGGGCGGTCCTATTCGAGTCTTGCCGCCCGCGCCCGTCGGCCCGATCATAGGCGCGGACCGCAACGGCGTGAACCCCGAAATACCGAGGTCGGCATATGGCGCAGCAATACGTCTTCACCATGAAGGGCCTGAAGAAGGTCGTCCCCCCCGGGCGCGAGATCCTCAAGGGCATCTGGCTGTCCTTCTACCCCGGCGCCAAGATCGGCGTCATCGGCCTCAATGGCGCGGGCAAGTCGTCCCTGCTGAAGATCATGGCCGGCGTAGACGACGATTTCATCGGCGAGGCCTTCCCCGATCCGTCCATCAAGGTGGGCTACCTGCCCCAGGAGCCGTCCCTCGACTCGTCCAAGGACGTAAAGGGCAACGTGGAGGAGGCCCTGGGCGAACTGAAGACCAAGGTCGACCGCTTCAACGAGATCTCCATGCAGATGTGCGAGCCCATGGACGACGACGCCATGAACAAGCTCATGGAGGAGATGGGCAACCTGCAGACGGAGATCGACTCCGCCGACGGCTGGGATCTGGACCGGCACCTGGACATTGCCATGGACGCCCTGCGCTGCCCCCCGGGGGACGCGGACGTCACCACCCTCTCGGGCGGCGAGGTCCGCCGCGTGGCCCTGTGCAAGCTGCTGCTCCAGAAGCCCGACCTGCTGCTTCTGGACGAGCCCACCAACCACCTGGACGCCGAATCGGTGGCCTGGCTCGAGCGGCACCTGCGCGAATACGAGGGCACCGTGGTCCTGGTCACCCACGACCGCTACTTCCTGGACAACGTCACCGGCTGGATCCTCGAACTGGACCAGGGCTACGGTGTGCCCTGGGAAGGGAACTACTCTTCCTGGCTGGAGCAGAAGCAGGACAAGCTGCGCGAGCAGGACAAGAAGGACAGCAAGCGACTGAAGACCCTCGAACGGGAACTGGAGTGGGTGAACGCCTCCCAGAAGGCGCGCCAGAAGAAATCCAAGGCCCGCGTGTCCAAGTACGAGGAACTGGTGAGCGAGGAGCGGGAACTGCGTCGCTCGGCCGCCCAGATCCGCATTCCCGTGGGCGAACGCCTGGGCAACGTCGTGGTCAAGGCCGAGGGCGTGCGCAAGGCCTACGGCGACAAGCTCCTCTTCGACGAGCTGAACTTCGACCTCCCCCGCGGCGGCATCGTGGGCGTGGTCGGCCCCAACGGCGCCGGCAAGACGACCCTCATGCGCCTGATCACGGAGCAGGAACAGCCGGACGACGGCGCCCTGACCATCGGCGACACCGTCCAACTGGCCTACGTGGATCAGTCCCGCGACGACCTGGACGACGAACAGACCGTGTGGGAGAACATCTCCGGCGGCGCCGAGGAACTGGACCTGGGCGGCAAGCTGGTCAACAGCCGCGCCTACTGTTCCGGCTTCAACTTCAAGGGGCACGAGCAACAGCGGAAGGTGGGCACTCTCTCCGGCGGCGAACGCAACCGGGTGCACCTGGCGCGGCTGCTCAAGAGCGGCGCCAACGTCATCCTACTGGATGAGCCCACCAACGACCTGGACGTGGACACCCTGCGCGCCCTGGAGGACGCCCTGACCGAGTTCGGTGGCTGCCTGGTGGTCGTCAGTCACGACCGCTGGTTCCTGGATCGCATCTGTACCCACACGCTGGCCTTCGAGGGCAACAGTGAGGTATGCTGGTACGAAGGCAGCTATTCCGAGTACGAAGCCGATCGCAAGCGGCGCCTGGGAGAGGACGCCGATCAGCCCCACCGCATCAAGTACCGGAAGTTGACGAGGGACTGACGACGAGGGAGAGGAACCCGCGATGATGGTCGCCCGGAACGTCGCTCGTCACGGCGTTGCCTTTGTGGCCCTGATCGGATGTCTGTTCGCTGCCGGATCCGTGGCAGCGCAGGGCCGGGAGATCCGCGTCGGCGTACGGGCCCACAGCGGGGTCGAGGCCGCCCGGCTCAGGTGGAGCCATACCGTCAATCATCTCACGGCGGAGATTCCCGGTGCGCAGTTCATCCTCGTCCCGTTCGTGGAATGCAGCGAGATGGAACGGGCTCTGGCCGAGAACCGGGTCGACTTGGTCCTGACCGATTCCCTGACCTTCGTCCAGCTGCAGCACAAGTACGGTCTCCAGCCCCTGGCGACCCTGCGTAACACCCGGAGCGCCGGCGGCCGCGTGAGCTTCGCCGCGGTCATCTTCACCCGCGCCGACCGGCGCGACATCGTGACCGTCGACGACCTGCGCGGCCACTCCCTCATGGGCGTCCACGTCCATGCCTTCGGCGGCTGGCTCATGGCCCGGGCGACCCTCGTTGGGCGTGGCATCGACCCCTTCCACGACTGCAGCCGCGTGCTCTTCGCGCCCTCGGCCACCCAGCAGGAGGTCGTACGGACAGTCCTGGCCGGCGACGTGGACGCGGGGACCGTGCGCACGGGCATCATCGAGGACATGCTGGAGCGCGGGGAGATCGCGCCGGGGGAGATCCGGATCCTGGAACCGGTCACCGACCACTTCCCCCTACCCCACACCACGCGCCTGTATCCGGAGTGGCCCATGGCCGCCGCCGCAGGACTGGACGATGACCTGGCCGAAGCCATCCGTACGGTGCTGCTGGGCATCGAAATCTCCAGCGAGGCCGCACGCCAGGGCGACTACACGGGCTGGATCTTCCCTCTGGATTACGATCCCCTGCACCAGGTGCTCGAGGTCTTCGGTCTACCGCCCTACGAGAACTTCGGCACGGCCACCTGGGGCCAGGTCTGGCGCCTCTACCGGACCACGATTCTCCTGGCCGCGGTCGGCCTCGCCCTCATCCTGGCCGCGACGCTCTGGATGGTGCGCCTGAACCGGCTGCTGCGGACCTCCCAGTCGGCCCTGCTGCGGCACCGCGAGAACCTGGAACGCGAGGTCGTCGAACGCTCAGCCTCCCTGGCTGCCAGCGAGTCGCGGTACCGGGATCTGGCTTCGGTCGCCCCCGTGGGGATCTTCCACACGGATGCCGAGGGGCGATGCACGTTCTTCAGCCCCTTCTGGACGCGTCTGACCGGCTTGGCGCCCGAATCCGCGCTGGGGATGAGATGGGCGGACACGGTTCACACGGACGATCGGGCTCGCGTCATGGAACACTGGCGGGAAGCCAGGCGAAGCGGTCGGCACGAGCCGAACGAATTCCGCATCATCGGTCCGGACGGCGATATCAGATGGATCCTGGTGGTGGCCGAACCGCAGCACGATGCCGACGGTTCCCTGACCGGCTTCATCGGCTGCGTGACCGACCTCACCGAGCGGCACGCCGCCGAGGAACAGCTCCACCGGTTGGCCGAGGCCATCGCCCAGACCTCCGACGCGGTGGTCATCACCGACGCCGAGGGATGCATCCAGTACCTCAACCCCGCCTACGAGATTCTGTCCGGACACCGGGCCGAAGGCGTCGCGGGCCGGGGCTTCGACATGCTCCGGACCGCCGGCGGCGACCCTCTCGACCGGCGTGAGATATGGGAGGCCCTGGCCGCGGGCGACCCCTGGCGCGGACGCACGCGCCTGCGGCACCGGGACGGCGAGGAGCGGCGCGTGGAGGCCACCATCTCGCCGGTCCTGAACGACAGCGGCGAGCTGATGAGCATCGTGACCGTCTGCAAGGACGTCTCCCACGAGGAGCGGCTCGAGCGGCAACTCCGCCAGTCCCAGAAGATGGAGGCGGTGGGCCAGCTGGCCGGCGGGATCGCCCACGATTTCAACAACATCATCCAGGCCATTCTCGGGAACGTGGAATTCGCGAGCGAGGGCCTGGAGCCGGGCGAGGCCCGCCACCGCGACCTGGAGCAGATCCGCACCGCGGCCAACCGCGCCGCCGCCCTCACCCGCCAGCTCCTGGCCTTCAGCCGACAGCAGGTGCTGGAGCCGGCGGCCGCCGAACTGGACGCACTGATCCGGAACATCCTGCCCCTGGTGCGCACGGTGCTCAGCGAGGACATCGAACTGGATTACCGGCCCGGCTCGGGACTCGCTCCCGTGCTGGCCGACGCGTCTCAGATCGAGCAGGTCCTCATGAATCTCTGTCTCAACTCCCGGGACGCTATGCCCGGCGGTGGACGCCTGACCATCACCACCGGTGCCGCCGTCATCGACACCGAATTCCAGGAGAGCCACTCCTGGGCGGCGCCTGGACAGTACGTCGTGCTGGAGGTGGCGGACACGGGCGAGGGCATGGACGAAGACACGCGGCGGCAGGTCTTCGAGCCCTTCTTCTCCACCAAGGAAGTGGGCAAGGGCACGGGCCTCGGCCTGGCGACGGTCTACGGCATCGTGAAGCAGCACCGCGGGCTCATCCGGATCGAGTCCACGCCCGGGGAAAGCACCAGCGTGCAGGTCTACCTGCCCCATGCCGGACAGCCGATCGAACCCGAGTCCCGCCCCGCGAGCGCCGCCCGGACGGGCGGCACGGAGACGATCCTGCTGGCTGAAGACGACGCCAACGTCCTGGATACCACCACACGGATCCTGGAGCGCGCGGGCTACACCATCATCCAGGCCCGTGACGGCCGTGAGGCCCTGGAACTCTACGCGCGGCGGGGCGCCGAGATCGACCTCTGCCTCCTGGACCTGGTCATGCCCCGGCTGGGTGGGCGGGACGTGGCGCAGGCCATCCGCGACGCAGACCGGAAGGCGCGGGTCATCTTCCTCAGCGGCTACAACCCCGACGCCGTGGCCGCCCGGAGCGGTGGCGCCGACGACCGGCCCGCCCTTATGAAACCCGTCCCCACCACCGAACTTCTCGCCGAAATCCGACGGTCCCTCGACGGTCCCCCCGTCTGACCCGGACCAGCGCTACCTGCACGACAATCGATCGAGGACCGACCGGTCGTCGAGGCCGGCCACCGGGTAGATACCCACGCGCTGGTCGTACCAGGGGGTCCGCTCGTAGAACCAGTAGCGGATGGCCCAGGGGTCGGCGGCGAACTCGGGATCGGCGGCCTTGCGCGTCTCCAGTTCGTCGCGCCACCCGGGGTTCTCTTCCAGCAGGCGTGGAATCATCTCCTCGATGACGTAGGACTCCACGTACTCCACCCGCGAGAAGATCGCGTCGAAGAAACCCCAGCGGACCAGGGCGTCCGGGCCGGCGGGCTCCAGGAGGTGGGCGGCGACGCGAGCCCCGGGCTGGGCCAGGTCCACGACCACCGTGCCGGCGGGAAAGAGCCGGGTTTCGTGCCACGGATCGGCCGTGAACTCTACCCGGTGCCGTCCTTCGTAGGGCAATTCGTCCCAGGAAGCGTCGCGGAAGCGCCAGGTGCGAACCGTCAGCTCCGTAGGGACCTCCAAGCGCCGGTAATCCACCCCGTGCAGGTCCAGGCGCGCCACGACCGCGGTCCATTCGGGTGGTACGAGGTAGGCTTCGGGCAGGTCGGCCACCGCCGACGGTTCCAGGTGGTCCCACATCTCGACGGTCATGGTCTGAGGCCCGCCGTCGAAGCGCGGGAATTCCCCGCCGGTGACCTCGCCCGTGTGGATCCCGTAGCCCACGCCGGCGAACTCGACCATGCGGGAGCTGTCCGTGGCCGCCAAGACCAGGGGGAAGGGATCGGCCCGGAATCCGGCGCCGGCGGTGCGGAGGTCGGCGGCAGCGTTGGCGTCCCGCAGCTTGTCCCCCCCGGCCACCAGCCACTCCAGGGTATGCCGGACCAGCCGGCCGGCGGCTTCGACACGGGTCGGGTAGTCCTTGAGCATATGGGTCTCCACCAGCAGTCCGGGCCGGTTGCGCACGGCCGTGTAGCCCTGGCTGTACCGCGGCGAGGCGGACCAGATCTTCAATCCGCTGCGCGGGTCGTGCCAGCGGCGGAAAGAGACGTACGGCGCCATGGGGAAGCCGTCGGCGGCCAACTGCTCGAGCATGGCCTGCTCGTAGCGCTGGGTCCAGGCGGTCAGGCCGGGATCCATGGTGCCGCGGGTCTCCAGGCTGTAGGTCAGGGCGTACTGGTAGTCGGCGCCGTCGGTGGAGTGGATGTCCACGAAGAAGTCCGGCCGCCAGGCGTTGAAGAGCCGCAACCACGCTTGCATCTCCGGCGTGTCGGCCTTGAGGAAGTCCCGGTTCAGGTTGAGGTTGCTGGCCGTGACCCGCCAGCCCATCTCCTCGGGACCGTTCTGGTTGATGCGGCCCCAGGGTGTGAACCGCTCGTGCCCGTCCACGTTGAAAATGGGTATGAAGAGCAGAGTTACCCCCTCCAGGTAGCGGCGGGCCAAGTCGGGATCGCCGGCCAGGTCCCGCAGCAGAAGCATACCGGCGTCCTTGCCGCAACTCTCCCCGGCGTGGATGCAGGCCTGCACCAGGACCACGGTCCGGCCCTCCAGGTCCGACGGGGTGAAGCGGCTCTCCAGATCGGCCACCACCAGGGGAAGCTCAAGCCCCCGGCCGCTCCGGCCGAAGCTTCCCGATTCCAGGATGGGTGAGGCCTCGGCCACGGCCCGGCACCAGGCCACGGTCTCGGCGTAGCGCGGGGTGCGCAGGCCGCCGGAGTCCTCGAAGGGCGTGGTGGCCGGAGGCGACGTTCCGGCGGAACCGCAACCCGCGAACAGGGACGTGAATAAAACGGCGATAGCAACGGTACGCTGGGTCACGATTCCACCTCGTGCGCTCGGATGTTCGAACCGGCTGTGCCCGAGGACGAGGATGACGACGAGTCCGCGGGATGCAAGCAGGAATTCCCGCGCCGACAGATCCGCGCCGCACCGTACGGGCGCCGACCAAGGAGATAAACTGTTGCAACACCTCGCAACAGGCCTAAAAAATGATTTGCCATGGCGGCCGTCAGGGGTGATTCTTCGGCGGTCAAAACAACGTCCCGGCGTCGGGTTGCAGGCAAAGAATGTTCAAGGAACATGTTGACAAGCTCCTGGCAACCACCAGAATGGCGTTTGGGCACAGGCTGTGGACTCCGCAGCCCTGATGAGCCGACGGGCACGCTCCCATGGAGGGGATGTGACTGCGGTCGGTACGAGGCAGATGCTGACAGACACGGAGGAAACGAATAGCGTGCTTGGGCCTTCCGCTTGTCGGGACGGTCAAGGTGCGCTTTTTCTCTAAGGGAAACAGCCCTGCCGACGGGGAAGCGGAGTGAAGGCCTGATCAGGGAGAAGTGCCACCACTGGTGTGGCGTCCGTGTTGTCCCGCGAGTAACGAGGCTCGCTGGGACGATTGAGATGCTTTCCGGGTACGGGAAGCTCGAGAGAGTCCCAGGCGACCAGCTCGCCGGGAAATGACCCGAGTGGATTTCAAGGAGGTCCGACCAAATGAAGAACCTGCTCATCACGCTGATGGTTATGCTGATCGCCAGCGCCGCGTTCGCTGGCGGCGACGGCATGAACTGGAAGTTCTATGGTAGGCTGCATACGTCGATCGATTACATGAGCGACGGCGGCGACGAGAAGAGCTTCACCATGTCCTCCAACACCTCGCGCTTCGGCTTCAAGGGCGGCACCGAGCTGAACGAGAATCTGGGCCTCATCTGGCAGTTCGAGAACTCGTTCAACTCCGCCAACGGCACCGGCACGATCTCGAACCGGAACACCTACGTCGGCCTCAAGGGCGAGTTCGGCCAGTTCCGTTTCGGTCGTCACGACACGCCGTTCAAGACCCTGGGTCGCAAGGTCGACTTCTTCAAGGACGAACTGGGCGATTTCCGTTCGATGACCATGGGCTGGGATCGTCGCGAGACCGACCTCATCGCCTGGATCTCCCCGAACTGGGACGGCTTCGGCATCTTCGCGGCCTTCCAGATGGACCAGGCCGACCTGGCCGATGACGCCATGACCGCCTACAGCGCCATGGCCCACTACAAGAAGGACGAGTTCTTCTTCGGCGCCGCCATCGAGGGCATGTCCGAGGCCCACGCCGCCGCCAATCCGGATCCGACCCTGGATCCGGACGATGGCGCCGTGTACGGCGATGCCCCCATGGGCATCCGCGTGGCTGCCAAGTACAGCGCCGAGCAGTTCGCGATCAGCGCCCTGTTCCAGACCCTGACCAACTGGACGGGCATGTGGGTCGATCCCGGCGGGGGTGACGACTGGACGTACGAGGGCCTCGACGCCACGTCCATGGGCGTCGGTGCCGTGTTCCACGCGAACGAGACCACGGACATCAAGGCTTCCTACTTCATGATGAACCACGACACGGACGCCGAAGACGTCGACGGCACCGACGAGGACGAGAGCGACACGGTCGCTTCCCAGTTCGCGCTGGGCATCGACAAGAAGATGGCCAAGAATGTGACGTTCTACGTCCAGGTGGTCATGGTCATGAACGGCGACTGGACCGGTTCCGGCCTGGGTGGCCCCGTGGATGAAGACGCCCTCCCGAACATCGAGCGCGCCTACGGCAACGGCCACGGCACCTGGATGGGCCCCGGCATCGACGACGACGGTAATGCCGAGAACCCCATGGGCTTCTCGCTGGGTACGAAGATCAACTTCTAGGTCTTCCGTCACACCGAATGCGTAACGACACGACAAGGGCCCCCGCTCCGGCGGGGGCCCTGCCTTTTCTCTACCTGGTCCGGATCCCTACATCTTCCTGATCTCCACCGATCCCGAGAACGTATTGATGCGGATCTGCGCCCCCCCACCGCCCGTGCTGAACTCCAGCTCCCGGCCCGGCGTGTACTTGGACGTCTTGCGGGCCCTCTTGCCGAAGGCATTGTCGATGCCGCCGCTGAAGGTGTTGACCTCGAAGTCGGCCTTCAGGTCCGCCGGCACGGTGAGGATTACGTTGCCGCTGTGGATGTCGATGTCGCAGTCGGCGCTCTCGGTGAAGTCGCCCGTGACGTGGGCGGAGCCGTTGACGGTCTCCAGCGAGCAGTCGGTGAACACGTCGAACTCCAGGTCGACGCGGCCGTTGACCACGCTGGCCTCCACGGCCGCACGGTCACCCTTGGCCGAAACCCGGCCGCTGATGGACTCCACGGCGATCTTCGTCGCCTCGCTGCGGACCTCCACGTTGCCGCTGATGGTCTCGGCCTGGACTTCGTCCTCGCCGCCCTCGACCGTCACGTCGCCGCTGATGGAAGAGGCGTAAATCCGGCCTTCCACGGCGGAGACCGTGACCGGAGCACTCACGCACTCCACTTCCACACGGCTGCCGCGGGGCACCATGATCACCAGATCGGCGCCCTCGTCGATGTTACGGATCTTGCGCGGGTAGACCACTTCGATCCTGGTCTTCTTGCCGCTGGTCTTGAACTCGACCTCTTTCACGTCGTTTCCGAGGGTGCCGCTCACGTGGACCTGGTTCTTCTCCCAGCCCTGGACTTCGATGGAGCCTGTGATGTTCTCCACGTAGACGACGCCGTTGGCCTTGGCGTCGCGGGTCTCGTCGTAGTCGCGTTCGGCGGCCCAAACGGCCGGCGTGCCGATGGTCAACAGCGAAGCGCTGATGGCCAGGACGCCGACGAAAGTGATGATGCGATTCCTGTTCTGTTCCATGATGGTGCCTCCTTATCCGGTCCGTTGCGCGGTTTCGCCGCTGCGTCGCAGCATTTCGCCCCTGGACCGGTGGACCATGAGCGCGAGTCTCGAAAGATGGGGGTTGTCCGGGTCGGCGGCCATGGCCGCGTTCAATTCCGCGAGGGCCGACTCGATGGCGGCCTCCTCGTCCAGCCCGTCCAGGGCCCATGTGGCCGCCGCTTCGGCGACGACCGGAGATGGTGTGCCGCCCGGGGTCGAGTCTCCACGGGGTACGTGGAGGTCGCGGGCGCCCAGCACGAGCACCAGCATGGCCGCCACCGCCGCCGCGAAGCGCCACCAGCCGGTGCGCGCGGGGTGATCGCCCGCCCGCTCCCGCCGGTCGATGGCCTCGTCGATCCCGGGCCACAGATCCCGCTCCGGCGGCTGCCCTCGGTCGCGCATACGTCGCGCGAGGGGCTCCAGCCTGGGGTCCAGATCACGATCCATGGGTTTCCTCCCTTTCATCCGCCAGCATTCCACGGAGCAGGCGACGGGCACGGTGGAGGTGAGCCTTCACCGTGCCCGTGGCCAGCCCCAGCATCTCGCCGATTTCCCGGTGCTTGAAGCCCTCCACGTCGTGCAGGACAAACACCGTGCGTGCGCCGGGCGGCAACTGCGCCACGGCCCACTCCAGGTCCAGCGCCGTCAGCAGCGGAATGACCCCGCCGCGATCGCGGGGGTCGACCGGCAGGGCCGGTCCCGCCGCCAGTTCCGCCGTCAGCTGTCCCTGCAGCCGGTCGCGCCGCTTATCCGAACGGAAGCGGTCGCGCCAGAGGTTCACCGCCACCCGGGCCAGCCAGCCGCCGAGGCTGCCCTGTCCCGAGTATCCGGCCAGGGAGAACCAGGCCCGCACGAAGGTGTCCTGGGTCAGGCCCTCGGCCTCGACGCGGTCGGCCGTCAGGCGCAGGCTCGTGCCGTAGATCCGGTCCACGTAACGCCGGTAAATGGACTCGAAGGCCGCCCGGTCGCCGGCGTTGGACCGGTTCACGAGGTCCATGTCCTCGTGATCGGGCCGTGCCGCGCCGTGATTGCCTAATTGCGGGTCCATCTTGCGCCTTTCTGCCCCGGGAATCGGGTTCCCCCTACTGACGACCGGGGTGCCAGGAGGGTTTATCCCCGAAAAAAATCAGTTTTTCTCCCCTTTGGGGGTTGACATCGATATTCATTACTGATTAATTGCCCATCGCCGACCAGCACGACCGCGGCCTCGCGCCCGGTCCGAAACGAAGGACAGGCATCATGGCCCCGAACCGCAGGCGACGCAACACCCCCCAGCGGGCGACGATCCTCGCCAAGCTGGAAGAGATGCACACCCATCCGACCGCCACCGAACTCTACGCGGAGGTCAAGGAGCGGTTGCCGCGCATCAGCCTGGGCACGGTGTACCGCAACCTGGAGGTTCTTCGGGAAGACGGCCTGATCCACAAGATGGAGTTCGGTTTGGCCGACGCCCGCTTTGACGCCTGTCTCGAGCCCCACGACCACATCCGCTGTACCGGGTGCGGCGCGGTCAGCGACATACCGGCGACGGACCGGCCCTTCACCCCGGCGCTCCCCACCGCGGCGGGCTTCGAGGTGATGGGCTACCGACTGGAGTACTACGGCCTCTGCCCTGTCTGCAACAGGGAAGTCGCCCGGAAGACCGGATAGAACCCAGGCGCGACCCACAGCGCCGAGACGAGTCGATCACTGGTACGACCACACAAGCAAAGGAGACGGTCCCATGGACAACATGGACTTCGATTTCGTGCCCATGCCCCTGGTTTCCACCGAGGCCCCCGACTTCACCGCCACCGCCGTGATGCCGGACAACAGCTTCAAGAGCGATTTCAAGCTCTCCGACTACCGCGGCAAGTACGTGGTGATGTTCTTCTACCCCCTGGACTTCACCTTCGTCTGCCCGTCCGAGATCATCGCCTTCGACAGGAAGCTCGAGGAGTTCAAGAGCCGCGGCGTCGAGGTCATCGGTGTCTCCACCGACAGCCACTTCAGCCACTGGGCCTGGAAGAACACCGACCCCAAGGAGGGCGGCATCGGCAACGTCCAGTACCCCTTGGTGGCCGACTTCCAGAAGATCATCAGCCAGGACTACGGCCTGCTCCTGGAGGGCGGCATGGCCCTGCGCGGCACCTTCATCATCGACAAGGACGGCGTCGTCCAGCACGCCACGGTCAACAACCTGGGCCTGGGCCGCAACGTGGACGAGACCCTGCGCCTGGTGGACGCCCTGCAGCACCTGGAGGAGCACGGCGAAGTGTGCCCGGCCAACTGGAACAAGGGTGACCAGGCCATGACCCCGACCGCCGACGGCGTGGCCAAGTACCTGTCCGACAACGCCTAAGACTGACGGTTCACATCTTCGACACTGCATCTGCGGACCCGCTCTCCCTTCTGGGGGGCGGGTCCCTGTTTTTACGGGGGCCAGGCGATGCCGACCAGTGTTAGGGTCGGTGTGGTCCGCGAATCCGTGAGGACCCCGATCGCCCCCTGGAGGAACGAGATGGCCCACATCCTGGTCGCCGGCACCGGCTACGTGGGCCTGCCTCTGGTCGCGCGCCTTCGGGCGGACGGCCACCGCGTGACCGGCCTGCGGCGAACGCCGGACGACGACGGCACGGACCGGCTGACCGCCGACGTCACTTGTCCGGCCAGCCTGGCCGGCCTACCCACCGACCTGGACCTCGTGGTGAGCGCCCTGTCCCCCTCCAGCCGCGACGCCGCCTCCTACCGGCAGATCTTCGTGGACGGCACCGGCAACTTGCTGGCGGCCCTCGGCGACGGCAGGCCACCGTTCATCTTCGTCTCCTCCACCCGGGTCTACGGCGCGGACGACGGCCGCAGGGTGGATGAGTTCACCCCGCCGGATCCGGCCTGCCCCCTGGGCGAGGTGCTCCTGGGGGCCGAACAGCAGGTGCTGGCGGCAGGGCCCGGAACCGGTGTCGTGCGCTTCAGCGGCATCTACGGACCGGGTCGCACCTGGCTGCTGGACCGGGTGCGCCGGGGCGATCCGGTGCAGGTCGATCCGCCGGCCTATACCAACCGCATCCACCGGGACGACTGCGCCGGCCTGCTGGCCCATCTGGCCTCGATGGCCTTGGCCCGCGATGCCCTCCCGCAGATGGTGCTGGCCTCGGACGACGACCCGGCGCCCATGGCCGAGGTGACGTCCTGGCTGGCCGAACGCCTGGGCGTGCCCCGGCCGCCGGCCGCCCCCCACGACCCCGCCGCCCCCCGGAACAAGCGTTGCCGGAGCGCGTTGCTGAAGGACCTGGGATACAGGTTTCAATACCCGAGCTACCGGGACGGCTACGCCCGGATGATCTCCCGAAAGGAACCCCGATCATGAGCATCCCCCGCATCCGCGAGAACGCCGTCCTGGCCGTGGGCATCTGCCTGGGTCTGGCCCTGCTGGGCTGGCTGTTGGGCTCGAGCCTCATCCGCTTCAAGGAATTCGAGCGCACGGTCACCGTGAAGGGACTGGCCGAGCGGGAGGTAGCCGCCGACGTGGCCCTCTGGCCCGTAACCTTCACCGCCGCCGACAACGACCTGAATCGCCTGTACGACACCCTGGGCACGACCACGGATAAGGTCGAAGCGTTCCTGGCCGCCCAGAGCTTCACCGACCAGGAGATCACCGTGGCTCCACCCACGGTGAACGACAAGCTGGCCCAGCAATGGGGCGGCGGCGGCGACGTGGGCCTGCGTTACACGGCCACCCGCACCGTCACCGTCTACACGGATCGTGTGGACGCCGTAAGAGCGGCCCTCGGCGAGTTGGCCGAACTGGGCGCCCAGGGCGTGGTCCTGTCCGGCGGCGACTACGACACCCGCATCCGTTTCGTCTTCACGGGCTTGAACGAACTGAAGCCGGCCATGGTGGAGGAGGCCACACGCAACGCCCGCGAGGTGGCCGAGAAATTCGCCGACGACTCCCAGAGCCGGTTGGGCAAGATCAAACAGGCCCGGCAGGGCGTGTTCTCCATCGAGAACCGGGACGCCAATACGCCCCACATCAAGAAGGTGCGTGTGGTATCGACAGTGGAGTACTACCTGGCCGACTGACCGAGCTTCGCGTCGAGAATATCCGACATGCCGCAGCATATTCCCGGGGGATATGGTTCATCCCCCGGGCTTTTTTCGTCCCTACCCCGATTTTTCCTGTCACATACGACCGGCATGCTCCGTGCAGTGGGTAGATTGTCGAACGAACACGGCGCACCCGAGGTCAGCAGACCGGCACGGTGCTGAACATAGAGGAGAGGAACCATGAAGAAGCAGAACCTGATTCTCGTCGCGATCCTGGCCATCGCCGTCACCGCCACCGCCGCCCAGGCCGGCGGACCGACTACCGCCTTCCACCCCATCGCCGACGCCGACAACCTCGACGAAGGCCGGAATCTCGAGCGGGCCCGGGGCTTCGTGCCCGCCTGGGACGGCATCGCCGATGCGGACAACCTGGAGTCGATCGGCGGAAGCGAACTGGCGGACGCCCCCGCCATGACGGTAGCCTGGCACCCCATCGCCGACGCCGACACCGCTGTCTCCTCCGGGACCTCGCGGCTCTGCACGGCTGCGTCGGCGGTGGCACTGCGCTGACGACCGCTTCTGCGGCAGAGAGAACCCCGGAACGCCAGGCGTTCCGGGGTTCTTCGTTCGTCCGCCGGTGGATCCGGGTCTAATCCATCTCCACATCCAGCAGCTCAGCCAGTTCGGTCACCGTCCGGTCGAACCGGGCCAGGGCCGCTTCGATGGCGTCGGGCCGCGTCAGGTCCACGCCCGCCTTCTGCAACAGGGTGAGCGGCGCCTCGGCGCAGCCGCCCGAGAGCATGGCCAGGTAGCCGTCCACCGCCGGCTGGCCGTTGGTCTTGACGTTCTCGGCGATGGCCAGGCCGCAGCTCAGGCCCGTGGCGTAGCTGTACACGTAGTATTTGTAGTAGAAGTGCGGAATGTAGGCCCACTCCATGCCGTCGTCGGCGTCCACGGTGAAGCCGGGGCCGTAGTAGCGTGCCACCAGGTCGCGGTAGGTGCCCTCCAGCAGGTCCGCCGTGACCGGTGTGCCGTTCTCCACGTAGCCGTGGACGATGCGCTCGAACTCGCTGAACAGGGTCTGCCGGTAGATGGTCGTGCGGATGGACTCCAGTTCGGCGGCCAGGATGCCCGCCTTGGCCGCGTCCGAGTCGGCCTGGTTCACCAGGTAGTCCGACAGCAGGGCTTCGTTGCAGGTGGAGGCGATCTCCGCCAGGAACGCCACGTAGCGGTAGTTCCAGTAGCGCTGATTGGTCATGGCCAGGTGGCTGTGGATGGCGTGGCCGTACTCGTGGGCCAGGGTCGACAGGTCGTCCAGGCTGTCCTGGTAGTTCATCTTCACGTAGGGATGCCGCCCGTAGACGCTGGCCGAGAAGGCGCCGCTGGCCTTGTCGTCGCTCGGGTAGACATCGATCCAGCCGTTGGCCGGGTCGAGGCCCTCCTCCAGCACCTCCACGTAGTCCTTGCCCAGGGGCGCCAGAGCCGCCGGCAGGATCTCCATGGCCTCGGCGAAGGGCACGTCCATCTCCGCGGCGGCGACCATGGGCACGTACAGGTCGTAGATGTGCAGGTCATCCAGTCCGAGGACCTTCTTGCGCAGTTCCACGTAGCGGTGCAGGGGCATCAAGTTGGCGTTCACCGCCTCGATGAGGTTGTCGTGGACGGCCGTGTCGAGGTTGTCCTTGTCCAGGTACGCTTCCAGCGCCGTCTCGTAGCCCCGGGCCTGGGCGTAGAAGACGTCCAGTTCGAACTGGCCGCCCAGGACCGCCGCGAAGGCGTGCTGGTACTGACGGAGGGTCGCGAAGAAGGCGGCCATGGTCTCGGCGCGCACCCGGCGATCGGAGTTGGCCCGGAATCGACCCAGGTTGGACAGTGTGAGCTGCACCTCGTTGCCGTCGGCGTCGTGGATCACCGGCCAACGGATGTCCGACAGCAGGGCGCCGAAAGTACTCTCGAGACTGCTGGGAAGCTCGTTGAGGTCGATCTCGGCCCACAGGTTGTCGCCGGCCATCTGCAGGACGGTTTCAGCCTGGGGGTCGAGGACCCGGCTGCGGCGCCGGCGGAGGTTCTCGATGTAGGTGTCGTACTGGGCCAGTTCGTCGTGGGACAGGTAGGCCTCGCGCATGGCCCCGTCGTCCAGCACGAGCAGCTCGCCGCGGATGAAGCCGCTGGCGGCCATGACCTCGTCCATGAGGTCCAGGCTGCGCTGCTGCCTGGCCTGCAGGCGGGTGTCGGTGAGGTTCGAATCCTGGGCCAGGTTGGCGTACTGGGTGACGCGGCTCGCCCGATCGTGCAGCGCGAAGTACAGGTCGAGGCAGGATGCCAGGGATGCGGGCTCGTGGAGAGTGCCCTGGAAGGCCGCCAACTGGGGCAGAGCCGCCGAGATCGCCGTCAGTTCCGCTTCCCAGGCCGCGTCGTCGGCGAAGAGCTGCTTCAGGCTCCACTTGTAGGCATCGGGCACCTGGTCGCGGGTGTGGTTGGCGTCGGGCGTGTAGTCGGGCAGGTCGGCGGCGGGAGTGGCCGTGGCGGAGCACATAGCGGCCAGGACCAGCAAGACGGCGAAACGGCGGAGCATGGCGGAGCCTCCTTGATTACGGTTGCCGGAATCGTATGGCATCCAGCCAATTCTCGTCGGCGAGAGTGCCGGACGCCAGCGAATTCGCGAATCACACCGGCCGTCGCACTTTCCGGGAGCCGGATCACCTGCCGGTCCGCCGGCTGCCCTGAATGCCGGATCTCAATCAACTCATTATCCATCATCATGTTAGGCGTCAACCAACCATAGGCGTCGGATTTCCTGTGTGGCCTCCGCGGGGAAATCGGTCCAACCGAACAGGAAATCAACAACGACGAACAATGGCATGAGGGAGATGGTCATGAAGTACGGAATCGTTGTGCTCTGTTGGGTCACCCTGGTCCTGGCCGGGTCCTGGGAAACGGCGGGAGCGGATGTCGTCCACGGGGGTGGCACGATCACCGAGTACACGGTCTGGCGCGCTTCAGACAACATCCACATCGTGACCGGCAACTACAGTGTCGCCGATGGTGCCACCCTGGTCATCGAGGCCGGTTGCGAAGTGAGATTCGAAACCGCCATATCGATCACCGTCTACGGCGGGCTGGTGGCTCCGGGCACCGCGGCCAACGGCATCCTCTTCACACGCCGCGACCCCGCCGACGAGTGGAGCGGGCTGACGTTCAGCTCGGGCTCGGGCGGAACCCTCGAGTACTGCACGTTCGAACACGCCACCCGCTACGAAGGCAACGCCGTCTACTGCAACGAGG
>JAAEQC010000116.1 GCA_024231905.1 bacterium | reverse complement strand
CGGTGAAGGCTGCGGCAACCGGCGCGCCGTCAAGAGTGGCTGTGACTTCACTCAGGTTCGGATCTTCTACCGACCAGGTCACGTCTACGGCGGCGGTGTGCCGACTGCCGTCTGTAACGCCGAGCACGTGGATCTCGGGATCGCTCTGGTCGATCACAAAGGCTGACCGATGGCTGACGGTGTGCTCGCACTGGTCCTCGGCCTGGATGAACAGGTCGTAGCTGCCATCCGGGTAGATGGTGTGGCCCGAGATCAGCGGCTGGTCGTTGATCGTGGCAGTTAGCGAGGCGAGATGGGCGTCGACGGCGCTGAAGGTGATCGTCACCGGGTGCGCTTCACAACTGCCTGGGTCAGGAGCGTCCACGCTCAGCTCGGGTCCGCCGAGATCAAGATCGATCTCTACCGCGACCGGTTCGCACTCGTTGCCCCAGCCGTCTGTGGCAATTAGCGCCAGGTCGTGTAGGCCCTCCTGGTCCAGGTCCACGGTGATGGCGAAGAGGTTGTCGCCCAGGTCATCAAGCTGGATCTCGTCGCCGTCATCTACGGTGAGCATGACCCTGTCGATGTTGCTGAGCAGGTCGCTGGCTCGGGCGGTAACCTCGACCGGACCGCAGACCAGGCCGGGTTGCGGGCCGAGTAGGGTGAGCTCGGGTGGG
>JAAEQC010000115.1 GCA_024231905.1 bacterium | reverse complement strand
CCAGGGAGAGCACCCAGGGAGCACCCAGGGAGCACCCAGGGAGCACCCAGGGAGCACCCAGGGAGCACCCAGGGAGCACCCAGAGAGACAACATCATGAAAAATCATCGGAAGTTCAAGATGATGCTTTCGACCTCCAAAGCCGGTCGACGCTTTTATACGGTTACATATTCTCTTCATTTTATAATACTTTTTTTACGCACTAACTTTTATACAACTTTTCCACTTTTCTAATTATGTTCAATATGCATCAGGAAATGTTACCTCTACCTACACTGGCGGGTTTGGGAAAGTATGTGAACTTCTAAATTGCAATAGCTAGTATGCAGTTCGTAGCTTTGCCAGCATAAGTTGCTAGATAATGTTAACTTTGCTACGATCAGATATTGTTTTCCTTCTTTTTGTCGCGTTCTGTATGTAATATACTAGACGTTCAATGTGCATCACCAAATGTTACGTATATATACTTTAAGCCCGGGTAGGGCCAAATCAACGAACTGCATGCTACCTATTCCACTCTACAACTTCACATACTTTCCCAAACCCACCACCCTAAACACTACACCCCTACCCTTCTTCCAAATCCAAACAAACACAACCTTCACATACAGTACTTCGTTCGGCCCATGATCAGATCTTGCTCGCGCAAGCGCAAGCAAGATCTGATCATGGGCAGTCGTGTCTTCCACTGTT
>JAAEQC010000114.1 GCA_024231905.1 bacterium | reverse complement strand
TTGGAGCTCTTCGAGGCGCTGGCCCAGGAGATCCCCGGCCGCGCCGATGCGGCCCGCGAGGCCGGCCTGAGCGAGACCGGCCTCGCCGTCTACGGACTGCTGACGAGCCACGTCGAGGACGACGTGGTGGCCGAGCCGCAAGCCCTCTACGACGGTATCGACGGACCCAGGAAGGCGCTGGCGGAGAACATCGTGGAGGCGGTGGCGGAAGAGATCCGGATCGTCGACTGGGTGCACAAAGAAGACGTCCAGCGCGAGATGCGCCGCCGCATCAAGCGTCATCTCACCGCCGGCCACTACCACGCCGAGGAGGGCGACCGCATCGCCCTGGGCATCCTCGAGTTGATCAAGGCCCGGGAGGGCCGATGACGATCCGTTCGCCTCGCGTCGCGCCCGCGGCGACGATGGCAACCGAGACCTCCGAGGTCCGTTTCGGCACCAGCCGGATCGTCTACGGCGTGCGGCGAAGCGCGCGGCGCAAGAAAACCGTCGCGGTCGCGGTCGAGCCCGACGGCGCGGTCCGGGTCACCGCTCCCGTCGACACGGCTCGCGGCCGGCTCGACGAGATCGTCCACAAGAAGGCGCGTTGGATCCTCGAGCGCCGCCGCCGCCAGGATGATTTGCTGCCGTCGCCCGGCCGGCGCGAGCTGGTGAGCGGCGAGAGCTTCCTCTACCTGGGCCGGCAGTACCGGCTCAAGGTGTGCCCGGCGGACGCCGGCGCCGCCGTCCGCCTCGAGCGGGGCTGGCTGGTCGCGTCGGTTCCCCGCGGCCTTGCCGTCGGCGAGCGGGCGCAGGAGGTCCGCGCTCGGCTCATTGCGTGGTACCGCGGTCATGCGGCCCGGCGCCTGCCGGAGCGCGTCCGGGCCCTGGCGCCGGCGGTTGGCGTCGAGCCGGCCGGGGTGCTGATCCGCGAACCCCGCAAGCGCTGGGGCTCCTGCGACGCCCGGGGCAATTTGCGCCTCAACTGGCGCATCGTCCAGGCGCCTCGGCGGC
The DNA here is from genome assembly GCA_024231905.1 of bacterium. Lineage (GTDB taxonomy): Bacteria > Krumholzibacteriota > Krumholzibacteriia > LZORAL124-64-63 > LZORAL124-64-63 > JAAEQC01. The sequence goes on along the minus strand of JAAEQC010000114.1, from coordinate 695 downwards.
TCGTCGACTACGTCGTCGTGCACGAGCTCGTCCACCTGCTGTACCCCGTACACGACCGCGACTTCTGGGCCCTCCTGGGCCGTACGATGCCCGACTACGAGCAGCGCCGAGAGGAGCTCAGGCGTCTCGGCAAGCGATTGTTGTGGTAGGTCCTCTTATGCGACCGGTTGCGCCCTTTTCGGGAACACCCTGATCACCGATGTGAACGGGGGTGGCAAGGCCGCGCGCCCCGGGGCAAACGACGCCGGCGGTGGGGCGCACCACCAGCCGGGGAATCACAGCATGTGGAGAAAAAGTCGAAAATCACTTTTTCCAGAAACTATTTCTGAATGATAGAGATTTCGGGGGTTTGAAAAATGTGTAATCAGGCTTGACATGGGCCTCCGGACCTGCTAACTTCATAGTCCGGCCACCAGCCGATTGGCGTGAGAGAGCGGGTCGACCCACATCAGGGAAAAACCGCCGGAGGACTTCGCGACCGGCGACGTCCTGGTTCGAGGGAAGCCCCGCCTGATGGAGTACTACGCGGTCCGCATCGTTCGCTGACCGACTACTTTCGACCAAGAGAGGAGACGAAAGTCATGCAGAAGCGTCCACCGAACACTCTCCGGCTCACCTGGCTCACCTGGCTCACCATCTTGCTGGCCGCCGGGCCGGCCCTTGCCCAGGAACATCCGGCCTTGGAACGCGGCTTC
>JAAEQC010000113.1 GCA_024231905.1 bacterium | reverse complement strand
GGCATCGAGAGAAGGCTGACCGTCGGCATCGACATCAATGTTATAGCCGAGGCGAGGACCGCAGAAGAAATGGCTGGCACCGAGACTGCCGGAGGTTGTCCAGTAGGGAGCGGGAGCATCACCGTAGTCGAGGGGTTCGAGCTCGACGGTGACGAGGTAATCCTCAACTTCACCACAGTTGAAATCAGGTCCGTCAGCAGGAAAACCGGAGTCTGATTCGGAGAGCCTGAAACGGGCATAGGTATCGCCGACAACGGCATCGCCAGGCACCATGAACCCGAGATTATTGGTACCTGGAGAAAGGAGCTGAGTATCGAATATCTGGTCGTTCACATCGTTCCAGTCACCGTCCTGGTTGAAATCTATCCAGCCCCAAAGGTAGGCTGTAGTACCCGTCATAACGACATCTGTTTGAACCCAGCAATTCTGACAGATATCGTTGAGAAAATAGACACCGTCTTCATCATCTGGGACACCATTGATATCATCGCCCATGGCATCGAGAGAAGGCTGACCGTCGGCATCGACATCAATGTTATAGCCGAGGCGAGGACCGCAGAAGAAATGGCTGGCACCGAGACTGCCGGAGGTTGTCCAGTAGGGAGCGGGAGCATCACCGTAGTCGAGGGGTTCGAG
>JAAEQC010000112.1 GCA_024231905.1 bacterium | reverse complement strand
GCAGCCCCTATTGCTGGTCCGGTACCTCTACACGCCATACGGTGAGGTACATGCCGAGTCTGAACCTGAGCTGTGGCACGTACGATTCGACAACGAGGTCAGCAGTGTCGAGACCGCGGAGGGTACGGTAGAGCAGAGCATCGCCGATCCTTCAGTGAGCGCCGCGGGTGCATTGCGAATCAATCTGTCGGTTCCGGTTGTCGATGGTTCCTTGCCCGCAGGCGTTTTGGTGGAACAGCTGCAAGCCGGCGGCGGCTGGGTGCCGGTCGATGCAGCGGAGCTCGTCGTCACCCATGACGCGGAGGAGCCGGCGGACCTCCTGGTGCTCCTGTGGAGCGGCTGGCAACGCGGCGTCTCGTACCGGGTGGAGCTGACGCCAGCGCTGGTCGACGGCGCGGGCCGCGACTTCGGGGACAATGAGAACCTGGAGTGGACCATCCCAGCCGGTACTGCAATTGACCCTGATCCTCCCGTCGCTTTCGAGCAGCGATTCGGAATCAGCTACGAGAGCTACGTTGCAGCCAGCGAACAGCTCGACGGGCGCTTCCCCGGCGGTCAGAACTCCTTGTTCCAGGGGCTGTGGACCGATCCGGTCACCGGCGTCGGCTACGCGCGGGCACGGTGGTATGACGGCCGGAATGCGTCGTGGCTGAGTGAAGATCCGTATAACGCCATCGACTCTCCCAACCTCTACGCCTTCGTGGGCTGGCAGCCCAACATGGCCACCGACCCCGAAGGTGAAGTGGCTCTCGTCGACAACGTGGTTGGGGGCGTGGTTTCCGTCGCGGTCGGGTTGGCGATCGAGGGTCTGATCACCTGGCTGGATGATGATCACGAGTGGAGCTACACATGGAAAGACGCCGGGGTCGACTTTGGCCTTGGTTTTCTGACCTCCGGATTATCGAGCGTTGGAAAGCTGAAGCGATTGAGTAAGCTCGGCACCGCTTCGAAGGCGGCCTTGCGAATAGGGGCAGATGCTGCCCTGGATACGGTCGGGGAGATCGCTCGCAAGGAGTGGAAGGGTGAAGAATACACAACAAAAGAAATTCTCACGGGTGCCGGATTCAACTTCGTTATTGGCGAGTCCGG
>JAAEQC010000111.1 GCA_024231905.1 bacterium | reverse complement strand
GGCGGCGCATCTCGATGAGGACGTAGGTGGCGAGAGCGCCGCTGATAGTCTGCTGGCCCCAGGCGCTTGCAAGGCTCTGGGTGGTCATGGCCTTGATGTTGGAGGAGGGGAGGTTCCAGCCGGGGCCAAAATCGCCGGGGCCCGTATCGCGGCTGTCATACTCCCGCTCCAGGCTTAGGGGGAAGCCCTGGTCCGGTATGCTCACGTCCACGGCCGGGAGGTTGACCACGCCGACTTTCATGCCGCCGTCCACGAGGACGCAGCCCATGTCCATGTCGTAATTGCCGTTGTGGTCCATGCCGTAGAGGATGATCTCGTACACGCCGTTTCTCAGCAGGGTGGGATCGAAAACGCCCAGCTCGCCCGTTATGGAGCCGTCGTCGCTTTGGCCGGATCCCAGTACGGACCAGCCATTGGATCCCCGCTCCCTGTAATAGAGGCCGTAATAAACGGGGCCGGCGTCGGTGACGGCCCCGGTGATGGCCGTGAGGTCGGTGACGTCCGTGCAATCGGAATCATCCAGGGAGGCGATGGGAGGCGTGGCGTCGTTGGGATCGTAGACCATGAACGAAGCGCTGTCCGAACTGGTGAAGCCGGCCGCGTCCGCGGCCGAGGCGATGGCCGTATGCATGCCCATTTCGGTCGCCGGGTAATCCGCCTGGTTATCGACCAGGGTGAGCGGCGCGCCGTT
>JAAEQC010000110.1 GCA_024231905.1 bacterium | reverse complement strand
CTACATCCGCGGCCACCCCGGAGACTATGCCCGGCTGGTGGGCAGGAAATGGGCCATCTTCTTCGCCTCGTGGCGGTTGGGCTGGACGCAGTGGGACTGGCCGGGCGGCCTGCGAGGCATCCGGCGACCGGTGGACCTGTTCTCGCCGACATCCACGATCGGGGTGTGGCTGATGGCGCCCTTGACGTTGATGGGGCTGGTCGCAAGCTTCCTGGCTCCGGGGCCGTCGCGTCGCTGGGCCGTGCTGGTGCTGCTGATGAGCGCCGCCTCTCTCGCGACGGCGGCCCTTTTCTTCGGTTACGTCCGCCAGGGGGTGCTGCTGATCCCCTTCTGCCTTGCCCTGGTAGCCACCGCGCTGGTCGCGGCAGGGCGCTGGCTCGCCGACCGCAAAGACCTCGCGAAGCGGCTTGCGCTGGGACCTTCCCGGCGCCTGCTGGCGATACTCGGTGCCGTCGCCCTGGTGCTGCTCCTGATCGAGGCATGGGGTGCTACTGCGAATCGCAACTACCGGG
>JAAEQC010000109.1 GCA_024231905.1 bacterium | reverse complement strand
TGCTCGTGGAAACGTGATCGAGGCGACCGACGCCAACGGGAACGTCACGACCAGCACCTACGACGCCCTGGACCGACTGGTCGCTCAGGAGCTGCCCGAGGACCGCTCCCTGAGCTTCGACTACGACGTCGCCGGCAACAGAATCGCCGAGACCAATGCCCGGGGCCACACCACGACCTACGACTGCGACCTCTTGAACCGGGTCATCGGGGTCACCGCGCCGGAGCCTTTCCTCTACACTCAGAGCCACACCTACGACGCGGTCGGCAACCAGCTTACGGCCACGGATCGTCGAGGCAACACCACGGACTTCGAGTACGACGCTCTGAATCGCCTCGTACGGCGGGTCGATCCGCCTCCCAAGCCGGGTGATGCTCCGCCGGCGGTGTCGTACGGCTATGATGCGGCAGGGAACCGTCTCACCGAGCTGGATCGTCGCGGCATCCTGTCGGAATTCAGCTACGACGCGGAGAACCGTCGCACCCACGTGGTGCGGGCGGGCCTGGAGATCGAAGCGCTCGGATACGACGCCAACGGCAACGTGATCTCGCGTCGCGACGCCAACGGCAACGTCACCACCTACGAGTACGACGAGCGAGATCTGCTGCTGGCGGAGAACCGCCCCCTGGCGTCGATCAGCCGCTACACGTTGGACAACCCGGGCGACCGGGTGGCAGCGCGGGATCCCGAGGGTCGGATCACCGCGTGGAGTTACGACCTGCGTCGCCGGACGGCGACCGAGACCCGGGCGGCGACGAGTGCCGCCCCGGAGACCACCTCCAACGCCTACGACGGCAACGGCAACCAGACCTCGCGGCTGCGCCCGGAGGGCGGCGAGTGGACCTACGAGTACGACGCCGCCGATCGTCTCGAGGCGGTAACCGATCCGGAGGGGAACCGGACGGAATACGTCTACGACAAGGATGGCAATCTCCTCACTCAGACCG
>JAAEQC010000108.1 GCA_024231905.1 bacterium | reverse complement strand
GTGGGAATGGTTTCCAGCCCGCCTGTTCGCGGCTACGTGCTATAAAAATCAACTTTTCTTCTAAAAATGGACGGCTTGGCCCCTGGGCGGCCGGCTGGGGGCCCTCGGGGCCCCAAGGAAGGAATGAGAAAAAGTCAAAAAGTGCAAAGAAAAATGCCGGTGGCTCATCAGGAATTCCCGACTTCAGAAATGGAAAATGCAATCCTCATGCTTCCAGGAAACAATCACTATCGCGCGCGCCAACGGAGCCGCGGCCGTATTTGTCGCGCCCCGGAGGGGCGCGCGCGCCCGCCCCGGCTTGTCTGTCGTCGTCTGTCCGTCCGTCCGTCTGTAGGATTTTCCCAGTGCGCTATCGCCGGAACGACCTGGGCCGCCCGCGACGGCATATATGTGTAGGGTGCCCCCACAACTATGGGGGTGGGAATGGTTTCCAGCCCTCCTGCTCGCGGCTACGTGCTATAAAAATCAACTTTTCTTCTAAAAATGTACGTTTTGGCCCCTGGGCGGCCGGCCGGGGCCCCTGGGGGCCCAAGGGAAGAATGAGAGAAAGTCAAAAAGTCTGTAGGATTTTCCCAGTGCGCTATCGCCGGAACGACCTGGGCCGCCCGCGACGGCATATATGTGTAGGGTGACCCCAACAACATGGGGGTGGGAATGGTTTCCAGGCCGCGTGCTCGCGGCTACGTGCTACAAAAATCAACTTTTCTTCTAAAAATGGACGTTTTGGCACCTGGCCGGCCCCTGGGGCCCTCCGGAGGGGCCCCGGAAGCTCACGCCACAGTTTGGACATCCCAGCCACCCGCCCCTTCGGGGCGCGACACATCCCGGCGCCTCCGGCGCCACGTCCCTTTTGTCGCGCCCCGGAGGGGCGCGCGCGCCCGTCCCGGCGTGTGTGTCGTCATCTGTCTGGCATCTGGCGTCATCTGTCTGTCTGGATTCCAAGTGCGCTATCGCCGGAACGACCTGGGCCGCCCGCGACGGCATATATGTGTAGGGTGCCCCCACAACTATGGGGGT
>JAAEQC010000107.1 GCA_024231905.1 bacterium | reverse complement strand
TTATCGAGCATGCCGTTGGCGTCGGCGAGCGGAATTTCGTATTCGAACTCCATGCGGGTGATGCCGGTGGAGACGCCCTTGACGGTCAGGTAGGCTTTGTCGCCGATCGTCCTCACCCTGACGGCTCTCTCGAGGACCGTCGAGAGGTAACCCTGGCGGTACAGCGTCCCGGCCGCCAGGCCCCGCCATCCGGAATCCTTCAAAAGGAATTTGCGTTCGATTTCCTTCCCCACTTCTCCGGCTCCTTGATGTTGCAGCGTCAAGCGCCGGAGCTCAGACGCCCGCGAACCGCTTCCACGCTCGCGGCCGTCCGAGCTCCGCCGCCGTGCGCCCGAGTATAGCGCGACGGCCTGCCGGGGCAACAAAACCGGCGGTGCCCTCGTATCTGAGGGAGCGCGTCGGCACCCGACGCCCGGGATCGTCGTCCGATCCATGCACTCGATGGAGGAGATCACCATGCCCTTGAAACACCGTCCGCAGGCACTCCTCGCCTTCGGCTTGGCCCTCGGCCTGACCGCGACCGCCGCCGCCGCTCAAGACCGTCCACCCGAGAGCCGGATCCCGCACCAGATTCCCAGAACCGAACAGCCGATCACGGTCGACGGCGAGCTCGACGACGGCGCCTGGCAGGCCGCCTGGGGCCTGGAGCTCGACTACGAGGTCTGGCCCGGCGAGAACGTGCCGCCGCCGGTGCGCACCGAAGTGCTGGTGACCTACGACGCGGAACATCTCTACGTCGCGTTCCGGGCCTACGACCCCGAGCCCTCGGCGATCCGGGCCCACCTCACCGACCGCGACGGCGCCTGGAGCGACGACCGGGTCGGCGTGGTCCTCGATACCTTCAACGACCAGCGCCGCAACTACCTGCTGCTGATCAACCCGCTGGGGGTGCAGATGGACGTGATCGAGGCCTGGCCCGACGGCGGCGAAGGCTGGGACGGCATCTGGGACTCGGCCGCCAAGATCACCGACTGGGGATGGGTGGCGGAGCTCAAGATTCCGTTCTCGTCGCTGCGCTTCCAGCGCGGCGACGCGGGGCAGGTCTGGGGATTCGACGCGATCCGCTGGTACCCACGCAGCGAGACCCACCAGATCACCGTCTTTCCCCGCGACCGCAACAACAACTGCTACCTCTGCCAGGCGATCAAGGTCGAGGGCTTTTCCGGCGCCACCCCCGGACGCAACCTGGAAATCGC
>JAAEQC010000106.1 GCA_024231905.1 bacterium | reverse complement strand
CAACCAACGTCACAGGGCACCTGGCGATGTAAGAGGTCGGCAGATGGAGCCTGTGAGCCGGTTTTTCGCGATCCTCCATATCGTCGCTGCCCCTCACAAACTCGCCTGCCGGGACTTCGACCAGCCCCAACTCCGCGAAACGGCCGAACTCGCACCAGGCCCAGGTGGCAGCCCGCCGCAGGCCGCGATCAGGATCACCACGCGCCGCACCGAGGGTCTGCCAGATTGCCGCGTCAGGCTCGACTCCGATACCGGCAAGAGCCAAAGCCGCCTGGGAACGAACTGTGGCATCCTCGTCCGAGGCCCCGATAAGCTGCCCAAGAAGCGGTACCAGGGCCTTCATGTGCCCCTCCCCGAGCTCCGGCAACAGCCCCAACACCCTCAGGCGAAGGCCGGGATCACCGCCGCGCAGCACCTCCCCCATCCACTTCGAAGCAGTGGCAAGATCTGCCACCATCAGGGCTGTCGCGAGACGACCAAAGGCAGCCGACGATCCCTCCTTTGCCAGGCGCTCCTGCAGACGTTGGCGGACCTCGGCCCGCAGGTCCTCCCCCAGCTGAACATCCTCGGCCAGGCTCAGTCCCGCGATCTCGAGCTCCTGGGCGCCAGTGTCCTCGCGCCCGATTAGCTCGCTCACCAGACGCTTTGCCCTTCCGGGTGGCACCAGGCCGGTGGCAATCAGAATCACCTCACGCCAACGCTCCTCGGCAACGTGGGCGAGCAGCCGTTCATCGAGTTCGTGCTTCTCCACGTACTCGGCCGCCAGATAGTCGAGCAGAGCGCGATGGGCGAAT
>JAAEQC010000105.1 GCA_024231905.1 bacterium | reverse complement strand
TGCATCGGCCGCAACTTCCGCACCACGGTGTGCACCGGTAACGGCGATCCCTGCCTGACCTGCACCGGCGTGCGCGACATCGACTACCTGATGCGGGAGTCGGGCCAGCCCCACGACTACACCTGGTCGAACGCCAACTGCGGCGGCAGCGTCCACTGCGTCGGCGGCGTCTACTCCGAGGCGGTGTGGTCGCTGTGGAAGCGCAAGCTCCAGCAGGCGCCGTACAACTACGACAACAACACCGCGCAGGAGATCGTCACCCGGCTGACCTTCATCGGTGCCGGCGCCACCGGCACCTGGTTCTCGGGCGGTCCGCCCAACGGCGGCTGCGGCGGTTCCAGCGGCTACATGAACTACCTGGCCGCGGACGACGACAACGGCAACATCAACGACGGCACGCCGCACATGGTGGCGATCTACGAGTCCTTCAACGACCAGGAGATCGCCTGCCAGACGCCGACGCCCGTGGACTCCGGCTGCGCCGGCATCCCGACCTCGTCGCCGGTCGTCACCGCTACCCCCGGCGACAAGTCGGTCGGCCTGAGCTGGACCTCGGTCGCGGGCGCCACCAAGTACCAGGTCTTCCGCACCGAGGGCGTCTTCCAGTGCGATTTCGGCAAGGTCAAGCTCGGTGAGACCACGGGCACGACCTGGAACGACAGCGGCCTCCAGAACGGGCGGGAGTACTCCTACGTCGTGATCCCGATCGGCGGCGCCGATCCCTGCATGGGTCCCGGCTCGCTGTGCGCCAACGTCTCTCCGGCGGCCGGTCCCGGCGTCACCGTCGCCACCGGCTCGGCGGTGCTGACGATCACCTCCGGTGACGGCGACGACTACCTCGACAACTGCGAGAACGCCAGCATGACGTTCGACGTCAGCAACAGCGGCCTCGGCACCCTGACCAACGTCCGCCTCCTCGAGGTGACGCCGTCGAACGCGGGGGTTGTGATCACCAGCGCCTTGCCGTCGGCGGTCTCGCCGTCGACGCTGGCGGAGGGTCAGACGGGTAGCGCCAGCTTCACGTTCACGGCCGGCGGCCTGTCGGTCGGTGAGACCCTGACCTTCCAGGTCGAGGTCACCGCCGACGAGATGACGGCCTCGCACTTCGCCGATCTGACCGTGTTGTCGACCGAGACCGATCTGAGCTTCGTGCCGTCGACGACGTACTCGTTCGAGACCGACACCGAGGGTTGGACCACGATCCAGGGTACCTTCGACCGCGCCTCGACCGGCGGCGGTGCCGGCGGCACCAGCTGGTACGAGCAGTCGTCGGCCAACCTCGCCGATCAGTGCGACCAGATCCAGTCGCCGGTCATGGTCTTCTCCGCGACCACCACCCTGAGCCTGTCGAACAACTACGAGATCGAGGGCATCTACACCAACAACGAGTGGTACGACCGCGCCAACGTCGGTATCGTCGACACCACGGGCACCCGCACGTTGGTCAGCCCCGACGGCGGGCGCCTCTACAACGCCACCGGCGTCAACGGCACTTGCGGCACCAGCGGTCAGGACGGCTGGGCCGACGTGGCCACCACCTGGGCCGCCAGCACCTTCAGCACCGGCGCCCTCGGCTCGGCCGGGCTCGCCGGTGAGGCGGTCCAGCTCGACATCCGTTACGGCACCGACGCGTTGCAGCACTTCTACGGCTTCCGCTTCGACGAAGTGACCGTGACCGACGTCTCCTTCCAGGGCGCGGACGGTCAGTCCGACACCTGCGGCAGCTGCGATTGCACCAGCGACCCCGAGTGCGACGACGGCAACGTCTGCAACGGCCTCGAGACCTGCGACTGCACCTGCCAGGCGGGGACGCCCCTGACCTGCGACGACGGCCTGTGGTGCAACGGCGCCGAGACCTGCGATGCGGTCCTGGG
>JAAEQC010000104.1 GCA_024231905.1 bacterium | reverse complement strand
TGGAGCGGGTCGGTGGGCGACCACGAGGCGACCCGGTTTGCGGCCGAGCTGTATCGTCATCTCGCCCTCGGCCAGGGGCTGGCGGCTGCGGTGGCCAAGGCGCGGCAGGAGTTGGTTGATCCCCAGCGGAAGGGGGCCGAGCCGTCGCGTGACTGGCACCTGGCGCGGCTGGCGGTGGGCCGGGAGGGAGGTGGGGTGGTGACCGAAGGGGGACGGGCGCGCCGGGTGGCCGGTCCGGCGGCGCAGAGGATCTTTCTCGATGCACGCAGGGAACGGGTGGCAGTGGCCGGGCCGCGTGAGTTTGTCGGGCGGCGGCGCCAGCTCCAGCAGGTGCTGCGGGCATTCAAGGCGGGCTCGCAGGAGCGCCCGGCCGGGGTGCTGATCCATGGCATGGGACGACAGGGCAAGTCGAGTCTGGCGGCGCGGGTGGCGCAACGTAGGCCTGAGCATGCCCTGGCCGTGCTCCACGGCCGCTACGACGCCGTGGCCGTGGTTCAGGCGATCGCCGAGGCCCTGGGTACGCGCGAGATCGAGGAGTGGGCGAAGCAGAACCTGCCCCTGGTCGAGCGGGACGGGGCCGCGCTTTCCGGGGTCTTGCGGGATCTTTTGGAAGGTGTGTGTGCCGATAAGCGACCGCTGTTGCTGGTAATCGACGATTTTGAGCAGGCCCTGGAGACCCGCTCAGCCGGCCTGCCCCGGGTCCGGCCCGACCTGGTGGAGCCGGTGCGTGCC
>JAAEQC010000103.1 GCA_024231905.1 bacterium | reverse complement strand
CCGGTCCCGACCTGCGGCGTCTTCTCCGCCGCGGCGCCGAGCCCGAAAGCGAGGCGCACCAGCGGCTGTCGGAGACCCGGCTGCTGCAGCCGGCGGTGTTCGTGGTCGAGGTGGCCCTGGCGCGTCTGCTGCGCTCGTGGGGCATCGTGCCGCGAGCGATGATCGGCTACAGCCTGGGCGAGTACACGGCCGCGTACCTGGCCGGCGTGTTCGATCTCGAGCAGGCCCTGACCCTGATCGCGGAGCGGGCCGAGCTGATCTCGACCCTGCCCCCCGGCGCGATGACGGCGGTGGCGCTCCCGGAAGCGGAGGTGCCGGCGTATCTGGGTCCGGAGCTGTCGCTAGCGGCGAGCAACGCGCCCGCGGTGTCGGTGGTGGCGGGTCCCGAGGACGCTATCGCCCGCTGCGAGCAGCAGCTTGCGGCCGACGGCCACGTCTACCAGCGCTTGCAGACCCGGCACGCCTTCCACTCGTCGATGATGGAGCCGATCGCCGCGGCCCTCGGCGAGCGCGCCCGCAGGCTCCATCCGCGGCCGCCCGAGATCCCCTATCTCTCCAACGTCACCGGCACCTGGATCACCGCCGGCGAGGCCACCGATCCCGACTACTGGGCGCGGCATCTGTGCCGGCCGGTGCGCTTTGCCGAGGGATTGAGCGAGCTCCTGCGGGATCCCGAGCCGGTGTTGCTGGAGGTCGGTCCGGGACAGGCGCTCGCCACCGCCGCGCGCCAGCATCCCGAGCGGCCGGCGGGCAAGGTGGTGCTGGCGTCGCTGCGCGACGAGCGCGAGCAGCACCCGGACCAGGCATTCCTCCTGCGCACCCTGGGGCAGCTGTGGGGGGCCGGCCTGGAGGTCGACTGGAGCGGTTTCTACGCCGCCGAGCACCGGCGTCGCCTGGCGCTTCCGACCTATCCCTTCGAGCGCCGACGGTTCTGGATCGAGCCCGGTCAACAGCCGATCTCGGCGCTGGCCGCCCGGTCGGCCCTGGAGCAGAAAAAGCAGCTCGCCCACTGGTTCTACGTGCCCTCGTGGCAACCGTCGGCGCCGGCGCTTGACGCGGCGGCGCTTGACGCGGTGGCGGCGGACGAGGATCGGCGGTGGCTGGTGCTGGTCGACGACTGCGGCCTGGGGGCGGAGATGGCGCGGCAGCTCACCGCGGCCGGCCGCTTCGTGATCACGGTGCGGCCGGGCGAGGGGTTTGCGCGCCTCGGGCCCACAAGCTTCTCGGTGCGGCCGGCCCAGCGGTCGGACTACGAGGCCCTGCTTGCCGAACTGCGCCGGGAGGGCGGGATTCCGGGCTGCTGGGTCCACCTGTGGAGCGTGACCGGCGCGGCGGAGCCGGACGACGCTTCGGAGCTCGGCTTCTACAGCCTGATCAGCCAGATGCAGGCCCTGGGTGGCGAGGGCTACAGCGAGCCCTTGCGGCTGGCCGTGGTCTCCGACGGGGTCCGGGCGACCGGCCGCGGGGAGGCGCTGTGGCCGGAAAAGGCCGCGGTGCTGGGACCGAGCATGGTGATCCCCCTCGAGTACCCGAACGTCCGTGCGAGCCACGTCGACGTGATCCTCGACGGTCCCGGGACCTTGGCGGAGCTGGCCGGGCAGCTGATCGCCGAGCTCCGGGCCGGGCTCTCGGATCCGGTCGTCGCCTACCGCGACGGCAGCCGCTGGGTCCAAAGCCACCAGCCGCTCGAGCTGGCGGCGGTGGAGGAGACGCCGGACCTGCCCCGCGGCGCGGTGGCCCTGATCCTCGGGGGTTTCGGCGGTCTGGGGCTGGCGTTTGCCCGCTACCTGGCCGAGACCTTCCAGGCCAGGCTGGTGCTGACCGACCGCGCGCCGTTTCCCGCCCGCGAGCAGTGGGATTCATGGCTTGCCAACCATCAGGACGACGAGGCGACGAGGCTCAGGATCCACCGGCTGCAAGCCCTGGAAGAGCTCGGGGCCGAGGTCGTGGTCGAGCAGGCGGACGTCGCCGACGAGCCCGCGATGCGCGGCGTGGTGGAACGGACGCGGACCCGCTTCGGGACCCTGAACGCGGTGATCCACGCCGCCGGGATCGCCGGAGGCGGGGTGATCCAGCTCAAACGGCGGGAGGTGGCGGCCGAGGTGCTGCGGTCGAAGCTTCAGGGGATGCGGGTCCTGGAGGCGGTGCTGGCCGACGCTCCCCCGGAGCTTCTGCTGCTCTCGTCCTCGATCAACTCGGTGGTCGGCGTGTTCGCTCAGGTCGACTACTGCGCCGCCAACAACGTGCTCGACGCCTTCGCCCGCAAGTGGCAGCACGAGCACCCCGAGCTGCGGTGCGTGGCGGTCAACTGGGGGCAGTGGAAAGAGGTCGGAATGGGAGTGGAGGCGGAGCGCGACTCCGAGGTCGGGAGCGCGATGCTCGAGCGCCTCGGGATCTCGCCCGCGGAAGGGATGGAGGCGATCCGGCGGATCCTCGTCCGTCACCGCGGGCCGCAGATCATCGTCACCACCGTCGATCTCGAGGCCCAGCTGGCGGCCCAGCTGCGGATGCGCCGCGATCGTCACGGCATCGAAGACGCGTTGCCGGCCCTGCCGGCGTCCCGCGAGCGCCATGCGCGGCCGGACGTGCCGACGCCCTTGGTGGCGCCGCGCACCGAGATCGAGGCGCGAATCGTCGAGATCTGGCAGGACCTGCTCGGCATCGAGGAGGTGGGGATCCGCGACGAGTTCATCGCCCTCGGCGGCCATTCGCTGCTCGGGATCCAGCTGTACTCGCGCCTGCAGCAGGCGTTCGGCGTCACCGTGCCGTTG
>JAAEQC010000102.1 GCA_024231905.1 bacterium | reverse complement strand
CTTCTTCTTGGCCACCTTCTTCTTGGCCACCTTCTTCTTGGCCACCTTCTTTTTCGCGACCTTCTTCTTGGCGACCTTCTTCTTAGCGACCTTCTTCTTCGCGACCTTCTTCTTCGCGACCTTCTTCTTGGCCACCTTCTTCTTAGCGACCTTCTTCTTGGCGACCTTCTTCTTGGCTACCTTTTTCTTCGCGACCTTCTTCTTAGCGACCTTCTTCTTGGCCACCTTTTTCTTGGCCTTCTTCTTGGTCGCGGCGGCAGCCACCAGCACTTCTCTCTCCTCCATACTGGACCTCACTTGTTGAGAGTTCCGTGGTCCCCCGGTACCCGCACCCTTGGGTTCTCCGGGACTGACCTCCTGTCTCGAAAGGTGCATGCGCCTCATCAGGCGTCAGGCTGCCATCCGAAGCAAGTCATTATTCTGACGGTGTAGTTTTTGTGTCAATAGAAAAAGGGAACCGTTGAGCACGGTTCCCTTCTTCAAGTGTGGTGCCCGGGGCGGGATTCGAACCCGCACGGTTTGTGGCCACTACCCCCTCAAGATAGCGTGTCTACCAATTCCACCACCCGGGCAGCCGTCGGTCGCGGCGGCTATTCTCCGCCGCCGGATTCCTCGTCGCTCGTGTCACCGCCGGTCGGCGTCTCCGCAGGGGAGGCGGCCGGCGTCTCGGCCGGAGCTTCGGCCGGCGTTTCGAGCGGCATGCCTGTCGGGGGCGGTGCGTCCTCCGTGGGCACGGCGAGATCGCCCTCGCGCGCTGCGTCACCGACCACGCTGCCCGGCCGTCCGCCGGAACTGTCGGTGATGAAGAGCATAAAACTCGTGAGGAAGAACCCCACGGCGAGATAGATCGTCAGCTTGTGCAGTAGCGACGTTATGCCGCGCGAGCCCAGTATCTGCTGGGGCGCGCCGCCGGCTCCGCCGAAGGCGCCGGCCAGGCCGCCGCCCTTGCTCGACTGGAGCAACACGACAACCGCCAGCATGATGCAGACCAGGACATGAATGACGATCAGGATCGTATGCAGCATGGGTTTCTCCACGGACTCGTCTCGTACAACACCACCGGTCCAGCGGGGCTGGACCGGCGAGGGACCGGAAATCTAATACCCTCCCCCGTACCTGTCAAACCGGTCGGGGTCTCAACGATCGGTCAAAGCGTCCACGCCGGGCAAGCGCCGGCCGGCCATGAACTCCAGGGAGGCGCCGCCCCCGGTGGAGATGTGGCTGATGCGCGCGGACAGGCCCAACTGGTTCACCGCCGCCACGCTGTCGCCACCACCAACGACGCTGGCAGCGCCGCCATCCGTTGCCGTCGCCACGGCCTCGCCCACCGCGCGCGTACCCGCCGCGAAAGGAGCCAATTCGAACACACCCATGGGTCCGTTCCAGAATATGGACTCGGACTTGGCGATCTCCCGGGCGAATCGGTCCACCGTCCGCGGCCCGATGTCCAGTCCCATCCAGTCGTCGGGGAGGTCCGTGACAAGCACTTCCTGCCGTTCGGCGCTGGCGTTGAACTCCCGCGCCACCACGCAGTCGGTGGGTAGGACCAGTTCCGCGCGGCTGGTCTTGGCACGCTCCAGGATCTCCCTGGCGACATCGAGACTCCCGTCGTCGAGAAGGCTCGTCCCCACGTTCATGCCGTGGACCTTGAAGAAGGTGAAGATCATCCCTCCTCCGAGCAGCAGCGTATCGACCTGCTCGAGCAGATTGAGAATGACCTCGACCTTGCTCGACACCTTGGCGCCCCCGAGGATCGCCGTGAAGGGTCGGCGCGGGGAGGAGAGCAGGCTGCCCAGGTGGGCCAGTTCCTTTTCCATGAGCAGGCCGGCTCGGCAATCGTCGAAGTGTGCGGTCACACCGACGGTGGAAGCGTGGGCCCGGTGGGCCGTGCCGAAGGCGTCGTTGACGAAGAGGTCGCCGAGCCCGGCCAGGCCCTTGGCGAAGCCTGGATCATTGTCCGTTTCGCCTGGATTGAAACGGAGGTTCTCCAGGAGCAGGATCTCGCCCGGCTGGAGTTCCGCCGCCTGGCGAACGGCGTCCGGCCCTACCGTGTCGGTGGCGAAGCGCACGGGCGCATCGACGAACTCGGCGAGGCGGTCGGCCACCGGCCGCAGGGACATGGCCGGGTCGATCCGGCCCTTGGGGCGGCCCAGGTGGCTCATGAGTACGACGCTGCCGCCGCCTTCGAGGATCCGGTGGATCGACGGCAGGGCCGAGCGGACGCGCGTGTCGTCGGTGATGTTCCGTTCCTGGTCCAGGGGCACATTGAAATCCACGCGCATCAGGACCCGTCGTCCCGCGGCCTCGATATCCTGCAGGTTTCGCTTCTGGCTCATGGTACCACCCGTATGCCGTTGCCGGTCCTCGTCTCCTGGTGAGCGGGCCCATACTAGGCAGGGGTCACGGCCCTGTCAACACGGCCTCCGGCTACACCGGCGCGGGCCGCGGCCAGGGCCAGGACTCCCGCCACCGGCCTGCCCGCCGCCCGCAGGGCCGCCGCCGCGGCCAGGACCGTAGCGCCGCTGGTCACCACGTCGTCCACCAGGACCAACGGCATCTCCCTCGGCAACTCACCGTCCCGGCGGTCCACGACGGCGAACGCCCCGCCCAGGTTGGCGGCCCGGGCCGCGGGATCGTCGAGGCTGGCCTGCTGAGCCGTGGCGCGGACCCTCCGCAACAGGTCTGTGCGCACGGCCGGACCACCCGCCCGCGCCACCAGCAACGCCAACACCTCGGACTGGTTGAAGCCGCGATCGCGGCGGCGGGAGCCGTGCAGAGGGACTGGCACCAGCCGGCAGGGTTCGGTGGTCGGTGCCAGGCGCGCCAGGCCGGCGGCCAGGAGGGCGCCCAAGGGCCAGGCCAGCCCCCGCACCCCCCGGTACTTCCAAGCACCCAGGGCTCGCGTCAGCTCTGCGCTGGTGGCAGTGGCTGCCCACACGGTCAACGACCGGGAGTCACGGCCCACCCGGCCCACCCGGCCCGTGAAAGGACCGGTATCGAGTCTGGCGGCGCAAGGGCGGCACAGGTGCGGCTCGTCCCAGAGTCGTAGTCCCGGCGCCCGTGAGCCCCGGCTGCACCAGGTCCGGGGATCGTAGGCCAGATCGCACAGGGCGCAGGTCTCCGGCGCTACCGCGTCCAGCAGGGCCGCGCAGGGACGCAGACGCCGCCACGCGCGTAAAAAAGCCACCTGACGGACTCGATTCCGGGAGGAAGAGATCAGCCGCTGACGGGCAGGGCCGCCTGCATGGCAGTCCAGGGGATGGGCGGACCGTGCCACCATGCAAAAGCAAGACCGCCCTGCATGAGCAATACCGGCAGACCGTCCACGAAGCGGCAAGACAGTGGTGGCGGCGTGTCGGGCAGTTGGTCCCCGTAACGCAGATCCAGCAACAGGGCCGAGGTCTCGCCAACCGCGGCCGGCACGTAGGGAGCAGACGATACGCCTCCGGCCAGGCAGCACACCCACACCACGGGCTCCGCGGGCGGATCCAACACGGCCGCCTCCAGGGGCAGCACCTCGACCCTGTCACCGTAACTGCGGTTGGCGAGCCAGCCGGCAAAGCGCTCCCGCCCGGCGGCGGAACGATTCAGAACGGTCACCTGCGCCACGTCCCAGCGGGCCAGGGCATCCACCGCGGCGCGGGCCGAGCCTCCGGCTCCCAGGACCACCGCCCGCGGCGGCGGCGCGTCCTGCCAGGCCTGGGACAGCACGGTCAGGACCCCGCCACTGTCGGTGTTGTGGCCGAGCCAGCGCCCCTCCTCCACCTTCACCGTGTTCACGGCGCCCAGGTCGCGGGCCTGGTCGGTGCGCCCGTCACAGAGAGCGGCCACGGCTTCCTTGTGGGGAGCGGTGACGTTGAAGCCAGCCAGGAGCGCGCAGACCGGATCGGACTTCAGGCGTGCCAGATCCTCCGCTTCCACTTCCAAAGCCACGTACTCCCCGGGAATCTCGCGGTCGTCCAGGGCGGCGTTCTGGATCCGCGGCGAGAGGGAATGGCCCACCGGCCTGCCGATCACCGCGTGGAAGGGCTCCTGCGGCTGCCAGGGTTCGCCGTCACGGACGAGTCCGGCGGCAGTCAGGCGGACGGGATCGCTCATGAGGTTGCCTCCCAACGGCGACCGTGGGCCAGGGCGAGGATGACGATCCCCGCCGCCACGAGTCCCGCGCTGATCCACTGGTTGTTGCTCCAGCCCAGGGCCATGACTTGGTCCGGTTCGTACCACCGGCTCAGGTCCACCAGGAACCGCGACACCCCGTAGAGCGCGAGGAAGCGGCCGAAGGTTGCGCCCCTCGGCGACGGCAGCCGTTCCAGCAGAAGCAGCAACCCGAAGATGGCGAAGCCCCCAAAGGACCCATACAGCTGTGAGGGATGGACCGCCACGTCGCCGAACTGGCGCCATGACGGCGAGCCCACCGGGAAGTGGACGGCGCAGCCGATGTCCGAAGGCAGGCCGTAGCAACAGCCCGCCAGGAAACAGCCGATGCGGGTGATGCCAATGCCCAGGATGACTCCCGGCGAGAAGATGTCCGCCATGACCAGGAAGGGGATGCCTCGCCGCCGTGCCTGCCACCAGACGGCGACGATGGATAGCAGGATGCCGCCGTAGAGGGTCAACCCCCCGTCCCAGATGAAGAGCGCTCGGTACCAGGGATCGAAGGCCCCGCCGGCGCTGAACTCCGCGCCGTGGGTCGCCACGTAGAAGGCGCGCACGCCCACCAGACTCGCCACCAGGACGGTGAAGACCAGGTCCGTGATGTCGTCCGGCTGGACCTGGTGGCGGCGGCCGCGCCGCAGGCTCAAGGCCAGGCCGAGGCCGAAGCTCAGCGCGAGCATGAGGCCGTAGCTCTTGATCAGTCCGAAGATCTCCGGGTACAAACCCACCCCGTCCTTGGCTGGGCCGTCCGCCGTGGGCCGGCCGTCAGTCGTCGAAGGACCGCGAACTGACGTTCAGCAGCAGTCCAAGCAGGATCGAACTGCTCAACAGGTTCGAGCCTCCGTAGCTCAACAGGGGTAACGGCAGACCCGTTACCGGCAGCAGTCCCGTGGTGATGGCCACGTTCACGAACACATGGAAAGTGAAGTACGAGACTACGCCTATGGCCAGGAAGCGCGCGAAGGGTCGTCGCGCCACCGTGGCGTGTTCGATGCCCCGTCCGATAATCACGGCGAAGAGTCCCAACAGGGCAACAGCGCCGAAGAAACCGAGTTCCTCACCGGCCACCGAGAAGATGAAGTCCGTATGGCGTTCCGGCAGGAAGGCCAGTCCCTTCTGCGTGCCCTGGAGGTAGTGGGTGCCGAAGAGCCCGCCCGAGCCGATGGCCACCCGGGATTGGATAGCCTGGTAACCCGACCCGAAGGCGTCGCGTCCCGGGTCGAAGAAGGTCAGGATGCGCTCCTGCTGGTACGGCTGGAGTTTGTCCCAGAAGAAAGGGATGCCGATGCCCGTGGCCACGTTGGCCGCCAGCAGGGAAACCTTGGCCAGGATGGCCAGGCGCGCCACGGCCAGGACCCCCACCAGCAACACGATGTATACGCCCCACGGCAAGGCCTGCTGGACCACCGATTCCGAGTAGAACATGATCACGGCACTGAGGGCGGCGCTGCCCGCGCCCAGGATGAGGATGCCCGGCAGGCCGTACCAGAAGACCATTCCGCCCCACATGGCCAGGAAGACCAGGCTCGTCCCCAGGTCCGGCTCGCGCAGTACCAGCAGCATGGGCGCCGCCATGAGGACGAAGGAGAGGCTCATGGCAGCCAGGCTGCGCCCCCCTTCCATCGCCCGCCCCAGGAGACCCGACGTCACCAGGACGAAGGCGACCTTGGCCAGCTCCGACGGTTGCAGCCGCATGGGTCCCAGCGCTAGCCAGCGCCGGGCCCCGCCGATCTTGGGCCCGATTGCCAGGATGAGCACCAGCAACAGGATCGAGACCAGGAAGAAGGGAATCGCCACGTTCTCCAGGAAACGCAGGCTCGCCCGGCTCGTGCCCAGGAGTACCACATAGCTCAACAGCATCCACATGGCCTGTTTCCAGAAGAGCCCCTTGGCCACGCCCGGGTCGATCTGTTCGTAGGGTCCGCGGATGGGTTCGGTCACCGACCACAGCAAAGCCAGGCTCGCCAGGCAGAGCAGGAACCAGGCCAGGAAGATGCGGCGGTCGCCGGCGGGCAGCAGCATATGGATCACGGGACCACCCCCAACCCCAGTTCGCCGCGGCGGGCGAAGTACTCGGCCAACCAGACTCCCGCCAGCGGTGCCGCCTCGGCCCCGCCGTGACCGGCGTTCTCGAGGATGATCGCCAGGGCCACCTCCGGACGGTCGGCGGGGGCATAGCACATGAAGCAGGCGTGGTCCTCGCCGTGGGGGTTCTGGGAGGTGCCTGTCTTGCCGGCGACGACCACGTCCGGCACCTGGGCCGCCTTGCCCGTACCCCACTCCACGACCGCCTCCAGGGAGCCTCGCACCCAGGCCAGGTGCTCCTCGGCGAAGGGCAACACCGGCGGCGCCTCGCGCACGGGCGCAGGGTCAGCCACGAAGACCGGATCGGGCACGCGCCCGGAGACCGCCAGACGTGCCGCCAGCATGACCATCTGCAGCGGCGTCGCCAGCAGTTCGCCCTGGCCGATGGCGTTATTCAGGAGCACGCCGCGGGTCCAGCGCCCCCGTCCGAAGCGCTCGTCATACCAGGCGCGGTCCGGCACGTTGCCCGCGGCCTCGGCGGTGAAGATGCCGGCGTTGCCGCTGCCCAGACCGAAGGCGCGGGCGGCGACGGCGAGCTGGTCGATGTCCAGCATGAGGCCGAGCTGGTAGTAGTACGTGTCGCAAGAATGGGCCATGGCGATGAGGTGGTTCACTTCGCCGTGCCCGGTCCGACGCCAGCAGTGGAAGGTGCGGTCCCCGAAGAGGAGCCCGCCCGTGCAGGGTTCCAGGTAAGTCTCCGTACCCACGAGTCCGTGGTAGAGGGCGGCCAGGGACGTGACGGGCTTGTAGAGGGACCCGGGCGGATAAGTGGCCTGCACGATGCGGTTGAAGAACGGTTTGGCCGGATCGTTGGCCAACTGCTGCCAGGCGTCAGTGGAGATGCCGCCCGTGAGCAGGTTCGGATCGTAGGCGGGGAGGGAACAGGCCGCCAGGACCTCTCCACCGGGCACCGAAAGGGCGACCGCGCAGGCGGATCGGTCCCCCAGCAGTTCCCGTAGGGCCACCTGCAGGGGCAAGGAGATGGTCAGGCGGACGTCGCTGCCGGCCCGCGGCTCACGCATCCAGACGGCCCGGCGTCCGACGATGCGTCCCGAGGCGTTCACCTCCTCCAGCTTCAAGCCCGCCCGGCCCCGCAGCACGTCCTCGAAGGCCGCTTCCACACCGAGCTTGCCGATGTCGTCGCCAATGCGGTAACCGGCAGCCGTGTCCAGTTCCGCGCGGCCTACCTCGCCCACGTAGCCGGTGATATGGGCCACCAGGGAGCCGTGCAGATAGCGGCGCCGAGCCTGGGTGTCGACCCGCACTCCCGGCAGCTGCCGGACTCTTTCCTCCACGGCCGTCACCTGGGCCAGGGAGGCGTTGGGCACGAGGACCAGGCGGCGGCGGCCCCGCTCCTTTTGCTGGGCCAGGCGGTCGAGGGTCTCCTGGCGCGGCAGGTCGAACCAGGTCATCAGGCGCACGAGGGTGGAATCGGGTCCGTCCTCGCCCAGGGAACGCGCCGCCACGGTCACGTCGGCCACGAACATGTTGTCGGCCACGGGCGTTCCGTGGCGATCGAGGATGCGGCCCCGCGGCGCGCGCACGTGGAAACGCGCCTGCCGGTTCTCCAGGGCCTGGCCCTTGTACTCGGCGTGGCGTGCCACGGTCATGATGAAGAGGTTGACCACCAGGACGGCCAGCAACAGGGACACGACCCCCCGCAGCACACCGCTGCGGAAATGGACGTCGTGCTCCCGGCGCACCTCAGTCCTCCCCGCCGAGAACACCCAACGCCGCGGCGAAACGGATGATGGGGACGCCGATCAGTCCCGAGTAGATCGCGACCGGCAGGGACTGTCCCAGCAGGGGGGTGAGGAAGGCGTCGTCGCTGAGCCGGCTCTGGACAAGTAGAAAGACGATGTCGTGCAGCAGGACCGAGAGGGCGACGACCGCGCCCTCCACCACCGGCAGGCCGTAGACGAGGCGGCCGCGCAGACGTCCGAGCCCGTAGCCGAGAGGGGCCTTGCAGAGGGCGTGCAGACCGAGCAGGCTGGGATTCGACAGGTCCTGGACCAGGCCCACCACGAAGCCGGCCAAGGTGGCCGGGACCGGCCCCGCGGCCAGGGCCAGCAGCACCAACGCGATGATGGAGAAATCGGGAGCGATGCCGCGGATAGAGATCCAGGGACCGATGATCGTGTCACCCACGAAGGCCACGCCGATCCAGAGGGCTGTTATGCGCAGGAAGTCCCTCATCACGGCGCCTCCCTCGCCGCCATGGGCGTCACCACGAATACCGTCTCGTTGTAGTCCAGAGAGGCCGACGGAGCCACGGCGATGGCCTTGAAGATCTGGTCCGACGGGGCGGACACGTCGGCCACCGAACCAACCGGGAATCCCCGCGGCGTGTCCGGTGTGGGCTCGTCGCCGGTCCCCTCGCGGATCTCGGCGATGCCCGAGGTGATGAGGCGGTCGCCCGCGCGCACGTCCTCGTCACGCCCGACCATCTCCACCACAAAGCCGTCCCCGCGCGGCCGCAACACGCCCAGCAGGCCGGTCCGCTCGAACTCGACACCCACGGCGAAGCCCGGTGCGGACATGAGCTCGACCCAGGCTTCCCGCTCGTTGATGACCGTGCGCAGCCGTCCCAGGTAACCGCTGCCCGAAATGACCGGGAGCCAGGGCTCCCAGGGGACATCCACCAGAGACTCGATCTTGATCATGGTGGCGAAACGTCCCCGCTGCCGCATGACCACCCGGCAGGGCACCAGTTCGCCGGCATAGCCCGGGTCCAGGGCTGGGCCGGCCATGCGCGCGGCGTCGCGCTGGGTGCGCTGGCCGGCGGCGGCCAAGAGTTCGAGTTGGGCTACGCGCTGCTTGAGCCAGGCGTTCTCGTCCCGGGTGAGGATCACGTCTTCGCCGAAATTGCGCACGCTCCAGTAGGGCGCGGTCAGGACCAGGCCCAGCCGGTCGGCCACGAAGGTGCGGACATCGCCGGGCAGCACCAGGAGCGTGACCGAGAGCAGGACGCACGCCGCCAGCACGAGATTGTCGCGTCGGAACGGGAGGTTGGCCGGCCGCAGAGACATGGGGTCAGGTTCGCCCGCCCTTCATGATCACCGGTCGGTAGCGGTCGAAGTCGTCGAGGATCTTGCCCGTGCCCAGGACCACGCAGTAGAGGGGGTCGTCCATGATGTTGATGGGCAGGTCGGTCTGCTCGCGCAGCAGTTCCGGCAGACCCTTCAGGAGGGCGCCGCCGCCGGTGAGCACGATACCCCGGTCCTTGATGTCCGCCGCTAGCTCGGGCGGCGTCTGCTCCAGGGATTGCTTGAGGGCGTCGCAGATGGCCTGGATGGGTTCCTGCAACGCCTCGCGGATCTCCATGGACGAGATCTTGAGAGTCTTGGGCACGCCGGACACCTGGTACAGGCCCTTGACCTCCATCTCGCGTTCCTCGTCGAACTTGTGGGCCGAGCCGATGGTCTTCTTGATATTCTCGGCGGTCTGGTCGCCGATGAGCAGGTTGTGGTTCTTCTTGATGTAGTTGACGATGCCCTCGTCCAACTCGTCGCCGCCCACGCGGATGCTGGTGTCGCAGACGATGCCGTTGAGGGCGATCACCGCGATCTCGGTGGTGCCGCCGCCGATGTCGATGATCATGTTGCCCGAGGGCTGGTCCACGGGCAGACCCACGCCGATGGCCGCGGCCATGGGTTCGGCCACCAGGAAGACTTCCCGCGCGCCGGCGTGCTTGGCGCTGTCCCGCACGGCCCGCTTCTCCACCTCGGTGATGCCCGAGGGCACGCACACGACGATGCGCGGCGCGATGAAGTGGCGTTTCTTCTGGGCCATCTTGATGAACTCGCGCAGCATGTACTCTGTGACCTCGAAGTCGGCGATGACGCCGTCCTTCATGGGCCGGATCGCGGCTATCTGGTCGGGAGTCTTGCCGAGCATGGCCTTGGCGTCGGCGCCGACGGCATACACCTTGCCGGTGCTCTTGTCCAGCGCCACCACGGACGGCTGGTTCAGGACGATACCCTTGCCCTTGATGTAGACGAGCGTGTTGGCCGTGCCCAGGTCGATGGCGATATCGTTGGTGAACATCCCCTGCAGGCGCTTGAGCATTTCCGAATCCTTCCGGAGGAGCCGGCGGTCACGCCACGCGGGCGGACGGCCAGCCGTATTCCCTGATGCTGACGATCTCGTCGTCGCCCACGACGAGGTGGTCCAGAAGCGCTATACCCATTAGTTCGCCGCAGCCATCCAGGCGTGCGGTGAGATCCAGGTCGTCGGCGCTTGGGCACGGGCAACCCGACGGGTGGTTGTGGGCCACGACCAGTGCTGCAGCCGCCATGGCGACCGCTGGCTGGAACACCTCGCGTGGGTGCACGAGCGAGGCGTTCAACGAGCCGATCGAGACCGTTTCCACCGCCAGGACCCGGTGCCGCGTATCGAGATAAAGCGCGAGGAAACGCTCTCTGTCAAGGCCGCGCAGTTCCCGGCGCAGCAACGGGTGCAGGTCCTCGGGTCGGCGCACGGCCAGCCCCCGTCGCGCCCCGGGTCCACAGGCCCGCCGCCCCAGTTCCAGGGCCGCCGACAACCGCCGGGCCCGGGCCAGTCCCACACCCCGGCTCCGGGCCAGTGCCACCGGATGCTGGGACGCCAGGCGCGCCACGCTTCCCCAACGACCCAGCAGGTCCCGCGCCACGTCCACGGCCGTGGGCCGGCCCGGACCGAGCACCAGCGCCAGCACTTCCAGGTCTGTCAGGAGACCGCCCCCCCTGCGCTCCGCCCAGGGGTCGACCGGCCGGGGCCGGGTGGTCTCCGGACGCTCCTCGCGGCGCCTCCCATCTTCGCCTATATCCTTGTTTTTCAACATGATGCAGACTCCGCAGGGAGGAGTTCGAAACTACCAGACGCCCGGAAAACGGGCAACATCTTTCCCGACCGGAACCGGCCCGCGAACCCATTGTTGTGGCCGGAGTTCCCGTGGTCTACCATGGCCGCGAACCCGCCGGCTACCCCACCGGTCCGACCCACGCCCTCTACAGCCCGGAGCGAACGTGAGCAACCACCGACAACCCGATCCCTCCGGCGTCATCGTCCGCAAATACGGTGGTTCGAGCCTGGCCAGCGTCCCACGCATCCGCGAGGTGGCGCGAAACATCAAGCTCGCCCGTGAACGGGGCCACGGCGTGGTCGTGGTGGTGAGCGCCATGGGCACCACCACCGACGAATTGGCGGCCCTCGCCCGCTCGGCCCACCCGGCGCCGCCCCGGCGCGAGCTGGACATGCTCCTGTCCGTGGGTGAACGCATCACCATGAGCCTGCTCTCCATGGCCCTGGCCGACCTGGACTGTCCGGCCATCAGCTTCACCGGCAGCCAGTGCGGTATCGTCACCGACACCAGCCACACGGACGCCCGCATCCTCGAGGTGAAGGGCGACCGTGTACGCGAAGCCCTGGCCGGCGGTGCCGTGGTCGTGGTGGCGGGATTCCAGGGGGTGAGTCGCAAAAGGGAGATCACGACCCTCGGGCGCGGCGGCAGCGATACCACCGCCGTGGCCCTGGCCGCCACCCTGGGAGCCGTGCGCTGCGAGATCCTCAAGGACGTGGACGGCGTCATGACCGCCGACCCTTCCCTGGTGCCCGAGGCCTGGCGTCACGAGCAACTCGACTACTCCCAGATGCGGCAACTGGCCGAATCCGGTTGCGGTGTCGTCCACGTGCGGGCCGTGGAATACGCCGAACGCCACGGTGTGCGACTCGTCGTCCGTTCGAGCTTCCACGACGGCGACGGCACGGCCATCGACGAGCACGGCGCACCTTCGCCCCGCACCGCTGCCGAAGCACCCTGCGATCGGCACAACCGCTACCGCCCGCTGGTCATGCACCTGCGCCGTGGCCTGACCCGGCTCCGCATCGCCACCACCGACCCGGACCAGGCGGATATCTGGCGTGGGATCATTCTGCGCAACTGGGACCCGGCCGGGGCCGTGGCCGAATGGCTGGACAGCGGCCGGGACCTGCGCTGGGAAGTCATGGCGGACGCGGCGGATCTGGCTCCGGTGTGGGAACGCCTGGTGGGGGACGGAGAGGAGTCTCCAGACGGATGTGCACGGACCGAAGGCCTGACCTGCGTGAGCCTGGCCGGCGGACGACCGGATTCCTGGCTCGAAGTCGAGCGTCACCTGGCCGGGGTGCTGGAGGAACTGTCGGCGCCGGCCCGGCGGCTGCGGGCAGACGGCAACGCCCTGCGGATCATCTTCCGCCAGGCGATCCCGGACCGGTTGGCACAGGAACTCCATCACCGACTGATTCCGAAAGCCTGAATTCCCGTTCCAGGAAATCCCGCCAGCCACCGGGGGGCAGGCGGCGCTGCGCCTCCTCCAGGAAGCGCCTCGCCTCGCCACGGTGGCGCACCCGGCCGTGGTGCAGGACGATGACCCGCACCAGGGCCCTGTGGCCTTCCGGGTGGTCCGGGTGAGTGAAGTAGAGATTGCGGTAGGCGTCCAGGGCCGCGGCATGATTCCCCTGCTTCTCAAAATAGTAGGCCGCCCGCGCCAAGTCCTCCGGGGCGAACAGCCGCAGGCCGCCGGCCCGGTCCGCTTCCCGGTAGACCTGCAGGGCGGCGTCGGCCTGGCCGTCCCCGACCCGGGAGCGGAAGACATCGCGGAAGGTCTCCGCCGCCGGCGTCCACTGGCCGGTGCCGATCTGCAAATGGGCCCGCGCAAGGCGGGCCTCCTCGTCGGCCGGGCACAGTTCCAGGTATTCGCTCCACGCCCCCACCGCCGCGTGCAGTTCGCCGCCCTTGAAGTAGCCTTCGGCCCGAGCCCGGGCCGCTTCCATGCGGGCCGGCGCCAGGTGTCCCAAAGCCAATGCAAGGAAGAGGCCCATGGCGAAGCCCCCCAGGTGGGCGCCGAAGGAGGTGGTCGCCCCGGTCTCGGTGGCCGTCGCCGCCTGGACTACCTGCAACGCCAGCCACAGCAGGGCCGCCACGGCGATGGGCACATGGGTACGTCCGGCCCGGTTCTGACCCGCCAGGGGCGCGAATACCCACCAGCCCACGGTCACGCGCGCGCCGTACAGGCGCACCAGGCTGAAGGATAGGAGGCCGGCCAGAGCCCCGCTCGCGCCCAGCACCCCCAGACCAGCCTGACCGAAGAGGCCCGCCGAGGCGACCGCTCCGTGGACCAGATTCCCTCCCACGCCGATGATCAGAAAGTAGACCAGCATCCGCACGGATCCCAGGCGGTCCTCCAGCGGCGGCCCGAAGACACCCAGATAGAGTAGATTGCCCGCCAGGTGGAACCAGCTTGCATGGAGGAAGAGTGCCGTGACGACGGTCCAGGGTGCCCCATAGCCGGGAAAGAAGACCAGGTTCCAGGGATGAGTTGGCCCCAGGTAGGGCGCGTAGCGGAGCCACAGGAAGGCAACGAGCATCACCCCCGCCAACAAGGCGGTCAACACCGGGGGACGGCGTCGCGGACGATCCAGACCGAGGGGAAAGAAGTAGAAGAAATACATACCGTGTCCCTGGTCGGAGCACTCGTCGCACACGCCCGGGCGCACGTCGCTTGACGTGCCCCGGACCAGGCTCTATGCAGGGATCGACCGGCAGCGGCGGGACTTGAACAGCAGCCGTCAGTGGGCCGCGGCCGTGGGCTGGTCGCTGAGGACTCCGCCGTCGTGCAGGCGCACCACCCGGCGGCAGTGGGCGGCGATGTCCTGCTCGTGGGTCACGACAATGACCGTGTGGCCCCAGGAGTTCAGTTCGCCCATGACGGCCATGATCTCCTCGCTGGTGACCGAATCCAGGTTGCCCGTGGGCTCGTCGGCGAGGATGAGGGTGGGACGGTTCACCAGCGCCCGGGCGATGGCCACCCGCTGGCGCTGGCCGCCGGAGAGTTCGTTCGGCCGGTGCTCGGCCCGGTCCTGGAGCCCCACAGCCGCCAAGGCCTCCCGCACGCGCTCGGCGCGGTCGGGAGCCTTGACGCCCGCGTAGACCAGGGGCAACTCGACGTTCTGGGCGGCGGTGCTGCGCGGCAGCAGGTTGAAGGTCTGGAAGACGAAACCGATCTCGCGGTTGCGGATCTCCGCCAGACGGTCGTCGCCGAAGGTGCTGATCTCCACGCCGTTGAGACGGTAGCTGCCCCGGGTGGGCGTGTCCAGGCAACCGAGCATGTTCATGAGCGTCGTTTTGCCCGAACCGCTGGAGCCCATGACGGCCAGGTACTCGCCCTTCTCGACTACGAGGTCGATGCCCTGCACGGCGGCCACCTTCTCGGCGCCGACCTCGTAGATACGGTGCAGGTCACGAACCTCGATGACCGGCGGGACGCTCATCGCGCGTCCCGGGTCCAGGTGCTGAGCCGGCCCACGGCCCGGTCCAGCTGGGCCTGGGCCACCAGGAAGTCGCACTTGGCCTGGACTTCCTGGCCGCGGGCGTTGGACACGTTGGCCCGGGCGACGATGACGTCCAGGGTCGTGCCCGCCCCCACCCGGAAGCGCTCCTGGGCCAGCCGCAGTTCTTCTTCGGACTGGATGATGGTCTCGGCGCTCACCCGCGCCAGTTCGCGCGCCTCCACCGCCAGGTTGTAGAGCTGCCGGACCTCGACCTGGATGTTCAGCTTGGCCTGGTCGTGCTCGTATTCGGCGATGCGGGCGCTGGCCTTGGCCCGCGAACGGCCGGTCCAGGTCTGCAGGCGGTCGAAAACGTTCCAGTTGATCTGGTATCCCCAGGAAATGCTCTCGGACTCCTGGGATCCGAAACGGTACGGGGAGTCGTTCTGGTAGCGAGAGTAGTTGGCGAAGAGGTCCACGCTGGGCCAGGCCGAAGCCGTGGCCGTGGTCACGTCCTTGTGCCGGGCCCGGACCGTGAGCTCGCTGCTGCGCAGGTCCAAGCGATTGGCCAGGGCCTCGGCAAAGAGAGCATCCACCGGTTCGACGGCAAAATCCATATCGAGCAGGGACCGGTCGACACGGAAGGTCGACGCCAGGGGGCGGTTCATGGCGTGGGCCAGATCGGCGAATCTCATCTTCACCGTGTTGTCGGCCCGCACCACGTCCAGGCGACGGTTTTCCAGTTGGACGCGTTGCTGCAGCACATCGCTCTTGGCGGCGCTGCCCAGGCGGAAGTAGGTCTCGGTCTTCTCCAGTTCCTTGGCCACTTGGTCCCGCGTCTCGACGGCGACTTCCAGCAACTCGGCCGAACGCAGGAGGTTGTAGTAGGCCACGACCACGTTCTGGACGATCTGCTCCCGCGTGTAGACCCGTGTGGCCTCAGCGGCGCGGAGGGAACTACGAGCTGAGCCCAGATTCGAGAACTTGCTGAATCCGCTGAAGATGTTCAGCCGGGCCGCACCACCCCAATCCTTGAACTTGGTATTGACGGTCGCGTCGGCCAGGTTCTCGGGATTGCTCCTCTGTCCGATCCAGTCGGTGGTGTCCAGGTTCGAGTCGACGGTCTGGTACATGAAGACTTCGGACTGGGCCACGTCGAAGTCCTTGCGTTCGGACTTGTTCCAGGTGCGCGAGAGGCTGAGGCTCGGCGCGAAGGCCCAGAACGCCTCCGTGACATTCTGGTCGGCGATCATTCGCCGTTCGTCGGCGATCAATAGCGTCGGACTCGTACCCAGCGCCACCTCGACGCAGTCGCTCAGGGTAAGGACCGGCAGGTTCGGGTCGAAGTCGTTGCTCTCCTGGGCGAGGGCGACCGGCGCTGCGGCAACCACGGTGAGGATCATCGCAGCCAGCAGGCGGATCCGTCCCGATCGAATTCGGCTCATGTTCTTTCTCCTGTTCGCTTGCTGCCGGCGAGCCCCCGAGGTCCGCCGTTCCACCGGGCGATCATAGGGCCCGACGCCTTCCGGTCCAACATCCAATCCGCATTCCTACGCAGAAGTGGCGGGCCGGTTGCGGTGCGCGTCCGCCCAACGCCTACCCAACGCGCGACTGGTGTATTCCCTGCGCCGAAAAAACGCGGGCCGCGCCTTCATAGACGCGGCCCCGGCAGGAATGGTTCCAGTCGCCGGATCAGTGCAGCCGGAAATTGAAGGGCAGAGCCATCCATGCCTTCACCGGAATGTTGCGCTGCTTGCCCGGGAAGAAGGTGCACTTGTAGGCGGCCGCGATGGCCTCCCTGTCCAGCAGCTGATGCACCGGCCGGACCACCTGGGCCTGCAGGACGCTGCCGTCCGGGCCCACGAGCACCTTCACCAGCACGGTCCCTTCGAGCTGGGACCGGCGGGCGATCTCCGGGTACTGGGGCTTCTGCCAGTACTTGATCCTGGGGTTCTCGGACGAGGCCACGAAGCCCTCGTCGTCACCCATGCTGAAGTCGCCCATGGAGCTGGTGATGGCCGAATCGAGGTCCATCAGCGTGTCTGCGATCTCCACTTCCTCGGTCACTTCGTCGTCCGGGGCGGCCTCGATGACCTTGGGCGGCGGCGGCGCATCCTTCGGCGGAGGCGGAAGCTCGATGACTTCCTGCTCCTCGATATCGACGACCTCGAACTCCTCCTGGCGCAGCTTGTAGGGGTTCGGCACATAGTTGGGCGAGAGCATAGCGCCCGTGATGACCAGGATCACGGCAATGAGAGCCGACCAGCGCAGGTACTTGTTGTACTGCGCCTTGAACAGTTCGTTGGCCGAAATCCGGACGCCGCTCTGTGCCGGTGCGCTCGACATGACTCTCCTAGTACTTCGACCCGGGTTGCGACTCAATGTCGTTGTTGAAGAAGACGCGCACGGCGTTCACTTCCTTCAACTCCTCCATGACCTCGCTCACCGTGCCGTAGTCGGCGTAGTTATCCGTCTTGAAGGCCACGATCAGCTGCGGATTGTCATTGATCTTTTGGCCGATGATGTCGCGGACGTGCTTCACCTGCACCAGCCGGTCGTCGATGGAGATCTGGCCGACCCGGTTGATGTAGATGTTCGAGACAAGCTCGCGGTTCACTTCTTCGCCGGCCTCCGCCCGCGGCAGTTCCACCGGCAGGCCAGTTTCCTCGCGGAAAATGGTCGTGACCATGAAAAAGATGAGCAACAGGAACGCGATGTCACCCATGGAGGAGGTCGGAATGAAGGTATCCTTCTTGGTGTTGCGATTAAAGTCCATCTCTCCCCTCCTTCCTAGGGTTTGGCGGTCTTCAGGGAGACCTTGTTGGCGTGGGCCAGGCGCAGTTCGTCGAGGCAGGCGACCATGCGGCCGTAGTCGGCGTCAGGGTGGATCTTGAGTACGACCACCAGCTTGGGGTTGTTCAGGATCCGGTCCTCAATGGCCTGCTGGATGTGGTTGACCTCGATGGGCTTCCGGTCGAGCGTGATGCTGTTGTCTTCCTGGACGAAGAGCGTGGCGATGTTGGATTCCTTCACCTTCACGCTGTCCGTCTGATCCTTCTGCTTGCCGGGTAGGACAAGGGTCAAGCCCTGCTCGGCGGCGAAGATCGTCGTCACGATGAAGAAGATCAGCAGGAGGAAGGCCACGTCACTGGTCGAGGACATGGTGACCTCCCCCAGGGCGCCCTTCTTCTTTTTCTTCATGAGGCCCATCGGAATCCTTCCTGCATCCTGGCATCCCGGTCCGGCAACCGGGCTAGACCGCGACGGTTCTTAGCCCTTCAGGCGTTCCAGTTCCTCGATCAGCTCGGCGCTCGTCTCTTCCATTTCGATGACGAAACGGTCGATGGAGGAGACGAAGTAGTTGTAGCCGATCGTGGCGGGAATGGCCACGACCAGGCCGGTGGCGGTGGTGATCAGGGCCTCGGAGATACCGCTGGCCACGAGCTTGGCGTTCACCTGCTCGGACGCTGCGATGGCCTCGAAGGCGTTGATCATACCGGACACCGTACCGAGGAAGCCGACCAGCGGCGCGATGGTCGTCACCGAGGAGATCCAGATCAGGCCCCGCTCCAGGAATGACATCTCGATGGTACCGGCGGTGGCGATGGCCTTCTCCACGGCATCCCGGCCCTTGTCCGCTTTCTGCAGACCAGAGTAGAGGATGGCCGCGATGGGACCGCGCACCTTCTGGCACTCCTCGGCGGCGGCTTGCACGCCGTCGTTGCGCAGCGTGGTGATCACCGTGCCGATCAGGCGCCGCGTGTTGACGCGTGCGCGGTTGAGCGTCCACATGCGCTCGATGAGGAAGACGAAGCCCACGAGGGCCACGATCAGCAGCCACCACATGAACTGGCCGCCCTTGACGAACAGTTCGCCGGCGCCGGTCCTGCCGATGGGCGAGCGGTCGATGAGGCCCATCAGGCCGCCGACCGGTTCGACGATGACGGGCACTTCCCGCAGGGAGTCCGCGGCGGTCGACCCGAAGCCGAGGGAGTCGCTGGTGGCCTGGATGCGCTCGAAGCGATCCTCGGCCGAACCCTCGATGACCTCCGCGGAGGTGGCCTCAGGGGCGGCTTCATCCTGGGCGACGGCCGGCATCACGAGCAGCACGGCCAGGAAGCCGATGGTGAGCAACCCGTGAATGGCATGATTCAACGTACCGTGACGAGCCATTGTGCAAGTCTCCCTTTCCAATTGGGACCCTTTGAAAGCTGGCGCCGGAAGCGGTGCCGGGGACAGGTGGGGAGTCCCGGACGCCACAAACCAGTGGGGCCCGGCCGCGCCGGTTGAGCGGCGGGTGGGCCCGGAATTCACCCGGTCTTTGGAGCCTAGTCGCTTGATATAATTAGTGCAGATGGGGGTACCAAGTCAAACCCTTTCATTGTGTCTCGATAAATGTACCTTGCGCCGTCCGGCAGGAGCACTCGTTTTCAAACCGCATATGATAACTCGTGTCTCCGCTGGGACTTGAGCGCTCGGGTTTCGACTTCCCGGCGATAGTACCGCCGCCAACTCGCTGGCAGTTCCATCCGACTAGCGAACAACCGCCGATCCAGAACGTCCTCCAAGGCCAAGCGTCGCGACAACATTCCCCGCTCCATTGCCGGCGTCGGACTGTTCCGGATCTTTTCTCTTCGCCCCTGCATGTAGTTACGCCACACCAGCAGGATCGCCAACCGTTCGCTGCTCCCCTGGCGACGCTTCGACCAGGCGAGTGTTTCACGTCGATGATTCGCGTTGTTGTGTCTGATCAACAGGTCCAGCAGGTTAACTGCCCACAGGCGATTGCTACGGTCACGACGTGCACGTCCCGGCGTTACACGATGTTCAACTTCGATTTCTAGAGCTCTGATCGCCGGTCTGTAGGACGGGTGGTCATCCGTGTCAATCACGACGCAACCACTCCCCGCTGTCGCAACTTTCAAGAGTTCGAACATACTCTTACGCACGGCTCGCGGATCAGGCCGACCGAACCGTGCCTCGAGTTCGACACGTCGTTTCCGTTGTGTCGAGGTCATTCGTCCCTTGCGACGCAACTCGCTATCATTGAAATAGATCCAGAAGTCAGTATCGGGATCGACGGCCAGGTTGTGGTGGAACGGGAAGTACTGGGACCATTCGAAGGTCTCGAACCCGTCAGCGACGACTATACGGGCCGGATCGGCGAACTCCATGAATCTGCTGTGCAATAGCATGCAGTGCCGGCCAAGCCGGGCCACCTTGCCGGCAACGGTTTCGGGGGAGCATCCGACATCGCGCGCGATCTGGCGTAGAGCCATGCCCCCGACGGCTTTCATGAATATGCGCTTGTCGAGGCCCGGGCGATGTTGCCAGTAGGTCGTGGAAAACGTCTGTGAGCTGAAAGACCGGCGGCAGTGCAGGCAGGTGAACCGCTGGATACGTCGCGGTGCTATCTGTCGCCGGTAGAAGCCGGCACGCTTGTGTGGCCAGTCGGGAGAATCAGTCCGGTGATGAGGACATTGCGGGTTCGGACAGAACGGCGGCCTAAATAATCTTGATCTGGAGTTCAGAAAACGCATGCGCCCGGCATCGCATTTCCGGTGCCGGGCACATTATCCGAGACACAACCTACTCGACCCCTTGGAGGACGTTGGAGGATTCGATGATGTAGTCCCCCGCCCCAGTCCGATCCACAAACAAAAACCTCTGTCCCATCCCCCGATTCGAGTACTGGCTCTCCCACAAGGGACTCCCCCCCCGGTCGTACCGCCAGAATTCGAAAGCATTCATGTGGGTCGACCGGTACAGGCTCCGGGAGGTACGGATGTTTTCGGCGCTTCTCGACTCGGGCATGAGTGCGCCGCCGCTCGAACCGTAGGGCGACGGATCGAGCGACCCCGAGTTCCCCTTGGCCCAGGCGCCTGCCCGCTCCGGAGCGTACTGCTCGAAGACACGGATACGGGCGTCGTCCTGGTCGCGGAAGTTCGTGGGCATGTGCTCGGTCTGGATCTCGTCCGGCATGCCGAGAGCCAGGAAGACCTCGCCCCGCGCGTCCTCGGCGCCCTGGGAGCTGAAGCCGCCCAGGAACTGGCGTACAAAGGCGATGCGGTACTGGAACTCCAGGTAGGCCTCGTTGACCGGGCTTTCCGGGTCGGGATTGGCCGCCACCCAGAACTCCTTGAGCATGACCTCCTGCTCGGCGGGGCTGAGGCGCAGGAACCGCCGCAGGTCATCGCCGTGGAAGACCGTGCGGCCCTCTCCGAGAACCTGGGCGTGACTGCGGATGAGAGCCTCCAGGCGCCAGACCACGTCGAACTGGGCGACCTGGCCCCTGCCCTGGCGGCTGAGAGGGGCCAGGTTGAGCAGGAAGGTGCCCTCGGGCAGGAGATTGATGTCCAGTTCGTAGATCAGGCTGGCCGGCAGGCCTGCGGCGAGAGCAGCCCTGCCCACGGCGTCGAATTCCACGGTGTCGGTGAGCGCAAACTCCATGTCGAGGCTCGTCACCTGGACCCGCAGTCCCAGGTCGTCGCCGGTCACGCCGCCGGCCTGGGGCCAGATGGGCACGTAAAGCTGGAGGCGTTCCTGTTCGAGCCCATACCGCCGGGCGGGATGGGCATAGTCGTGGAGCAGACCGCCGCCACCGGAGCCGCCGGGACGCCAATCCATGAGCGGCGCGTGGGCCAGGAAGAGCGGATCCTCCAGGGCCAGGCCCGCGGTCGGGCGCGGACTGTCGTGGGCCGACCACAGGCCTGTAGCGTCGCTGCGGCTGGCCATGTTCCGGGCCGAATTGAAGACGGTGACGCTGGTCTGCTGCACGTCGAAAACCCGGCAACGGATACGCCCGATCCGGAACGGTACGTTCTCCAGCAGCACGCCGAAGATCTGGAATTCCGTGCGACTGGAGGCCTGATCGGCGCTGAGAGCCTTGGTGCGCAGGGGGCGCTTCTCCTCCAGGATCCAGCCGTCGTCGCTCTCGAGTTCCACCTCGACGCGCAGACGTCCCACGTAGCCGCCGTTCTCCACCTGGTAGGCGAGATCGGCGTTGACGACCTCCACCAGCACGATCACATCGAGCTGATCCTCGCTGCGCCAGCGGTTGACGACGTCGATGGAGGTGTGGAAAGCGCCCATCCCGTCCAGGCGGGTCACCGAAGCGAAGGCTGGGGCGATCAGGATAGAAGCCACCGTCGACACGGCAACCAGCAGGATGCCGAGCCAGGTGTACCGACGCTCCGGGAGATCGCGGGCAGTGGATGCCATTGCGTGGTCCCAATCCGAGTATGAACCGATCCCCCTCGACCGGTGCCGGTTGAAGGACCGGCTGACATGATGTTACGGAATTTCGGGGGATTTGGCCAGGAAAATGGGCCGCTGGAAAGACTTCTGCGAACTCCGGTAAAAGAGCACCGCCCCGACCAGGAGTCGGGGCGGCTTGGCAAGCTCGATACGGAGGCGGTCCAGCCGCCGATGATCAGTAGACGACCGTGACCGTGAAGCGGTGCACGTAGCCGAGGGCATCCATGTCCACGGCGCTGTAGTCGCCCCGCAGGCGGGTGGTCTCGCCCGTGCGGATCTGGGCGCCGAATCCGAAGGCCAGACCGTCGGAGTCGTAGCTGATGTGGTATCCGGCGCGGCCGAAGAACATGTCGTTCAGCCCGTACTCGGCCCCCACATTGGCACGCTCGACGTTGTCGTTCGGGTGCTGGAACTCGAAGGCGCACAGGAGCTGTTGCCGTTCGTTCTTGAAGGCGTTGAAGCTCGTGCCGACCTTGAAGATCACCGGCAACCTGGATTCGCGCTCGTCGAAGGTGAACTCGCTGCCCAGGTTCTGGATCGTCATGCCCAGCTTCACGTCCCGGCCGAGGCCGATCCGGTACATGATCCCGAAGTCGAAAGCGCCGGTGTTCACGGCGGTCTCGGCCAGTCCCATGTGCAGGTAGTTCAGCGTCAGGCCCGCCGAGAACTTGTCCGTGAAGAAGCGGGCGTAACTCAGGCCGAAGGTCGTCGTACCCGAGTCGAATGTGCGGCCCGTGCCCTCGGGATTGTACGCCGTGCGCTCCAGTTGCGGGTCCATCCAGAAGGACCGCACCGAGAGGGCGAACGTGCCCGGGATCGAACGCGGGTTGAACGCGATGATGGCCGTGCTGAGCTTCGTGTCGGC
Source organism: bacterium (assembly GCA_024231905.1). GTDB lineage: Bacteria > Krumholzibacteriota > Krumholzibacteriia > LZORAL124-64-63 > LZORAL124-64-63 > JAAEQC01. The sequence goes on along the minus strand of JAAEQC010000102.1, from coordinate 372,084 downwards.
CGCCCAGGTCACGTGGTTCAAGGAAACCTCGTTGCCACGGACATTGACCAGGCCGCCCGCGTTGTAGAATACCGACGTGGCATCATCGGCGACACCGGTGAAGGCCGAGCCCATCCCGGTGGCGCGGGCGCTGATGCCGATCTTCAGTTCCTGACCGCCGAACGTTCCGACCTTTGCGAAGCCGGCGGCAAGTGCCAGCGCCGGCAGCGCCATAAGGACGGTGGTCAGAATCGCGATGCGTCTCATGGAAACCTCCAGGTCCGTCCGCGGACGGAGTTGAGCTTGCCTGCCCCTACGAAACGTTCTTCTACCTTACCACCACGAACTTGCCGACGAAGTCCTCGAAGCGGTCGTCGTCCGACTGGACGGAGTACAGGTAGATGCCGCTGACGATCTCCTGACCGTTGCGGCTCATCAGGTTCCAGCTCGTGTGGCCGATTCCGGTGGTCCCATCGTGGTTGATGGTCTCCACCAGATCGCCGCTCGCCGTGTAGATCTTGACGGTGTTCCGGGCCTCCGGCAGATTCGTGAAGGTCACGCGAACGCCGGTAGGATCGTCACCCGTCGGGAACATCTGCTGATACTCATCCAGGGCATCCCGCGTTGCGGGATTCGGGAACACGTAGATGTTCGTGCCGTAGCGATCCCGTTCCTCGGCCGTCTGGGCCTCGGTGCCCGGTGTGGTGTTGCTGAAGGAGGCGCTGGGATCACCGAGCAGCCCATCTCCCACCGGTGTGTCCGGATCGATATTGTGAATGTTGGTGGCCGGCAGCAACTCGTGGTCCTTCGCCGTCACCGAGTAGAAGTAGAGGAACCCGTTGTGGATGCCACGATCCACGTACTCGTAGTACCTGACCGGGATCTTCCCCTCCACCGCGGGCAGATTCTCCGCCCTCGCCGCCACCGAGTAGAAGGTATCGAGAACGGCTTCATTCGTGTTGTAGGCCCAGTCTTCCAGAGGCCGGAAAGTCTGTAGCAGATCACCCGCCGAATTGAAGAGGTACGGCAGTTCCTTGTCGCCCCACTCGCCGTCCGGATCCCTCTGGACCACGACAGCCATGGAATCAGCCAAGCCTGTGTACTGGGGATTCTCCGCCAGATCCAGGACCCGGGGAATGTATGTGATGTCCTCCAGGCCGGTGTTGGCGCCCAGGGGGATGGTGTCGCGGACGGTCAAGCCGTTCTCTTCGCGCACGTTGACGAAGGAATTGACCACGTCGTACTCGGCGATTTTCTGCCACAGCGTGCTCTCGGGACCGTTGGCCACCGAGGAACCGTAGGGCCGGTCCCAGTTGTCGGCGCGCCAGACGTTGTACGACTCGAAGTCGATCTCCTGCAGGCGCAGATCCGGGGACCGCTCACTGAGATCGTCCCAGAAGATGTGGACCCGGCTGTCGGAAGCGTGCAGGCGCAGGCCCGGCGGTGGCGGAGCCATGCCCACGATCCAGTGGATCTGGGTGTCCAGGCCGCCGATGCCCGTGCAGCCGACCAGCGTCGTGGCGTCATCACCACGGTTGCACTGCCACCCGGCGTCGTTGTCCGCGTCGAAGTCGAACGGGAAACACTCGCGGCCGAGCTGGCGTTCGCACTCGAAGCAGTTGTCCATGTTGAACATGGCGCAGGTCTTGCCGTCCCAGGTGAACCGGTCACCGTCGTCGATGGGTCGCGCGCCCAGGAGCATGTCCGGGGTAACGCAGCTCGTATCCCCGAAATCCGGCTTGATGGCCTCGTACAGATCCGGGTCGAAGTCATCGATGCAGAGAATGGTCTCACGGCCGTACTGGCCGGGATTCATCTCGCCATCGGGATTCTCGTCGTTGGTGCCGTGGGTCACGACGGCTGAGATCTGATCCTCCCAGATGCCGAACCAGGTCTGAGCCGCCTCGGCGCAATGGGCGAGCAGTCCCGCGCGCCCGGAGCCGACCACCATGCCCACCTGGAACTCAAGGTCCTCGTCCGGCTCGAGGGTCCTGAAGGGGCCCGCCGAGACCAGGAAACGGAAGTCCGCCTGCTTACCCGGCAGGGTGGGACCGTCCCACTCCTCGGGCGCAGCGCTCAGCAGCTGGTAGCGTTCGTCGTCGTTCTGGGGGTCGCCGCCCTGCTCGAAGGCCTGCTGCCCCTGGAAGGACTGGAAGGTGCGCAGACCGACATTGACGGGCGCACTGTTGCCCGTCGGATCCACGTCGTGGCCCAGGAAGACGATGCCGAAGTAGCCGTCGAGGCGGCCTGACTCCGCACCGTCGTACATGTAACCGACCTCGACGGGCACGAAGGACCCGTCGCTGGCGCGCACCAGGCCGCGGTAGGAGCCGGCCATGTCGTCGTCGGCAATGCTGTCGCCCTCGCGGGAACCGATGTCGCTATCCGAGTAGAAACCGATGTAGACGCGCTCGATGGTCGTCACGCCGATGTTGGTGATCTTGTACTCGAAGCCCACGAAGTCGTCGACCTGGTCGTTCTCCCACTGGTAGGTGGCCTGGACGACTTCCAGGTTCAGGGGCGTATGGTCAGCGAACTGCTCGCGAGCCAGGGCCGTGTTGTCGTAGTTGGTCAGGACGAACATCTGGTTGCCGACCTGGGCATAGTCCTCGTCCACCATGCCGTCATCGTCGTCGTCCAGCCCGTTGAGGATCTCCTCGTCGATCAGGGGATTGCCGTCCTCATCCTCGTCGTCGTCGTCGTTGGGCTGCGGCATGGGATGCCGCCGGCCACTGGCGTCGGCGTTGCCGGACGGGCGCAGCAGCTTGGCTTCGACTGATTCGTAGATCGTCGCCTCGATCTCCTCGAGCGGCAGGAACTCCGAACCGCGTCCGCCCGTGGAGACCAGACGTTCACCCAGCACCACACCGCCTACCCACAGGCCCGAGGACCAGAGGTATTCATCGCCGGAACCGGCCGGCCACTGGCAGGAGGGGGCGTCCGAGAACGTCGAAGGATTGGAGAACGCCGAGCCGATCAGACCCCAGTTGGTGATGTTGATGTGGACATTGCCGACGTTCATCACGTACTCACCGTGGGTGATGAAGGCACCGCCGGGATTGTAACCCAGCTCCCCGATCAGATCCTGGCCCTCGGACCAGGCCGCAGCCGGGGTTGTCCAGCAACACGCCAAGAGGGCGAGTAGGACCGTCCATATGGCCCGGTTGAACCGGCACGCGCGGACAATCGCGCTCGTGTCGTTGGTTCCTCTCATTGCCGTCCTTTCCAGCCGGTCCCGGTCGCCGGGGCCGGAGCGCTCTGCCCCTGCTCTAGAAATAGTACCCGATCCCGATCCGGAAATTGCGGTGGTTCCCGAAGGTCCGCGGATCGTAGAAGGGGATGAACTCATCCGTTCCGTCGCCGTCGGCATCCTGTAGCAGGGCCGCACCGTACTTGCCGGTCTCAGTCAGATGGGACACGCCGCCGTAGGCCGCGCCGTTGATCATGCCGGGCCTGATACCGGCGCCGCCAGGATTGATGACCAGGTCCTGGTTCAACAGGTTGAAGCCCTGCAACTGCAGTGACAACCGTTTGCCGTAGAAGTTGATGTTGCGCTCGAGCTGCACCGTCAGATCGTACATGGCCGGTATCCGCTCGCTGTTCTCGAGCATGGGATCCTGGCGCCGCGCGAAGCGGTCGTTGGGGGTCCAGGGCACGCCACTGCCGTAGGAGAAGGTGAAGCCCACGGACCAGACCCTGAGTTCGGCCATCCGCAGCATCAGGTTCGCCGTGTGGCGCTGGTCCCACTCCAGCGGCAACTCCTGGTTCGGCAGGTAGGCGAGGCCCTCGGGATTGGCGCCGAACTCCGCGTTCGAAGCAACGCCGTCAGCGAAGGAGTATGTGTACGTGAACATGAAGGCGTAATGGTCGCTGAAGCGCTTCTCCAGGGTCGTCTCGATGCCGCGCGCCGAGGCGTAGGCCTTGTTGATACGACGCCGCAGGGGCTGACCCGTGGTCTCGTCCGTGATGGAGGTCGAGGCGATCAGATCGTAGATGTCCTTGCTGTAGAGCGAGAACTGGCCGGCGATGTGGTCGGTGAACTGGTGCTTGATACCGGCCGAGTACTGGATCGTGGTCTCGGGATCCAGGTTCGGGTTGCCCAGGATGTCCGAGGCGCCCACCGGATCCTGATCCCCGAAGAGGTACTCGCGGCTGGGGAACTGGACGAAGCGGCCGTAGTGGAAGTGGAAACCGTCGCGCTCGGTGATGGGGAACGCGAAGCCCAGGCGGGGCTGGAAGGCGGTCTTGTACTTCACCACGTTGGCGTCGATGTCCTCGTTCACCAGTTCGATGGCCGCGGCGTTGCCCGGGGAGAACATGTCCCAGCGCATGCCGTAGTTCATGACCATGCCCTCGTATTCCCAGCGGTCCTGGAGATACCAGTAGGCCTCGGGATTGTAGGTATGGAAGACGTTGCGGCCCTGGCCCTGGGTCCACTGACCGGTGTGGCGATTCTGGCGCATGATCGCCGGCTGGACGAGTTCGTAGCGCTCGAGGTCGTTGTAGCGCACGCCGACACCCGTCTCCACCAGGTGGCCTTCCCAGCGGTTGCTCACCAGTTCAAAGCCCATGGAGTAGGTTCTGCTGTATTGCTCGCGGTACACCATGTTATCGCTGGTAGTCACGTAGTAGGCGTGCAGGGGCGAGGTATAATAGTCGGTCCCCGCCTGGTAGATGCGCTGCTGTCCGAAGAACACGCCCGGCGAGCGGACGCCGCCGTGGTTGTACTCCCAGGGATCCTTGCCGGCCGTGTCGGTCCGGGAGTCGAAGGCCACCAGGCCCAGACGCACCACGTAGAAGGTCGATTCGGTCAGGTTCTGCCGCCAGACGATCTTGGCCACCTGGCCGATGTTCGTGAACTGAAAATCCCGGTTCGCCGAGTTGAAGTCGGTGTAGGAACTGTCCTCGGCCACCGTCGAGTAGTCCGAATAGGGGTAGCGGAACCCGTCGAACTGGGGCTGGGCGATGACCGTGTAGGTGCGATTGTCGGCGGCGCTGCGTACCTCCAGGACCGGCAGGGCCACACGGCGTTCGGAATCGTTGCGCGTGTCGAGCACCATCACCACGCGGGCCGTCTGCATCATGGTCTCGAACCAGGGGCCGTAATACACGGGGATCGGCCGGCCCGTCGCTACCCAGTCGGTGACGTTGGTGCTATTGGGGTAGATGACCTCGGGCATGTAGACCACGCGGCGGGCGTACCCCTCGACGCTCCAGTTGGGCGTATACCGCTCCTGCAACTGGGTGGAGTACGAGTACTCGGCGGTGACCTTCCGGTTCTCGTCGAAGTGGTAGGCCAGCTTCAGCGAGCCTTTGGCCTGATTGAACTGGCGGCGCCGGAATTTGAAGAGCGTCGAGTTGCCGATCTTAACCTTGGTCTCGGGACGGTGGGCCACCGAGGTGTTCTCCGTGTCCTGGAAGGACAAGTCGCCGGAGAGGAAGTAGGTCAGGCCGCGGACCGGGGTCGGACCGCCGAAGCCGTACTCGAAGCGGTCGTAGTTCTTGTAGGTCCTGTCCTGGCGGCCAAAATCGTCGGTGATGTAGCGCACGCCGCCGCCGAATTTCTCGCCGCCCTCCTTGGTGATGATGTTCACCACGCCGGACAGGGCGTTGCCGTACTTGGCGTCGAGGCCGCCGGTGGCGGTGGTCATGTTGGCCACGGCCATGGTCGATACTTCCATGTTGCCCGTGCCGATGGGGTTGCTCACATCGACGCCGTCCATCTGGAACTGGACCTCGCCCGAGCGACCGCCGCGCACGAAGATCTCGCCGGCGCGGGTCACGATGCCCGCCTGCTTGGAGAGAGCATCCTCTACCGAGTCGATGGCGTACTTCTCGAAGGTCTCCGAGGTGACGACCTTCTCCTCCACCGAGGACTTGACCTCCACCATGTACTCGGCGCCCTCGACGTCGAAAGCCTGCAGGGTCTCGACGATGACGGTCTCGAGGGGGAAGTTCGCCTCGGTCGTCTGGCCGCTCACTACCGTGACCTGCATCTCCACGGGCGCATAGCCCAGATAGAGCACCTTAACGGTGTAGGTGCCGGGCTCCACGTTGAAGTAGAAAACACCGCCACCGAGGGACATGGTGCCCCGCGTGGTGCCGGCGAGCAGCACGTTGGCATAATCGAGGAGTTCCCCGGATTCTGCGTCCTTAACGATGCCCTTGATGCGACCGGGCGCATCCTGGGCGTAAGAATCCGGCACGCTCGCGGAAGCGGCCAGGATCAGGAGTAGGACGAGAGGCAAAAACCGCGTGATCCGGTGAAGCCGGAGCATGCTGGCGCTCCTTTCCAAGGGAACAAATCCGGCCGAAACAGGGCTCCCTGGGGAACCGTGGAATTGGTTGTTCACGATGCGCACTGAACCTGAGCCGGGCAGTGTGGGGTCCCTGCTATCAATGGGCGTTTCCGCCGGTCCGGATGGGCTTTTCCGGTCCCCTGGGGAACCCGAGCCGCAACTGGTGTTTGAATATAGAGAGCAGCCTATTACGTGTCAATAAATTGTGATTGTGCTTGGACCTCCAACTCCGGACACCGCAACCACCACCCGGGTCCCACCCGGCGCAGCACCGGTAACTCCCTGCGACAACGCTCGTTTGCCAGCACGCAAACCGGCGCGTGCGGACAACCGCCGGTCACCGTGTCCGTGGACCGGGACACGGCCGCTGCCTCGCCTCGCCACAGACCGGCAGTCGCGACCAATCGCGACGGCGCCGCAGCCAACAGGTTTCGGGTGTAGGGATGGACCGGCGCCCCCTCCCCGGAGGTCGGGAAGATCTCGACCACGACTCCCTGCAGCATGACGATCACGCGCCGGGACGAGCTTATGAGTCCCGGCAGATCGTGGGAGATGACGAGCAAGGCGAGGCCGCGATCGGCGGCCAGCCGCGCCAGGAGGCGGTGGACGCGTTCGGCGGCCTGGGGATCGAGCGCGCTCGTCGGTTCATCGGCCAGCAACACATCCGGGGCCGCGGCCAGGCAACGGGCCAGGGCCACGCGCTGGGCCTGTCCGCCGCTCAGTTGGTGGGGCAGCAGGGGAACGACCTCGCCAGGCAAGCCTACTTCCGCCAGCAGATCGTCCACGCCGCCCGGGAGCGCACCGGCCTCGACCAGGGCCACCGCCACGGGCTGCCGCGGATCCAGGGAGGCCCCGGCGTGCTGGAAGAGCAGCTGCACCCGGCGGCGCGCGCGGCGGAACGACGAGCCGGCCAGGGCGTGGAGATCGCGCCCGGCCACTGTCACCTCGCCCTCGGTCGGCGCCAGGTGGCCCGCCAGGGTCCGGGCCAACGTGGTCTTGCCGCAGCCGGACTCGCCCGCCAGGCCTACGATCTCTCCCGTCGCCAAGGCCAGATCCACCTGGCGCACGGCCGGTTCTCCTGTCCCCCGGTGGGCCACTGTCACAGCATGGGCCTCGAGGGCGGTCGCGCCGGTAGCGGGCGACGGCGGCCACGGCTTCGAGTCCGGTTCCCCCGTGACCGCCGGTCCGGCCAGCCGGCCCGCGGCCATGGTCACAGACCGGTCCGTCATCAATCGAACCAGGTCCGGATCGTGACTGATGAAGAGCAGGGCCATGCCCCGCTCGCGCCGCAGGTCGGCCACCAGGCGGAGGATCGCCACCTGCACTGTCGGATCGAGGGAGGCGGTGGGTTCGTCGGCCACCAGCAATTGCGGGTCGCAGGCCAGAGCCGCCGCCAGCAGTGCCCGTTGGCGCATGCCGCCGCTGATCTGGTGGGGCCAGGCGCGCGCGCAACCTTCCGGGTCCGGAACCCGGGTCTCGGCCAGCAGATCCACGGCGCGGCGCCGGGCCTCCTGTCCGCCGCACCGGTGATGCCGCCGCAGGGTTTCGGCGATCTGGTCCCCCACCCGTAGCACCGGGGAGAGTCCCGCCGCCGGGTCCTGGGGAACGAGCGCCAGCCCCGGGCCCCGAATCTCCCGCCAGAGTGGTCCCCCGGCTGCGCCCACCGGGCTTCCTCGCCACATCACCCGGCCGGTCACTGCCCCCGGCGGCAGGAGCCCGCAGAGGGCCCGGGCGGTGGTGGTCTTGCCGCAGCCCGACGGTCCGACCAGGGCCACCGCTTCACCCTCGTCCACCGTCAGGTTCACTCCCTCCAACACGGGGCAGGCGACCTCACCGGGTCGGCCGAGGGCCACGTGCAGGTCCTCCAGGCGCACCAGCTCAGCCATGGTCCGTCCTCCTGCCGCCGCGGGGTTCGAAGCGGGCGCGCAGGCCGTCGCCCAGGAGGTTGTAACCCAGCACGGTCAGCGTGAGGGCCAGGCCGGGGAAAGTCGTCAGCCACCAGCCGTCCAGCAGCACGCCCCGGCCCTGCTGGATCATGGCGCCCCAGCTCACCACCGGTTCCTGGACCCCCAGGCCCAGGTAGCTGAGGATGGACTCGGCCAGAATCGCCCCGCCCACGCGGAGGCTCGCCGCCACGAGGATGGTCCCGGTGAGGTGGGGCAACACATGGACCGCCGCCACGCGCCACGGCGACAGACCCAGCCCCCGGGCCGCCTGCACGAAGTCCCGTTCCTTGAGGCTCAGGGTCTCGGCCCGCACCAGGCGCGCCAGGCCCATCCATCCCGTCAAGCCGAGTACCCCCATGACCAGCAGCAACGACGGCCGCGACAAGGAGACAAGCAGGAGCACGACGAAGATCCGCGGGAAGGCCAGGAAGGCGTCGGTGACGATCATGAGCCCACGGTCGAGCCAGCGGGGGCCCAGTCCGGCGCTCACGCCCACGGCCGTGCCCGCGAGTACCGACAGAACCACGCTCACCCACCCCACCAGCAGGGACACGCGGCTGCCGTGGACCAGGCGCGCGAGCAGGTCCCGGCCCAACTGGTCTGTTCCCAGGAAGTGCCGCGCCGAAGGCGGTTGCAGTTCTTCACCCGGCTCCCCTAGGGCCGCCGGATCGCCGGGCGCGAGCCAGGGCGCGGTCACCGCCAGCACCACCAGCAGAACGCTGAGAGCGAAGCCGGCGTCGGCCGGGAACGAACCAAGGCTGCGCGGGCGGCGGATCACGGCCCGCCCTGCCCGGGATGGCGTAAGCGGGGGTCGGCCCAGCGGTAGGCGATGTCGGCCAGCAGGGAGCCCAGCACCACGGCGCAGGCGCCGATCCAGGTGGTAGCCACGATCACCGGGTAGTCGCGGGCCCACAGGGCCTCCACCGCAACCCGGCCCATGCCCGGCCAGCCAAAGACCACCTCCACCACCACCGCTCCGCCGATGAGGAAAGGCAGGTGCAACCCCACCAGGGTGATGACCGGCAAAAGCGCTTCGCGCACCGCGTGCCGCCACAGGATTCGACCTTCGGGAATACCCCTGGATCTGGCCACCAGCACGTGTTCCTCGGCCAGGATCTCGTCGAGGCGTGCCCGCAGGTAGCGCGCCATGCCCATGAATGAGCCCAGGCCCAGGGTGAGGGCGGGCAGCGCCAGATGGTGCACCACGTCGACCGCACGGGCTCCCGGCCCCAGGAATTCGGCGTCGGGCGCATGCATGCCCCCCACCGGGAACCAGCCCAGCTTGCGAGCGAAGAGCATGATGAGCATCAGACCGAACCAGAAACTGGGCAGGGAATACAGCACGAGGCCCATCGTCTGCAGGCCGTGGTCCCAGGCCGTACCGCGCCGGGCGGCCACGGTCACGCCCACGCCGAAGGCCAGGAGCAGGTGCAGGACGTAAGCCGTGGTGGTCAGTAGGAGGGTGGGTCCCACGGCCTCGCCCACGATGTCGGCTACGGGCCGGTGCTGCTTCACGCTCGTGCCCAGATCGCCGCGCACGATACCGCCGAGCCAGTCCAGATACTGGATGGCAAGTGGGCGGTCCAAGCCCAGGCGCGATCGCACGAGGTCCCGGTCGGCGTCGGTGAGACTCTCGTCGACCATCCGGTGCAGGGGATCGCCCGGAGCCAGACGCACCAGGAAGAACACCGTGGAGGTCACCACGAAGACCAGCAGCAGGGAGACGGCGAGACGGCGCGCGAGCCAGGCGGACATGCCCATCCTTCGGGGTTGCGGGATATGACTCAGTCTAGAGAGACGGGACCGGAACGGTCAAGACAAGCCCGCGATCACCGGTTCCAGGTCCAGGGTCGCGGCGAAACAGCGCATGACCACGGCGCCCAGTTCGTCCAGATCGTCGCCGTCCAGGTCGCGGCCCAGCACCTGGGCCAGGTCGGTGGTGGCCGCGGCCAGAACCTGGCGGGGCGTATTTGCGCCCGCCGCGCCCGGGACCAGGAAGTGCGGCAGGTCCAGGTGGCCCGGACCGGCCAGGATGGAGCCGTGCTGCAGGAAGCAACCACCGGTGCGCCGCTGGGCGCTGCCCACGAGCTTGCGTCCGTCCACGCTGATCTCGTAACGGCCGGCGCTGCGGAAGCAGAGGTTGCCGCGAGCCTCGTCGCGGGACTCACCGTCGGAGATCTCCGCCGCGGCGCCGAGCTCCCGCAGGAAGGCCACCAGGGCCCGGTTGATGGTCATGTAGACCGCGTGCAGGGAGTCGCCGAAGACCGGTCCGGGCGAGGACCCGACCACCGCGTAGGTCAACTCGTCGGCATGCAGGATGGCGCGGCCGCCGGTGGGCCGACGCACGATGTCCAGGCCCGCGGCGGCGACGGCGGGCCGGTCGAAAGCGTCGCTGTCCTGGTTATAGCCCAGGGAGAGGGCCGGCGGTGACCAGCGGTAGAGGCGCAGGATCGGATCGTCACCGGGGCCGTGAGCCGCCAGGAGTTCCCGGTCCCGGTCCATGTTGACGGCGCCGGGGGCAGCACCATCCAGCAGGACGCGCAGGCGGCGCGGCTCAGTCACAACCGCAGGGACCGAGCCAGCGCAGATCCGGCTGGCGCGCGGCCTTGGCCTCGTCCATGCGTCCGACCGGGGTCGTGTGCGGCGCTCCGAGCAGCAACTCCGGATCCTCCTGGGCCTCCCGGTGGATGGCCTGCATGGCCGCCACGAACCCGTCGAGGCTCTCGAGGGCCTCAGTCTCCGTCGGTTCGACCATGAAGGCCTCCTCGACGATGAGCGGGAAGTAGATGGTCGGGGCGTGGACGCCGTAGTCCAGGAGCCGCTTGCCGATGTCAAGGGTGCGTACGCCGTAGTCGTTCTTCCAGGCCGTGCCACTGGCCACGAACTCGTGGAGGCAGCCCTGGTCGTGGGGCACCGGCAGGATACCGCCCAGGCGAGCCAGCAGAAAATTGGCGTTGAGCACCGCGCACTCGGTAGCCCGGGTCAGTCCGTCGCCTCCGTTGCGCAGGATGTAGGCGAGGGCCCGCAGACACACCCCCACGTTGCCGAAGTGGGTGTGGATGGCGGCGTCGGCAGGTCCAACCGGCACCCGGTCCAGGTCCCAGCCGGACGCGTCGTCGCCCGTGATGATCGGGCCCGGCAGGTACGGCGCCAACTCGGCGGTCACACAGATGGGTCCGGCCCCGGGACCGCCGCCACCGTGGGGCGTCGAGAAGGTCTTGTGCAGGTTCAGGTGCACCACATCGAAGCCCATGTCTCCCGGCCGCGCCTTGCCCATGATGGCGTTCATGTTGGCGCCGTCCATGTAGAGCCGGCCACCCGCCGCGTGGATCACGTCCGCCACTTCGCGGATGTCGTTCTCGAAGAGACCGAGGGTGTTGGGGTTGGTGATCATGATGCCCGCCGTCTGCGGACCGGCAGCCTCGCGCAGGGCGTCCAGATCGATGCGTCCATCCGCGCGCGACTTGATGGTGCGGGGCGTCATGCCCGCGATGACCACCGAGGCCGGATTCGTGCCGTGGGCCGAGTCGGGAATGAGGATCTCCATGCGGTCCGCGTCGCCGTTGGCCAGGTGCAGAGCCCTGATGACCAGCATGCCCAGGTACTCGCCGTGGGCGCCGGCGGCGGGAATGAGACTGCAGGCGGCGAAGCCGGTGATCTCGCAGAGGGATTCCTCGAGCAGCTTCAGGGCGCTGAGCAGGCCCTGCACGTCCGCCACGTCCTGGTCCGGGTGCAGGTCCGCCAAGCCGGGCAGGGCCACCACCTGCTCGTTCACGCGCGGGTTGTGCTTCATGGTGCAGCTACCCAGGGGGTACATGCCGCGCTCGATGTGGTGGTTGAGGTTGGACAGCACCGTGAAATGCCGCAGCACCTCGGGCTCGCTCAGGGACGGCAGATCCGCCGCTTCGGCGCGCCGGTACTCAGCCGGAAGATCCGTGGACACCGGTTGACCGTCCCAGCGCGGGAAGGTCAGGGCGCGGCGGCCGGAACGGCCCTGCTCGAAGAGCGGCGCGGGCGCCTCGGCGTTCCAGCGGCGGGGCGTGGCGTTGGACTCACTCACGGCCGGCCTCCTCTCCCGCGGCGAAGCGCGTCAGCAGGTCCGCGTAGGTGTCGATCTCGGCGTCGGTGCGCTTCTCGGTGACCGCCGCGAGCAGGTCGTTCGGTCCGCAGTCCGCCACGCCGTCCAGGGAGATGCCCGCCAGTACGCCGTGGGCGCGGGCGAAGCGGCGGAAATCCGCAGCCGGGCGCGGCAGGCGCAGGACGGTCTCGTTGAAGGCCGGACCGGGATAGGGCAGCTCGACGCCGTCGATCCCGGCTACGGCGCGGCGGAGAGCTCCCAGCCGTGTCAGGTTTGCTTCACCCAGCTCCGCCAAGCCGCCGGCGCCCAGCATGGCCAGGTACACCGTGGCCCGCAGGGCGTTCAGCCCCTGGTTGGAGCAGATGTTGCTCGTGGCCTTCTCGCGGCGAATGTGCTGCTCGCGAGTCTGCAGGGTGAGTACGTAGCCCGCGTTGCCCCGCGTGTCCTCGGTGCGGCCCACCACCCGACCGGGGATGCGCCGCTTGTGCTTGTCGGCGCAGGCCATGAAGCCGAGCAGCGGTCCGCCCCAACCCTGGTTGATGCCGAAGGGCTGGGCCTCGCCCACGGCCAGTTCGGCGCCGTACTCGGCCGGCGACTTGGCCACCGCCAGGGAGACAGGATTCACGCAGGCGACGACGATGGCGCCGCCGGCGGTGGCGGCGGCCGCAAGTTCCTCCACTGGTTCGAGCAGGCCCAGGTGGTTCGGGTTCTGGATCACGACGCCGGCCACCGTGCCGTCCACCAGCGCGGCCAGGCCCGCCGGGTCGGTGGTGCCGGCGTGACCGGACGGAGCCTCGACGATCTCCACACCCTCGCCGCGCAGGGTCGTTTCCAGGACCCGGCGGTAGCGCGGGTTCAGGGCGGCCGGCACGACGATCTTCTTCTTGCGCTTGGCGCCGATGGCCACTGACGCTGCCTCGCTCAGGGCCGTAGCGCCGTCGTACATGCTGGCGTTGGCCACGTCCAGGCCGGTGAGTCGGCAGACGAAGGTCTGCCACTCGTAGATGGCCTGCAGGGTGCCCTGGGAGACTTCGGGCTGGTACGGCGTGTAGGCCGTGAGGAACTCGCTGCGCGAGACCACCGCGTCACAGGCGGCCGGAATGACGGCGTCGTACACGCCTCCACCCAGGAAGGACACCAGTTCGCCGGTGCCGTGATTGCGGCCGGCCGCCCCGCCGAAGTAGCGGCGGACCTCCTCCTCGGAGATCCCGTCGGGCAGGTCCAGTGGCCGGTCCAGGCGGACGTCGGACGGCAGGTGGGCGAAGAGAGCGTCGATGTCGGCGACGCCCACGACCTCGAGCATGGCCCGAATGTCTTCGGGGGTGTGCGGCACGTAGGCCATTTTCGGCTCAGCCTCCCAGCAGGTCGTTGTAGGCGGCGGCGTCCATGAGCTGGTCCAGCTCCTTCTGGTCGCCCAGGCGGACCTTCACCAGCCAGCCGTCGTCCATGGGGGCGCCGTTGACCAGCTCGGGGCTGTCCACCACCGCCTCGTTGATTTCCACGATCTCGCCGGACACGGGCAGGTAGAGATCAGCCACCGCCTTCACCGATTCGATGGTGCCGACCGTGTCGCCCTGTGAGAACTCGCCGCCGGGATCGGGCAGTTCGACGAAGACCACGTCGCCCAGTTCGCCGGCGGCGAACTCGGTCACGCCGATCGTGCCCACATCACCGTCCATCTGCACCCACTCGTGTTCCTGCGTGTACTTGCGGTCGTCGGGCACCATGGCTGTCTCCCGTGCGGTTGGCTGTCACTCGGACAGCGTGCGAGCGGCCCGCGGATCGCCTTTGGTGCGGGCCGGCAGGAAAGGAATCGCCACCTGGCGGCAGGGCACGCGCTTGCCGCGCACGTCGACGGCCAGATCGCCGTCGGGCGTGTCCGCGGCCACGAGAGCCAGGGCCAGGGGGCGCTTGAGCGTCGGGCCGAAGGTGCCGCTGGTGACGCGGCCCACTTCCCGGTCGCCGGCCAGCACCGGCGCGTCCTGGCGGGCGATGGCCCGCCCCTCGATCTCCAGACCCACGAGCCGCCGGGGCACGCCGTCCCGCTTCTGGGCGACCAGGGCCTCGCGGCCAGTGAAGGCCTCTTTCTTGAGCTTCACGGCCCAGCCGATGCCTGCCTCCAGGGGCGAGACGTCCTCGGCCAGTTCGTGGCCATAGAGGCAGTAGCATACCTCGAAACGCAAGGTGTCGCGGGCAGCCAATCCGATGGGCGCCACGCCCAGGTCCTCGCCGGCGGCCACCAGTTCCTCCCACACGGGAAGGGCCGCGTCGGCGGGCAGGTAGAGTTCGTAGCCGTGCTCGCCGGTGTAGCCCGTGCGCGAGACGACCCAGCGCCCGTGGGGGCCGTCGAGGGTAAAGCAGGTGTAGAAGTCCAGAGCCGCCACCTGGTCGGCGCGTCCGGCCAGCTCGCTCAGGCGCTCCAGCAACTCCCGCGAGTCGGGGCCCTGGACGGCGATCAGGGCGGTGGTGTCGCTCTGGTCCTCCATGGCCACGCCCGTGGGCGGCAGACGGTCCTCGAGCCAGGCGGTGATCTTGTCGTGGTTGGATGCGTTGCAGACCACCAACCAGGTTTCCTCGTCCAGACGATAGATGAGCATGTCGTCCAGAACCCCGCCGTCCTCGCGGCACATGGGCGTGTAGACGATCTTCCCGGGCGTGGACTTGGCCACCCGATTGGCCACCAGGCCGTCGAGCCAGGCGCCGGCGCCGGGGCCGCGCACCTCGATCTCCCCCATGTGCGTGATGTCGAAGAGGCCGACGCGGTCGCGACAGGCGGCGTGCTCGGCCAGGACGCCCTCGTACTGGACGGGCATCTCGAAGCCGGCGAAGGGCACCATGCGGGCGCCGTGGTCGCGGTGCCAGGCGGTCAGCGGCGTCGTGCGCAAAGCGGTATCGGACAAGGCGGGCTCTCCCGGTGGGGTGTTCCTGGACCTGGCCGGCGCGGGGCCGGCCGTCATCCGGGAAATCTAAACCGCGTGCCGAAGATCGCCAAGTCCGAAACCCGACGAAGTCCGGGCGCCGGTCAGCCGCCCAGCTCGCGCAGCATGGCCCCCGTGTAGGAACCGGATGCGGCCAGGATGTCGTCCACTGATCCGCTGGCCACGACGTGGCCGCCCCGGTCGCCGCCCTCGGGTCCGAGATCGATGACGTGGTCGGCCCGGCGGATGAACTCGGCGTGATGCTCGATGACCACGACGCTGTTGCCCTGGTCGAGCAGGCGGCCCAGGACGGACAGTAGGCGGTCCACGTCGCACAGATGCAGACCGGTGGTCGGTTCGTCCAGGATGTACAACGTGTGCCGGGTGCCGCCCTTGGCCAGTTCCTTGACCAGCTTGATTCGCTGGGCCTCGCCGCCGGAGAGGGTGCCGCCGGACTGGCCCAGGCGCAGGTAGTCCAGACCGACGCCGTGCATAACGTCCAGCACCTTGCGGCAGGGCGGGATGTTCTCCAGAACCTCGCGGGCCTCGCCCACGGTCATTTCCAGGAGGGACGCGATGTCGTGGCCCTTGAAGTGCACCTCCAGGGTCTCGCGGTCGAAGCGGCGGCCGCCGCACTCCTCGCACGGCACCTCCACGTCCGGCAGGAAGTCCATGGTCAGGCGGCGCAGGCCGGCGCCCTCGCACACGGGGCAACGTCCGCCGGCGGTGTTGAAACTGAAGCGGCCGGCCTTGTAGCCGCGCAGACGGGCCAGGTTCGTCTCGGCGTAGAGCTTCCGCACATGGTTGTAGAGACCGGTGTAGGTGGCCGGCGTGGAGCGCGGCGAACGCCCGATGGGCGACTGGTCCACCAGGACCACCGAGGCCAGGGGCTCGTCGCCCGTCAGCGAACGGAAGGATTCGGGGCGGCGCCGGGCGTGGTGCTTCCGCCGGGCCAGTTCCCGATAGAGGGTGTCGTGGACCGCCGTGCTCTTGCCCGAGCCCGATACGCCGGTGACCACCGTGAGGCAGCCCAGAGGGATCTCCAGGTCCACGTCCTGCAGGTTGCGTCCCGTCAGCCCCTCCATGACCAGCCGCGGGGCGTCCGACACCCGGCCGGTCAGGGGCTCGGGACCGCCGGTGCCCGTGCGTCCGGCCAGGTAGTCGCTGGTGGGGGTGCCGCCCAGAGCGGCCACTTCGGCGGGGGTGCCCTGGCCCACGACCTCGCCCCCGTTCTCGCCCGCGCCCGGGCCCAGGTCCAGCACGTGATCTGCCGCGAGCATGACATCGCGATCGTGTTCCACCACCACCACCGAGTTGCCCCGGTCCCGCAGGGCCTCGAGGGTCTCGATGAGCTTGCCGATGTCCCGATGGTGGAGGCCGACGCTGGGTTCGTCCAGGATGTAGAGCACGCCCGTGAGCTGGCTACCCACCTGGGTTGCCAGACGCACGCGCTGGCCCTCGCCGCCGGAGAGCGTGGCCGTGCCCCGGGACAGGGAGAGGTAGCTCACGCCCACCTGCAGCAGGAAGCGCAGGCGGTGGCGGATCTGGGCGAGGATCGGTCCGCTCACCGCACGCTCGCGCTCGCCGGTGAACTCCACCGTCTCCAGCCAGGCGGCGAATTCCTCCAGGGTCAGGGCCGTGGCCTCGCCGATGTTGCAGCCGGCGATGCGCACGTTCAGTGCTTCGACGCGCAGGCGGTGGCCCTCGCACACGGGGCAGGTCTGCTCCGTCATCATGCGCTCGAGGTTTGCGCGGACCCGTTCGGACTTGGTCTCCCGGTGGCGCCGCACGAGTTCGGGCACCAGGCCGGTCCAGTCGCGCAGGAAAGCGTTCCAGTGTTTGTGGGACTGGAGCTCCGCCTCCAGTTCGGGCGAAAAGCCGTGGAGGATGGCCGACCGCGCCGCCGGGTCCAGGTCGGCGTAGGGCGTGTCCAGGCCGAAGTCCAGGGCGTCGGCCAGCGCTTCCAGCTGGACCGACAGCCAGCTTGTCTCCTTGCCCTTGAGGAACTCCACCGCGCCCTGGGCCAGGGACAGCGACGGGGCCGGAACCAGGGCTTCCGGCAGGATGGTGCGCAGGGTACCCAGGCCGTTGCAGGCGTCGCAGGAACCCGCGGGCGAGTTGAAGGAGAAGAGTCGCGGCTCCAGGGCGGCGAATCCCCGTCCGCAGCCGGGGCAGGATGCCGAGCGACTGTACACCCGTTGCTCGCCCTCGCTCCACACGATGACCGTACCGTCACCAAGGGCGGCGGCCCGGTCCAGGGCGGCCTTGAGCCGCTGCCGGATGCCCGGGCGGCTGGCCAGGCCATCCACCACCACGGCGATGTCGTGGCGTTGGCCGCGGGCCAGCGCGATATCCTCGTCGAGCTCCCGCATCTCGCCGTCCACCAGCACCCGCAGATAACCCTGCTGCCGAAGATCGTCCAGCAGCTTGCGATGCTCTCCCTTGCGGCCGCGCACCACCGGAGCCAGCAGGTAGAAGCGGGTGCGGGGCGGCAGGGCGGCGATCTCGTCCTCGATCTCGGCCAGGGGGCGGCCGCGCACGGGCACCCGGCAGTCCGGGCAGTGGACCGTGCCGCAGCGGGCGTAGAGCAAACGCAGGAAGGAAGCGATTTCCGTGACGGTGCCCACCGTGGAGCGCGGGCTGCGGCCGAGGCCCTTCTGGTCGATGGCCAAGGCCGGCGAAAGACCGTCGATGCGGTCCACGTCGGGCTTGGGCAACTGGTCCAGGAACTGGTGGGCGTAGCTGGAGAGGCTCTCCACGTACCGGCGCTGGCCCTCGGCATAGAGGGTGTCGAAGGCGAGCGACGACTTGCCCGAGCCGCTGGGGCCGGTGACCACCACCAACTGCCGGCGCGGCAGGCGCAGGTCCAGGTTCTTCAGGTTGTGGACGCGCGCGCCCTGCACGACGATCTCGCCGCGGGCGGCGCGGGCGGTACGATCCGGCACCGTGGTTCCATCCCCTGTGATGAGTGCAGTGGCGCTTTCTGCGCGACTACCGGCTCTTGGACTTCAGCGCGTCCTCGAGCTCGGACCAGGCGACCTGCTCCTCGGCGGAGAGGCCGGACACGCCGTCGATGACGAGCGCCTGCTTGACGACCACCGGTTCGGCCGGCTTCTCCCGGCCGAGGGCCGGATTCTGCTCCGCCGAGACGATGGCGTCGGCCACGTCCAGGCCCGTTACCGCGTGACCGAAGACCGTGTACTTGTTGTCGAGCTGCATCGTTCGGTCGACGCAGATGAAGAACTGGCTGCCCGCCGAGTCCACGGGACGGCTACGGGCCATGCTCAGGGATCCACGTAGGTGCGGCACCGCCGAGAACTCGGCCTTGAGATTCACGGCCGCCTGGATGGGCGTGTAGCCCTTGCCCTCCAGGAGGGCGTTCACTTCGGCGATCTTCGCCATCTCATCGGACGTGAGCACATCGGCGATGGTGGGACTGCCCATACCGTCGTTGGCCGGGTCGAAGTCCTTGCTGTTGGGATCGCCGCCCTGGATGACGAAGCCCGGCACGATGCGGTGGAAGCTCGTACCGTCGTAGAAGCCGGTCCGGGCCAGGTGCGTGAAGTTGTCCACGTGGTGGGGCGCCAGCTCCGGGTACATGACCAGCAGGATGTCGCCCGCGCCGGTTTCCAGCCGTACGAAGAGAGGCTCGGCGGCAGCGGCACCCGCGACCACCGCGGACAGCAGGACGGCGAACGCACAGACACGGATCAGACGGCGGACGGCGTTGGCGACGGGAATCATGATGCCTCCAGGGAACGGGCCGGCCGGGGCCGGTGTCTTCGGGATCGGCCGGTACCCGCGGCGGGAATCGGCGTCGGGCAGCCCGCTCCGGGTTGGCGAGGATACCGGCGGGCAAGCCCACAGTATCCCCGCGAATCTCCCGGATGGCAAGGCGCCAACAGGGATCCGAACGGAGATCAGGGCGGACGAGAAAGGGGCAGCCGACCGACAGCCGGCTGCCCCGTCACGGACCGGGACGAACTACTCCCCGGGCTTGTGCATGACCATGGTGACCCGGCGGTTGGCCGAACGGCCCTCCGCGGTCTCGTTGTCGTCCACGGGCTGCATGGGCCCGTAGCTGACCACTGCGAAACGCTCGGGATCCAGGTCGAAGTTGTTGACCATGTAGCGGACGACGGCCGCCGAGCGGAAGGCGCCCAGCTCCCAGTTGGACGGGTACACGTCGACCCATTCCTCGCTGATCTTGCGGCTGTCCGTGTGGCCCTCCACGTAGACGTACCATTCCGGGTAGTCCCGGATGGTGCGGGCGATGGCCTCGAGGGTCGGCACCATGGTGTCCAGGACGATGACCTGGCTGGCCGCGTAGGTGACCTGGTCGGGCACCGTGATCATGATGACTTCCTCGGACGCCTCGACCAGGGCGGCGTTGTCCGCCTTGCAGTCCTGGAGATTACCGCGTAGATCCTCGACGATCTGGTCGCGCTCGGCCACGAGGGATTCCTCGTCGGCGATATGGCCCTGGAGCTCGGCGATCTGCGCATCCAGCTGCATGATCTGCTCTTCGTACTCCTTGCAGGAGCAACCACCCAGGGCCACCAGGGCCACCGTCAGGGCGAGCAATCCGCCCACCTTGAGCGTCCTGACGAACTTACGATCCACCATGATCCACTCCTTTGCTGGCACGGGAGCCTCTCCCGTGGTCCTGGAAAACGCCGCCGCGCCACCTGCCGGCCGCCGACGATCTCCTGTAAGGCCTTCTCGCCGGGAGAGTAGTCACCGTCCCGGGCAGCGACAAGGTTTTTTTATGGATACGGAAGTTCCGGCGCCCGGACAAAAATCCGGTTAATGCCGACCGACATCGCCCGATAACTGCAAGAAGCAAACGGATGCACGCCCGCCGGCAGCGGACCGGACGGAAGCGTGCCGTGGCCGCGACCCGCCGAATAACGAGGGATAGCGAGCGGTATGGCCGGACAAAGAAAGAACGGGAAACCCAGACGCGCCCATGGAGCGGCGCTCGCCGTCCTGTGCTGCCTGCTGGCGGCCCCCGGCGGCGTCTTCGCCTCCAACGCCCCTCTGGACACGTTGCGCGAGGCATCGGCCGACGCGGACCCGGCGCCGCTGGGCATGACCGACGCCGACCTGGGCTTCAGCCGCAAGCTGCTGCCCGACCCCGTGGCGACGACCCTGCCCACGTCCTCGACCCCGGATCGTCCACCGCGCCTGGATGATCCCCTGGCCGGCGCCTGGAACTTCCACATGGCCCGCCGCGCCGCGGTCGCCGGTGACCGGGACGCCCTGAACACCAATCTGCGGGCGGCTCTGGCCGCGGCCCCCGGACGCAGCGACTACCGCTGGTGGCAGACCATGCAAGCGGTCAAGCGCTTCGACACCGCGGGCCTCGTGCGCAGCCTTCCCGCCAGCGTGCGCTCCCTGCTCGCCTCGCCCCTGAGCCGTGCCCGTCTCGTGACCGGCCTCCACCAGGCCGGCCTGCTCCTGGTCGGATTCTTCTGGTCGGTGCTGGTGGTGGGAGTGTGGCTGGCCACCTGGCAACACCTGGCCCACGATCTGGCCGCCCGGATATTCCGCGACCGGCGCCACCTGGTGCGTACGGGCCTGCCGCTGCTGATTCCAATCGTGCTCGTCTGTCTGAAGCCCGGCTGGTTCGGCTTCCTCGCTGTCATGTCCGTGCCCCTGCTGGTCGCGGCGCGGGGCCGGGTACGCGTCCTGCTGGCCGCCACCTGGCTGGCGGCTCTGGTGCTGGTCTTCCCGGCCTGGCCCGCCCTGCGCATGGCCGTCCCGGCTCTCGATCCGGAGAGCGAAACGATGCTCCTGGATCGGGCTTCGGTCATGCCTCCGGCCTCCCGCTACCTGACACCGCTCCGGGAACGTCTGGCCACGGCCGAGAACCCGGACCGCCGCGCCCGGCTGCAGACTGCTCTGGCCATCCAGGAAGCGCGTCGCGGCCGATATACCGCCAGCAATGAACTCTTCGCCGCCGTGCTCGACCACGACCCGCGGAACTACCCGGCCCTGGTCGGCACCGCCAACAACACGTACTTCCTCGGCCGGCTCGACGGCGCCGTGCGACGCTACGAAGCGGCGGCCGCCGAGCACCCGAACCAGGGCGAGATCCACTACAACCTGGCCCAGGTCTTCTTCAAGAAGCTCTTCGTGCCCGAGGCCACGGCGGCCCTCGACCGGGCCCGCAAACTGGACTTCGAGGTTCCCACCTCCCTGGACGACGACCGGGTGACGGGCTTTGCCCCGGTGGTGTACCCGGGACTGACCGCCCACCAGATCACGGCTTCCCTGCGCACCGAGGCCGGCCTCTACCCGGTCCTCGTGACTGTCTCATCCTGGCGCAACCTGCTGGGCGTAGCACCTGTGCCACCGCTGGCCCTGGTCGGACTGCCCCTCCTGGTCGCCCTGCTCATGATCTCCTTCTCGCGCCGGCAACAGGATCCCCGCGAATGCGAGAACTGCGGCGTGCCCCTGTGCCGTACGTGCTGCAAGGTGCGCGACGCCGCATGGCTGTGCGCCTCCTGCGGCGAGACGGCCGACCGGGCGCGTTCGGACATGATCCTGGCCACGCTGCTCAAGAACCGCAGCCGCGATGAGGGCCTGGCCCGTACGGCCCGCGTCGTACGTTACGGCCGGCTGGTGCCGGGCGCCGGCCACCTGGCCAGCGGGCATCTGGCCGCGGCCTGGTTCCGGCTCTCCCTGGTGGCGGCCGGACTCTTCCTCGTGTCCGCGGCCTGGTCCTTCGACCCGAGCGCCGGCTGGGCGACTCCCGGTCTGGCCCTGGAAACCGAACTATTCCACCCGCGCTGGCTGCCCCTGCCCGCCGGCATGTGGGAGGGTTGGGCCTCCCTGAAAGTCCTGAGCGGCGGCGCGCTCCTGGCGCTGGCCTGGCTCATCGCCCTGCTCGACGGCCCCGGCCTGAAGCGCGGATTGCAGGACCGTCACTCTCTCGTACCGGCTGCGACCGCCCGCAAGGTCGCCGGCGAAGCGCATTAAAGGAGGCGTGCCGTGGCCCTGGAAGGTCAACTGAGCGACTTTAATCTGGCGGAGATCCTGCAGTTGATCTCCTCGCAGCAAAAGTCCGGTTTCCTGAACCTGGAAACCCAACGCGACATGGTATTCGTCTTCGACAAAGGCGTGCTCATCTCGACCCGGGACCGGCGTGACCGGGCCCGCGATCCCCTGGAGTCCTTCCTGCGGGCCTACGGTTTCTTCGACGCCGACCAGTGGAAGCACGTGGAGTACGTGCGGGCCAACTCGTCCCTGGACCTGACGGAGATCCTCACTTCCGAGGGCCTCCTCTCGGGCGAGGAACTGGACGCGGCCTTGCGCAGCATGGCCCAGGAGATGGCCGTCGCCGGCATGAAACTGCGGCGCGGCCGTTACCATTTCTCACCCACGCGCGACACGCCTCCAGGCGTGCGCAACGGCATCCACCTGGACGTGCAAGGGCTCCTCATGGAGGCCGCCCGGCGCCTGGACGAGGAGGAACTCCTGCGGGAGGCCCTGCCCTCCCAGGCCATCACCTTCGGCCAGGGCACGAAGACCCTGCCCGCCGACGCCCTCGGCACCACGGGCCGCCACATCATGAAGCTGGCCCTGGCGGGACTCTCCCTGGGCCGTATCATCCGCCAGGGGCGCACCGAGAGCTTCGTGGTCCGCGACCTGCTGAAGTCCTGGTGCGAGGAGGGCGTGCTCGTCAAGCACGACCCCGAAGATGACGCCACGGAGGATGCTGAACGGGGTCGCGAACGACCGGGCCTGCATCTGACCACGGGCTTGCGCTCGATGCCCTTGACGCTGCTGGTGCTGGCGCTCGTCGCCCTCGCCGTGTGGGGTCGCTGGTTCGCCATGCCGGCCGCGGCCGAACATCCGGGCGCCGACCTGCGGCGCGCCCAGATCCGGGCCGAGGTCATCGAGAGCGCGCGCCTGTTCCGCTTCGAATCGGGACACTGGCCGGACACCCTCGCCGAGCTGGTGCGCGAGGGGCACCTCAAGCCGGCCACCCTCATGACGGTCCAGGATCTCGGCTGGATCTACGAGCACGACGCCGACGCCGACCGCTTCAGTTTCGGCAGCTGACGTCCTGCGCTCCGGCGGATCCCCGTTGCGCCGGGAGCCTCCGTCTGTTTCCTTAGAATACATGAGCCGTGCCGGCCTTTTGGCCGGCCCTTTCGATTCCGCCGGCAGCGCCGGCCTACGCCGCGAGGTTCCCATGAGCAAGTCGAAGTTCGTCGTCCCCTGCGCCGACCGGGTCGCCCAGCTCCCCCCCTATGTCTTCGCCACCATCTTCGCCATGAAGGAGCAGGCCCTGGCAGCGGGCCGCGAGGTCATCGACCTGGGCGTCGGCAATCCCGACGGACGGCCCTCCCCGGACGTGATGGAGGCCCTGAACGCGGCCATGGCCGACGAGAGCTGGAATTGCCACGGCTACTCCACCTTCAAGGGCCTGCCGCGACTGCGCGAGGCCATCGCCGCCTGGTACTTCGAGCGCTTCGGCGTGGGACTCGACGCCGAGACCGAGACCCTGCCGCTGATCGGCTCCAAGGAGGGCCTGGCGAACCTCATGCGCGCCTACCTCAACGCCGGCGACACGGTCATCGTCCCGACGCCCTGCTACCCGGCCTACTTCGGCGCGGCGCGGCTGTGCGAAGCGGAGATCTTCGAGGCGCCCCTGCGGGAGGAATGCGGTTTCGTCCTGCAGTGGCGAGACATTCCCGCCGAGGTCGCCGACAGGGCCCGCATGCTCATCCTGAACTATCCGCACAATCCCACGGGCGGGGCCTGCGATCTGGCCTTCTACGAGGCGGCCGTGGCCTGGGCCAGGAAGCACCAGGTGATGCTGGTCAGCGACATCGCCTACAGCGAACTGGGCTTCGATCCGGAGCAGGCGCCGCCGAGTCTGCTCCAGGTGCCGGGCGCCAGGGACGTGGGCGTGGAGATCCAGAGCCTGAGCAAGAGCCACAATCTGGCCGGCTGGCGCATCGGCTTCGCCGCCGGTGCCGCCGAGGCCATCGGCAACCTGGGCCGGGTCAAGAGCAACGTGGACTTCTCCCTCTTCGGCGGCGTGCAGATGGCCGCCGTGGCCGCCCTGGAGGGCGACCAGAAGGTGTGCGCGGGCAACCGGGAGCTGTACCGCAAGCGGCTCGTACGTCTGGCCTCGGGCCTGAGCAAGCTGGGTTGGCAGGTCACGGCGCCGCCGGCGACCATGTACTTGTGGGCCCGCATCCCCGCCCCCTGGGGAGACGACGACTTCGCCTTCGTGCGCGACGTCTTCGACGCCACGGGCGTGCTGCTCTCCCCGGGCAGCGGCTTCGGCGCACACGGCAAGGGCTACGCCCGGGCGTCCCTGGTCATCGACGAGGCGAGGATCGACCACGTGCTGGGTCTGCTGGAAGCGGCGGATCTGACCTGGAAGTAAGGAATCAGGCGGAGGCGTCGGCCGCGGGGTGATCCGGGCCGTTGACGGCCACCAGCAGGGCGTCGGGATCGTACCAGGTCCGGGCGCAACGGCGGACGGAGTCCGTGTCCACGCCGTCGACCAGGTCCACCAGCTCTGCCACAGGCACGAAGCGTCCGTAGTAGAGCTCGTTGCGCGCCGCCCGGTGCATCTGGTTGAGCACGCCCTCGAGACTGAAAATGAGCTGCGACTTGATCTGGGCCCGGTTGTTGTCCAGTTCCTCGTCCGGGACGCCGCCGTGGATGAGTGCCGCGTATTCGCCGCGGATGACGTCCTCCAGGCGCTCCAGCTTGTCCGGCGAGCAGGAGCCCGCGCAGCTGACCAGCCCCACGTCCCGCCCCATATCGCTGTAGGTGTAGATGGTGTAGGCCAGGCCTTCGCGCTCGCGTACGGCCTGGAAGATGCGGCTGCTCATACCCCCGCCCAGCAGGTTGTTCAGCAGGAAGACCGGGATGCGGTCCGGGTGGGCGTAGGGAATGCCCAGGTTGCCGATCTCGAAGTAGGACTGGATCGCCGGCCCCACCAGTTCGAGGCGGAACGGATCCTCCTCCACCGCCGGCGCCACCGAGGCCGCCGGGCGCGCGGCCGGGTCCGTCGCCGGCGTCGCCGGATCGCCGGCAGCTAGGCCACCGAAGAGCTCGACGACCCGCTCGTGGAAACCGCCCTGCAGGTTACCTGCCACGGCCACCACCACGTTGGGGCCCCTGAAGAGCTGCTGGTGCTCCCGACGCAACACGTCCGGCGTGAACGAGCGCACCGTGTCGGGCCGCCCGAGGATGGGCCGGCCGCGCCGATGGGCGCCGTAGAGGCGCGCGGCGAAGGCGTCATGCAGCCGGTCCTCCGGGGTGTCGAATGCCTCCTGGATCTCCTCGCAGACCACGTCCTGCTCCAGGGCCACCAGGCGCGGATCCAGCTGGGGATGCAGGAGCATGTCCGCCAGCAATTCCACCGCGGGTTCGAAGTAGTCGGGCAGGACCTTCACAGTGAAGGCCACCAGGTCCTTGGTGGTGAAGGCGTCCACCGAGGCGCCGAGCCGGTCGAAGGTGGCGGCCACTTCGAAAGCGGACCGGGTCTCGGTACCCTTGAAGACCATGTGCTCCAGGAAGTGGGAGACGCCGTTCAGGTCGTAGGGTTCGTCCTGGCTGCCGGAGCGCAGCCAGACGCCGAAGGTGACCGAGTGGACCCCGGGCACCGGCACCGAGAGCATGACCGCCCCGCCGGGAAGTTGGTCCCGGCGGGGCGGTCGCTCGCTCTTGTACAGGTCGATGTTCAACGGAACGCTCTAGCGCCGGCCACCACGGCCGCCGCCGCCGCCGCCGCGACCACCACGGCCGCCACGGTCACCGCCGCGGTCCCGCGGACGGTCGTCCCGGGGCATGTTCTCCATGCCTTCGGGGACCGGCAGCAGGGCCTTGCGGCTGAGCCGTACCTTGCCCGAACGGCTGTCGATCTCGACCAGCTTGACGTCCAGTTCGTCGCCCACCTGCAGCACGTCCTCCACGTTGCCCACGCGGAAGTGCTCCAGCTCGGAGATGTGCAGGAGGCCGTCCTTGCCCGGCAGGTACTCCACGAAGGCGCCGAAGTCCACGATGGTCTTCACCGTGCCGTGGTAGACCTTGCCGACCTCGGGCTCTTCCATGAGGCCCTTGATGAAGTTCAGGGCCGCGTCGCCGCTGGCCTGGTCCACGGACGAGACGAAGACCATGCCCTCGTCATCGACCTCGATGGTCGCGCCCGTGTCCTCCTGGATCTTCTTGATGACCTTGCCGCCCGGGCCGATGAGCTCGCCGATGCGCTTGACCGGGATCTGGATGGTCTCGATCTTCGGCGCGAACTGGCTCATCTCCGAACGCGGCTCGGGCATGGCCGCTTCCATGACGTCCAGGATGTGGTTCCGAGCGTCGCTGGCGTTGCTCAGGGCCTGGACCATGATCTCACGGCTGATGCCGGCGATCTTCGTGTCCAGCTGGAAGGCGGTGATTCCGTCCCGGGTGCCGGTGACCTTGAAGTCCATGTCGCCCAGGTGATCCTCCACGCCGAGGATGTCCGTCAGCACGGCCACCCGGTCGTCCTCCTTGATCAAGCCCATGGCCACACCGGCCACGGGCTTCTTGATCGGGGCGCCCGCGTCCATGAGGGCCAGGCAGCAGGAGCACACCGTGGCCATGGAGCTGGAGCCGTTGGACTCGAGGATGTCGCTCACCAGGCGGATGGTGTAAGGGAAGTCCTCCAGGTCCGGCAGGATGGGGCGGATGGCCCGCTCGGCCAGCTTGCCGTGGCCGATCTCGCGCCGGCCGGTGCCGCTGTAGCGTCCAACCTCGCCCACACTGAAGGGCGGGAAGTTGTAGTGGAGGTAGTACTTGCTCCAGTACTGCTCGGCGTTCAGGGGCTCGATGCGCTGCTCGGCCTGCTTGCTGCCCAGGGTGACGGTGCCCAGGCTCTGGGTCTCGCCACGGGTGAACAGGCAGGAACCGTGGGCGCGGGGCAGCACGCCCTGCTCGATGGTGATGGGCCGCACGGTAGTCAGGTCACGGCCGTCAGAACGGACGCCCTCGGAGAGGATCATCTCGCGCAGGTATTTCTTCTCGAGCTTGCCGACGGCCGCCTTGGCCTCGGGATCGGGCTCGCCGTCCTCGTTGGTGAAATCGGCGACGACCTTCGCCTTCACGGCATCGATGGCCGCGTAGCGCTCGAACTTGCCCTTGACCACGATGGCCTGCTTGAGCTCCGCGCCCACGGCCGCGTCGACCTTGTCGATCATCGCGACGTTCTCCTCCACGGGCGTCATGACCCACTTCTCCTTGGCCCCGGCAACTGCGATGAGCTCGCGCTGCAGGCCGTTGAGCTTGCGGATCCACTCGTGGGCGAACTCGATGGCGTCCAGCAGGCGCTCCTCGGCGACCTCTTCGCATTCGCCCTCGATCATGCACACGATGTCGTCGGTGCCGGCGACCACGAGGTCCATGGACGATTCCTCGAGCTGTTCGATGCTGGGATTGGGAATGAACTCGCCGTCCACCTCGGCCACGCGCACACCCGAGACGACCTCCGTGAAGGGAACGTCCGAGATGTTCAGGGCCGCCGACGCGGCGGTGATGCTCAGGGTGTCAGCGTGGAAATCGGTGTCGGCACTGACGATGAAGGCCACCACCTGCGTCTCGTGACGGTATCCCTTGGGGAAGAGCGGGCGCAGGGGCCGGTCGATGAGCCGACAAGTCAGCGTCTCGCGCTCGGTGGGCCGCGCCTCGCGCTTGAAGAAGCCGCCCGGGATCTTGCCGGCGGCGTAGGTCTTGTTGCGGTATTCCACGAACAGGGGCAGGAAGTCCCGGTCGGAAACGCGCTTGTCGGCGGTCACCGTCAGCAGGGACATGGTGTCGCCCATGCGCACCACGATCGAGCCGTTGGCCTGCTTGGCCATGCGCCCGGTCTCCAGCGAGAAGGTCGTCCCGTTCATTTCCAGACTGACCACGTGCTTTTCCATTCTCATTCCTCTCTTGCCGCTTTGCGCGGGTCTGCCGCCGGCTCATTCCGGACGGCCGCCCTTCGCGCGGATGCCACGCCCTGCGCGGCACCCTGAAAAATCTCTCCAAACCAACCGCTCGCGACCGTCCCCCGCACGGGGATCCGCCGCCGCCGCCCGGCTACGGGCGGACTTGCTCCCGGCCCGGCCGGAGGCTCCTCCGAACAAGGCGAACGGCCGCGGACACCAGAGGACCGCGACCGCTCCTATACCGGGACACGCCTTCGCCGAACGGGTATCAACCGCGGATACCCAGTTCCTTGATGAGGGCGCGGTAGCCTTCCAGGTCCTTCTTCTTGAGGTAGGCGAGCAGGCGCTTGCGCTGCCCCACCATCTTCAGGAGCCCGCGCCGGGAATGGTGATCCTTGGCGTGGGACTTGAAGTGGGCGCTCAGGGTGTTGATGCGTTCGGTCAACAGCGCGATCTGGACCTCGGGCGAACCCGAATCCCCATCGTGCTTCCTGAACTTCCCGATGACCTGTTCCTTCTGATCCTTGCTGAGTGCCATCGTCGAGAACCTCCACATTATCGTACGCGCTCGCCGCGTCACGATGGCCGCAGGCCGACGCCCAACCGGTGCTCTAAAGGCTAGTGGTCCGCACCGGAGGGTCGCAGTTCAGCCGAAGCCGAGCCGACCCGCCATGAATACACAGGCAGACGACAGAGCGGGACCACGGTCCCGCTCCTGCCGAGCCGAGCGGAATATAGGCGCAATCGCCGTTTCAGGCAAGGACTTTAGGAGGGTGGCGCCTGCTTGGGCGCGGCGGCCCGCAACTCGGCGGCCGCTGGCTTGATGGCGGCTCCAGGCCACTCCAGGCCGGCCGCGGGGCGGGTCTGTTCCCGGACCGGCGGCGGCGGCATGGCCCCGACGATGGTTTCCTCCGGCTGGCGCCGGAACGAGGGCACCAGGCGCAGCAGGTACCGCCAGCAGCCCACTTCGTCGTGCCGGTTGCCCGCGCGCAGCAGGGCCTCCAGATCCTCGCGCTGGGCCTGGTCCAGACCCTCCTCGCTGGAGGCCTGACGGATGCCCGCGTGGGCCGTGGGGCGTGGCGATTCCGCCGCCGTCCACAATTCCTCGTAGAGCTTCTCTCCCGGGCGCAATCCCGTGAAGATCACCGGAACGTCCACTTCCGGGGTCAGACCGGACAGGCGGATCATCTGTTCGGCCAGGTCGGCGATCCGCACCGGGTCACCCATGTCCAGGACGAAGGTCTCCCCCCCCTTGCCCAGGGCCGCGGCGCAAAGCACCAGGCGCACTGCTTCGGGGACGGTCATGAAGAAGCGTTCGATGTGGGGATGGGTGATGGTCACCGGACCGCCGGCGCGGATCTGGGCCTGGAAGACCTCCACCACGCTGCCGTTGCTGCCCAGCACGTTGCCGAAACGGATGACGTTGCAGCGGGTGCGGCTGCGGGCGTCCAGGTCGCGGACGATGCGCTCGGCCACGCGCTTGGTGGCCCCCATGACGCTGGTGGGGTTGACGGCCTTGTCGGTGCTGATCAGAACCAGCGCCGCGGCGTCGTACTCGTCGGCCAGTTCGGCCACGTTCAGGGTGCCCCGCACGTTGTTGCGCACGGCCTCGGCAGGATGGGACTGGAGCACGGGCACATGCTTGTAGGCCGCCGCGTGGAAAACCGCCTCCGGCCGCCAGCGGCCGTAGATGTCCGCCAGGCGGGCCCGTTCGCGTACGTCAGCCAGGATGGGCACGACCTCGCAGGGCGCCTCGAGACGGCGCAGGGTGTGTTCCAGGCGGAAGAGACCGTTCTCGTCCCGGTCCAGGCAGAGCAAGCGCCGCGGCTCCTGCTCGGCGATCTGGCGGCACAGTTCCGAACCGATGCTGCCGGCGGCGCCGGTCACCAGGACCGTGCGTCCGCCCAGGAAGCGGCTGACCAGGGGGTTCTCGGCGCTCACGGGCCGGCGGTTGAGCAGGTCCTCCACACTGAAGTCCGAGATGGGCGGCGTCACGCGGCTCGAGGCCAGGATACGCGCCAGGTCGGGGATGGTCTTCAGGGGAAGTCCCGCCCGGCGGGCATGGCGCAGCACGCGGTAGGTCTGGCTGGCGGTGGCCGTGGGCAGGGCCAGGACCACGGCCTGGGCCCCGGTCTGCCGCGCCACTTCGGCCACCCGGTCGATGGTGCCCTTGACGGGCACGCCCTGGATGGTCGTGCCCTCCTTGAGGCGGTCGTCGTCGAGAAGGGCTACGGGCCAGTAGTCCGTCAATTCCCCGGTCAGCATGCCGCGCACGACCATGTTGCCGGCGGACCCGGCGCCCAGGACCACCACCGGTACCCGGCCGTCCCGGCCCGCCCCGCGCCGGACCACGTCCAGGATGCGGAAGCTGAAACGCGCGCCGGCCAGGAGGATCATGCCCAGCAGGAATTCGATGATCAGGATGCTCCGGGGGAACCAGCCCGACCACACCAGCAGCATCACCGGTGCGGTGACGGCCGAAGCGGCGGCCACGGAGACCGCCAGGGGCAATACGTCGCGGGCGCCGGCGAAGCGCCAGGAAGCCCGGTGCTGGCCAAGGGCCATGAACGAGGCCACCCGCAGCCCCACGAGCACGGGCGCCGTGGAGAGGAACCAGGGCCACCAGGCATTGGCCGAGCGGTCCAGAGCCGACAGTTCGAACCGGAGCAGGAAGGCCGTCACCAGGGCGATAAGAGTTCCCACGACGCAGGCTGCCAGATGGACAGCCGCCCGGTTGGACATAAGGAACCGCGCGTAAGGGTTATCTTCATCCACATAGTGGTCGACAAACGACCAGAATCGACTCCGCCAGTCCTGCGCACCTTGGGGCTGCCTCATGTGTCGATCCATCCCGGGTCCGCGCGCCCGAGGGAGCGCCGGTCCAAGTTCTTGGGCGACCTATGGTTGGGCTCGTTCCTTCACGTCCGGGTTCATCCTCCGTCCCCGTGGACGGCGCCGGACAGCCGATTCAAGCCTGCTCTCAGGGGACCTGCGTCATCAAGTCCCGTTCCAGCCTCCGCGCACCCGATCCGTCGGGTTCAGTTCCCATTCATGGTGAGGACGCCGCGGGCCTTCAGGCTCTCGACGATCTGCCGCGCGCACGCCTCCACGCTGTTCTTGTCAGTCTCCACCACGATCTCCGCGTTCTCGGGCTCCTCGTAGGGGGCGCTGATGCCCGTGAACTCGGAAATCTCCCCGGCGCGCGCCTTCTTGTACAGACCCTTGGGATCCCGGCGTTCGCACTCCTCCAGGGAGCACTTGCAGTACACCTCGATGAACTTGCCTTCGGGCGTGATCTCCCGGGCACCCTGGCGGTCCGTGCGGTAGGGCGAGATGAAGGCCGTCAGGCAGATGACGCCCGCGTCCATCATGAGTTTGGCCACCTCGCCGATGCGGCGGATGTTCTCGGTCCGGTCGTCGGGACTGAAACCGAGATCGCGGTTCAGGCCAAAGCGGATGTTGTCCCCGTCGAGAATGTAGGTGTGGCAGCGGCGCTGGAAGAGTTCCTTCTCCACGGCCTGCGACAGGGTCGACTTGCCGGCGCCGGAGAGGCCGGTGAACCAGAGGATTGCCGCCCGGTGCCCGTGGCGCTGCAAGCGGGCTTCGTGGGTGACTTCGGTGTCGCTCCAGGTGATGTTCTCGCTCTTGGGCTCGCGGCTCATGCCGGGTCCTTTCCCGCCGGGGCTAAACCAAGCTCCCGGCTCGTTCGGTGTCTCAACTCATGGAGGTGGGGACATTGCCGCGGGACGGCAGTTCCGGGCCGGTCTCGTCACCCACGACGGCCCGCCGCGGCAGCACCGCCAGGGGCGTATCGGACACCCGCTGCTCGCCGGCGAGGATCTCCATCTCGATGCTCTTGCCGCTGTCGAAGACCGTGCGCATGATCGTCCGCAGGTCGTCCCAGAACGTGGCACGGTCCAGGTCGGCCAGGTAGATGGCCAGCTTGCGGGGCAGGATCTTGTCCACGTAGAAGACGCGGGCGTCGGCGGCCGCACCGAGCAGTTCCTCCTCGCGGCGGAAGAGCTGGGTGGCGCGATGCGTGATGCCCGGCCGGACCTGCAGGACGCGGGCGAATTCCTCCGGGTAGAGGGCCGTGAACTCCGGCACCTCGGGCCGCGGACCCACCAGGGACATCTCGCCCCGCAGGACATTCACCAGCTGGGGCAACTCGTCGATCTTGTGGCGGCGCAGGAAGCGGCCGAAGCCGGTCACTCGGGCGTCTCCGGCGCCGGTCACCCGGGGGCCACGCGCCTCGGCGCCATCGACCATGGTGCGGAACTTGAGGATGCGGAAAGTCAGTCCGCCCCGTCCAACCCGCATCTGCCGGTAGAAGACTGGTCCCGGACTCGTGGCGACGATCCCCAGAGCCACGCAAGCCAAGAAGGGCGCCAGCACCGCTAGGCCCGCCACCGATCCCGTCATGTCCAGGAGTCTCTTCGAGATATCTGAGCGTTTGTCGGGCATCATCGCTCCCGCATACGGCCCTCGCGGGCCATTCGTCCATATGCGTCATCAAATGCCGTGCCAAGGCGTGCCGGGCACATACAAAAGCGCCCCGGCCAGCCGCACCGATGCACCGGAGGTGGTCCGGGATCCGTGTGGCGCCGGGTGCCATTCCTTGCTAAGCGGTTCAATGATAAGGTCCATCCAGGGGTGTGTACAGGCAATTCTAGAGGGACAGCCGCCCCGGATATCGGTTGGACAAGCACCACCACGGGGTTATGATGGCGTCAGCCGACGTCTCCGGGCACCATCGAAGGAGCGCCCTGCCCATGCGCGACGAATTCCTCCCCTTCGCCCCCCCGTCCATCACCCGGGCCGAGATCGACGAGGTGGTGGACGCCCTGGAGTCGGGCTGGATTACCACCGGGCCCCGGACCAAGGCCTTCGAGGGCGAACTGGCCGCCTATCTGGGCGCTCCGGCCGCCCTGGCCCTCAGCAGCGGAACCGCCGCCCTGCACCTGGCCCTGGTGCTGGCGGACATCGGTCCCGGCGACGAGGTCATCACCACGACCCTAACCTTCACTGCCACCGTGGCGGTCATCGAGCACGTGGGCGCTCGTCCGGTGCTGGTGGACGTGGAACCCGACACCCTGAACCTGGACCCGGACGCCGTGGCCGCCGCCGTCACCGAACGCACCCGGGCGGTGATCGCCGTCCACTACGGCGGCCACCCCTGCGACCTCGATCGCCTCGAATCCATCTGCCGCGAGCACGACCTGCTGCTGGTGGAAGACGCGGCCCACGCCCTGCCCGCCCGCTACCGGGGACGCCTGGTGGGCTCCGGCGACAACCCGGCAGCCTTCTCGTTCTACGCCACCAAGAACCTCACCACCGCCGAAGGCGGCCTGCTCACCGGCGACCCTCAGATGATCGAGCGCGGGATCGTGGCCAGCCTGCACGGCATGGACCGGGACGCCTGGAAGCGCCACGACAAGGGTGGCAGCTGGCGCTACGACGTGGTCATGCCCGGCTTCAAGTACAACATGACCGACCTGCAGGCGGCCATCGGCCTGCAGCAGCTCCGACGGCTGGACGGTTTCCTGGCCCGCCGCCGGGAAGTGGCCGCGGCCTACACCGCCGCCCTGGCGCCCCTGGATGCCTTCGACCTGCCGTCCGAGCGCGAGGACTGCGCCAGCGCCTGGCACCTCTACCCCGTCCGCCTGAAGCCGGGCGCCCTGCCGGTGACCAGGGACGACTTCATGACGGGCATGCGCGACCGCAACATCGGCACCTCGGTCCACTTCATCCCCATCCACACCTTCACCTACTACCGGGACAAGTACGGCTACCGCCCGGAGGACTTCCCCGTGGCCCTGGATGCCGGGGACCGCGCCGTGAGCCTGCCTCTGCACCCGGACCTCTCGGACGACGACGTGGCGGACGTGGTGGCGGCGATCCGCGATCTGGCCGGGCGGGCGTGATGTCCGATCTGGAATCCCGGCCCGTGATCATCGTCGGCGCCGCCCGTTCGGGCACGAACATGCTGCGCGACGCCCTGACGTCCCTGCCCGGCTTCACCACCTGGCCCTGCGACGAGATCCCCTTCGTCTGGCGCCACGGCAACCGCGCCCACCCGGACGACGAGTTCCCGCCGGACTTGGCCACGGAACCCGTGCGCCGCTTCGTGCGCTGGGCCTTCGCCCGCCAGGGACGCAGCGACAGCCTCCTGGTGGAGAAGACCTGCGCCAACTCCCTGCGCCTGGGTTTCGTGGATCGGGTGTTGCCCGAAGCGCGCTTCCTGGTCATCGAACGGGACGGTCCCGACGCGGTGGCCTCGGCCATGAAACGCTGGCGCGCCGGCTTCGACCTGGGCTACTCCCTGGCCAAGGCCCGCTTCGTACCGCCGTCGGACCTTCCCTATTACGGCTTCCGCTTCCTGGCCAACCGCCTGCGCCGCCTGACGACCCGCGACCGGCGCCTGTCCGTGTGGGGACCGATCTTCGCCGGTATGCGCGACCTGCCCCGGGATATCCTCCTGGCCGAGCTGGCGGCCCGCCAGTGGCACCGCTGCGTGGAGCGCACCCGAACCGACCTGTCCCAGGTGGATCCGGCGCGGGTCCTTCGCCTGCGCTACGAGGAGTTCGTGGCCGATCCGGCGGTGCAACTGGCCGGCGCGGCGGAGTTCCTGGGCGCCGCCCCCCCGGCGGCCGCCGTGGCTGCGGCGGTGGCGGGAGTCCGCACCACCAGCGTCGGCAAGGGGCGGCAGAGCCTGGCACCCGGCGAACTGGACCTGGTGGAGGATCTGGCAGCGTCCTTCACGCCGGAGGTGCGGTCATGAACCGCGCCGACGCC
This sequence comes from bacterium, assembly GCA_024231905.1. Lineage (GTDB taxonomy): Bacteria > Krumholzibacteriota > Krumholzibacteriia > LZORAL124-64-63 > LZORAL124-64-63 > JAAEQC01. The sequence continues at coordinate 337,131 of JAAEQC010000102.1, read as the reverse complement.
GTCCTCTTCTTCAAGGGCCGCGTGGCCCTGCACGCCATCCTCGAGGCGGCGGGCGTGGGCCCGGACGACCAGGTCCTCATGCCCGGCTACACCTGCGTCGTGGTTCCCAACGCCGTCCTCTACCGGGGCGCCGAACCCGTGTACGTGGACATCGACCCCGCCACCTGCAACCTGGACCCGGCGGCCCTGGCCGCCGGCGAGGGCACCGGTTGGGACCCGGACCGGGCCAAGGTCCTGGTGGTGCAGCACACCTACGGGTTGCCGGCGGTCATGGAACCCTTGCGGGAGTTCGCCCGCGGCCATGGTCTGCTGCTGGTGGAGGACGCCTGCCACGCCCTGGGCTCCACCTACCGCGGCGAGTCCGTGGGCCGGCTCGGGGACGCTGCGTTCTTCTCGAGCCAGTGGTCCAAGCCCCTGACCACCGGCCTCGGCGGGTGGGCCATGACCCGGGACCCGGAATTCGACACCCTCCTGCGCCGGGTGGCGTCCAGCTACCCCGCCCCCGCCTGGCGCGAGTCCGCCCTCCTGGACCTTCAGTACCTGGCCTACCGCCTCGTCTACCGGCCCCGACTCTTCTGGGCGGTGCAGGGACTGTACCGCCAACTGGGCCGCCTGGGCCTGGCCATCGGTTCGTCCACGGGAGCGGAACTGGACTGCCGCGAGCCACGGGACTACCGCAAGCGCATGGGCGCGCGCCAGGCCGGCCGCCTGCAGCACCTCCTGGCCGCCGCGGACGGCGTCATCGCCCGGCGGCGCAAGAACGTGCGGATCATCGAGACCGAACTCCTGAAGCACGGATTACCCACGGCCACCGTGCCCGAGGGCTGCGACCCGGTGTGGTTGCGGTATCCGGTGCGGGTGGGAAACAAGGAAGCGTTACTGGCGGCGGCGCGGCAGGCCCGGGTGGAGCTGGGCGACTGGTTCCTCTCGCCGGTCCATCCCAATCCGGATCGCTGGGACGCGGCCGCCTACGGCCGGGGTTCCTGCCCCGAGGCCGAGCGTGCGGCCCGCGAGATCGTCAACCTGCCCACCCACGACCGGCTCGATCCGGCGGAGATCGCCCGCATCGTCGCCTTCGTGGCGACTCAGGCCGAACCGGCCACCTCCGACCACAACTCCGTGTAGCGCCGGGCCACGGCGTCCAGAGCGTAGCGCTCGGCCACTCGCTCCCGACTGCGGCGCCCCAGGTCCGCACGGGCGCCGGCGTCCAGTTGCAGCACTTCTGCCAGGGCTTCCGCCAGGGCGGGCACGTCGTCCGGCGGCACCACCGGGCCGAGGCCGGCCACGATCTCCCGGGACTCCCCCACGTCCGTGGTAACGCAGGGCGTGCCGCAGGCCAGGGCCTCGCCCAGGACGTTGGGAAAACCCTCTCCCCAGCGCGAAGCCACGCAGAGCAGGTCGAGCCCCGCCAGGAAACGCGGTGCATCGGTGCGTGCCGGGAGCAGGTGGACGTGACCGCGCAGGTCCTCGCCGGCGGCCAGGGCTGTCAGGTCCGGATCGTCGGCTACCCCACGCCCGGCGCACAGGGCATGGACCTCCGGCCGGTGGCGGCGGACCAGGGCCATGGCCGCCAGGAAGTTCTCGTGCCCCTTGAAGCGGTGGCGACGGGCCAGCAGTCCCACCAGCGGCGCGCCGGCGGGCAGATCCAGTTCGGCGCGCAGGGCGGCGCCCGCAGACGAGTCCGGACCGAAGCGGTCCAGGTCGAAGCCGTTGGGCAAGACCCGGGCGCCGGCCGGATCGTAGCCGCAGCGGGCGTGCTGGGCCACGCTCACCCGGGCGTTGTGGATGACGGCCGCCGCCCGGCCGTCCAGCAGGCCTCCGGCGCGGATCACGAGACGGGTCAACGGAGCCTCGTCCCCCAGGTCGGTCAACGAGTGGCGGATATTCCAGACCACGGGCCGGCCCCGGGCAGCCAGGGTCGCGGCCAGGTTTGCGTGGTACATCCAGGCCTGGATCGCCTGGGGCTCAAACTCGCCCACGACCCGCCGCAACTGCCACAGGGCGCGGGGATCCGGCCGCCCCGGACGCAGGTCCAGTTCGGTGACCGGCACACCCAGATCCCGCAGGGGAGCCGCCAGTTCGCCCCCCGGCACCAGGGACACCACCGCCGACGGGTAACGCTCCAGGTCCACGGCGCCCAGGAGCTTGACCAGCATGGTCTCCGCCCCACCCACCCGCAGGTCGGTGATGACGTGGAGTACGCGCAGCGGTCCGCTCACGACAGGTCCACTCCCAGGCGGCGGTAGAGATCGAGGTAGCGGGCGGTGACCGCCTGCAGGGAGTGGTGGCTCCGGATGTGGTCGGCGGCGGCGATGCCCATGGCCGACCGGGCGTCCGCGTCGTCGAGCAGGCTCGTCACCGCAGTGGCCAGCGCGTCGACGTCGGACGGGTCCACCAGATGGCCGGTGATCCCGTCCAGGACCACGTCGTCGGCGCCGGGACCCCGGGCCGCCACCACGGGCACCCCGCAGGCGCCGGCCTCCAGGACCACCCGCGGCACGCCTTCACGGTAGCGGGTCGGGTGCACCAGGATCGCTGCCCGGGGCAGCAGATCCTCCATGTCCTTGCGGTAGCCCAGGAACTCCCAGACGCCCTCGGTGGCCCGGTCGGTGATCCAGGTCTCGGGCACGCCGTCCGGGTCGCCGGGCACGAGTTCGCCGGCCAGCCGGAACCTCACCTCCGGTCGGTCGGCGTGGACCCGGCAGGCCAGATCCGCGAACTCACGCACGCCCTTCTGCCAGAGCAGGCGGGTGACCATGAGGACCTGCGGGGGACCGTCCGGCTGACCATGGCGGCGCAGGAAACGCTCCGTGTCGGCGCCCGAACCCACGATGACCGAACTGCATTCCGCGAGCCAGGGATGGGCGGCGGCCAGGAGGAGCCGGTCCTCCTCGTTCTGGAAGACGGTCCAGGCGGCGCCGCGCAGACCACGTCCGTAGCCGGCCAGGGTCAAGCGCCGTTGGAGCCCGCCCCGCTCGTAACCGCGGCCCAGGCCCGTGACCGTGGCCACACGCACCGGAACCCGCGCGCCGCCGCCCAGCAGAATGGGCAGGGCATTGAAGACGTGCAGAAAATCCGGGCGCAGGGTGGCCAGTTCGCGGCGCAAGCCGGCGGCCAGTCCCGGCCAGGCCCAGGGCCGGCGACCGCGGGTGAAGAAGGAGACATTCCGCACCTCCAAGCCGGCGGCCTCCAGGTCCGCGGCCGTGCGATCGGTTTCGGCCAGGGCCACCACCCGCCAGCCCGCCTCCCGGAAGGCGCCCATGAGCAGCATGCGCGACCGGGCCAGGGCGAAACCGCGCATGGCGCAGAAGACGGCGGTCCTCATGGCGCGTCCCCCTTCCGGCCGGACAGGACTCCGCCCAGGGCCACCTCGGTGGCCGCAACCATGGCGTCCACGCCAAATCGTTCCTGGACCGATGTCCGCAATCCCTCGTCGGGCAGGAGCGGCGGTTCGGTCAGGTGCCGCGTGACGGCCGCGGCCAGGGCCTCCGGGTCGCCCGACGGTACGATGCGCGCCGGGTCGTCCACCACCAGAGCCGAGTCGCCCACGTCGGTGGCCACGCAGGGCACGCCGCAGGCCAGGGCTTCCCCCAGAACGTTGGACAGGCCCTCGCTGGTGCTGGCCGAGACCAGCAGATCCAGGGCGCCGTACACCGCTACCATGTCCGACTGCTCGCCAGCCAGGACGACGGCATCGGCCACACCCAGGTCCGCCACTTGCCGGCGTAACCGTTCCAGTGCCATGGTCGAACCGCCACCCACGATCACGAAGCGGGCTTCCGGCAACCGGGCCCGCACCAGGGCCACCGCCGCCAGGAAAACGTCGAGCCCCTTGCGCGGATCGAGCCGGCCCACCAGGCCCACCACCGGGCCGGCCGCCTCGCCGAGCCAGGCGCGCCGCAGGTCGGCGCCCGCGGCCCGGTCCGGGCGGAAGGCCGACGTGTCGAAGCCGTTGGGCACCACGGTCCAGTCCCGCGGACGGTAGCCCCGGTCCGCGGCGGCGGCGCGGCCCGCCCGGGAGTTGCAGATCACCAGGGGCACGGGTCGCGACAGGGCGGCGCACCAGCGGTCGGCCGCGCGCACCTTCCAGCCCACGGGTCCCGCGTTGCGCAGACCCCACACCAGAGGTACGCCGACGCCTGCCAGCCGGGCTACCAGGTTCGGGATCTCCAGCACGCTGTGCACCAGGTCGGGCGCCGTCTCCGCCACCAGGCGCCGCAGGCGACGCGGAGCCGCCAGCAACTGCGCTGCCGTGGCTGCAGGCGAACCGCCCCGACGCGGAAAGAGCGCCACACGCTGCACGTCCGCCGTCGCCAGACGGTCCCAGTACATGCCGCCTCCGAACAAGGCGCAGACGGTGACAGCGTGGTCCTTCTCGGCCAGTCTCGACGCCAGCAGCACCAGCTGCCGTTCGGCGCCCCCGTACTCCAGCCTGCCGGTGAAGAACAGGACCCTCATGGGGACCTCACCGGCCACAGCACGGTCGGGCTCACGCCCAGGCGGCGACGGGCGAAGGCCACCAGGGTGATGTTCCACAGGACCGTGGTCAGGCCCGTGGCCAGCCCCGCGCCCATCAGCCCCCAGCGAGGGATGAAGAGAGCGTTCAGCGCCACGTTCAAAAGGGCCGAGACCACCATGACAGCGGCGGCGGTGCGTTCGTGGCCCGTCATGTTCAACAGGAGACCGTTGGGGCCGGAAGCCGCGCTCAGGGCCTGGGCCCCGGCCAGGATCACCAGGGCACCGTAGGCCGCGGTAAAGGATTCGCCCCACAGGCCGAGCACGAACTTGCCGGCCAGGGCAAAGACCAGGGCCACCGGCACCGTGAAGGCCAGGACGCCGCGGGAGGAAGTGTCCAGCATGGCCTGCAGACCGGTCCGGTCCCCGGCCGCGTGGGCAGCGGAGATGCGCGGCGCCACCACGTTGCTGGCGGCCACCAGGCCGAACAGGACCAGTCCCGACAGGCGCACCGCCGTGCCGTAGTAACCGGCCCGGGCCGAGTCCAGCAGGGCGCCCACCATGATGGTGTCGGTCTGGGTCATGATCACGTGGACGCCGGAGATGAAGAGCATGGTCACCGCCACGGACCGCCACTGGAGCGCCGTGGCCCGGGCCGATTCCGCGGTCAGTTCCTTGGGCGCCGACCGGCGGCACCACAGGACCACCAGCACCAGGCACAGGGCCGACGCCAGGCCCATGGCGCCCATGGCCAGACCCGATGTCCGCGGCAGGTCCACCGCCAGGAGGCCGACCACCACCAGGATCCCCACCGCCAGCGGTCGCACCACGAAGTTGGGCAGGACCGCTCGCAAGGGTCGGTTCCAGGCGCGGAGCACCGCCATGCCATGCTCCACCAGGGCTTGCACGAGCACCACGCCCACGGTCAGCAGCAGGGTTGGCGCCAGTCCCGGTTCCAGCCGGTCGCGCACGCCCAGGATCACCGCCGCGGCCCCGGCGCCGGTCACCAGCCACACGGTCAGGGTGACTGTCACCGCCGCCCGCAGCAGGCCGCGGGCCAAGTCCCATCGCCCCTCCACCGCGTAGGCGGGCAGGAAACGCAACATGGCCGAGTCGTAGCCCACCTTCACCAGGAGCACCCACACCCGCAGCCAGGCCAGGGCAAAGACGTACTGGCCGTAGGAGCGGTCGCCCAGCAACCGCGCCAGGAGCACCATCACCCCGAAGAGGAGCGCCTGGCCCGTGACCTTCAGAATGAGGGTGCCCCCGGCCAGGCGCAGCAGGCCCGCGCGGGGACCGGATTTCGTAGCTGTGTCGTCAGGGGGTCGCATGGTCCTCTCCGGTCGGGATCTCAGTTCCCTGAGCTCGGTGCTGTACATACACGAGGTACCGACCCATCTCGATACCTGTGAACAATATGAGGACCCTGTACTCGAGCAAGTTGTGGCTAACCAGCGAAGCAAGGACCAGCAGCAGGGACAAAACGATTCCGCTTGTTTCACGTCGTAACATACTCAGATGCAATACGGATGCCAGCCAGAGCAGATACGCCGCGCACCCGAGAATACCCAACTCGGTCCACATCCTCAAAAACATGTTGTGGGGACCGCGCGGCTGAGATCGGATATACCCGGCCCCGTGACCCACAAGAGGCCGCTCTGCGACTAATTGTATGTATTCCTTCGCGAGTCTTACTCGGCTTTCTTCCGGATTCAGAAAGGACGACCGTCCAATCAGGATGTCAATCCTTCGACGTGCGCTCGCATTCTCAAACCAGGAAGAAGCGCCAACAACGAGAGTCAGTCCACCCAAGATCACCGCGGCAGCAGCCACCGTCACTAGCAATCCACGCAACGCACTCGCCCTTTGCGTAACAATGGGGTAGATCACAGTCTGATAGACATATATGACCAGAACACAGCCAATCATCACCGAACCGCCCCGTGACAGAGTGGCGAACGCACCCAGTATTCCGACGGCGATCAGGAAGATATCCGCGATTCTCACTCGATCATAGCGTAGAGCCACAGCAAGAGGGAGAACGGTTTGAAGCGCGGCACTGTTGGCGTTGTACCCGAGACCTGCAGCCCTTGTCATCATAGTACCGATGGTTCCCGGCGCTACGAGATCCCAGATGATTGAGGCAGTGCTCGTGACAATGGCGAAGCGCGCGATGCCGCGCCAACTTCGGCGTAACCAAGAAGACGTGCCCAGGTACAGAGCCGCCCCGTATATGAGTGTGTTGTATACGACAAGGAAGTAATACTTGAATCCCTCTCCCCCATATGACTCCGCACGCCATATACTCAACAGATTAAGCGCCGAAATCAAGAGCATCGGTGTCAGCAGCCAAAGGATACCTTTCCCAACGCCGGGCCGACTCTCTCGCACTGCCTTGTGATAGAGAATAGTGCCGAAACCGAGCAGGGCTATGATGCCGAACGCAACAACGCTGGAAGGAATCGGCAGCCACCCGCGACGATCAAGATAGACGTCTACCGCAGTCAGTACTACGAGCAGCAGTAAGGAACCGGTCCATTCGACGAAAGGAAACCTGTTCGTCGAAAGCCGGACCACTTGGCATACCGAAGTGTGTTCTTGTCGGTGGCTAGTCAACAGTCCGTACTCGCTGCTGGCCTGACAAGGCCAGGATTGCGACGATCAAGACCGCAGCGATGCACCCGATGATACAGCCCACGATGATAGTGAATACCAAACCGTACCGATCAGGCCGCACTGGCGCCACCGCCGAATCGAGGACATCGACTGTAAGTGTGTTTCGCATCTCATCGATTCGCGCAACTTCCAACTGACGTTTCAATTCCTGCCATACGAGACCGTCAGCACTGACTTCTCTCTCCAGTCTGGCGTATTCCATGGTCAATGTTGGCGATGAAGCATAGGAGCGATTGTTGTCAAGAAAATCCGACAATTCAGTGGATGACATCTCAAGATCACGTTCGACTTCGACGAGCCTGGCTTCGATCATCTCTCGTTGGTTGCGCGCCCGGCTAAACCGTCCTTTGTCGTTAAAATCTTCCAGTACATGGACCAACGCATTCGCTATATCCGCTGCCAACTGCGGGTCTTCCGGTATAGTGACCCGCAGGCTCATGAAACCCGTTGAGGGGTCCCTCTCGAAATCGATCACCCGTCGTCTTAAAACGGCGAGTAAGCGTTCCTCCTCTATATGTCCTGCATTCTCAGTTGCATCCGCATCAAGACCAAGAATACGGGCCAACGATACCGGTTCGCTGAATCGACGATGGGACCATTTCTTTTCAATCAAGTGGGCAAGCGCAGTACGTGATTCGATGATTCTCCCAAATATCTCTTCGTTGCCCGCGGCGTTCCCAAAATTGAGCCCTGATTGGACTGCCAGAGCACCCAGGATACCGGAACCGCCTCGATCATTCCCCTGTGGAAGAATCGTCGCAGTCGCCGTGTACCTCACCGGACCGGATGCTCTTATTGCGACAGCCAAAACGGCACCCGCTATAATGCAGATCGCGATTAGCTTCCACCTGCAAACAACGATTTCGAAAAGACCATTCACAAAGTCCTCACCGGGACGAGCCACATCTAGATTATCGGCGCTATACATAGCCAACCATTCCTTCTAACGGTCAACAATCAACCAAATCGTTGCTACGCCAGCCAAGATCGACGTAACGTCCTTGGCCACCTCCAGGGTGGTACGTCCTTCCGGCGGCGGTTCCAGGGGCACGACGATCGTCGACCCGGCCACCACCTTCGAGCTGCCCTTGTTGGGCAGGGACATGCCGTTGGGATGGACCACCCGCGTGCGGCCCTTGTCCCCGTGCTCCAGGTAGCCGCCGGCCCGCTCCACGTAGTAGTCGATCTTCCGTCCCTCTTCCCAGACGAGGCTCGTGGGGAAGCCCACCTCGCCGGTCACGCGCACGGTGTACATACGGTTGGGGACGATGACCCGGTCGCCGGGCTCGAGGATGATGTCGTGCTGGGAGTCCGGCTCGTCCAGGGCCCGGGCCAGGTCGATGGCCACGTTGCCCACGTGGTCCCGTTCGCGCACGACCCGCGCCCCGGTGGCGTAGGCCGAGGGCTTGAGACCGCCCGCCCGGACCAGGACCGAGGAGAGGGTCTCGCCGGCGCTGGTGAGACTGAACACGCCGGGGTAGAAGACCTCGCCGGCCACCGTCACCGTACGCTGGGACTCCCACCAGGGTAGGCGGCGGATGGCCACCCGGTCCCAGGGCTCCAACGCGGGCGAGTCGGCAAGCGCCAGGAAATCCTCGCCCAGTTCCACGCGGATGACTTCCACCGTGGCCTGCGGGACGGCCTGGGGATCCGGATCCATGACCACCCGGCGGCTGGTGCGGGAGATCTCCGCGTGGAGTGGATCGGCCCCGGGCTTGAGGCCACCGGCGCGCAGCACCAGGTCACGCAGGGTCATGCCCTGGCGATGCAGGAGGGACAGGGGCTGGTGCACCTCGCCGGTGATGTGCACCCGGGGACGGTCCCGTTCGGCGCCGCGGGAGTAGATGTGGAGCACGTCCCGGTCGCGCAGGGCCACCGGCGGTTCCTGGCCGGCCAGCACCCGGCCCAGGGCCACGGACACGGAAGTGAGTTCGAGGTCGGGACTGGTGCGGTCAAGCGTGGCCCATTCGGTGAGGGCGTCGGGCCAGAGGCCGCCGGCCTGGCGGACCAGGTCGGTCACGGTCATGCCCGGCCGCAGTTCGTAGGTGCCCGGACGTTCCACGAGCCCGCGCACGGTGACCCGGTTCCCGGCCCGGTCGCTGATGGCGTCCACGGTGACCATGTCGCCGTCGTGCAGCTCCGCCAACTCCGGTTGGCGGGGCACCAGGGTGGTCGGATCGAGGGCCACATCCACCGCCACCACGTCGGGCTCGCCAGGCCGCCGATCGGCCGGCGGCAGGATGCGCTGCACGTGGACCAGGCCCGGCGAAGCACCGGCCCGCAGGCCGCCGGCGAAGCGGATCAGGTCGGTGACCGTCTCGCCCGGAAGCATCTCGTAGCCCAGGGGCCGCCGCACGGCGCCGCCGATGCGCACGCCTATTCGCCGCCCGGGCACGTGGATCGTGTCGCCCTCCCGCAGCAGGGCGTCGCCGGCCCGGTCGCCGGCCAGGAGGTAGTCGTAGAGATCGACCGCGGCCGCCTCCAGGCCCGCGCGTACCAGGCGCACCTGCCGCAGAGAGCCGTCCTGGGCGGGGCCGCCCGCCGCGTAGAGGGCCGTCAGGACCGTGGAGACCGAGTTGAGTTCGTAGGAGCCGGGCCGCGCCACCTCGCCCACCACGTAGACGCGGATGGGCCGCAACCGGCCCAGGGTGACGCGCACGAAGGTGGTGGCCCGGGTGTCGTCGGCGTCGCGGCCGATGCTGGCGTGGCGCGCGGCCAGCCCCTGGCGCAGGGCCTGGTCCACCGCCGCCAGGGATCGTCCGGCAGCCGCCACGCGTCCGGCCTCGGGCAGGATCACTGAACCATCGCGGTCCACCACGCGCACCAGGCGCATCTCCACGTCGCCCCAGACGTCCACCACAACCTCGTCCCCCACGCCCAGCAGGTAGTCGGCGGGTACGGGTCCGAAAGAGGGCGGCTCGAAGGTGGTGCCGTCGCGGACGAAGACATCGTGGCCGAACCAGGCGGGCGCCGTGGCGGTCTGGGACAGGGCCAGGGAGTCGGCGTCGATCTCCGCCGGCGCCGCGGCACCCGAAGGCAGCACGACCCCGAAGGAACCGCCGGTGGGATCCTGTCCTGAACGGGTGCGCCGGTCGTCGACACCAGCCAGGGAGCGGCGGCCGGGGGTCGTGACCGTGTCCGGCGCGGTGGTTGCTCCGCGCTGGTATTCCTGGAGCAGATCCTCCCGGCTGCGGCCCGTGCGGCGGACGGCTTCGTCCAGCAGATCCTGGTCCACGGACTGGGCCAGGACCGGCATGGCCAGCAGATACAGGAGCGCGGTGAGCAGGAAGATGACGAACGCCGACGAGGGCGCGTACCTGACGGAGGCGGAGGCGTGGTCCATAGGGGGGCCCTCCCTGGCCCGGGAAACGCCGTATGCGGATGCCCTTAGCGGCACCTGCGGCTGCCGGATTATGGGCGATACGGCCGGAAACGGTCAAGCGGTGAACCCGGAACCGGGCCGAAGCGTTCTTGGGACTTTCGCGCGGCCACCGCCATGCACTAATATGGGAACCATGAATACCAACCAGCCCGTCAAGGTCGCCGTCCTGGGCGCCGGCTACCTGGGCCGCTTCCACGCCCAGAAATACGCCGCCCTGCCCACCTGCGAACTGGTGGCCGTGGTGGATACGGACCCGGCCCGGGCCGCCGCCGTGGCCGACGAATGCGGTTGCGACGCCGCCGGCGACGTGGCCGAGATCGTCGACCGTATCGACGCCGCCAGCGTCGTGGTGCCGACCGTGGCCCACCACCAGGTGGCCATGCCCCTGCTGGAGGCCGGTCGTCACGTGCTGCTGGAGAAACCCATCGCTCCGGACCTGGCCGCGGCCGACGACCTGGTGGCGGCGGCCGCACGGAGCGGCGTGATCCTGCAGATCGGCCACCTGGAGCGCTTCAACCCGGCCATCCGCGCCCTGGCCGAGCGGGTGGACCGCCCCCTCTTCGTGGAAGCCCACCGCCTGGGTGTCTACAGCGGCCGCGCCACGGACGTGGACATCGTCGTGGACCTCATGATCCACGACATCGACATCCTCCTGCACCTGGTGGACCGGCCCATCACGGCGATCCAGGCCGTGGGCTCCCCTGTCCTCACGGGCCAGGTGGATATCGCCAACGCCCGCCTGGAATTCGTGGGCGGCTGCACGGCGAACCTCACGGCGAGTCGCGTATCGGTCCAGGACAAGCGCAAGTTCCGGGTCTTCCAACCGGGGAGTTTCCTGGCCGCCGACTGCGCCGCCCAGGCCAACCAGTTCGCCACCCTGCCCCCGGGCGGCGGTCCGTCGGACATCATGCCCGAGGCGGTGACCCACCCCAAGGCGGACAACCTGCTGACGGAGATCGAGGCTTTCGTGGGAGCCATCCGGGGCGAGAATGCCGTGGCCGTGGGCGGACGCGAGGCGCGGGAGGCCCTGGCCGTGGCCCTGACCATCACCGAGGACATCGACCGGCGGGCGCGGGAATACGCGGCGGGCGGCTAGTCCGTTCCCAGGGCTAGCTCATCCCCAGGATCTGGCGGGCGGCGGCGGCGTCGGCTTCCAGCTGGGCCACCAATTCGTCCACGCCGTCGAAGCGCTGCTCGGCCCGTAGTCTCTCCATCCACTCCACCTTCACGGTCCGGCCCTGCAGTTCCCCCTCGAAGCCGAAGAGGTTGGCCTCGACCCGCGGCCGGGGCAAGCCGTCGCCGTGGAAGGTCGGAACGCTCCCGTAGTTGAGCATACCGCCGAAGACGGCCCAGTCCGCAGGCGCCGCGCCCACCAGGGCCCCGTCCCGGTCCACTTCCGGCAGGGCGATGCGCACCCGGTCCAGCACGCCGGGGGTGCCCTCTGGGGCGATGTCGCCGGGTACGCGCACGCGCACGGCGTAGACCCCCGGCTCGGGCAGGAGCTTGTCGTCGGCCAGGGGTTCCACGTTGGCGGTGGGGTAGCCGATGGTGTGGCCGCGGCTGTCCCCGGCGCCCACCACGCCCCACAGGCCGTAGGGCCGGCCCAGGAGCCGCCGCGCCCGGGGCATGTCGCCCGCACGGACAGCTTCGCGGATGGCCGAACTGCTGATGATCTCGCCGCTCACGGCCACCGGTTCGCACACCTCGGTGGTGAAGCCCGTCTCGCGACCCAGTTCCTTCAGGTCCTCGGCGGTGCCTTGGCGCCCCTTGCCCATGCGCATATCCCAGCCCGCCACGAAGTGCTTCATGCCACACAGGCCCACCAGGAAGATCCGCACGAAGTCACGGTAGTCCAGGGCCGCCAATTCCGGACTGAAGTCCGCCGCTACCAGTACCTCGCAGGGCGAGTTGTGCAGGGCGGCCAACTTGGCTCTCCACGTGGTGAGCTGGAAGGGCACAGCCTCGCCGTTGAGCACCTGGCGCGGACTCTGCACGAAGGTGAAGACGGCGGCGGCGTCCAGGTCCTGCCGGTAGCTGGCGTCGGCCACCCGGCGGATGAGCTCCTGGTGGCCCAGGTGCAGACCATCGAAGGAGCCGATGGTCAGGGCGCAGGACGGTAGCAGGGGCCGCGCCCCATCCGGGTCGGCGAGGATCTTGGCGATGGACTCGGCGGTCAGGCGGATCATGCGCACGGGTCGGCGTCCTCCTCGGTCTGCGGCGCGGGCGGGCCGGCCAGCACGGCCGCCAGGCGCGGCTCGGGGTCCAGGTGGCCCACGGCCAGCAGGCGGCCGTCGGCGTCGAGCATGCGGAACAGTCCGTCCGGACCGGGCTCCTCTCCCTCCAGGCGTGCCGCCCACGCGGGCGCGGGCTGGCCGCCGGTGCGGACGGCCAGGGCCTCGTCGGCGTCCAGCCGGACCAGGGGCGTCCAGGGCAGGGCCGCCACCGCGGGACGGACGGCCGCCGCTGCCTCGTCGGCAGCCAGACCGGTCACGTCGGACAGAGCGTCGGCCACCTGGAAAGGACCCACCCGTAGGCGCCGCAGGGCAGTCAGATGGCCCACGGTACCGGCGGCCAGGGCCAGGTCTCGCCCCAGGGAGCGCACATAGGTGCCGCTGGAGCAGTCCGCCTCCAGGTCGATCTCGTGGTGGCCGGTGTCCGGGTCCGGCCAGCGGGAGGCAGTGATCTCCAGGCGGTCGATGCGCACGGGGCGCGGCGCGGGTTCGGCCACGTCCTCCCCGGCGCGGACCCGGGCGTGCAGAGGCTTTCCGTCCCGCTTGAGGGCCGACACCACAGGCGGAGCCTGCTGGATGTCGCCGCGAAAACGGTCCAGGACGGCGTCGAACACCGCCGGATCATCCGGTACCGGCGCCCGATCCACGACCACGCCGTCGGCGTCGAGGCTATCGGTGGCCTCGCCGCAGCGCACGGTGGCCGCGTAGGTCTTGTCCAGGCCGGTGAGGAAGGGTCCCAGGCGCGTGGCGCGGCCGGTCATGACTACGAGCAGGCCCGTGGCCAAGGGGTCGAGAGTGCCGGCGTGGCCGCACTTGTAGCGGGGTGGCCGGGGTCCGCCCCGTCGTCGCTGACGGGCCGGCTGCAGGGAAGGATCGTGCGTCAGCAGCAACCGGCGTACGTGATCGACGATGCGGAAGGACGTGACGCCCGCGGGCTTGTCCACCAGCAGGAAGCCGTCGCGGACCATCACGCGTCCAGCGCCGCCGTCAGCTCCCGCGCCAGCATGGCCGACAGCTCGACGATGTCGCCCTCGAGGGTGCAACCGGAAGCCTGCAGGTGCCCGCCGCCGCCGTGGCGTGCGGCTACGGCCTGGACATCGGCGCCCAGACGCGCCCGCAGGGAGGTGCGCCACACCCCAGGTTCCGTCTCCTTGAGGAAGGCGGCCATCTCGACGCCCTCCACGGCCATGACCATGTTCACGAAGCCCTCGGTATCCGCCGGGACGGCGCCGGTCTCCTCCATCATGGCGATGCCGGCGTGGCCCACGGCGACGCGGCCGTCGGCGTGGTAGGCGAAGGTGCCGATGACCTTCTTCAGCAGGTCGAAGCCCTCGCGGCGGTGCCGGTGCAGGGTGAGGGCTGCCACCTTGGCCGTGTCCACGCCCAGGGCCGCCAGCTGGCCGGCCAGTTCGAAACTCAGGGGACCCGTGTTGTCGAAACGGAAGCCGCCCGTGTCGTTGAGCAAGCCGGCGTAGAGGTTGGTGGCCATGTCCAGTGTGAGGGCGAAGGGCGGATCCTCGTTCGTGCCCCGGCCCAGATCCTCGATGACCCGGTGGATGAGCGTGCAGGTGGAGCAGGCACGAGGTTCGTTCCAGCCGGGTTCCGGCGCCTTGCGACCGCTGACCAGGTGGTGATCGATGCACCAGCGGGTCTCCAGGCCCTCGAGCATGTCCTCCAGGGGGCCGCAGCGGTCGATGCGGTGGCAGTCCACCAGCACCAGGGCGTCTGGGGGATCCTCGTCCAGCAAGGCGGCTAAGTCCTCGCCGGCGATGACGTCGCTGTATCCCGGCAGGTCCGGTAGCCCGGCCGGCGGGTCGGGGTAGCCCACCACCACCGCTTCGCGGCCGCTGGCCCGCAGGGCTTCCACCAGAGCCAGAGCGGCGCCCGCGGCGTCCGGATCCGGGTTGTGGTGGGGAACCACCCACAGGTTGCGGGCGGCGCGCAGGCCGGCCATGAAGTCCGCCGGCGGCACCAGGTCCGCCAGGGTCAGGCGCCGCCGCCGTTCCGCGTCCGTCAGGAACTCGCCGCGGGCGGCCAGGTCGTCCAGCACCTCGTCCATCTCGATGCCCCTCTCCACCGAATCGTCGTACTCGAAGCGCAACTCCGGCGCCTGGCGCAGCTGCAGGCCCCGGGCCAGGCGGCTCTGCAGGTAGCCGCGGGCCTTCTTCAGGCCGGCCAGGCTGGTAGTCCGCTCGTCCTCGTCGCCCAGGACCGTGAAGGCCACGCGCGCCACGGAATGGTCCCGGTTCAGCTCCACCTTGTTGATGGTCACGAAGCCGACCCGGGGGTCCTTCACCGCCACCTGGAGCAGTTCGGCCAGGGAGTTCCGGAGAGCCTGGTTGAGACGGCGTGTGCGGTAGGGATCCATGCTGGGCCTCATCCTCGGTGTGGGTTCGCTTCCGGCCGGGCAGTGAAGGGAACGGGGCGACTCCCTGAGGCGCCGCCCCGCCGTTCAGCGATGGTCGGGCGGACGTTACAGCTCGGTGCGCTCGATCTCCTCGATCTCGTAGCACTCGAGGGCGTCGCCCTCCTGGATCATGTAGAAGTTCTCCAGGCCGATGCCGCACTCGTAACCCTGGGCCACTTCCTTGACGTCGTCCTTGAAGCGTTTGAGGGAGTTGACCTTGCCCTCCCAGATCATGACCTCGTCCCGCACCAGGCGGGCCCGGCTGTTACGCTTGATGACACCGTCGACGACCATGGAGCCGGCCACCGATCCCACCTTGGGGATGGTGAAGACCTGGCGCACCTCGGCCTTGCCCGTGGACACCTCGCGCTGGATGGCGGCCAGCAGTCCGGCCATGGCCTTCTTCAGCGTGTCGACGGCCTCGTAGATGATGTCGAAGACCTCGATGGTCACGTTGTTGGCCTTGGCCAGTTCCAGGATGGACGGGCCCGGCCGCATGTGGAAGCCGATGATCATGGCGCCCGTGTTGCTGGCCAGCAGCACGTCCGACTCGCTGACCGCACCCACGGCCTTGAGTACGATATTCACCTGCACCTCGGCCGTGTTCAGCTCCATGAGCTGGTCGGCCAGGGCTTCCACCGATCCGGCCACGTCACCCTTGATGATGATGGGCAGTTCCTTGAGTTCGCCGGTGGTCATGAGCTCGGCCAGGTTGTCCAGGTCGATGACCTGCTTGGGACCCATGAGCTGCTGCTGACGCTGCAGGCGGCGGCGCTTGTCCGCCAGTTCACGGGCCTGCCGCTCGTTCTCTACCACGTAGAAACGATCGCCGGCCTCGGGCACCCCGTGGGCGCCGAGGATCTCGCAGGGCTCGCCCGGCTTGACTTCCTCCAGGGGGTTGCCCCGTTCGTCCAGCAGGGCGCGCACCTTGCCGTCGGTCAGACCCACCAGGAAGGTGTCGCCCACCTTCATGGTGCCCTGGTCCACGAGCACGGTGAAGACCACGCCGCGGCCCGGTTCCTTCTTGGCCTCGACGACGACGCCGCGGGCGGGTCCCTTGGCGCCGGCGCGCAGCTCCAGGACCTCCGCCTGCAGGTGGACCAGCTCGAGTAGCCGCTCGATGCCCTCGCCCTTCTTGGCCGACAGCTCCGCGCACAGCACGTCGCCGCCGTACTCCTCCACCATGATCTCGTGCTGCAGGAGCTCCTGCTTCACGCGGTCGGGCTTGGCGTCGGGCAGGTCGATCTTGTTCACGGCCACGATGAGGGGCACGCCCGCCGCCTTGGCGTGGCTGATGGCCTCCACAGTCTGGGGCATGACGCCGTCGTTGGCCGCCACGATGAGTACCACGATATCCGTCACCTGGGCGCCGCGGGCGCGCATGGCCGTGAAGGCCGCGTGACCGGGCGTGTCCAGGAAGGTGATGGGACCGCCTTCGGTCTGCACCGTGTAGGCGCCGATGTGCTGGGTGATGCCGCCGGCCTCGCCCGCGATGACATTGGTCTTGCGGATGCTGTCCAGCAAGGACGTCTTGCCGTGGTCCACGTGGCCCATGACCGTCACCACCGGCGGGCGGTCGGTCTTGTCCTCGTCCTTGACCTCCTCGGTCTCCAGGACGTCCTCGCCCAGCTCGGTCAGGAATTCCACCTCGCGCTCGTATTCGCCGGCGAGCAGCTCGATGTTCTCCTTCTCCAGACGCTGGTTGATGGTGGCCATGATCCCCATGCCGAACAAGTGGCCGATAAGCTCCTGTGCCTTGACCTGCAGTTTATCCGCCAGCTCCTGGACCGTGATGAATTCGGTCAGCTTGAGCACGGCGGTCTCGACAACGATGTCTTCGTCCACCTGGCCACCCTTCTTGCGCCGACGCTTACCCGCGCCGCCGCTCATTTCCGCCATGGTTTGCTTGAGGGCGCGTTCGACCTCGGCCTCGTCGACCTTCTTCCGCTTCTTGCGCGTGCGTCCGCGACGACCGGTCGTGACCTCGCGGGCCGCGGCCTCGTCCTGGCGCTTACGAATGGCGGCCTTGATGGAGTCGCGCACGGACTCGCTGGTGACTTCCTTCTGGGGCTCGCGCTTGGGGCGCTTGGGCGCCGGCTTGATGATGTCGCCGACCTTGAACCCGTCGTTCTTCTTGCTGCCCACGTGGGCCAGGGGATCCGGAGCTGCCTTGCGCTTCTCGGGCGTCTCGGCTGCCGGTTCCTCGGCGGGCGCCTCTTCGGCCGCTTCCTCGGTCTCGGCCGGGGCCTCGGCCTCAGCCTCGGGCTCAGTTGTTTCCTCGACGGTCTCTTCGACCGTCTCTCCGGCGGTCTCCTCGGCGGCGGGCTCGGCAGCGGTCTCCGCCACGGCCTCCTCGGTCTCCGGAGCGGCCTCGACCGGCGCGTCTTCCGCCGCCTCGGCCTCAGCTTCAAACTCGTCCTCGGTCTCGGGCCGCGGTTCGATGTCCGCCTTCTTGACCAGCTTGGCCTTGACCACGCGGGCCTTGGCGTGCTCTTCGCGCTTGGCGGCGAGGTCGGCCTCTTGGGCCTCCTTCTCCGCCTGCTGCACGGCTTCGGCGGAGACGCGTTCGGCCTCCTCTTTCTCCTTCTCGGCGGCGGCCTTCTTGGCCACCTCGGTCATGGTACCAGCCTTCTTGATGACGACGACCTTGGGCTTGGCGGGCGCCTTCTTGGCCTTCTTCTTGGCCTTCTTCTTGGCGGTCTTCTTCTGGGGCTCCTCCGGAGCGACCGGGCGCTCCAGGGGTTTGAGCGCCGCCACGTTCTTGAGCTGGTCGGGATTCAGCCCGTGGGCCTGGGCATAGTTCGTCCGCGCCAGTTCCCGCTTCCGCTGGAAGATGGAATGGACCCGATCGACGTGCTCGTCCTCAACCACGCTCATGTGGCTCTTGACCTGGACCGACATCTTCTCGAGCAGCGCCATGATCTGCTTGCTATCGACACCGTAGTGCCGTCCCAGCTCGTAGACCCGCAGTTTCCTCGTCAAGATCAGCTACCTCCAGGACGGCCAGGCCGCCCGTCGCGCGGTCCGGAGACCGCCATCAGAATCCGAGTTTCCGGATGCCCCGGATGAAGTCCGGGGATGCCGTGCCGACGACTGCGAGCTTGTCCCGCCCGAAGGCCGCCGCAAGATCTGCGCCGGTAACCGCGCCGGTCACCAGGCCGCGTACGGGACTCCACCTGGCCGCCCGTTGCGCAAGGGCTCCACCGGCGTCGTCCGCCAGGATCACCAGGGGGCGCTCCCCCCGATGGACCAGTTTCTCCACCGCAGTCGTCCCGACGGCCAGCTGTCCGGCCCGCCGTGCCAGGCCCAGAAGGCCCATGAGCTTCTGCGTTATTTGCTCGTCCGCCATGCCTGCTCAGTCGTCCAGCTCGGTGTTGGCGAACGGATTCACCTTGGGCTCGTCCTCGTCGTCGGCCTTGTCCTCGGTCTCGCCCTCGGGGAAGCCCTCGAAGATGTCGCCCTCCACCGCCGGCACCGGTTCGGCAGCCTCGACGGCCTCCTCGCTGGGCTCAGCGTTCTCGTCCAGGGCGCCCTCGTCGAAGAGCGGCCGCTCCATGGCGACTTCCTGCTCGACCTCTTCGGCCACCGCTTTCTCGATCATGCGGGCCAGTTCGTCGCGGGTGGCCTGGGCCGTGGCCAGCAGGTTGTCCGCCGACTCCTCGTCCAGACCGGGAATCTCGACCATCCGCTCCAGGGCCTCATCGGCCAACTGGTCGATGGTCAGGATGCCGTGGGCCTCCAGCATGACGGCCAGTTCCTCGCTCACGCCCTCCATCTCGCCCAGCTTCATGGTCATCTCGTCGGTGATCCGCTGGCGGATGGCATACTCGCGGCTGCTCACCAGGTCGATCTTCCACTCGGTGAGCTTGGCGGCCAGGCGAACGTTCTTGCCTTCCTTGCCGATGGCCTTGGAAAGCTGGTCCTCATTCACCACGACGGTCGCCTCGCCCCGCTCGCGGTGCAGGATGATGTTGGAGACGATGGCCGGGCTCAGGGCACGTCCGATGAGCAGGCTCGCCTCGGCGCTCCAGGGGACGATGTCCACGCGTTCGCCCGCCAGTTCACGGGTGACGGCCTGGACGCGGCTGCCCTTCATGCCCACGCACGACCCCACCGGATCGACCCGGTCGTCGTTGCTGATGACCGCGATCTTGGAGCGGGTGCCGGGCTCGCGGGCCACGGCCTTGATCTGGACGATGCCCTCCTGGATCTCGGGCACCTCCTGCTCGAAGAGCGACTTGAGGAAGCCCGGGTGGCTGCGCGAGAGGATGACCTGCGGCCCCTTGGCGCTGTCCAGCACCTCGGTGATAAAGGCGCGCACGGTCTTGCCCTGGTGCAGCTTCTCGCCGCGGATCTGCTCACGGTAAGGCATCAGCGCTTCGGTACGGCCCAGATTCACCAGGACGTTGCCCCGGTCGATCTGCTGCACGGTGCCGACGATGATCTCGTTGACCCGGTCCTTGTACTCCTCGAAGACCTGGGCGCGCTCTGCCTCGCGGACCTTCTGCACGAGGATCTGCTTGGCCACCAGGATGGCGTTACGGCCGAAGTTCTCGATGGGCAGTTCCCAGCGCACTTCGTCGCCCACCTCGACCTCGTCGCCGAACTCGATCTGGGCCTCTTCCAGGGAGATGTCCGTGTCGGGATCGTCGATCTCCACGACCACGGTCTTCACCTGTTCGATGACCATACTGCCGGTCTCGGTGTCGACCCGCGCATCGATGTTGGCCTCGGTGCCCAACTTCTTGCGCGCAGCCGACTGCAGGCCGGCCTCCAGGGACTCGATGATGATGTCCCGGTCTATGTTCTTTTCGCGCGTGATCTCAGCCAGCGCGTTCAGCACGTTCTGATCCATGCTCAGGTACTCCCGTCGGCCCCGTCCCCATCCGGGGTCGAGTTCTTGCCCGGGCGATTGCGCCCGCGTTTCTTTTCGCGACGCTGCCGCCGGCGATCTTGTTTTTCCGCTTTTCGCTTGCGGCGGTCCGCATTGATCAGGGTCTGGACGTCGAATTCCGGATCCAGGCTGGCTTCGGTGACGGCCGGCACCGCCACCTGGACGATCTCCTCGTCCGGTGCGGTCTCCACGTGCAACAGGTCCGGCGCCGCCTCTTTCAGCATGCCTCGTACCCGGCCCTGCCCGGCCACCTTCAGGTCCACCCGTTGCCCCACCGCCGCCGCGAAATGCGCGGGTGTGCGCAAGGGCCGGCGGATCCCCGGCGAGGAAACCTCGATGACGTAGCGACCGGGAAAGAGGTCGGCCTCCTCCAGCAGCATGCTCGACGTGCGCGCGGCCCGGACGCAGTCGTCCAGCCCGATGCCACCGGGCGCGTCCGGACCACCACCGGGGAGATCCACGTAGACGCGCACCTGCAGGCGGCCACCGCCCCGGAACAACCGCACGTCCACGGTTTCGAAGCCTTCGGCCGCGAGTTCGGGCTCCAGGAGTCCGATCACGCGGGCGGCCAGTTCTCTGAGATCGGTACGGGACCGACCCTCTTGGCTGCCCTCGGTCAAGACCCTGATCCTCCCCGAACAAAAAGAGATGGACTTACGCCCATCCCACATGGACCACCCGTTAGGGGGGACTCTGAGACCCGAGGAATACTAACCCTGCCCTCAAGACGTTGCAAGTCCTAAATCGACAAGTGGTAAAAGCGCGGCGCGGGGTCAGCCGGCCTGGGGCGGCAGGTAGTTGCCGAAGATCGCCGCCAATCCCTCGCGCACGACGCGACCCTCGGGACCGGCGAGTCCGGGATCCTCGGCCAGGAGCCGACGGGCGTCGTCCCTGCAGGCGGCCACGATCCCGGCGTCCCGCAGGGGATTGGCCAGACGGAAGCCCGGCGCGCCGGACTGGCGGATCCCCCACGCGTCCCCGGGGCCCCGCTGGCGGAGATCCTCTTCGGCCAGGGCGAAGCCGTCCGTGTGTTCGGCGAAGAAGCGTATGCGTGCGAAGCTCTCCTCGGCCAGGTAGCGGTCGCACAAGAGCCAGCAGCGGGAAGCGTGTTCCCCGCGGCCGACGCGGCCCCGCAGCTGGTGGAGCTGGGCCAGGCCGAAGCGCTCGGGATTGTGGATGACCATGGCGGTGGCGTTGGCCACGTCCACCCCCACCTCCACCACGGTCGTGGCCACCAGGACGTCGGTGCGGCCGGCGGCGAAGTCCGACATGGCCGCGTCCTTCTCCTTGGCCTTCAGGCGGCCGTGCAGCAGGGCCACGACGGCGTCCGGGAAGACCTCGGTCCTCAGCCGCTCGTACTCCACGGTGGCCGCCTTCAGGTCCTGGCCCTCGGTTTCCTCGATGACCGGGTGGATGACGTATACCTGGCGTCCCGCCGCCACCTCGTCCCGGCAGGCCTGCCAGACGGCGGCCTCCTCCTTTTCGCGGACGATGCGGGTGGCCACGGGCCGGCGTCCGGCGGGCAATTCGTCGATGACGGACAGGTCCAGATCGCCGTACAGGGTCAGCGACAGGCTGCGCGGTATGGGGGTGGCGCTCATGACCAGCACGTGGGCCTGCTCGTCGGCCGCCGCCCCGGCCGAACGTCCCCGCTGGCGCACGCCGAAACGGTGCTGCTCATCCACGATGGCCAGGCCCAGCCGCGGCATATGGACGTCCGCCTGGATCACGGCGTGGGTGCCCACCAGCAGGTCGATCTCTCCCGCCGCGGTCCCGGCCAGGATGGCTCGGCGCTCGGCGGACGGCGTGGAGCCGCACAGGGTTTCCACGGTCACGCCCAGGGATTCGCAGAGGCCGGCCACGGTACGGCCGTGCTGGCGGGCCAAGACCTCCGTGGGCGCCATGAGCAGGGCCTGGTGCCCCTGTTCGATGACGAAGAGGGCCGCCACCAGGGCGACCAGGGTCTTGCCCGAGCCCACGTCCCCCTGCAGGAGGCGGTGCATGGGGCGGCCCGAGCGCAGGTCCGCCAGGATCTCCTTCAGGACCCGGCGCTGGGCGCCGGTCAGTTCGAAGGGTAGGCTCGCCACCAGACGGCGCGTCAGATCGCCGGGCTTCTCCAGGCGCAGGCCGGCCCGGTCCCGGCGATCACCGTGACGCAGGGCCATGAGCACCTGGATGGAGAAGAGTTCCTCGTAGACCAGGCGCTGCCGGGCGGCTTCCCGGCGGTCGGCATCCGGCGGGAAGTGGATGTGCTCCAGGGCGGTGCCCCGGTCAGGAAATCCGTGCCGCGCGCGCAGATCGGCCGGCAGGGGGTCCGTCAGGCCGGCGCCGAGCAGGTCCAGGGCCTGGCGCACCAGGCTGCGCAACCAGTACTGGCCCACGCCGGCGGTCAGACCGTAGACGGGCACCAACCGCCCCGTGTGGAGGCCCGGAGCGGTGTCCGGCTGCTCAGGCTCGAGGATCTCGAAGTCGGGGTGGGCCAACTGGGGCCGTCCGGCGTGCATCTGGACCACCCCGCTGGCCATGACGCGTTTGCCCGGGCGGAACTGCTTGGCCAGGAACTTCTGGTTGAACCAGATGCAGAAGAGGACCCCGGTGTCGTCCCCCAGGGTGACCGTCAGGAGGCTGCCGCCCCGCCGGGTGCCGCGTTCGGAGCTGGTCAGGACCTCGCCCAGCACCGTGGCGTCCTGGCCCGCGCCCAGGCCCCGGATGGGGCGGGCGGAAGTGCGGTCGAACCAGCGCCGTGGATAGTGGGCGAGCAGGTCGCCCACGGTGGAAACGCCCAGGCGCGCCAGGGAACGGGCGCGGGCCGGCCCTACGCCCTTGAGGAACTGGACCTGTGTCCCGAGATCCGTAACCGGTTTCGCCAATTGGCCTGCTCCCGATCTTTCCTTGCCGATTTTGACGCTGGATGTTAGATTGCCGGGCCTTGGAATTCAACTCACGGGAGGATAGCCCCATGAGCAGGAAGTGCTCCGTCTGCAACAAGGGTCCCCAGTACGGGAACCGCGTCAGCCACGCCCACAATCTGACGCGCCACCGCTGGCTGCCCAACCTGCAGAAGATCCGTTTCGAGCAGGATGGCAAGGTGCAGCGCGGTTACGTGTGCACCCGTTGCATCCGCACGGGCACCGTCAAGAAAGTCGTCTGAGCCGCGACCGGTTCCGCCGGGCCCGTGACTCGACGGGGAACCCCGCCTTTTCAGGGGACCCTCTTGAAGATGTGATACAGCCCTCCCGACTCTACGGGAGGGCTGATCTCGTTGGCGGACAGGATCTCGATGGCCCCCCGCAGGGGCTCGACCATCTCCTCCGGACGGATCCAACCGATGTCGCCGCCCCGCGCCGCCGCCGGGCCGCCCGAGTAGCGCATGGTCACATCGGCGAAGTCCACACCCTGGGCCAATTCCTCCCGCACCCGCGCCAGGACATCGTCATCCCCCAGCACCATGTACAGCAGGTGGACCTTGCCCGTGGAGGCCGCTTCGGCCGAGGCCGTCTGGAGTGAGGCCAGTCGCCGGGACCATTCCCGCAACTCGGCGGCGTTGCCGGGATCCCTTTCCCGCAGGGCTTCCACCGCCTGGAGCGCCTCGTCCCAGCGGCCCTGCCCCTCGTAGATCTGAGCCCGCACCACGTAGGCGGTGAGCATGTCCGGATCCAGTTCCACCGCCCGGGCCAGGACGGCCAGGGCCTCCTCCGATCGGCCACCCTTGTCCAGGTGGACGCCGTAGTTGAAATGGCCCACCGGATCTTCCGGGGCCTCGACCAGGTAGGTGCGGAACTCGTCGCCGGCCTCGGTGAAGAGACCCGCCACTTCCAGGGCATTGGCCAGGTTGAACCGGTAGCGGTGCGTCGCTTCGGGCTCGACCACGGCGCGGCGCAGGTAGACGATGGCCGAATCCACCTGGTCCACGGCGAAGAAGGCCTCGCCCAGGCCCCCGAGGGTGCGCGCCGTCGGCGCCAGGGCCACCGCGCGTCGCCCGTAATCCAAGGCTTTGTCCCCGTGGCGCGCCACCAGGGCCAGTTCCGAGGCCAGGATCAGGTCGTCGGCCGTCATCTCGGTCGAGCCGATCACTTGTTCCAGATGGATCAGGGACTGGTCCCACAGCCCCTTGCCAGCGGCGATCTCGGCCAGCAGCCGATGCAGCCAGGGCGCGTCGACTCCCTGCCGCTGGAGCTGGGTGAAGAGGTTGTAGGCCTTGGCTGTCTCGCCGGTCGCCAGGGACAGGCGGGCCATGCCTTCCAGGATTCCCACGTGCTCCACCGAGTACATGAGCCCTTGTTCCCACTGGGCCTTGGCCTCGTCGGCCCGTTCGGACCGCAGGAGGGCACGGCCATACCAATAGCGCGCTTCCGGGTCCTCGGGAGCCACGGCCACGGCCCGGGCGGCCAGATCGGCGGCGGCCACGAAGTCGTCGGCTTCGAGATTCAGGATCGACAGGGGCAGCAGCACGCCGGGGACTTCCATCCCCGCCGTCAGGCACTCCTGGTAGGCCGCGCGGGCCCCGGTCGGATCACCGGCCTCGTAGAGTTCGCGGCCACGGGGGCACTCATCCTCGGCAGGCGCCGGCCCGGCCAGGAGCACCAGCAGGATCATCAGCGGCGTCCCCGTCAGGAGACGGCGCGGAACGGAACGGCGGAAACCGTGGCGGAAGCTGTTCAAACGGCACCTCGCGATCATGGTCAAGTCCCGGGCCGGACGGCCGATATTCATACCCGAACCGTCCCTGGGCGTTCCGTGGCGGAACGTCCTGAACCGCAGAGGAATGATAGGCCCATGAGCGACGCAGGGAAACCCGCAATCCTGGTGGTGGAAGACGACGCCGATCTGCGCAAGATCCTGCGCCTCCAATTGACGTCACAGGGCTACGAGGTGCGCGAGGCCGAGAACGGAGCCGAGGGATTCGCCGCTTTGCGCGCGTCCACACCGGATTGCGTGATCCTGGACCTCATGATGCCGGTCATGGATGGTTTCGGATTCCTCAAACGCGCCCGGGCCATCGACGGGTTGACCGCGGTGCCCATCCTGATCCTCACCGCCAGCGAGGACGAGCGCAATCGCATTCGCGGTTACCAGTATCAGGCCGATGCCTACATGGGGAAGCCGTATGATCTGGAGGAACTGACCGCCAAGGTCGACGAACTGGTCGCCCAGAACGCCATAACCTCTCCCTTGCCCGCCTGAACCGGAATACCCCCGGTCAGGCGATCCAGCCCCTGACGGGTCCCAGCCAGAATCCCGGCGTGAGCCAGTTGAGGCGCACGTCCTCCGGATGCAGCCGCCGTTGATCGGCCAGCAGGTCGATCGCCGCCGGATCGTCCCGGCGGCGCGCTGCCCAGACGAGTCCCGGCAAACAGGAATCGGGCCAGGGCGCCGTACTCGCCGCGGCCTGCTCGAAGTTCGCGGCGCCGGCCGCCGCGGCCAGCGCCAGGCGCACGAGCCGTTCAGTGGGCCCCCCGTGCGCGGCCAGTTCCCGGCAGGTCGCCCGGCAGACCTCGTCGTCGCCGCCGAGGAAAGACGCCCGGGCCGCCAGGAAGGACCAGGCATCCGGCCCCGGAGCCGTGCCCGCCGCCGCGTCGGGCGTCGTGCTCTCGGCCGCCGGGGGTGCGGCCACGGGCCGGGCCGGAACCCGGCCCTGGCACACGGCCAGGTGCCCTTCGAGGTACAGCGGGCGCCAATCCCGATCCCCATCCGGGGCCGCCGGCCAGCGGGACAGGGCCATGGCTAGATCGTCGTAGCGGCGGTTCTCCAGCAGGTGGCAGGCCCAGAGCCAGCAGTACACACCTTCCCCGCTCCATTCGCGGGCCAGGGCCTCCAGGCGGCGGCCGGCTGCCGTCGGCGCCGCCGTCAGGCTCTCGGCCGCGGCCAGCAGGAGTTCGGCCCGGCCAAATCCGTGGACCAGGTCCTGCCACCCGTCCAGCAGGACCGCCACCTCCTCGGGGCGTCCCGTGAGCAGGGCGACGACACCGCGCAGGTAGGCCCCGAAGAGATCCTCGTGGGTGCGTCGGGAGTCGCTCTCGCCGCGCCGCGCGTCCGCTTCCCTGAGAGTGCGCCGGGCAGCAGCCACCCGACCGCTGTCCGCTAGGATGAGGGCTTTGAGGTCCACCGCCGCGGCGTAGTCCTCGTTGAGGGCGAGGGCGGCCTCGATCTCCTCCAGCGCCTCCTCCCCGCGGCCCAGCTGGAACAGGGCGGCGGCGAAGCGCGTGCGGTAGTCGGGATACCGGGGCTGGCGTTCCACCAGCTCGCCGAATCGTTCGAGGCCTTCCTCCCAGCGACCGGCCCGGCACAGGGCCACCGCCGCCGCCACCTCCTCTTTCTCCGATTGGCCACCCGCCGCCTTGGCTAGCAGGTCCCGCAGTCCCGGAGGCAGGTCGTTCGCCCCGTAGGGCTCCGGGCGTACCAGTCGGCCCAGGACCCAGTGCTGGATCCGCCGGCCCGATTCCAGCAGAGCCGCCAGGCTGTCGGCGGCTTCCCGCCCGCGCCCCAGGGCCTGCAGGGCGGCGGCCTCCAGAAGCCTTGCCTCCACGTAGTCCGGATTCAAGCGCAGGGCCGCCCGGGCCCCGCCCAGGGCCGGGCTCCAGCCCCCGGACAGTCCATGGGCGGCACCCAGCAGAAAGTGCAGATCGGGGTAGCGGTCCCACAAGGCCACCGCTTCGGCGAAACAGGGGACGGCGCGGTCGGCGGCGTCGGAGCGCAGCAGACGGCGCCCTTCGGCCATGAGGGCCTGGCGGAAATGGTGGGCAGCCAGAGAACCGGTGGGTTGAGACCGACGCTCGGCCGCGGTGCGCAGGACGGTCACGGCCTCGGCGTAGCGTCCTTCCTCCAGCAGGGAAATCCCCTCGGCGAGGGCGCGTTCGCGTCCACCGCCGAGGAGTCTGTCGAGGAACGCCATCTCAGTCCATGTACTTGCGGCTGTAGGCCGGCGCGCTCAGATCCTCTCCGGGCAGATCCGGGCGCAGGCCTGCGGCCGTGCCCCGCGAAGTGGGCGTTTCCGTCTCCGCGGCGGACGGCACCTCCACCTCCCCGAGAGCCCGGGTTCCCACCCGTCGCAGGAACTGGTTCTCCTGCACGGGAGGGGTGACCGGCTCCACGGGCGGAGACGGCGGGAAGTCGGCCACGGCATCATCGGCCAAAGTGGCCGCCGGGTGGCTCTGCTCGGGGGCGAACTCCACCAGGGCGCCGGCCACGGCCTCGGCCTCTCGCAGAGGCTCCGGTTCACGCAGCGGTTCCGGCTCAGGATCCTCGGGCGGCGCGAATTCCAGTTCGACCGGTTCCGCGGCCGCGGGAGTCCCGGTGACCAGGTCTCCGGCCATCTCGTTTTCGGGTTCGGCCTCGACTGTGGGCTCGATCTCGTCGGCGGCTTCCGGCTCGGTCACCGTCAGCTTGACCGCCCGGGCCTCGGCCGCCGGGCGCGCCGTGGCGCCACCATGGAAACCGGTGGCGATGACCGTCACCTGCAAATCGTTGCCCAGGGTGTCATCCAGACCGTAGCCGAAGATGACGTGGGCCTGCGGGCCCGCCGCCTCCTGGATGAACTGCATGGCCGCAGCCGTATCCTGCAGACCCACCTCGGCGCCCAGCACATTCACCAGCACGGCCTGGCTGCCGGCGATGTCGATGTCCTCCAGCAACGGCGAACTGATGGCCGCCTTGGCGGCCTCCACGGCCCGGTTCTCGCCCTCGGCCCGGCCCGTGCCCATCATGGCCTCACCCATGCCGCGCATGACCGAACTGACGTCGGCGAAGTCCAGGTTCACGTGGTCGTGGCGCGAGATGATCTCGTAGATGCCGCGGGTAGCCTCGTAGAGCACGTTGTCGGCGATGCGGAAGGCCTCGTGCATACTCGTGTGGGGCGGCACTACTTCCAGCAGGCGCTGGTTGGGAATGGTGATCAGGGTGTCCACTGCGTCGCGCAGGCGCGCGAGACCGGAGTCGGCCTGGTCCATGCGCACCGCTCCCTCGAAGAGGAAGGGACGGGTGACGATGCCCACGGTGAGGGCGCCCTGCTCGCGGGCGATCTCCGCCACGACAGGCGCCGCGCCCGTGCCCGTGCCACCTCCCATGCCGGCGGTGACGAAGACCATGTCGGCGCCGGCCAGGGCCGCGCCGAGGCGCTCGCGATCCTCTTCGGCAGCAGCGTCGCCCGTGGACGGATCACCGCCGGAGCCCAGACCCTTGGTGAGCTGGGCGCCGATCTGCATGGCGTTGTGGGCTGGGGATTCTTTGAGGGCCTGGAGATCGGTGTTGATCGCCAGGAACTCGACGCCGGTGAGTCCGGCTTCGACCATCCTACCGACGGCGTTGCCCCCGGCGCCACCGACCCCGGCCACCTTGATGTTGGCCAGGCGCTCGACCTCTTCAGCGAATTCGAACATCATGGCACCCGCCTCCTCCCTGAGTTGGGCGATGTCGCTTATGTTCCTCGAACCTGTTAGTAGCACACCGGCGGCGCACCGCCAAGTAAAAATGCTCACATTCGCGCCAATGGGCCGCGTCAGCCCTCGGCGGCCGCTTCCCGGCCGCGCGGATTGAAGAACGACCGCAGCCGGGCGAGCAGGCCCGTGCCGCCGGCCGCCTCTTCCACGGCGGCCGCGTCCACCGCGTCACGGGCCACACAAAGGCTCAATCCGAGTACGGTCGCCCACTGGCCGTCCGGCAAGCGATCAGCGCCCTTCAGCCCGGCGGGCAGGTGCCGGCGCACCACGGGCAGATCGAAGATCTCCTCGCAGAGCTGGCGCGCACCCCGGCAGCGGCTGCCGCCGCCCGTGAGCACCACGCCACCGCCCAGACGGGCCAGTTCGCCATGGTCCCCGAAGTCGCGTTTGACAAAGGAAAAGATCTCCTCGCACCGCGGTTCGAGCACCGCCGCCACCAGGCCCGGCGTCTCCTCGGGACGGTCCTCCTCGAAGAGGACCTCCACCGGCACGTGGTCCACCAGGGAACGCAGGACGATGCCCCGTTCCCGCTTGACCTCCTCGGCGCGTTCGGCGGACACGCGCAACCCATGGGCCAGATCACTCGTCAGCTGGTGGCCTCCCAGGGGAACCGTGCCGGAGGACAGCACGGCATTGTTGCGGAACACGGCCCAGTTGGTGGCGTGTCCGCCGATATCGATGAGCATGACGCCCTCGGCGCGCTCCTCCGGGGTGAGCAGGGCCGTGCTCGCCGCGAGCACATCCACCTCCTCGCCCAGGGGACGGTAGCCCGCGGTCTCGATGGCGTTCTCCAGGTTCTGCAGGACGCTGCGCGAACCGGTCATGAGATGGGCCTGCATCTCCAGCTGGCTGCCCACCCGGCCCACCGGATCGACGATGCCCTTGACCCGGTCCACGGCGAACTCCACCGGCGCGATGGACAGGATACGATGGTCGAAGGGCAGGGCCATGGAGCGGGTGCGGCCGCGGGCTTCCTCCACGTCCTCGGGACGGATGGGGCGCGGACCGGGGCCGATGGGCACCTGGGCCGTGGCGCGGACCGAGCGCAGGTGGGAGCCGGAGACGTTGTAGGTGAAGCCGGTGACATAGATGTCGCTGTCGCCCTCCAGGGCGCGCATGGTGCGGGCGACGCAGCGGCTGCCCGCGGCCAGGTTGACGAAGTCGCCGTCCTGGAAGCCCTCGGTCGGTTCGGTGGCGCAACCAACGATCTCCAGATCGCCGTCCGCTCCGATTTCCGTCACCAATGCCCTGAGGGAGGTCGTGCCGAAGTCGCACGCGACAATCAGTCTGCCTTGACTCACGACCGGCTCCTTCCGGTGGATCGTCGGGTGGGTCCCGGGCGGGACCGCTCTATGCCGAATCTCTATCCGTCGCCGCCGTGGTGGCCCGGATCATGATCCGGGACGCAGGACGTAGATGCTGTCGCCGAATCGCAACTCGACCTCGAGTCCCTTCTCGAGATGGTCCCTGGCGAACAGGTAACGTTCGAGGCGATCGACGAAGTCCTCGCGGCCCACGAGCAGGGTTCCTTCCCCTTCCTGGAGGACGATAGCGTATCCCTCGTCCCGGGCAACAAGAAAATCGACGGGACACGCGGATTCCAGTCCCGAAGCCTCCATGGCGGCCAGCAGGTCCGTCACCGCCCCCTCCCGGCCGGGTTCGAGGCGAACCGCGCCCAGGGAATCCACCGTGGTCGGCACGCCCACCAACACCGGCAGGGCGGGCGGCGGCAGGTGGGCCGGGAAGGGCACCACGCGCCCGTCCCCCAGCAGGACTTGCGGGCCCGCCGCCGTGGATTCTCCGGCCACCGCAACCAGGGGCCGCCATTCGGTCAGCTCGAGCTTGAGGGTCGCCGGCAAGCGGCGACGGAGAACCACCTGGCGTAACCAGGGAAGATCCGCCAGGGCGGTCTCCACCTCGGCCTGGTCCACGAGCCACAGTCGGCGGCCGAGGAGTTCGACGAGACGCGATTCCAGGACCTGGGCATCGGTGAAGCGGTAGGTGCCCGTCTCCACCCGTTCGATGGCGAAGGTACCCGAGTGGTCGAGCCAGAACATTCCACCGGCGGTGACGGCCAGCAGGGCGGCCGCCAGCAAGGCGCGGCGTAACCCGGGACGACGCGGGCGACCGTCGTCACGCCGCACGGCGAAACCCGCACCGCTGGCAGGCTGCCGGGGGCCGGCCACGTTCCTCAACCCTCCCCGCGGGCGTCGAGGAGACGGCAGAGACCCTCCACCTCGCGGCCGATGTCGCCGGCGCCGAGGGTCAGCAACAGCGCCCCTGGCGGGACCGCGGCGGCGAGCCAGGCGTCCAGCTCGCGGCAATCGGGCAGGAGGGTCACGGACACGCCCTCCTTGGGAGCCAGGGCCTCGGCGATGACCTCGCTGCCCACGCCCGCGGCCGGGTCCTCGCCGGCGCCGTACACCGGCAGCAGACCCACGGTGTCGGCCAGGGCCAGGGCGTCGGCGAACTCGGCGGCGAAACACGCCGTGCGCGAATAGCGGTGGGGCTGGAAGAGCACCGCCACGGGACGCTCCCACGAGCGGGCGGTCTCCAGGGTCGCGCGGATCTCGGTGGGATGGTGACCGTAGTCGTCGATCACGAGCACACCGCCGTGCTCCCCGTGTTCCTCCAGGCGGCGGCCCATGCCCGCGTGGGCAGCCAGGCCCCGGGCCAGGTCGGCGAAGGGCACGCCCAACTCCCGGCCCACGGCCACCGCTGCCAGGGAATTCAGGAGGTTGTGACGTCCGCGCAGGCGCAGTTCGATCTCCCCCAGGCGCTCGTCGCCGGCGAAGACAGTGGCGGTCTGGCCCGCGTCCGTGACAGCGCCCAGTTCGGCGCGCACCTCGGCCGCCGGTTCGAGGCCGTAGGTCACCACGCGCCGGTCCAGCCGGGGCAGCAGAGCCCTGACTTCCGGATCGTCGGAGCACAGGACGCAGGTGCCGTAGAAGGGGACCCGGCCCAGGAAGGCCATGAAGGCGTCACGCAGGGCGTCCAGGTCGGCGTAGAAGTCCACGTGCTCGTAGTCGATGTTGGTGACCACGGCGATGGTGGGGGTCAGGTGCAGGAAGGTGCCGTCGCTCTCGTCCGCTTCGGCCACCAGGTGGGCGCCGCCGCCCAGCACCGCGTTGGTGCCCACGGCGCGGATGCGGCCGCCGACGATCACAGTGGGGTCCAATCCCCCGGCGGCGAGGACGTCCGCCACCAGTGAGGTGGTCGAGGTCTTGCCGTGGGAACCGGCCACGGCCACCCCCTCCTTCAGGCGCATGAGTTCGGCCAGCATCTCGGCCCGCCGGATGACGGGGATGTGCCGGCGACGGGCCTCGGTGACCTCGGAGTTGGCCTCGGTGACGGCGCTGGAGCGCACGACCACGTCGGCGCCCTCCACGTTGGCAGGGTCGTGGCCCTGGTGGATGCGTGCGCCGAGCGAGGCCAGGCGGTCGGTCACCGGGCCGGTGCGCAGGTCGCTGCCGCTGACAGTGAAGCCCAGGTTGAGCAGCACCTCGGCGATGCCGCTCATGCCCACGCCGCCGATGGCGACCAGGTGGATGTGGCGGGTGTGGCGGAACACGGACTCAGACTCCTTCGGCGCGCGTCCCCGCCGGGTGCCCGCCCAGTTCGAGCAGGTCGGCGGCGATGGTCGCGGCGGCGGCGGGGCGGGCCAGGCCGCGGGCCGCCCGGCCCATGGCGGCCAGGCGATCCGGATCGGCGAGCAACCCGGACACCATAGCCGTCAGGGCGCCGGCCTGGCAATCCTCGTCCTGGAGGACCACGGCCGCGCCGGCGGCGGCGCAGGCCTCGGCGTTGCGCAATTGATGGTTGTCGGTGGCGTGGGGAAAGGGCACCAGCACGGCCGGGCGGCCCGACGCCTGGAGTTCGGCCAGGGTCATGGCGCCGGCCCGGCACACCACCAGGTCGGCCCAGGCCAGAGCCGCGGCCATGTCCTCGATGTAGGCGTCGACGCGCACCCGCGCCGGATCGGCCGCGGACCAGGCCGCCGCCACCCGGTCCCGGTCGGTGGTTCCGGTCTGGATCCGTAGCTCCGGTGCGTCCCCGTGGATCCACACGGCAGCAGCCTCTTCCAGGGCCCGATTCAAGGTGCGTGCACCCCGGCTGCCGCCGAAGACCAGCACGCGACGCGGGTCTGCAGCCGCCGTCGTATCCGCGCCCGCCGCGGCGGAAAATGCCGCCCGCACGGGATTGCCCGTCTCCACCACCCGCGCCTTGCCGAACCAGCGGGCCGCCTCGCCGAAACCCAGGTACACCCGCCGGGCCCAGCGAGCCACCAGCCGGTTGGCGGACCCCGGGACGGCATTCTGTTCCTGCAGGGCACAGGGCACCCCCAGCATACGGGCCGCCACCGCCACCGGGGCACCCACGAAGCCGCCGGTGGCCAGCAAGGCGTCCGGCCGCCAGGACAGCAACAGCAGCAGGCTGCGCAGGACGCCGCCTACGAAGTTCAACAAGAAGAGCAGTCGCCCCCGGCCTCCCATGCCGCGCAGTCCTGAGGCGGGCAAGGTATGCAGACGGTAGCCGGCCCGGGGCACGAGCACCGACTCGAGTCCCCGCTTGGTGCCGGCGAAACGCACTTCCACCTCGGGGGCCAGACGCTGCAGGGCCTCGGCCACGGCCAACCCGGGGTAAACGTGCCCCCCGGTACCGCCGCCGGTGATGAGAATTCGTTTCACGCCGCACCTCCGCGATCCCAGCGCGCTTTCCACAGTTCGTGGGCCTTGGCCACCCGATCCACCGAAAGCAGGATGCCCACCGACGCCAGAGCCGCCACCATGGCCGTTCCCCCGTAGCTGACGAAGGGCAGGGGCACGCCGATCACCGGCAGCAGCCCCGTGACCATGCCGATGTTGGCGATGCCGTAGATGGTCAACGCGGTGGTCACGCCCGCGGCCAGGATACGACCGAAGGGTTCCACCGCCCGGGCGGCGATACCGTAGCCCCGCCAGGCGATGATCACCAGCATGAGGATCACCGGCAGGGTGCCGAAGAGTCCCCACTCCTCGCCCAGGACCGAGAAGGCGAAGTCCGTGTGGGATTCCGGCAGGAAGGCGAACTTGTTGTGGCTCTGCCCCACGCCCAGCCCCCGCCAACCCCCGGCGCCGAGGCCGATGAGCGACTGGGTGACCTGGTAGGTGTAGTCCCCGTGGCGCAGTCCGTCGAGCCAGTCCTGCAGGCGTATGTGCAGCTTGTCCACCACCCGGAAGGCCACGGCCATACCCACCGCCGGCACAGCCACCATGGGCCCTAGCCACCGCAGAGGCGTCTCGGCCACAAAGAGAGCCACCAGGGTCACCCCCGCCAGCACCAGGATGTTGCCGTAGTTCGGCTGGAGCACGAGCATCACCGCCAAGGGAAGCACACCCAGCCCCAGGGCCGCGGCCAGACGGCGCACGTCCGGTGGCCGGCGCCCGCTCTGCCCGCCCAGGCGTTCGGCCAGGAAGGCCACCAGCAGAAGCTTGGCCACTTCCACCGGTTGGACCGAGAAGCCGAAGACGGTGATCCAGCGATTGATCTCCCGGTCGCCGCGCAAGGTCAGGGCCACCAGCCCGTAGGCCACGGCCAGCAATCCCCAGTTGAGCCAACGCCGCCGCAGGAGCCGGTAGTCCGCCTGCTGCAGCACCAGGAGCGCCACCGTGCCCACGCCGATCATGAACAGGTGCTTGGCCACCACGTAGTGCTGGCCCAGGGGCGAGGTAGACGCGAGACGGCTGTAGCTGCCAGCCCCCCACACTACGAAACTGCCGATGAACAGGAGCACGCCCACGGCGCCCACCAGGTAGGGGTCCGCCCCCTCGAAGGCGGCCACGTAGGCGCGCACGCGACGCTTCACGAGGATCCGTCCCCGGCGTCCACGGACTCGGCGCCGGCGGCCAGGGCGGCCGCCGCGAAGGCCTCCCCCCTTTGCCGGTAGTTGCTGAACATGTCGAAGCTGGCGCAGGCGGGACTGAGCAGCACCGCTGCGTCGGGCTCAGCCAGGTCGGCCGACCGTCGGACGGCTTCGTCCAGGTCCGCCGCTGCGCTCACGGGCACCACGTCCCGGAGAACCGCCCCGATGGCCGGTCCCTCGGCGCCGATGGTCACCACGTGGCGCACCGGCCCCATGACCTGCCTCAGGGGCGTATAGTCCTCGCCCTTGCCGCTGCCTCCGGCGATGAGCACTACCTCGCCCCGGTAGCCGTCGAGGCCCGCGCACACGGCGTGGACGTTGGTGGCCTTGGTGTCGTTGACGAAGTTCACGCCGCCGCGGCGCGCCACGAGTTGATGCCGGTGGGCCAGGCCCGGGAAGTCGCGCAGGCCGGCGGTCACGGCCGCTGCCGGCACGTCCGCGGCCAGGGCCGCCGCCGTGGCGGCCAGGGCATTGAGCAAGTTGGCCGGGGTGCGCAGGGAGAGTTCGCTCTCCGGCAGGATGGCCTGATCGCCGACAGCAAGGACTCCGTCGCACCAGCCCACTGTTGCCCCCTTGGCCGGATCCCCGAAGAGGACGCGTTGGGCCGGTGTGGACCAGGCCACGGCCTCGGGACAGCCGGTCCAGGTGACGAAGGTGCCGCCGGGCGCCGTCCGTTCGGCGAGTACGCGCTTGGCGGCGAAGTAGGCGGCCAGGTCCGGATAACGGTCCAGGTGGTCCGGCGCCAGGTTCAATACCACGCCCACCCGGGGCGAGAACGTATCCACGGTTTCCAGCTGGAAACTCGACACCTCGACCACGGCCAGATCCGCCGGCTCGAGTTCGCGGGCCACCTGGCTCAGGGGACGTCCCAGGTTGCCCACGGCCTCGGCACGGCGGCCGCCGGCCCGGGCCAGGTGGGCGATCCAGGCGGTGGTGGTGGACTTGCCGTTGGTGCCGGTGACGGCCACCAGGGGGGCAGCGCAGAAGCGGGCGCCAACCTCGGTCTCCCCCAGCAGCGGGACGTCCGCCGGAAGGGCGGCCAGCCGGGGATGGTTCGTCGGCACTCCGGGGCTGATGACCACGGCGTCCGGACGGCGGTCGGGCCACCCGCCGCCGATGAGGAGATCGTCGAAAGCCTTGGGTGCCAGATTGGTCAGGCCTTCGCGTTCCCACCGGCGGCGGACAGCCTCGTCCGACGCGTCGTCGATGCCCAGGACACGGGCGCCTTCGTCACGCAGCAGGGCGCCGGCCGCGCAGCCGCTACGGGCCAGGCCGACCACCCAGATCTCGCGTTCACGAACGTCCCACGCCACGGGCATCCTCCTATTGCAGCTTGATCGACGACATGCCCAAGAGAAGCAGGAGGATGCCGACGATCCAGAATCGGACTACCACCTGGGTCTCGGACCAGCCGCCCAGTTCGAAGTGATGATGGAGCGGCGCCATGCGGAAGATCCGCTTGCCGCCCGTGCGGCGGTACCAGAACACCTGCAGCATGACCGACACGGCTTCCATGACGAACATGCCCCCGATCACCACCAGCAGGAGCTCCTTCTTGACCAGGATGGCCACGGTTCCCAGGGCTCCGCCCAAGGCAAGGCTACCCGTGTCGCCCATGAAGATCCGGGCCGGGTGCGCGTTGAACCACAGGAAGCCCAGGCCGGCGCCGACCACCGCCGCGCAGTAGATGGTGAGCTCGCCGCTGGGTGGGATGTGCAGCAGGTTCAGGTAGTCGGCGAAGACCGCGTGGCCCGTGAGATAGGAGACCACCGCGAAACCGGCGAAGGCCAGGGCCGACAGGCCGATGGCCAGTCCGTCCAGCCCGTCGGCAAGGTTCACGGCATTGCTCGTGCCGGTGACCACCAGGATCACCATGGGAATGTAGGCCCAGTGCCAGTGGATGAAGGCGTCCTTGAAGAAGGGGAGCGTGGTGGCCGTGGTATTGGGGTCGTCGCCCCCGGTGAGCATGAGGATGCCGCCCAACAGGATGCCGTAGCTCACCTGCCCGGCCAGCTTGAAGCGTCCGATCATGCCCTTGGGCCGCTTCTTGACCACTTTGAGGTAGTCGTCGACGAAGCCGATAATCCCCATCCAGATGGTGCCCGCCAAGGCCAGTTGCACGAAGCGGTTGGACAGGTCCGCCCACATCAGGGTCGGCACGACGATGGCCGCCAGCACGAGCACGCCGCCCATGGTCGGGGTGCCCGCCTTCTGCTGGTGGTGTTCGGGACCCTCGCTGCGGATGGTCTCGCCGATCTGCAGCCTTTCGAGCTTCCGGATGACCCAGTCGCCGAAAACGAAGCAGATGAGCAGCGCCGTCACCGTGGCGTAGGAGGACCGGAAGGTGATGTACTTGAAGACGTTGAACACCGACCAGATCTCGTGCAGGGGATAGAGCAGGTGATAGAACATGATCTAGTCTCCGTCCGTGGATCCGGAACCGGCCGCGCCCAGGCGGGCCGCCAGTCCTGCGACAACTTCTTCCATGGCCGCGCTGCGGGAGCCCTTGACGAGCACGCGGTCGCCGGCGGTCGTATGGTTGACGAGCCAGGCGACGGCTTCGGCCCGGTCGGTGCAATGTTGAGCTTCGCCACCGGCGTCCGCAAAGCCCGTGGCCAGGCCGGCGGCCTCGGGGCCCACGCTCACCAGGGCGTCCAGGCCGAGTTCGGCCAGTTCCCGGCCGGTCTGTCGGTGGAGGCGATCGCTGTCTGTCCCCAGTTCCCCCATGTGTCCCAGGGCGGCCACAGCGCGGCCGCCGGTCCAGATCAACAGCGAGGAGGCGGCCGTGACCACGCTGCGGGGGTTGGCGTTGTAGGAGTCGTCGAGCACGAGGCGCCCGCCCATTTCCAGCCGCACGCTCCGGTGGGGCGAACCGCGGAAACCGGCCAGCCCCAGCCGCAGCTCCGGATCGGGGATGTCCAGGGCCCGGGCCGCCAGGATGGCCGCGGCCAGGTTGGCCCCGTTGTGGGCGCCGGGCAGGGGCACGGGCCAGGACTGTCCATCCAGTTCGAGAACGCCACCGGTGTCGTCGGCGCGCCAGGACCACCGGTGGTCACCCTGCCTTCCGAACGAGACGACGCGCACCACCGCGCGGTCGCGCCAGGTGTCGAAGCCGGGGCTGTCGGCATTGAGGATGACGGTGCCCGCCGGTGCCACCGCTTCGACCATCTCGCCCTTGCCCTCGATCACGCCCTCGAGGCTGCCGAACTCGGCCAGGTGGGCCTCGGCGGCGTTGGTGATGACGCCGACCTCGGGGCGCACCAGGGCGCCCAGGCGCGCGATCTCCCCCACAGCCGATGCTCCCATTTCCACCACGGCAAAGCGGTGGCCGGGGACCAGGCCCAGCAGAGTCAGAGGCACGCCCAGGTGGTTGTTGAGGTTGCCCCTGGTGGCGTGGACCGGTCCCGCGCCCGCCAGCAGGGCTGCCAGCAGATCCTTGGTGGTGGTCTTGCCGTTGGTGCCGGTGACGGCCACGATGCGGGCGGGCTGCCGCCGGCGCCAGGACCGTCCCAGGACACCCAGGGCCGCCACCGGGTCGGCGCACACCAGCGCGCCGCTGGCGGCGGCCGGGGCCGCACTACGGGTCAGCGCCGCCGTGCCTTCACCGTCGTCGTGGGTCAGGACCCAGTGTCCGGCAGCCAACATCTCGGGCGCGAAGCGGCGTCCGTCCACCTGCTCTCCGGCCAAGGCCACGAAGAGCTGTCCCGGCGTCAAATCGCGTGAGTCCAGGGCCGCGCCCTCGAATCCGCCCGGGGCCGCTTCCGGGGCCACGAGCGCGAGGCGATCCCCGGCTGCGGCCAGGACCGTGCAGTCCAGGCCGGCGCCGAGGATGTCGACCGCGGCGGTGGCTGCCGGATAGCTGGCGGCGCTCACGGGGCGTTCTCCTCGATCCAATGGCGGATGATCTCGCGGTCGTCCAGGTGGAGCACCTCGTCGCCTACGAGTTGATAGTCCTCATGTCCCTTGCCGGCGACGACCACGAGGTCGCCGTTTCCCGCGGCAGCCAGGGCCTGACCGATGGCCGCGGGCCGGTCCAGCACCACGCGGCAACCGGTCGAGCGCGGCGAGGCCACACCATCGTGCCCGGCCAGAACGGCGGCGGCGATGACCTCCGGATCCTCCCCGCGGGGATTATCGTTGGTGATCCACACGCGATCGGCGCCGAGGGCGGCCACCTGGCCCATGAGGGGCCGCTTGCCCCGGTCCCGATCGCCGCCGCAGCCGAAGACGGCCAACAGGACGCCGTCGGTCAATTCGTCGCAGGCGGCGAGAACCGCACCCAGAGCGTCATGGGTGTGGGCGTAGTCCACCACCGCCAGACCGCCCCGCGGCAGGTCGAAACGTTCCAGCCGCCCGGGCACCTGGTCCAGTCGCGACAAAGCCTGCAGACAGGCCTCCGCGTCGTGGCCCAGGGCGAGCCCCGCCGCCAGGGCCGCCGTCAGGTTCTCCACGTTGAAGCGGCCCACCAGGGGGCTGTCCAGTTCCAAAGCCGTGTCGCGCCAATCCAGTTCCAGACGAGTCCCCGTCAGCCCTAGCCGGGCGTCCGTCACCTGCAGGTCCACCGGACCGGCAGCGCGCTCCGCAGCGAACCGCACAACTGGGTGGTCGCCGGTCGCCAGGGTCGACAGAACCGGGTCCGCGGCGTTCAACACCAGGACGCCGCCCGGCCGCAGCAGTTCCAGGATGCGCGCCTTGGCGGCCAGGTATCCGTCCGCAGTGGCGTGGTAGTCCAGGTGGTCCCGCCCCAGATTGGTCATGATCGCCACGTCCAGGCCGAGCCCCGCGGCCCGGTCCTGAGCCAGGGCGTGGGACGACAGTTCCATGGCCACGCTGCGGCAGCCGGTATCCACCATCCGGGCGAGCCAGGCGTGCAGGACAGGCCCGCCCGGGGTGGTCAACGGCGCGGTCTCGCATACCTCGCCGTCGTCGTAACGAATTGTCCCCAGCAAACCACAAGGACCGTCCAGGATGCCCAGCATGGCCTGCAGAAGGTAGGACACGGTGGTCTTGCCGTTGGTGCCGGTCACGGCCGCCGTGCGCAGTTTCGTATCGGGCTCCCCGTGGAGCCGGCGGGCCGCCAGAGCCGGTGCCGGCCGCGTATCGTCCAGGAGCAGACAGTTCACCCGGTCCTGGATTCCGTCCGCCGCCTGCGGGTCCATGACCGCCACCGCGGCGCATCCAGCAGCCACGGCGGCGTCCAGGAAACCGTGGCCGTCGCCGCCGGTGCCGCGCACGGCCACGAAGAGTACGCCGGGACCGGCCTCCCGCGAATCGGCGGTCACCGCCGTCACGATCTCCTTGCCGTCGCCCAGGAGCTTCGCCCCGGGAAACACGGCGGCCAGGTCGGCGAGGCTCACCGCCATGGCGCTTCCATCCGCAGGATCACCGGAGCCCGGTCCAGGACGGTCCCCGGGCGCGGGGTCTGGTTCTTGACATAACCGGCACCCGCGATGCGTACCGGGATACCCAGGCGCGCGGCGAGACCGCGAACCTGGCGGTTGCTGAGTCCGGAAAAGTCGGGGCACAGGGCGTTGCCCGTACCCGGGTCGGAACGGCCGGCCACCACGAGCTCCACGGACGAGCCCTCGGAGCAACGGGTGCCCGCCGCCGGAACCTGGTCCACGACCACTCCTTCGCGCTCGGCGCCGGTGGCCGCCAGCCCGGCGGCGGCCAACCGCTGGACCGCCCGGGCCGACGAGAGATGCAGCACATCGGGCACTCGGCCCGCCCGGGCCCACCTGTCGTCGGTCCTGATGATGGTGCGGCCGCCGGGGGCGTCGGTGAGCCAGTCGGTGCTGCGGCGCACGTCCTCCAGGATGTCCCGGCACAGGGGCACGGTGCTCTCGGCCGCGTAATGGTGGACGCCACGGGGTTCGTCGAGCACCGTCAGCACCACCAGCCGCGGATCCTGCCAGGGCACGATGGCCGCGAAGCTCGATACGTAGGCGCCCCGGGTGTAGCCCCGGCCGTCGCAGCTCTTCTGGGCCGTGCCGGTCTTGCCGCCGATGTCGATCCAGTCCAGGCGCGTGCCGATGCCGGTCCCCTGCTCCACGACGCGGCCCATGGCCTGCCTGAGCAGGGCGGCCAGGGGTTCGGCCATGACCCGCCGCAAGGCCACTTCGGGACACCGTTCGAGCCGACCGGTAACCGGGTCGCGCATCTCGCGTACCAGGCGCGGCGCATAGAGCGTGCCGCCGTTGGCCACGGCGCACACGGCCAACCCCAACTGCAGCGGCGTGACCGCCAGTTCCTGGCCGATGGCCAGGGTGGGCTTGGAGCGTCCCGACCACCGGGACGGCTCCCGCAACAGACCCCGGGGTTGGCCTGGATAGGGCGCCCCCGTGAGCTGGCCGAAGCCGAAGTCCAGCAGGTCCCGGTGGAATTCCTCGGTTCCCAGGTTGGCCACGGCCCGTGCGAAGTAGATGTTGCTGGACTTGGCAAAAGCCGGCAGCAGGGCCAGGTCGCCGTACTGGTGATCGCCGTCATTGGTGATCTTCACGCCGTCGATCCAGGGGTCGCTGCAGTCGAAGATCGAGCCCGTGTCGATGGCGGCGTGTCTGAGCAGCGAGGCGGTGGTGAAGATCTTCGCCACCGAGCCCGGCTCGAACATCCAGTTGAAGTTGCGATTCTGCC
This sequence comes from bacterium, assembly GCA_024231905.1. Taxonomy (GTDB): domain Bacteria; phylum Krumholzibacteriota; class Krumholzibacteriia; order LZORAL124-64-63; family LZORAL124-64-63; genus JAAEQC01. The sequence continues at coordinate 296,116 of JAAEQC010000102.1, read as the reverse complement.
AGACCGCCCCGTCCTCCTGGCGCGCGTCCCGGTCGGCCACCAGCGGCCAGCTGGCGGCGGCGAGCACGTCGCCGCCGGTGGGTGTCATGACGAGCACCGAGCCGCCTTTGGCCCCGTACCGTTCCACCGCTTCGGCCAGGCGGCGCTCGGCGATGGCCTGCAGTTCCCCGTCCAGGGTGAGCACCACGTCGTGGCCATGGACGGCCTCGCGGACCACCACGTGGCCCAGGTCCCGGCCCGGAATTGCCGTGGCCACTGCCTGGGACCGTCCCGGCTTGCCGGCCAGCACGTGGCGCAGGCTGTGTTCCAGTCCGGTAGAGATGGTCGTGTCCGGTCCCTGCCGGCAGAAACCGATGTAGGACGCGCCCACGCCGTTGGCCGGGTAGACCCGCGAGCGCACCGTGTCCACGGTCACGGCCTTGAAGCGCCGCAGGGTGGTTTTCTGTTCCCGGGTGAGTACCACTTCGCGGTCCAGGACCACGTGGGCGTCACCGGCCTGGACCAGGCGCCGTTCGAGGCGGCCCGTGTCGCAGTCGAGGATCGGTCCGAGGGTGCTGGCCAGTTCACCGGCGTCCTCCACCAACGAGCCCGCCACCCCCACGCTCCAGGTGATCACCGAGATGGCCTGGGGCCGGCCCCGGCGGTCGAGCAGGTCACCGCGGACGGCGGGAATGGCGCTTTCCTGCCACCATTGTCCCTGTCCGATGGCGTGGAATTCGTCGTGACGGAAGACCTGGATATGCAGCACGCGCACGGCCAGGACCACCGCCAGCACCGCCACGCCGAGCCGCAGGACCGCGAAGCGCCAACGTCCGCCGTCGGCCGTCACGATCCGCTCCCGGCCCGCGGAGCGGCCAGGGGCAGGACGGAGATCATGCCGGTGCGCAGGGGCGTAGCTACCGCCGTGGCCGCATGGGCCGACGTGCCGCCGCCTAACCCTTCCAGGACCCGCCGCCACAGGCGCGGTCCGGCTTCCGGGACGCTACGGCGGGCCACGAGTACGAATTCCGGTTCGGCGGGTACGATCAGGCCCAGCTCGCGCGAGGCGCGCTCACGCACCACCTCTGGCCGAGTGGAGCAGGCCCAGTCGGCCTGGAGCCCCGCATTGCGAGCGGCCAGGCAGGCCTGGCGGTCGGTGAGGATGGCCACGGACTCGCGCAGATCCGTCACCTGCACGGTCACCACCAGGGCCACGGCCAGCGACGAAGCCAGGGCGCTGCCTCCCAGCAGCCAGCGCAGGATGCGGCTGTGGCGCAATCCGCGGCGGTGGGCCATGGCGGCCCCTACCCGCTGGACGTTCGCCGGACCCATGGTCCAGCCGTTGGCGTCTTGGCGGTGCATCGTCCCTCCTCGGGCAATCGGTCAAAGACGTTCCGCGGCGCGCAGCCGCGCGCTGCGGGAACGGGGATTGCGGGCGGCCTCGTCGGGACCGGCCTTCACCGCGCCCCGGGTCAGGCGGCGCAGGCTCCGGGCGTGTTTGCAGGCGCACACCGGAAGCTCGGTCGGACACAGGCAGTCCTTCCGCTCGCGGTCGATGAAGCGCTTGACCAGGCGGTCCTCCAGGGAGTGGTAGGCGATGACGACGAAGCGCCCGCCGGCGTTCAGCACTCCAGGCAGACTCTCGACGGCCTCGTCCAGCGCTTCCAGTTCCTCGTTGACGGCGATGCGCAGGGCCTGGAAAACCCGGCTCAGGGTCGGCATGGGCTTCACACCCCGGGGCAGGGTGTCCGTGATCACCGCGGCCAGGCGGCCGGTGGTGTCCACTGGCTCCTCCGCCCGCGCCCGGACCACGGCCCTGGCCAACCGCCGACTGGCCCTTTCCTCGCCCCATTTCCAGAAGATGTCCGCCAGAGCCGTCTCGTCGAGTTCGGCCACCAGGGCGGCGGCGGGCCGCCCCTGCTCCCGGTCGAATCGTAGATCCAGGGGACCGTCGGCCCGATAGCTGAAGCCCAGTTCCGGATCGTCCAGCTGGAGGGAGTTCACGCCCAGATCGAGCAGGACACCGTCCACCCGGCGCCAGCCGCAGGCGGCCAGCGCCCCGGACAGGTCGCGGAAGGATCCGTAGTGGCAGTGACATTCCGGCCGTGCGGCGGCCAGATCGCGGCAGGTGGCCAGGGCCCGGTCGTCCAGGTCGAGACCCAGGACCTCGGCTCCGGCGTCCAGCAGGGCGGTCGCGTGGCCGCCGAATCCGAAAGTACCGTCCACGTAGCGCCGGCCCGGTCGGGGCTGGAGCAGCTCGATGGTCTCCTCCAGCAGCACCGGGACGTGGGGCGCGGAGGTCATGGCATCCGTACGGCGGCGATGCTCCCCAGGTGACGGAGGGTGGGCAAGCCGGCCGGCGGATCGCCTGGAGCCACGTCCCAGTCTTCCATGACCAGGATGGCTTTGAGGTAATCACTCCAGCCCTGCAGGAAGAGTTCGTGGCCGTAGGTGCGCAGGCGGCGGTGCCAGGTTATGAACGGGCGGGTAGCACGGTAGTCCATGTGGGTCAAGCCCGTTCCATCGAGCACGACGTGACAACCGCGGCCGGCCAGCCCGGGAGCCACCCGGGCGGCCAGTGCGGCGACCCCTTCGCGATCGAGGATTCCCGAGAGAGAGACCCGCACAGTCCGTTCCTGGTGCTGGACCTGAATCTCCATCGTGCTGCGTGCGGCCTCCTGCCTCGCGGCCTGACGGGTCGTCTCTCTCGGCATTTGCGGGCTCCTTCCCAAGTGTCGCCCTTCCGTGGGCGGATGTCGTTGCTCGTTGGTTTGCCCGGGCCGGGCGGTCGCCGCTCCATCAGCGTTCACCGCCCGGCCGATCCCGGCTTGGCATCCTTGCCGCCGGACATCGTGGTGCGTCAGCTCCCTCCCCCGAAGAAGAGGTCGTTGAACGCGGTATCCGGTTCGCCGGCCACGGCGTCGCCCGTATCGAGGGCTTCCGGATCCCAGAGTTCCATGTAGGCGCCGACTCCGATGACGGTCACCTTGCGACCGATCCCCACGCCCGCCAGCAGTTCCGCCGGCACAGCGATCCGCCCCTGGGCGTCGGGCTGGACCGGGGAGCTGTCCCGGCTCATGCGCCGCAGGTTCCTCCGCAGCTCGGGTCCGGGCGCACCATTCATCATCCGGTTGTAGGCGGCAATCCAGGCGCTGTGGGGATGGACGGCCAGATTGCCGTCAGGTCCCTTGGAGACCACGTATTTCTCGTCGTCGGCGCCCTGGTGCCGGAACCGGAAGGGCAGGTTGAAACGGCCTTTCACATCCACCGCTCGCGTGTAGGAGCCATGAAAGGTGAAGGCCGCGCCCTGGTCCGTGCTGTGGGTTTGGTCGGTCATCTCAATCCGTTCAAGTGGTTTTAGTGGCGGGAGTTACGCTCAATCCTTTGAGTTTTATGCCGCTCCTTCGGCCTCCCGCCACTTTCACCACATCTAACCCTTTTTCCCCACTGATCACCTCCGCACTGTAGGACGCCACCACAGGAGTGTCAACCTCCTTTTCCAGGAAAGTCGAAAAAAAACAGGCAGGTGCGAAAAAGGGGAATTAGAGGCCTATCAGGCCTGGTCGCGGCGGATCGCTTGCCGGAAGCGAATCAGCATCAGAGCCGACCCGCAGGCATAGGCCACCGTGCTGGACCAGGCCGCGCCCACGGCCCCGTGCTCGGGGATGAGCCACAGGCCCGCTGCCAGGTTCACCACCACGGTCAACAGGCTGGCCTGGGTGTTCCAATGGGGTTTACCGCGACCGATGAAGTCGCCGGCCAGGACCGCCCCCGGGGCGAAGGCCACGATGCCGGGCAGCAGGGCCCGCAGGGCCGGAACCGCGCCGGCATAGGCGCCGCCGGCCAACAGGGACAGCAGGGGACCCGCCACCAGGGCCAGGGGTACCGCCGCGGCCAGGGTCACGACCATGCCGATGCCCACGGCCCGCACGGCCGTGCGGTTACGGTCCGGATCGCCGGCGTCGGCCGCCGAGGTATGGACCAGCAGAGGCGTCATGGCCCCGGGCAACAACCACAGCATCTCGCCCAGATGCACCGCCACCGAGTACACCCCCACCTCCGCTGCACCGTGGTAGCGGGCCAGCAGTCCCTGGTCCAGGCGCAGCAGCAGAAAGTAGGCCACGGCCGAGAGCTGTCCCAGCCAACCCCGCTGAAGGTTGAACAGGACCAACCGCAGGCGGGAGTAGGACGCCAGGTCCGCCGGGAGCTCCTTGTCGCGCAGGGGCGCGGGCGGACCGGGCTTGGCGCCGGGCCGGGGCCAAGGCCGGCGGATCTCCCGCAGGACGACCCCCACCAGGACCGCCGCGCCCGCACACTGGGCCAGGGCGAAGGCCCCCACCGCCTGGGCGAAGCCGAGCATCCCGGCCAGGCCCGCGGTGCCGACGATCACCAGGTGGCCGGCGGCGCGCCAGCCGTTGATGGCCGAACCGATGACCAGCCTGCCACGGGCCAGCAGGTCGTAGGAGAAGATCTCGAAGGTGAGCAATCCGGTGGCGCCGATGGCCACGGCGAAGGCCAGCCCCGGCGACCAGCCCAGATGCCGGGCGAAGAAGGCGCCCACCGCCCCACCGCCGGCCAGGGCGGCCACGCCCAGCAGCACCAGCCCCGTAGCGCCGGCCCAGCCGGCCTGGACCGAGACCATGCGGGCCGCCGGGATGCGGTCCCGGCGCAGGGGTGGCACCGCCGCCAGGCCCATGCCGCCGGCCAGGAGGGCAGCCGCGAGCTGGGCCACGGCCACGGTGAGACTGTAGTGGCCCTGCCCCGTGGGTCCCAGGGTCTTGGCCACCCAGAAAACCACTGCGGCGTTGGCCAGGATCTGGGCCACGCGGCCGGACAGGATGCGGGCGCCCGCGGCCAGGAGTCTCACGGCGTACCTCCACCGGACGCGCCGGTGGCGCCGTCGTGCCAGCGTCGCCCGTTGCCTTCCTTGCGCCGGACCAGGCCGCGCAGGCTCCGCAGCAGCCGCAGCGGCGCCGTTTCCGCCACGTACCAGCCACGCTCCCGGCGTTCGGCGCCGAAGCCCCGCTTGAAGGACTCCAGGGAGGGGATGCCGCCGCTGCCCCCCAGATCCAGGCTGGTCGCACCGCGGCGGCAGGCCTCCACCGCGTCCCCCCACACGGCCACGGTGGACGGGAAGTGGGTGCGGGCCAGGACCGGATCGGTGACGCCATGCCAGGCGGTGACCGACCCGCCCAGGTGGAAGTTCAGGTGCCCGCCCACGATCCGTCCCTCGCAGCGCACGGCTACGAAGTAGGCTTCGCCCCCCTCGGGGCCCGCCCCCTGGTCGAGCAGGTCCTGCAGCATGGCCAAAGGGACCGCCGGTTGGCCCCAGGCGCCGGCTGCCTGCACGTGGATGCGATGGTAGGCCGCCAGGTGATCCGGGTCCCGGGTCACCAGGAATTCGGCACCGCGCCGCAGGCCGCGGTTGCGTTCGTTGCGCTTGCTCTTGCGCATGCGGGCGGCGACGGCGTCAGGTCCGCCGTCCAGGGAGACCACGGCCGCGGGAGTGTCGACCCGCCGGAAACGGGCGTCGGCAGCGAGGCGTCCGCCCCAGCGTTCTTCGTGGTCCGGATTGAGGGAGACGCCGACCGATGCCAGGAGACCGCCCCGCCGACCGACCAGTTCGTCCAGGAGATGGCCGGCGATGACCGGGCCGCGGCGGGCGTCGCCGTCGGCCACCAGGGGTCCGCCGGCACAACCGAAGGCTCCCGAGTGGCAGCGTCGCACCGTACCGCCCAGGGCAACGGCAGCCAGGCCGCCCACGAGTTCGCCGGCGTCGCGCACGGTGATCCACAGGGCGCGGGCGCCGGGCACGTGACGGGCGACGATGGAACTCCAGGCAGCGGTATGGAAGTAGTCGGCCGCCGGATCGGCCGCCACCAGGGCGGGCCAATCCGCGGGCGTTGTCGCCTGGATGCCGACCTCCACCGCCGCGCCCCTACTCGAGTGGCGGCGCCACGAGGACGGCGCGCCCGGTGAGATCGGCCAGTAGGCGGCGTAGTCCGCCCGTATCCCCGGCCACGGCCAGGGCCAGCAGGTCGTCCACGGCCGCGGCCACCCGGGCCGGATCCGTGTCGCCGGCCACCGCGCGCCGGATCAGGGGATTCTCGCTGGGCAGGAGTTGCTCGTCGGGTTCGTGGAGCACTTCGTGCAGGCGTTCTCCGGGCCGGAGACCGGTGATCTCGATGCCGGGGCCGTCGTCGCCGCCCGCCGGATCGTAGCCCGACAGCACGAGCAGGTTCCGGGCGAGCTCCAGAATCGAGACCGCGTTGCCCATCTCCAGGATGTAGGTGGCACCCCGTTCCCCCAGCACCATGGCCTCGATGACCAGCAGCGCCGCCTCCTTGATGGTCATGAAGTAGCGGGTCATCTGGGGGTCGGTGATGGGCAGGGGCTGACCCGCGGCGATCCGCTTCATGAAGAAGGGGACCACCGAACCGCGGCTGCCCAGGACGTTGCCGAAGCGCACGGTCATGAAGCGCGTGCCATCGCCATCGGCCGCCGCCTGCCGCACCAGTTGTTCGGCGAGCTTCTTGGTGGCGCCCATGATGCTCGAGGGCATGACCGCCTTGTCGGTGCTGATCAGCACGAAGCGCTCTGCCCCCACGGTCCTGGCGAACTCGATGAGGTTGGCCGTGCCCCCCACATTGACGGCCACCGCCTCCTCCGGGTTGTCCTCCATGAAGGGAACGTGCTTGTGGGCGGCCGCGTGCAGGATGAGATCCGGTTGCAGGCGGCCGGCGAGAACCCTCAGCCGCGCCCGGTCCCGCACGTCGGCGATGACCGTCTGCAAGCGCGTTTCGCCGCGCTGCGACTCCAACTCGGTGCCGATGTCGAAGAGGCTGTTCTCCCCCCGGCCCAGCAGGATCAGCTCCGCCGGTTCGAGGTCCAGCAGGTGCCGACACAGTTCGGAGCCGATGGAACCGCCGGCGCCGGTCACCAGGACCCGCCTTCCAGCCACCACCCGGCTGGCCTCCTCGTCCTTGAAGTCCACAGACTCCCGGCCAAGCAGATGCTCCGGCTCCACGTGGCTCACCTGGGCGAAGCTCACGTCGCCGAGAATGATGTCGCGTAGGCCGGGCACGATGCGGAAGGGCAGTCCGGCACGCTTGCAGAGGATGACCAGGCGCCGAACGAGGCGTCCGCCCGACGAGGGAATCGCCAGCAGGACCTCCTGGGCGTCCACTTCGCTGGCCACGCGCTCCAGGTCCTCGGAGGTGCCCAGCACCGGCAACCCGCAGACGGTCTGTCCGGCCAGGCTTTCGTCGTCGTCCAGGAAAGCCACCGGTTCGGCGGGCAAGCGGTCCCGCAGGATCTCGCGCACCAGGGTCTGGCCGGCCACTCCCGCCCCGACCACGAGCAGGCGGGACGGGGGCATCACCTGACCACCGCCAGGGTCCGCATCAGGTGTTCTCCGCGCCAGGACACCTTCACCACGTACAGGCCCGTCGCCACCGGGTTGCCCACCCGGTTGACGCCTCGCCAGAAGCCCGTGTCCGGCGCCACTGTCGGATCCTGGTAGACCAGCTGGCCTTCGACGGTGTAGATGCCCACCTCGACCGTCTCCCCCGGTTCCACGCCCAGACCGCCGATCCTGAGCAGACCGTCGCCCAGTTCCGGGCGCCAGGGATTCGGATAGAGTTGCGCCGATGCGGAGCCGCTCGCCGCACCCACCGGCCCGCCCACGTCGACCAGGGACACACCCCGGTCGCCGCTGTGCAGGAGGCGCCCGCGGTCGGAATCCAGGGCCAGGCGCGCGAAGTCGTAGTTCGAGCCAGGCATGTCGGCGATGGCGGTGGACAGGTAGCGGCCGTTGATGCCGCCGTCCGTGGCATAGGTCAGGGCGTCGAACCACGAGTCCACCACAGGGTCGCCCGCTCCGAGCCGGACCCGGTCCAGACCCGAGGCGTTCGCCACCCACAGGTACCCGTGGCGGTCGGTGGCCACGTCGTACACGCGGCTGTTGCTCAGGCCGCCCTCGTCGCCGGCGGCCGTGCCCAGGTCGTCCAGGGTGGTGATCAGGCCGCCGTCGTAGCGGAAGCGCACCACGCCGTTGCCGCCCACCCACAGGGAACCGCCTGGGCCGTCGTCGATGCCTCGCGCCTGGGTCGGGTCGAGGAAGGTATTCGGGAAGTCGTTCACGGGTGCGGTCCAGTGGTCGTCGGACTGATCGAGCCAGGTCAGCGGATCGTCGGGTCCGGCGCTCAGGCCGTTGACGTCCCAGCGCACCAGACCCGTGCCCTCCACAGCGAACCAGATCTGGTCGCGCCGCGCCACGTGGGCGTCCCATACGTTGGGACCGTCGCCCAGGCCGCCCGATCCCAGGGGCAGGCTGAGCCAGTTCGCCGGATTGCGCCAGTGGACCGGGTCCACCAGCACGTCCACCTTGTCGTCCGTGTCCAGCCAGTCGTGCAGGAAAAGAACCGGGCCGTCCGGATGCCCCACGGCGCCGATCAGCGAATTCCCTGACAGGCCGCTGTTGAAGGGGCGGATCTGGTCGGTTCGGCCCGTGGCCGGATCGTGGCGTAGCACGCCGGAGCCGGTCTGGGGCACCCAGACCACGCCATCGGCGCCGGTGGCCATGGCCAGAATGGGTGCGATCTGGTTGATGAGACCGGAGGAGTCGTTGGCCACCGTGGCTATCTCGTAGATGTTTTCCCAGGTACCGTCATCCCGGCGACCGGAGAAGGCCTCGCCCCAGCGGGAGCCGAGCCACGGGCGGCCGTCGGCGCCGAAAGTCACCCCCGCGCAGTTGGCGGGCAGGGTCAGGGCCGGCTGCCAGACCGTGGTCGCGCCGCCCGCGTCCAGACGTGCGTAGAAGGCCAGTCCCGAACGGTTCACCTGCATGCCGGGTTCGTCGATCCGGCCGCCCAGCCAGACCGCCGTGCCGCCGCCGGTGGCCAGGGTCCGGGGCTCGGGCAGAGCCAGGTCGTCGAATCCGGTGCCGTTCCACCGGTGCAGGGTCGCCGTTCCGCCGGCGTAGGCGCCCAGCGCGTAGAGATCGTCGGCCACCACCGCCAGGCCGACCACTGTACGGCCGATACCGCCCAGGGATACCCAGGCCTCCCCGGAGGAGTCCCAGCGATGGACACCGCCGCTGCCGGCGGCGAAGAGATCGCCGGCGGTGTCGGTGACGAAGACGCGGGTGTTCAGGCCGGCCAGGCCGGCGGTGGCGTCGTGGAAGACCCCGTCGGCGAAACGGGAGATGCCGGCGGGCGTTCCGATCCACAGTTCACCGTCGTGGATGTGGAGCGCCCGGATCGTGTCGCTGACCAGACCGTCGCTGGTGGTATAAACCGAACCGTCGAAGCCGTCGGTGATCTCCCCCAGACCGCCGTCACCCAGACCGTACCAGACCCGTTCCTGGTCGCCCCGCAATAGACCGGCCACGGCGGTGGTGGCGAAGGTGGACATGGTCGAGCCGATCTGCCGGAAAGACGGTGCGTCCGAGGCCGGGTCCTCCACCCGGGTCAGGCCGCCGTCGTCGGTGGCGACCCACAGGTAGCGTCCGGTCCAGGCCAGATCCACTACCCGGGCGCTGCCCAGTTGGGTGCCGGCGGTCCAGCGTTCGAACTGCCCGGGATCGTCGGCGTCCCATACGAACACGCCGCCGTCGCCCGTGCCCCCGAAGACCTTTCCGTCCAGTTCGAGCAGGGTGCTTACTTCGCGGGCCCGGGTCAGGGGCTCGAATACGGGCGCCGCTGCCGCCGTGGCGGCCGCCACCGCCAGCAACGCCAGGGCGCAGGCCGTCATGAGTCTTCCGCTTCCTGTGTGCCGCATGCTCATTCCACCTCGGTGCCCGGAGGGTCCTTCTCGACGACTTCCCTAGCTCGTACTGTTTCCGCGACGTTACCGAATCCGCCCGGATCGCGCCACAGGCGAGCGCAGATCGCCCGCAGCCGGCCGCCTCCCCCGGCTGCCGCCCAGGCGCCCGTCAAACCCGGCGGCGCCGGTTCGGCGCGCCAGAAATCCATGAGGTCCCCGGTGGTCGGCGGCGGAGGCGGCGGCCCGTCCGCCCGGGCTTGTTCGCCCCACATGGCCACCCGTCCGGTCAGGAGGGACCAGGCCAGCGGCCACTGCCAGACCAGACCTTTCACCTGGCCGTCGGTGGCCAAGGCGAGTACCAGGGGCGTGCCCCCGCGCCAGCGGTCCCAGGCGGTCACACGGTCGATCCGCGCACGCCCTTGCCGAACATCCACCAGCCGCAACCAGGCCCAGGGCAGCGCTGCCGCCACGCCCAGCAGCAGTCCCGCCACCGCGCCGCACAAACGGCGCCCCAGGGCTCCGGCCGCTCGCCGTCCCGCCTGGCCCTGAACTGCGCTCAGCCCGCCTCCGAAGACTTCCATGCGCGTGGCAGCCGCCAGGAGCCACACGCCGTCCCCCTGCCAGCGCAGGCGGACTCGCATGCGGCGCAGGGCACCCACGGCCGTCCACAGGGGATCGCCCGGCGGCGGCAGATCCCGGAACACTACCTGGGATATGCGGTACCGCTCGGCCACGTCCGCGGCCTCGGCCGGGCGGCCCAGCCAGGGCACCGTGCCACCCGCCAGGGGCGGCAACGATTCCAGGGCGCCCGGATCGTCCACGAAGCCGGCCACGTCGACCCCCTGGGCCGCCAGGTCCCCGGCCCGGTCGAGCCAGGTGCGCCAGACCGCTGCCGGTCCCACCAGCAGCGTGCGTTCCAGGGAGAGGTGTCCGCGTTCCAGCCGCCGCAGCACGCGCCGCACCAGACCGTCCCCCAGGGCCGTGAAAACCACCAGCAGCGGCACGAACATCAGGAGCACCGCCCGGCTGACCACCTCCAGGTGTCCCAGGTACGTGCTGGCCAGCATGAGCACCGCCACGATGCCCGTCTGTTGCAGGTGTTCAACCACGGATCGCCGCCGGCGCAGATGCTCGCCGCGGTAGCGTCCCGCCAGGACGAAGGTGAGGGTCGCCAGCAGTAGCCCGAACAGGAGCAGGGGCCGGTACTCGGCGAAGGGGTAGAGTTGCTCGGGGAAGAGGTCGTGCCCCAGATTTCGCAGCCCGTAGGCCAGTCCGAAGGCTGCCGCCAGGCCGGTCATGTCCAGCAGCCACATGACGAACAGCAGCAGGGGATCCCGCCACTTCTTGAACAGCCACACCAGCGCGCCCCACTTCTCGTAGAAGGAGATGAGGGAGCCCAGATGCAACCAGAAGGAACGGCTCGTGGCGCCCTGGGCGCTGGAACGCCTGTGTCGGTGGACGAAGCGCGCGTCGGGGGTGTAGAGAACCTCGCAGCCCGCGCGCCACATGCGGTAGCACCAGTCCACGTCCTCGAAGTAGAGGAAGAAACGCTCGTCCATGGGGCCGGTACGATCGACGGCGCTGCGGCGCACAAGCAGGCAGCCGCCCAGGAGCCAGTCCACCGGACGGGCCGAGCGGTGGTCGAAGTCCTGCATGAGATGGCGCCGGACCGGCCGGCTGTCCGGGAAGAGCCTGCCCAGGAAGGTGCGGCGCAGGACCAGGGTCCAGAAGGTGTAGAAGCGCCGGCACGAATGCTGGATGGTGCCGTCCTCGTTCAACAACTGGGGACCGATGATGCCCGCCCGCGGGTGGGCGTCGGCGAATTCCAGCAGGCGGGCCAGGGCCCCGGGCTTGACCACCACGTCCGGGTTGAGCAGCAGGTAGTACTCGGCCTCCACTGCGGCGAGGCCCCGGTTGCAGCCGCGGGAGTAGCCCTGGTTGTCCGCGTTGAAGATCCACTCACAGTCGGGGAAGCGGCGGTGCACCTCGGCCAGGCCCTCGTCGCGGGAGGCGTTGTCCACCACCACGATCCGGAAGTCGTCCGGCGGCCCGTAGGCGTTCAGGGATTCCAGACAGCGGGCCAGGTCGTCGCTCGTGTTGTAGTGGACGATGACCACGGCCAGCTTCACCGGAAACAGGTTGCCCCCGGTCAAGGGATTCGCCTCAGGCGCAGGGCCCACACCATCCACATGGCCTCGGCGATGATGCGGCGCGACATCTTGGAGACGCCCACCACACGGTCCGTGAAGATGATGGGGATCTCCTTGATGGTCAGCCCCCGGCGCCAGCAGTGGTAATTGAGTTCGATCTGGAAGGAATAGCCGTCGCTCTTGATCTCCCCCAGGGGGAGTTGTTCGAGGGTCGTGCGGCGGAAACATTTGAAGCCGCCGGTGCAATCGCGGATGGGCATGCCGGTGACGACGCGGGCGTAGAGGTTCGCACCCACCGAGAGGAAGAGGCGGGACAGGGGCCAGTTCACCACGGTGATGCCGCCCAGATAGCGGCTGCCCAGGACCAGGTCGTGGGTTTCGATCTCCACCAGAAACTCGTCCAGGGCGTCGGGGGCGTGGCTGAAGTCCGCGTCCATCTCGAAGACGGCGTCGGCCTCCGTATTGGCCAGCACCCACTGGAAGCCGGCGATGTAGGCGGCGCCCAGGCCCGCCTTGCAGGGCCGTTCGAGGATCATGATCCGGTCGCCGAACCCGGGCAGGGCCTTGACCACGTCCGCCGTGCCGTCCGGGGAGTTGTCGTCCACCACGAGCACCGACAGCCGCTCGTCCCGCTCGAGGATGGCCGGCAGCAGGCGGCCCACGTTCTCCGCCTCGTTGTAGGTCGGAACGATCACCACGGCCTTGTTCACCACACGCTCACTCATGGTCGCCACCCGGGGACGCCGCCAGCCGGCGGCGCAGGAAGGGGAACAGGATCAGGACCGCGACTCCCAGGAGTCCGGTCAGACTGAGCAGGAGGCCCGTCCGCACCGACGGGTCGCTGTAATGGAAGCGCACCGTGTGGCGGCCGGCCTCCAGGGCCACCGCCCGCAGCACCAGGTCGGCCGTCAGCAGCTCGGCCGGGCGGCCGTCCACCTCGACGCGCCAACCAGGAGCCATCATGTCCGCAAGCAAGAGCAGGGCCGGGACCGGGGCCGTCGTTTCCAGGACGACCTCGTTGAGGCCGTCGGTCAGGAACTCCACCGCCGGCAAGGGATTCGCGGTCTCGCCGGGGGCCGGCACGGGCTCCCGGTCCAGGGTCACGGTGGATGTCACGTCCAGGCGGCCGGCCTGGATCGCGTCCAGGAACGGCTCCAGGGCGTCCCCTTCCGGCAACGCGGATGCCCTGCGCCAGGCGGTCACGAGACGCGCCCGCGGCAGGGCGGCGCGGTTGCGGTGCAAGGCTGTGCGGCCGTCGCCGCGGGAGGCGCGTTCCAGGTCCAGGCCCGTGGCGTCCAGAAAGTCCAGGTCCGCCGGGGAGAGGGTCCCCTCCCAGGCCACCACGCGTGCCCCCAGCCAGTTGGCCAGGCGGCCGGCGGGCTCGGCGCCGAAGAGGCGGCGGCGGATCTGCTCGTAGCCCGCAAGCTTGGCCGGGTGGTAGCCGCCCAGGGAATGCACGCCGTCGGCCATCCAGGTGTTCATGCCGCTCTGCCGTCCCAGGGGCCACACGCGGTCGTGGCCCGTCTCGGCGAGCAGGGTCCGGGCCAAGGGGGAACTCTCAGCGGACTGGCGCGTCGGCAGCCCCGTGAGCTTGGTCGCGGATACCAGGCGCCCGCCGCCGGAGCCGTCGGCGACCACCGTGGACAGTCCCTTTTCCGGGTGGATCACGAGGCGATCGACGCCCGCCAGATCCACCGCCAGCAATCCGAGCAGCACCCAGGCCAGACCGCCGCGGCGGAAGGCCTCCGAGCGCGTGGAGTAGAACAAGGCCGAGGCGGCGGCCATGAGAATCAGGCCGATGCGTACCAGGCTGGCCTTGTGCAGATCCCACGCCGTGTCCAGAAGCACCGGGACCGCCGTACGGCCAGCCCTGGCGGCCAGGGACTCCAGACCGGAGGCGTAGGTCCCCTTGGCCAATTCCGCAGCTCCCGCCAGGAGCAGGGCCACCCCCGCCAGGCCCAGGACCGCCGGCAGCACCACTGGACGGTTCCAGGGCGTCGTCCCCTCGCGCCAGGCCGCGACCCCGCGCGCCGCCAGCACGATGGCCACGAATCCCGTGAGCACCAGGATCATCGACGGGATGCGGAACTTGTTGAAGTAGGGCAACAGGCGGTAGAGCAGTTCATAGAAACCGAAGCCGTACCGTCCGAAGGAAACGAACACCGCCAGCAGCGCCGCCACGGCCAGGGCCACGGTCAGGCTGCGGTCGCCGCGCCACCAACCGGCGGCCGCCAATGCGAGCAACAGGATGCCAAGATAGTTGGGGTAGTCGGTGAACGGCATGAGGCCCATGTAGGTGGCCTGCCCGAAGCCCGCCGCCGCCGGCAGCACGAAGGTGCCCAGTTCCGCCGGGGCCAGGGACCAGCCCGTGGCGTAGTCCATGCCCACACCCCCGCCGCCGGAGGTATCCTGGCCGCGGATGGACAGGTCCGCGTAGCCGTGGACGGGCACCAGCAGCAGGGCGCCCACCAGGAAGCCCAGAGCCAGACCGCCCCCCAGCATGGCGCAGCGCCGCCAGCGGACGGCCATCCTGGCGCGGACCGCCGCCTCCAGGGGCCACAGGCCGTTCCACACGGCCAGCCACCCCACCAGCAGCAGGGTGTAGTAGGTGATTTGCACGTGGCCCCGTAGCAGTTGCAGGCCCAGCAGGAGCCCCGTCATGCCCACCGCCCGGGCGCCGCCACCGTCCAGGACCCGCCAGGCCCAGCCCACGATCCAGGGCAGGTACATGGCAGCGCCGAGTTTGGTGCCGTGACCGTGGACGCCCCAAGCCACGACCTTGGGCAGCAACAGCCACAGTACGCCGCCCAGAACGAGGGTAGCCACCGGCAACCGCCAGCGGGACAGGAACCAGGCCATGCCCAGGCCGCCAAAGAGCAGGTGGGCCAGCAGCCAGGTCAACGGCGGGAATCCCAGGCTTTCCTGCAGGAGCATCAGCAGGATGGAAGGCGGATACAGGAATCGTACGTAGGACAGGGAGCCGAAGGTGGGCATGCCCGCGAAGAGGTAGGGATTCCACAAGGGGTATGAGCCCTCGGCCAGGGACCGGTCGCCGGCCAGGCGGAAGGCGTCGGAGTTGGCCGCGTCGCTGCTGCCAAAGATCTCGCCGCGGAACGCGGCCCCGGGATAGAGCAGGAGCAGGGTCAGCAGGAGGGCGCCCGTCACCAGGAGCCAGGTACGGAGCCTGGGCGACTGGGACGCTGGCACCGCCGGTTTCGCGGCGGTGCTGCGCTCCTGGTCCGTGCGGCGTTTGGCCAAAGAGATCTCCCGGCGGGCAAGTTCCGGATCCACCCCCGGGCAGAATCCGCAACGGCGCGACGGACGCCGCCCGGAAGGCGCCGCCATTGCGCTCAAGTCATTGTCGTTGTTCAGCTACCATGATACCACTGACGGCGCGCACCTGTAAACCTCAGCCCACGTAGGGCCGGCCCCTCAATTCGTCCAGGACCCCCTGCCACACAGCCCAGGCCGCCTCGGGCCGGCCGTGCCACAATTGCCAGCCCGCGTGGCCCGCCAGGTAGCCCACCTGCAGGGGAATCAGCACGGGCCAACTGCGCGCGGGCCAGTGCTTGCGCAGCAGGCGCAAATGGCTGCGGCTACGCAGCCACAGCTTCAGGGGAGTGGTCCCGCCCACCGAGGCGCTCACCTTGTGCAGGACCAGGGAGCGCGGCACGTGCAGGATGCGGCCCCCGGCCGCGGTGATGCGCAGGGAGTAGTCCGTGTCCTCGCCGTAGAAGTGGAACTCCTCGTCCAACTCGCCCACTGCGTCCAGGGCCCCCGGGGACAGCAGCAGGGCGCAGCCGGTCCCCCAGTCCACGTAGCGTTCTTCCATGCGCAGCTTGCCCGTCAATTTGCGGATCCCCGCATGGCGCACCCAGCCGCTCCACCGGCCCACAGTGCCGCCGTCGTACCAGGCCCTGGCCGGGTCGTGGGCGTAGCAGATGCGTGGTGTGGCCGCCCAGGCCTCCTCGTTGGCGTCCAGGGCCACCACCAGGCGCCGCAGGCTACCCTCGGGGACTACCGTGTCATTGTTCAGGAGCAGGACGTGGCCCTCGTATCCCCCATCAGCCAGGTAACGGAGTCCCGCGTTGTTGCCGCCGGCCCAGCGCAGGTTGCGGCCGGTCTCGAGAATCTCGCATTCCGGGTGGTGTTCGCGGGTCCAGGCCACCGAGTCGTCGACGGAGCCGTTGTCCACCACCAGCACCCTGAGACCGGGATAGCCTCCGTCCTGGAGGGAGGCCAGGCATTCGGGCAGGACGTCGCGTCCATTCCAGTTGACGACCAGGGCCACCAGGGGGGGCAAACCCTGGCGGCGGTCGGGGATGCAGCGCCGTTCAGACACGCCGGGCTATGCGGTAGGCGGTTTCGGGATGGCGCCCGGATACCACCAGTTCGGCGATGAGGCCCAGGCTGATGAACTGGAAACCCACGATGATGAACACCAGTCCGAGCACGAGGACCGGACGCACGCGCAGGCCGTGGCCCATGAGCCACCAGGCCAGGAAATAGAGACTGATCGCCCCGCCGGCACCCAGGAAGGTCATGCCTCCGCGCCCGAAGAAATGCAGGGGCGAGGTGCGGCGCGCGTGCAGGAAATACACCGTCAGCAGATCCAGGAAACCGTTAATGAAGCGGGCCATGCCGTACTTGGTGGAGCCGTACTTGCGGGCCGCGTGCCTCACCGGCAGTTCGGCTACCCGGAAGCCGTCCAGGTGGGCCAGGGCCGGCACGTAGCGGTGCATCTCGCCGTACAGCTTGACCCGTTCAGTCACCTGGCGGCGATAGATCTTCAGGCCGCAGTTGAAGTCGTGGAGCTTGAGCCCGCACATGCGGCTGGTGAACCAGTTGAAGATCTTGCTGGTGTTGTTCTTGATGAAACTGTCCTGGCGGTCCTGCTTCCAGCCGGAGACCAGGTCCCAGCCCTCCTCCAGCTTGGCCACCAGGTGGGGGATCTCCGCCGGGTCGTCCTGGAGGTCGGCGTCCATGGTGACGACGAGTTCAGCCGACGCGGCCTCGAAGCCCGCGGCCAGGGCCGCCGCCTTGCCGAAGTTGCGACCGAAGCTGAGGCCGTGGACCTGCGGACGATCCTGGGCCAAGCGCTCCACCACGGCGAAGGTCCCGTCAGCGGAACCGTCGTCGACGATCCACACCTCCCAGGTCCGGCCCATGGCGTCGATGGCCGCGGCGATGCGCTCCACCAGTTCGGGCAGGGACTCGGCTTCGTCGAAGGCGGGCACCACCACGGCGATGTCGCTGCGTACGGTGTTTCCTGCGCCCTCGCTCATGCCTGACGCCTCCTGGCCATGGCCCAGTCCACTTCGCGGGCCAGACCCTCGGCCATACCCACGGTGGGCTTGTAGCCGATGGCCGCTTCCACGTGGGCCCGGTCGGCGAAGGTGTCGCGGACGTCGCCACGGGCGGTCTCGGTGTATTCGACGGTAGCTTCCAGACCCGGCACGCGCTCGCGCAGGATCTCCTGCAGCAGGTCCAGGGTTTCGCCGAAGGCCACCCGGCTGCCGCCGCCGGTGTTGAAGACCCCCCAAGGCTCGTCGCAGGCCACGGCCAGGAGGTTGGAGCGCACGGCGTCGCCCACGTAGGTGAAGTCGCGGGTCTGGCCACCGTCGCCGTACACCTGGAAGACGCGGCCGTCCAGGGCCGCCTCGATGTACTTGCGGAAGGCCATGTCCGGCCTCTGGCGGGGACCGTAGACCGTGAAGTAGCGCAGGCTGCTGGTGGGCACGCCGTAGTTCATGGCGTAGAGCACGCTCAGGTGCTCGGCGGCCATCTTGGTCACGCCGTAGGGGGAGCGCGGCTGGGGCAGCGCCTTCTCCGTGACCGGCAATTCCGGCTGATCGCCGTAGACGGAGCTGCTGCTCGAGTAGACGAAGCGCACCAGGTCGGCGGCCACATCCGGTGCCTTGCAGGCCTCGAGCAGGCGCTGGGTGGCGGTGATGTTGAAGGCCACGTAGTCGTCGAAGGTCCGGCCCCAGCTGGCGCGCACCCCGGCCTGGGCGGCCAGGTGGAAGACGGCGCGTTTGCCGCGCAGGAGTTCCTCGGCATCCAGGTCGTTCAGGTCCTTGCGCACGAAGGTAAAGTCCGGATGGTCGGCGAAACCGGCCATGTGCTCGAGTTTCTGGGCCGGGTCGTAGTAGTCGGTGAGGCAGTCGACCCCCGTGACCGCACAACCCGCCTCCAGCAGGACCTCGGTCAGGGAACTGCCGATGAAGCCGGCGCAACCGGTGACCACCACCGGCGTCCCCGGGGCCAGGATCCGCCGCACCGTGTCGGGCAGCCCAGCGACGATCTCCGTCCGTTCCCTACTGTCCATCAGTGCCTCCGCCGGTTGCCGGTACGTTCTCCAGATCCCGCGCCCGAGCCCGCTGCTGCATCTCGGCCAGGGACCGGTCCATCTCTGCGTTGCGTGCGCCGTCCACGGTCGCCCACTCGTCGGCGATAGCACTGGCGGCCGCCAGCTCGTCCATGGCTTCGTAGAGACGGAACTCGAGCATGTAATAGAAACCCCGCCCGGGATCGTCCTGCCGCCACTGGCGGGCCCAGCCCAGGGCGATGGGCGACAACCCGCCCTGGATCAGTCCCTGGAAGGTGCGGAAGATGATCTGCTCCTCCAGCGCCTCGTCCACGTTGCCGCGCAGGGAGATCAGGAAGTCGCGGGCGTCGTCGTCCCGATAGAGCTGCACCAGCAACAGGGGGTAGAAGTCCATGGCGTGGTCGTTGAACGGCTCCAAGGCCAGACTCGCCTCGAAGGCCGTCGCCGCCTTGGCCAGCAATTCCCGGTAGGCCACCGAGTCGGTCTCGGCCACCAGCTCGGACTGCTGGATGAAGTCGAAGCCCGCCCGGTTGAATGCCGTGGGATAGTTGCCCAGCAGGTGGCGGGCGTTGATGCTGCGGAAGGTGTCCCGGCGGCGCTGGCCCAGACCGGCGGCCAGGTCGGCCATGTCCGCGGCGCTCAGCCGCTTGCCCGGCCGGCCCAGAATGATCGTGCCGTCGTCGGAGGCACGGCCGGCCATGGCGGCGTAGCGGCGCTGGCGCTCTTCGGAATCGCCGGACTGCACCGAATCCAGCCGGTACACGCCCAGCATGTTCTCCATGACCTTATCGGCGTTGGTGGTGGGCAGGTTGTCCGGGGCGGTCTCCCGCACCAGCCGGTAGGCCATGCCCTCCATGCGCAGGTTGGCGAAGTAGCGCTTCATGTTGTCCTGCGGGATGGTCACAGCGAAGAAGAGGGGCCGTCCGACCTGGCTCAGGTTGGTGGTGATGATGTCGTGTACGACGTAGTCCTTGATCATGACCAGTTCGCGTTGCCCGGTTTCCGGGTCCTCGAACATGCGGTGGCGCAGGCGGTCCACCTCTTCGTCCGTGCGGGAAAACTCGAGGCCGTGATGGTAGCGGAGCTGTTTGATGTACCAGGGCAGGTTCACCAGGGAGAGGTTCACCACCGTCACGTCCGTACGGAATTTCTCCACCATCTGCAGATACCAGATGGGGAAGGTGTCGTTGTCCCCGTTGGTGAAGATGATGGCGTTCTCGTCCAGCCCGGCCAGGATGTTCCAGGCGTAGTCGTAGGCCAGATGGTTCTCGGAGCGGTCGTGCTCCCAGTACTTGACGCTACCCGGCGCTATGGGTAGCAACGCCGCTACCAACAGCACTCCGGCAACCAGCCATACGGACCACCTGGGAGTCGCGCGCACCACCCGGCGCCAGTCGGCGTCGTCCCGCTCAACCTGGTCCGCGCTCTTGCCCTCCCCGCCCTGGGCGTAGCGCATGAGCGCCGCGGCACCCAGTCCGATGAAGACCGCCATGAACAGGAAAGCCGCGAAATAGAAGTAGTCGCGCTCGCGCACTTCGTGGTCTGTGAAATTCAGGTAGAGGGTGAGGATCTCGCCGTTGAAGAGGTAGCCGGCCAGGGGGATCAGCACCAGCGGGAAGAGACGCCGCACCCCGTGGAAGAGCCCCACCAGGGCCAGGAAGATGGGACCCAGCACCGTCGTCACCACGGTCAGCAGGCCGTGGCCCGGGCCCAGGAAGTAGAATTGCTTGAACAGGAAGCCGTAGTAGTAGCCGTACTGCCAGCCCAGGTCCGCCTGCCGCTGGAAAGGGTTCAGGGGCGGGTACTGCTCGCGCCGGATCACGGTCATGAGAGCGGCGAAGTTGTCCGGATCGGTCTGGTTGATCAGGGGCTCCGGGTTGGCGCCAGCGCGCACGAGCATCATGACGTGCACGGTCAGACCCACGAAGAACAGGGCGCTGCCCACCAGGGCGAAGCGATGGCCCTGCATGGCGCGCACGCCCACGACCACCGCGTACGCCAGGAGCAGCAGCAGGACCAGGCCGTTGTCCCGGGTCGTGGTCGAGAGCAGGAAAACGAACAGGCCGGCGCTCATGAGGAAGAGGTCCAGGACCGGCAACTGGCGGCGGCTGGCCAGCAGCACCATGAGGAAGACGCCGGGATAGACCAGCACGCTGCCCAGGTGGAAGCCCACGCCCAGGCCCAGCAAGTAGATCATAAGGAAGAGCAGGTGGTTGCTGGAATCGTGGTCTCGGTGGTCGTACCAGCGCACGGCCAGCCAGGAGAGCACCGCCAGCATGAAGGCCGACAGGCCGTACACCTCCGCCTCGATGGCGTTGTTCCAGTAGGTCTGGCTGAAGGCCAGAAAAAGGGCGCCCACCACGCCGCCCAGTTCGGGCAGCCACTTGACGTCCGGGTCGGCCCGCCGGGCCAGGTCGCGGATGAGCAGGAAGACGAAGGTCACCGCCAACGCGCTGAAGAAGGCCGACATGAAGTTCAGGGCCCAGGCGGTGCGGAAGGCGGGTTCGTCGATCTGTGGACTGCCGAAGATCACGTCGAAGACGCGCCCCATGAGCACGTACATGGGCGTACCCGGCTGGTGCGGGATGCCGACGATGTGGCTGGTGGTGATGAATTCGCCACAGTCCCAGAACTCCATGGTGGGTCCGAGAGTGGTGACGTACACGCCCAAGGTGAGGGCGAAGACGCCGGCGGCGATGAGGATGTGGGGCCGGCGCAGCCGGTTCAACAGCGGTTCCATGGTACCCGGATCGTCTCTCTGATGACTCCAAAGGGCCTCGGACCGGCCCAAGCTAACACACGGCCTCCCGGGCAACAACAATCACCCGGCGGAGTTCCGCGACTCCTCTGCTACGGGGTCTCGACGACGCCACCGGCCCAGCCAGAGCAACACGCCGCCCTGCAGGCTGAAGATCACCTGGACCAGGAAGGCGGCCACTTCCATGGCCACGGCCTGGGGCGCGGCCAGGCCCGCCCAGGTGAGCAGGTTCGCCGACACGGATTCGCGCAGGCCGATGCCGTTGATGGCGATGGGCAGGGTGAGGCTGATGGCCAGCAACGGGACCAGCACGAAGAGCTGCACCACCTGCTCGAAGGTCAGTTCGAAACCCAGTCCCCAGGCCACCAGCACGTGGGTGGCCATGCGCATGAACTGGACGCCGACGCTGAAGGCCAGGATGCCGTTCAGCCAGGCGACCCGCTCCCGATAGCGGGAGAATTCGCCCGTGATCCGGGCCAGCCGTGCCGCGCCCTTCTGCCAGCCGAAGCGCAGGGCGGTGGCCGGCAACAGGCGTCCCAGACGCCGGGACAGCAGGAATGCCAGTCCGCCCCCCAACAATCCCAATGCCGCCACGAGCCACAGGGCGGTCCGCGGCAAGGGTACGCCGATGCCGCTGGCGCCCAGCAGGACCAGCACCGCCAGCAGGGTCAGGGCCGTCAACCCGAGCAGGCGGTCCAGGAGCGTGGCGCAGAAGACCCCCAAGGAGCGCTGTTCCTGGCGGCCCAGATCGACAATCTTCCAGGCGTCCCCGCCCACGTTGGCCGGCAGGAAATTATTGATGAAGAGCCCGATGAAGTAGAGACGGCGGATCTCGCTGCCGGCGGCGCGGATCCCCGCCGTCCGCAGCAGCCAGGACCACTGCAGGGCGCCCCCGAAGGCCGACAGGCCGTAGACCACCATGGCTGCCACCAGCCAACCCCAGCGGGGAGAGGCCACCGCGTCGGTGACGTCGTCGAGGGAGAGCCTTTGCGCGAGCAGGTACCAGATGAGACCGCCGCTCACCACGCTCTTGGCCAGGAAGCCCAGGATCCGCTTCACGACTGCGCCCCCCGGGTTGCCACCTGGTCGAAGATCTCCAGGGATTCCTGGGCACAACGCTCCCAGCTGAAGGTGCGGGCCCAGGCGCGGGCTGCCTCGCTGCGGCGCCGCCACAGCTCCGGATCGCGCAGCAGTTCGAGGGCCTTGGCGGCGAAGGCTGCGTCGTCGGCGTAGGGCACCAGGTCGCCGGTCTCCCCGTCGCGCACCGAGTCCTTCAGCCCCGGCCGGTCGCTGGCCACCACGGGCAGACCGCAGGCGTTGGCTTCGACCACGGTCAGGCCCCAGCCCTCCTTGGGACTCGGGTTGAGGAAGACGTGGGCCCGGTGCAGATGGCCCACGAGCTCTTCCCAGGGCATGAAGCCATGGAAGTCCACCACGTCGTCCAGGCCGAGCTTGGTCACCAGCTTGCGCAAACGTTCCTCGTCCGGCCCCCGTCCCATGACCAGCATACGGGCGTCGGCCAGTTCCCGGTGGATGCGCGCGAAGGCCCGGATGGCCACGTCGGTGCTCTTGTAGCGGCGCAGGCGGCTCCAGCAAACCACGAGGGGCGTCGCCGAACGCGGCGGCGGGTCCGCCAGTGCGAAACGTTCGTGCTCCAGGCCGCAGTAGACGGTGCGGATGCGATCGCCGTCCAGGCCGCGGGCGATCAGGTCGTCCCGGGTGGAGGGACTGATGACCTCGAAGTCCACGTTCCGGTAGACCGGTGGAATGAGCTGCTCGGCCAGCCAGACGTAGGACGCCAGCACCGCGTTGGCCTCCCGGTACACGGTGGTGCCGAAGAGGTGCGGGACCACCGCCAGCACGGGCACGCCGCCACTGTACAGGGGGGTGTAGAAGGGCAGCTTGTTGATGTCCTCCAGGAGCAGGTCGTAGCGGTGCTCCTTGAGCAGGCCGCGCACCACCCCGGGCAGAACGAAGTTGGCCACGGACCAGTGGCCCCGGCGGTGGATGTGGATCCCATCCACCGTCTCGGCCGCTTCCGCCCCTTCGTAGGTGCAGCAGACCTGGTCCACGTGCCAGCCCGCCTGGACAGCCCCCGCGAGGATCTTGTGCAGGTGCAACTCGGCCCCGCCGCCGAGGGGGTCGTTGATGTCCCGCCAGTTGAGGGCCAGCAGTCTCAGGACTTCGCCTCCGGTTTGCGAGCCACCACCCCGATGGTCGGCATGGTGTACAGCGAGAGTCTCTTGGTGGCGAACAACCGGCGCCACCGTTCACCCAGGCGCGCCAGGGCGGGCACGGGTTCCGGGTGCATGGGCAGCTTCCAGCCCAGGCGGGTCAGCAGGAGCTTGCGCAGGGCGCGGTACCAGAGGCCCGGCACCATCCAGTCGCCGTAGCTGCGGACGACTTCCAGACCGCGCGCCTCGGCCAGCTGCTCGAGTTGGGCCATGGTGAACTGGGTCTCCCAGCCGGCGAACCAGCGGTCCAGAGCGATGAGCAGCTTCTTGCCCACGGTGTAGTAGTGGAAGGTCTGGGGTACGTCCACGATGAGGTGGCCACCGGCCGCCAGCAGGCGGGCGTTGTCCGTCAGCAAGGGTGTCGTGTCCCGAAAATGTTCCAGGAGCCCCTGGTGGAAGACCACGTCGAAGGTGCCGTCGGCGAAAGGCGAATCCAGGGCGTCGCCGCAGACCGTGGCCACGGTGACGCCGGCGCCCGCGGCGGCCTTGGCGGTCAGGTGGAGCGAACCGGCCACGTAGTCCAGGGTCAGGACCTCGGCCCCGGCTGCGGCCAGGGTCACCGCGTCGCGGCCCGTGCCCGCCCCCACCTCGAGGATGCGCTTGCCCGCCGGGTCGCCCAGATTCAGGACCTCGCGTACCATGCGGCCGTCGGTCCCGTAGACGTCCTCCAGTTCCAGGCCGTCGGCCTGCTCCCAGAAGCGCTGCCAGTGCCCGGGGGTCGAGGCCCTCACGTGGTCTCCTTGCCGCGGATCTCGGGGTAGGTCTGGGCGGCGGCCTTGTCCAGGACGCCGTTGACGAACCCCACCGCGTCCTCGTCGCAGAAACGGCGAGCCAGTTCGAGGGCTTCGTTGATGACCGCGCGCCAGGGAACGTCCGGGCTGTATCGGAGTTCCGCCAGCCCCATGGTGATGACGATCTTCTCGACCATGCCCACGCGCTCGGGGCTCCAGCCGCCGCTGACGAGCTGCCCCAGCCAGGTCTCGAGTTCCGTCTTGTGGGTGGAGATCTTCAGGGCCAGATCGCGGGCGAATTCCACCGTGTCGGTGGCGGATTCACGCTGCCGGAGCTGGTCGTCCAGCACGTCCCTCAGCGGCCCGCCGTTGATCAGCGAGGCGTACAGGGACTGGAGAACGATCTCACGGCCCTTTCTGCGTTTGCCCACGTCTATGCTCCTGTCAAAGAACGAGGCCGGCGCGGGGTGCGCGCGGCGCGTTTGCACAAAGGGGGACGGCAGTGCCGTACCCCGGACACAATTGTAAACCACCCGGGGATGGAAGGCAACCGGCGGCCGCAATGGGCCGCCGGTCTACGAACTACCATACGAAAAACCGCGGGCTCAGCCGAGCCCGTACCGCTCCTTCAGCACGTCCAGATGGTGCTTCTCGTGCCCGGCGATGACCCAGGGGATGGCGCGCACGCTGAGGGCCTTGTTGTCGGCCGTGCCCCGGCGTTCGATCGCCGTCTGGTCCAGGCTGCGGAAGAGGTAGACGTGGTCCGTGCGGCACACGTGCTGCTCCCGCCAGAGGGCGGCCAGGGGCCGGTCGTGGGAGCCTGCTCTCTCGACCCACAGATCCTGGTCCATGCCCGGCTGGTCCTCGGGCGCCCCACGGCCGATCCACAGGGCGCGGAAGGTGAAGGTGCGCTCGGTGTCTATGAGATGCCCGACCATTTCCTTCACCGACCACTTGCCCTCGGCGTACCGGTACTCGGCTCCGGCATCGTCCAGGGTGCGCAGCAGGTTCAGCCAGATCAACCCCTGGCTCTTCAGGTGGCCCAGGATGTCGGTCACGCCGGAGGGCACCTTGTCCAGGTAGGTCTGGAAGTAGGGCGCATACTCGTCCGGCGCCGGACGCGCGAACTCGGTCATGGTTGTCCTCCTCGGCGGTGTCGTCAGCCCGCGTCGATCTCGGCGCAGAGGTCGATCATCTCCAGCGCAGTGAGCGCCGCGTCGAAGCCCTTGTTGCCGGCCTTGGTGCCGGACCGTTCGATGGCCTGGTCCAGGGTCTCAGCGGTGACGATGCCGTACACCACGGGAATGTCCGAGTCCAGGGAAACCTGGGCGATGCCCTTGGTGACCTCGCTGGACACGTAGTGGAAGTGGGGCGTGTCGCCCTGGATGATGCAGCCCACACAGATGACGGCGGCGTAACGGCCGGTGGCCACGAAGCGCTTGGCGGCGATGGGGATCTCGAAACCGCCGGGGACCCAGGCCGTGTCGATCTGGTCATCCTCCACGCCGTGGCGGGCCAGGCAGTCCAGGGCCCCGTCCATGAGCTCGCTGGTGAAGAAGTCGTTGAAGCGGCTGCCGACGACGGCGATCCGCTTGCCCCGCGCGTCGAACTTGCCCTCGAATTTCTTACCCATCGTACGTTCCTCCTAGAGGTGGTCGAGCAGGTGCCCCATGCGGGCCTTCTTGGTCTGCAGGTATCTGGCGTTCTTCACGTTCGGTTCGACCTCGACCGCCACCCGGTCGACGATCTCCAGCTTGTAGCTCTCCAACCCCACGATCTTGCGGGGGTTGTTCGTCATCAGGCGCATGCGCTTGACGCCCAAATCCCTGAGGATCTGCGCGCCGATGCCGTACTCCCTGAGGTCCGGCGGGAAGCCCAGCTTCTCGTTGGCCTCCACCGTGTCGGCGCCCTCATCCTGGAGCACGTAGGCCTTCATCTTGTTCACCAGGCCGATGCCGCGTCCCTCCTGGCGCATGTACAGGAAGACACCCTTGCCCTCGGCCTCGATTATGGACAGGGCGGCCTCCATCTGCTGGCCGCAGTCGCAGCGCATGCTGTGGAAGAGGTCGCCGGTCATGCACTCGCTGTGGACGCGCACCAGGGTGGGCTCGTCGGGGCTGATGTCGCCCTTGATCAGGGCCACGTGGGTGGCCGCGTCCACCTTGGTGGAGTAGGCCACCATGCGGAACTCGCCGAAGGACGTGGGCAGGGGCACTTCGGCCTCCCGGTCCACCAGGCGCTCGTGGCCGCGGCGCCACTTGATGAGGTCGGCGATGGTCACCAGCTTGAGTCCGTGCTCCCGAGCGATTTCCCCGAGGCGGGGCAACCGCGCCATTTCCCCGTCCTCGTCCATGATCTCGCAGAGCAGGCCTGCCGGGTACAGGCCGGCGGCCTCGCACATGTCCACCACGGCTTCCGTGTGGCCGGCCCGCTTGAGCACGCCGCCGGGCATGGCTTCCAGGGGGAAGATGTGACCGGGCCGGGAGAGGTCGCGGGGCCGGGTCTTCGGATCGATGAAGACCTCGACCGTGCGGGACCGGTCGGCGGCCGAGATGCCCGTGGTGACGCCGGTGGCGGCGTCGATGCTCACGGTGAAGGCCGTGCCCAGACTGGCGGTGTTGCGGGCCACCATGGGCTCGATGTCCAGTTCCTGCAGACGCTCGCCCGTGGCCGAGAGGCAGATGAGGCCGCGGCCGTGCTTGGCGATGAAGTTCACGATCTGGGGCGTGACCTTCTCGGCGGCGACGATGAAGTCGCCCTCGTTTTCCCGGTCCTCGTCGTCCACGACGACGACGATCTCCCCGGCGCGCAGAGCGTCCAGGGCCTCGTCGATGGTGTCGATGCGGGGTTGCTCGCTCATGTCGATCCTTTCGTGCCGCGGCGGCGGAAGCCCGCCCCCAGCAGACGCTCCAGGGTGAGGGGTGTCCCGGCGTCCGGCGCCGGCGCGGCGTCCACCGCAGGCAGGTCGGCGAAACCGCCGGCCCGGGCGGCTTTCACCAGCACGTCCATCTCCAGGTTCACGCGGCGTCCGGAACGGATGCCGTCGAAGTGGGTCCAGGCCAGGGTGTGGGGAATGAAGTTGACGGTGAAGCGGTCGGTGTGGGGTCCCTGGTCCACCGTGAGGCTCACGCCGTCCACGGCCACCGAGCCCTTGGGCGTGAGGTAGCGGGCCATTTTACGGTCCAGGCCCACGGTCACCAGCAGGTCGCGGCCCGCGCGGGCCACCTTGACCACGCGGCCCACGCCGTCCACATGACCCTGCACCAGGTGGCCGTCCAGGGGATCACCCGCGCGCAGGGCGGGCTCCAGGTGCAGGCGGCGGCCCGGGCGCCAATCGCGCAAGGTGGTCAGGCGGCGGGTTTCGGTGGCGGCTTCCGCCGAGAAGGACCGTCCCCGGACCGCGGTCACCGTGAGGCAGATGCCGTCCACGGCGATGCTGTCCCCGAGGGACGCGGCCCGGGCGGTCTGCGGACCGTCGATATCCACGCGCACCACACCGCCGGCTGGGACCAGGCCCCTGAGGCGTCCGATCTCCTTGATCATGCCGGTAAACATCAGGCCGTCACCTCCGTCAGCAGGGACCGGAAGTCCCGGCGGTCCAGGATCGTCAGAAGGTCATCGCCGTGGCGTTCGATGCGGGTGACGTGGAAGTCCTCCGCACCCGGCGCCAGATCCGCCGGCCAGCCGATACCCGCACCCAGGACCCGCGGCGCCTCGTAGCGCAGCCAGCGGTCCACCAGCCCGGCCCCCAGGAAGGACGCGGCCAGGCGCGGCCCGCCCTCGACCATGACCGTCACCAGGTCCCGCGCCGCGAATTTCCGTAGCACGTCCGGCAGGTCCAGGCGCCCGTCGGAGGTGCGGCAGGCCACGACTTTGCCGCCGTCGGCGGTGATGGCCGCCACCCGGGCGGCATCCGCGGCGGCTTGTTCCCCGGCCAGGACCAGGTATGTCTCCCGGGCGAAACCGCCGGTCCAGCTGAGGTCCGTATCGCAGTAGGCGGCCAGCGGTTCTGCTTGCGGCACGTCGTTCTGGCCGGCGGCGCCACGGCCATCCAGCCGGGGCCGGTCGGCGCGGACGGTGCCCTCGCCCACCAGCACCACATCCACCCGGCGCCGGCGCCGGTGCACGTCGCGGCGTGCGTCGGGGCCGGTGAGGAAGAAGGGCGCCGCCGCGTCCCGGGTCGTGTCCGGCGGGGCGAAGCGCCCGTCCAGGGTCGTGGCCGTCTTGAGTTCGATCCAGGGCCGCGGGAATCCTCCGCCGGCGGCGAAAGGCCACACCAGTTCGAGTGCTTCGGCGGCTCCCACGCCCACGTCCACGGCCAGGCCTCGGTCCCGCAGCCAACGGCAACCGCCGCCGGTCACCTGGGGATTCGGATCCCGCATGGCCACGACCACGCGGGCTATGCCCGCTTCATAGACGGCCGCGGCACAGGGCGGCGTGCGCCCCTGGTGGTTGCAGGGCTCGAGGGTGACGTAGAGGGTGGCGCCGCGAGCGGCCGCGCCGGCGTCGGCCAGGGCCAAGGGTTCGGCATGGGGCGAACCGGCTCCGGCGTGGGCGCCCCGGCCGACTACTTCCCCGTCGCGCACGACCACCGCGCCCACCGGCGGGTTGGGCCACGTACGGCGCGCGGTGGCCCGGGCCAGAGCAAGGGCCTCGGCCATGGGGGCTTCGTCGCGGGTGTCGCTGGCGAACGGGTCGGCCATGGAATCCCGGCAGGGCATGTCATAGGGAGAAGAACGGTCCGCCGCACCCGAACGGGCATGCGGACACCGCGGCATGAACCGCCAACTTCTCCCATCCGGACTTTCACCGTCGGCCCCGGAATTTCACCGGGTCAGCATCCGCCGGACGGCCGGGCCGTCGGTGGCGGTAGCTCGCGGGCTTTCACCGCCGGTGGGGAATTTCACCCCGCCCTGAAGTTGAGGTCGCGGGTCCGGCCGAGCCGGACCCGTTGGAATGTCCCGCCAAAGTTAGCCGGTGGCGCCGTACCGGTCAAGGACGGCCCCCACGCGTGCTGTCTTAAGGGGTCTGGAGTTCGGGCACGCCCGGCGGTCCCGGAGGTCCCTCGTCGCCCACGATAGGCAGGGACGGCAAGGAGTAGACGCCCTGGCGTCCCTGGCCGTCGACGCCCGCCACCCGGATCTCCCAGGAACTGGCGGCCAGCAGGTCGTCGAAGACATAGAAGGTGTCGGTCGCGGCGCCAGCCGTGACCCAGGGGCCACTGTTCTCACGGGTCTGCACCACATAACTCACCGCCGGCTCGCCCGCGGTGGGCCGGGTCCAGGCGAATCGCTGGGGAGGCAGGGTCTGGGCCGCGAGGTCGCCGGCAGCCAACATCAACAGGAGGATCAGAAAACGCTTCATGAGGAATCCTTGGGCATATGGCGCATCCGCACCGCCCGGTAGGCGCGGACGTGACAGGGCTCTCTCCGTCTCCACCCGACACGTCATCCGCGTGAACGGTACGGAACGCCCTACCCCCGCGCCAGCCCGCAGGACCCCCTTGGACCGGGTGCTGCATCAAGCCGTTGGCACCGAGACACATAAAAGATGAAAACGGTCGTTAAAAACGTTTCAGGAGCCTTCCGGAGCCACGTCGGAGGGCAATACGGCCGGCGGCTGCCACAGCTCGACCTTGTGGCCGGCCGGGTCCAGGAACCACCCGAAGCGGCCGTAGTCACCGTCCTGCCGGTCGGGCAGGATCTCCGCCCCACCCTCGGCCACCCGGGCCAGGCAGCCTTCCAGATCGTCCACCACCAGGTTGAACATGAAATCGCTCCCGGACGGGGCGAAGTAGTCCGTGTCGGCCGCGAAGGGCGACCAGATCTGGTAACCGCCGGGAGGCATGCCCATGGGCAGGAAACTGGCGCCGTAGGGCACTTGGACCGGCACGTCGAGCCACCGGCGATACCAGGCGCCCAGGGCCTCGGGATCCGCCACCTTGAAGAATACGCCGCCGAGACCCAGTACGCGGGCCATGGTCCACCTCCGGGGTCGGGGATGGCCGTTATCAACCCTTCTTGGGCTGATATCGATCCGGTTCGTCAAAGAAGATGAGCGCCTTGTAGCCGGCGTGGACCGTGGCGCCGTGGGGCTGTCCAGCCGGGATGTGGAAGTTCTCGCCCGCCTCGTAGACCTCGGTGCCGCCCGCCCGATGCAATTCCACCTGGCCGGACAACGCAATCTCCCATTGGTCGGCGTGATCGTGCTCGGCCACCTCCACCGTCTCGTTGAATTCCACGACCACCGCTTGCTGCCGTTCACCCTGGAGCAGCCAGCCGGTCACGCCCGGCAGGGGCAGGTCGATCTCGGGATTCGCTTTCAGGAACTCGGGGATCGTCATCCTGGACATGATCTTGCATCCTTCCGATTCCGGCTTGCCGGTCCGCGAAACCGTCTTGCCGCACGGCCCGCGGTCACGCATAATGGACCCGGCTCAAACAACTGCATCGGGTGCCAGGAATCCGGGGGCGCGTCGCGTGAGGTCAGCCTTCCTGGGAACTCTGCTCTTGGCCACCCTGGTCGCCGGGGCGGTCCGCGGGCAATCCTACCACTTCCATACCTACGACGAAACCGACGGGTTGCCCAGCAGCTCCGTCAGCGGGATCGCCCAGGACGGCGACGGCGCCATCTGGATGGCCACCCGCAATGGACTGGTCCGGTATGACGGATTCCGTTGGCTGCCCGAGGCCGTACCCGCGACCATGCTGCCGGGAGTGGCCGACGTGGAGGTGGGCGCGGACGGGCGTCTGTGGATTCTGCACGGCAAGACCCCGCTCAGCGTTTCGGTCCGCGTGGACGGCGCCTGGCGCCTGCTCCCGCCGTGCCGGCAATCCGGCGCGGATTGGACGGCCCGCGGTTTCGCCGTGGGCGGTTCCGAGGGTGCTCCCGCGGTCCTGGCCTGGACTCCGGCCAACCACCTGTACCTCTTCGACGAAGAACGCTGGCAATTGGTCGCTACGGCCGGGCAACGCTTCATCATCTACTCTGCCCACCCGCTGGCGGACGGCTTCCTGGTGGCCACCTCGGCCGGCCTCCTGCGCATCAGGACCGGAACCCCTCTGCCGACGGTAGCGGCCGTCCCGGGAATGCCGCCGGGACCGGCCTACGGCATGGTGCCCGACGGGACCGACGGCGCCGTGCTCGTGGCCGGCGAGCACTGGCTGAGTCGCCTCGACCGGACCGGTTGCCAGGTGCTGGAGCGCGACGAGATGATCCGCGTCAAACAGCTGTCCCACGAGGTGACCGTGGCCACCGATCACGTGGGCGGCATCTACCTCGGCGACGCCGACGGCATTCGCTACCGGCACCCCCGGCGTGGCTGGGAAATCCTGGACACCCGGGACTTCGCCGCCCCCGGCGCCTACGACATCCTCGTCGATCGTGAGGGGCTGGTGTGGATCGCCGGCCTACGCGGGGTCACCAAGATCGTGTCCCGCCGTTTCACCAACTTCGACGCCGACAGCGGCTTCCCCGACGACGAGGTCTGCGCGGTGCAACCCCTGCCGGACGGCGGAGTTCTGCTGGGCCACCCCCATGGACTGACCCGCTTCGTGGGCGACGAAGTCCAGCAGGTTATCGACACGGATGTCGGCACCGGACGGTGCCGGACCATGGATATCGCTCCTGACCCGGAGGGCGGGTACTGGGTGGCCGCCGAGCGCGTGGGCATCGCCCGCTACCAGAACAACGGCCGCCTCACCTGGCACGGTAATCCGAGCACTCCCCCCTTACCCATCTTCGCCCTCCACGCCGACGACGCGGGCAAACTCTGGGTGGGCACGGTGCGGGGCCTTTTCCGGGTCGATCGCGACGCCATCGTGGCCGGCACGGCCACCTTCGAACTCGTGGTCGAGAAAATCTCGGTACGCCGCATCGAACCGGCAGTCGGGGGAGGCATCTGGGTGACCACCCCCCGGTTGGGGGTGCTGCGCATACGCGGCGACGAGCAGGAATGGTACGGCGGTCCGTCGTCCTCCCGTCTCGGCCAGGCCTACGCGGTCCTCGAACGGGACGACCGCGTGTGGGTGGGAACCGCCGGAGGACTGGCCCGGATCGAGGGGGACAGCCTGGTCGCAGAGACGGCCCCCCGCATCAACGACATGATCTTCGGCATGCTGGCCGACCGGGCAGGCCGTGTCTGGTTCGGCACCGATCGCGGCGTGCGCTGCTGGCAGGACGGCAAGCTGCGCGCCTGGCGGACCACGGACGGTTTGGCCGGCAACGAGACCAACCGGGACGCCCTGGCCGAGGATGCCTCGGGCCGGATCTGGATCGGCACTGACCGCGGCGTGTCGGTCTTCGATCCCCTCCACGACGCGCAGCCGACCGTGGACCTGCCTGTCCGTTTCACGAGCGTCGAGGTGGACGGCCGCGAGGTCCCCCCCGCCGGCCTCCTGGAGTTGCCCGCCAACACCCACGAGGTCGTCTTCCGCTTCACCGCCTACGCCTTCCGGGACGAGCAACACCTGCGCTTCCGCACCCGGTTCGAACCCCTGCAGTCCGCTTGGACCCCGGCCCGGATCATCCCGGACCATTCCCTCCGCTACACCAACCTGCCGCCGGGCCTGCACCGGCTGCACCTGCAGGCGGTGGACGTGGAGGGCAACGTGAGCGAAGTGTTGGTCTCACCCGACCTGCGCCTCCGCCCACCGGTGTGGCGGACCCCCTGGTTCGTCGCCGGCGTGGTCCTGGCTGTGCTCGCCCTGCTGGCCCTGCTCGTCTTCGCCGTGGCCAACCGCCGTTTCGCCGAACGGCTCGGCCGCGAGGTGGCCGACCGGACGGCGGAGTTGCGCGCCTCCGAGTTGCGGTACCGGACCGAGTCCGCCCGCTTGACGGCGGTCCTCGACGGCATCACCGACGGCGTGCTCGTCGTGGACGGCAACGGGTGCATCCTGCAGGCGAATCCCGGCGCATCACGGGTCCTGGGCACGGGCCGGACCCGGCTCGAAGGGCGCTCGCTCCCGGATATCCTCCCCGAATTCGTTCCGGCGGAGCACGACTCCCCCCAACCCCACGAACTCGTCATCGACCGGTCCGCCGACGGCAACGGGGCCCGCCGCTGCCTGGAAGTCCGGACCGCCACCTACGAAGCGCCTGGTATGACGACCGGCGCTCGTTTCCTGGTGTTCGACGACGTGACCGACCGCAACGAACTGGCCGAGGAAAGACGCCGCGCCCAGCGTCTCGAGTCCCTGGGCCTGCTCGCCGGCGGAATCGCCCACGACTTCAACAACCTGCTGATGATCATCATGGGCAATGCCTCCCTCGCCGCCGACGACCGTGACGGTCCGGACGCCGAGCACTACCTGGTGGCCATCAACGAGGCTTCCGTCCGGGCGCGCAACCTCACGGACCAACTCCTCACTTTCGCCCGCGGCGGCGCCCCCCGGAAGGAACTATCCGACCTGGGTGCCCTGGTGCGCAGCGTTACGAATCTCGTGCTCAGCGGTACCAACGTCTCGGCGGACCTGCACCTGCCGGCGGACCTGCCCCACACGGAGATCGATGTAGGACAGATCGAACAGGTCCTGAGCAACATCCTGATCAATGCGCGCCAGGCCATGCCCCGCGGCGGTTTGGTCACCGTGCGCGTCACCCACCGGCAAACACCCGTAGCCGACGATCTGGCCATCGAGATCGGCGACGAAGGCCCCGGCGTACCCGTGGAGGACCGGGAGCGCGTTTTCGAACCCTACTACAGCACCAAGGACGCCCGCACGGGTTTGGGGCTGGCCGTGGCCCATTCGGTGATCCACCGTCACGATGGACGCCTGACTGTGGACGAGGCGCCCGGCGGCGGCGCCCGTTTCACGGTCCTGCTCCCGGCCAGCGAACGCCAGGCCGTGCCCGTGGCGGCGGCGCCGCGTCCGCCCCGCCGCCGGTCGGGACGAATCCTCGTCCTCGACGACGAGGCCGGGGTACGCGAGATCATCGAACGTGTGCTCGTGGACCGGGGCTATGTGTGCGAATGCGTGGCGGACGGCCGGACCGCCGTCGAGTCCTTCACCGGCGCCCGCGACCGCGGCGAACCCTTCGACGCGGTGCTCCTGGACCTGATCGTGCCCGGCGGCATGGGCGGTGCCGACACCCTGGCCCACCTGCGCACCATCGATCCGGACGTGCGCGCCGTCGTGATCAGCGGCTACAGCGACGGACCGCACCTGAGCGATCCCGGCGCCCACGGCTTCGCCGCGGCGGTCCGGAAGCCCTTCACCGGCGCCCAGCTCCTGGCCACCCTGGATCATGTCCTCAGCTAAGAAGATTCAACGCCCGCGGCGGAGCGCCAGGTAGGTCGGGACGGGTACGTTGATACCCACCGCCGCGAGCCGGTCCCGCGCCGCTGTGTAGAAATCCCGGGCGGGCACGCGGTTGAAACCGAGCTTGATGTCGTCCAGGGGGTCCCCCTGCAGGAAACGCCAGTGGTTCAGGAACGTGGGCGTGGTCGCGTTCTTTTCGTACTGGATGAGCCGCCGGTGGGACGAACTGAAGGGAACGGGCGGGTCGTTGCGCTTGGCCGCGAAGTGGATGAGATCGAGAATCTCCTCGTCGCCCACCAGGGGGCTGCCCTCCCGCTCGAGGATCCGCGACTGGATACCGCCGGCCAGCCAGCCGTCGTAGCCGCCCCAGGTCATCTCCAGCAGGTACTTGTCGTAGGTGTCGGCCGCGTCCATGACGAAGGCGCCCATCATGGCGTCCAGACCGTGGCGCGCCCCCACCAGGACCATGGCCATGTCGTCGCACACGCCGTCGCCCAGGCGGCGACGGAAGAAGGCCTGGTCCCGGTCCGGGAAGCGGTGTTCGCCGGCGGGGTCATCGACGATGGCGCCCAAGTCGCGCAGTTGCCGCAGGTGGTCGTCCGTGAAGACCGACTGCCCCGTGTCCCCCAGGCCGAGAAGCGCCAGGCGATCCGGGTCCACCACCATGATCTCCCCCCCGCCGATCTGGTAGGGGAAGCCGCCGAAGGTTCGCTTGTACTGGAGCATGGAGGTGGCGCGGAAGGACCAGTCGTCCATGTGGCCAGCCAGCACCATGCCCTTCAGGAAGGCCCGCGTGTCCCAGGTCCGGTCGGCCAGGAAGTCCACGCCCAGCAGGGGACCGTCGGCAAAGACCAGGTCCAGTTCCGGCGCCTCCAGACGCTCGAACAGCCAGGCGCCGAAGTTGTGGAGCATGGACGTGCGGCGCTTGCGGACCGCGGCGGGGCGCAGATTGGGATCGGATTTCTCCAGGACCGACAGCACGCGCTCGAAGGTGGCGTCGGGAAAGCGGAGGGCCGTGCCGTACTCGTCGCTGAACCAGCCGTGGCCGTTCTGGGCCCGGCCCACCACCGACTGGGGCAGCAGGTCCATGAGGGTGCGCGGACCGGCGGCGAAGCGCAGTCCCAGGAGGTAGTCGAAGTCCAGGGCCACCAGGCCGGCGAAGAGTTCGCGGTCCCGTTGCACGTCGAGGGAGCGGAAACCGGCCCAGCGCTGTTCGGGACGTCGGTGGTCGCGGGAGTCGTCGGACCGACCCTGGGAACTGGACAGGAGGGCCTGCACCCGGTCGGCGGCAGCGCGGCGGCGGCCGCGGCGATTACGGGGTCGCGTGGAACCCCGCCGCGGGCCCGGTCGGGCTGCGGGGCGCCTAGTCCCCCTCTTGCGCTTCGGCACCATCGGTCCAATCGGCGAAGAGGGCGTCCACGAAGGTCAGGGGATCGAAGATTGCCAGGTCCTCCACCTGTTCGCCCGTGCCCACGTAGCGCACGGGCAGGCCCAGGGTTTCAGCGATGGCCACGACGATGCCGCCCTTGGCCGTGCCGTCGAGTTTGGTGAGCACGAGGCCCTCCACGGGGATGGTCTCAGCGAAGACCTTGGCCTGGGCCAGGCCGTTCTGGCCCGTGTTGGCGTCCACCACCAACAAGGTCTCCGGGTCGCGCCCGGTCTGCTTGCGGATCACCCGCGCCACCTTGCCCAGTTCGTCCATGAGGTTGGATCTGGTGTGGAGGCGGCCGGCCGTATCGACGATGACCACGTCGGACTCGCGGGCCGCCGCCGCCTGCAGGGCGTCGAAGACCACCGCCGCCGGGTCGGCGCCCTGGCCCTGCTGCACGCAGTCCACTTCGACGCGCTCGGCCCACACGCTGAGCTGGGCCACGGCCGCGGCGCGGAAGGTGTCGCCGGCGGCCAGGAGGACCTGTTCGCCCTCGGCCTTGAACAGGTGCGCGAGCTTGGCGATGGTCGTGGTCTTGCCCGTCCCGTTGACCCCCACCACGAAGATCACCCGGGGACCGGCGGTTGTCGCCTCGGCGGTCTCCGGCTCCGGAGCAGGCTTCCCCTTCTTCTTCTTTTTCTTCTTCCGGCCGCCGTCCTCCTCGTCCCAGGTCAGGGGCCGGACCCGGGGCGTGGCGCTGGTGAGGATTTCGGTGACGTCGCCGCGGATGACCTCGAGGACCGACTCGAGGGAGGCCTCGCCGCCCTCCTCCTTGAGCCGCTTCTCGATGCTGCCGGTAATGGCCACCGCCGATTGGACGCCCATGTCCGCGGAGATGAGGAGTTCCTCGATGCGGTCGAGAGTGTCCTGGTCCAGACGCACGCGCCGGCCCAGGATGCCGCGCAGGCTGCCGACCACGCTCTCGCGCGTCCGGCTCAGGCCGCGCCGCAGATTCGCCAGGGCGCCGCGGATCATTCGCTGGCCTCCAGTTCGCCGGCGGTGGCCCGGTCGGCGTCGTCGGCGCTGGTGTCGTCCGCATCGGCGTCCTGACCGTCGGCGGGGTCATCAGCGGCGGGGTCATCGGCGGCAGCTGGGTCGTCGGCGTCCACCGTCTCGACGACCTCCTCCTTCACCTCCAGGGCCAGGTCCAGAGCGCGGGTCTCCTCCCGCTTGTCGATCTTCCGGCGCCGGGCTGCGATGGCCCCGGCCAGTTCCGTATCGGACTGGGTTTCGGCCACGTCGTGGAAGCTCACCGACACGATGGACGAGCACCCGGGCTCCATCATGGTCACGCCGTACAGGTGATTCGCCGTCTCCATGGTCAGCTTGTTGTGGGTGATGACCAGGAACTGGGTGTTACGGCTGAACTCCCGGAGCATGTTGACGAAGCGCTGGATGTTGGCGTCGTCCAGGGGCGCGTCGGCCTCGTCCAGCATGCAGAAGGGTGAGGGCTTCACCAGGTACACGGCGAACAGCAGCGACAGGGCCGTCAGGCAGCGCTCGCCGCCCGACAGCAGCGACACGTGGTCGACGACCTTGCCCGTGGGCTGGGCCTTTACGTGGATGTGGCTCTCCAGGGGGTCGTCGGTGCGGATGAGTTCCAGGTCCGCGCGTCCGCCCTTGAAGAGGGTCTGGAAGACCGCCACGTAGTTCCTCCTGACCTCCTCGAAGGTCTGGACGAAGCGCTTGCGGGCGGTGCGGTTGATCTCGGTGATGGCCTTTTCCAGGTCGTCCCGGGCCTTCTCCACGTCGTCCCGCTGCTGCTCCAGGAAATCCAGGCGCTCCTTCTTGGTCTCGAATTCCTCGAGGGCCAGGTGATTGATGGGACCGAGGGAGCCCAGCTTGCCGCGTTTCAGCTCGAGCAGGTTCTCCGCCTGGTCGGTCTGGAAGACGCCTTCGTCCATCTCCAGTTCCCGGGGCAGGTCCTCTTCCTTCACCGAGTCGATCAGGTCCTGGAAGCTGCCCTTGTGCTGCTCCTCGACCCGTTCCTCCAGGTTGTTACGGCGCACGTCCAGGGTCGCCAGCAGGGTCTCCATCTCGTGGGCCTGGTCGCGGAAGCCGCCGCGCTGCTTCTCGATGAGCTGGATGCGATCGTTCCAGCCGTTCATCTGGTCGTGGAGGGTGTGAATGCCCTCGGCCGCCGCGTGCACCACCTGCCGGCGCCGGGTCCGCTCCTCCATGGCCTTGCCGAGGATCTCGCGCTTGGCCGCGAGCTCCTCCTCGAGCACCGTGATGGACTCCCGGGCCATCTCGCTCTCCTCGGCCAGCCGTTCCCGGCGGGCGAAGAGCTCGGCCACGTTGTCGCGCAGGTGCTGGAGTGCCGCGTCGCCCTCCCGCTGCTCGCTCTGTTTCTTCTGCTCGGTCAGGCGCAGTTCCTCCACGCCGGCCCGCGCCTCGTCCCGGACCAGTTCCGCCTCCTGGACCTGCTTGCGCAGGTCGTCCCGGCGGGTGGTCGTGTCCTGCCGTTCTCGGCCGCTGGCCGAGAGCACGTCCGTGAGGGTCTCCTCCTCGACCGCCAGGGTCTGGACCTCGGCCGTCAGGCGCGTGCGCTCCTCCTCCATCTGGCCGGCCCGCTGGGCAGCGGTGCCGCGGGTGTGCTCGGCCCGGGCCAGGACGACCTCCTGGCGGCCCAGTTCCTCGTCCAGGGTGGACAGGTCGCCGCGGCCGGCGATGAGGGCCTCGCGTACGGTCTCACGCCGGTCACGGTTGGCCACCAGCTTCTCCTGGGCGGTGGTCTCCCGCCGCTCCAGGCCGGAGATCTCCTGCTCCAGCCGTTCGAGCTGTTCCTTGCGGCCCAGCAGGCCGCTGTCGCCATTCTCTCCGGCGTCGGCCGCGCCGCCGCGCATGGTGCCGTCGCTGCGTACGAGCAGGCCACCGCGGCTGACACAGGTCAACACGCCGGCGCCGTTCCAGCCGCGGGCGGCGGCCACCGCGGCTGTGTCGTCTTCGAAGATGACCGTACCCACCAGCAGGCGGCGCAGGGCCGGCAACCGGGCGCCCGGCCCGGTGATGACTTCGTCCGCCGGCCGGCCGCCGGTCGCCGCCAGATCGGGAATCTCGCCGGCGGCGGCGAAACCATCGCCACAGAGGAAACTCGCCTGGCCCAGCCGTTCGCCGCGGAGCTCGTCCACCAGTTGCAACGCCGTATCGGGGCCGTCCACCACCACCGCGTCCAGCAGGTCCGCCAGCAGGGCCTCCAGGGCGACCCGGTCCGCGGCGGGAACGTTGATCTGGTCGACCACGCCGCCGGTAATCCGGTCCTCGCCGCCATGGCGCTTGAGCATCTCGCGTGGACCCTGGCCGTAGCCTTCGTAATCCTCCTGCAGGCCCCGCAGCAGGTCGCGGGTGGAACGGGCCGCTTCGGCCTTGGCCCGGGCGCCGGCCAGATCGTCCTGGAGCGCCACCGACGACGCCTCCAGCTCGGTCTCCTCGCGCTCGTGGCCGGCCAGGGCTTCCAGCATGCCGCGCCGCCGGACCAGGGACTCCTCGCGTTCGGCGCGCAGGGTGGTCGCCTGCTCGTCGGCTTCGCGACCGGCTTGCAGCAACTCTTCGCGTTCGGTCTCCAGGATCGAGATGCGTTCGCGGCGATTCTCCTGCTTGACCTGCAGCTCCCGGAGCTGGCTGCGGCTGGAGGCGTCGCTCTCGATGACTTCCAGGTTCAGGCGCGTGGCCTCGTCCAGGGCGGCCCGGTCGTGCTCGAGACGGTCCTCCAGGACCCGCAGACTCTCGCTGCGCTCGGCCAACTGCCGCTCGGCCGCGTCCTTTTCCTGGCCCACCTGAAGCAGATGCTCGTCCAGGCGCCGGATGCGGCCTTCCAGCTCCTGCTGTCGCGTGAGAGTTTCCTCGGCCGAGCTCTCGTTGTCCTGAACCCGCCGGGCATGTTCCTCGCTGCGCGTCTGCAGCAGGAGGACCTGGCGCTCGGTCTCCTGAAGCTCCTCCTCGAAGGCCTGCAGCGCTTCCTCCAGCTGACGTCTCTCGGCCTCGCGCTCGTCCACCTGGGGACGGGCGGCGGCGGTATTGGCCTGCAACTCGGCAAGCTCGCCCACCCCGGCCTCGGCCTGGGTGCGGAATTCCTCGAGGCGTTCGCGGGCAGCCGTTTCTTCCCGGTCCAGTTCGCCGCGTCTGCGGCCGGCCAGGAGCAGGTCCAGGGCACGGATCTCCTTGAAGAGCTTCTGGTGCCGGCGGGCCTTGCCCACCTGGCGCTGAAGGGAGCGCACCTCCCGCCCGATCTCCTCGACGATGTCGTAGAGACGCGTCAGGTCGGCGCGGGTGCGGTCGAGCTTGCGCTGGGTCTCCTTGCGCCGGGCCTTGTACTTGGTGATGCCCGAGCCCTCTTCCAGGAGGTTGCGCAGCTCCGTGTTGTTCTCGTTGAGGATCTGCTTGATCATCGATTCCTCGATGATCGAGTAGGACGTGTTGTTCACGCCGCTGTCGTAGAAGAGGTCGCGCAGATCCTTGAGCCGGCAGGGGGAGCCGTTGAGGAAGTAGTCGCTGCCCCCGTCGCGGGTGACCCGTCGCTTGATGGCCACCTCGGAGAACTCGATGGGCAGCCCCCGGTCCTCGTTGTCGAAGACCAGGGTGACCTCGGCCATGCCCACGGGGCGGCGCTTGGTCGAACCCTTGAAGATGATGTCGTCCATCTTGCCGCCGCGGAGCTGCTTGGCCGACTGCTCGCCCAGGACCCAGCGCACGGCGTCCACCACGTTGGACTTGCCGCAGCCGTTGGGGCCGAGAATGGCGGTGATGCCGTGGTCGAAATCGAGGCGCGTGCGCTCGACGAAGGACTTGAAGCCCTGCAGTTCAATGGATTTCAGACGCAAACCAGGAACCTTCCGCTGCGTGATTCGATGCTGTCGTGTCAGGTCCGTCCAGGCGCCGGGCGCCAGGTCGTTCAGTCGTCGGTCGCGGCGTAGAACCGCACGGGCTGGGCCCAGTCGGTCCGCAGGCGCTCAAGCAGGGCCGGCATGGCGTCGCGGGCGTCGGCGCGGGATGCGAAGTTGCCCATGTAGATCCGGTGCCAGCGTCCCTTGTCGGCGATCTCGACCGTGCGCACGGTGGCGGTGACGCCCCGTCGTTGCAGGACGGACACCTGGCGGTCGGCGTCTTCGCTCTCGGGGAACGAGTACACCCACAGGGCCCAGCCGTCGCGGCCGACCGGCTCGGTGAATGGATCGCCGGACGAGACCGGATCCTCCACCAGGGAATCGGCAACCGGTTCCGGAGTCGTGTCGGCCGGGCCGGCTGCCGGATCGGTGCCCGCGGTCGCCGTGGGATCCGCCGGCGGCAAGTCCGTCTCCTGGACCGGCACCTCGGTTTCCCCTTCCGTCGCCGTCGTGCCCTGGTCATCCCCGACCGGAAGCACGGCCTGGGAATCAGCGGTCGCAGGGATCCCCTGATCCTGGACGACGCCGGTTTCTTCCGCCTGGCCGCCCGCCGGCACGACGGTCGAAGGCGCCTCGGCCACCACCGGAGGCGAAGCGCCCAGGCCGTCGTCGCCCGTGCGCACGAACTTGAAATAGTAGATGGACACTACTGCGATAAGCGCCACCGAGACGGCGGCCGCGAGCCAGAACACGCCCGAGGTGCTGCGCCGGGTGGGAGCCTCCACCTGGAAGCTGTCGGAGGGCTCGTCCGGTTCGGCGGCGTCGAGAGCAGCGGCGACCGTACCGGCCGTTTCGCTCTCCGCTTCGTTACCGGGCTCATCCGCCGGCTCGTCCACCGGTTCCTCGTCCACGACCGCATCCACTTCGGCGAAGAGGTCGTCCACCGGGGGTAGTACGGTCTCCTCCGCAGGGGCGTCGGCCGACTCGTCCTCGGTCTCGGCCATGGGTTCGATCACAGGCTCTGCCATGGGCTCGCCATAAGCGACCAGACCGTCCGGCGCCGCGCCGACGGCAGCCATTTCGTCACCCAGTTCGGCGATCCGCGCCGCGGACCGCCCCTGGCGGTCCACGCACATGAGCGTGATGTCCGCGTGCTTGCCCCACAGGCCGGCCACCGGCACCGGGCACACGATGAGCACGTCGTCTGCCTGGCGACGCAGGCGTCCCAGGAACTCGTCCACCTCGCCGGCGGTGATGTCCGTGGGCGCATAGGAGCCTACGCCCAGCAGATAGGCGGTCCGCCCGGCGAAGGGCAACGCGACCCCGGAGGTCAGCACCGAGGTGCCGTAACGCACCATGTCGATCCATCCTTCGGCATCCTCCCGCCCCGACCAGCGGGACAGGACCGTGGTGCTGTCGTCCCCGTCGAGCACGATGGCCGCCTGGTCCCGTCCGCCGAGGACGCGGGCGTAGGTCAGGGCCGCCACGACCCCGAGTTGGGGCTGGCCGGGCTCGTGCACGAAGAGCCACACGCGGGGCGCGGCTGCCCCGGCCAGGGCGTCGTCCAGGCTACGGGCAAGGTCGCCGCCGGTGAGGCGTTCCACGTCGGGCCAGAATCCCTCGCCACCCTGCAGACTCGCCTCCGCAGCCTCCAGGCCGGCGATGAAGACGGGCAGATCACGGGGTTGATCATTCATGTGCGGTCGCTCCCGTTTCCTTCGTTATGCCGACCTAGCGGCCTGGGTCCAGGCTGCGCTGAAGGCCGCGATCACCAGCGGCAATTCGTCGTCCCCGAGGGTCCGCACGTCCACCGCCAAACCATCGTTGTTCATCCGGCCCACCAGGGCCGGGTCACCCGTCCGCAATCGCCTGTGAACGTCCTCGAGATCCGTCTTCTCCGCCTGCCACAGGACCAGGCGCGATTCGATGGCGGCGGTGCTGAAGGAGCCGCCGCCCACGCTCGAGACCCCGGGCACGACTTCCCCCCGCCAACCGGCGGGCGCCAGAGGGGCGAGTCCGGCCAGCAGTTTCTCGGCCCGGTCCTGGAGCGACTCCAGGTCGGCGCCCAGTTGCTCCAGGGTCGGCACCGGGGGACGATCCACCGCGCGCAGGTAGGCGCTCAGCACCGCGTCCAGGGCTGCCAGGGTCGTCTTGTCCACGCGGAAGGCCCGGCGCATGGGGTGCTTCCGCAAACCCGCGATGAGGTCGGCCCGGCCCAGGATGATACCCGCCTGGCACCCCCCGAGCAGCTTGTCTCCGCTGCAGGTCACCAGGTCCGGACCGCAGGCCACGTCCTGGTCCAGGGTCAACTCGCCGGCGGGCAAGCCCAGTTCCGCCATGGGAAAGAGGGCACCGCTGCCGGCGTCGTACACCAGCGGGCGGCCGCGCTCACTGCACAGCTGCGCCAGATCCGCCAGGGACACGTCCTCGGTGAAACCTTCCACCGAGAAATTGCTCCGATGCACCTTGATGACCGCGGTGCCCGGCACGTCCAGCTCGGCGGCGTAGTCGGCCAGGCTCGTGCGGTTGGTGGTGCCGACCTCCACCAGTTCGCAACCCGCCTCGGCCAGGATCTCATTCATGCGGAACGAACCGCCGATGGCCACGATCTCCCCCCGGGAGATGACCACCCGCCCGCCGCCGGCCGTGAAGCGCACGGCGAGCCAGACGGCCGCGGCGTTGTTGTTGATGACCAGGGCGTCCTCGGCCCCGGCCAACAGGGCCGCCTTGGCCTCCACCTGACGACCCCGGTGTCCGCGGGCCCCGGCCGCCAGATCGTACTCCAGGTCCGTGTTGTGGCCGGCCACTGCCGCCATGGCCGCCACGGCGTCCGGCGCCAGGTTCGCCCGGCCCAGGTTCGTGTGGACCACCACGCCGGTACCGTTCAGGACCCGGGTCCAGGCGGGATTCGTGAGTTCGCGGTAGGAGTCCTCCACCCGGGCGACGACCTGGTCCACGAGGGCGTCGCGCTTCCGGACCGTACCGCCGTCCTCCAGCAATTCGCGGCGCAGATCCGACAGGGCGTCCTGGATCACGCGCTGCAGCCAGGAACGCCGTCGACCCTCCAGGAGGACCGCCAGGCGCGGATGCTCGAGCAGGGCGCTGACCTGCGGGATCTCCCGCAGACGGGACGAAGGGTCGTTCATGAAACCGGTTGGCCCCCAGTGGTCGGACAGAATGATCGGACAGAACGGTCGAGCGGAGTCGCCGGACAGAGCGATCAGACCCCTACGACAAACGGCCGCCGCAGCGGCCAGGGAGCACCCGGTCGCCGAGCCTCCGCGAAGGGCCCAAGTTACCAGACGGGACACGGGTTGTCCAGGCACCAGCCCCGGGCGGGAGCCCTGTGCGGAAGACGGTTTC
Organism: bacterium; assembly: GCA_024231905.1. Taxonomy (GTDB): domain Bacteria; phylum Krumholzibacteriota; class Krumholzibacteriia; order LZORAL124-64-63; family LZORAL124-64-63; genus JAAEQC01. The sequence continues at coordinate 252,297 of JAAEQC010000102.1, read as the reverse complement.
CAGCGGCCCGGACCTGCGCTAGGATCGGTCCACGACCCAACGCCGCGAAAGGATGGAACATGACGCGACGCATGGCCCCCGCCACCACCTGCCTCCTGGCCCTCGCCGCCCTGGGCGGCGGCTGCGGCGGACCACCCGCCCCGGACCTCCCCCCGGGCGCTCCCCCGGGTTACGAAGCTCTGCGCGAGACCTTCGGCCCCGCCGACTTCGGCCCCCTCCAGGGGCGCATCGTGGTGCTGGATCCCGGCCACGGCGGCCATTTCCGCGGCGCCCTGGGTCCCAACGGCCTGACGGAAGCAGAGGTGAACCTGGGCGTGGCCCTCCACCTGCGCGGCCTGCTCGAGTGGGCGGGCGCCGGCGTCCACCTCACCCGCACGGCCGATCGGGACTTCCTGACCCCGGCCGACTCGACTCTGGCCGGCGACCTCGCCTTCAGGGTTTCCTTCACCGACTCCATACAACCCGATGTCTTTCTTTCGATTCACCACAACAGCAATGCCTCGTACGACCCCACCATCAACGAGACCCAGACCTACCACCCCCTGGGCGCGGACGGAGCGTCCCTGGACCTGGCCCGGGCCATCCACCGCCACCTGGTCAAGAACCTGGAGATCGCTCCGGCCCGGATTCTGCCCGGCAATTTCCGGGTGCTGCGGGACGCCACCGTACCGGCAGTCCTGGGCGAACCGGCCATGATCTCCCACCCGGGCGTTGCCGACCTGCTCTCCCGGGCGGCCAAACAGCGCCTGGAGGCCGAAGCCTACTTCCTGGGCCTGCTGGAGTACTTCGCCGCCGGCGATCCGGGCTGGCAGGCGCTCCAGCCGGACACGCTGACCGTGGGGCCTGCCGGATCGGACCTGAAGTGGGTATTCGCGCCGGAGCGGCGGCCGGGCGCCGGCGCCGAGGGTTCTCCCGCCGGCGACCCGGCCTCGTTCTCCCTGGAACTGGATGGCCGGACGGTGGCGCACCGGCGGTCCCTCGACGGCGGCACGGTCCAGTGGACGGCGCCACCCCAGGCGGGAGGCGTCGCTGCCGAACTCGTCCTGCGCGGCAGCAACCTGGCCGGCCGGGCGGCCCCCGTACAGCGCACCTGGCTACGTCCCGCCGCCGCCACCGTGCTCCAAATGACGGTGACTCTCGACGGTCCCGGCACGGACGGATCCCTCGCCCTGGTCAGCTGGCTGACGCCCACCGGCGCACCGCCGCCGGCCGGCAGGATCACCTGGCCCGGCGGAGCGACCGTGGCCGCGCACCCCCACGGCGTGCCGGAAGCCCTCCTGTCCGCCGACGACCTGTCCGGTGCGCCCGCGTTCCTGGCCGCCGACAGCACGGCGGTGAGCATCGAGATCGCCACGGCGGCCCTGCCCGCCGGCTGGCAGTGGACCGCGGTGGCCGGGCCGCCCCCGGCGGAGCCCTGGCGGGCCCGGCTCGTGAACGATCAGCCTCCATCGCCACCGGCCGGCCGCGTGGCCATACCCCGCCGGGACGGCGGAACGGCCCTGTGGACCGCGGCAGGCCGCAAGGCCCTGGCCCGGGGACCCGCCGGGGATGGTTCCCGTACGGATCCTCCGGTCACGATCGCCCTGGCTCCGTCCCTCGAACGGCTCACCTTCGTGATCGACCCGGCGGGCGGCGGTGCTGACGCCGACCGGACCGGACCGGGCGGCCTGCGCGGAGCGGAAGTGAATCTGGGTACGGCGCGTCAGCTGGTCCGCCTGCTCCAGGGGCTCGGGGCCACGGCCGTCCTGACCAGGGACGGGAGCGCAGTCCTGGGCGGGACCGCCAAGATCTCCCTGGCCGAGCGCGTGGAAGCCGATTTCTTCCTCACCATCGGACGCAGCGCCCACCCGGACACTGCCCGGCTCTTCCACCACCCGGGCAGCCGGATGGGCCAGCCCTGGGCCGCGGCCACCGACAGCGCCCTAAGCCTGCTGTGGACCGCCGGCGTGCGGACCACCGTCGGCCCGTCCTGGGCCTATCTCCTGCGCCACACGTCCTGCCCGGCCCTGGAGGTCCACCTGCCCCATGCAACGACCATGTCAGACGGCCTGCGCCTGGCTGGACCGGCGTGGCAGGCGGCCGAGGCCCGCGCCCTGTTACGCGGCATCGTCGGCGCGGTCACTCCGGATCTCCTGAAGCACTACGAGAGCGCGGTCCTGGACCGCCTAACTGCCCGAAATGGCGGCGATCCTGGCCGCACCTGGGGCACCATCGACGGGCAATTGCCCTGGTATCCCCTGGCGCCGGTTGGTCCCGGTCCCGGCGAAGCCCTAGTTTCATGGGGAGAGCCCGGACTTCCCTTGGGCGGGGACGGACACGTCCTCGAATACCACGATGGACACGGCTGGAGCATGGGACGACTGCAACGAAGCGGAAGCGCATGGGACTACGTGGAAATCCGGAAACGCCCGGCGCGGCGCAGGTGATCGGAACCATGGACCCTTCGTCGCACCCCCGCAGCTTCACCACCCGGGCCCAGGCCGCCTTCAAGAGCGGCGGGGGCAAGCGTCTGCTGGCCGCCGTGGCCGTAGCGATCCTGGCCCTGGTGGGATTGGTGCTGCTCGGTCCGGACGAGAACGAAATCAAGAAGCGCTTCGAATACTACGGCGCCCCGGACGAGCTGCGCATCATGCCGGAGATCTCCATCGAGGACGGCTCCGACGCGATCCACCAGCTCCCCCAGTCCCTGCAGGCTCCGCCGCCGCCGGCCGAGGTGGAGATCGAGCCCGAGGACCTATCCCCCGACGCCACCGAGCCCACACCCGAGCGCGCCGACGAGAGCCGCGAATCCGATCCCTCGGAGACCTACGCCGAGGGCGAAACCTCCGAGCGCACCCAGGTGGAACTCGCCCTGCCCCGGCAGTCCAATCCCGATTGGTTCATCCTCCACCAGGTGCGACCGGAGTATCCCCTCGGCATCAGCGACTTCGAGCGGCGCCAGCCGGTCATCGTGGTGCGGGCGGCGGTCTTCGTGGGGCCCGACGGCCAGGTGCAGGAAGCCATGATCACCAACACCACCGGCAGCGAAGTCTTCGGCCAGGCGGTTCTGGAAGCCATCGGGCAGTGGGTTTTCGGCTGGCGAGTAGATCCCGGGGCCGGGCGTTGGATCGAGATGACCTGGAATTTTCGCAGCCCCTATTACGAACGCTGACGGACGTCATTCCTCCTCGAACAGATCCTCGTCGTATCCGGACCCGACCGTATCGGCGGCGGCCGCCGCCAGGGAATCGGCCAGGGCACCCTCGGTGAGTTCCCAGCTCTCTCGGTACACCTCGGCCGGGAAGCGCGCGATCTCACCCTTGCGCACCAGGCGCACGGTCTCGGCGAAGGATTCCGGGCCCGCTGCGTCCACGTCCCGGTTGGCCAGGCGCAGGCCCAGGGCGGCCGTCAACTGGGAGCGCTCGGCGGCGCCGCTCCGCTGCAGGGTATCCAGCAGCATACGCGTGGCCTGATACACCTTCAGGGCCAAGGCCGTGGCCTCCTGCGGGTGCTCGTCCGCGGCCCAGACCGTGTTGAATTCGGCGGTCCAGCTGGCCGGGAAGAGGGCCAGATCGTCCGGGAAGACGAGTCCCTCCAGGACCGTGCCGGCCCGTTCCAGCAGGCGTGGGCTATTGAAGCCGCTCAACCCCACCACCAGGGAGCCGCAGCGATAGAAGTCGAGCTGGGGCGCTACCAGGGCCATCTGGTCCACGGAGGCCGGCACGAAGATGACCTCCGGCCGCGTTTCGCGCACGGCCAGGATCGGCGCCCGGAAATCGGTCGAGCGGGGAGCGAAGGCGGCCACGTGGACGATCTCGCCGCCGACGGATTCGATCTCCGTGCGGAAGACCTCCGCGTGCCGGCGGCCTTCCGGGTCGTCCGGATGGAGGATCGCCACGCGCTCTTTCAGCAAAACCGGCACCAGCAGTTCCGCCAGCAACCGGATCTCGTAGACGCTGGTCAGGTTCGGCTGGTAGATACCGCCGCCCAGTTCCCACACCCGGTCGTTGGTAGCCGTGGGCGAGACCACCGGCACCTGCCACTGGTCGGCCACCACGGCGGCCGTGGCGGTGGTGGAACTCAGCATGGCCCCCACCAGGGCGATGCTGCCCCCTTCGGCACAGAGCCGGCGTGCGGCCAGAGCCGCCACCACCGGATCACCGGCCGTGTCCTCCACCTGGAGCTCGAAGACGCTGTCGGCCTCGGCGTTGGCCGCCACCACCGCCAGCATGCAGGCGTCCACGTAGGCATTGCCCAGGAGGGCATAGCGGCCGGTCAGGGGAGCCAAGACACCGATGCGGCCGGCGCTCACGGCGCCGCCACCGGTGGGCAGGGGACGCCGCAGGGCCGTGGTCGGGGCCGAAAGCAGGGCGCGGGCACGGACGGTCCAGTCCGCCTCCGGCGCCGAAGCCTCCAACCGTGCCACCTGGTCCGTAGCCGCCGGGTAACGGGCCTGCACGAGCAGGGCGCGGGTCCGTAGGTAACCCAGCCAGGGAGCGAGTTCGCTGTTCGCGTGGTGCGTCCCGAGTTCGGCCAAGTCGTCGGCGCCCAGGCCGTGAAAAAAGGACGTCTGGCGCGGCGGAGCGGTCCCGCCGTTCGGCGCCCGGTCATGGTAGGCGAGCAGAAAGCTGCAGGCGCGCAGGGTGTCGCCGGCGGCCACGGCCAATTCGGCGCCTTGCAGGAGGGCCGGGTCCACGAGCGAACTGTGGGGATGGCGCTGGAGCAGCCGGTCGGTCAGGGCCAGGGCCGCGTCCGTATCGTCCAGGCGCCGGGCGGCGCCCACGCCCATGACCAGCACCTCGTCGCAGCGGGAGTAGCCGGGATAGCGTCCGGCCAGGGTGCGGATGAGGTCGAGGACCTCGCCGTCACGTTGGAGAGAGTAGGCGGTCTCGACCCGCGAGTGCAGGCGCCCGGCCTGTCCCGCGCCGGTCGTGGATCCCCCTGCCCCGGTCCCGCCCGTACCGCCGCAACCGGCGGCCAGAAACACCGCCAGGCCGGCCAGCATGGCCGGCAGAAACCGCGTCATGGGACCCGTCCCGCGCCTCGTCATGTGGTCTCCCGGTTCGTTCAACGAATTCCGTCGGTTCAGCGAATCTCGAAAGATGCGGAAGCGAGCACCGAGCCGTCGGCGTCCAGCACCTTGACCTCCCAGGCCCCGGTCCAGGCCGGCAGGATGAGCTTGGACGACCAAGTCCGCCAGTGCCCGCCGAACACGGGCAGATCCACCCGGGCCTTGGTCTCGCCTTCGTGGTACCAGGCGTGGGTCACGCTGGTATCGCCCGCCAGACCCCACACCCGTGTCATGCAGAAGACCCGCTCCACGTCGGGGGCGAAGAACACAGCCTCGCCGACGATGTCGCGGGTCTCGCGGTCCACGTCCGTGCCGAAGACCAGGTCCACGCGCACGCTGTCCGCCTCGGCGGCCCCGGCGCTCCCGCAGGGGAGAGCCGCCAGGAGCACCGCCAGGGCACACATCAAGAATGGCTTCCTCATCGATTACCCTCCTCGTCCCGGTCGCCCGGGGGGAGGGCTATTCGCCGCCCCCGGGAACCGGCGGATTCCAGACAGCTTCGTCGTAGGCATTGTCGACGATGTAGCGCGCATCTTCAATGAATTCGCTGTCCGGATATTTCTGGACGAGCTCGGACAGGAGGCCGACGGCCATCACCCGATCCTGCCAGGCGTCCATGGCGGCCTGGGCGCCCCAATAATAGGCGTCGTCGGCCCGGTCCGAATCGGGGAACTCCTTGGTGATCATCAGGAAGAGATCGTACTTCTGCTTGTGGTCCGGCACCAGCATGGCACGGGCGAAGATCTGGTCGACGGTCAAGCCGCCACCCGGGGCGAAACGGCCGTGGAAAGTGACGCCCGTCCGCACGCGGGCCTCGTCCAGCCACACGGCGCCCAGCTGGTCCTGCCAGCCGGCCCGCATGTGCTCGCGCGCCGTGTCCCGCGCCTCCTGGAAGGTCATGGAGCGGTCCTCTTCCCGAGTCTCCACCTGGACGACGTGCCAGCGGTCCCCGACGCTGATGGGGGGGTTGATACCCATGGGCAGGTCGTAGGCCTTGGTCGTGAACTCGACCGAATCGGGGATGAAAGGCACGTAGGAACCCTTGTTCACCCAGCCGAGGATACCTTCGTTCTCGCGCGTCTGCTTGTTGACGTTGAAGTCGTTGGACACGTGGGCGAAGTTGTCTTCCCAGGCCGTGGACTGCAGGCGCTCGTAGGCAGCCTCGGCATCTTCGCGCGTCAGGCACTCGATGTGGCGCAGGTTCACCCGTCCCATGACCTGGTAGTCGGCACGGTTCAGGTTGAAGAACTCCTTGACCTCCTCGTCGGAGGGCTGCTTGTCGCCGACGATGTGGAGGCCGCGCATGGCGCGCTCGAGAGTCGTGCGCCGGGTGGTGATGAGCGTGCGCTGGACCTCGCGCGTATTGAAGAGCTCCTGCTCCACCGCGCCCAGGACCAGCAGCGTCTCGTTGGTCATCTCCTGCAACAGCAGGCGCTGCCCCTCCTCGCCATCGTAGCGGGACCGGGCCTGGGTCGGCAGTTCGTCGTACCGCAGGTCGAGATCCTTCTGGGTGATCTCCAAGTCTCCGACCCGTGCCAGGACCTCGGTTCCGTCCTGACCGCCGTCGCCGTAGATCGGCTGCCATTCGAACGTGTCCGACCCGCCTCCCTGGCAGGCGACCAGGGCCAGCGAGCTCGCCAGCAGAACCAGGATGATGAGGATGGAACGGATCCGGGACATGAATCTCTCCTTCACGTTGCGCGGCCGGCTCAGAGCAGATCCTGCCGCTTGTCTTTTTCCAGGTGTTCGATGACCGCCTTGATGCGTTGGGCATCCTCCTTGCGGCAGACCAGCAGCGCGTCCGGCGTATCGACCACGACCAGGTCGTCCACGCCCACCAGCGCCACCAGTTTTCCGTCTGTCCGCACCACGTTGCCGGTGGCGTCGACCGCTACGAGCGGGGCCCGGCCACGGTTGCCTCCCGTGAGCTCCGGCGCCAGATCGCCCCAGGCATCCCAGCTGCCCAGGTCCGACCAGCCGAAGCCGGCCGGCAGCACCTCGAAGCCCGCGAGCTTCTCCATGACCGCGTAGTCCAGGGAGTCGGCCGGGCAGTCGGCGTAGGCATCCTCCAACGCCGCAGGGAAGCCGTCGGTTCCGAAGGCCGCCACCGCCGGGGCCATGCGGTCGGTGACCGCCGGCAGATGCGCGGCCGCCTGCTCAGCGAACCAGGAGGCGTTCCAGACGAAAATGCCGCCGTTCCAGTAGTGGCGGCCACCGGCCAGGTAGGTCTCGGCCGTGGCCCGGTCCGGCTTCTCCACGAAGGCCTCCCCCGGCAGGAAACCGCCGGCGTCGGGCTCGGTCCCCGCCAGGAGGTAGCCGTAGCCCGTCTCGGGCCGGTCCGGGCGGATACCCAGGGTGACCACGGTCTCCCGGCCGGCGGCCCGGTCCAGGGCGGCACCCAGTTCGGAGGCGAAGATTTCGCTTTCGGGGATGAGGTGGTCAGCGGGCAAGAGGGCCACCGGCTCGCCGGGCGCCAGCCTGCCGGCCAGGCCCGCACCGAGTACGGCGCAGGGAGCGGTGTTGCGTCCGACCGGTTCGCCGATGACGTGGGCAGCAGGCAGGTCGGGTAGCTCGCGGCGCACGTCGTCGGCCAGGGCAGCGCCCGTGATCACGAGGATACGGTCGGGGCCCACCAGGGGCGCCACACGGTCGTAGGTGTCCCGCAGTAGGCTGGCCCCGGTCGCCAGGGGCAGCAACTGCTTGGGCAGGGCCGCACGGCTCAGGGGCCAGAAGCGCGTGCCACGGCCACCGGCCATGATGACGCACACGCCGGGCACACGGGCGGACACAGAATCGGTGGGGGACGTCACGACGTCACCCCGCTCAAGTCTTGACGACCCAGACCTTGGCCGGGACGGCCACCTCGGCGTGCAGGCGGATGTCCACGGTGTAGACGCCCAACTGCTTGATGGGCTCCTCGAGTTCCACCTGGCGGTGCTCGATGGTCGCGGCGTCGGTGCTCAGGTTCTCGGCGATGTCCCGGGCGGTGACGGAACCGAAGAGCTTGTCCTCTTCGTCCGCCTGCACGGTGATGGTGCAGGAGAGCTCGCCCATGCCGGCTGCCAGGACCTCGGCGCCGGCCTTGCGCACGCCGTCGCGCTTGGCCTCGAGGCGCATGTGCTCCTCGACGACCTTCTTGGAGCCCTCGCTGGCCTCCACGGCCAGCCCCTGGGGGATCAGGTAATTCCGTGCGTAGCCCCGGGCCACGGCCACGGTCTCGCCCATGGCGCCCAGGTTGTCCACGCTCTGCATCAGGATGACGTCCATCTCGATCAACCACCTTTTTATGGTTCCCGCCCGCGGGCGGTGGGAGCAGCCCGTCGCTCCCTCTCAGCTCACTATTTGCTTTCCCCGGCGCTGTCCGGGCCACCCGGAGGGCGATCCAGGTTCCGCAGATCCAACCACTGGTCGGCCAGTCCCAGCAGGACTCCGCCGGCCATGATCATCGGTGCCACGAACACTCCGGCCAGTGTCCAGAAAACCACGCGTCCCAGAGGCGACAGGAACCGCGCCGTCATGTGGAACTGCACGGCGATGCCCTGGATGCTCAGTACCGTCGCCGCCAGCAGTGCCAGGTTCAGTCCCACCGCGGCGGCCGTGGGCTGCCGCGTGATCATCAGCCCTACCCCCGCGGCCAACAGCCACACAAGGTAGAAAGGCAGACGCCAGCGGGCGAAGGGCGGGGGCCGCCACGGGGGCAACCGCCAGCCGAAGATCCTCACCGACACCCAGCCCAGCACCAGCACCAGCAAGGCCTGGCCGAGCAATCCCGCCGCCAGGACGAACGGGTAGATCCGGCCCGCCAGGTCGAGCAGGCTGCCCAGCCGTTCCCGCTCCGTGGCGAGAGCGCGCCGCCGCTGTTCCGGATTCGCCGCTTCCGGCAGGGCGCTTTCCAGCTGGGGCAGCAATTCCGCCTCCAGCATGTCCAACTGTTCACCCACCGGCAGTTCCTGCACGCTCCACAGGATCAGCGGCAGGAGCATGACGACGATGCCGCCCAGGGCCGCGTCCAGCCGCCAGCGCACCCCCAGGGCAAAACCCGCGACCATGCCGGCCGCCGCGTGGGAGGCCAGGGGCCACACCGTCTCGCCGGACGACAGAACCAAACCAGCCGCCAGCCAGCCGCCCAGGGCCGGAAAAACCAGCCAGTGGGGACGGGCCGCGACTACCACGGCGCACCACAGAACCGACACCAGCAAGGGCAGCGGCAATAGCACGACCGCCGCCAGACCGACCGCACCCGAGTCGGTCGCCGCCCGGGAAACCACGTCGAAGAGCAGGCAGATCGCCAGCGTCGCCGTAGCCGCCACCAGGGGCGGCAGGTATCCGGGCCAGGGCCTGGTCACGGCATCCTACCGGTAGTATTCCTTCACGAACGGCAGCAGGGCCAGGTGGCGTGCTCGTTTGATCGCCACCGCCAGCGGCCGTTGGTACTTGGGGCTCGTGCCCGTGTTGCGACGCGGAGCGATCTTGCCTCGCTCGGTCACGAAACGGCGCAGGAACTCGTCGTCCTTGTAATCCACGGTGATCATGCCGGTCTTGGAGAAGTAACAGACCTTCTGTTTACCGTGCCGCCTCTTCTTCTTCTTCTTCTTGATCCGCATGTTCTTGCGGGCCATGTCGTCTTCCTTTCGAGTCCACCGGGGGCCGCTCGTAGCGGCCGCATCACCGGCGATGTTCCTGCGATGCTAGTCGCGTGCCGCGCTCTCGGACTGTTTCTCCCGGCGCTTGGCCATGGCCGCGCGATTGCGCTCGTCCCACTCCTCGTCGACCACCACGAGGTGGCGCAGGACCTGGTCGTCGAGACGCAGGAACCGGTCGAGTTCGTTGCAGGCCGCACCCTTGCTCCGGAACTTCAGGAACATGTAGTTGCCCTTGGACTCGTGATCGATCTCGTAGGCGAGACGACGCACGCCCCAGTGGTTCTCCAGGGTGATCTCGCCCTCGTGGGCGGCGAGGATCTCCTTGACGCGCTCCACGCGCGCCGCCATGTCGTCCTCGGACCGGTCGGCCTTGAGGATGAAGGTAAGTTCGTACTTCTTCACTGGTAACACCTCCCTCCGGACAGAACGACCCGGGTCCCTATTCGTCGTCACGATTCGCTCCGCTGAGCGGGGAACCGTGCGCGGCGTCAGCCCGGGTAGGGATGGTATGCCGCCAGCTTGCGCTGGTTTATGGCGTTTTTTTTAGACGGTCGGACAGGGCGCGGGGCCCGGTGCCGGCCGTTCCTCTTGCGACGGGGCAATATACCGCCCAGGACGGGGCCGCGCAAGGCGATTCGTCAGTCTTCCGCCGGGCGGCGGACCCGGCGGTTGTAGCGATTCACCGTGTCGGAGAGGCCCTGGACCGCCCAGTTCTCCACCGCGTCGGCCGCCCGGACTACCAGGTCCGCGGCTTCCTCCCGTTCCTCCGGGGCGAAGGATTCCAGGACGAAATCCGGCCATACGGCCGGGTCCAAGTCACCTGCAAGAGGAGCAATGCCCAGTCTCAGGCGCGGGAATTCCTCGCCCCCCAGTTCGTCGATTATGTCGCCCAGACCGTTCTGGCCGCCGCTGCTGCCGCGGGGCCGCAAGCGGAGCGAACCCAGAGGCAGAGCCAGGTCGTCGCACACTACCAGGGGACGCAAACCGGGCTCCGGCGGCGGGACTTCGTCCAGGGGATCTGCCGGAGGTGTTTCCGGGCGAGCGTCCAGCCGAACCCCGGCCGCCCGGGCCCAGGCCGTCAGCGCCTCGCCGCTGCGGTTCATGTACGTCAGGGGTTTGACCAGGACCAGCGGTTCGGCCGCCGCCACGGCCCAGGTCCCGCTGCCGCCGACCGTGAAGTCCACTCCCAGGCGGCGAGCGACCTCGCCAACCACGCCGAAGCCCACGTTGTGGCGGTGGGCGGCGTACTCCGCCCCCGGGTTGCCCAGTCCAACCACGAGCCTCAGCTGCGTCATCACGTTCGCCTTCTCCGTCACCTACGCAGACAGCCGGCCACGGAGCGCGGCCGGCTGTCCGGATGGCATGCCATGGGTGCGAGGATCAGTCGCCGGACTTCTTGTCCTTGCTCTTGTCCTTGCTCTTGTCCTTGCTCTTGTCCTTGCTCTTGTCCTTGTCCTTGTCCTCGCCCTTGGCGGCGTCGCCGTCTTCGCCCTCGGTACCCTCGGCACCTTCCTCGCCCTCGGCACCCTCTTCGCCCTCGATGCCCTCTTCCTCTTCCTCTTCCTCGACGTAGATGATTGCCGGCTTGATGTTCAGCACGAGCATGTCCTCGTCGGTGATGATCTCACCCACGGGGGTGGTCACGTCACGCACGAAGATCTTGTCGTTGAGCTCGAGTTCGCTGATGTCGACCTCGATGCACTCGGGCAGCTGGCTGGGGCGGCAGCTGATCTCGATGGCGTCCAGGGACAGGGCCACCGAGCCCTCGCCGTTCTTCACGGCGGCCGGCGGCTCACCGACGACCTCGACCGAGACGGCCACGGTAACGTCGACGCCGCGGGGAATCTCCATCAGATCCACGTGGAGGATCTCGTCGGTCACCGGGTTCCGCTGGACCTCGCGCATCAGGGCGATGTGCTCTTCATCGACGCCTTCCTGCTCGAGATTGAAGATGGCTGCGCGGCCACCCAGGTGGCTGAGCGCCACCGTGAAGGACTGGGTGTCTAGCTCGACCATGGCCGTCTCACGGTCCTTGCCGTAGACGATGGCCGGCACGCGACCCGCGGCGCGGGTGCGGCGATTGGCGTTCTTGCCGGTGGTCGACCGGGGATGGATGTTCAGATTCACGAGACCCATGACTGTCCTCCGCACTTTCGAGGGGCCCAGCGGCCCGGGCAAGGGCTCGCCACGTCGCCGTGGCAAGGAACCTTCTGGCACAACGGCCTGATGGAGCGCGAGGCACCGCCGCCACACGGGAGAGCTACTCCGGGCGGGAACCTGCGGACTCCGCAAATTGAGGGCTCAAATAAGCACCGGGCCACCGCCGTGTCAAGGCGGGCGGGCGGGCGACGGCTACCGGAAGAGCTCGCTGACTGTCTTCTCCAGGTGGATCCGCTCGATGGCCTCGGCCAGCAGCGGCGCCATGTCCAGGACTGTGATTTTCGGACATTCGTCGAAGCGATCGAAGGGAATCGTGTTACTGACGGCGACTTCCTGGATGGGCGAGGCGTTGAGCCTCTCCAGGGCCCGCCCCGAGAGAATCGGGTGAGTGCAGCAGGCGGTCACCGAGTTGGCGCCCTGTTCCTCGACGCAGACGCGGGCCGCATCGGTCAAGGTGCCGGCGGTGTCGATCATGTCGTCGAAGATGATGACGTCCTTGCCGGCCACGTCGCCGATGAAGTTCATGACCACCGCCTCGTTGGGACGGGGCCGCCTCTTGTCGATGATGGCCAGGCTGGCGTCCAGGCGCTTGGCGAAGGCGCGCGTCATCTTGATGGAACCCACGTCCGGGGCGACCACGGCCAGGTTCTCCCGCGGACGGTCCTCGAAGTGCTTCAGCAGCACGGGCGCCGAGTAGAGGTGGTCCAGGGGGATGTCGAAGAAGCCCTGGATCTGGGCCGCGTGCAGGTCGATGGTCAGCACGCGGTCGGCGCCGGCCTTGGTGATGAGATTGGCCATGAGTCGCGCACCGATGGGAACCCGGGGCTGGTCCTTGCGGTCCTGCCGCGCGTAACCGAAGTACGGGATGACCGCCGTGACCCGCCGACAGGACGCCCGCCGCACCGCATCCAGCAGCAACAGCAGCTCCATCATGTGCTCCGCCGGCGGCATGGTCGGCTGCACGATGAAGACGTCTGTGCCGCGGATGTTCTCCTTGATCTTGATCTGGATCTCGCCGTCGGAGAAACGGCTCGCCTCCACGTCCAGCAGTTCCATGTCCAGGTTCCGGGCGATGGCCTCGGCCATGGTCGGGTGGGCAGTGCCGGCGATCACCACGAGTGCATTGTACATCGGGTCAATCCTCCGCGGAGACGGTGGTACAAGGAGACGTACGGCCATGCGAACGGAAAGCGACTGCGCTGGCGAAGGTGGTCATGGGGCGGGCTGGTCCGGGCTGGGGGTTCATGGCAACGTGGCTGGGGCGGCAGGATTCGAACCTGCGGATGCAAGGACCAAAACCTTGTGTCTTAGACCACTTGACTACGCCCCAAACAACTTCTAGTAGCTCTCCTCCATCACGGAGCCCTCGTTGTCTCCGGGAAGAGAGTTGGACGGGGCGGGTATCTCCCCGTTCTCGACCCGCTGGAGTTCCCGCCGGTAGGCGGTGATGACTTGGCTTTCCATCCACTCCCGGGTCTCCATGTTGATCGGGTGGGCGATGTCCTGGAACGTCCCGTCCCGTCGCTTGCGGCTCGGCATGGCGATGAACAGTCCGGAGGCGCCCTCGATGATCTTGAGTCCCCTGATCACGAACGCATTCTCGAGCGTGATACTGGCGAACCCCTTCAGCTTGTTGTCGTCACGCAACGTGATCCTGATCTCGGTGAGTTCCAAGGTTCTCCCTCTCGCTGCGAGCCGGACACGGCTGCCGCGATGGGGCCCGCCTCAGTCCTGCAGGACCTCGACTCCCCCCGGATGCGGCGCGACTGTTCGGACGAACAGCCCCGTCTGCTCAAATTCCCCCGCTTGATCGGCGAGGTCGCGTCCCTCTGGAAACACGCCGAATACCGCCGCTCCGCTCCCCGACAGCATGGCAACCGGTGCCAATTGGCGTAATCCCAGTACCAGGCGCTGCAAGGCAGGCTGCGCCGGGAGCACGACATCCTCCAACCGATTGAATCCGGGCCACGTCTTCTGCGGGAACCTGGACAGCATCGGCCTGATCACCTGGATGTTAGCCGTGGCGCTGTTCACTGTCAATCCCATTTTCAGGGCGCCGTATACGTCCGAAGTCTGCAACTGCAAGTCGGGTTTAACGATAAGGAATTGTCCCGTTCGTACCGACGGCAGCTGGGTCAGCATGGTGCCGCGTCCACGACCCAGGGCGGTCCCGCCCTTGACGAAGAATGGCACGTCCGAGCCGATCTCCGCCCCCAGGCGCTCCAGACGGTCCGCCTCGAGTCCCGTCCCGAAGAGGCGATCGCACGCCACCAGGACCGCCGCCGCGTCGCTGCTGCCTCCGCCCAGGCCCGCCGCGGCGGGAATCGCCTTCTCCAGGTGGATGGTCAGGGCGCCCGAAACTCCCGTCTCGCGGCAGAAAAGCCGGGCCGCTTGCCAGGCCAGGTTGGTCTCGTCGGTGGGCACGGAACCGCGGGCGCCGGAGACCGTGAGGGCCAGATCCGGCTCCCCGCCCTGGTACTCCTCGGCCAGTTCGACCGTGACCCGGTCGAAAAGACCCACCGCCTGAAGGATGGTCTCGATATCATGGTAGCCGTCGTGGCGCTGCCGCAGCACCTCCAGGTGGAGGTTCACCTTGGCCGGGGCCCGCAGGGTCACCCGGCGCCCGGCGGGGCGACGGCCCTTGACGAAGTTCTTGTCGCTCATGGTTCCTCCTTGCGGCCCGCAGCGGAAGCGACCTCCAGGCCGTCCCAGGCGGAAGCCCGCGGCGCGGCGCTCCGGACCCGCAACCGTTGCCACCACCCGCCGCCCTCGCCGGCGCCTGGCCAGGGGCCCTCCCCCGCCGGCACCAGCAGCCGCGGCGGCAGTTCCAGGCCCGGTTCGAGCAGGTCCGAGCGACCCACCACGTCCACGCGTCCGGGATCGATCCGGCCCAGGCCGCGCTCGGCGCAGAACCGGAGCCAGGGCACCCGTTGCGGGTCCACGCCGGCGAGCCGGCAGGCCACTGCATCCACGGCCACCGGGTCACGGCCGGCCAGCAGGATGTTGCCCAACAGGGTCCGGCGCTTCCAGCGGCCAGCGCGCACGTGCCAATGGACACCGTCGATGACCGTGCCCTCAATGTGGCATTCACGGGCCACCAAAGCCAGGGACTCCGCCACTACCTCCGCCCCGGTGGCCCGGCAGCGGCGACGGCGCAGCCGGGGCGGCGCCACCAGGCGGGCCAGCAATTCCACACCCGCCAGGACGGGCCAGCCGCCCCCGACGCCGAGCCCGGCCGTCACCAGCACCGGTCCGCCGGCCAGGTCCCGCGGCAATTGTGGTCCGTCCTTCAGGGCTTCGGTCAGGGCCCGCAATCCGCCCGCGTCCGCGCGGCGCAACTGCCAGGCCGCCGGGTCGGCCAGGGCCGTCCCCGCCGCCGCCAGGGCATCGCGCCAGGGGGCGGGTGTTCCCGCCGGGCGGCCGGATCCGTCCAGGGCGAAGACCGGGCCGCAACCTTGGCCCCCGGCCAGGACAGCCGACAGTTGCCGGGACGGAGAGACCGGGATGCCCCGGGAACCCGCCGGGCGCGCCCCGTCGGCCACCAGCCTCCGGTCCGGAGAAGCAGCGGCAAGGCCCGCCAACTTCAGCAGGCGCCGATAATCCTCGGCGACGGTTTCGGGACGGGCTTCGACGACGGCGACTGTGCTGCGCAGGGAATTCACGGCGTGGCTCCGATGATGCGGACCGCGGCGATGATCCAACCGAGGACGATCACCTGCAGGACCGAGTCGTTGAGGAGAATCTCGTGGGGGCGCCCGCCCCGGCCCTCGTGGTAGACCAGGTACAGGTAGCGGCCCATGCCCGCCAGCACGAAGGGTAGGGTGTAGACCAGGTCCCGGGTGCCGAAGTGGGCCACCGTGTCGGGCCAGACCGTGTACAGGGCGTAGGCCATGGAGGTCAGACCGAAACTGATACCGATCAGGGCGTTCAGCATAGCCTCGGTGTAGCCGCGCAGGACCGGTCGCGTATCGCCGCCTTCGGGCAGGATCTTCAGGAACTCGTCCCGGCGCTTGGCGAACCCCAGAAAGAAACTGAGGAAGAGGGTGCAGAGCAACAGCCAGGGCGAGATGGTCACGTCCGGACAGGTGGGCTCGAGCACCAGGACGCCGGCCACGGCCCGGATCACGAAGCTCATGCCGATGCCGGTCACGTCCAGGATCGGTATGCCCTTGAGCACTTGAGTGTACAGCCAGTTCCAGGCGAAGAAGACCGCCACCACCATGCCGAAGCGCGGGCCCAGCAAGAAGGCCGCCGCCAGCACCACCGCCACCAGCGCCGTCCCCGCCCGTACGGCCGTGGCCACGGGCAGACGGCCCGACGGGATCGGCCGCAGCTTCTTGTAGGGATGCCGGGCGTCCAGATCGCGGTCGGCGATGTCGTTGAAGACGTAGATGGCGCCCGAGGCCAGGCAGAAGACCAACGCGCCCACAGCCGCCCGCGCCACGCAGCCGGCCTCCCCCAGCCGCTGGCCGAAGATGACCCCCGCGAAGAGCAGCAGGTTCTTGGTCCACTGGCGCGGACGCAAGTTCTCCAGGAATGCGCGCAGCGTCGGCATCAGTAGGCGTTCTCCCCGCGTAGCACGTGGTGGATGGTCATGAGTAGGATCCTCACGTCCAGCAGCAATGACCAGTTCTCGATGTAGTGCAGGTCGTACAACGTGCGTTCGGCAATGCTGGTGTTGCCCCGCAACCCGTGGACCTGCGCCCAGCCCGTCAGGCCCGACTGTACCCGGTGGCGCTCGAAATAGCGCGGCATCTCCTGGGCGAACTTCTCCACGAAGATCCGCCGCTCCGGCCGGGGCCCAACCAGGCTCATGTCCCCCCGCAGCACGTTCCACAGCTGCGGTAATTCGTCCAGGCTGTACCGGCGCAGCACGCGCCCCACCGCCGTTACACGCGGGTCGGCCTCGGCAGTCCACACGGGACCGCTGGTCGCCTCGGCATCGCTGCGCATGGTGCGGAACTTGACCATGGCGAACTCGTGACCGTCCCGCCCGATGCGCTCCTGGCGATAGAAGACGGGTCCTGGCGAGGACAGTTTCACCAACATGGCCAGCACCGCCAGGGCCGGCGAGAGCAGCAGCAGTCCCAGACCCGTGGCCACCAGGTCGAAGGTGCGCTTCACCACGCGGTCGACCCCGCCCAGGGCCTCCTCCCGCACGGAGATGAAAGGCAGGCCGGCAATCTCCTCCAGGCGCATGCGGCTGGTGTGGAGGGAAAACAGGTCCGGCACGAACTGCAGGTCGACATTGAGGTTGGCCAGGTCCGCGGCCACCTTCCGCACCAGGGACAGCTGGTCGAAGGGCAGGGTCAGGACCACCAGGTCCACCCCCTGTTCCAGGACCACGTCGCGCACCCGGTCCACCTCGCCCAGCAGCGGCGGCTCGGGGATGGGACGCCGTGCTTGCCGCCGGCCGGCCGCATCGAGAACCGAGGCCGCCTCGTCATCGTCCGCTCCCGCCGGGGAGTCCGGCACTTCCGGGTCGCCGGGCACGCGAAGCCAGCCCACCGGGCGCATGGCGAATCCCGGCAGCTCGTGGATGGTGCGCAGCAGCCGCGTCCGCATGGGACTGATGCCCACCAGCAGGGTGCGCGTCGTCCCCACGCCCCGTTGCAGCACGCTGCGCAGGAGGATCCGCGTCAGCACCCTGCCGAGGGTGAGGAAGATGAAGGTGGACAGGAAGAAGAGCCCGAAGAAGGAACGGCTGTAGGTGAGACCGCGCAGGAAAAAGGCCAGGGCGAGCACCAGCAACGAGCCCAGCACCACCCCTTTGAAGAGCCCCAGCAGGTCGTCCACGATGGTGCGGCCGCCCCGTCCGGCGTACATGCCCATGGCGTAGTAGATGCCCACGAAGACCAGCGCCACCACGGCGCCCGTCGCCACGTACATGCCGAAGGGCGGGATGCCCAGGGGTACGAGCCAGATGCCGCTGTAGAAGCGGAACCAGTAGGTGGCTAGGTAGGCCGCGTGCAGCATGACCAGGTCCACGGTGATCAGGACGATGGCCTCGAGGACGTGGCCGCGGTGGCCTCCCGCCCGCTCGGCCGTGCCGTTGGACTCGGGTGCGGCGTTCATGAGGCCACACCTCCGGTCACGGCCGGCCGGGTGGGGTCGGCGTGCCCGGCCCAGGCCTCGGCCAGAGCCGCCTCCAGTTCCCGCCGGAAGCGAGCGCGATCGAAGGCCGCCGCGTGAGCGGTCATGGCGGCGGCGTCCCAGGGTCCGTCCAGGCGCGGGTCGGCCAGGGCCTCGGCCACGGCCGCCACGGACTGCTCCGCGAAGAAGACCCCGTTCAGACCGGATCGCACCGTGTCCAGCACGCCGCCCGCCTCGAAGGCCACCACGGGCCGGCCCGCTGCCGTGGCCTCCAGGGGCGTGATGCCGAAATCCTCCAGGCCGGGAAAAACGAAACTGCGGCAGTGGCCGTACCAGGCCGGCAGGTTCGCGTCGGCGACCCGGCCGAGGAAGTGCACGCGGCCGGTGCCGCGGGTCTCGGCAGCCAGCCGTTCCAGGCGTCCCCGTTCCGGTCCGCCGCCTGCCACTACCAGGGTGCGGCCGGCCGCCACGGCGCCCTGCACCGCCAAGTCGATACGCTTGTAGGGCACCAGGGCCGAGAGTACGAAATCGTAGCTGCCGGAGGCGAAGCCCGCGGGGGCCGGCAACTCCCCCGCGCCCACGAACCGGTCCACGTCCACCGGAGGAAAGACGATCCGCGTGCGCTCGGCCGGCACTCCGTACCAGTCCACCAGGCGCTGCTGCACGACCGTCGAGATGGGCAGCCACCGGGCCACTCGGTCGGCGGTGCGCCTGTCCCAGCGGCGCAGGCGTCCTGCCTGCCAGCCAATGACCTCGCGCAGGGGTGCGGGCTTGCTCCCGAAGTAGTCGTCGAAGCGGTCCCAGACGTAGCGCATGGGCGTGTAGCAGTAGCATACCGAGAGAGCGCCCGGGGCGGGGCGGGCCGACTTGGCCACGCAGTGGCTGCTCGAGAGCACCAGGTCGTAGCCCGTCAGGTCGAAGCTCTCCACGGCCCGGGGAAAGAAGGGCAGGGCCCATCGGTACCAACGCTCGGCCCGCGGCAGTCGCTGCAGGACGGACGTGACCACGCGCCGGTCCTCGATGGCCGGCGTCACCGAACCCGGCACGTGCAGGAGTGTAAAGAGGTCGGCGTCGGGAAAGATCTCACCCATGACTTCCAGGCACTTCTCGCCGCCACGCATGCCGGTCAGCCAGTCGTGGACGAGGGCCACCCGCAAGCCACCGGGGAGATCTGCGGCGGGACCGTCAGTCATTGCCGCCCATCCAGCTCTCGAGCACCTGGCACAGGACGTGGCCGAGGGTGATGTGGATCTCCTGGATCTTGGGCGTGCTCGCACTGGGCGCCACCAGCGCGCTGTCGACCAGGGGCAGCAGACGCCCGCCGTCGCCGCCCAGGAAGCCGTGGATGCGCAGGTCCTGTTCCCGGGCCGCTGTCACGGCGGCCACACAGTTGGCGGAGTTGCCGGAAGTGGAGATGACCAGCAGCACGTCGCCCGGCCGGCCCAGGGCTTCCACCTGGCGAGCGAAGACGTGGTCGAAGCCGTAGTCGTTGGCCACGGCGGTCAGAACCGAGGTGTTGGTGGTCAGGGCGATGGCCGCGTAACCGGGGCGCTCGGCCAGGAAACGGCCCGCCAGTTCGGCCACGATGTGCTGGGCGTCGGCCGCCGAGCCGCCGTTGCCGCAGACCAGGAAGCGGCCGCCGGCCCGCCAGGTCGCGACCACGTCGGCGGCGAGAGCCGCCACGGCATCGCGGTGGGAGTCGCCGAGGCGGTCCAGGGTGGACCGCAACTCGCTCACGGCGGCGGTGAAGAGGCTCGCCGCCTGGTCCTTCTCGCGCTGGCCGGGCTCCATCG
The DNA here is from genome assembly GCA_024231905.1 of bacterium. Taxonomy (GTDB): domain Bacteria; phylum Krumholzibacteriota; class Krumholzibacteriia; order LZORAL124-64-63; family LZORAL124-64-63; genus JAAEQC01. The sequence continues at coordinate 232,558 of JAAEQC010000102.1, read as the reverse complement.
CCATGTTCAAAATCCTTTCCGGGACGCGCCCGGCGGGCCGGGGTCAGGGATGCCGGGCCGCACCGCTCTCCAGCAATTCCAGATAGCGGGCCACCGCGTCGCGCCAATGGGGCCGGGGCGGGCACCCCGCCTCCTCCAGGCGCCAGCTGCGCAGCACCGAACAGGCCGGTCGCGCCGCCACGGTCGGGAAGGCATCGCTGCCGCAGGGGCGGACCCGCTCCGGGTCGGTCCCCACCCGGCGGGCGACCTCCTGCGCGAAGCCGTGCCAGGTGCATTCCCCTGCGTTGGTCCCGTGGAAGATACCATGCCCACGGCGCGTGACAAGGAAACCGATGACCTCCGCCAGGTCCGGCGCATAGGTGGGGCAGCCTCGTTGGTCATCCACCACCTGCAGGGTCTCGCGCTCGCCGAGGAGACGGCGGATGGTCTTGACAAAATTTACGCGGCCGTCCCCGAAGAGCCAGGCCGTGCGGACGATCTGCCACGGCGTGTCCAGGACCTCCACGGCCTCCTCGCCGCGAGCCTTGGTCAGCCCGTAGTGGTTCAGGGGATCCCGGGGCGCATCCTCGTCGTAGCCGCCGTCGTCGCCCCGGCCGTCGAAGATATAATCGGTGCTCACGTAGGTCAGGCCTGCACCCCGCCCGGCGCAGGCCGCAGCCACGTGCGCCGTGGCACCGGCATTGGCGGCCAGAGCCTCGTCCAGGTGGGATTCGGCGCCGTCCACATCGGTCCAGGCTGCGCAGTGGACGACCCATTCGATCTCCGGCGCGATCAGCCGCGCCGCCACCCCGGCCTCGCCGAGGTCTCCGTCGGGCAGATCGACACCGCGCACTTGGTGCTCGCGGCCGAGCACGTCCATCACGGCGGCGCCCAGCATGCCGGCCGCTCCGGTGATCAGGATATTCAACGTTCCTCCTCGGGGTCGGCACCCGGTTCCGTGGGGCGCGTGGCGCGCATGGCCCGCGCCGCCAGTCCGCCGCCGAAACCACGGCTCTGCAGGAAGCGCACGACCTTGCCCTCGGCCCGGCGGTCGGTCGGTCCAGTGATCCGGCGCCAGCGGGCGGCGGCGGCCCGGTGAGCCGCTTCCGCTTCGGTTTCGCGGTCGAGGGCGTCGCTGGCGGCCGCCTTGGCCGCGCCGGCGGCGATCCCTTTCTTCCGCAAATTGCTTTCCAGGTAGAAACGCCCCACGGCCTTGGCCCGCAAGGTCTCGCGGCACCAAGCATCGGCGTAGTGACGATCAGAGTATAGGCCACGTTGGGCCATCTGTTCCAGGACGGCCTCCACCGCCACCGGGTCGAGGCCGTCCTCGGCCAGGCGCCGGCGCAGGCGGGCCGGCGGTACGAGCCGGCGATCTAGGATGCCGAAGATCCGGCGCGCGGCTCGTTTGCGGTCCGCCGCCAGGCGCAGTTCCCCGAGAAGGGCGCCGGACAGGACTGCGCCCGCCTCCGGCAGATCCGGCGGCACGGCGTCCGGCGCCAGTTCCAGATCCTCGCCGCCCTCGAGGACGAGCACCACCGCTCCGGTTTCCCTCCGGACGGCAAGGAGCAGCCGGCCCCCGGCCGGCTGCTCCCGCGGATCGTCCGCTGTGCCCAAGGCGCTAGCCGCGCTTGGCGGCGGGCTTGGCCGCGCCGGTTTTGGCGGCGGGCTTGTCCGTCGCCTTGCCGCCGGCCTGGGCGGCCGCCGCCTGTTCCGGCGCCTCGGCCGTCTCCGTCTCCTCCGCCGCGGCGCCGATGCCGTAGTGGCGGAAGACCAGATCCTTGATGGTCTCGTAGAGGTCCTTGTTCTCCTTGAGGAAGATCCGCACGTTCTCCCGGCCCTGGCCCAGGCGCTCCTCGCCGAAGCTGTACCACGCCCCCGACTTCTGGATCACGTTGGCGGCCACACCCAGGTCGATGAGATCGCCTTCCTTGCTGATGCCCTCGCCGTAGAGGATGTCGAACTCGGCCTTCTTGAAGGGCGGCGCCACCTTGTTCTTGACCACCTTCACCCGCACCTGATTGCCCACGACGTCCTCGCCCTGCGTGATGGCGCCGATGCGCCGGATGTCCAGGCGGACCGAACTGTAGAACTTCAGGGCGTTGCCGCCGGTGGTGGTCTCCGGGTTGCCGAACATGACGCCGATCTTCATGCGGATCTGGTTGGTGAACATAACCATCGTATTGGTCTTGCTGATGGTGCCGGTGAGCTTGCGCAGGGCCTGGCTCATGAGCCGCGCCTGCAGGCCCACGTGGGCGTCGCCCATCTCGCCCTCGATCTCCGCCCGGGGCACCAGGGCCGCCACCGAGTCGATCACGACGATGTCCACGGCGCCCGAGCGCACGAGCATCTCCACGATCTCCAGGGCCTGTTCGCCCGTGTCCGGCTGGCTCACCAGCAGATTGTCGATGTCCACGCCCAGCTTGCGGGCGTAAATGGGATCCAGGGCGTGTTCGGCGTCCACAAAGGCCGCAGTGCCGCCGCCCTTCTGGCAGTTTGCGATGACCGACAGGCACACGGTCGTCTTGCCGCTGCCCTCGGGACCGTAGATCTCCACCACGCGCCCGGTGGGCAGTCCGCCGATGCCCAGGGCGATGTCAAGGGCCAGGCTGCCGGTGGAGACGGCCTCGATATGATCGTAGATCTTGTTCTCCCCGAGCAGCATGATCGAACCCTTGCCGAACTGCTTCTCGATTTGCGCCCTGGTCAGTTCGAGGGCCTTGGCCCGGTCGTCTTTCTTGTTCAGCGCCATCTTGCACTCCTTCGCGACCCGGGATTCCGTCTTTCGGAGACCCCGGACCGGCCTGCTGAATCGGATGAGGAAAGGTCACCTGACGGACGCGATCCCGCTTGTCTGACATCTGCGAGGCGCCAACATAGCACGACGGCATACGAAGGTGCAAACGCTTTTATTCGCCTTTTTTTCGCAGGCGCCAGAAAGCCACATCCCGGTACCGGGGACCGTCCGGCTGCAAGCGAGAACCCACCAGGGCGAAGCCCGTCACCGCCAGAGGCGGCAATCCATCCAAGTCAATGTCTTTCAAGCCATTGACCTGTGACTGCTCCAGTGGATCCTTCACCCTCGCCACCGTCAGGTGGGGCCGCAGGGGCTTGGTATCCTGGGGACCGTCGGGCCAGGCGTCGGCCACGGCGCCGCGAACCAGGGAAGCCAAGCGGGCGATCCGTCCGTCGTCCTCCAGTTGCAGGAACAGGACCCGGGGCTGCCGCAGGTTCGGGAATGCGTCCAGGCCGGCTGGGCGCAGGCTCCAGGGCGCCGGCCCCGCCACGCCATCCAGGCGCTCCTGCAGGGCCTGCAGACGCTCGTCAGGCCACTCGCCCAGGAACTGCAGGGTCAGGTGCCAGGCGTCGGGCCGGGTCCATCGGATGGGAATGCGTCGGCGCCAGGGGTCAAGGCACGTGGACAGGGCGGACCGGAATTCCTCCCCCGGGTGGACGGCCAGGAAGGCTCTCACCGATCGCCTCGCCAGGAGTCCACCTGGTGCCAGGGCGAGACGTCGTCGCCGGCCTCCAGCACCCGTCGCAAGGCGTCCAGGGCCGCGGCCACTGCCAGGCGGCGGTTGTGGCTCCGGTCGGCGGGAAAGCGGTAGCGGCGAGCGTGGGCGCCGCCCGGTCCGTCCAGGGCGATCCAGGTGGTGCCCACGGGCTTGGCGTCCGTGCCCCCGCCGGGGCCCGAGATGCCGCTGAGGGCCAGAGCGTGGTCGGTGCCGAATCGCTCCCGGGCGCCGGCGGCCATGGCCAGCACCACCTCGCGACTGACGGCGCCGTGGGCGGCGATCAACTCCGCCGGTACACCCAGGCGCGCGGTCTTCACTTCGTCGGCATAGGCCACGACCGCGCCCCGGAAGGCCGCCGAGGAGCCGGCAGGATCCGTGAGCCGGCCGGCCACCAGGCCCGCCGTACAGGACTCCGCCGTCGACACGGTCCGGCCCCGGGCGATCAGCAGCTCCAGTACGGCCTCGGGCAGGGTGCGCCGCTCTCGCGCGAAGACGATCCCATCCAGGATCCTGTCCACTTCGGCCGCGGCGGCGGCCAGGTCGCCGGCCGCCGCTGCGGGGCTCGCAGCCACGCGCACGTCAGCCCCCCACTCGGTCAGCCACCAGGACCAGCGCAACCCCGGCCACCGGTCGCGCACGGAAGCGCAGGCCTCCACCAGGGTCACCTCCGCCACCTGGGCCGTGCGCCACAGGCAGGACTCCGCAGCGGGCGGCAGGACACCGCGGGCGTCCAGGCGCTCCAGCACGAGGGGCAGCAACGCCGCCATCTCCCCCGGGACCCCGGGCAGGACGACCAGGGTCCGGTCCCGCAGGTCGCCCACCAGCCCGGGCGCCGACCCCTGAGGATTGTCCACGGGCTCCAGACCGGCCGGCACGTCACTCTGCTTCAGGAATGAGGGCTTCAGGTTGATGCCCCGGGCCCGCCAGCGACGCTCCAGGCGTGAGGCCAGTTCGGCATCCTGCTCCAGGTCCACTCCGGCCCAGGCCGCCACCGCCTCGCGGGTCAGATCATCGGGCGTGGAACCGAGGCCGCCGGTGAGGAAGACCAGATCCCCGGCTGCGGTGGCATCCAGGGCAGTAGCGATGGCCGCCGCCTCGTCGGGCACCACGCTCACGCCCAGGACCGGCGCCTCCCGGCCAGCCAGGGCCCGCTGGATGCGTCCGCTGTTGGTGTCGACGGTGCGGCCTTCGAGTAGTTCGTCCCCCACGGTCACGATGCGCACGGGACGCCGCGTCATGCGATCCACCCCAGCAGGCGAACGGTGGCGTGGGTCGCCACACAGGCCAGCGCTCCGGCGCCCAGGTCGTCGACCATGATGCCCAGGCCGCCGGGGAGCTTCTCCAGTCGGCGCACGCCCAGAGGCTTGAAGATGTCGAAGAATCGGAACCAGAAGAAGCCGGTCAGCCAGACCAGCGGTCCGCCGGCCAGGCCCAGGTAGGTGACGATCATGCCGGCGATCTCGTCCACCACCACCAGGGATGGATCCTTGCCATGGATCTTCTCCAGGGCGTCGGCCACCCGTATACCCACCAGGGTGACGACGACCAGCAGGACGAACTGGACCCACAGGGGGATCGGACCGGCCAGCATCCACAGGAGCCACCACAGGCCGGCCCAGGCGAAGCTGGCCACGGTGGCCGGAGCGATGGGAGCGAAGCCGGTGCCGAAGAACGTGCCGACGATGTAGAGCAGCGAGCGGGGCATGGCGATCCTTTCCGGGTGACGGTCGCGGTCACGGAAAGGTGTCATGATACAGCCCGACCGGCGCGCGGCCAAGGCCGCAGCCGCCGGCCGGGCCGGGGCGAGTCCGGAACAGGTGTCAGGGCAGGGTATCGGTCACGGCTTCCTGGCCGGCCGCATCCTCGACAGGTGCCATAAGCACCGGGCCGAACAGGTACAGCGCCGCCGCCGCGGGTTGGGGTGTGGCCGGCGCGGATTCCCTCGGCGGCGCCATCGTACCGGACGGAGGTGAGGGTTCGACACCCGCAGCCGGACGGACCAGCGGCGAGGGCCGGTCACCGGGCCACACGGTGGCGGTCGCAGCCATGGTCCGCGGCTCGGGCTCCGCCGCCAGTACACCCAGGTACGGCCGCATGCGACGCTGCAGATCGCCCCGCATACCGCGCGCGGTCTCCAGGTCGCCCCGGGCCGCATACAGGTCGGCGCCCTGCAGCGCGTAGGCCGGTTGCCCCGGATCCAGTTGTTGGGCCGCCGCGTTCAGGCCCACGGGAATCACCCGGCATTCGGCGTCCGCCAGGGCCGAGGCGTACACGGCCAGGTCGCCCGCCAGCGGACCCGGCTGCACGACGACCACGAACACGAGCACGGCCGCCGCCAGACCCACGCCGGTCCAGTCGCCGCGGGAGGACTGCCAGCGCCCGGCGTGCTTGGCCAGTTCCCGGGCACCCAGCAGGGCCTGACTCACCCAGAACGCGAAGGAGGCCGCCAGGACCACCGTCGCCACCACGCCTACGATCTCGAGGGTGTCCGTGCCGATGCCCCAGCGTCCAAAGGCCTCGCGGTGGTGCCAGACGATCGGCGCCTGGATCAGCAGCAGCAGGGCCGCCGCGCCGGGCCAGGTCCACCAGGCGGTCAGCGCCGCCAGGCGAGGCCGGCGGGCGATGGCCAGGGCGCTGCCCGGAGCGGCCAGGCCCGTGGCCAGGGCGGTCCAGGGGTTCTTCAGCCAGGACGGCCAGGGCTTGGTGGGAAAACGTCGCGCAGTGAGCAGCAGGTGCAGTCCCCGGCTCCAGACGGTGGCGGCCGTCGCCACGGTCAGGACCCCGCCCAGCACCATGGCCGGGAGCAGGACCGCCGGCGCCTCACCGCGCAGGAACGTCCACCAGCCCGCGACCACCGCCACCAGGCCCGCCGCAGTCACCATGGCCAGCCCCACCCACAACCCGTCTCGGCGTCCGCGCTCGGTGAGGGTCAGAGCTGCCGGGCCCAGGACGTAGCCCAGGACCAACAGGATTGCAGAATGCACGCGGGGCTGGGCAGCGACCGCCTGCCGCGCGACAGGGCGGCGCGGGGCAGCCTGTGGCGTGGGACGGCGCACGGCGGCCGGTCGCGGCACCTCGGGGGCCGGGGCTTCCTCGAAGACATCGCCGAGGCTGGTGATGACCGGCTCCTCGTTGTCCTCGATGACCCAGAGTTTCCTGTCGTCGTTCATGGTCCTTCTCCAGGCTTGCCGGCCATTCTGCGGGTTCCGCTGCCCGTCGTGTGGGCCGTTCTGCGTTCACCCGGGAAACAGCAAGGGGCGTGCCCCGGGCCAAAAAAGACGACGGCGCGTCCCGGGAGGAGCGCGCCGTGCTAAAACCGTTTGTGACGGCCGGGTCAGGTGGCCTGCAGCTGGCGGAGCACCTGTTTGGCGACACACTTGAGGGTGTCAAAGACGCCGACGCCCTTGACCGCGATGCCCTCGAAGTGCTCGTAGCCCTCGGGATTCAACTCCTCGACCAGTTCTTCCACCGGCAGGGCGTCGGGCATGTCACGCTTGTTCCACTGCATGACGAAGGGGATCTCCTTCAGGTCGAGATCGTATTCCTTGAGGTTGTCGTGCAGGTTGTAGAGGGCCTCGATGTTGGCGTCGAAGCGCGCCTCGGAGCTGTCGGCCACGAAGACCAGGCCGTCCACGCCGCGCAGAATGAGCTTGCGGCTGGCGTTGTAATAGACCTGGCCGGGCACCGTGTAGAGGTGGAACCGCGTCTTGAAACCCTTCACTTCGCCGAGTTCCAGGGGCAGGAAGTCGAAGAAGAGCGTGCGGTCCATCTCGGTCGCGAGCGTGACGAGCTTGCCCTTGGTCTCCGGGGCCAGCTTCTCGTACACGTACTGGATGTTGGTCGTCTTGCCACCGAGCCCGGGACCGTAGTAGACGATCTTGCAGTTGATTTCGCGCGACGAGTAGTTGATCAGCGACACTGTGTTACCCCTTTGGTCCGGGACCGGAATCTATCGGCTCTCGTCACTCGGCGAACAGGCTGTCGATCTCGGCCTCGACACCCTCGGTGAAATCGTCGTCGAAGGTGTCGTATTCCTCGTTACGGTACTCGAGCTTGCCGTACAGCTTCTCGATGATGCCGTCGAGTTCCTCCACGGCCCGCCGCACGCGCAGGCGCACCAGGCCGAGGGTCGTGTCCTTGCGGAACAGGATCACCAGCACCACGCCACGGCTGATCTTCGCCAGGTACATGCTGTCCCGGGTGCCCTGGTGGAAGAGGGTGCTGAAGTCCTTCTCGCCGATCAGTCGCGCCAACTGGTAGTTGGCCTCGAAGTCGGCCGCACAGAGGGAGGCGAAGCTGGTCAGGTCGAATTCCACATCCGGTCCGCACTGGGTGATGAGCTGGCCCGTGCGGTCGATGAGGACCACGTTGCCGGCCTTGCTGCTGGTCAACAAGTCGTCCAGGACGTTGTTGATCGCCCAATAGTCCTCTTCGAAAATGGCCCATTCGGCTCTGACCATGAGTCACTCCTCGACGGCACGGATCTGGCCCGCACCGGTTATGCGTCGTCACCTTACCGGAAGATTATCGACGGATCGGACGGCGGCTTGATGGAAAATCAACCGGAAGTATGGACCGTCAGAAGCCCCGTCGGAACTGGAAGGCGCGCTGGAGGGTGACCTCGTCCGTGTAGGCCAGGGCCCCACCCACGGGGATGCCCGTGGCCAGGCGGCTCAGGCGCAGGTCGCGCCCCTCGAAGAGCCGCTGGACGTACAGGGCGGTGGTCTCCCCCTCCACGCTGGCGTCCAGGGCGATGATGATCTCGGCGACGCCGTCCTCGTCGATGCGGGAAGCCAGGCGGTCGAAGGGTAGATCGTCGGCGCGCACCCCGTCCAGGGGCGAAAGTAGCCCGCCCAGAACGAAGTAGCGGCCCCGGAAGAAACCGGCCTTCTCGAAGGGCAGGACGTCCACCGGGGAGGCGACCACGCACAGCTGGGAGGGATCGCGCCGTTCGGAGGTGCAGATACGGCAGGGATCCGGCTCGGTTATGGCGCCGCAGCGGCTGCAGTTGCGCACCTGCTCCCGGGCCTCGTTCACGGCCTCCACCAGCTCGGCCGCCGGGGATTCCTTGGCCACCAGGTGCAGGGCGATTCGCGTGGCCGACTTGCGGCCCAGGCCGGGCAGTCGGCTCAGGCCGCGCACCAGCCGTTCGAGGGCCGGGGACTGGAATTCGCCGCCGTCATTGGGGTCGTGCCGGTGGGCCAACGTCCGACCGTCCCGTTCAACCCATGCCCGGCAGGTTCATGCCGGGCAGGTTCATGCCGCCGGTCACCGAGCCCATCTCCTGCTCCACCAGGGCGTCGACCTTGTCGGCCGCCTCGTTCACCGCGGCGGTCACCAGGTCCTGGAGGAACTCCACGTCCTGGGGGTCGACACTCTCGGGAGCGATCTCGATGCTCCGGACCCGGTGCTTGCCGTTCATGACGACCTTCACCTGGCCGCCGGCCACCTCGGCGGTGACCTCCTTGCCCGCCAGCTCCTCCTGGGCCTTGGCCATCTTGGCCTGCATCTGCTGGGCCTGCTTCATCAGCGCGCGCATATCCATGTCGTCTCCTCGGACCGGTCGCCGTCCCGCCGCGGCACGGCGGTGGAGCCGGCCATGATCGTTAGTCTCCGGATTTCCAGTTCTCGCGTTCGGACTCGGGCAGCGGTTCGCCGCCCATGAGGTCGACGAGGCTGTCCAGGGCCGGGTCTTCCGCCCGGGCCTGCTGCAGTTCCTCGCCGTGGGTCGGGGCGACCTCCTGGCGGATCTCCTCCCGCCGCGACTCGGTCTGGCCCGTGTCGCCCAATCCCAGCACCACCTTCAGGGGACGGCCCCATACGGCGGTGGCCGCCTCGGCGATGGTCGGGCAATCGGCCTCGATGGTCTTGACCTGGAATTTTTTGTCGGGCCCGAACTCGACCGTCAGGCGGCCGGCGTCCAGGTCCACCTGGGGTCGGCCGAGCATGAGGCACGACGCCACCCGCGGACAGCGTCGCATGAGGTCGTCGATGAGACGGGTCCAGGGGTCGTCCGTGTCACCGACCGTGGCCGCAGCGCGGGACGCCGGCTTGGCCGACGAACCGCCCGACGCGCGGGGCGGCGTGGCTGGTTTCGCCGGAGCCGGCCGCACGGATCCACCGCCGCCGGCCGCGCCGGTCGGCGCGCCTCCCAACGCCTCCAGGCGCCGGGCCAGGTCCGACAGCAGGACCCGGGACTCGAAGCGGCAGTACTCCACCAGGCTCGCCTCCAGCAGAATGCGGGGCTGGGTGCTGCGGTGAATGCGTTCGAAGTGGGTGCCAGCCAGGTCGATGAGCGCCAGCAGGTCCTGCTCCGAGAAGTGGTCCGCGTGCTGCCGCAGACGCTCCACCAGGTCCGGCGGCAGGTCCACCATGGGCGCCAGTTCCGGGTCGATTTTCAGGAGCAGGAGATTGCGGAAACCGGTGACCACGCCCCGGGAGAACTCATCGAGGCTCTGGCCGCTGGCCGCCAGTTCCTCCACCAGGCGCAGGGCCCGCGCCGCATCCCGGGCGACGATGGCCTCGTTCAGCTCCAAGTACACTTCCGACCGGACGAGCCCGAAGGCGTCGACCACGTCCTGCTCGGCGATGGAGCCATCGCAACCGGCGATGACCTGGTCCAGCAGACTCAACCCGTCGCGTACGCTGCCCTCGGCCATGGACACCAGAAGGCGCAGGGCAGCCGGTTCCAGGACGGTGTCCTCGGCGGACGCGATCTCGTTCAGGCGCTCCCCCAGTTCGTCCCGGCTCATGAGCCGGAAATCGAAGCGCTGGCAACGGGAAAGGATCGTACGCGGGATCTTGTTGGGCTCGGTGGTAGCGAAGCAGAAGTACACCCGTGCCGGCGGCTCCTCGAGGATCTTCAACAGCGCGTTGAAGGCCCCCTTGGAGAGCATGTGCACCTCGTCGATGATGAAGACCCGGTTGGAGCCTTCGCTGGGTGAGTACTGGGCCATGTCCCGCAGTTCACGGATGTTGTCCACGCCCGTGTTGCTGGCGGCGTCGATTTCCAGGACGTCCAGGTAGTTGCCCGCGGCGATGGCCTGGCAGGTGTCGCAGGTTCCGCAGGGGTCGCCTTCCCGGTTCTCCAGGCAGTTGATGGCCTTGGCCAGCAGCCGGGCCACGGTGGTCTTGCCGCAGCCGCGCGGACCGGCGAAAAGGTAGGCGTGGCTGAGTTTGTCCTTGCGCAGGGCCGCCCGCAGGGTAGTCGTCACATGGGTCTGGCCCACGACGCGATCGAAGGTCTCCGGACGGTATTTGCGGGCGAGGGCCTGGTAGCTCATGGTGCTCCGGGGGTCTCGGGTTGCGAGTATTGCGCCATGATAACTGCTTCGTGCTTGGTACGACAGTCCTTTCCCTCTCCGAGGACGAGGGGACGGTTCCGGGGACGCTCCGGGACGCTGGGCGTCCCTCCGAACGTCCCCGGAACCGTCCCCTCACCCTCGGAGGCGCAGAGAACCGTGGAAGAAAGCTCCGACACGTATCCATGGAGATATGGCGAATCGCCGCCGGGAACGTCTCCAGCGTGTGTTTCCAGGATCGCCCCTCGTACCCGACGCTCGCCCATGACCGCCAACGCCGCCCGCGGGTACCACCTCACCCCGCCCCCGCCGGTCTGGCCCACTCCGTAGCCCTCGACCATGAGCATGACGGCTCTGGAGACGTTCGGAGGGACGCCCCAGCGTCCCGGAGCGTCTCCAGAGCCGTCATGCTCATGGTCGAGGAAGAAAACGAAGCGGGCCAGGCTGGCGGCGCACACGTCGAAGGGAACGTACCGCTGCTACTTTCCAGTCCTGACGGAGTTAGTGCTCCGGCGTCACGCCGGGCCTGGCCCATCATGTCGTGCGGGGAACGGCAGTCCCCCGGAAGAGGTGGTGGAGATGAGCGGGTTCGAACCGCCGACCCCTACGTTGCGAACGTAGTGCTCTCCCAGCTGAGCTACATCCCCACGCCGAACGACAAATTGTATCCGCGGCGGCCGAAGCGCAAGGTTGAACCCGGGCTCCGGGGCTTCCGTCCCGGCTGAAACTGGCGGAGAGGCAGGGATTCGAACCCTGGGAACACTCGCGTGTTCAACGGTTTTCGAGACCGCCCCGTTCGACCACTCCGGCACCTCTCCGCGAGGTGAAATCCTGGTGTTTGCGGTGGCGGAGAGGGAGGGATTCGAACCCTCGGTACCCGGAGGCACACACGATTTCCAGTCGTGCCGATTAAGCCACTCTCGCACCTCTCCACCGGTAAGGTCGGGCAATATAGCACCGGGCTCCGCCAAAATCAACGCCGTGGCCGCCTCCGGGTTGCGCCCTTTCTCAATCCCGGCGCGCGCGAAAGAAATCCCGCAGCAGATCACTGCAGGACTCCGCCGCGATTCCCCCCACCACCTCCATGCGGTGACCGTAGGGATTGCCGTCCAGCAGACGCGCCGTGCTCGTCACAGCACCGGCCCGCGGATCGCTCGCCCCGTAGACCAGACGGCCCAGGCGCGCCAGCAGCAAGGCGCCGCTGCACATGGTGCACGGTTCGAGGGTGACGTAGAGGGTGGCGTCCTCCAGACGCCAGCTCTCACCCTCCCCCGCAGCCGCACCCACGGCCAGGATCTCGGCGTGGGCGGTGGGATCCTGGAGGGACTCCACCTGGTTGTGCCCGCGTCCGACGATCCGGTCGCCGCGCACGACGACCGCACCCACGGGAACCTCGCCCTTGGCGGCAGCCGTACGGGCCTCCTTCAGGGCCTCGGCCATCCACCGCTCGTGGCTGCGGAAGGCCAGGGAGAGATCGTCGGTCCCGCCCGTTTCGTGCTCGCCGTTCACTTGGCTTCGCCCTCGGCCACGGCCCGGTTCCCGGCCAGGTCCCACACCTCCAGGCGCAGGCGCCAGGGTTCCGCCACGGCGGCGGCTTCGGCCGGCGGCCAGGACACCTGGACTTCGAATTCCTCGCGGGCGCTGTCGCAGATCCGGTCCACCGGGTCCAGGCGTTCGCGCGCACCGTCGGGCAGGATCAGGGACGCGTGGGCCAGCACACCGCCCTCGTCCTCGGCCCGGAAGCGCACGGTGAAGCCCATCTCGTTGCGCCGGACCGCGAAGCCCTTCACCTCCGGCGGGGTGTTGTCCACCACCACCGGGCCGATCTCCCGCCGGGAGGACCGGGCTAGGGCCGCCGGATTGTCGGTGGCATCGGCGGCGGTCAGACGCACCCGATAGACGCCGTCGGGCACCAGGGAGGTGTCCCAGCTGCCCAGGTACTCGGGAGAGTCCTCGACGATGGGCCGCCAGGCGGTCGTGCCGTCGGCCCGGTACTCCAGGTCGTGACGGATGCGGTCGCCGTCCGGATCGGTGCTCACCCAACTGAAGGTGCGCACCGGACGGGTCAGGGACGCCCGGTCCGCGGCCGCCGTCCGGTCGCGACGGGTGGTGCGGTTGAATTCCACGCGCAGGCCGCTGCGCATGGTCTGGGTCACGTTGTCGGAGCGGGAAACCAGGCCGCCGTTGTCGATCTGGCCCAGCCGTTCCTCCATGAAGGCCGCGATCACGGGCGGCAGGTTGTCGCGCCAGGCGCTCACCGAGACGTTCCGGACGCGGCCCGCGTCGCCGTCGAACTCGGCCCGCCACTGGAGGTAGCGGCTCGCCGGCAGGTCCATTTCCTGATCGCGATCGTCCCAGGCCGAACTCCAGGCCGTCCAGGTGTCGTCGGGGCGGGCACGGTTGCCGCCGCGCACTGACCAGCGCACGCCGTCGTCGCCCTGCCAGCGCAGGCGGCCCCAGCGGACGGGACGGCCGGCGTCGACGGCGCGGCTCAGAGCCACGTGGGCCCCGTCCACGCCGGACAGCAGTTCGGTCAGGCCCCCGGGGTGTGCCTGGCAGGCCACGATGCGCTCGTCGGTGACCAGCAGATCCAGGACGTCGCCGCCCGGCCAACCGGCCACCGGGTGGGCTCCGGCCGGGGGCAATAGCTTCAGCAGGCGGGCTTCGTCGCCTTCCTCCGGCAGCACCGTGCCGCCCAACCAACCCCAGCGCTCGGACCAGCCGGCGATCATGAGGTCCTGGTTACCGGACCAGACCGCCTCGACCCGCTCGTCCGGACCAAGGGCGTAGATGGCCGAGCGGGCCACGTCACGCCGGGCGTGTCCGTTGAGAGCCTGCAGCAGGGTCGCCGGGATGGATCCGTTGGGACCGTCCGCGGCCGGCATGGCCACGTCGTCCTCGCCCACTTCCAACGCGAGTACGTGGGGCACGCCGCCGGGTCCGGTTACGAATTGGCGCGCTTCGTTCTGCGGCGCCTCGAAAATCACCTGAACGGAGGCGGAGTCGTCCGGGTCCAGCCGGTACACGAGTCCGGGCCCCTGGGTGGCCGCCAGCAGGCGCCCCTGTCCGTCCCAGGTCAGGTCCAACACGTTCTGAGCTTCCAGAACCAGGAATTCGGTCAATTCACCGCCGGGCCCCAGGCGCCACACGGCCGCCGGACTGCCTGTGGCCAGCCAGGCGCCGCCCCGTTCGTCGTCGGCGAGCATGGCCCACACGTAGCCGCCAGGCACGGTGCCCAACTCGGTGGCGATCCCCGCCCTGTCGATCCGGTAGACGCGTCCCTCGGAGCCGCAACCGGCCAGTAGCGCGCCGTCCCGGCCGGGCAACAGGCTGAAGACCTCGGCGCTGGGCACCTCGGCCACGAGGGTGGCCGCCCCCGCGCCATCGATCCGGTGGATCAGACCCGCGTGGCCGCCTCCGGCGTAGTAGCCGCCCGCGCCGTCGGGCGCCGCGCACCAGAACACCTCGGGGCCTTCCACGGCCACATGGCGGGCCGTCAGGCCCCGCACCAGAGCGCCCTCGGCGTCCAGGGCCGCGCCGTCCAGTTCCACGTCGCCGAGATCGAGTCCCTCGGGCCAGTCCCAGAAAATGGGGCCGGCCGCCAGGGCAGCGGTCGCGCCGCCACAAGCCAGGAGGATCGTCAGGATGAGGGCACGCAAGATCATGGCCGCCTTTCCGGCTCGAGGGTACCCGCGGCTGCGGTGACGCGCACGTCCAGGACGGCGTGTCCCAGCAGCAGCCACGGGGTGGATTCATCATGGCGGGCGACGAAGTCGGCCGCGGTCTTCTGTTCAGACCCGACAGACCGGCGCACGGTACGGGCCAGGCTGCCGGGCAGACCGGCCAGCTCGTTGCCCCCGACCACGACCGCGCGGCCGCGGGCCAGGAGGGCCACCACCAGGGTGCCCAGCCCCCGCTCCGTCTCCAGCAGGTCGACGGTAGCGTTCAGGTTGCCCGTCCGGAACCGGGCTGGCGCGCGCTGCGCCTCCAGGGCGAAGAATTCGGCGGAACTGGCCACCACCAGCCGGTGGCGACCCGGCGCGAGATCAGCCGGCAACGGAAGTTCGATGGTGCGGCGCTCGACGACGCCGTGGCGCGGAGCCAAGGCCACTTCCACCGGCAGGCTGCGGGTACCCGCCGCGATGGTCGCAAGAGCCGACAAGCCCCTCACCTCGGCCGTGGCCACGCCCGGCTCTGTCCGCAATTCCACCTCGACACGTTCCAGTTGGACCGGCGCGAAGGGATTGCCCAGGAGGATTCTCAAGGGTGCGGTCATGGCATTGCCCAGGGAGGCCACACCGCCCGGGCCGGCGGTGGCTCCAGCCAGGTTCAATGTGCGCGATCCGATCTCGCCGTCGGCGTGCCAGTCCGCCCGCAGACTCCAGTGGACAGTCTGCAGGGAAGCATCGTCGCCCACGGCCAGCAGGGAATTGTAGAAGGCCCAGAAGACCAAAGCCGGCGCCAGTTGCCGATCGTTGGCCACCTGGAAATCGTAGGAACCATGGGGCGTTTTCACGTGCACCGGCAAGAGCGGGGCCTCGGCCCCCAACCGGCCGGCGATGCCCGCCCGACGGTCCTGGTGCACCGCGCCCACCACTTCGCCGATGGAGCCCATCTTGAAGGAGATCTGGCGGCTCGGAAAGAGGGTCACGATGTCGGCCGTAGCCAGAGGCCAGCGCACGCCGCCGCGCTGCATGAAGGGGTGGCCCATCATGTGGACGTCGTCGCCGTCCACCCAGGTGACCGTACCGATGGCGCCCAGCTTGGCGTCCCCCATGACGAGGGGCACGGCGCAGGCCGCGCCCGGCGCGAGAGTCCGGGGAACACCCGACGCGGAGCCGGCGGCGGCGGCCTGTCCCGCGGGCCGGCACACCCAGGCGGCCGGATGGTCATCGTCGGTATACGGGGTCAGCAGGTGGACAGCCAGGTCGGCCGGTTCGGGCCAGCCTCGGGGCCAGGCGGGCTCCGCCGAGGGCAGCCCGGCGCCCAGACCCAGGGTCCGGGCGAGTTCACCGCCGGTGGCGGTGGTCAAGGGCGCCCAGTCGGTCTCGGGCGCGGTCACGGCCAATTCGGCTGCAGCCGGAACCGCTGTGGACACCGCGAGCAGTTCCGCCGCCGGCGTCACGCCGCCCAAGGGCCTGAGAGCCCCACCCCAGCCGAAGGCCAGGGCGCCGGCCAGACGTCCGTCCAGGAAGACGGGACTGCCGCTCATACCCTGGGCGATGGAGGATTTCTCAAGCCCGTGCCCCGACACTTCAACGAGGATCATGTGCCCGTCGGCGCGGATGTTCTCCTGCACGCCGACCACCACCACGCCGAAGGTGTCGATCCGTGCGCCGGCGAAGACCGTCAGGCCGTAACCGGTCATGCCCGGCCGGATCTCGTCCACGCCGATCACCGGCGCACCGGTCGCGGCGGCCGCCAGCGCGGGTATCAGAAGACTGAAGAAACACGGCAAGGCCATCCGGGCCCGGCGCCGGAGATGCGTAAACGCCACGGGAGGCATCCTTTCTGGCAATGGCTTGCGCTGCGGGGGGAATGTGCTCCGTCACCCCGCTTCATACGCGAACGGACCCGTCCGGTTCCTGAGATTAGGTCCGCCGCGGGGATGTCGCAAGAAGTGCGCCGGGGGCAAGAGACAGCAGCGTGGGCCGAAACGGCTGTTTTTGGTTCCACGGAGTGTGGTAGGATTCCGAATATCGGTTATCGGTACCGTCACCCTTGGTGATTGAAAGGCTATGTCATGCGCGCATCCACAGGTTGTTACCTGGCCGCTGCCTGCCTCCTCCTGGCAGGCCTGGTCGGCTGCAGCGAAGACAATGATGATTCCTTCGGCGGCCTGGACCCCGATCCTTGCGAAGATGATGCACTCCCGTTCCCCGGCTCTCCCGAACAGATCACGGCGAACTTCAAGACCGCGTACGACAACCGCGATTTCGACGGATACCGGGAGATGTTGGACCCGGCGTTCCGGATCGAACTGAAACAGCAGACCATAGACGAATTCGACCTACCAAAAAGCTACTTCGACTACGAACAGGACCTCCTCATCACGGAGATGATGTTCTCGGGAAATCCGCCCGGCCCGAACATCGGCGCCATCGCCGATATCGACATCATCCTCCTGAGTCAGATCGACACCTGGGATACGACCGCGAACGAGGACTTCGCCGGATTGCTCGAATCTCAATTCGACGTGATCTTCCGGATACTCCAGACCACGACGGACGGCGAAAAGCAGTTCAATATCAACGGCCGCCTCGTGTTTTTCCTGTCCGGCGAGCAGATCGAATACTGCGGCCGCGAATACACGAACTACCGTCTGGCAGGCATGATCGACGAGACCGATTCGGGCAAGGCCGGTCCCGTCCCCACTGAAGACAGTTCCTGGGGCGACCTCAAAGCTCTCTTCCTGCCTTCCCCGGACCCGTCACGATGACCGCGAGCCCGACGAAAGGACCCACCATGCGCAAATGGATGCTCTGTGGCCTCCTCGTCCTGACCGCCCTCGGCGCCGGCTGCAGCGACGAGAACGACCCGGCCAAGCCCGCACCGGAGGGCTACCCCCTGGCCGACTCGCCGGACCAGCTCATGGAGAACTTCCTGAACGCCCACGAGGACCGGGATCTCGCCGAGTACGTTCTCTGCCTGGACGACGGTTTCCGGTTCGACCTCCAACAGGCGACCGTGGACGCGTTCCAGCTACCCGCGGCGTTCTTCACCTACGCCCAGGAAGTGGCCATCTCCGAGCAGATGTTCTCCGGAGGTACGCCGGGCACGGTCGTGGGCCCCATCACGGATATCAACTTCGCGGTCCTCAGCCGGATCGAGGACCAGTGGTCCGACGTGGGCGGCGGCCTCCGCGAAGCGACCTTCGAGGTGATCCTGGCCTACACGCGGTCCACGACCGAGGGTGACAACCAGGTCGCCATCCGCGGCCGGATCACCGTCCGGGTCATGTCCGAACAGGTCGCTGACGGTGGTCAGACACGCACCCGCTTCCGCCTGGACTCCATCGTCGACGAAACGGCCGCCGTCAAGGGTGTCGACGACCAACTCTGGGGTTCGCTCAAGGCCGAGTACCTGCCCGAACTGGTCATCGACTGACGCGCACGGCATCACCGGCACGAGCGGCCCGCCTGCCGGCGGGCCGCTTCGCTCAGGTTCGACGTCGTGTCGTCTACTTCACCGATGTCATCTTGATCAACCGCGTCTGTCCGCCGGCCACCAGCCGCGCGAAGTACACGCCCGCTCCCACGGACCGCCCGGCGTCATCGGCGCCTTGCCAAGTCACGCGGTGCGGTCCCGCCGCTCGCGGACCGTCCGCCAGCACCGCCAACCGCCGCCCAGCCACGTCGTAAACGGCCAGACTCACGGTCGCCTCCCGAGGCAGCTCGAAGGCGATAACGGTCTCGGGATTGAACGGATTAGGGAAGTTCTGCTGCAACATCACGCCCGCCGCCGGCAATTCCCCACCCACGTCACTGGCGTCCTGGAACTCGTACACCGCCACCTCGTGGCCGTCCAGATCCAGGCCGTGAATCTCGTAGCCCGCGGTGACGGTCACCGTGCGGGTGTCCGCCCCTTCAAGCAGGTTGACCAGCACGTGTTCGCCGGGCACCAGTCCGCCGGCCACGCCGGTCACCGTGACGGTGCGGTTCGCCGCCGACGTGTTGGCCAGGCAGAGCAGGCTCTGTCCCTCGTGCCGTCGCTGGAAGGCGAAGACCGCCGCCTCGGAACTCGCCAGTCCCAGGTACTCGCCCCGTCGCAGGGCCGGCGCCCCGGTGCGCACGGCGATGAGCCGGCGGTACCAGGCCAGCAGCGAGTTCGGATCCGCGTCAGCGGTGGCAACGTTGGTGGTGGGATAGTCGGCGTTGACCGCCTGCCATGGCGTACCGGAAGTGAAGCCGGCCTGGTAGCCCCCCGTCCACTGCATGGGCGTGCGGATGAACTCGTCCGGCTTGGCGCCGGTCATGCCGATCTCCTCTCCGTAGTAGAGGAACGGGACCCCCGGCAGGGTCAGGTAGATGCCCGCGGCCACCTTGGCCTTGCCCTGATCCTCGCCGAAGGTCGTGAACGAGCGCTCCTGGTCATGGTTGGTCAGGAAGGTGGCGAACTGCAGATACGGGTACAGGCCGTAGACGTACTCGGCGCTGTTGGCCAGATCGCCCGCGTAGGCGTTGTTCACGGCGCCGAGGGTGCTACCCGCCAGGTTGAACTCGAAGCAGATGTCCAGGCGATCGTCGACCACGTAGTTCAGAATCGAGGACGAACCACTCCACGCCTCCCCCACCGACAGCACGTCCGGCTCCACGGCCTTCACGTGTAGGTTGAAGTCCTGCCAGAACTGGTAGGTCGCAGCCGTGTTCTGCAGCTGGGTGCCGTCCTCGTCGATGTAGAGGATGGCGTCCAGGCGGAAACCGTCTACCCCCACTGTGTCCAGCCAGTAGCCGGCCGCGTCGAACATCTCGGTCTTCACGGCGGCGGTGTCGTAGTTGAGGTCGGGCATGCCACCCCAGAACAGGCCGTAGTAATACTCGGCGGAATTCCAGTGCCACACGGTCTGGCCCCAGGGCCCGGTGTAGCCCGGGTCCGACGACGACCAGCGGAACCAGTCCCGGTAGGCGGGATTGCCCGCGGCCGCCTGCTGGAACCACGGGTGCTGGGTCGAGCAGTGGTTCATGACGTAGTCGACGATGACCTTGATGCCCCGTGCGTGGGCTGCATCCAGGAAGGCCTGGAAGTCGGCCATGGTGCCGTAGTCGGGATTGATGGATCGGTAGTCGGTGGCGTCGTAACCGTGGTAGCTGGGCGAGTCGTTGATGGGCATGAGCCAGATACCGGTTATGCCCAGGTCGTCGGTGGTGCCCGGGTCGCCGTCGTTGAGATAGTCCAGCCTCCCGATCAGTCCCGCCAGGTCGCCGATGCCATCGCCGTCGCTGTCATGGAAGGACCGTACGAAGACCTCGTAGAAGATCGTGTCATTCCACCAGGCGAGCTCACTCGTGTCCGGCGGCACGGGCACGTAGGGCTCCACGTCCGAGTACCAGACGAGGATCTCGTTGCCGCTCGCCTGCACATCGTAGGTGCGGTTGGACCCGCCACCGGGAAACTCCTCGCTGCCGTCCCACTGGCCATTGATACGGAACTTGAATTCGATGGTATCGCCCGCTGTGAAGCCCGCGAGGGTGACGGCGTAAATGGTATCGCCGTCGGCATCGGCCAGGGGTGTGAGCGGGTCGATCCCCCAGTTGTTGAAGGAGCCGGCCACGTCCACCGTGTCGCCGACCGGATCGAAGTGACCCAAGGCGATCTGTTCGTGCATGCGAACCTGGAAAGTGACCGGAACGGCAGAGGCCCCACCGGCCAGGAGAGCGAGGAAGAGGAGGGCGAGGCCTCCGTGACGCAGGGGATGCATGATCGGGAGCCGCTTTCGCCGAAGTCGGGCTGGTCGTCGTTGCCAAGTCATGATAACACGTCCTGGCGGCGGGGACCGGTGAGGGCCGGTTCCACAAGAAAGCGGCCCGCCTTGCAGCGGGCCGCTTCTCTTCGAATTTGGGTGGTACGCCCAGGAGGATTCGAACCCCCAGCCTCCTGGTCCGTAGCCAGACGCTCTATCCAGTTGAGCTATGGGCGCACCATATTCGAATGTCTGTGGCGGAGAGGGAGGGATTCGAACCCTCGGTGAGTTTCCCCACACACGCTTAGCAGGCGTGCGCCTTCAGCCACTCGGCCACCTCTCCGGAAACCTGGCGGAGGGCGGGGGACTCGAACCCCCAAGGGCTTTCACCCGGCGGTTTTCAAGACCGCTGCCTTACCAATTAGGACTAGCCCTCCCCAGGATTATCGTTGAATCCCAGGACTTTACCGAGCCTATTGGTAACGTGCCCTTTGTCCACCCCGGCGTGGCCCGGCCGGCAGGCCGCCGACGCCGTCAGCGGAGAGGCACGCTACTATCTGTTCTTCCATTTGTCAAGGAGGCCGCCCAGCCCCTTCTTCGCGGACTCGCCACCATCCTCGCGCGCGGAAGCCCTCAGGCCCGCCAGATCCAGTCCTACCTTGGGCTTGGAGGACCGTCCCGTCAACGTCAGATCCAGTTGCACGCGGCCATTGGCGTCCCGCAGGGTCTCGGCCAGAAAACTCCAGGCTCCCAGATCCGGGGTGAAGCCCGGCGGCAGCTTCACGGCCAGGTCCAGGTCGATGGAGTCGTCCAGGCCCACCCAACCGGCACCGCGCCAGGTCGTATCCAGGCCGTCGATCTCCAGCCGGTCCACCAGGTAGCGGCCGTCCGCCACGCGGAAGGCGTGGTCCAGGCCGCGGAAGCGTACGTCCACCAGATCGTGCCGCTTTCCCAGATAGGGTAGGACCTCCTGCAACCAGTCGCCCGCGTGGAGCACGCCGTCGCCGGCGGTCACCGTGCCCTCCAGACCGAGGGTGGCGCGCGCCGAGTCCGGGTCCTGCAGGCTGCAGCTGCCGCGGCCGGCGGCGGTCAGATCGCTCACGAGACGCGTGCCGATGTCCGGCGCCCAGGGTCCCAACAGCTCCGCCGCGGGCACCCCCTCGGCCGCGAACTCGAAAGTCAGGCGGCCCCAGGGATCGGCCACATAGTCCACGGTGGCAGTGCCGGTGATCACGCCCCCACCGCGTTCGGCGCGCACGGGATCCACCGTGATCACGCGACCGGCCAGGGCGGCTTCGGCCGTCACCTGCTCGTAGTCGGCACCCGAGGCGGTGAGACGCGCCACCTCCAGATCCGCCCGGCAGGCCAGGTCCACCGGTATGAGCGCCCCCGGCGGGGCCCCTGCGGCCGGTTCGTCCTCGGGCACGGCGAGCGTCAGGTCGTGAAGGCGCAGGACTGCGCCCGACAGGGCTATCCGGTCCTCGGGCAGGGTAATCTCCAGCCGCGGCACATCCACCCGCACCGAAGCCACTTCGATCTCCCCACGCAACAACGGCCACAGGGCCATGCGCAGTTCCACCAGGTTCACGTCCGCCGCGTAAGTCTCGATGTCGGTCTCGGTGCCGCTGCAGGCGGTCAAGGCCGCACCTGTACCGGTGATCCGGCCCTCGGCCAGCGTGACGGCCAGGCGCGGCCAGGTCCCCACGGTAGCTTCGCCCAGTTCCACCTGTGCACCCGTGGCCTCGGTGATCGCGTCCACCACCAGATTCCGCAAAGCATCCCCCGACACGAGCCGCGGCAGGACCAGCATCAACACCAGGCCCAGGGCCAGCGGCACTCCGACTCCCCACAACAAGCGTCGTTTCACGCCGTCTCCTTTTCCGCAGATGTCTCCCGCAGGCGTCCACCGCCGAGCACCAGATCCTCCGCGTATAGCACCAGTCCCTGGCCCGGGGCCGCCCCGGAAACCGGTTCGGCCAGTTCGACGACCAGGCGCCCACCTTGCAGCCGCCAGCGGGCCACCGCCGCCCCCTGGTGGCGGTGGCGGATGCGTGCCGTCACCGGCACCCCGCCGTAGGTCGCACCCTCGGCGGGCAGATCCGGCACCGCGGCCACGAAGTCGTCCGCCAGCAAGCGGTCCCGATCCAGGGCCGACTGCGGCCCCACCACCAGACGGTTCTCGGCAAGCCGGAGTTCCAGCACGTACAGGGGCTCCGGCGCCGCCACCCCCAGGCCCCGGCGCTGGCCCACCGTGTAGTGGACCAGACCGCGGTGTTCGCCCAGCACCTGGCCGTCCCGGTCGACGATCTCCCCGGGCCGGGGCGCGCCGGCGCCGGTGAAGAGGAAGCTCCGGTCGTCGTCGGGTACGAAACAGATCTCCTGGCTGTCCGGCCGCGAGGCCACCCTCAGGTCCAGCTCCCGGGCCGCCCGGCGCACGTCAGCCTTGACGAACCAGCCCAGGGGGAAGACAACCCGCGCCAGCACGGACCGATCAACCCGATGCAGGAAGTAGGCCTGGTCCTTACCGGGGTCCGCGCCCCGCAGAAGACGGGCTCCGTCATCATCCATCCGGACCCGCGCGTAGTGCCCCGTGGCCGCCAGGGTGCACCCCTGCCGGTCGGCCAGCCGCACCAGTTCAGGGAAGCGCACCGTGCCGTTGCAGTGGAGGCAGGGGTTGGGTGTACGGGCGGCCTGGTACTCGGCCACGAAGGGATCGATGACCGCCTGGCGGAAAGCGTCCTCCACGTTGCCCACCCAGTGCGGCGCCGCGAAACGGGCAGCCAGGCGCCGGGCTTCGTCGATGGCGTCCAGGGAGCAGCAGGACTTCTCCCCCGCCTCCTCGGCGGCGTCCCCGTAACAGAAGTTCTTGAAGGTCACACACTGGACGTCGCAGTCCAGGGCGTGCAGGAGGGCCAGGGAGACGGCGCTGTCCACACCACCGCTCAGGCCCAGCAGAACCCGCGTACCCGGCTCCAGGCGCCACCGCAGGTCCTCCGGGATGGGGAGCGGGAAGATCACTTGTCCGGCAACTGGTCCGGGGCGCTCATGAGCTCCCGGATGATGCGCGCGCTCTCCTGGGCGCGTTCGCCGATATCACCCTCGTTATCGTATTCGGCGGCCAGTTCGAATTCCCGGATCGCTTCGCGGTATAGCTTCGCCTCGGCGAACATGATGGCCAGGTTGTAGTGGGCCAGGGAACTCTCGGGGGCGTACTCCAGGGCCGTCGTGAATTCGCGCACGGCGTCGTTGGTGCGTCGCTGGCGCAGGAAGAGGCCGCCCAGGTTGCAGCGGGCCTTGATCTCGGTCTCATCCACGGCCAAGGCGCGGCGGTACCAGTGTTCAGCCTCGTTCACCGCATCCTGCTTCAGCCGGCGATCGGAGATGCCCTCGGCTCGATCATCCCACACGGACCCCAGGTTCACGAGTCCCTCGATGAAGGTGCTGTCCTGGGCGACGGCGCCGCCGAAGTAGGTCTCGGCACTGTCCAGCAGCGTGTTCACACCCGGATCGTGCCAACCCACCTGGAAGGCGCTGTCGGCGGCCGACGCATGAAACCCATTGCCGATGAGGAAGCCGGCGAAGACCGACGTAGGCGGGCCCTCGGCCATGGCCGCACGCAGGGTGTCGTCCAGGGCCGGTCCTTCCAGATGGCCCGTGCGGGCCACAAAAACTTCGAGGGGCGTCGTTGGCGTCTCCTCCTGCTGGCATCCGCCCAGGGACACAGCCAGCACGGCCGCCGTCAGGAGCATCAGAAACATCGGGAGAATCGGGATCCTCGTCGCACATCGCTTCATATTCGTTTCCTTCGTTACCACCAGGCCTCGAGTCCCGTGACCGAGACGGTCACCCGCCACAGGTCGCTCTGTAGTCCGTTCGTGCCCAGGTCACCGATCTTACCCCAGGTCAGCGCCACATCCAACTGCCCCATGTCGTGCCCGAACGGGAAGCCCGTGCCCGCGCTGAAGCTCAGTTCCTCCACCGGTTCGCCGCCGATCCGGTATCCCCACTTCTGGTAGGCGCCGCTCAGACGCAAGGGCAGGTTCCCGGCGCCGCCCCGGCGCTCGGTGCCCCGTACCCTCTCCACACCGGCCGTGACACGATACTCGTCCTCCATGGCCGCCGCCCAGTCCTCGCGACCCTCGTAGGATGAGAAGCGCTGCAACAGGGCGTCGCCGCCAACACGCCAGCGCTTGTTCAGGCCAAACTCGAAACCGGCTTGGAGGGCCTCCGGCATGGTCATCTGATGCTCCGTGTCCGCGCGCTCGGCCACCCCGTTCAGTTCCACCTTGCGCTCGATACGGATGTCGTAGGACGGCGTGTAGGACGCGGCCAAACGCAGTCGTCCGCCATCGGGCGTGAAGAGGAAACTCACGGTGCTCGAGGTACCGTAGTACTTGTCCTCGTCCACCCGTCCGGTGGCCTGGTAGAAGGGGCGCCCCAGAGAACTGGCCGGCTCTGTGTAGAAGTGGCCCAGGGATTCGCGCATGGTGCCGCGGACCAGGTTCAGCGAGGCGCTCACCGCCAGGGACGGTCCCACGCGGTAGGCCACTCCCAGGGGAACCGTAAAAATGGACCCTTCCCGGATGAAGCGCTCATCGCCCACCAGGGTGTCGTCCCAGGCGTACCAGGTGTTGTCGATGCCGGTCCGGTAGTTGGTCGAACGTTCGATGGAGAATCCGGCGGACAGGGCCATCCTGCCTTTCATGGCCGGGAAAGCCACCCGCAAATCGGGCGTGAAAGTGCGATAGGTGGTGCGTGATCCCGCGCTGTCCTCCGCCTTGACCCGCTCGCCGTAGCCGGTGAATCCCACCGCCACGTGCCGCAGGCCGGCCAGGGAGGCCAGGTTCTTGAAGCCCGGGTGCATCGTATCGGTGACGGTCATACCGAAACCCCGGGCCACCATGCGCGCGTCCTCGTTCTGGATGCGCTGCCCGATGTTGGTCAGGGCGAAGGGCGACTGGGCGGACGCGGGCAGGGTCGACACCAGGCATCCCAGCAAGACCAGGACGATCACAGATTGGAGGCGGTTCATGGCGTGCCCCCTTCCAGGTCCGATATGCTGCTGTAGGTGATTCGCAACTGGGGTCTCAGGGTCGGGTCGGGGTCGGCGGTGCCGTGGAAGCGGTACTCGCTGAAATAGAAGTCAGGCTCCGCAGCGCCGCGGTCGTAGGCCGAAAAGAACCTTTCGTCCGGAGCCATGAGCAGGCCGCGGCTGCCGTCGTAGACCCCATTCACCACCCGCTGCACATATTGGGTGACGTTGAAGTCGAGGGTCTTGTCAAACTGGGGCGTGACAGCTGTGATGCCGGTCACTACGTATAGGGCCGCATCGTCGAGTTCGTCGAGGGTCATGGAGCCGCCAGGCTGGTCGAAGTCCAGAGAATCAAACTCCGCGAGGACCAGCGACCAGTAGGTACCGAACCCCCGCGTGGTGTCATTGTGTAGCCGCAATTCGGCCCGGTTGATGTAGATGTCCGGCGGAAGCGACGAGAAGTCGAAGTGCATGGCCGGATAATTGCGCAGGCAGGTACGCACGACAATGCCATCGGCCGGGTCGGTCGGCACCGGAACTACCTCGTGGAAAGTGGAGATGTCAGAATAGGAGGTCAGCAGGGCCGTGTTGTCGACCAACTCGACTCCCAGCCTGAGCGAATCGACGAACGCAACGATGAAGTGTGGCGCGGCGATGACGAATTCCCCCAACGGTTCCAGCTCGGAGTAGTGCAGGCGCATCTCCCGCGAGGCGAATCCCACCAGCGTCGTATCGGCCTCGGGGCCGGATCGGACAGCGAATCCCTTCTTCGCCCCCTCCTGGTACCAGTTCCAGAAGACTCCAGGATCGATCTTGATCTTGGAAGCCTGATTGAGATCCCCCACGTACCCCGGGTCGTTGTGCTCGCTGTTGTAGTTGATCCCGGAGTGGGACGGCTCGGGTCCCGGATAGGTATCAGTGGAGTCGAAGGGTGCATCCAATTCGTTCAGTTCGAAATACACCGGCGATTTTGCCATGAGCGGTGACTGGGAGGTGTCCGCCGGCGCCTTCAGGACGTTGTCGTAGTTGAGGGCCCGCACGAATCGCAGCCATACGTAGACCGTGCTGTCCGGATTCATCCACGCGGGCGGAATATTCAGCGAATCGAGCTTCGCGAAGTCGAAATTGATGAGAATCGACGACTCGTTCCCCTCCCGCGACCCCAGATACAACAACTGCTGATTCTTCAGCGGCACGTCCTCGTCCTCGATGGCCAGGGCGCTGAACTGGGTGAGGTTCTCCACCCCGAGCAGGGCCAGGGTCGTGTCGAACTCGGTCGTGACGAGCCCCTGCCCCAATTCCGTGGGGGTGTCACTCGTGCAGGCGGCCGCCAGCAGGGCCAGGGCGCAGGCGCAGACCAGGGCACCGGTCACGGTTCGTCCCCGCCGGGCCGACTGTCGATAAGCGCTTTCCATATGCAAACTCGTCTCCTCGCTCAGCGGCCCGCCGGCAGACGGGCCGACAGGCTGACGCGGGTGAAGCCACTCTTTTTCAGGGTATCGATGAGCCGCACCACGTCGCCGTGGGAGGCCTGTTCGTCCGCCCGCAACACCATGCGGTCCTCGCCGCTGGTCGCGTGCAGTTGTTCCAGGATCGACTGCAAACGGGACTCGCCGACCTCGGCATCGTTCAGGAAGGTGCGGCCGTCGTTGGTCAGGTAGAGCACGGACGGCGTATCCACCGTTTCGGTGGCCGTGGCCGACCGGGGCAGGACCAGGTTCACCGCCGGCTGGTTGCGGAAGGTGGATGTGACCATGAAGAAGATCAGCAGCAGGAACATCACGTCGATGAGCGAGGTGACGTTGATGATGAGACCGCGCCCCTTCTTTTCGGAACGAAAATTCATGCGGACTCCACGGCGGCCCCGTCACGGGTCGCACTCCGGCGTCGCAACGTGTCCATCACCTTGGACGCGTAGAATTCGAGTTCGAAGATGATGCGGTCGGCCCGCCCGCTCAGCCAGTTGTGGATGACCAGGGCGGGGATGCCGATGATCAGGCCCGCGGCGGTGGTGACCATGGCCTCTGAGATGCCCGAGGACAGGGTTTCCGGGTTACCCAGGCCCGCCGCCGAGATGGTGGCAAAGACCCGGATCATGCCCAGCACCGTGCCCAGCAGACCCAGCAGCGGCGAGGCCGCGGCCACGGTCTCCAGCACGCCCAACCGGCGGGTCAGGCGCGTGGCCTCCTGCCGGCCCGTCTCCTGGAGCACGTCACGGATGATGAGCCATTCGTTGTCCGCGTGGTCCAGGCCCGCCTTGACGATATTGGCGAAGGGGCCCGGCTTCCGTTCGCAGATGGCGTAGGCCACGCTCAGGTCCTGGCTCGCGGACAGGGTCTCCACCGCTTCGGCGATCTCGGGCACGACGATGCGGTGATGGCGCAGCACGTACAGACGTTCCAGCATCACGGCCAGCCCCACCAGGGAGGCCAGTCCGATGGGGATCATCATGTAGCGGCCGGCCAGGATCATTTCCCACATGGGCAGTTGTTCCTCGGTACGATTACCGGCCCCGGCGGGCCGATAGTCAGCGGATCAATGTCGCCACGCAGGATAGTGCAGCGACAGGGTGATCACAAGATTCTCCTCGGGAAAGTGCGGCGGCAGGGGCGCGTAGGGCGCGAAAGCCTTCAACGCCGCCTGCGAAGCCGTGTGGAGCGATTCGTGGCCGTCGGTATCGAGGATGGCCAGCGAGGAGAGCGTGCCGTCCTTCTGAACGATCATGCGCAGCTTCGTCATACCGCTGATGATCCCGATGCGATAGGCGTGGGGCGCGTTCCAGTGACGGTGCAATTCATTGGCGAAGCGGTTCATCCACGGCGCCCAGTCCCAGGCCACCGTATTGAGCGTAAACTCGCCCACGTTGACCGTGCCCAGGCCCACGTCGCCGCGGGCCGACTGGTCGAAGTCGAAGCCACGGTCGCCGGCCGCCGCCTGTTCGCCCTCACGGAGGATCGAGGGCTCGGCGCCGCCCCACCACTCCTCCAGATCACGGGCATCCTCTGCGGTTTCCCGGTCGTCGTCCTCGCCGGTGGTCTCGCCCCCGGCTTCCCGGGTTTCGCTCGGCAGAACCCACTCGCCCCGTTCGTCCTGGGGGTCGGCCTCTTCCTTCTTCTCGTCGTCGCCCTCGGCCCCCGCCCGCGGACTGCCCACGGCCTCCCGCGGATCCGGCAGGGCCTGGGGCGCGTAGGCCACCCCGCCGGCTCCGGTCAGTTGCTCGCGCTGGATCTGGACCATAGGCGCTTCCCACGGCTCGTCCGCCGACGGGACGTCGCTGTCACCCTGTTTCTGGTCGGCCGCCACCGCGTCGTGCAGCGCCAGGTATTCGGGCCGGTCGGGCGGGGTCTCGGACGCCAGACGCTCGGGCAGCGAGACGTAGGTTCGGGGCTGATCCGCCCCACCTGCCTCCTCCTCCTCGGGGTCGATGAGCAGGACTTCGACTTCCGTCTCCGCCGCCGCGGCCACGGCGGGATCGATCTTGGGGATGAACGGCAGGCGCCAGGTGGCGGCAGCCGTCACCAGGTGCAGCAGCAGCGACACCCCGAACGCCCCGGCGATGATCCGATCCTCACGCACGCCGTATCCGTTTCCTTCGCCGATATCTTCATCTGTGGGGGCGCCGCCTCGCACGCCACCGCGATCCTCACGCGACCGGGAGTATCGGGAATTTACCGTCCCCGGTCCCGAAACGCCAACCCGGGTTGACGAAACCGCATGGACCGTCGATGCTTGGCCCGCCATCACTCGATCCGCGAACCGAGGTACGATTTGAGCGCCGACGATCCCAATCTGCACCTGCCCAACGAACTGCGGGACAAGTTCCAGCGCAACGTTCCGCTGTGCGACCTGACGACTCTGCGCATCGGGGGACCGGCTACTCTGGTCTGCCCGGTCCGAACGCCCGAGGAGGCCCAGCGGTTCCAGGAATCCATGGCCCAGGCGGATTTGCCGGCCTGGATTCTCGGCGGTGGCAGCAACGTGCTGGCCCCCGACGCAGGCTTTCCCGGACTGATCATGCGCGTGGCCACCGACCGCCGCCAAGTGCGGGGCGACACCCTGGTCGCCGGCTGCGGTCTCGATTTCGACGACCTCATCGTCCACGCCCTCGAGTCCGGGCTGACGGGTCTCGAGTTCGCTTCGGGCATCCCCGGCACCCTGGGCGGGGCCCTGGTCGGCAACGCCGGTTGTTACGGCCACGAGATCGGCGAGTTCCTGGTGGAAGCGCTCGTCCTGACCGCCACCGGCCGTCTGGAGCGGGTCGGGCCCGAAGAATTCGGTTTCCGCTACCGGGCCACGGACCTGCGGGAGGCTGGGCACGTACTGCTGGAAGCAACCTTGCGCCTGGGCCGGGGCGACCTGGATGCCGCGGGCCGTGTCCGGGACGACCACCTGGCCGACCGCCGGGCCAAGCACCCGGTAGATCTGCCCTGCGCCGGCAGCTGGTTCCGCAACCTGCCCCCAGCCGAGCCGGGCGGCCGCCGCCGGGCGGCCGGTGAACTCCTGGAAAAGGCCGGTGCCAAGGCCATGAGCGAAGGGGACGCGGCGGTCTTCGCGAAACACGCCAACATCGTCGTCAATCGCGGCGCCGCCACCGGCGCCCAGGTGGACCGTCTGGTCCGCCGCATGCAGACAGCCGTGCGGGAGCAGTTCGGCGTGGATCTCGTCGAAGAAGTGCGCCGCATGCCCGGACCGGGCAGCGCCTGAGTACGGTCTATTTCAGGAGCACCACCTTGCGCGCAAGTACGGCGCGCTCGGTCTCCACCCGCAGCAGATACACCCCCGCGGACCCGGGGCGGCCCGCCACGGTTCCGTCCCAGCGGAGCACGTGGTCCCCCGCGGCGCGGCGGCCGGCAAGCAATTCGTGGACGAGTCGGCCCTGGAGATCGTAGACCCCGGCCGATATCCGCGACGGCTTTTCCAGGGTGAACCGGGCGTGGATCACGGGATTGAAAGGATTGGGCCAGGGTTCGCGGCTCCAGGCTACCGCCGATGAAGGTTCGCCGGGGGCGCAGGGACCCGGCAGGTCGGCCAGGAACTCTTGCACACCTTCCCCATCGCCCATTCTCAGGCGCAAACGATCGGCCCCGGCAGGCAGATCCACCGCTGTCAGGTCGCCGCCGGGAACCACCAGGCGCCAGGCGTCACCGATTCGTTCCAGATGTCCAGCCAGGGTCCCGTGGCGATCGGCCATCGGGCGCCAGACACCGCGCAGGCCAGCGTCGAGCCACCATTTCGCGTCTCCCGGCCGCACCTGCACCACCAGGTCCCCTGCCTCGCACGAGGCCTCCAAGGGGACCGGACCGGTGCTCACGGTCGTCCGTTCCATGTTGAGCAGCGCCAGCCCCAGGTTCAGGGTGGCGTCGAGGGTCAGGATGTCGGGAATCTGGTCGGCGTTCACGTCGGCGGCGAAGAAGAACACGATATCCCCTGCCACTACGTACTCGTCCGCCGGCGTCCAGGTCCAATTGCCGAATCCAAGCAGGATCGCCACGGTGCCGTTCTCACGCAGGTTGATCACGATATCCGCGATGCCGTCGTCGTTCATGTCGGCCACGGTCAGATTCTCGGGGCTGCCCGGCACGGCGTAACTGCCGATCCGCCGCACGAGAGTGCCGTCCCCGATATTCTCCAGGAAGGTCAGGCTGGACTCCTCGACGTTGGCCACGACCACGTCCTCGTCCAGGTCCCCGTCCAGATCCCCCACGCACAGCGGGCCCGCTCCGGTGGCGGCGTTGACCCGGGATTCGTCCCCGAAGCTGCGTCCGTCCAGGTTGGTCCGGATCTGGATCCGGAAGAATCCGTCGGTGGCCACGAGTTCACGATCGCCGTCGGCGTCCAGGTCCACGGCGACCACGTCATGGGCCTGCCAAACGAAACCCGTCGTCGTGCTGGCGGGGAAGGCGCCCGCCCCGTCGCCGAAAAGCACCGTCACTTCGGGTACGGTGTTGTCCAGGGCGACCAGATCGGTCGCACCGTCACCGTCCACGTCGGCGGTCCGTAACTGGGACGGTCTCTCGTCCATCACCACGGTGGTCAAGGTCGTCCAATCCCCCGTCGGACTCCGGTCGATCACCCGCACGCCGCGATCGCCCAGACTGACGATGGCTATCTCGTACTCTGGGTCGGCGTCCACCTGCAAGGGAACGAGATCGCCGGGCAGGAATCCCAAGGCACGGTCCACGGGCACCGTGGCCAGGCCGTCGCCGTGTCCGAGAAAAACGCTCAGGACATCAGAAAAATTGGATATGACTGCCACGTCCAGCAGGCCATCACCGTTGAAGTCGCCCCGGGTCATGGCCGCCGGGGTGCCCGAAAGGGACAGCACCGGATAGCCCCAGAATCCATCGTCGTTGGATCCCAGCATTAAGGTCACCAGGTTCTTGGCAGAGCCCAGGCTCACCAGGTCCACGCGGCCGTCCCGGTTGAATTCCGCCGCGACCAGGGCTCCGGGCTGGCAGGCCGGATAGTAGGAGTCCTGGCGTTGCCAGCCTCCGCCGCCGGTCAGGAAAGCCTCCACCAACGCCCGCTCGCGATTGGCCACATACAGGCCCGTGCGACCGTCGGGCAGTCGTCCGGTGGCCAGGGATTCGGCGTCCAGGGTCAGGGTGATGTCCCGAACCACCGCCAGGCTGCTGCCGTTCCAGGCCAGCTCGTGGGCCAGGGCCGTGCCTGCGGTCAGGGCTACCAGTTCGGAGCGACCGTCGCCCTCCCGGTCCATGGCCGCCAGTCCGACCGGAGAGGCCACCAGGCGCCGATCCTCCACGAAATCCAGGTGGCCGTCGGTCCAGATGAAGACCGAGACCGAATTGGACAGGGCGCCCACGTGGGCCACGGCCAGTTCATCGCGGCCGTCCCCGTCCAGGTCCGTGCCCACCAGGACCCGCGGTCCGTCTCCGGAATCGAAGGTGGCGGTGATTCCCCACTCCAGGGGCCCGCGCTCCAGGAGCTGGATGCGGTCCAGCCCCACCAATCCCACCGCCAGGGCGTCCGTGCGTGCACCGGCCACGCCCAGGCCGTCCAGACCCGCCGGATCCTCTTCCAGTTCGATGGTCTGGCGGACCACCAGCAGGGCGCCGGAGCGGAAGAGGTCGCAGATGACCACACGGTCCGGATCCACCGTGGCAACGGCCAGCTGGACCACCTCGCCGGCGGCGTCGAGCAGCGGGGCCAGGCCCGTCACCCGCCCTCCCAGCAGGGTTCGCGAAGCAGTGACGAAAGCGTCTGAAAAAGCGTCGTAGCGCAGAATGGTGACCGCGCCGTCACCAGTACCCACCACGGTCCGGTGGGGCTCCGCCTCATCCCAGGGCACGGTAATCGCGACGGTGGCGCCGCCGGTCACCTGTGCGGCCAGGGGGCCCGGGAACTCCACGGTGACGGCGGCGTCAATCGTAAGCGGCAAGGCCAAGACCAGCAAAACGAGCGCCGCGAACGGCGCCCGACAGCGGTGGGCGTAGGCCGTCCGGCCCACGCTTTCAGCCGCAGCATGAAGCCGATTGTTTCCCGGATCGTAGGGCAAGATTCCTCGCATTCCGAAGGTGTCGGGGGGTGATGTCAGTATAGGGATATCACGGCAACGCGACAAAACTGTTGCATCGTCGCCGCCCGCTTCGGAGCCATTATAGGTTGACAGTGCCCCCACCGCGCCTGACATTTATCCGACGAGATTCTGTCCCTGCACCCCCGCGCCAACCGGGCCCAGGCCCGGACAGGAGCCGATTCATGTCCCGCAAATCCGTGTCCGCGTTGACCCTCGTGGCCATCATGATTTTTTGCACCGCGGCCTCCGCGCAGGAAGATGACGAGCAGCCCTTCAGCCTGCAGCGCGAAAGCAGTTCCGCCGCGGCGGAACTCGAACTGACGGACGAACGATCCTTCCAGCATTGGGAGCCCGCCGTCAAGCAGGGCACGTTGGAGGTCTCCTTCGGAATCGGGTTCCTGAACCTCAACTCGACGCTGCTGAGCCACGAGCAGATCATCTACAAGTACACCACGGAGAACACCTATTTCGGTGACGTGGAGATCAAGGGCGGCAACGCTTTCTCCCCGTCCTTGCGCATCGGCGGCAACATCAGCCGCTGGTTCGCCCTCGAAGGTATCGGTGCCGTCTCCTTCTCGGACTACGACGCCACAGTGGAGAACCGCAAGTCCCAGAAGAACGAGCCCGGCTCGCCGGTGGTCGACGATCCGCCCCTGGGCGAATTCGACGCCGAGAAGCGCTCCCTCCTGACCGGCAGCGCCGGTATCGCCGCAGTGATCTATCCGTTCAACTTCAAGCAGGAGCGGGTGAACAAATTCCAGCCGTACCTCACCGGCGGCGTGGCGCGCATGTGGTACAACATGAACTCGAACTTCTCCTCCGAGACCGCCTCCACCACCGATCTGAACGCTGGACTCGGCCTGCGCATCCTGGCGGACCGGAACATCAGCATTCGGATGGAAGCCGTCATGCACCGCCACAACGTGCAGTGGACGCCCAATTCGTTCTTCACGGATCTGGAGGGCGGCACGGTGCAGGTGCCCCTGGAGGATTGGCCCGTAGGCGGCGGACGCACCCTGGTCACCGAATTCGAGTCCAACGACATCACCGCCATCGGTTGGACGATCAGCGCCGAGGGATCCTTCTAGGGAAACCCGGCGCCTCCAGCCCGACGATTTCCGGAGCCGGCTCGCACCACGAGCCGGCTCTTTGCTATTCCCCTCCGGTCTCCCAGGTCGGCAATGCGTTCTGCCGGCGAAATTCCAGGGCTTCCCCCACGTGCCTGGACGCCACCCGGTCCCGCCCGTCCAGGGCCGCGATGGTACGCGCCACCCCCAGGCACCGCTGTATGCCACGCAGGGAGAGACCCAGGACCTTGCGCGCCTGATCGAGCCGCCGTGCTGCTCCGGACGTTGGCTCCGGCGGCCCGGCTGCGTCCGCCAGGCGCGACGCGGCCGCGTCCAGGTCACCGGCTCCAGGCGCTCGGCGCCAGTCACCACCGGCGGGCTCCGGCGCGGGCGATCCCGGCAGCAAGGGCACGCCGTCGCCGTCCCATTCCCCTACCTCCACGAAGAGATCGATCCGGTCCAGCAGGGGGCCGCTCAGGCGGTTCAGATAACGCCGAAGTTCCCCGGGCAGGCACCGGCAGCTTCGGCCGGGAATCCCCGCCCCCCCGCAACGGCAGGGATTCATGGCTGCCACCAACTGGAAACGAGCCGGGTACCGCCGGCAACCTGGACCGCGGACCACGGTCACCGCCCCCTCCTCCAGGGGCTCACGCAGGGCATCCAGCACCGCCGGTGGGAACTCGGCCAGTTCGTCCAGGAAAAGGAGTCCGTGGTGGGCCAGGGTGATCTCGCCGGGCCGCAGGGATGCGCCGCCCCCGACCAGGCCCGCGCGGGTGACCGAGTGGTGGGGCGCCCGAAAGGGACGCCGTCCCGCCAGTCCCGCTCCGTCGGGGGCCGCCAGGGCACCGTGGATGCGCGACACCTCCAGGGAGCCCGCATCATCCAGATCCGGCTGCAGATCGGCCAGGAGACGGGCCAGGCGGGTCTTGCCTGTGCCCGGCGGTCCCACCAGGAGCACATGGTGCCGTCCCGCCGCTGCGATGACCGCCGCCTTGCGAGCCAGGTGCAGTCCCGACAGGGCAGCCACCGCAGCCGCAGCCCGGTCTCGGACGGCGCTGTCGGGTCGTGACCGGTCCGTCGCCGGTGTGACGGGCAAGGGCGCGTCACCCTGCAACCAGGCCAGGACTTCGCCCAGGGACGAAGCGCCACGGACCGTGACGCCCGCCACACAGGCTGCGCGCGCCGCCTGCGCGCGCGGCACCACCGCCGTGCCCACGCCCGCGTCCCGGGCCGCCATGACCATGGCCAGCACCCCCCGTACAGGGCGCAACTCGCCGAAGAGGGACAACTCCCCCACGAAGAGGGTTTCGCGCTCCCGGCTGCGCAGAGCCCCCGCCCCCGGCCGTTCGGCGGCCGCCACCACGCCCAGGGCGATGGCCAGGTCGAAGCTCGCCCCCTCCTTGCGCACGTCCGCCGGCGCCAAGTTCACGGTGATGTGGCCCGCCGGCACGCGCACACCACTGTGCCGCAGGGCGGCCAGCACCCGCTGTCGGCTCTCCCGGACCGCGGCACTGGGCAGTCCCACCAGG
Source organism: bacterium (assembly GCA_024231905.1). Lineage (GTDB taxonomy): Bacteria > Krumholzibacteriota > Krumholzibacteriia > LZORAL124-64-63 > LZORAL124-64-63 > JAAEQC01. The sequence goes on along the minus strand of JAAEQC010000102.1, from coordinate 197,201 downwards.
TGGAATCCGGGCAGCCCCCGGCTGATGTCCGTCTCCACGGTGACCGTCAGGCCGTCGATGCCCGTGAGCGTCCCGCTGCGCAACCGGATGGGCATGGCATCCCCTTTCCCTCCGCCCCGGGCGGAGACGGAATGCCGTGCGAGAACCGGGCCATCGCCCACCGACAACGAAAGCGGGAGCCCCCGGAGGGACTCCCGCTGAAACGTCTGCCGGTCGGGAACGACCCCGGCGGGGCCGGTACCTCGTACTACAGGTCGTAGGGGCGGACGGTCTTGCGGCCGTTGTCCAGCGCGCGCTTCTCGGCGGCCTTGATCAGGTCCCTGACCTTCGCGTCCAGGGCAGCGTAGAACTCGCCGGAAACGTTGCAGTCGGTGACCGAAGCCTTCGTCTTGCTCTTGCTAATGATCATGTCAGCCATGGGTCCTCCTTAACGGGCTCAGTTCGTCCATGAATGCCGACCGGAACCTGAGCCCCGGCTTGCGACGAACGGCTTGGGGTTGTCGGTCCGGATCGCCTCCCAGCGCCCGGAGCCGCGTCACAATCGCCTCGACAGTCCAGACTGTCAAGAGTAGTTTACCCTTCGGAGCGGTTCCGTCAAATGCGCCAGAACGCTCCGAATGCCCGCAAAACCTACATGAAGGAGACGACCATGGCCAGCGAAAAGGTCCTCGCCCATCTGGACGCGCACCGGGATCAGCACGTGGACCAACTTTGCGACTTCCTGCGCATCCCGAGCATCAGCTCCCAGAGCGACCACGACGACGATTCCCGCCGGGCGGCAGCCTTCGTGGCCGACGAGTTGCGCGAGCTGGGACTCGAGGTCGAGACCATAGAATTGGGCGGACTGCCCCTGGTGTTCGCTCAGACCGAGATCCGGCCGGACCGCAAGACTCTCCTCTTCTACGGCCACTACGACGTGCAGCCGGTGGATCCCCTGGATCTGTGGGACAATCCTCCCTTCGAGCCGGTCATCAAGGACGGTATCGTCTACGCCCGCGGCGCCTCCGACGACAAGGGCCAAGTCTACACCCACATCAAGGCCCTGGAGGCGTACATCCGCACGGGCGAGGAACTGCTCGTGAACGTGAAGTTCATCATCGAGGGCGAAGAGGAATCGGGTGGGGAAAGCATCTACCGTTTTACCGAGGAGAACCCAGACAAGCTGGCCTGCGACGCCATCGTGGTCTCGGACACGACCCTCTACAACGAGTCTATCCCGGGCATATGCTACAGCCTCAAGGGCCTCGCCTACATGGAAATCCGGGTCGACGGACCGGCCAAGGACCTCCACTCCGGCAGTTACGGCGGCACCGTGAAGAACCCGGGCAACGCCCTGGCCGAGATCGTGGCCGGCCTCATGGACGCCGACGGCCGCTGCCTGGTCCCCGGCTTCTACGACGCGGTCCTGGACCTGGACGACGAAGAACGCGCCGGTTTCGCCGAACTGGGCTACACCGACGAGATCCTCAAGGACGAGACCGGCGCCCCGGCGGCCTTCGGCGAGAAGGGCTACACCACCCTCGAGCGCATGTGGGCCCGCCCCACTTGCGACGTGAACGGCCTGGTGTCCGGGTACGGCGGCGAGGGCGCCAAGACGGTGCTCCCGGCCAAGGCTCTGGCCAAGGTCTCCATGCGCCTGGTGCCGAACCAGGATCCGGACGCGGTGGCCAAGGCCTTCGCCGACCATGTCCACGCCATCGCGCCCGCCGGCGTGACGGTGGAGGTGGAGAACCTGCACAACGCCAACCCGGTGCTCGTGCCCCGCAAGAGCGACATGATGCAGGCGGGCATGCGCTCCCTGGAGCAGGGCTTCGGTGCCAAGCCGGTATTCATCCGCGAAGGCGGTTCGATCCCCATCGTGGGCACGTTCCAGGAATACCTGAAGTCGCCGGTGCTGCTGCTGGGCTACGGACTGTCCACGGACAACATCCACTCGCCCAACGAGAAGTTCCACCTGGACAACTACTGGCGAGGAATCAGGACGTCGGCCATCCTCATGGTCGAGGCGGCCAAGTAGCGGGGCCGCGCGGTTGACATCACCGGACCCGTGACCTAGTTTTCCGGTCCGGTATCATGGCGTCCCCGTCGTCTAGTGGTTAGGACACCGCCCTTTCACGGCGGCAACACGGGTTCGATTCCCGTCGGGGATGCCAAATTGAATCAACCTATCTCGTCCCACACATCCGGATTCACACGAGGCCCCCGGGATCCCCGGGGGCCTTTTCCTCGCCGTACCGTCCATGCACTCCACAGCTGCCGGCTGACCGATCTACCCTGCATCGACCTCGGACACTCGTTCACGTGCGCGGTGGTCCGACTCGCCCCGCACGCTGCAACCATGCGCGCTGCTAGGCCGGCGGCTCGCGCCGATCCGGCCGCCGAGCTCTCACGAACGCGCTGACCAGGGTCCCATCCAGGTTCGCCAAACGGTCACCCGCCGCGCCCGCCATTTCCGCCAGATCATCGCCGCTGAAGGTCCGTGTCACCTCGAATTCCACGTCCACGAACCCGGCCTCCTCCAGGCCCCGCCGGTAATCATCCATGACCAGGGCCCCGGCCACGCAGCCGGTCCAGAGATTGACGATGTCCGCCAGTTCCGGCGGCAACGGCCGCGTGAGCACCATGTCCGACACGGCGAACCGTCCCCCGGGCCGCAGCACCCGGGCCGCCTCGCGGAACACGGCATCCTTGTCGGTGGAGAGGTTGATCACGCAGTTGGAGATGATCACGTCCACCGCGCCGTCGGGCAGGGGCACCGCTTCGATGCTTCCCTTGAGGAACTCCACGTTCTCCGCCCCGGCCCGGCGCTGGTTCTCTCGCGCCAGGGCTAGCATCTCGTCGGTCATGTCCAGGCCGTAGACCCGCCCGTCAGGGCCCACGCGCCGGGCCGAGAGCAGCACGTCGATACCACCGCCGGAACCCAGGTCCAGAACGTCCTCCCCGGGGGTCAGTTCGGCCAGGGCCGTGGGATTGCCGCAGCCCAGGGAGGCCAGGACCGCCTCGTCGGGCAGTTCGTCTTGGGTCGACAGATCGTAGAGATCGCTCGTGATGGGGTCGACGGTCGCGCCGCAGGAACCGTCGTCGCCACAACAACCGGCCCGCCGACCTCCGGCGACTGCCTTGGCCGCCTCGCCGTAGCGACGGCGGACCTCTTCGGTGATTTTCTGGTCGCTCATGGGTTCGTTCCTTTCCGCTGGGCCGCCCGACCGAGCCAGGTGGCGAATTCCGTGGCAAGACCAGCGCCCTCGGGCGCCAGTTCGTAATAGATCCAGGTACCACGCCGCTCCGTGCTCACGAGTCCCGCTTCCCGCAACAGGCGCAGATGGTGGGAGATGGTGGGCTGGGAGAGGTCGAAGGAGGCTTCGATCTCGCAGACGCACAAGGCGTCGTCGGTGCCCAGCAACAGGCCCAGGATGCCCAGCCGCACCTCGTGGCCCAGGACCTTGCACAGGGTTGTGAAGCGCTGAGCTTCTTCGGTGGTGGTCCGGTCCCCCGGGCAGCAGCAGATCGTGGCGCGGGTGCGTGTCGTCTCGTTCATGATCCGTCCTCCTGACAGCCAAGCTAATTATATATTGAAGTATGTCAATATAGTTTCTGAAAAAAACCTCCGGCCGGATGGGCCGGAGGTCTGTGGCCGCCACAGGGGCGATTCCCGTGGTCAGCCCATACTCTCGAGGTCAGTGCAGGATCTTCACCATCCCCACTTCCGGCGCCGTCGCTGTGGGTACGCCATAGACGATGGTCAATCCGTCCGGGGACCACTGGGGCCAGAAGCCGCCCTGGTCGGTCACGCGCACCAGTTCCCCGCCCTCGGCCGACACGAGGAAAATCTCCATGGTGCCGCTGCGCGAGGACTCGAAGGCGACCAGATCGCCGTCGGGGGACCATGCCGGGTGCCCTTCGTAGCCGGCGTCGGGCGTGATCTGAACCATGTCGCCGCCCGTGGCCGGAATCACGACCAGAGCCGAGGCCCCGAGGGCGTTCGACTCGAAGATCAGGTGCTGGCCGTCGGGCGACCAGTCGGCCGTACGCACATACACGCCGCTGGGTGTGGTCGTCACGCGCCGGAGTTCCCGGTCCGCCAGGTTGACGATCCACAGGTCCGAACCCCCTGTCTTGTCACGGTTCGATTCGAAGACCACGGAGGTCCCGTCGGGAGACACGGCGGGCGAGCCGTCCTCGTCCAGCCCGGAGGTCAAGGCGACGGGCGCCGACGCACCCGTCGCAAGCAGCCAGATGTCCTTGGCGCCGGCGCGATCGGATTCGAAGACCACGCCGCTGCCGTCCGGTAGCGGATCCGGGGCCGAATCGAAGGCGCGGTGATCCGTTAGCTGCTCCGGTTCGCCACCGGCCGCGGGCAGCCGCCAGATCTCACGGTTGCCGGTCTGGTCGGACTCGTAGTAGATCATGGCGCCGTCCGCCGAGAAGACGGGATTGGCGTCAAAAACATCGTTCTCGGTCAGGCGCCGGACCTCAAGAGTCGGGACGGGAACTGTCGTTCCCGATCCCCCGTCGGAGCCGCACCCCGCCAGCAGGGTCGCGGCCAGAAGCACCGTCGTCGGCACCGCCTTGTGCTGGTATCGCATTTTCGCCTCTCGACGGTCACCCGTGCGCGACCGTCCGTTGTCTCGCCTTGTTGTCATGTCTTGAAGCGTACCGCCGCATCGAGCGTACCGTCCTGCTCACCTGACCAGGGTCACCGATCCGCGCGCGGTTTGACCTGACGCCGAAATCACGTACATGTAGCGGCCGGAGGCCACCAGGCCCCCGCCCTCACCCGTGCCGTCCCACTGCACCGTTACCGCGTCGTTGGCGAAACGGCCGCCGGTGATGGTTCGCACCCGCGCGCCGCGGATATCGAAGATCACGACCTTGGCCGCGACGCTCGTGCTCGCGCCCGGTGGCAGGGACAGATGGATGGAGGTGCGTGGATTGCAGGGATTCGGGAATGCCATGGCCACGGCCGGGCGCGCCGCAACGCCGGGATCCTGCAGGAAGGAGACCAGAAGCTCCTCCAGGCCCTCCACCCGGTCCGGAGTCGCGAGTTCCGCGTTCTCGATGGTGCCCGTGCTGGTCGCCAAGAGGCCGCCGAAGAGGAACCGCAGGTCCTCGGCCAGGATCTCCCGCGGCCGCCAGGCGTGGCGGGCGTCGGCGCGGTGCACCGCCGGATCCAGGCCCCGCAACTCGGAGTAGGCATCCCACCGCCCCGGCTTGCCGTCGACAAAGGCCCAGGTCAAGACGTGGCCCATCTCGTGGGCCGTGATGGAGGCCACCGTCTCTGGCTTGACCGGGCCAAAGCCCGGACTGAGATAGATGGCGTCACGCCGGGCAAAGGAGGAGCCCACCTCTGCCGGCGGCGCCGGCAGGATGTACACATCCACATCCACATCGGCGTGGAATCCGGCCATGGTCGCCAATGCCTTCGCCACCACCTGGGTGTCGAAGGGGTACCAGACCACCTTGTCCGCTTCCAGAGCGACCGAGCCCGCGGCCGTCCCCTCCAGCACGCGAGTCGCGTCGTCGCCGGAGCGCAGGTCACGCTCGATCTCCGCAGCGGTGTGGATCGTCGCCCGTATTCCGTTGTCGAACCGCAGGATCTGCTCGGATGCCGCCGGCCCGGCCAGGAGGCACAGCGCCAGGAACGTCGCCACGGCGCTCCCTGCGGTGCTGATCCTGTTCCTCTGCGGCGTCATGGGCAACAATCCTCCCTCGTGGGTAATGGAGCTCCCTGAGAGCCCCTCAGGGGCCACGGCGGCCATCTTTCACCTTCGACACGCAGCAATCGTTCCATGCAAAGGCCGACGAGATGTTTCCCGATACCTCCCAACCCGTCCAAGGAGGCATGGTACCAACAGCACCCACCAGAGCCCCCCAGACGCCACGATGCCGGCGCCGGACCCTGGCTTCCGGATTGGACGATCGGCGTTTTCAGCTGGAGTGCCAACAGGTGCTTGGGTCATTATACCATTTTTAGGGGTTTATTTCCCCACTTTAGATCCGGACAGACCTAGACCCCGAAGGGGGCTGGGGTTATTTGCTCTATATTGTGGGTATTATTGCTCTACTGCGGCCGGCTCGGCAGGACGCGCGACCGACGGACGTGTCGTGCCCAGGCGCGTGGAAGTCAGGGCTCCGATTCCCAGCAGATAGGCGACGAGCTTGACACAGGCGCCGAGAATCGACAACGCGGTCCCCACGCCCTCCAGGGCCACCACCATGCCAAGCAGGGAGCCGAGGAAGGACGGAGCATGCAGCACGAGCATGCCGACGGTCACGGCCAAGGCCCGCGATGAGCAGCCGCCCCGCCGGGCACAGATGAATTCGCCCACGGCCGCCGCCGCCACCGCCGTGGCAACCACGCCGGCCACCACCAGGGCCACCGCCAGCAGGATGGCCAAGGGCAGACCCACCACCGTGAGAACGAGGATCGCCGCGAGCACGACCGCCCCCAGGTGAACGACCAGGGTAACCAGGACTCCCGCACCGGCCGCGCCCACCGGATTGGCCTTCAGGGCTCCGGTCACCCGTCGGAAACGATCCTCCGGGGCGCCCATGGCAGCCAGCAGCGCCACCACCAGCATAAGCACGAAGAGTCCCTGGCAGGCGACGAAAGCGCCGCTGCCACGCTCGGTGAGTACGGACTGGACGCCCCGCGGGCCGCCCAGGAAGTCCAGGACGAACTCGCCGCCAACTTTTGCGCCGCGGCCCCGGTCGAAACGGCCTCCAACCGTGACGACCCTACCTGTGACCTCGGCCTTGTCGTCCAGGCGCAGGTTGCCCAGCACCACGATGACGTTGCCGTCCACGCGGCCCTCGACCTCGGCGTCACCCATGATGATGACGGCGGAGCCCCGCACGTCCTCGCCCCGAGCCACCAGGAGATCGTCCCCGGCCCGCACGATGTTGCCCTCGATCACCCGTCGCGGTTTCTCGGGCTCCGGGATCCCGAAGCGGGACCAGGACCAGTCCCGGGGCACATTGTCGGCGGACAGGGTATCGGGCAGCCCCTCGATGACCATCTGGGTGATGGCCTGAAAACCCTCGCTGAGGGTTGCGTCCAGGTTCTCGGGAATGCGGATGACTATGCCGTCGCCCCGCTCGTCCACGAATCTGATTGTGTTGTCCTCGATCTCCAGATCCAGGCGGCTCAGTTCGACGCCGATGCTCTCGATGACCTGGCTGATGTCGTCGATGGACCCCTCGAAGCGGAGGCGCTGGGCTTCGCTCACAAAACGGTCCGGATCATCGACAGCCAGGGAGTCGCGCAGCTGGCGGATCAGGCGCGCGTTGAACTCGATTTCATGGAGCAGGGAATCGCGGCTGGCCTCGGCCGTCTCGTCGGCCGAGATGGTCACCACGTGCGGGGAGACCTGGGGAACCTCGTCGGCCCGGGCGGCAGGGACCGCCAGCACAAAGCCCTGGACCAACAGGGCCAGGGCCACGATGCAAGGACGGAGGTGCGCGGACAGGGTAGGGTCGCCTGCGATCCGGGGATCACGCCCAATGGGAACACGTCCGAATGGGCTGGCCTGTCCGCGCACGGATGTCACGTTGATCTCAGTTCTCGGCCCTGCGCCACGCAAGCGTCGCCTGCCGCGCCCAGCCCTGGCAACGAACCAGGATCTCGGGTACAGCTCCGACCACCGCAGCCAGCAACAGCGGCTGTGGTTGGTCGGCCACCGCCACGGCGATGACCGCGGCCAGGGTGACACTCAGCCCTGCGAGGCGGGTGCGCGCGTCACGCAACCAGGCCGGCAGGTAGCTTTCCTCCAGGAACACGGGAACGCGGTCGCGACGCAACGGCTCCATCTCGCGGTACGCAGCCAACGGGATGGAATCCAGGATCCGCGCGTCGAAATCGTCCGGTACCGGTAGCTGCGGCAACTCGTCCAGCATGCTGAACATGGCCTGCAGGTGCTCGTGCTCCTCACGGCATCCACCACAATCGCGCAGATGTAGGAATATCGCAACGGATTCGCTCTTGGCAAGCGTCCCGTCCAGATACCCCTGCAGCCGATCGCGTGTGTCGGCGCAGGCGAGAGTCACGTCTTCTTGGTGCTCGCGGCCATCCATGACCGCCTCCCTTCCGGTTGACCCGGCTCCGTCGCCATGTTCGTCGACGGCTCTATAATAGCCCACGGCGGCGACGGTCTCAATGCGGTTGGGGGGAAACGGCCGGAGAACCGAACCGTTTCCGCCCCTTCGTCGACAGGTGTCGTATCCCCCGACATTGATTTGATCACCTGTCTGTGCCGTGTTACGGCCGCGCGCTCCCGGTGTTTCACGGATTCGTTAAAAAAATCAGATATCGTAGGCGCGGGCCTTCAGCATCTGCTGCACGAGGTTCCGGGCCCGGTGGATGCGGGCCTTCACCGTACCCAGGGGCAGATGGAGAACCTCGGCGATCTCGTCGTAGGAGAGCTGCTGGTCGTGGCGCAGGAGCGTGATGGCCCGGTAGTGGGGCGGCAACTGGCCGATGACCTCGTCCAGACGCTGGAGCGCCTCCTTCCGCTGCAGCACCGTGTCCGGCTCGGGTCCCCCGTCCGGCAGCTGGATCTCGTACTCCTCGCCGTCCTGGCCCACGCCCCCGTCCAGGGACAGGAACCGCAGGCGATTGCGCCGCAGGTGGTCGATACAGTGGTTGGTGGCGATGCGGAAGAGCCAACTGCTGAACGCGTAGTTCTCGTCAAAACGGTCCAGGAGGGAGAAGACCTTGATGAAGACCTCCTGGCCCAGATCCCGGGCATCCTCCGCGTTGCGGGTCATGCGGTAGCACAGATTGTAGATAGGCCCCCGGTAACGTTCGAGGATTTCCTTGAACGCATCCTCCTCGCCACGCTTGCAGCGACGGATGGTCTTGAGGTCCTGGCGGCGGTCGAACATCTACTACTCCGGATTGTCGGGGATTACCGTCCGCGCAAAATAGGCGCCACCGCCCACCCCGGTCAATGTCCGATGCGCCGACCCGAGTTGACACCACCCGGACCGGGACCTAGACTGCGGCTGAAACATGCGGTGATCGCCCCCCCCCGCGAACCCACACCAACGAACCGAAGAGGGAACACATGAGCTTCATCGAGATGATCCAGGCCAGGGAGATCCTGGACTCCCGCGGCAACCCGACCGTCGAAGTGGACGTGCTGCTGGAGGACGGCAGTGCCGGCCGGGCCGCCGTACCCAGCGGGGCCTCCACCGGCGAACACGAAGCCATCGAGCTCCGGGACGGCGACAAGGACCGTTACGGCGGCAAGGGCGTGCTGAAAGCCGTGGCCAACGTGCGCAACCTCGAGGACGAGCTCCAGGGCGTCGATGCCACGGACCAGTCCCTCGTGGACCGTATCCTCCTCGAACGGGACGGCACGGAGAACAAGGGTAAGCTGGGCGCCAACGCCGTGCTGGGCGTGTCCCTGGCCGTAGCCAAGGCAGCAGCCGCCAGCGTGGGCCTGCCCCTGTACCAGTACATCGGCGGGGTCCGGTCCCTGACCTTGCCCGTGCCCATGATGAACGTCCTCAACGGAGGCTCCCACGCCGACAACAACGTGGACATCCAGGAATTCATGATCATGCCCGTGGGTGCGCCCACCTTCGCCGAGGCCCTGCGCTACGGGGCCGAGACCTTCCACACTCTCAAAAAGATCCTGGCCGAGAAGGGCCTGGCCACCTCCGTGGGCGATGAGGGCGGCTTCGCTCCCAATCTGGGCAGCAACCGCGAGGCCCTGGACCTGCTCCTGGCGGCCGTGGAGAAGGCGGGCTTCCGCCCCGGCGAGGACATGGTTTTCGCCCTGGACGTGGCCTCCAGCGAACTCTACGAGAACGGCGCCTACAACATGGCCGCCGAGGGCGGCGAGCCCTGGGAGTCCGCGCGCCTGGTGGAATACTACCGCGAGCTCGTCAACAACTACCCGATCATGTCCATCGAAGACGGCCTGGACGAGAACGACTGGACCGGCTGGGGCCAGATGTTCGAGGTCCTGGGCGACCGGGTGCAGATCGTGGGCGATGACCTGCTGGTGACCAACCCCAAGCGCCTGCGCCGGGCCATCGCCGAGGGTTGCGCCAACAGCATCCTCATCAAGCTAAACCAGATCGGTTCCCTGAGCGAGACCCTGGAGACCATCGAGATCGCCAAGAAGGCGCGCTTCACCAACGTGGTGAGCCACCGCAGCGGCGAGACCGAGGACGCCACCATCGCCGCCCTGGCCGTGGCCACCAACGCGGGCCAGATCAAGACCGGTTCCCTCTGCCGCAGCGACCGCGTCGCCAAGTACAACGAGCTGCTGCGCATCGAGGAGGAGCTGGACGACCTGGCCGTGTACCCGGGTCTGGACTGCTTCTACAACCTGCGCTGAGACGCCCGCGACCGGAGGCAGGAGGCCCCCGGAAGGAGTGACGGAGCTTGACTCGACGACCGACATCCCCCCCCGCTACCGCGGGCGGATTCGTCCGCGGCATGCCCCAGGGCCGCCACCTGGCCCGTCGCTCCCTCCTGTGGGGGGCGGTCCTTGTGGTGGTCGCCTTCGCCCTGCTGGCCCAGCTGGGCGAGAACGGGGTCGTCTCCTGGTGGCGGTTGCGGCAGGAACGCCAGGAGCTCCAGGCCGAGGTCGAACGGCTTGAGGCGGCCAACGCCATGCTGGAGAACCGTCTGCAAGCGGTTGCCGAAGACCCCGAAGCCCTCGAGCGGCTGGCGCGGGAGGAGCAAGGGATGCTGCGGCCGGGCGAGGAAGCGGTGACGGTGATTCGCGATCCTGAGGACATCGACCAGGGGCGTCAGTAGCCTTGACACCGCCAGGGGCGCCGCCTATATTGCCCGCACTCGCCGCCGGGCGAGACCGAAATCGGTTGCGGGGTGGAGCAGTCTGGTAGCTCGTTGGGCTCATAACCCAAAGGTCACAGGTTCAAATCCTGTCCCCGCTACCACATCGAGAGAGGATCCGTCATGCGGGTCCTCTCTTTTTTTTCGACCGCCCCGCGGCTATGATGCTGCCATGCGCAACCGGCTCGGACTCCTGTACGGCATCCTCGTGGTGCTCCTGCTCGCCATCGGCGTGTGGTGGGTGTATTTCCTGTCCCACGAGGGCCGCCTGTACGAGGAGTACCGCCTGCAGCAGCTGGACTCGAACCGGCTCCACGCCAGCTTCCTGATCCAGGCCGACCCGGCCATCGCCACCGATCCGGCGCGGCGCCTGGGACCGAGCTTCCCCCACCTCGTCTTTCGGCGCGGGGCCGACGGCTGGCAGGCGCTGGTCGATCCCGCCGTGGTCGAGACGATCCGCGACGAGGCCCGGCGCAAACGGAACATGATCATCGCCGAAGGGCTGGTCTTCCTGTTGGCCCTGGCGGCGGGCTCCACCATCCTCGTGCTCTCGGTGCGCAGCGAGACCCGATTCAAGCAGGCCCGCGAGCTCTTCCTCGCCGGCGCCACCCACGAGTTGAAGACGCCCCTGGCCAGCCTCCGCCTGGCGGCCGAGACCCTCGGCCGCGACGACTTGCGCCAGGAGGACCGGACCCGACTGCGCGACAACCTGGTGGTGGACGTGACCCGCCTGGAAGGACTCGTGGACGAACTGCTGGCCATGAGCGCCGAGTCCACCGTGGACGGGGTCCGGCGCGAGCGCGTGGATCTGGTGGCCGCGAGCCGCCACGTGCTGGAGGATCTCGAACGTTACCGCGGGGACCATGAGGCGGAATTCGCGTTCCGGGGCGACGAGGGGGCCAGGATCCTCGGCAGTCCCCAGACCTTCGACCTGGCCCTGCGCAACCTGCTGCTGAACGCCGTGCGCCACTGCCCCGCCCCGGTGCGGGTGGAGGTCACGGTCAAACGGGGCGGCCGCTGGCACCGGGTTTCCGTGCGGGACGACGGTCCCGGCATCCCGCGCCGTCTCCACGAGAAGGTCTTCGAGTGCTTCTACAGTGGGGACGGTGCCTCCCCCGGCGCCGGCCTCGGGCTGCACCTGGTTCGCCGCAACGTGGCCCAGCTCGGCGGCCGGGTGGAACTGGACTCGGATCCGGGCGCGGGCAGCAACTTCACCATGATCCTTCCGGCCGCAGGTGCCGGTTGACCGGAGGAACGACACAAATGAAACGCAGGATCCTGGTGGTGGAGGACGACGCGCGGCTGGCTGACGGCCTGCGCATCAATCTCGAACTCGAAGGCTACGACCCCCTGCTGGCCGACAGCGCCGAGGAGGGCCTCGCCCTGTGGCAGAAGGGCGGCGTGGACCTCATCCTCCTGGACGTCATGCTGCCGGGCATGGACGGCTTCGCCTTCTGCCGCCTCGTACGGCACGAAGGCGACCGGGTACCGGTCCTCTTTCTCACCGCCCGCGGCGGCGGCGCCGACCGTATCCGGGGCTTGGACGAGGGCGGCGACGACTACATCACCAAACCCTTCGAACTGGCCGAACTCCTGGCGCGCATCAAGTCCATCTTCCGCCGGCAGGACTGGTTCCGCGGCGAGGAGGCGCCGGAGATCTTCACCGTCGGACACGCCGAGATCAACCTGCGCACCTTCCAGGCCGTCACCCCGGACGGCAGCCGCGACCTCAAGGAGAAGGAAGCCATGATCCTGCGCCTGCTGCGCGAGTACGCGGGCGAGCCCGTCGACCGCGAGACCATCCTCGATCGCGTGTGGGGATTCGGGGCCTACCCCACCACCCGCACCGTGGACAACTTCATCCTCGCCTTGCGCAAGATCGTCGAGGCGGACCCGCGACGCCCGCGACACATCCTGACGGTCCACGGCGTGGGCTACCGGCTGGTCATGGCCCCCGACGGCCAGGGCGGCGAATCGTGAGCGGGTCCCGCCCGGATCTGGGCGAACTCATGGCCGACCTGGACCGGGGCCGAATTTCGGCCGAAGAACTGTTGACGGCGGCGGTCGCCGCGGCGGCGGACGTGCCCGCCACTGCTCGCCGGGACTGGTGGCGGTTCCTGGACCGGACACGGATGCCCGACTTCCTGACCGCCCTGCCCGACGACGAAACCCGCGGCCGCTGGGCGGATCTCTGCTTCCGGCTGGTGGAGGAAACGGATTTCCAGCTGGGTGATCTCCTGGATCAGCGAGTCGCCACCCAACCAGACCATCCTCTCTTCCGGGAGCTGGTCGGCTCGGGTGCCCAAAAGTCCGGCGAGTCCTGGAGCTACAGCCGTGTCGCCCGCCGTCTGCGGGAGACGGCCGCGGTGCTGCTGCGCGAAGGCGGCGGCGACACCGAACACCCCCTGCGCGTCGCCATCTTCTCGGCCAACAGCCTGGGCTCGGCATGCGTCGATCTGGCCTGCTTGACCCACGGCATCTTCATCACACCGCTGGACATCCACCTGGGCACCGAGAACCTGGAGTGGATCCTGCGCCGGGTGGGCGTCACGGCCGCCTACTGCGACAACCGGGACCGGCTGGAAAAACTGCTGGCCATCCGCCAGCGCAAGAACCTGGACCTGCGCATCTTCGTCCCCAGCGATGATCTGGTGCGCGGCACCGACGACGTGGTGGTCCTGGATGCCCGCCGCGCCGCCCTCTCCCACGACGAGATTGACGACACACTGTCCGCCCGGCCCCGCCCCACACCCCGCGACCCGGCCACGGTCATGTTCACGTCCGGTAGCACGGGCCGGCCCAAGGGCGTGCTCTTCAACCAGTTCAACCTGGTGACCAAGCGCTTCGGCCGCGGCGCGGCCCTACCCACGGTGGGCCGCGCCGAGGTGATGCTCTGCTACCTGCCCCTGTACCACACCTTCGGCCGCTATCTGGAGATGCTCGGCACCATCTACTGGGGCGGCACCTACGTCTTCGCCGGCAACCCGTCGGCGGACACCTTCCTGGCCCAGCTGGTGGACGTGCGCCCCACGGGCATGATCAGCGTCCCGGTGCGCTGGGTGCAGGTCCGCGACCGCGTGGTCGGTCGGACCGGCGAGGCCGGCTCGAGCCGGGACTTCCGCCAGGTGGTGGGCGACCGCCTGTCCTGGGGCCTTTCGGCGGCTGGCTGGCTCGACCCCCGGGTCTTCCGTTTCTTCCACCGCCACGGCGTCGCCCTCTGCAGCGGTTTCGGTATGACCGAAGGCACCGGTGGCCTGACCATGACGCCGCCGAACGACTACGTGGAAGGCTCCGTGGGCATCCCCCTGCCCGGCACCAAGGTGCGTTTCGCCGACGAGGGCGAGTTGCAGATCGCCGGCCAATACATCGCCCGCTACCTGCCCGAGGATGGAGCATCCGGCGACCTGCGAGTGGACGAGCCTGCCAGCGACGACTTCTGGCTGGCTACCGGTGACATCTTCCGGCACACCCGGGGCGAGCACCTGGAGATCGTCGACCGGGTCAAGGACATCTACAAGAACAACCGGGGCCAGACCATCGCCCCGCGAAAGGTGGAATCCCTCTTCACCGGCGTCCCCGGCTTGAAAAACACATTTCTGGCCGGCGACGGACGCGGTTACAACACCCTGCTCATCGTACCCGACGAGACCGACCCGGTGCTGGTCGAGCAGAGCGACGACGAGGCCCGGCGCGAGTACTTCGAACGCATCGTCACCGCCGCCAACCCGGGCCTGGCGTCCTACGAGCGCGTGGTGGACTTCGCGATCCTCGAGCGGGACTTCCACATCGACCACGGGGAGCTCACGCCCAAGGGTTCCTTCCGGCGCAAGGTCATCGAACGGAACTTCGCAGACGTCATCGCTTCCATGTACCAAACCAACGTGCGCGAGCTCGAGGTGGGTGGCCGCACCGTACGGATCCCCCGCTGGTTCACCCGCGACCTGGGTGTGCTGGACGATGCCATCGAGATCGGTCCCGACGGCCTGGTGAACCGGGACAGCGGCGTGCAGTTGACCATCGCCGACGGAGCCGACGGGCGCGTCTGGATCGGTGACCTGGAGTACCGCCTCGCAGGCGACGTGGTCGACCTGGGTCTCCTGGTGCGCCAGCCGCTGCTATGGCTCGGCAACCCCCAGCTCGTCCGTTTCGGCCCCTGCCGCACGGGTTGGGATACCTCCCTCGGTCCCTACGGCGAGCAGGTGGTCCTCACCCCGGCTCCCTCCCCCGGCGCCGACGCCGCCGGACCACCGGCCGGCATCGACCGTGGCCTGGCCGAGATCGACGGCTTGTGCCGAGTCGCACTCTTCGGTCCCGCCGAGCGTTCCCTGGAGGCCATCGCCGAGCTCGACGACCGCCTCGGACACGTGGGCGCCCGCCTGGGCGGAGTCATCCGGCGCCGGCTCGAAGCCCTGGCCCACCATCCGAACCAGACCGTGCGTTGCCGCGCCTACCAGGTGCTGGTGCTGGACCAGCCCGTCCCCGACTACCAGCGCTACCTGCCGGCCTTCATCGAGTCCGGCCTGCCCTTCCTGGACGACGAGAGTTTCGGCGCCATCAGCCGGGCCCTCATCGAACCGAGGCGCCTGCAGGCCCTGCGCCAGCGTCTCCATTCCTACCGCGAGCACCTGGACTGGCCCGCTCCGCCCCGTACCAGGCGCCTGTTCCGGGACATCTTCCGCCTGCTGGCCGATTTCGCCCGCACCCAGCCCGAGTTCTACGGGCCGGTGCGGGAGGAACTGGTGAGCTGGATCCTCCACGAGGGCGATCCGGCCCTGCGCGACGACGCGGCCGGGGAGTTCGACGCCCTTTCCCTGTGGTTCGAGGAGCGCCTGACCGAAGGTGCCGACACCGACGCAGACGAGTGGGGCGAGCGCGTCGTCTTCCAGGAGGGCCTGGGCGAAGTCGAGGTGCAGCGCCTGCGCGAGGTGCTGGTGGGCACGACCTTCCTGCGCCAGTCGGTCCTGCTGTGCTTCGAAGGCGAAGTGCTGCGGCGACGCGACGTGGGTCCGGGCGGCATCTGGGTCTCGCGCATCATCAGCCGCTTCGAGGACTCGCGCTATCGGGTGAGCATCAACACCCGCCAGGGGAAACACTTCGATCTGCAGCTCATCGTACGGCAGGATATCGACCGCGCCCTGGTGCGGGACACCATCTACTGGTACATCGCCCTGCGCGGCTACCCCTTCGGCACGGCCATGCTGCCCAAGTTCGGCTGCTGCCGGCCGAAGCTGGGCGTCCTCTCCATGACCTACGTGAGCGACCTGACCGTGTGGGAGAAGGTGCGGGAATTCAGTTCCGTGCGCGGACCCGGCACCACGCCCCCGTCCCGCATGCGCTGGCGACAACTGCTGGTGCGGGCCATGACCGTGGTAGTCAAGGGCTGGCGCAACAGCGGCCGGCGCATCATCCCGGGCCTGGTCACGCCCAACAACATCGTCGTCCCGGAACCCGACTACCGGCGGGGTGCGGTCCAGAACAACCTCACGGGCTGGCTCCCCTACACAAGCCCCCTGTCGTTGATCCGGCCCATCTGGCGCAACATCTACCAGCACACCATCAGCCACTACCCCTGGACCCGGGAGTACCTGGAATCCTCCTGGATCTTCGACGCCGTGGTCGAGGCCCTGGGCCGGGACGAGGCCCTGGCCTGGTTGCGCCAGCTGCAGCAGGAGGTGCGGACGACCACCGCCCACGAGGTCGGACCCGGCTTCGAGGAGACCCTCGACACCTTCGTGGAGGATCTCGCCCGCCGCTTCCAGCCCCCGCTGGCCCTGCGTGGCGCCATCCGCCGCTACGGGGACTGGGAAAGGGTGAACGCCCGGGCCACGGTGGATGCCCGGCTTGAAGTGCTGGCGGAACTGCAGCGCCTGTACCGACTGACCGACTCGCCGGAAATCGTTCGCTTCCACCTCTTCCGGCACACGCTCTTCCGTGACGCGGCGCCGGACCTGGCGGATGTCTTCGAGCGCCTGCTGACCCGCATGTTCCGCCAACCGGAGCGCCCGGCGACCCTCATGGTCGAGCTGTCGGAATTGCAGGCGGCGCTGACCACGCCCGAGGACCGCCGCGTCTTCCAGCGCCTGGCCTTCCCGGGTCGGACCGCCGACGAGCGGGTGGAGGTGCAGACCGTCGGCGACCCCGAGCGGGAGCGGGTGGTGGTCAAGTCGCGGGTCACCGACCGCATGGGCGAGAGCTTCAGCATCGGCGAGCCCGCCGGGCCGGCGGACGTGGGCCACCTGTACCGCACCTTCCTCCAGGCCGGTTTCCCCCGCTCGGTCGGTGAGGCCGACCGTTACTTCGTCCTGACCGACGAGATGGAACAGATCATCGGCGGGATCATCTGGCGGGAACATGTGGAAGCGACGGTCTTCCTGGAAGGTATCGTCGTGGCCCGTACCCTGGTCGAACGCGGCCTGGTGGCGGCCATGCTCGAGGACTTCTGCACGCGCATGCGCGCCGTGGGCAAGCTCCACGTGAAGACCCATTTCTTCCTGCGCCATTTCTACGAGCGGCACGGCTTCCGCGTGGATCCGCGCTGGGGAGGCCTGGTCCGACGACTCTGATCGACGCCCGGAGAACAGCGGTAATCGGGATCGGTTTTGCTTGATTCTCAGCGTAGCCGTCCAACTTCTACTCGTGGCATTCAATGGGTTTATGTTGATCTGTTTCTTGAACCAAGGCCGGCATGGACCGGGTAGCGGCCGATACCGGCCAGCAAGCTGGACCGGATCTCGTTAGTCCGTCGCCTCCTGGGCCAGGAGGCGGCGTTGCCACAGGTCACGGCCCCGCCGGGGCCGCACTTCGCCCAGGGCCAGCCGTCCCGCCCGGCCCACTGATTTTTCGAGCCAGGCCAGTTCGGCCAGTTTCTCCTTCACCTCCGCCGGGGGCGCGGTGGCGAAACCGTTCTCCCGGAGCAGGAGCATGCCCTTGGCGGCCAGGGAGAGTTCGGCTTCCAGGCGGAGCAGGCACAGCATGTCCGCCCGGGCCTCCGGCGGCACAGTTTCTCCCAAAGAGAGCAGGTGACGGCCCAGGGGCGAGTCCAGCACCCTGCCCTCGCGGATGAGTTCCAGGAGCCGACGGTCCCGGTCGAAACCCCGGCCGAGCCAGGCGCGCAGGTTCCGCTCGCCCCGGCGGTGGATGCCCAGCAGGAGCAGGGGCAGCAGGACCAGAAGCACCGCCGTGGCCGCCACCGGATGGGTCATGGAGCGGTTGAAGAGGGCATGGAAACACACGGCTGCCGGCCAAGCCCAGCTCCAGGTCCGCCATCCCGGGCGACCGAGGACCGCGGCCAGATGGCGCAGGGCCGCGAAGAGGGCCGTGGCGCCCCCGTGCATGACCGCCGTGCCCAGACCGCGGATGGCCCAGGTGGTCATGGTCGGGTCCTCGAATTCCCGGAGATAGTAGATGTTCTCGGCCGTGCCGAAACCCGCGCCCACGGCGAAGCCGAGCAGGGTGGCGTCCACCAGGAAACCGGTCCGGCGCGAACGGACCAGCCAGTCGCAGTAGAGGCCCTTGGCGGTCTCCTCCACCACCGGCGCCACCACCAGGGCGAAGGTCAGCAACGGCCAACCCGTGAGCGGCAGGAGGGCGTTGTTGGCGGCGAACGAGAGAACCGCCGCCGCCACGCCGGCGGCCAGGGCCACGAAGACCCGCCTGGGCCGGACGAGCTTGAAGGTGTCCACGGCCATGAGGACCAGCAGGAAGATCTGCACCGGAGCCAGGGCCAACAGGACCCGCAGCACCGGGAGCAGCGGGGTCACGGCGTCATTCGAACTCAAAGATCGCCTCGAATCCGGCCAGAATCAGGACCTCGCGCAGGTGGGGGCCCAGCCCCGTCAGCACCAGTCCACCGCCCGCGTCCACCAGGCGGCGCTGGGCCGCCACGAGGATGCCGAGGCCGATGCTGGCGATGTAGTCGAGGGAGGAGAAATCCAGGCGGGCGTCGCCGTCGACCCGAGCCAGGAAGTCCCGGGCCGTGGGGGCGCTGACCGCGTCGAGTCTGCCGGTCAGGATGATCGTGTCGTCGGCGTCGCGCCGGATGTCGAACATGGGATCAGCCTCCGACCGGGATCGGCAGATGTCCGGAGTCAGCCTCCGTCCAGAGGCCATAACTCCTGGAGATTGCGCGAAGCCTCCGCCTCGCGTTGCAGCAGGTCGGCCACCGAGGTCTGTTTCAGTACCTCGGCCACGCGATCGCCCAGGTGGCGCCATACGGGGCGCAGTCCGCAGTTGGTGCTGCGGGTGCAATCGGGCGAATCGGCGGCGTCGCCGCAAGGGTATTCGAAGACGTCAGGGCCGCTGATCGCCTGCACCACCGCCGCCGCGGAGATGCCGTCGGGAGTCTCGGCCAGCACGTAGCCGCCGTTCCGTCCCCGAACCGCGTCCACCACGCCGCCGCGCCGGAGCATGCCCAGGAGCTTGGCCACCGTGGGCTCGGGCAACTGCTCGGCGTCCGCCAGGAAACCCAATGTCTGCTGACCGCCGGTGGCGGCCAGGCGCATGACCAGGCGGACGGCCTGCTCCTCGGCCCGCGTCACTCGAAACATGCTACCTCCCCCGCTCGGGGTGGACAAGCGCAGCCTGCACGGTCCGTGCGGCCGCGAAATACTTGATCTGGTTGATCAAAATTTAGCGCGGCCCGTCGGGACCGCAACCCCGGCGCAGGCGGCGACCGGCTCCGCTCAATCGGGAACCATGATCTCGGCGCCCAGATGGTCGTCGTACATGGCGGCCTTGCGGCTCTGCATGTCCGAGTGGAGACGGGAGCGGGCCACGGCCTGGAAGTAGGGCTTGAGTTCATCGAAACGGAAGGATTCCTCCCGACGCAGCAGGACCAACCGGGCGGCCAGGACCGAATCGGGGCGGACCCGCAGGTGGAGGTCCCGGGGCAGGCCCAAGGTTTCGATGAGGTAGGTCACGCTGTCGTCTGCCGTGGGCGCCAGAGCCTCGCGGGTGGCCGCGGCCACCCGGACCCGCCAGCCTTCCCGCCACCAATCTGCCGGCGGCGGCGGTTCGGAAGGCGACGGCAGCGGCGGTTCGTCCTCGCGCACGGGCGCGGTCTCGATCTCGGGCGGTGGTTGCAGCACGAGCCAGGGGCGGTCCCGCCGCGAATTCCGTTCACGGAGCTCGGCGTCCGTGGGCAGGAGAAAACCGAGCCACGAGCGGGGCGTCCCCAGCACCCCGGCCGCCAGGAGCACCAGGGCCAGCGCCACCGACAGGAGCCAGCGCCGGGGATCGCCGCGTCGGCGTCCCACGGTTCCCCGGCCTCCGGAGGTGTTCTTGCCGCCCGTCAAGACTCCCCTATCCCCTTCCCTAGCATCGAGATGACCCGTGTGCGGCGCGGACCTGAAAAGCCCTTTGCACGTCCCGTGCCCTATGCTAGGGTCCGAAGGTTCGATCCCCAACCCGATTCTCCGGCCCCACCCGACGGGGCGACCCGGATACCGGGTCCAATACCTCGCCCACAATCCCGAGGAGGCAACATGAGGAAACGGATCGTCATCGCTGCGTCGGTGGCCCTGTTGTCACTGACCGGCGCCGTCGCCGCCCACGCGACCGGCTTCAGCATCTACGAAGCCGGAACCAGGGCCACGGCCTTGGGCTGCGCCTTCACCGCCACGGCGGACGACGGCTCGGCCATCTTCTACAACCCGGCCGGCCTGTCGTTCCTCTCGGGCACCAGGGCCGACCTGAACATCATGCCCATCCAGCCCAACTTCAAATTCGCCGAGGCCCAGACCATGGCCTCGCGCGATGCGGCGACGGGCCAATCCGCCGACAACACATTCCCCGTGCCGGGCGCTTTCGTCACCCATAACGACGGCGGCAAGTTCGCCTTCGGCTTCGGGGTCTACGCGCCCTACGGCCTCGGTGTCGAGTGGCAGCAACCGGACACCTGGACCGGACGTCAGGCCAATCACGACGTAGGCATCCAGACCGTCTACCTCACCCCGGCCGTATCGTACCTGGCCACCGAGAAGCTGGCGGTCTCGCTGGGCCTGGACGTGGCCAGCCAGCACCTGGTCCTGAACCGGTACAGCCTCGACCCGACGTCGGGCGGTAACGCCGTGCATCAGGACATCGAGGGGCGCAGCAACCTGAATGTCACGCCCTCCCTGGGTATCATGTACCGGCCCGACGAGAAACTCTCCTTCGGCCTCATGTACCATCACAAGAAGACCATGAAGTACGAGGACGGGGACCTGGTTCTGGAGAACGTAGGCGCGGCCGGCTCCGCCGCCGAGACCTTCGGCACCAACCTCATGAACGCTCTGGTGGGCGACCCGGACCGCTACGAGGCCACCATCGATTCCGAACTCAATCTTCCCTGGCTCTTGAGTCTCGGCGCCAGTTACCGCTTCAGTCCCCGCTTCCGCGCCGAGGTGAACTACGTACGCTTCGGCTGGAGCGAGTTCGACGCCCTCGATCTGAACACCGACGTGGCGGCCCTCAACCAGACCCTCCATTTCGGTTACGAGGACAGCTGGCAGTTGCGCGCCGGCGCGGAGTTCGCCGCCACCGAGAAGCTGAACCTCATGGCCGGCTACGTGCGCGACACCACGCCCCAGCCCCTGGAGTCCATGAGCCCCATCCTGCCGGACAGCGACCGCAACGACTACTCCCTCGGCGCCAGCTACAAGCACGGCAAGTGGGACTTCAACCTCGCCTACATGGCCGTCATCGGCGAAGAGCGGACCAACATCGAGAACGGCGCAAGTGTCGCCGGCTCGGCGACCTATCCCACCGGAACCTATGCTGCCAACGCCAACATCTACGCTCTGGGCGTAGGCTACCGTTTCTAAAGGAGGTGCGGCGATGAAGAAGACCCTGAAAACCATCCTGGCGATCCCGGTCGTGCTGGCCCTCCTGCTGACGGGCTGCAGCCTGGACGACCCTGACCATCCCACTGATCTGAAGGCGCCCACCGGCGACCGGATTTTTGCCAACTACGTGTCCATCGGCAACAGCCTGACCGCGGGCTTCATGGACGGCGGACTCATCCAGTCCGGCCAGAACGACAGTTACCCCTACCTGATCGCCCAGCAGATCGGCTTCGGCGATGAGTTCACTCAGCCCTGGGTCGCGGCGCCGGGCATCGGCAGTTCCCTGCCGTCGGCACCGGGACAGACTGCGGGGGTGCTCCATTTCGACGGCGCATCCATCACCGTACTCGACGAGACCGCCTCGGCCCTGGTCCCGACGCTGCTCCTGGCCGCGGCCCAGCCGACGCCCTACCACAACCTCGGCGTGCCCGGCGCCACACTGGTGGACGTCTTCAACACCACCAGCAGCGCCAACAGCTACCCGGGCCCCAATCCGTTCTTCGACTTCATCAATCGATACGGCTTGCTCTACGGTTCCGAAGAGCGGACCGCGACGATACTCAACATGGCGGGCACGGCCCCACGGGACGTCACCTACGAGACCGCCAGCATGGGCTGGCAGGCCATCGCCAAGGGCCCGACCCTACTGACGGTATTCATCGGCAACAACGACGCGCTGGGTTGGGCCACTCGTGGCGGCGACCAGTCGGTAGTGCCACTGACCGACCCGAGCACCTTCGCCCAGCAGTTCAGCGACATGCTTCAGTTGCTGGCCGGTGGCCTCGTGGAACGGACGGGCTTCCCGCCGACCATCGTCATCGGCAACGTGGCCGGTGTCTCGTCGGCGCCGTACTTCGTGCCGACGGCGACCTTCACCCAGCTGGCCAGCGGCGCTCTCGGCGTGCCCTGGACCGGTGGTTTCGACGAGGCGGGCGCATCGTTGGTGCGGTTCCCGGCTCTGTCGACCCTGACCGGTCCGACCACCGACATCACCGCTGAGTACACGCTCACGGCGACCGAGGTGACGACAGCCACCAACACCATCGCCCAGTACAACGGCGCCATCGACCTGGTGGCTGCCGGCGTCAACGCGTCGGGCATGGCCATCGTGCGGGTGGTGGACGTGAACGCCATCCTGGCGGACATCGCTGCCGGTACGTCCGCTTATGGTCCCCTGGCCGGGCAGCACTTCATGGTGGCCCTGGCACAGACGGGCACTGTGGCGGCTGCCTCACAAGCGACGCTCTTCTCCCTGGACGGACTCCACCCCAACAACCGCGGCTACGCGGTGGTGGCCAACGCCTTCATCGAGGAGATCAACGACGCGGCCGACACCGACGTGGCGGACGTGGATGTGGCCAGCAAGGTGTGGGATCCGACCTACTCCTGGTACAGTCCGGCTGTGACCAAGGCCGACGACGGCGGCGTGGCCGGCCTCTCGGCCCGGGCCGCCGCCCAGATGGACGCGGTCTTCCGCTAGCTGTCGCAATCGCTTGCGATACAGGGAGAGGGAACCCACCGGGTTCCCTCTTCCTTTTACCCTACAGCAAGAATCCCCATGCTGTGGGCCGGGAAACGTATTATTGTTCCAGTGTTCAACAGCCAGGCACCAGGGCCCGTCACGGGCCGGAAAGGCGAGAGGATGCGCGTATACGGGAGGGGAGCCGGCTTCGGCGGCCGCCAGACGACCTCGGCCGTCAAGGTCCTGCTCATCGCCAACGTGGCGGTCTTCGTGTTGCAGATGCTCACCCGGGGCGCAGCCCGGTACGGATTCGTCGACGACTGGTGCTCGTTCGTCCCCCAGTTGGCCATCTTCGGCGGTCAGGTCTGGCGCTTCGCCACCTACATGTTCCTCCATGGCGACTTCTGGCACATCGGCATGAACATGTTCATGCTCTGGATGTTCGGATCCCAGCTGGAGGCCCTGTGGGGCCGCCGCATGTTCCTGACCTACTATTTCGTGTGCGGCGTGGGCGCGGCCTTGATCTACGGGGTGTTCAAGCTCTTCGGCTACGACTCCATGATACCCATGATGGGCGCCTCGGGAGCGGTCTTCGGCCTCCTGCTGGCCTACGGCCTGACCTTCTCAGAAAACATCATCCTCGTGTTCTTCATCCTGCCCATGAAGGCCAAGTACGCGGTGCTCATCTTCGGTATGATCGAGCTGTTCTCCATTCCGAGCGGCGGTTCCGTCGCCCATCTGGCCCACCTGGGGGGCATGGCCGTCGGGTTCCTCTTCCTGCGCTTCACCGCGCCCGGACTGGCCCGTGGCGGCGGCCTGGACGGCATCGGCCGCGCCTGGCGCAACTTCCGCACCCGCAGCCGCATGCGGGTGGTACCGCCCAACAAACGGGCCAACGGCAAGACCGGCGCCAACGGAGGCAATGGCCAGAACGACGCACCGCCCTCACCGGAGCAGAAGCGCATCGATACGATCCTGGACAAGATCTCCCGCGAAGGGCTGCAGAGCCTGACCGACGAGGAGCAGGAGATCCTGCGCCGCGCCGGCCGCCGCTGAGCGGGGAACCATGGACCTCAGCATCGTCATCGTCAGCTGGAACACCCATGACCTGCTACGCGACTGCCTGCTCTCGGTGCCCGAGGCCTGCGGTTCCCTGACCTGCGAAATCTTCGTGGTGGACAACGCCTCGGCCGACAGCACGGCGGAGATGGTGGCCCGGGATTTTCCCCACGTGCGCCTGATCGAGTCGGGCGGCAACCTGGGATTCGCCCGCGCCAACAATCTGGCTCTTCCTCACACCAGCGGCCGGGCGGTGCTCCTGCTGAATCCTGACACGGTCTGCCCGCCGGCTTCCCTGGCCCGGCTGTTCCGCTTCGCCATGGGCAAGGAACAGGTGGGCGCCGCCGCCCCACGCCTGGTGGATGGTGACGGCCGGCCCGTCATCAGCGGCGGCTGGTTTCCCCGGGCGTCCCACCACTGGCTCGGTTTCCTGGACCCCCGGCGCATGTGGCTGCGCGGCCCCCTGGCCGACCGGATCACCTTCATACCCGGCCGGGACGAACCTTCGCGCCCGGTCGAATACGTCACCGGCGCCTGCTTCCTGATCCCCCGCCCGGCCCTGGAAACGGTCGGGCCCCTGGACGACCGCTTCTTCATGTACTTCGAGGAGACGGACTGGTGCCTGCGGGCCCGGGAAGCGGGACTGGAAATCTGGTACTGCGCCGAGACCGAGGTCCTGCACCTGGAAGGCCGCGCGGCCGAACAGGCCGGCAGTTTCAGCCTCCTCCAGTTCCAGAAGAGCTACCGCCTCTTCGTGGCCAAGCACCACGGCCCCCGTGCCGTGTGGTGGTTCCGCCTGGCCCAGTGGGCCGAGTACGGCGGCAAGAGTCTGTGGCGGCGGATGAGGGGGGACAAGGATCTGGCTGCGGCCTATGCCGCGCGGGCGAAGCTGCAGTTGACCAAGGAGATCTCCGTGGAGCCGCCGGCGTAGTCCGAGGTCGGCGCACGTGTGCGTGGACGGAGGATTCGACTATTGGGAGCTCATCAAGTCGCTGCGGCCTCACTTCGGGCTGACCGATTCCCCGCAACAACCCCTTTGTCTTCCTCCACTGAGAAGAACGGCAGGGGCCGACCCACGGGAGCTCCGGAACGTCTGCAGACGCAGGCCAAGGGTTCCAAGGCTCTCATACGCGCCGCCCGAGGCGCACCACGATACATGGACCGAGGCTCCCTGACCGCCAAACTCATCAAGTCGCTGTCCCTCACGACCACGGCCGACCAAACCCACCGCGGTGCCCCATTCACCGACCTCTTCCACGAAGGTTGCGGTAGGGGCGGACACACGGGAGCCCGGGAGCGTCCGCAGGCCGCAGGCCAAGCGCTCCCGGGCTCCCGTGTGTCCGTCCCTACCTCTTGCCGCTCTTGGCTTTCTTCTCGAACTCCGCGATCAGGTCCTTCCCTGACCGCAGGCTCACGATGCGGAACTCCTCCATGTGCAGGGCCGCATCGTCCAGGACGTTCAGTTCCAGTTCGAAGGTCCGGCACAGTTCGCGGAACTGCTCCGGCCGCTCCTCCAGCAGGTACAGGGCCAGAACCGGGTTGGCCTGGATCTGCAGACGCCGCTCGCGGGTGACGATGGCGATCCGGTGCACCAGCCGCTCGATCTTGTTGCTCATGGTCTCGAGGGACAGGATCTTGCCCGTGCCGACGCAGTAGGGGCACGGGTCCGAGAGCTGGCTCAGCAAGGACGGCCGCACTCGTTGGCGGCTCATCTCCACCAGTCCCAGGCCACTGACCTGGAACACCTTGTGGCGGGCCCGGTCGCGCTTGAGGTGGTTCCGCAGCTCGTTGAAGACCCGCTTCTTGTTGCCCTCGTTCTCCATATCGATGAAGTCGATGACGATGATGCCGCCCACGTCCCGCAGACGCAGCTGACGCGCCACTTCTTTGGCTGCCAGCATGTTCGTCTGGACGATCGTCTCCTCCTGGTTGCGGCGCCCGGTGAAACGGCCCGTGTTGACGTCCACCGTGACCAGAGCCTCGGTGGGCTCGATGATCAGGTAGCCGCCCTTCTTCATCCACACGCGCTTGTCGAGGGTCTTCTTGATTTCGGGCTCGATGCCGTACTCGTCGAAGATGGGCAGGTCGCCCTTGTAGAACTGGATGCGCCGGCCAAGTTCCGGCGCGAAGATCTTGGCGTAGCCCATGAGCCGGCTGTAGTCGTCCTCGTCGTCGATGATCAGGCGGGCGGTCTCCTCCTTGAAGATGTCCCGGACCAGACCCACCACCAGGCCCACGTCCTCGTGGACCAGGTAGGGCGCCTTCTGTTCCTCGGCGCTGCCCTTATCGATCTTGCGGAAGAGGTCGCTGAGATAGTCCACGTCCTGCTTGAGGGAACTCTCGCTGACGCTGGTAGCCGCGGTGCGGATGATGAACGCGCCCTCGTCCGGCCGGTGGGCCTGCAACAGCTGCTTGAGCCTGACCCGTTCCTGGCGATCGTCGATCTTGCGGGAGACGCCGATGTGACGACCCTTGGGCATCATGACCAGGTAGCGTCCGGGGAGGCTGATATCCGCCGTGAGACGGGGACCCTTGGTGCTGATGGGCTCCTTGGTGACCTGGACGAGGATCTCGTCGCCGACCCGGAGCACCGAGCCGATGTCCGGCACGAAGCGCTGGCGACCGCGACCGCCGCGTCCACGCTGGCGGTGACTGTCGTCCTCCTCGGCGCTGTCGTCGTGGTCCAGGTCCGAGGCATGGAGGAAACCGGCGCGTTCCATGCCGATGTCCACAAAGGCGGCCTGGAGGCCCGGTTTGACCGAGGTGACCTTGCCCTTGTACACGTTGCCGACGATCCGTTTGGCGTCGGCGCCCTCCACCAGCAGTTCCACCACGTCGCCGTCCTCGAGCATGGCCACGCGGATCTCGTGGGGAGTCGAATTGATGACTATTTCTTTTTTCATACGAACCGGGCCTGCGCGCTAGCCGACCAGATGCCGGCCCAACCAGTAGCGCAGGTTGGTCTCACCCACTTCCTCGACAGGCGACAACCAGCGCCCATCCTTGTGAAGGCCCAGGCAACCCGTGCGGACGACGTCGCAATGCCGGGGTTCCGGCAGGGCGTCGCCCAGCAGGCTCGCCAAAAAATCGTGGACCGGCAGGATGACGCCGGTCTCGCTGCGCAGCAGGCTGCAGCGGAGCGTGACCCCGTCATCACCGGTCGATGTCTCACCAAGCCCGAAGCCGCCGGTGTCGACCAGCGGTCGGGCGTCGATCTCTACGTCGCCCTTGAGGCGTCTGCGCAGGCAGGGCCAGGTCTCGCAAGCCAGGAACGCCTCCAGGCGCTCGGCCACCAGGCTCGCCGCAGGGCCGCCCTCCCGTGCGGGAGGCAGCGTTATCTCGTAATCGAAGCGTCGGACGGACTTGTCGATGGACGGCGGCGTCTGCCCGCCCACCACCACCGCTCGGCCGAAGGCCAGGCCCGGGGGCAGCTGCGCGTTCAACTTCTCCACCCAGCCCGGAGCCACGCCCTCGAAGGCCATGTCCAGTCCCTCGCGCAATCCGGCGATGCCCACCGGTAACGGCGGACCGAACTTCAGCAACGGATGTGGATGATAGCCCTTGCTGTAGGCCGCAGGCAAGCCGGAACGGCGCAGGGCCAGGTGGATCTGGCGCTGGAAGTCCAGGTGGCCGAGGAAAACCATGTCGCCGGTCTTGCTGTATTCGGCGCGGTACCAGCACTTGGCCGCGGCCTGGTCGCGCCAGATGCGCCAGTGCCGGGCTTCCTTCTCCGGCCGGTCCGGATCGGCGTTGCGCGGGTCGAAGGCGGGCTGCTGCGGGGCGGGCGCAGCCTGTGCAGCCGTTGCCGGGTCCGCCCCTTCGAGCTGGGCGAAGATGTGCTGGACGTCGCCCACACAGGACGTGCAGTCGTAGCACGTACCCTCCAGGCGGCAGTCGGGCAGGGTGGCCGCCCGCTGGGCCCGCCGCCAGTCCTTGGCCAAGAACGTCCGTGTGATGCCGCAGTCCACCGTGTCCCAGGGCAGGGGCGCGTCCGGGTCGCGGGGATCCAGGTAGGAGCGCGGCTCGATGCCCAGTTCGGTGAAGGCCCGGGACCAGCGGGTGAAATCGAAGTGTTCGGTCCAACCGTCGAAGCGGGCGCCCAGTTCCCAGGCGCGCTGGACGACCGGGCCCAGGCGAGCGTCTCCCAGGCCGAGGATGCCCTCCAGCACCGACACCTCCGGCGTGCGCAGGCTCGTTTTCACCCGCAGCCGGCCCAGACGTTTGCCCAGGTAGGCGTTGCGGCGCTCGATCTCCGCGGCGGGGATCTGGCCCGCCCACTGGAAGGTCGTGTGGCACTTGGGAGCGAAAGGCGAGATGGAGACGTGGATCTGGGAGCCGCCCCGGGGCGCCAGGCCCACCATCCGGCCCACCAGGCCCACCAGTTCGTCCAGGTCCGCGTTGGTCTCGGTAGGCAGGCCGATCATGAAGTACAGCTTGACGTTCTTGACGCCCGCGGAGAAGGCCTCCCCCGCCGCCTTCACGATGTCGTCTTCGGTGACGTTCTTGTTGATGACGTCGCGCAGGCGCTGGCTGCCGGCCTCCGGAGCGAAGGTGAAGCTCTTGGGACGCTCGCGGCCGATGCGGTCGTAGAGGTCCCGGTCCACCGAATCCACGCGCAAGCTGGGCAGGACCAGGTTGGTGCGCTCGCCGGCCATGTCGTCCTGGATCCCGGCCACGGTGGCCCCCAGGCCGCTGAAGTCGGCGGTCGAAAGACTGAGCAGGGAAACCTCGGGAAAGCCCGACTCCTGGACGCCCGCGCGGGCGGCGGTCACGAGCTTGCCGGGATCCCGCTCGCGCACCGGGCGGGTGATCATCCCCGCCTGGCAGAAACGGCAGCCGCGCACGCAGCCCCGCATGACTTCCAGGGCGAGACGGTCGTGGACCGGTTCCATCACCGGCACCAATTGCCGCGGCGGCGGGAAGGCATTCAGGTCCTGGACGACCCGGCTGCGCACCGGTGCGGTGGCTCCCGGATGCCAGGCGCCGGGCAGTGCGCGCAGGCGCGCCAGGAGGTCGTCCCTGGAACCGCCCTCGCGCTTCCAGGCGACGATCAGGTCGGCACAGTCGAGCACCGTCTCCTCGCCGTCGCCCAGGAAGACCACGTCCAGGAAGGGGCCCACCACCGTGGGGTTCATGGTGCAGGAGCCGCCGGCCACGAAGACGGGGTCGCCCTCGCCGCGCTCGGCCGCCAGGAGCGGCGACCCGGCCAGGTCGATCATGGTCAGCAGGTTCGTGTAGGCCAGCTCGTAGCCCAGGGAGAACCCCACCAGGTCGAAGGACCGGGCCGGACGACGGGAGGCCAACCCGTGGAGCGGCAGGCCGCGGGACCGGAGCTGAGCCTCCATGTCGGGCCAGGGGGTGAAGACCAGGTCGCAGTAGGCATCGTCGCGCTGCTGCAGGAGCGAGTGGAGGATCTTCAGGCCCTGATGGGACATGCCCACCTCGTAGGCGTCCGGGAAAGCCAGCAGCAGGTTGGCCCGGTCGGGACGCCAGCCGTCGCGATCCATGCCCAGCTCACCACCGATGTAGCGGGCCGGCGAATCGACCAGGGGCAGGACGCGGCGCGTCAACTCCTCGCCCAGGAGGGCGGGGTCTTCGTGGTGCGGGACGCCATCTCCGCCGGATTCGGTGTGGGGTCGGGTCAAGCTCTTCCTCGTCCTCAGGGGCCCTCGTCATCGGGCACAAGCGGTTGCACGGGGATTTCCTCACCGGCCGCATGCCGGTCGAAGACGTCCTTGCCGTTCTCCAGGGCGAAGGGTACGGGATAGTCGCCCGAGAAGCAGGCGTCGCAGTACCGGTCGCCTTCGCCGGACGCCTCCATCAGGCCGTCCAGGGAGAGATAGGCCAGGGAATCGACGCGCAGGTAGGTGGCGATCTCCTCCACCGTGTGGCTCGAGGCGATCAACTCGGTGCGCACGGGAGTGTCGATCCCGTAGAAGCACGGATTGGTCACCGGCGGCGAGGCGATGCGCAGGTGCACCTCCACGGCTCCCGCCTGCTTCAGCAGCTTGACGAGCTTGCGCATGGTCGTGCCGCGGACGATGGAGTCGTCCACGACCACCACGCGTTTGCCCGCCACCAGCTGGGCCACGGGATTGAATTTAATGCGACACGACATGTCCCGCACTTTCTGGGCGGGCGAAATGAAGGTTCGTCCCACGTAGTGGTTGCGGATGAGGGCCATCTCGAAGGGCAGGCCCGCGGCGCGGGCGAAGCCCAGGGCGGCGGTGTTGCTGGAGTCGGGCACGGCGCAGACCAGGTCCGCCTCGACGGGCGCTTCCCGGCCCAGGATCTCGCCGCTGCGGCGGCGGGCCTCCTCCACGCTCTGGCCGAAGATGCGGCTGTCCGGGCGGGAGAAGTACACGTGTTCGAAGACGCAGCACTTCTCCTTGGTCTCGCGACCGATGTGACGGCTGGCCAGCTCGCCGTTGCCGAGGACCACCATCTCCCCCGCCTCGATGTCCCGCAGGTACTCGGCGCCGATGATGTCGAAGGCGCAGCTCTCGCTGGCCACCACGTAGCGGTCCTGGTAGCGGCCCAGGCAGAGGGGCCGGAAACCGTGGGGATCGCGGACGGCAATGAGGCTGTCCCGGGACATGACCACCAGGGAGTAGGCCCCGCGCACCCGGGGCAGGACCTCCGCCAGGGCGTCCTCCAGGAGCTCGGCGTGGCTGCGGGCCAGCAGGTGGAGCACCACCTCCGTGTCGCTGGTGGTGGCGAAGATGGAACCGTCGTCCTCCATCTCGCGCCGGAGTTCGGGGGCGTTCACCAGGTTCCCGTTGTGGGCCACGCTCATGGTGCCCCGGTGGCTGGTAACCTGCAGGGGTTGGGCGTTGAGGATGTTGCTGGTGCCGGAGGTGCTGTAGCGCACATGGCCCAGGGCCGAGGTACCGGTGAGGGTGCGGATTGTCGCCTCGTCGAAGACGTCGGCCACCAGGCCCATCTTCTTGTGGGTGAGCAAGCGGTGCCCGTCCGAGACGGTGATGCCCGCGCTCTCCTGGCCCCGGTGCTGCAGGGCATGCAGGGCGAGGCTCGCCAGCTCGGCCGCGGCGTCGACCCCGGCGATGCCGACGACACCGCATTCCTCGCGCCAGTGCCTGTGGTCGCTCATGGCGTCTCCCGTCCCGGGCCCGGGCGAACCGCTGTCCGCCAGGCCTCCATGTGGGGGTTGAGCAGCATGCCTTCCTTGCGCGTGCGGGCCACGGCCAGAGTCTCGGCCAGGGCGCCCGCCTCCTCCGGCTGCGCTCGCAGGACCAGGCGCCAGAGGACGCCGCTGGTCACCGGTCCGGCGCTGTCGCGAGACCAGGCGGCCACGTCCACGGCCGTGTAACCGGCCGCGACCGCGCCACCCAGGAGATGGTCGTAGAGACCCGTCGCATCGCCGGCCAGGGTCTCCAGGTCCGTGCTCCGGATCTCGCCCGGCCAGTCCGCCGGCAGGGGCCGGCCCGTATCCTTGCCGGCTCCGTCCCCCGCGTGGGCGAAGATGCCGTAGTGGTGCTTGTTGGGATTGAAGAAGCGGCCCGTGTCCAGCAGCCGTTCCGCCGACCAGCCGGCGGTGCCGTCCGCCAGTACGTGGAACTCACAGCGATGCAGGGCGGCCAGGCGGTCGCCGCCGGCCAGGCGGTCCTTCATGACGCGCACGGCGGTGGCGGCGTGGAGATCCACACCCTTGTGACTCGTCAGCAGCACGGTCCTGGTCGTCACGATTCGCCTCCGGTGGTCAACACATCTCGATCAAGCGCCGCACCAGGAAGGCGCCGGGGCCAGCCGCTTCCAGCAAGTCGAAATCGCCGGCCGCTGCCCGCCGGCTCCGGCCCCACGGATGGGGCAGGTCCTCGGGTACGTGCCTGAGCTGGGCTGCCCGCTCCGGGTGGGGCATCATGGCCAGCACGTTGCCGCGGCGGTTGGTCAAACCCGCGGTGTCCAGCAGGGCGCCGTTGGGATTGCTCGCCGCCCGCCCGCCCAGGGGGGCATAGCGCAGGGCGACCAGACCGTCGGCGGCCAGCTGCGCGAAGAAGGCCGGATCCTCGTGGGTGAAGCGGCCTTCGGCGTGGGCTACCGGCAAGGGGAAGACCCCTGTCAGGCCTTCGACGAAGGGCGTCCGGGCCTGCGGGTGGGCCTCCACACCGACCCAGGTGGCGTGGTAGCCTCGCCGACCGGGCACCCGGTTCCCCGCCAGCGCCACCTCCACACGTCCCGGTTCGAATCCCGGTACCAGGCCTGCTTCGACGAGCACCTGGCAACCGTTGCAGATGCCCAGGAGCGGCTTGCCCGCTTCGGCGCCCTCCAGCAGCACGCGCAGCAGGGGGTCCTTGGCCGCCACGGCTCCGGCGCGGACCCGGTCCTGGTAGCTGAAGCCGCCGGGCACCAGGAAACCGTCGAATTTCTCCAATTCCTCCGGCGGCCGGGTCCAGCGGAAGATCTCGGCCGCGGCGCCGTAGCGATTCAGCAGGCGCGCCGACTCGTCCTCGCAGTTCACGCCCGGCAACTGGACCACGGCCACGCGGGGCTGCGCGCCTCCGTTCACGGCCACCTGGAATTCCTCAGGGGACTGGTCCCCGTCGCTTTCGGCGATTCCGGGGGCGGGAACCCGCTCCACCGCCGCGTCGCCACCCAGGAGCTTCGGCAGCGCCGTCTGCCAGCGCCGGGTCATCTCCGCCACATCCAGTTCGCACACGCCGGCAACCGTGAGCTGAGCTGCGTCCGTCACTTGGCCCAGATCCCACCAGGCGCAGCCGGCGTCGGTGAGCACGGCCTGGGCGTCGGCGAAACCCACCGCCGGGACCGTCACCAGGAAGCCGCCCGTCTCGCCGAAGAGGAATTCCCGCGCCGTCAGGACGCCATCGGGCAGTTCCAGCCGCGCGCCGCGCAGGGCGCAGCTTTCGAGGCCCATGGCCATCTCGGCCAGTGCGACCGCAAGGCCGCCGTCACCGATGTCGTGGGTCGCGTTGGCCAAGCCCTCGCGCACCAGGCGGATTACGGCGCCGATCTCCCGGCGGGAGGCGGCGAAGTCCAGTTCCGGCACGGCAGGGCGGCCGGCGGA
Organism: bacterium; assembly: GCA_024231905.1. GTDB lineage: Bacteria > Krumholzibacteriota > Krumholzibacteriia > LZORAL124-64-63 > LZORAL124-64-63 > JAAEQC01. Next base: position 164,001 of record JAAEQC010000102.1, on the reverse strand, counting down.
GAAGCCCGCGTCCAGATAGAGACTGCCGCCGGTCTCGGGCTTCCGCGCACCGATCAGCAGGATCCGGTCGCCGGCGTCCTTCAGACGCTGGGTGCGGCACCGGGTGTAGTCCTCGACGATGCCCACGCAGCCCACAATGGGCGACGGGGCCACGGCCCGGCCGGTGGCGCTCTGGTTGTAGAAGCTCACATTGCCCGAGATCACCGGCAGGGGCCGGTCCTCGCGGGCGTAGCAACCGATGCCGCGGCAGGCGTCGCCCACCCCGCGCACAGCCTCGGTGAATTGCCAGAAGGCCTCGGGCACTTCCGGATTGCCGAAGTTCAGGCAGTCGGTGACGGCGGCGGGCTCGGCGCCCACGCAGGCCACGTTGCGGCAGGCTTCCAACACGGCCGAGGCCCCGGCGGTCCAGGGGTCGGCCAGGCCCAGCAACGGGTTGCCGTCGGCCGAGAGCGCCACCGCCCGGCGACTGCCGGCCACCGGCACCACCACGCCGGCGTCCGCCTCCCCGGGCCGGAGGATCGTGCCCGCCTGCACCTCGGCATCGTAGTGCCGGTAGACGTACTCACGGCTGGCCACGTTGGGGTGCTCCAGGAGGGCGAGCCACTCGTCGCCGATGGCCGAGGCCGGATCTTCGGGCAGTCGTGCGTCAGGCGCCACGTCCGGACGCTCCGGCGCCTTGGCCGGGCGCTCGTAGGCGACACCCTCGGTGATGGTCTCCACCGGGGCGTCGGCCAGGATCTCGTCGCCCCAGCGCAGCACGTAGCGGCGGTCCTCGGTGACGACGCCGATCTTGCAGGCGCAGGCGCCGTCGTAGAGGGACGGCAGGGCGAAGTCTTCGTTGTAGATCTTCAGCACCCGCTCGGTCAGACGGGCGGGTACGGCCAGGCCGTACCGCTCCTGGGTTTCGCTACAGGCGCACACCCGGGCGGGCAGGTCTGCGATCTGGTGCACCAGTTGCACGTCCACATCGCAGCCGAAGCCACCGGCGTCCACCAATTCGCTGGTGACGCAGGACACGCCGCCGGCGCCCAGGTCCTTGAAGCCCACGGTCACGCCCTGGTCGCGGGCCATGCGCAGGACCTCGCGGTTGGCCACGGTGAGCATGCGCTTGAGGAACGGATCGGGGGTCTGCACGCTGCCCTTGTTCTCGGTGGCCGCCTCGGCGTCCAGGGTGGCCGAGGCGAAGGCCGCGCCCCCCATGCCCGACCAGTCCGTGGGCTTGCCCACCAGGATCAGGTCGTAGGGCTCGTCCTTGGCCTGGGGCGGGACCGCGCTGTGGGTGATGTGCTCGTGCTCCACCAGGCCCACTGCCACCACGTTCACCAGGCAGTTCTCGTTGAAGCTCGGATGGAAGAAGACGTCGCCGCCCAGGTTGGGCACGCCGATGGCGTTGCCGTACTCCCAGATGCCGGTCACCACCTGGCGGGCGATGTCCAGGCGGTGGGGCGCATCCGTGTCGTCGTCGCCTTCGGGGACCGGCCAGCCGAAGCGCAGGGGGTCCAGGGTGGCGATGACCTCGCCGCCCATGCAGTACACGTCGCGCACGATGCCGCCGATGCCCGTGGCCGCCCCTTCGACAGGCATGACCTGGCTGGGGTGGTTGTGGCTCTCGTGGGCGAAGACGATGCCGTACTTCTTGCCGTCGATCTCGCCGAAATCCACGACCCCCGCGTCCTCCACCGGGCCCACGACTACGTTCTCGCCGGTGGTCGGCAGGTTGGCCTTGAGGTGGGGGCGGCTGCTCTTGTAGGAGCAGTGCTCGCTCCACATGGTGTCGAACAGGGTCATCTCCGTGAGGGTCGGGTCCCGGCCCAGGAGTTCGGCGACCCGGCGGGCCTCGACGGGCCTGAGGGTCAGGCCGTGCCCGCGCAGATAGGTCCGCAGGGAGTCGTCGTCGTGGTCCCCGACGGGGATCGGCGCGAAACTCTCGTCATGGCTGGCCATGGGTCCGTCCTTGGGATTTCAGCGGTCGGGAGAACGGGAGTTGCGGGCCCAATCTAACACCTACCCAAGAGCAGGGAAAGGCCCAAGCGGCGGCGAAAAGCGGTTCTCGGCAAAAGAACCGCCCCGGCCACAGGGGCCGGGGCGGTCGGGAAGATTCCCGCGGACGTCGGAACGTCGGGGACTACTCAGCCTTGGGATGGCAGGCCGTGCACTTGGTCGGGGCGCCGAACTCGGTGCCGGCGGCCTTGGCTTCCTTCTTCATGGTCTTGTGGCAGCCCACGCAGGTGATGTGGTACGGATTCTTCTTGAGGCTCTTCGCCGAGCACAGAGGCGTTTCCGCGTCTTCGGGCTCGCCGTGGCAGGACACACAGGTCTTGACTTCCATGGACGCCGCCGTCTCCAGGGTCAGGCCCTCGGACTTGTGGTGGCAGGTGGTGCAATCGGTAACCTCGAGGTGGGCCTTGTGGGGGAACTCCACCGGGGCCTTGGCGTCGGCGCAGCCGTCGATCACGGCGGTCTCGGGTATGTCCTGGGCATAGGCCACCAGCGCGAATGCAGCCGTAGCGGCGACGAGTCCCGTCAGAACGAACTTCCGCATGGTCAATCCTCCTCCGTGCGATCACGGATGGTTGCTCGGTTGGATACCGACGAATCCTGTCTGGAAACCTATGTCTTCGGCATGGGTTCCGTCAAAGAATTTCGTGTCTTCGCATATAATGTTATACTGGATGCTTTTTGTATGGATTAAGCTGCGAAATCCCGGCCCCTACCAGTCCTTCAGGGCCAGGGTACGCGTGAAGATCAGTCCCACATTCCGCAGCTGGTGGTGCAGGTCGAAGCAACGATCCAGGGCCGCCGCGTCCAGGCGGTCGGCGATGTCCGGGTCGGCGCCCAGGCTCTCGCGCAGGGGGACGTCCTCGTCCCATACCCGCATGGCGCTGCGCTGGACCCAGGCGTAGGCGTCCTCACGGGACACGCCGGCGTCGGTCAGGGCCAGCAGCACCGGCTGGGAGAAGACCATACCGCGCACCTTCTCCATGTTGGCCAGCATGTTCTCCGGGTAAACGACCAGGCCCTCCACGAGCCAGGCCATCTTGGTGAGCATATGGTGGAGGGTGTGGCAGGCGTCCGGGAAGATGATGCGTTCGACCGAACTGTGGGAAATGTCCCGTTCGTGCCAGAGGGCCACGTTCTCCAGGGCCGTGTGAGCGTAGCCCCGCAGCAAGCGGGCCATGCCCGTGAGCTTCTCCGAGACGATGGGGTTCTTCTTGTGGGGCATGGCGCTGCTGCCCTTCTGGCCCTTGCCGAAGCTCTCCTCCACCTCGTGGACATCCGTGCGCTGGAGGTTGCGGATTTCCACGGCCATCTGTTCGAGGGTGGCGCCCAGGGTGGCCACGGCCTGGAGCCAGTTGGCGTGGCGATCGCGCTGGACGATCTGGGTCGAGGCGGGATCCACTTCGAGTCCGAGGCGCTCCATGGTGGCCGACTCCACCGCCGGGTCCAGGTGGGCGATGGTGCCCACGGCGCCGCTGACCTGGCCGTAGCCGATCTCCTGCTGGGCCCGGTCCAGGCGCCGCAGCCCGCGTTCCAGGGCGGACCAGTACACCATGAGTTTCAGGCCGAAGGTGGTGGGCTCGGCGTGGATGCCGTGGCTGCGGCCGATCATGACCGTGCCCTCGTGTTCCCGGGCCTTGGCCTCGGTCACGTCCAACAGGCGGACCAGGGACGCGCGCAGGACCTGGCCCGCCTCGCGGATCTGCAGGGCGAAGCTCGTGTCCAGCAGGTCGCTGCTCGTCATGCCCTGGTGGACGAAGCGGCTGGACGGCCCCACGTACTCGGCCAGGTTGGTCAGGAAAGCGATGACATCGTGCTGAACCGTGTTCTCGATCTCCAGGACCCGCGCCGTGTCGAAATCACCCTTCTGCCGGATCTCCCGGGCAGCCTCGGCGGGGATCTCACCCCGCTCGGCACGCACCTCGCACACCACGGTCTCGACTTCCTGCCACAGGCGGAACCTGTTCTCATCGGACCAGATACGGGTCATGTCCTTGCTGGCGTAGCGGGGAATCATGGCAGCCTCCTGGGCCGGCCGGGCCGGGATCGAGATCGTGGGGAGCGCACGTTCGGGATCCAACCTATCTTCGGTCCCGGGCGCGGTCAAGACGGCAGCGGCGAATCCGCCGGAATCGGACGCCGAGGACGGCGGGCCCTTTGAACTTGCCCCATGCTGACTTACCTTGGTCGGCGTCCCCCAAACCCGTCATCTACTAGGAGCCCATGGACGACACCACCGCCACCCCCCCGCGCAACGGGCTCGATCGCCTCGGATTGCTCCACCTCATGGTGGTGTACGTGGTGTGGGGCAGCACCTACCTGGGAATCCGGATCGCGGTCATGGAAGGCAGCGGCTTCCCGCCCTTCATGATGGCCGGCCTGCGGGTCGTCGCCGCCTCGGCGATCCTGCTGACCTGGGCCAAGCTCAAAGGCGAGCGCATCCGCCTGCACGGCGGCGAGTGGGTCCTGCTGGCCGGCAGCGGCCTTCTCCTGTGGATCGGTGGCAACGGCCTGGTGACCTGGGCGGAGATGCGGGCCAGCAGCGGTCTGGCGGCCCTGCTGGTGGCGGCCATGCCCATCTGGGGCGAGGCCATCACCATGATCCTGGACCGCCGCGCCCCCTCAGCCAAGGCCGCCGCCTCCATCGCCCTGGGCTTCCTGGGCGTGGGCCTGCTGACCTGGCCGGTGCTCAGGACCGGCGTGCGCGCGGACGTCATGGCCGTGACGGCCCTGCTCCTGGCCCCGTTGTTCTGGTCCATGGGTTCCATCTGGTTCCAGCGCCACAAGACCGACCTGGGCGTCATCGCGGCCAGCGGTTGGCAGCAGTTGCTGGGCGGCGCGGGCATGTTCATGGTGGCCCTGGGCCGCGGCGAGCCCGTCCCCACTCCCACGGGCCAGGCCTGGGCCGCCTGGGCCTACCTGACAGTCTTCGGTTCGGTCATCGCCTTCACCAGCTACATGACGACCCTGCGCCGCCTGCCCTACCGGGTGGTGATGACCTACGCCTACGCCAATCCGGTCATCGCCGTCTGCCTGGGCTGGCTCGTCCTGGGCGAGGCGGTCACGGTCTGGACCCTGGCCGGAGCCGGGCTCGTGGTGGCCGGTGTGGCGGGGATCTTCAATAACCGGGACTGACCAGGCACTCCGCCTGGCGGCATTGCAGCCGGGAATCAGGGGCGGCGACGGCGGCGAGAGCCCACATCGTAATCGACCACGAGGGCCCGGCTGCGCGGATCGCGCTCGATGAGGTCGGGCCAGCGGACGCGCACGAGATCGCCCGACACGGGTCCGCCCGCACCTCCACCAAGACCTGAACGCAACAGCACCAACCCCTTGTCGGAACACCCGTAACAACCTTGCTTGCGGTCGGGCAGAGAGAAGGTGTCCGAGACCACCCGTACCTGACCGGGATTCCCGTCGGTGAGCCCATCTCGGGTCATGAGCAGGAAGCTCAGGCTCACCCGTTCCTTGGGCAGCTTGGCCGATTTGCCCAGGGCGGCCAGCCAGCGGGGCGTGCCCACGGCGTCGGCGGCGAAGTGGCACCAGGAGCCGCCGTGACGGCCGGGCACCGGGCAGGTCTCCTGGTGCGGGCACGGGGCGATGGCGCGCCAACCGCGGGCCAGGGCGCCTGCGCGCAGACGCACCAGGCGGGCCGCCGCCGTGCGCACTCCGGGCTCCACCACCAGCAGGCGGCCGGCCGGGTCCAAGAGCCGCTCCCAGTCCGCCATGGTCCGTTCCGCCGGATCCAGGTCCGGTCCCCGCTGGCGTCCGGCCCGGTCTGCTTCCAGTTCGTTGACGTAGTTGGCCGCCACCAGCAGGTCGGCACGGCCCGTGCGGGGCAGGCGGCGGGACGTATCCACGTGCCAAGGGGCGTCGTCCCCGGCCAGGGCCTGGAAGAGGCGCCGCCCGGCCTTGAGCGCCGGTTCGGCCCGGTCCACCGCCAGGTAGCGCAATTCCCGCTCCCGCAGTTCGGGCCGGGCCAGCCACAGGGCCACCAGGAAGGTGAAGGGCCCCGCCCCCAGGTCGAGGATGCGGGCGCCGGCGGGCAGGTCCAGGCTCAGTCCCTCCAGGAGACGGCCCTGGCGCTGCACGTTCCAGGGCAGGAACCAGTGCAGGTAGGCAGCCAGGTGCTCGGGGCGGGACATGTAATCCGGCGGCAGCTGGTCCCGGTCGACGGTCAGCAGATTCGACAGCCGCGCTATCCCGCCGGGCAATGCGGCCCGGTGCTTGGGACGCAGGGGCAGTGCCTTGTTCAGCGCTTCCCGCAGATGGGCCGAACCCTCGGCCAGGGGCGCCGAGGGCTCGGGCAGGATGGTGTGCCGGGCGCCGCTCACGGTGAGCGGTGACGGCCGGTCACCAGGTGGTTGGTCACGTAGTCGGCCACCGCGTCCTCGAGCAGGGTCTGGGCCCGGTCGTAGCCGGCGGCGCGCAGTTTCCCCATGGTCGCTTCCGTGTGGTACTGGTACTTGCCCTTGAGGTGGTCCGGCATGGGCACGTACTCGATGGACGGATCCCTGCCCAGGGCGCTGAAAATGGCGGTGATGAGCCGGTTCCAGTCCTTGGCCTCGCCGCTGCCCACGTTGAAGACGCCCCCCACTTCCGGGTGGGCGCCGCACCAGAGGGTCATGTCCACGGCGTCTTTCACGTAGACGAAATCCCGTTGCTGGCCGCCGTCGGCGTAGGCGGGGCGGTCCGAGGCGAAGAGCTTCACCAGGCCCGTGGCGGTGATCTGCTCGTACCCCTTGCACACCATGGAACGCATGTCGCCCTTGTGCCACTCGTTGGGTCCGAAGACGTTGAAGTACTTGAGGCAGACCATGCGGTCCAGGAGACCCTCGTCCCGGGCCCAGAGGTCGAACTCCTGCTTGGATCGCGCGTAGAGATTCAGGGGTTCCAGATCGTCGAGCCCGGCGTGGTCGTCGTCGTAGCCCCGGGAACCGTCACCGTAGGTGGCGGCGCTGCTGGCGTTGACGAAGCGGGCGCCGCCGGCCAGGGTGGCCAGGCACAGGTCGCGGGTGTAGCCCAGATTGTTCTCGGCCAGGTAGTCCCAATCGGTCTCGGTGGTGCTGCTGCAGGCGCCCATGTGGTAGACGGCCTCGACGCCGCGCGCATTGCTCTCGTCGGACAGCCAGGCGCGGAACTCGTTCTTGGCCAGGTAGCGATCGTACTGCAGCGGCGCCAGATTGGCGTTCCCGGCGTCGGACTCGTGCACGTCGACCACCACCAGGTCGTCCCGGCCCTGCCGGTTCAACTCGCACACGATGTTGCTGCCGATGAAACCGGCGGCCCCCGTCACGGCGATCATCACGATCCTCCTAGAAGAACTTCTTGGCCACCGAAAGCGCCCCCTGCTTCCAGGGCACGCGGTGGGAGACGCCCGAGGCGTCCTCGAACTCGTCCAGGTGGGCCACGTACCACTCGAAGTTGCGCACGAGGGCGTCCTTGTTCGAGTAGCGCGGGGCGTAGCCTAGATCCTGCCGCGCCTTGTCGATGGAAACGAAGCTGTCCTTGGCCGCCGTCTCGTACACCCAGGGATAGAGCGGCGAGAGGTTCAGCCGGTCCAGCGCGCGCAGGGTCCAGATCAGGGGCCAGGCCGGGAAGCCCTTGACCTGTTTGCCAAAGCCGGCGTGATCGAGGACGGCCTGCCAGTCCTCGCCCATGGTCGTGTACTCGCCGGCGCCGATGTTGAAGACCGTGTTGACCGTCTCGTCGGCCAGGGTGGCGCACAGCCAGATGGCGTCGGCGAGATCCTCCACGTCGAGCAGCTGGTAGCGATTCTTCCCGTTGCCGATCATGGGGAAGCCGCGGCCGTCCTTGGCCCAGTCGTAGAGCAGGGCGAAGACGCCCAGGCGCTCGGGACCGATGAAGCTCTTGGGACGGATGACCGAGACCACCAGGCCCTGGTCGCGGAATTCGTCGCAGATGCCCTCGGCGGCGATCTTGGCCTTGCCGTAAGGACCGACGCCCACCATGGGATCGGTCTCCACCAGGGGGTGGTGGTCGGGCACGCCGTAGACGGCCGTGGAAGAGATATGGACGGCCCGGCGCACGCCCTGGCGCACGGCCGCGGCCAGCACCTGGCGCGTGCCGTCGATGCCCGTGGTGAGGATGTCCTCTTCCGAGTAGAGCGGCAGGGCCATGGCCCCGTGGATGACCAGGTCGCAGCCCTCGCAGGCCCGGTCCATGGTCGCCGCATGGCGGATGTCGCCCTGGACGTGCTCGACGCGGTCCTTGCAGTCGGCGTATTCGAAGGGTTCCAGGTCCACGGACTTCACCGCGACGCCCTTGTCGAGCAGGTAGCGGATGAGGTTGATGCCGGTGAAGCCGGCGCCGCCGGTCACCAGGACGCGGCTCGGTGCGTGGTGCTGGGTCGAGTCGTTCACGTTGTCGCTCCTGTTCTCTGCCGGTTCGAAGCCGCCGTTCAGCGGCGTTCCTCGAGGATGATGGCCCCGTCCCAGGACTCCCCCGCCCGCTCGGCGCGGAAGGTCAGGCGGGTGCCTACGTTGGAATTGTAGACCAAGCGTTCGATGAGGCTCAGTGACGTTACCTGCTGGCCACCCATCTGGCGCAGGATGTCTTCCGGGCGCAGCCCCGCCTTCCAGGCCGGCGAATCCTGTCGCACCTCGTACACGGCGACGCCGGCCGGGTCCTCGGTATTCAGGTACTGCATGGCCGCCTGGTTCAGGCGTACGAGGCCGAAGCCCAGATCGATGTCCCGGTAGCGGCCGTAGCGGAGGATCTCGTCCAGCACCGTGCGCACCCGCGCGGCCGGCACCGCGAAGCCGATGCCCACGCTGCCGCCGCTCTCGGAGAAGATGAAGGTGTTGATGCCCACGACTTCGCCCCGGGTGTTCACCAGCGGCCCGCCGCTGTTGCCGGGGTTGATGGCGGCGTCGGTCTGGATCATGCCCAGGTAGGCGGTCTGGTCGTTGTCGTTCTTCTTGATGTCCCGGTTCAGGGCACTGATCACGCCGACGGTGACCGTGGGCTGGGTATCCGCCAGAAGCAGACCGAAGGGCGACCCGATGGCGATGGCCCACTCGCCGATCTGCAGGTCGGCCTCCACGGCGAAGGTGGCCACGGGCAGGTTTGCGCCGTCGATGCGCAGGACCGCCAGATCGTAGCGTTCCACCTCGTCCACGACTTCCGCCGGGTACTGGCTGCCGTCCGAGAGGGTGACGCCGATCTGGGCCGCCCCCGCCACCACGTGGCGGTTGGTGACGATGAGCCCGTCCGCCGAGACGATCAGACCCGACCCCATGTTCTGGACCGGACGCACGAACCTCTGCCGGGGCACCCACCCCAGGCGCTGGAAGAATTCCTGCCGGGGATCGCGCGTGGCCTGCAACTGGATAACGCTGATGGAGACCACCGCCGGAGCCACCATGCGCGTGGCGCGGACGATGGCGTTGTCCCGTTCGAACTGCAGCGAGTCGGCGATGGTCGCGGCCCGGTCCGTGGTGGTGGCGACCGCCGCCGTCTCGGCGGCGGCGGTCGCGTCCCCCGTGACGGGTTCCCCACGCCACGGCAACTCATCCCGTACGAGCAGCAGGGTGACGCCCAGGACGACACCCAGCAACAGACCCGTGATCGCTCCCCACCAGGTGGCTCTCATCTCAACTGCCCGTTCCGCCCTGGAGCTTCTCCCAGTCCTTCATGAAGCCGGCCAGGCCCTTGTCCGTCAGGGGGTGCGCCACCAGTTTCTTGATCACGTCGGGCGGGATGGTGGCGATGTCCGCGCCCAGCAGGGCCGAATCGGCCACGTGCATGGGGCTGCGCACGGAGGCCACGATGATCTCCGTTTCCAGGTCATAGTTCTGGTAGATCTCCACCGCGTCGGCGATGAGGTCCATACCGTCCTCGCCCACGTCGTCCAGGCGTCCCACGAAGGGCGAGACGTAGGCGGCGCCGGCCTTGGCCACCAGCAGGCACTGGTTGGTGGAGAAGACCAGGGTGGCGTTGACGGGGATGCCTTCGCCGCTGAGGGCGGCGATGGCCTTCAGCCCCTCGTAGGTCGTGGGCACTTTCACCACCATGTGGTCGTCCAGGGCGGCCAGGCGTTTCCCTTCCTCGATCATGCCGGCGGCGTCCAGGGCGGTCACCTCGCCGGAAACCGGCCCCTGGGCGATGGCGCAGATCTCCTTCAGCAAAGCGTCGGTGTCGGTGCGGCCTTCCTTGGCCATGAGGCTCGGGTTGGTGGTCACGCCATCGCACATGCCCATGGCTTTGACTTCCCTGATGGCCTCGAGGTTCGCCGAATCGATGAAGAACTTCACGACGATTCTCCTTCCGGGTGGCGGTCGTCGGGCACGTCGACGGACGGTCCGAGGGCCGGGGAGGCCGGATCCCGCCAGGCGGGGTCCAGCAGGTGCGCGGGGTAGCGCACTTCTTCGAGAAACAGTCCCGTGGCCGGAGCCATGCGGCCGGCCTGCGCGCGGTCACGGGCGGCCAGGATCGCGGGGATCGCGTCGGCGGGCATCAGCCCGCGCCCGACCTCCACAAGCGTCCCGACCACGTTGCGCACCATGTGGTGCAGGAATCGGTTGGCACGGACGTGAAAGATAGCCGAATCATCCCGCCAATCAAAGCGGCAAACGTCCACTTCACAGACGTTTCCCGACTCCCTGAGGGAGCGGGTCTTGCAGAAGCTCGTGCAATCGTGGGCACCCAGCAGATCGTCGGCCGCCCGGTCCATGACCGCCCGGTCCAGAGGTCCGTCCACCTGCCAGCAGAAGGCGCGGAAGAGATCACGTCCCAGGAAGAGGGAGTAGCTGTAGTGGCGGGATTCGGCGCCGCGCCGCGCATCGAAATCCGGCGAGACCCGGCGTACCCGGCTGACGTTCATGTCGTCGGGCAGGACGCCGGACAGGGCCCGTTGCAGGCGTTCCACTTCCGGCTCCGTGCGCACCGACAGGTGGGCCACCTGGCCTCGGGCGTGGACCCCCCGGTCCGTGCGACCGGCGCCCACAGGCACCACGGGACGGCCCAGGAGGCGGGAACAGGCTGCGGCCAGTTCGCCCTGGACCGTGCGCTCCCGGGGCTGGATCTGCCAGCCCAGGAATCCCTCCCCCGCGTAGGCCAGATCGATCATGAGACGGAAGTCGCCGTCGCTGCCCCGCCGGAAGTTCCCTTCGTCGTTCACCACGACGTTCCTCCCCTCCGCGCCAACGCCGCGCCCACCAGGCCGGCCGCCCAGACGGCCAGCGCCACCAGGTGCCAACCGGCGGGCCGGCCCAGTTCCGGAGCCACCGGCCGACGGCGGCGCAGGGCGAGACTCAAGGCGTCGGCCCGGCGGACCAGGCTCTCGCAGAGGGGGACCACCAGGCGCGCCCGGTCGGCCTGCCGCCGCCACCAGTGCGGACGGCTGCTTGCCGGAGCATGGCGGCGCAGGGCTACGGCCGCCTCGATGCGCCGCGCCTCGCCGAGGACCGCCGGCGTGGTGCCCACGGCCACGGTCAGCATAACCGGCAGGTCGTCGTCCCGAATCCCCAGACGGCGCAGGGGCGCCAGCCACCAGCCCAGGGCGGCGGCAGTCCCGTTCAGATCGGTGGTGCGAACCAGCAGGGCCAGGAAGGCCATGGCCGCGCCCACCCGGACCAGGGCTGCCGCGCCTGCGGCGAGACCCGTCCAGGAGGGGTGGCCCAGGGGCGCAGCCTCGGTGGTGGTCAGCGTGTGGATCAGCAGGACCAGGACCGCCAGCGGCCACCAGGACCTCAGCCCCGCCAGCTGGCGCGACCAGGCCAGCCCACCCGTGGCCAGCAGGGCCATGGCCAGCAGGCCCGCCGCCGCCGCTGCCGCGGGCGGCAGCAGGAAGACCGTCACAACCGCCAGCAGGATCGCGCCCAGCCGCACCGCCGGGTGCAACCGGGCCAGGGGCGTGGTGCGGGGTGCGCACCGGGCGGGTCCGACCCGGGGCATCACGGGGCCGCAGCTCCCGCCAGACGCCGGGCGATCTGCACCGCGTTCCAGGCCGCTCCCTTGAGCAGGTTGTCCGCCACGACCCACATGAGCAGGCCGCCGGCACCGTCGGGCCGCAGCCGCCCCACGTGGACCCGGGTGTCCCCGGCGATCTCCCGGGGAGTGGCGAAGTCGTGCCCCCGGTCGGCCACGGCAACTCCGGGGAAGTCCGCCAACGCCCTTGCCGCCGCGGCCGGGTCCGGAGTCCGCTCGCAAACGACCCGTACGGCAGCGGCGTGGCCCGTGTGCACGGGCACCCGGACGGCGGTGCAGCTGACCTGCAGGTCCTGGCTGCGGTCCAGGATCTTGCGCAACTCCCGGACGACCTTGTCCTCCTCCTCGTAGGCCCCCCCCGCGGTGGCAGGACCGATGGCCGGGACAACGTTGGCGGCCATGGTGCGCGGGAAGACGCCGGGCTCGGGCTCCTCGCCCTGTTCCTGCTTCTGCAACTCGGCCAGGGCCCGGCGGCCGGCGCCGGACACGGCCTGGAAGGTGGTCACGTCCACCCTACGCAGGCCCCAGGCGGCCAGGGGCGCCACTGCCATGGCCACCTGGATGGTCGAACAGTTGGGATTGGCCACCAGCAGGGCGCCGTCGGGCGCGTTCACCAGGGCGCCGTTGATCTCGGGCACGACCAGAGGTACGCCCGGTTCCATGCGGAAGGCCGAAGAGTTGTCCACCACGTGGGTACCGGCGGACGTGGCCGCGGGGGCCCAATCCCGGCTCGGGCCGCCGCCGGCGCTGAAGAGCGCTATGTCCACCCCGTCGAAGGCTCCGTCGCCCACCTCCCGGCAAGTGAGTTCGGCGCCTCGGAAGGCTAGCTTCGTCCCCGCCGAACGCGCGGAAACCAGCAGGGCGGGCGGCGCCTCCGCCCAGGACTCGGCGGCGAGAAGGTCGAGCATGGCGCGCCCCACCAGTCCCGTGGCGCCCAGAATGGCCGTTCGCATGGATCGTGGTTCCTTTCTTCGGCCGGTCGGCCGATACGGCGACGATGGTAGCACCGGCTCGGGCGCGGGTCAAAACACCCGGCGACGGAACCGATCCGGACGTTGGCCCCACGGACCGGGAATGGTACGCTGACGGCGAGCCCCATTACCCGAACCGCAGACCGGGAGTTCCGAGCCATGGCCCACCACCAGCCGTGCCGCCCCTTGGGCGCTGCCCTTCTGACGAGTCTCCTCCTGGCCGGCCTGGCCCTGCAATTGGCCGCCTGCGCCGATCCCCAGGCGCGCCAGGGCAACCTCGCCGCCATCGCCCGCTGGGAGGACAGGCGCCTGGCCCCCCACGACTCCCTGGCGTCCATGCTCGCTGACCCGGACGCCCATGTGCGCCTGGCGGCTGTGCGAGCGGCGGGCCTCATCGGCCGCAACGACGCACTGCCGTCCATGCTGGACCTGCTGGAGGATTCCAGCCCCACGGTTCGGCGCCAGGCCTGCCTCGCCCTTGGTCTGCTGGCCGACACCCTGGCCGTGCCGGCCCTGTCCGCCGTGGCTGTCGATCCGCGCCCGGGCCTGCGCCTGGCCGCCCTGCGCGCCCTGGCCCACGTGCCCAACCGGGGCGAGGCCCTGCTGGTGGCCGCCACGGGCCAGGACCCGGACGAAGCAGCGGCAGCCTGGAACAGCCTGCGCAACCAGACCGACCGGGTGCCCCGACCCGAACTCCTGGACGCCGTCCGGGCGGGCCTGACCCACGGCACGCCTGACGTCCAGTGGCGGGTGCTACGGTGCCTGGAGCGGGTTCCCGACTCGACCCTCACGGCCATGACCGTGCCCTTCGCCCGTGCGAAAGACGACCAGGTGCGGGTCCACGCCTACCGGGCCCTGGCGCGCCTGGGCGGCGGCGCGGCCCGGGCCGCCGTACTCGGCACCGTCGAGGACCACGGCTTCCGCGGCCGCGGGGGCGTGCGGGTGGAAATAGCCGCCTGCCGAGCCCTGGGCACCCTGGGCGGGGACGCCCCCGAAGAGCAGCTGCCGGCCCTGGCCGCCCGTCTCATCGCCCTCGCCGGTTCCGCAGCGCCCCACGTGGCCACGACCGCCCTGGACGCCATGGCCGCCCTGGTGGCGGACCGTCCCCTGCCCCCGGAAGCCGCCGTCCGGGAGAGCCTCCTACCCGTATGGCGCATCCGTCTGGCCCGCAGTGCCCGCGACCACCTGGCCCACGACGAGGCGGGGGTGCGCGCCGCCGCCACCGGCGCCTACGCCGCCCTCCGGGGCGACGGCGCCCTGGACGACCTGGAGCCACGTCTGGCCGCCGAGACCTCCGCTCCCGTGGCCGCGGCGCTGGTCCGTGAACTGGCCACCCGCACGGACGATCCTCACGCCGTCGCCGAACGATTCCTCGGCGGTTCCCTCTTCGGATCCGCACCCGCAGATACGGCCGGCACCGTCGACCCCTGGTTCCGCCACGGCCTGGTGGCGGCGGCCGCCCTGGAGGGCGTCGTCACCAACCCGGCCACCGACGGCCACGTCCTGTGGATGATCCTGCACGAGAACGTGACCCGCATGCGCATGCCCGGCGCTTCGGACCAGGACCACATGCTGGCCGCCATGGCCCTGGATCACCTGGGCGAACACGCGGACGACGCCACGGCCCTGCTGGCCATGGACGCGGCGAAGCGCTCCCGGCCCGCCTGGCGCAGCGACCTGGCCCTGGGTGCCCTGTCCTGCCTGCAGGAAATATGCGCCGCTCCGGATTCGGTCTGGGCGCCCGCGGCGGACGTCCGGCAACGCATCCAGGACCATCTCACGACGGCGTTCGACGACCCGGACGTCCGCATCCGCCTGGCCGCCCGGGAGTGCGCCGAGGCCACGGGTGTGGTTCCGGCACGGCTCATCCCCACCGCCGCTTCCCTGGAGGCGACCCTGCCCGCGGTGGCCCGATCGTCGCAACAACCTCCAGTGGCCCTGCCCTTCGTCGCGCCGCGCGTGCGCTGCACCACTGCGCGGGGCGAATTCGTCCTGACCCTGGACGGCAAGGCCGCCCCGAACACCTGCGCCATGTTCGTGGATCTGGTGAAGAAGGGATTCTACGACGACCTGGTCTTCCACCGCGTGGTCCCGGACTTCGTGGTCCAGGGCGGCGACCCCACGGGCACCGGCTGGGGCGGTCCCGGCTATACCATCCGCAGCGAGTGGAGCGGATTGCCCTACCGGCGCGGCATGGTGGGTATTGCCCACAGCGGCAAGGACACGGGCGGTTGCCAGTTCTTCGTCACCCTCAGCGAACAGCCCCACCTGGCGGGCCGCTACACTATCTTCGGCGAAGTCACCGACGGCCTGGAGATCCTGGACCACATGCAGCCGGGCGACGCTTTCCGCCTGGCCCTCGAGCCCTGACCCCGGACCCGGCAGACGACAGCCCCGGCAGATGAAGGCCCCGGCTCCTCCAGGGAACCGGGGCCGTTCTCTTGTCCGTCTGTTGGTCAGCTCCTGAGCATGCGAACCAGCGAGGCCCAGGTGGGCGCCGCCCCGTGCATGAGGATGCCCAGGCGGAAGAGCTTGCCCGCCCCCCGGGCCGCCAGCCAGATGGACACAATCATGAGTGCCCAGGAGAGTCCGATCTGCCACATGGGCGGCGTCTCCACGCACACGCGCATGAACATGAGCACCGGCGCGAAGAGCGGGACCAGGCTGAGCACCACCGCCAGGGTCGAGTCCGGCGACCTCAGGACGAGCGAGAGCAGCATCATGGGGATCACCAGGCCCATGACCAGCGGCGTGTTGAACTGCTGGCTGTCCTGGATGCTGTTGCACAGGGCCCCCACACCGGCGTAGAGGGTGGCGTAGAGGAAGAAACCCAGCAGGAAGAAAACCACGAAGGAGACCAGGATGGTCGGCGTGAGCATGGCCGCATCCAGGCTGAAATCTCCGATGGTCACCCCGCGCTGGGACACCACGAAGAAGGCCAGGGCCCAGATGCCGAACTGGGTCAGGCCCGAGAGCCCGATGCCCAGCACCTTGCCCAGCATGAGGTGGCCCGGCGAGACGCTGGCCAGCATGACCTCGGCCATGCGGCTGCTCTTCTCCTCGATGACCGCGGTCAGGGTGTGGCTGCCGTACATGATGACC
Organism: bacterium; assembly: GCA_024231905.1. Lineage (GTDB taxonomy): Bacteria > Krumholzibacteriota > Krumholzibacteriia > LZORAL124-64-63 > LZORAL124-64-63 > JAAEQC01. Next base: position 147,979 of record JAAEQC010000102.1, on the reverse strand, counting down.
ATCATGTAGATGATCATGATGAGCGACACGGCCACCACGAAGCTCCCGGCCTCGTTCTGCACCTGTTCCCCACCCTCGGCCGTGACCGAGCGGGAATCCCAGTAGGCGCGGCCCGAGAGGTAGGTGTAGACGGACTCGGGCACGTCCACCCGGGCGAATCGCGCCTCGCGCAGGACCCGGTTCAGGGCCGGTTCGAGTACGTCCTCCCGCAGCACGAGAGAGCTCACGGACTGGTTGTAGAAAGTGGCTCGCGGCTCGTCGTAGAAGTTCTCCCCCAGGACCACGCCGCTGTGGACGGTCCCGTCGAGGATCTGTCCCCGGAGCTCCTCCACGCAGGCGTCACGATCCCGGGCGCCGCAGTCCAGCGGCTCCAGTTCCACGTTGCCGCGACCCTGGTCCGCCAGAACGAAGGACAGGGATTCCAGGACCTCGCCCGAGAGGTCGATTATACCCACGGTGCGATGTTCGTCGCCGCCCTTGTCGGCCACCAGCACCGGCACGAGGATGAACATGGACATGAGCACCGGACCGAGCAGCGTGCCGATGACGAAGCTCTTGGAGCGAACGCGCTCCAGGTACTCCTTGCGGATGACGGTCAGCACCTTCCTCATGCCGCCACCTCCCCGCGATGCCGCGCCACCGCGGCCAGGAAGATTTCGCCCAGGCTCGGCCGGTTGGCCGAAAAGAGCGTCAACGGGCCGGCGGCCGCCAGGAGCTCCAGCAGGCTGTCCGGCACCACGCCCTCGGCCAGGGCGAGCTCCCACACGCCCTCGGATTTCTCGCGCCGTGTCACCCCCGGCAGGTCCGTGGGCGGTTCGGTCTCGTCGCGCCAGGCGGCGCGCACCGTGTGGACCGGGAAGCGTTCGCGCACCTGCTGGAGGGTCCCGTCGAGGATGACCTCGCCGCCCTCGATGAGGCAGATGGCGTCGCAGATCTTCTCCGCCTCGGCCAGCATGTGGGTCGAGAAGAGGATCGTCGTTCCCTTCTCCTTCTCCTCGAGAATCATCTCCCGGAGCAGCTCGATGTTCAGGGGATCCAGGCCGCTGAAGACCTCGTCCAGGATGACCAGGTCGGGCCCGGAAATGAAGGTCGCTGCGAACTGGATCTTCTGCTGCATGCCCTTGCTCAGGGTGTCGACCTTCTTGTCGCGGTTCTCGGTCAGACCCAGGCGCTCGAGCCAGACGTCGGCCCGTTCCATGGCCTCCCGGCGCGGCACGCCCTTGAGCTCGGCCAGGTAGGCCAGCTGCTCGACACACTTCATCTTGCGGTACAGGCCCCGTTCCTCGGGTAGGTACCCGATGCGATCGCGGGCCGTGGCGCCCAGGGGCTCGCCCGCCAGCAGGATCTCGCCGGAGTCGGGCAGGATGATGTTCATGATGGACCGGATGGTCGTGGTCTTGCCCGCGCCGTTGGGACCGAGGAAACCGTAGATGCTGCCCCGCGGGATCGCCAGGTCCACCCCGGCCACCGCCTGTTTCGTCCCGTAGGCCTTGCTGACGCCGCGCAGGGTGAGCAGAGGCTCCCCCACCGCCGGCAGCGTCGCGTGGTTCGTTGTCATCGTTTCTCCCCGCAAGGTTGGTGGGTGATGCCCGCCGGTCGGCATTATCGCCTGCGGTCCGCGCTGATGCAACCGCCAACGAGATTCGGCAAGCGCCTCTTGCTCCCTACCCCCGCGGGCTGCTAAAATTCATGGTCCCAAAGAGATCTGGCCCATTGAACATCGGGTGTCTCGCCATCGCGGGCACCGGACAGAGAGAAGGGCGAGCCCATGATGGCCACCGCGAACCGCACCAAGCGCATCCTCATCGTAGAAGACGACCGCGAACTCATCGAATTGCTCACCATGCATCTGGGCACCGAGGGCTTCGAGGTGGCGGCCGCCGCCGACGGCGAGGCCGGCTTGCAGGCCTTCAAGTCGGGCTCCTACCAGCTGGTGATCCTGGACTGGATGCTGCCCTCGACCTCGGGCATCGAAGTGCTGCGCTCCCTGCGCGCCGACGACGCCCGTACCCCCGTGCTCATGCTCACGGCTCGTGCTGAGGAGGCCGACAAGGTGCTGGGCCTGGAGCTGGGCTGCGACGACTACCTGACCAAGCCCTTCGGTGTGCGTGAACTCACCGCCCGGGTCAAGAGTCTGTTGCGGCGGGTGGAACGGGCGGCCGAGATCGCCCGGGTCGAGGCCGGCGACCGGATCCTGGATCTGGGCATGCTGGTGCTCGACCACGGCAAGCGGCGCGTGACCGTGCGCGGCGAGGACGTCCAGCTGACGGTCAAGGAATACGACCTGCTCCACACCCTGGCCTCCCGACCCGGACGCACCTTCAGCCGCCGCCAGCTCCTGGACAGCATCTGGGACCGCGACGCCGACGTCTTCGAACACACGGTGAACTCCCACATCAACCGCTTGCGCAACAAGATCGAGGCCGACCCCAACCAGCCCCAGCTCATCCTCACCGTATGGGGCGTGGGCTACCGCTTCACCGAGGATTTTGCCGAGGAAACCGGCTAGTGGGCGCGAACCTGATCACGAGGATCTTCCGCAAGCTCCATGTGCGCTTGACGGTCATGTTCATCCTGCTGCTGGCGGTGAGCGTGTGGGCCTACGTGTACTGGATGGGCAAGACCGTGCTGGAAGCCTTCGACGACGAAACCGAGAGGAACTGGTACGAGCAGAGGGCGGAAGCTGAGATCGACAGCCTTGCCGGGGAACTTGCCGGCGAGTGGCCCAACCGCAATGCCGCCGATTCCCTCCTCTGCAACTACGGCCGCCAGGTCGAGGAATTCGAGGCGGAGATCGTGCTCTTCGACGCCACCGGCCGCTACTTCGCCTCCTGCCGGCCGGACTCCCTGGCCGCCGCCGTCCCCGAAGTCGACCCGGAACTGCTGGCGGACATGTCCGACGGCGTATGGGACTTTTCCTACTATCCCGACCCCCGCAATGTCGATCTCTTCGTGAACCGCATCTTCGACGTGGCCCGCGTCACCACGAGCGCCGGCGATACCGTGGCCGAGGCCTTCCTGGTCGCGAGCTTCGAACCGCTGACCATCCGCCCGGACGACGCCAGCCGGGACGAACGATCCATGGTGCTGGGGGCCCTGGCCCTGCTCCTGGTGTACGCCGCCACCTCCTCGCTCATCATCATGGCCTGGACCAGCCGCCGGGTCTCGCGTCTATCCAGGGGCGTGGCTGCCTTCACCGCCGGCGACCTCCGGTGCCGCGTGCCTGACGGCAGCAAGGACGAGATCGGGGCCCTGGGCCGGGACATCAACGCCATGGCCTCCCGCATCGAGACCATGGTAGAGGAACTCCAGCGCAAGGAGCAGTTCCAGCGAGATCTGGTGGCCAACGTCAGCCACGACCTGCGCACGCCCCTGACCGCCGTGCGGGGCTACGTGGAGAGCCTGAACCTGCAGGAGGAGGAACTGTCGGCCGGGGAGCGCCGCCGCTATCTGGACATCATCAACAACAAGCTCGACCACCTCAACGAACTGGTCGAGCACACCCTCGTCCTGTCCCGGATCGACTCGGGCCAAGCGGCGTTCCGCTTCGAGGACTTCTCGCCCGGTGAGCTGACCGGTTCGGTGCTGCAGCGCTGCGAGCCCTTGGCCGAGACCCGGGGCGTGGCCGTGGACCTGGATCTGGAACCGGGCCTGCCGGACGTGCACGCGGATCCGTTGCAGATCTCGCGGGTCATCCAGAACCTGTTGGAGAACGGAATCAAGTTCACACCGACCGGCGGGCGCGTGCACGTGACCGTCCGGCGCGACGGCGCGCAGGTCAGGTTCAACGTGGCCGACACGGGCGCCGGCATTCCCGCGGCGGATCTGCCCCACGTCTTCGAGCGCTTCTTCACCGGGGACAAGAGCCGTACGGCCCGCCCCGTCGAGGGCGAGCCCGGGCGTCTGCAACGCAGCGTGGGACTGGGCCTGGCCATCGCCTCACGCATCGTGGCCGAACACGACGGCTCCCTGGAGGTCGACTCCACCGAAGGCGAGGGGTCAGTCTTCTGGTTCAACTTGAGGCAGGCCGCACATATCGTTGACTGACAATATCATAGGTACCAGCTAACGCCGAAGCTCCCGCACCACGAGCGCCCCTCCGGCCATGGCCACCGCCAGCAGGACCGTCCCCGCCACCGGCTCCCCCAGCAGCAGTTTGCCCAGGCCGAAGATGAGTCCGAAGACACCCGCACAGCCCCCGAACCAGGCCAGCAGGACGTCCCACCCCAGGCCGTCGCTGCGCACGTCCGGTGCGGCCGCGGCCACCGGCCCCCAGGCGCCGCCGGGTCGCACGCGGCGGTGGAAGTCCGCCAACCGGTCCCGGTCCACCGGACGCGTCATCAGCGTGACGGCGAACCAGACGACCATGGTCACCGGCACCAGGATGAGAGCTTTGTGGTGGGTCTCCAGGGCCATGCCCCCCACCCGGATCGGCGTGGCGAAGAGTTCGTACCCGGCGCCGGACTGCACCGCCGCTACCACCTCGAAACCCACCGCCAGCAGCACCGACGTGGCCAGGGCCGCGATCTCACTCCAGGCGTTGATGCGCCACCAGAACCAGCGCAGGATCAGCACCGGCCCGATGCCCGCTCCCATGGCCCACACGAAGAGCCAGGCCCGGCCGATGCTCGTGAGACTGAAGGCCACCACCACCGCGCAGGCCATCATGGCCGCCACGGCGATCTTGGCCGCCACCACCGTCTCCTTCTCCGAGGCGTCCGGTCGCAGGAAGCGGCGGTAGACGTCGTTCACCAGGTAGCTCGCGCCCCAGTTCAGATGGGTGTCGATGGTGGACATGAAGGCGGCGAAGAAGCTCACCAGCAGCAGGCCGAGCAGCCCCGGTCCCAGGACCTCGAGCATGACCAGCGGGTAGGCCGCCTCCTCGTTCTGCCCCTCGGCCAGGGTCGGGAAAATGACCAGGGAAGCCAGACCCGTGAGGATCCAGGGCCAGTAGCGCACGGCGTTGTTGGCCACCACGAACCAGAGGGTCGCGGCGCGGGCGTGACGCTCGTCCCGGGCGGCGGCCATGCGCTGGATGAGATAGCCGCCGCCGTCGGCGTTATGGCTGGCCCACCACATGAGTGAGACGAAGACCACGAATTTGAAGAGATCGCTGTCCCAACCCAGTCCGCCGCCGGGGATGAAAGCGAGCGTGTTGGCGTCGGCCAAAGGCGAGTCCAGGAGTCGCGCCTTCAACTCCTCCACCCCACCCACGTGGCGCACCGCCAGCACCGCCACGGTGATGGAGCCCGCCATGGCCAGCACGAACTGGATCACGTCGGTGATCACCACGCCCCAGAATCCGGCCAGCAGGGCGTAGCTCAGGGCCAGGGCCGCGCCGACGATCACCGCCGTCTCCGGATCCACGCCCAGCACCGACTCGGCCACGGTGCCCATGCCCTTGAGCACCCAGCCGAGCACGATGAAATTATAGAGGACGGCGAAGTAGCTGGCCTTGAAGCCCCGCAGGAAGGCCGCGGGTTTGCCGCTGTAGCGCAGCTCGATAAGCTCGTTGTCGGTCACGACCTCGGCCCGCCGCCAGAAGCGTGAGAAGAGGAAGACCGCCAGCATCTGGCTCGCCACGTAGTGCCAGCCGAACCAGTTGTACCAGATGCCGTGGTTACGGATGAAACCGGTGACGGCCAGGGGCGTGTCGGCGGCGAAGGTCGTGGCCACCATGCTCGTGCCCAGGACCCACCAGGGCAGGGAGCGGCCCGCCAGGAAGTAGTCCGCGCCCGAGCGCGAAGCCCGCTTGCGGAAGGCCAGGCCCAGGGCCACGGTCACCACCACGTAGACGGCGATGATGGTCCAGTCGAGGGCGTGCAGTCCGGCCATCTACTTGCCCCTCGGTCCGCCCTGGGCCCTGCGACGGGCCGGGGCCATCTTCAGGATCACGAACTGGCCGTCGGCGGAGATGTAGTCCACGGCGAAGCCGATGCCGCGGGCCTCGGTGGCGCTCAGGCGCAGCCGCGCGGACAGGACGCTGGCCAGTTGCCGCGAGCGGGAGCGCTGCGTGAAACGCGGTCTCTTGTTGTGGAAGGGCGAGACCGTCACCCGGTCGAAGCCCCGGTCCAGGGCCAGCTTGAAGAGGGAGCGTTCGTCGTCCCGGAACACCGCCACCGCTTCCCGGTCCAGCAGGTAGCCGCGGCCGGTCATGACCGGCCAGCCGGTGGCGTAGGCCAGGATACCGTCCTCGTAGGACAGGATCCGGGGCGGCGTGTCCCCATAGTGGGCGCGCAGGCTGTCCGCCTCGCTGGTCAGCAGACGCTCGTAGATGCCCGGGCCCCAGGCCGCCGAACCCACGTAGACGGTCACGAAGATCCACCCTGTGAGGACCGTCACTGCGGCCGCCGCCGGCCAGCCGTCCAGCACCGGCCGCAGCCGCCGGTGATCGAGCCGGTCCACCAGGAACCAAGTCAAAAAGAGGGCCGGCACCGGAAAATACCAGTGGCCCTGGGCCAGGGTGGGTACGTGCAGCAGGTGGTACAGACCGGTGGCTACGGTGGCGACGGCCGTCACCAGGAAGACCAGATTCAGGGGGCGCGGCTGCTTTTCACGCCAGGTGCGCCGCAGCAGGACGAGCGCCACCAGAGCGCCGGCCAGGGGCACCACCAGTTGCAGGTACCGCCACTGGAACATGAGGACGTTCTCGTCCAGGGCCCGGCGAACCTCGGCCGCCTTGTCCGCCAGGGAGACGCCGGACTTGGCCAGGAAACTCACGGGCATGAGCAGGCCCGTGGTGGCCAGGTTGCCGGCGAAGTAGAGCAGCAGGACCAGGACCACCGGCACCCCTTGCCAAGCCAGCAGACGGATGGCCGGCGTGTCCCGGCGCAGCAGAGCCCGCAGGCCGAGCACGCCGGCGTAGGCGGCCACCAGGAAGGCGTTGTCCAGGCGGGCGACCAGCAGGAAGGCCAGGACCAGGCCGATGCCCAGGGCGCCGCGGCGTGTGGATCCGGCGCCGGTTCGCACCATCACCGCGGCCAGCAGACCGTAGCCCAGCAAGGTCAAGCCGCTCTCCATGCCGTTGACGTAGCCCCACAGGGCTCCCCGTGGCCCGAAGGCCGAATCGTAGTCCGCCAGGACCAGTCCCATGACGCCCACCGGCAACAGGAGCACCAGGACCGGCAAGCGTCCCTCGGCCCGCCGGTGGGCCAGCAGCACCAGCCCCAGTCCCGCAGCGACCAGGGCGAGGCAGAGCAGAAAGTCCAGGACGATGACCGCGGGCTTGCCCAGGCCGAGTGGATTTGCCACCAGGTGGAGCAGGCCCATGACGAGCTGCCACAGAGGGTGGAAGCCGCTGGTGGCGTGGACCTGGTCCATGGTGAAGCGGCCGGTGGCCGCCAGGTTGCGGCCCACGGTGAGGTAGAGATAGGCGTCGCCGGCGAAGTAGCGCAGGGCTACGGTCCAGCCCCTGGCCACCAGTTCCGCCAAGGGAGGGAGCGCGCACAGCAGCACAGTCCCGGTCATGATGAAGCGATGGCGCACGGCGTCGTTCCCCGGTTGCGGTGCGCCGGGCCCGTCCCGACGCCGGATCATGATCCGGTCCGGGCGGGGCACCGTCAAACGAAAACGCAGTTGAGGACCGCAGCGGCCGGGGCTATCCTCGACTCTCGATCCTCTTTCACCTCCTCGAGGAGCACCATGAGCGCCCACCCGTTGACCGACCCCATCGTCTGGGTGCAGACCCTGTCGGGTGCGGCCCTCGTCCTGGGACTGCCGGGCTGGTGGCTCCTCGGCCGCCACGTTCGCGCCTCGTTGCCGGCGCGGTTGGTGCTCTCCATGGCGGCGGGCTTCCTGGCCGTGGCCGGCGCCGGGCTCCTGGGCGGTCACCTGGGTCTGCCGCTCCTGCCCTGGCCCTGGTTCGCCCTGGCGGCCGCCGCCGGTTTCGGTCTCGGCCGCTGGCCGGCCTACCGCGCCACGGCGGCCGATCTCCTGGGCGAGGACGGCGACCTGGCCCCGGGCCAATGGTTGGCCGTGCTGGCCGCCTGCCTGCTGACGGCGGCGGTCCTGGTCGCCCTGCAGGCGGACCTGCCGGTACCCGCCTCGCGGCACGACGCGGGCAACCACGCCTTCATGACCTGGCGCATCCTGGAGACCGGACACACGTCGCCGGACGCCATTTTCGCCCCGCCCTGGGGCCAACCGTCCCGCCCCTATTTCACGGGCTGGCACGCGGCCTCGGCGCTGGTCGCCTGGTGGAGCCGGCTGCCGGCCTGGACCGCCACCTGGCTCCTGCCCTCCCTGGCCGCGGCCCTGCTGCCGGCGTCGTTGGCGTTGGTGTGGCGCCGCCTGGGCTTCGCCGCCCCCACGGCGGTGCTGGCGGCCTTCCTCGTGCCCGGCGCCGGGGACATCACCGCTGCCATCCCGGGCCACGGCGGACTGGGCCAATTCGTGGCCATGTTCGCCTTGGTCCTGCCGGTGCTGGCCCTGGCCCGCGCCCTGCGATCCGGTCGGAACGGAGCGGCGATCCTAGCGGGACTGGGCCTGGCCTGCCTGCTGCTCATCCACGCCAGCTGGACGGTCATGGCGGTGATCCTGGCCGCACTCTGTGTCCGCCGCGCCGGCTCTCGCGGTTGGCGAACGGCGGGCCTCGCCCTGGCGGCCTTCCTGCTGGTCACGGTCTGGGACCTGGTGCCCGCGGCCGGCGTGTACCGTGAGCGCGGACTCAATCCGGACGACCTGCTGCCGCTCGGCGAATGCCTGCGCCTGGTGGCCCGCAGCGTCGGTGCCTGGTGGGGACTCGAAGTGGTGGTCGTCGTGGCTTTGCTGACCGGATTACTCGGCCGCGCCACGCGACCGGTGGCTGGCTTCGCCCTCTTCCTGGGCGCGCTCAGCGTGGCCCTGGGCGCCTGGCAGGACCCGGTGAGCATGGTCCTCAGCCAGCCCTGGTACCAGGTCCACACCCGTTTCTTCCCACCGCTGGCCTTGCTGCTGGCGCCCCTGGTAGCGACGCTGACCTGGCGCCTGGCCCAGGTGCCCGGCCGCCGGACGCCCTTGGTCGCGGTCCTGCTCGTCGCGCTCTTGGCCACCCCCGCGGTCTGGCGACTCCAGGGACCAGCCGCCGCGGGTGACGTCTACTTCCTGGACGACGACGCCCGCCTGGCCCGGGACCTGGCCGAGGTCGTGGCCGAGGACGCGGTGGTGGCCAACTGGCGCAACAACGGCAGCTGCTGGGCCATGCACCTGTCGGGACGACGCTTCCTCATGGGCGCCAACTGGATCCTGGGCGAAGACGAGGGTTTCGACCACCGCGAGGCGGTCAAAGGGTTGGCCCGGGGCTGGTGGAATCCCGGGGTGCGCGCCCTGCGGGACCTGGGCGTAACCCACCTCCATGCCACCGACCACTGGCCCTTCGAACGGGCGCCGGTGCTGCAGAGGGACGCCTTGCGCCGACGGCCCTACCTGACACCGGTGCTGGACGGTGAGCATACGACGGTCTTCGCCATCGATTGGACGAAAGTCTCGCGGCGGGGCGGGCGGCGCTAGCGGCGGTCCCGTCGTCGGTCACTCCGGCCGCAACTCCTCCAGCACCCGCGCCCGCACCCACCAGAGGTCCGAACTTCCCTCCCCCGGACTGTCGTGCATCTCCAGGAGGCGTTGGCGGGTGACCCGGCCCGAGGGGAAGGGCTCGCCGCCGGTGCGGCGGCTCGAACTGAAGAAGAAGAACTCGCCGTCGGGCGAGAGGGCCACGCTGCTGGCCCGCAAATCCTCCCCGTTGAAACGGGGCCCCATGTTCACCGCCGGCAGCCAGGCGCCATCCTCACCACGGAAGCTGATCCAGTAGTCGGCGGCGCCCAGGTTCCCATCGTGGCCGGCCACGCAGGACACGAGCCAGCTCTCGTCCGGGGCCACGGTGGCATTGTAGACGTTGGCGGTGACGTTCACCGTCTCCGGCATACGCACCGGCTCGGCGTAACCGTCGCCGACGGGTTCGGCGAACCAGATGACCACGCCGTCCTCGCCCTCACGGCTGAAGTAGAGGGTGCCGTCGGTGGCCAGGGACGGGAAGTACTCGAAGCCGGCGGTGGTGATCGGCGCGGGCAGGGCAGCAGGTTCGCTCCAGCCGTCGGCCGTACGCCGGCACTCGAAGATGTTCTGGTTGGCCCAACCGCGGCCCTGTTCCTGGCCCGGTGCGGCTTGATTGGACAGGAAGAGCACGCGCTGGCCGTCGGCCGAAAGGCACGGCTCGAAGCAGGCGAACTCCCGGTCCGTGTGGAATGGCACGGTCACGGGCTCGGTCCAGCGGCCGTCCTCCAGGCGGCTCGACAGGACGCTCACCTCGCCACCCTCCATGAATCCCCACCACAGTTCGCGACCGCCGGGATGAACTACCAGGTCCCGCTCGAGCATGCCCGTACTCACGAAACCGGGCGCGAAGATTTCCGGTTCGTCACCTGGCTCCGGGGTGCCGGCCCAGGCGCCGGCGGGAGCGTCGTAGGCCGCGGGTATGGCGGGGATCTGCGGTTGGTCCACGGCCGGAGATCGCGACTCCAGCACGGCCGCGCCGACCACAGCTATGCCTGGCTGCCCGGCCCCGGGGCCGCTGCGCGCTCCCTGCAGGGCGCTCCAGGTGGCGGGCCAGGGCACCGAAGTGGTGCGGCGCGCGGTCATGAAGACGAAGCTCTTGCCGTCGGGCGTCACGTAGGGCGACCAGCCCCGGCCCTTGCCGGCGTTTAGCAGACCGCCCAGGTTGGCCGGTTCGGACCAGGTGTCGTCGGATCCGCGGTCCACCTGGAAGTAATCGGCTCCGCCGTGGCCTCCGGGCAGCCCCACGGTGGCCAAGATGAGTCGGCTCTCGTCCGGCGCGACCCAGGCGTTGAAGCGGGTGCGGCCGGCATTCACCTGGGCGGGCAGACGCTCGGGCTCGGCGAAACCTTCGTCGGCGGGTCGGGCGCGCCAGATGGTGTCCACGCGATTCGTGCTGTCGGCACGGCCGAAGTAGAGGGTGCCGCCGGCGGTCAGCGACGGAAAGGTCTCCCGGAATTCCGTGTTCACCGGAGCGCCCAGATTGCGCGGCTCGCTCCAGCCGTCCACCTGGCGGTCCACGACCCAGATGTCCGCGTCGCCGGGCTCGTCGTCCCCCACGTCCGGCCGCGTGGACATGAAGTACAGGTGCGCCCCGTCCGACGACATGGCCGGTTCGATGTCCATCCAGCGCGGGTCACCGGAGAACTCCGCCACCGCCGGCTCGGTCCAGGCGCCGTCCACGCGGCGGGTGACGCAAATGACGGCGTAGGTGTAGCGCGGCGTCGCCATGCAGAACCACAGCTCGTCCATATCCGGGGACATGGCGCAGTCCCGGGTGGAGACACCGGTGCTGACCAACCCCGGCGCGAGCCAGACGGGTTCCTCGCCCTCGACGGTGCCTCCGGGCCAACGGGGAGATTCCGCGAGCAGGGTAGCGGGCGAAAGGAGCGTCCCCAGCATCAGGACCGTCAGCAGCGTCTTCATGTGTCCTCGTCCTTCCCGGATGAAGCGACGGCGCGCGCCTCGGCGGCGCCCTTCCAGCGGCGGTGGACCCAGAACCACTGTTCCGGATCCTCCCGTACGAATTCTTCCACGGCGGCGTTGATCCGCCCCATGAGTTTCAAGGTGGCGGCCGGGTCGGCCGGCCCCGATTGCGTGGCCAGTGCGCGCCCCACACGCAGGACGTGTCCGCCCGGGCGCCGCGCCATGGCCGCCGGCACCACCGGCGCCCCGGCACGCAGGGCGAAGCGGGCGGCCCCGGGCCAGGTGGAAGCGGGACGGCCCAGGAAATCCAGCCGCAGGCCCCGGGCCCCGGCATCCTGGTCTATAAAGAAGGTCACCACCCCGCCGCGCCGCAGGTGGGCCAACACCGCACGCCCCGCCCGGGCCATGGGCACCGTGTCGATGCCGTGGGCTTGGCGCAGGTCCGTCAGGTCCCGGTCGAAGGCCCGATTGCGCTGGGGTTTGACCACGTCCAGTACGTCGTAGCGTGCGGCCAGTACGCGGCCACCCAGTTCGAAGTTGCCCTGATGGGCCGACGCCACCACAACCCCGCGCCCGAGAGCCACCGCCTGGTCGAGTTCGTCCCAGCCGGGATCGACCCGGACCGAGGCGGCCAGCCGCGCCGGTTCCGCGCAGAGGATCTCCGCCACCGTGCGCCCCAAGTGGTCGTACACAGCCCTCAGCATGGCGGCGCGCCGGGCGTCGGACAGGTCGGCGTAGACTGAACGCAGCTGGTCGGCGACGACTCGTGAGCGAAGGCCCAACCCCGGGCCCACCAATCGCGCCAATTCACGCAGAACGCATTCGGCGCCTCCGTAGGGCAAGGCACACAGGGCCGCGCGGGCTCCGCGAAAGGCCAGGTATTCCATGTCGTCGCGCCAGTGCATGAAGGTCAATCTACGGCGACCGGTCCGGGGAATCCATGCCCGTCTCTCCCACCCCGCCAACTGCGAACCCTCCCGGAAAGTTGATTCCCTCGAAACCCGGTCCCAGATAGCGTCCGTTTCAGGACGTTCTTGTCGATAACAGTTACAAAGCATCATGGAACATGGCGGCTCGTGATTATGCAGCGATTGCGAAGATTTGAACCTTCTGTAACAGATACATATGTCCTAATTATCGATACGACCGGAATATACGACCGAGGACCAGCTTACATGCCTGTGACGAACCGATGACATCGCGATAACGCGTTTCAGAATCAGCAGATGAGGCGTCAAGCGACACTCGGAGACCCCCTCCGCACCCCCCGAAGGGGGATTGACCCAAGGTGAAGTTCAGACGAAGGTTGTTGGGTTGTTCACAACCAGTTTCGTCCCGAATCCGATCAAGGAGCCCGACGATGAAGAAGCTGCTGATCGCCGCGAGCCTCCTCGCCCTCCTGGCGTCCGGCGCCGCTCTGGCCGCCGACGACACGGCGGCCGGCAAGTGCATGACTTGCCACAAGGAGAAGAGCCTCGGCCTGTACAACCAGTGGTACGACTCGGAGCACGCCAAGCACAACGTGACCTGCATCGACTGCCACGCTGCCGCCCAGGGTGACGCGGACGGTTTCATGCACGAAGGCGCCCTCATCGCCACCCTCGTCACACCCTACGACTGCGGCAAATGCCACGAGAAGGAAGCCAAGGAAGTGGGCGACAGCTACCACGCCCACGCCGGTGAGATTCTCGACTCCAAGGACGCATACCTGGCCCACGCGGCCGGTGGCGCGCCGGTGGCCATCGCCGGTTGCGAGAGTTGCCACGGCGGCAAGATGCTCATCGACCCCAACAGCCCCAACAAGCTGCACCGCTTGAGTTGGCCCAACAGCGGCATCGGCCGACTGAATCCTGACGGCAGCAAGGGTGCGTGCACGGCCTGCCATACGCGGCACGCCTTCAGCGTGAAGCAGGCCCGCCAGCCCGAGGCCTGCTCCAAGTGCCACCTGGGCCCGGACCATCCGCAGAAGGAAGTCTACGAGGAGTCCAAGCACGGCAACGCCTACTACACCAACCAGGAAAAGATGAACCTGGAGGCCAAGCGCTGGATCGTGGGCTTGGACTACTTCGAGGCCCCCACTTGCGCCACCTGCCACATGTCGGCCACGAGCAACCAGGCCGTGACCCACGACGTGGGCATGCGCATCAGCTGGACCCTGCGTCCGCCCGTGTCCAAGACCAAGGACAACTGGGAAGCCAAGCGGGACAACATGAAGGACGTGTGCACCAACTGCCACGGCAAGACCTTCGTGGACGGCCACTACGCCCAGCTCGACGGCCTCGTGCACCTCTACAACGAGAAGTTCGCCAAGCCGGGCGCGGCCCTGCACAAGCTGGCCAAGGAGAAGAAGCTGGGCGACGGCACCGCCAACTTCTCCAACAAGTACGAGTGGATCTGGTGGGAGATCTGGCACCACGAGGGTCGTCGTGCGCGTCACGGCGCGGCCATGATGGGACCGGACTACACCTGGTGGCACGGCATCTACGAAGTGGCCCAGCACTTCTACTTCAAGTACATCCCGGAGCTGCGCAAATTCCACGACCCGGACGTGGACAAGCTGATCGACGAGATCCTCGCCGATCCCATGCACGTGTGGATGTCGCAGCCGACCGCCGACATCAAGGCCGACATCAAGTCGGGCAAGCTGGCGGCCATGTTCGACGGCACGTACCAGGTGAACATCAAGTAAGGGGCTGAGCGATGAAGCGATTCCAGCTCTTCATCCGCGGCATCTCGACGAACTGGACCGGAACGTTGGGGGTCACTTTCGTGACCTCCGCGTTCCTGCTCTTCGTCGGTTTCGAGCTGCTGCGGATCGCGGGAATCCTGACCAACTCCTACGTCGGGCTCATCAGCTACATGGCCTTGCCGGCCCTGTTCCTCCTGGGCCTGATCCTGATCCCGATCGGCTGGTGGAAATTCCGCCAGGCCACCGGGCGCACGACCGAAGAGTTGCTCAGCCAGAGATTCCCCGACGACATGACCAAGGCCAAGCGCCTGGGCTCGTCGCTGGTGGGCATGATCGCCCTGCTGACCGTGATGAACCTCATGTTCATCGGTCTCGGCGGCGCGCGCGTGCTCCATTTCATGGATGGACCCGAATTCTGCGGGACCGCCTGCCATCCGGTCATGGAACCGGAGTGGACGGCCTACCAGAACTCCCCCCACGCCCACGTCAAGTGCGTGGAGTGCCACGTGGGTGAGGGCGCCGGCGCCCTGATCGACGCCAAACTGAACGGCCTGTGGCAGGTGATCTCGGCCACCTTCGACCTCTACGAGCGTCCCATCCCGACGCCGGTGCGCCAGCTGCGTCCGGCCCGGGAGACGTGCGAGAAGTGCCACTGGCCCGACAAGTTCTACGGGACACGCATCAAGTCATTCGACAGCTTCGCACCGGACCGGACCTCGACGCCGCGGCACACGACGTTGGCCCTGAAGGTGGGATCGGGCACGGGCGAGGACCGGGGCACGATCCACTGGCACATCGCCGGGTCCAACGAGGTCCGCTACGAGGCCGCCGATCCGGGTCGCACGAAGATGACCTGGGTGGAAGTGAAGCGCGGCGACAAGTTCCACCGCTACACGAACCGCAACGTGCAGCCGACCGGGAGCGACGAGCACCCGGCGGAAGTGCGGTCCATGGACTGCGTCGATTGCCATAATCGCGCCACCCACGTCTACCAGGATCCGGAGGGCGCGGTGGACGCCGCCCTATCCGCCGACCGCATCGACCGGCATCTGCCGTTCGCCAAGCGGGTGGCCCTGGACGCCCTGCTGGGCAACTGGCGGGACAAGGACGCCGCCCTGTCCGGCATCGACAACGAGATCCGCGGCTTCTACCGGCGCGGCGAGCACCGCGCGACGGGACTCGGCCTCGAAATCGACACCATGGTTAAGGAGGTGCAGGCCATCTACGCCCGCAACATCTTCCCGGCCATGAACGTGACCTGGAACACCTACCCTTCGCACCTGGGCCACCGGGGCGAGAGCGGGTGCTTCCGGTGCCACAATCCGGACATGGTGGACGAGCAGGGCGTGGCGGTCCCCTACGACTGCACCCTTTGCCACTCCCTCCTGGCCCAGGGCAGCGATCAGCCGTTCCAGTTCCTGCTCCCCTTGGAGCATGGAGATCCGGACCTGATGCTGCACAAGTTCCACCGGGACGAGTTCCTGGGCACCGACACGCCGCTGCCCCAACCGGTCGAGGAGGAGACTCCCGCGACCGATTCCTGAAGCGGCGCTTGAAGCGGGGACGGCGGTTGCCGTCCCCGCTTTTTTTGATGAATCCCTCTCGATACCGTACCGTAACGGCGTTCATGCACCGGCTGTCGACCCACCCCACACACCCCTGGAAACGGTTGCTACCATGCCCCGCTTGATCCTCGTACTGCTCCTGGTCCCGCTGCTCCTGTCCTCCGCCCGCGCCGACGAGGACTGGGCGATCCGCGTCCTCCGCCTGGACCCGGGCCTTCTGCTGGAGATCACCACTGACGACGGGGCCGTGCACACAGGCTTTCCGGCCCCGGCGGCGGGCGACTCGGTGGGTCTGGCCGCGATTTCGGGACAGCCGGCGCGCGAAGCCTTGGCCGCCGGAGAGATCCTGCTGGTGCGCCAGCAGCGCTCCACGTCCGCCCGCGGCTGGCGGACCGGCAGCACCATCGGCGCCGCGAGCGGCGGCGTTCTGGGATTGCTGTTCGCTCTCGCCGCGTCGGACCTGGCCGACGAAAACACCATCGAGGGTACGGTCGCCCCCTTCGCCGGCATGACCATCGGCAGCGCCTCGGTGGGGGCCACGATCGTCGGCAGCATAGGCGCCCTGATCGGATCCGGTTCCGAGACGTGGTACGACCTGGATGTCCGCGCAGCGGTCCCGCTTTGTGCCTGGCGCCTCGAACCCCAACTGGGCATGTCCGCCGCCGACGACATCGGCGGCGACAAGTACGACGACCTGCACTTGCGCCTCTTCGTGCCACGCCGCCTGAAATCCTGGCTCGAGGCGGGACCCGACGTGGGCTGGATGCGCCTGGGCACCTACCGCGAGCACTGGAGCGGCCGCGCCGCCTCGGTGCACGACACGGGCCACGCGGGCGCCACCGCCCGCGTCACCCTGCCGGCCGGCGGCATCGAGCCCTTCGTCAGCCTGGGCCTGGGCTGGTATCACCGGGAGAATTCCTGGCTCGGCACCGCCATCGGCATGGGCGTCCGGTCGGGCCGGGCCACCGCCGAAGTGCGCAGCCACCACCGCAGCAGCGGCGCCGTCGATCCCCAACCGACCAACGACATGCTGACGGTAACGGTGGGCTGGGCCTTCGATCTCTGAGTGCGGCCCGGGGCGGCGGATCGTATCCTGTTCCTGCCGAACATCATCGCCACACCTGGGAGGCCCCATGTCCCCACCCCGCGTGCTCGTACCGATCAGCGACGGGTCCGAGGAGATCGAAGCCGTCTGCATCGTCGACACCCTGCGCCGGGCCGGTGTCGAGGTTACCGTGGCGCGGGTACCCTCGCCCGGCGGCGAAGGACCGGAGGTCACCGCCTCGCGCGGCGTACGCCTGGTGGCCGACGCCCTGCTGGACGAATGCGCTGTCACCGCCTGGGACGCCGTCGTCTTGCCGGGCGGCCTGCCGGGCGCCGAGTATCTCCGGGACAGCGAGCCCCTCACCGAACTGCTGAGGACCCATGCCGATGCCGGCCGCCTGCTGGGCGCCATCTGCGCCGCCCCGGTGACGGTGCTGGCCGAGCACGGCCTGCTGGACGGCCGCCGCGCCACCTGCTTCCCCGCCCTGGCCGAATGGTTGCCCGCCGGTTCCCACTGCGACGAGCGTGTGGTGGTGGACGGCCCCCTGGTCACGAGCCAGGGGCCCGGCACGGCCCTCGAGTTCGCCATCGTCCTGGTGGGCATCCTGTGCGGCGACGACAAGCGCGCAGAGATCGCCTCGCAACTCCTGCTCGACGCCACCCCGTGAGGAGATCATGAAGCCGCACCTTCCCCTGCCCCCGCTGCCCGCCTACGACGACGATGAACGCCTGGCCCGGGCCCGGGATTTCGCCGACCGCCTGACCGCCCGGCGCACGGTCCGCCACTTCTGCGACCGTCCGGTCGACCGGGCCGTCATCCAGGAGTGCGTCCGCGCGGCGGCCCAGGCGCCCAGCGGCGCCAACATGCAGCCCTGGCACTTCGAGATCGTCGGCGACCCGGCGGTCAAGCGGGAGATCCGGTTGGCCGCCGAGGCGGAGGAGCGGGCCTTCTACGAGGGGCGGGCCAGCCAGGAGTGGCTCGACGCCCTTGCCCCCCTGGGCACCGACGCCGAGAAACCTTTCCTGGAGACGGCGCCCTGGCTCATCGTGGTCTTCGAGCAGCGCTACGGCCTGGCTCCGGACGGACGGAAGATCCGCTACTATTACACCAAGGAATCGGTGGGCCTGGCGGCGGGTTTCCTCATCGCCGCCCTCCACGACGCGGGGCTGGCCACCCTCACCCACACGCCCAGTCCCATGCAATTCCTGGGTCGCATCCTGGAGCGGCCCCGCCGGGAGAAGCCTTTCCTGCTGCTGGTAGCCGGCCATGCGGCCGCTGACGCCACCGTGCCCGACA
Source organism: bacterium (assembly GCA_024231905.1). Lineage (GTDB taxonomy): Bacteria > Krumholzibacteriota > Krumholzibacteriia > LZORAL124-64-63 > LZORAL124-64-63 > JAAEQC01. Next base: position 129,933 of record JAAEQC010000102.1, on the reverse strand, counting down.
TCGGGCGCAAATCCCCGGACGAGGTCCGGCACCTGCGCTGACGATCCCGGTCCTCAAGACCCGCCCCCCACCCCCGATACCTAAAGGGTTCACGTAAACTCGCCCCACTCGAGCCGAGGAGCATGGCCATGATGCGCGTGCTGGTTGGTCTGATCTGCGTCCTGGCCGTGGCCGGGACCGCGACAGCGAGCGAACCCGAACCGGGCAACTTCAATCTCACCTTCGGCGGCGGCTTCAACGTGCCTTCCAGCGACGAGGCCGACAACGGCTACATCGTGGGTGCCGGCCTGGGCTACCAATTGACCCCGCGGCTGATCCTGGGCGCGGAGATCTCCTACCTGGGCTACGACGCCGAGCAGGACGTGAACGGCAACGCTCCCAACGAGTCCGTCGTCGACTACCTGGCCACCGGCAAGTACTTCGTGCGGGACGGCAAGCACGCGCCCTACCTGAAGGGCTTCGCCGGCCAGTACGATTACGACTTCGATTCAGCGGTCGGCGCCGCGAGCTATTCCCATTCGGACCTGGTCTACGGCGGCGGATTCGGGCTGTTGGTGCGGGGCGACACGGAATCCAACCTCTACGTTGAGGTCCTGGCGCGGCAACTGCAGTTGGAGTCCCACCGCACCCGGCTGTACACCCTCACGGTGGGCGTGGATATCGGATTCCTGCCCTAATTGGTTTATGGTGGGAAAACGAGAACCGGGACGCCCTCAGGTGTCCCGGTTCTTGCTTTGAATCGCGGTGCTTTCTAGCCGGCCTGGGTTTCGACCACGCCCGGCGCCGCCGCCAGGACCGTGGCCACGGCCGCCGCGTCCGGCAGGCCCGCCTGGGCCATGTTGGGCCGACCGCCGCCGCGGCCGCCGGCCGCAGCGGCGATCTCCTTGACCAGGTTGCCCGCGTGCAGGCGCTTGCTCGCCACCAGGTCGGACGTGAGCGTCACCAGCACCATGGCCTTGCCGCCTATGTCCGCCGCCAGGACCACCACCCCTGCCGTGCCCAGCTTGTCCCTGACGTGGTCGCCGAGCTTGAGGAAGGCGTCCTTGTCGTCGGCGGGCACCGCCGCCGCCACCAGGCGCAGGTCGCCGATGGCCTGCGGCGCCGCCAGCGCGTCCTCCAGGCCCGCCTGGGCCGAAGCGCTTCGCTGGCCCGACAGTTCCTTGCGCAGGGCCTTCTGCTCGGCCAGCAATTCGTCCACCTGCTCGGAGTAACCCGCCCCGTCCGAACGCAGCACCCGGCCCAGGGCCGCCAGCTGGTCCCGGTCCCGGTGGGTCAGGTCCCGGGCCACGATGCCGGCCACTGCCTCGATGCGCCGCACGCCCGCCGAGACGCTGCCTTCGCCCACGATACGGAAGGGACCGATATCGCCGGTGGCCAGGCAGTGGGTGCCGCCGCAGAGTTCCAGGGAGAAGAGGTCGCCGGCGTCGGGGGCCGCCTGGTTGGCCTGGGCGCCGCCGTGGATCTCGATGACCCGCACCCGGTCCCCGTACTTCTCGCCGAAGAGAGCCATGGCGCCGCGACCGCGGGCGTCGTCCAGGGCCATGTCGTCGTGGCGCACCACCGGACGGTTGTCCAGGATGCGGTCCTGGACCAGGCGCTCGACCTGCGTGAGCTCGTCCGCGGTGAGAGCTTGGTCGTGACGGAAATCGAAGCGCAGGCGGCGCGGATCCACCACGCTGCCCGCCTGTTCCACGTGGTCGCCCAAGACCCGGCGCAGGGCAGCGTGCAGCAGGTGGGTGGCCGTGTGGTGGCGCATGGTCGACAGCCGTGCATCGGCGTCCACCACCTGGTCCACCGACTCGGCGGCGGCCAGGGCCGGCAGGAGGTCCTCCACCGTGCCGGCGAGCACCAGGGAAGAGCCCTCCTCGGCGGCCTGGGTGTCGACGACCTTCAGAACGGTGCCCGCGGGCTGCAGGGTGATGGTCCCGCTGTCGCCCACCTGGCCGCCGGATTCGCCGTAGAAGGGCGTGGCGTCCAGAAGCAGGTGCACTTGGTCGCCAGCTGCGCGCAGGGCCACCGGCTGGCCGGATCCGGTCAGGGCGTCGTAACCGGTGAAGGCGCCGCGATACCCGGCCAGGTCGGCGTCGGCCACGGGCTGCCAGGCGCCCAGGCCCTCGCGGTAGACCCGTTCGGAACCGCTGCGGGCCCGCTGTTCCTCCATGCAGACGGAGAAGCCGGTCCGATCCACGGTGAAGCCGTCCTCTTCGGCGACCACGGCGGTCAGGTCCACCGGGAAGCCGAAGGTGTCGTGGAGCTTGAAGGCCTCGGCGCCGGAGATCTCGGTGCGGCCGTCACGAGACATGGCCGCCTTGAATTCGGCGTAGACCTGGAGACCGCCGGCCAGGGTGCGTCCGAAACGCTCCTCCTCCTTGCGGATCACTTCCAGGATGCGTTCGCGGCGCTCGACCAGTTCCGGGTAGGCGTCGCCCATCTCGGCGATGACCACGTCGGCGATCTCGAACAGGAACGGCTTCTCCAGGCCCAGCAAATGACCGTGGCGGGCGGCGCGTCTGAGGATGCGCCGGACCACGTAGCCCCGGTCCTGGTTGCTGGGGATGGCACCGTCGGCCACGGTGAAGGCGCAGGCCCGGGCGTGGTCCGCGATCACCTGCATGGAGATGCGGTCCTCGCCCTCGGGCGCGCGGTCCGAGAGTTCGGCCACGCGCGCGATCATGGGCGTGAAGACGTCGGTCTCGTAGTTGCTCTGCTTGCCCTGCATGACCGTCACCAGGCGTTCGAAGCCCAGGCCCGTGTCCACGCTCTTCATGGGCAGGGGGATCAACTTGCCGCCCTCCTGCCGGTCGAACTCCATGAAGACGTGGTTCCACAGCTCGAGCCAGCGGTCGCAGTCGCACACGCCCACGAAACAGCCGTCCGGGTGGTCGCACTTCTGCGCCTCGCCCTGGTCGTAGTGGATCTCGGTGCAGGGACCGCAGGGCCCCGTGTCGGCCATGGACCAGAAGTTCTCCTCGTCGCCCTGCTCAATGTCCCCCAGGCGCACGATGCGACCGGCGGGCACACCCACCTCCTTTTCCCAGATGCCGAAGCTCTCGTCGTCATCCTTGTAGACCGAGACCCAGAGGCGCTCCGGATCAAGGCCCATCTCCTTGGTGAGGAATTCCCAGCCCCAGGCGATGGACTCGCGCTTGTAGTAGTCCCCGAAGGACCAGTTGCCGAGCATCTCGAAGAAGGTGTGGTGGCGGGCGTCCTTGCCCACCTCCTCCAGGTCGTTGTGCTTGCCCGAGACGCGCATGCACTTCTGCACCGAGGTGGCGCGCACGTAGTCGCGCTTCTCCAGGCCCAGGAAGACGGCCTTGAACTGGTTCATGCCCGCGTTGGTGAACATGAGGGTCGGGTCGTCCCGGGGCACCAGCGAAGACGAGGTGACGACCTCGTGCTGATGGGCGGCGAAGTACTCGAGGAAGCGGGACCTGATTTCCCTGGCTTTCAAGGCGGCTCCTGTGCACGGCGGCGATTGAAGGTCAATTCGGTCCCGGAATTGCCGAAACCGATTGCAGACAGTGAAGTTCAGGGACGGTCGTCGCCACCTGCCGGAAGTGCCGGACGGGTGGGTGGGCCGTCGCCTGGAACAGAGGCGATAGTCTAAGCGGCGGACAGGGCGCGGTCAACCCGCGCACCGGCCGGCGGGAGCGTCAACGGCATGCGCCACGCGTGGCACATCTTCATCTCCATCCTCCTGTGGTGCCTCCTGGGCTACTACTGGTACGTGGTCGCCCAGCGGCAGATCACCGCCGACAGCGGCGTGGCCCTGCTGGTGCTGGCGGGCATCGTCCTGGCGGGACTGGTGATCACCCTGCTGTGGGTGAGCCACAACCTGCGGCTCTCGGCCCGCCTGGGCCGGCGCCAGGGCTTCGCCGCGCCCCCCGAACCCTTCACCCACGATCACCTGGGCCGGTCGCTGATGGCGCCGTCCCGCGCGGAACTCCAGGCCGCCACCACCGTGATCATCGAGGGCGACGCCGCCGGCCACAAGGTCTACCGGATCGTCGACGGGGAGGAGTCCTGATGGACCTCCTGAGTCTCGTCGTGCGCCTGCAGCACACCTGGTGGTACACGGCCATGCTCGTCTACTTCGCCTGGTACCCCCTGGTCACCAGCTGCGTGTGGATCTTCACGGCCCTCATCTACTACGTGCGGCGCGAGTCCTCGGACCCCCAGGAGAAACAGGCCTTCTACGCCACGGACAAGACGCCCTTCGTGTCCTTCGTCATCCCCGCCTTCAACGAGGAAGGGAACCTGGGCGACACCCTGGCCGCGGTCCTGGCCGTGGACTACCCGGAGTTCGAGGTGCTGGTGGTGGACGACTCCTCCACCGACGCCACCTTCGACCGCATCCGGCCCTACCTGGTGGACGCCCGGGTCAGGGTGCTGCGCAAGCGGGTGAACGAGGGCAAGGCCATGGCCCTGAACGACGCCATCCCCCTGACCCGCGGGGAGCTGGTCTTCGTCATGGACGCCGACGCCGAACCCGCCCCGGACATCCTGCGCTGGCTCGTCCCCCACTTCGACTCGCCGCGCTGCGCCGCCGTGACCGGCAACCCGCGCGTGGTGAACCGGGACAGCTTCCTGGCCAAGCTGCAGGCCATCGAGTTCGCCTCGATCATCTCGCTCATGCGGCGTGCCCAGAGGGTATGGGGACGCATCATGACCATGAGCGGCGTGGTGGGGATCTTCCGCCGCAGCGCCCTTTACGACGTGGGACTGTACAGCCCGGAAATGGCCACCGAGGACATCGACCTGACTTGGCGCCTGCAACTACGCCACTGGGATGTGCGCTACGAGGCCAACGCGGTCATGTGGATGCGGGTCCCCCAGTCCCTGCACGGTCTGTGGCGCCAGCGCCGGCGCTGGGCCGTGGGACTGAGCCAGGTCCTGGTCCGGCACGGCCGCTCCCTGTTGGCCTGGCGCCACCGCCGCTTCTGGCCGGTGCTGGTGGAGTCGTGCCTGTCGGTGGGCTGGGCCTACGCCTACGTCATCCTGTCGTTCATCTGGCTGGTGAGCTACGCCCTGGGCTTCCCGCCCATCGGGGCCTCACCCATCCCCAACTTCTGGGGCATGCTCATCGCCACCGTGTGCCTGGTCCAACTGGTGACCGGTGTCTTCCTGGACCGGAACTACGACCGGAAGCTGCCCCGGTACTTCGTGGTGGCTGTCTTCTACCCGCTGGTCTACTGGATCCTCCTGGCGGCCATCACCGTCATCTCGGCGCCCCAGGGCCTGAACGTCAACCGCCAGCAGCGGAAATACACGCTCTGGAAACCGGTCAGGGAGTAGCCATGACCCTGCTGCGCACCCTGTCCGTGCTGTTGATCTGGACCGCCTGCGCCCACGCCGCGGCGCCCGACTCGACGGTCATCGATCCCGAGGCGGCCCGGGCCAAGGTGGCGGCCGCCCGGACCGCCGCCGGCGCCGACCGCCACCACGAGGCCGTGGCCGACTACCTGGAGGCCTTGGCCCAGGACGCGAGTCTGGTGCCCGAAGTGGCCCAGGAGATCGCCTACCAGAAACTGTGGCGGGAGGACGCCGAACGGGCCGTCTTTTACTTCCGCCGCCACCTGGCCCGCCATCCGGGTCAGGCTGACCGCCGGGTGCGTTCGGGCTTGGCCCTGGCTCTCAGCTGGAGTGGACGGCAACCGGCGGCCGTGGCCCTGTACCGCTCCCTCGTGGACGAGGACTCCGCCGACGGCGACGCCCGGGTGGGCCTGGGCCGCACCCTGGTCTGGGACAACCGCCTCCACGGGGGCTACGGCGTGCTGCGCCGGGTGGAGACGGAATTCGACGGCGACGCGGCGCCGGGCCGGGAAGCGGGCGCCTTCCTCCTGACCACCCTCGACGGCTACACGCCCCACCTGGACCTGCGGGTGGACGCGGCCTGGGACTCGGACGACCTGGACCGCTACCGGGTCTCCGCCCACGGCGCCGTGACCGTCGCCGGCAACAAGCTACTGCAGATCATGCCCTCGGTGGCCCGCTACTCCCAGCCCGGCCGGCCCCACGTCACGGCGCCGCGCCTGGGCGCCGGGCTGGCAACGGCCCTGGCCCGCAACTGGTCTCTCCACGCCTACGGCTGGGTGGACCACTTCCGCAGCGACGGTCCTTTGGCCGCTGGCAACGGCGAACTGGACTGGACCCGCACCGGCGGCGACGCCTGGCTCACCTGGTTGCCGGCCCCGCGCTGGCGGACGGATCTGGGCGCGGCCAGCCAGGCGGTGGAGACCTACACCGCCTTCGGCCGCCGTCTCCACCTGGAGCAGGGGAGCCTGTCGGCCGAGTGGCGCCTGGCCCGCCACTGGGCCTGCGACGCCCAGGGCAGCCTGGCTGACTACAGCGACGGCAACCTGCGCCGCCGCGGCAGTGCCAGTCTCAAGTGGCGCCGGGAGGGCCGCATCCAGGTGACGGCTGGACCGGTGGTGTCGTACATGGATTACCGCGACCCCTACCCCGGCGGCTACTGGGCGCCGGACTGGGTACGCAGTGGCAGTTTCGAATTGACCCTGGCCACCCGCTCGCGACGCACGACCTGGCGCCTGGGCGGCAGCCTGGGCACCGAGCGCGAGGCCGGCGCCGACGCGGTCTCAGTGGGCAGCGCCTCCGGCCGGGTGGGCTGGCGCTTCGCCAGCGGCTGGCTTGCGGCCCTGGAGGCCGGCTACGCCAAGAGCAGTTTCGCCACCGCCAGCGGCTACAGCCGGACCTTCGCCAACGTGTCCCTGCGGGCACTCTTCTGATGGACGCGGTCATGGACCACCGAACCCGCCACCACCCGTGCGTCCCGACCGCCGCGGTGCTGGCCTGCCTCCTGTTCGCCACCGGCTGCGGCGGCGGCGAAGAAGCCCTCGAGGAGCCCGTCTCCCTGCATCAGCTGGATCCGCCCCACCTGGCCAGCTTCGAATTCGTGGACGACACCCCCGGCGTTCCCGTCCTCTGCTACCACTACTTCCGGGCCGACTTCGACCCGGACTACCTGGCCCGGGTCGTGGGCTCCCTCCTCTTCGGACTGCCCGCCCTGGGGGACCGCGAGTTCTGGACGACACCCCGCGCGGAGCTAGCGCGACACCTCGAGTATTTTCGCAATTCCGGGATAGAAGTCGTTACGCTTGATGAAGTTGCTGACCTCAATGCCGCCAATAAGCCCTTGCCCACCAAAGCGGTGATCCTCACCATCGACGACGCCGACCGCAGCGTGTACGAGCTGGCCTGGCCCCTGCTCCAGGAGTACGGCGTGCGGGCTCATCTCTTCGTCCCCACCGGGGAAGCGGGGCGCGCCTGGAGCGATCTGGACGTGTGCAGCTGGGCGGAGCTGGCGGAGATGGCCGCCTCGGGTCACGTACTCGTGGAGTCCCACACCCGGTCGCTCCACTTCAAGGTGCGCACCACCGGGGATCACGAGCCGGTCTTCTGGCACCCCGGGGCCATTCCCGCCGAAGTGGCCGCCGCCAACCGGGCGGCACTGGGCGAAGGCACGCCCCTGCCGCCGTCGGGGCCGTGGCAACCGGTCCTGGTGGACCTGGCCGCCAGCCGCTTCGAGATCGCCCGGCACGTGGGCAGGTCCCCCCGCTGGTTGGCCTGGCCCTACGGCTTCGCCACCGCCGACCTGGACAGCCTGGCCCGGGATCTGGGCTTCCGTGGCACCGTCAGTCTGCGGCCCAGCCGCTTCACGGCCGCGGACACATCCTGCGCGGTAGGGCGCGTCACCTTGACGGCCAAGACAACCCTCGATCAGCTGTCGGGTATCTTTCCGGTCCGCCCCTAGCCCGCCTTCGACACCCACAGGCGCCGGGTGCGCGGCCCGTCGAACTCGGCGAACCACACGGTCTGCCAGGTGCCCAGGCGCAGTTCTCCATCCGCCACCAGGAGCGTCACCGACGAGCCGTAGAGGCTGGCCTTGATGTGGGCGGCGCTGTTGCCTTCGGCGTGGCGGTAGCCGTCCTCCCAGGGTACGAGTTTGTCCAGGGCCACGGCCTTGTCGCGGACCACGTCCGGGTCGGCGCCCTCGTTCACCGTCACACCGGCGGTTGTGTGGGGGTTGAAGACGACCAGGGCGCCGTCGGTGATCCCCAGTTCGGTGGCGGCACGGCGGACCTCGGCGGTCACGTCCACGAAATCCGTACGACCGCCCGTGCGCAGACTGATCTCGATCATGGCTCGCTCCTCGGCGGAATGAAAAGAGGGACCGCCCGGCGGCGGTCCCTCCCATTCTGGCACGGTTCGGCTAGAAGTCGAAGTACATGGTGTACTCGAAGGGGTGCGGACGCTGGTTGATGGCAGCAATCTCCGCCCGCTTGATCTCAACCCAGCGCCGGATGAGCGACTCGGGGAAGACGTCGCCGCGCAACAGGAACTGGTGGTCGTCCTCGAGAGCGTCCAGGGCATCGTCCAGGGAACGCGGCAGGAAGTCCTCGTGGCGGCTGCCGTCGCTCGGGGCGTCCGCCGGAGCGCAGCCCGCATCGCCCGGATCGGTGCGGTTGATGATGCCGTCGAGCCCGGCCATGAGGATGGCCGAGGCGCAGAGGTACGGGTTGGCTGTCAGATCCGGGGGACGGTACTCAATGCGCCGCTCCTCGGGGTCGGTCACGTAGCTGGGGACACGGATGGCAGCGCCCCGGTTCGAACGGCCGAAGGTGCGGGCGGTGGGCGCCTCGAAGCCGGGCACCAGACGCTTGAAGCTGTTGGTGCTGGGGTTGGTCAGGGCGCACAGGGCGTCGGCGTGGCGCAGGATGCCGCCGATGTAGTGGAGGGCCGTCTGCGAGAGTTCGGCATAGCCGCCGTCCTCGTGGAAGACGTTGTGGCCCTGCTTGGTCAGGAACTGGTGCAGATGCCAGCCGCTGCCGGCGTTGCCGTGCAGGGGCTTGGGCATGAAGGTGAGCTTCAGGTCCCGCTCCTCGGCCAGGTTCAACAGGATGTACTTGGTCAGGACGGCGTGGTCGCCGGTGGTGACCAGGTCATGGAACCAGCCCTCGATCTCCTGCTGGCCCTGGGCCCCCACCTCGTGGTGGTGGTAGCGGACCGGGATGCCGAAGTCCTTCATGACCGCGCAGGCCTCGTCCCGGAAGTCGTCGTAGCGGTCGAAGGGATTGCAGGCATGGTAGGCGTTGCTGTAGAAGATCTCGCCGCTGCGCACACCGAAGGCCGAGTCGTTGTTCTCGGTGAGGAACTCGGCCTCCTCGAAGATGTGGAATTCGTACTCCGGTCCCCACATGCTCTTGTCGGCCACACCGGCGTCGGCCAAAGCCTGTTCGGCTCGGCGGGCCAGGCCGCGGGCGTCCTGGTCGAAGGGCGTGCGGTCGGCGTCGGTCAGGCGCGCCTCGGCGAACATGGACAGGGTGGGCCGGCGCCGGAAGGGGTCCCGCGCTTGGGTCGCCAGGTCGGGCACCAGGACCATGTCGCTGTTCTCGACCTTGAGGAAACCGTAGCTCGACCCGTCGAAGCCGATGCCGTCCTTGCAGGATTCCTCGGTAAAACGCTCCACGGGATAGGAGATATGGTGCAGCCGGCCAGCCAGGTCGAGCATCTTCAGGTCGATGAACTCGATGCTTTCACTCTCGATGACCTCGCGCACATCGGCAAAATTCTTGTCCGCCATGATCCACCTCGTCGCGGCCGTTGGCCGGATTGCACGCCTCCGTAAGAGGAGTGCTGTACTCCTAAAGGGTTTCGACTCCATCAAATATATGCTCCACGCGCCAGGAGGAAAGCACGGTCTACTGCCGGGCATCGCGTCCTTGCCGCGCCCGGGGGCGCGTCCTATTTTCGGAGTTCCACCCCCGGCGGGATCGCCCGCGCCGCAAGTGCGGCGCCGCGCCTGCCCGCCGCGGCTCCCGGAAAGGATCCAGCTTGGCCGGTGACAAGGCGACCATCCGCTTCGAGGGACGCGACCTGATCTGCCGCACGGGCACCAGCATCGCGACCGCCCTCTGGGAAGCCGGAATCCGCCACCTCTCCCACAGTCCCAAGTACGGCCGCCCCCGCGGCGTGACCTGCGCCCGCGGCCAGTGCACCGCCTGCCTCATGCGCGTGGACGGCGTGCCCAACGTGCGCGTGTGCGAAACGCCCCTGCGGGACGGCATGGTGGTCGAGCGCCAGGACGCTGGAGCTTTCTATGGCGCCCCCATGCAGAAGATGCTGGCGGTGGGCGGGGACCTGGTCCCCGTGGGCTTCTATTACAAGTGGTTCACCAAGCCGGCGATCCTGAGCCGAGTCTTTCTGTCGGCCATCCGTCCCCTGACCGGTGTGGGCCGCCTGCCCGAACGGGCCGAGGCGGAGGCAGAACCGGCGACGGATCTGGGCCGTATCCCCACAGTGGTGGTGGGCGCCGGGCCCGCGGGGCTGTCCGCGGCGCTGACGTCCGACGGTCCGGTGGTCCTGGTGGACGAGAACGACGCTCCCGGCGGACTGCGCCTGGCGGCCCTGGACGAGGCCGCGGCCGCGGGCTGCCTCGACGGTTTCGCCGGTTTGACCTCGGCCCGCGCCGGCCTGAACCACCTGGCCGAGGGGGTGGCCGCCGCGGATGTGGACCTGCGGACCGGCGTGCGGGTGGTGGCCGGCTACCATCCGGGCGGCTTGGTCCTGCGCCACGGTGCCGAGCTCGCCACCCTCGCCTGTGACCGGCTGGTGTGGGCGGCCGGCGCCCTGGACGCCCCCGGGCTCTTCCCGGGCAACGACGTCCCCGGCGTGCTGGGAACCCGCGCCCTGCTGCGGCTCCTGGTGCGCGACGGTCTGGACGTGACCGGGCGCACGATCCTGCTGGTGGGCGGCGGCCAGGATCTTTGGTTGGCCGCGGCGTTGCTGGAAACCCGCGGCGCACACCCGTCCATCCTCCTGGAAAGCGACGACAACGGCACGGACCTGGCCACGGCGGTGGCCCGGCGCTGGCCCCTGCACACGGGCCTGGTGCTGGACCGCGCCCACACCGCTGCCGACGGCAGCGGCCTGCGGGCCGAATTCGTCCCCGGCCCCGGTCCCGGCGGCGGCGGCCGTCTGACCCTGGACGCGGATCTGGTGGTGGTCTGCCGCCGGGCGAAGCCGATCTACGACATCCCTTACCAGCTGGGTGTGGACCTGCATCTGGCGCCCGAACAAGGCGGCTTCGTACCCCGCGGTTGCACCGGTTCCGGCTGGTCGACGACGGTGCCGAACGGTCCCGAGGTGACGTTCGTCGGCGAGGCCGCCGGCGAGACACCGGAGACGGTGCTGGCCGGCGCCGGGGAGGCGTCATGAGCAAGCCCAAGATCTTCCTCTGTCGCTGCGAGGACGTGACCGTAGACGAGTTCACCGCGGCCTTCCGCGAGGGTTTCACGGAGTTGGAGTCCCTCAAGCGGTACACCGGCGTGGGCACGGGCTTCTGCCAGGGCAAGGGCTGCCTGTGCGAGGCCACCGGCGAACTGGCCCGCCTGCGCGAACTGGAACCCGGCGATATCAGGTTGACCACGATCCGGCCCCCATCCGAGCCGCTCACCTTCTCCCAGTTGGCCACCCTCCAGGTGCCCGACCCGGCCGCGGACCCGGAGGAGACGCCATGATCCCCATGTCCACGGGTCCCGTTCCCGCCACGGCAGACGCGGTCGTCGTCGGCGGCGGCATCAACGGCCTGACCACCGCCTACGAGCTGTCCAAGCAGGGCGTGAAGAACATCGTCGTCCTGGAGAAGAACTACATCGGCGCCGGCAGCACCGGCCGCTGCGGCGGCGGCATCCGCCAGCAGTGGACCACCGAGGAGAACATCCGGCTGGCCCAGGAATCGGTCCGCATGTACGAGAACATGTCGGCCGAACTGGGCTACCAGGTCTTCTTCCGCCAGGGCGGCTACCTCATGGTCACCGAGGACGAGTCCCACCTGACGTCCATGCGCGAGGCCGTGACCCTGCAGAACCGCTGCGACGTGCCGACCGAATTCCTCCAGCCCGAGGACTGCCGCCGCATCGTCCCGGACCTGGACGTGTCCGCCATCAAGGGCGCCACCTTTTGTCCCCGCGACGGCACGGCCTACCCCTTCGCCGTGGTGTGGGGCTACGCCCGGGCCTGCCACCGGCGGAACATCGCCATCCACATCCGCACCGCCGTCGAGGATATCGAGTGCGATGACGGCCGCGTGCGCGCCGTGGTCACCGACCGCGGCACCATCGCCACGCCCCTGGTGGTGAACTGCGCCGGCCCCTGGGCCCGCACGCTGGCGGCCAAGGTCGGGATCGAATTGCCCAACCGGCAGGAACGCCACGAGATCATGGTCTCCGAGTCGCTCAAGCCCTTCCTGGGGCCCATGGTCATCTCCATCAGCAACGGCATCTACTTCAGCCAGAGCATGCGCGGGGAAATCGTCGGCGGCATCGGCGACCCGGCCGAGCCCCACTGGACCGCCCCCGAACAGTTCGACACCCGCAGCCAGCTGCGCTTCGCCGTGCGGTTCGCCAAGGCCCTGCTGGCCTACTATCCCAAGGCCGGCGGCGTGCGCCTCATGCGCCAGTGGGCGGGCATGTACGACGTGACCCCGGACCACCGGCCCATCCTGGGCGGCGTGCCGGGGCTCGAGGGTTACTTCCATATCTGCGGGTTCAGCGGCCACGGTTTCATGCTCGGTCCCATGACGGGCAAGCGCATGGCGAAGCATGTGGTCACCGGCGAACGGGACGACATCATCGAGAGCCTGTCGCTCGACCGCTTCGCCAACGGCGACACGGTGGCCGACGCCTTCGTGGTGGGTTGAACGGGGTCAGGGCTCGATCAGGTCGGCCAGGGCCGCGTCCAATTCCTGGTAGCTGAACTTGAATTCCAGCGCCCTGAGCGCCGCGGGCACAGCTCGCTGGCTGGCCAGCAGCATGGCCGCCTTCTCCCCCAGCAACAGACGCAGCACGAAACCCGGCGCCGGCCAGCGGGCCGGTTTGTCCACCGCCGCGGCCAGGGCCCGGGCGAATTCTCCCTGGGTGGGCGGCGCGGGTACCACGGCGTTCACCGGGCCGGCCAGATCGTCGCGATCCAGGGCAAAAAGGATGACCCGCACCAGGTCCTCGATGTGGATCCAGGGAAAGTACTGGCGACCGTTGCCCAGCGAGCCGCCGAAACCGGAGCGGAAGGGCTTCAGCAGGGCCGGCAGGGCGCCCCCCTCGCGGGCCAGGACCACGCCGATGCGCAGGAGTACGATCCGCACGCCTTCGCGCTCGGCCTCCAGGGCCGTGTGCTCCCATTCCACAGCCAGGCGGGCCAGGAAGTCCTGGCCCGGCTGGGCGTCCTCGGCCAGGGCCCTGTCACCGGCGTCGCCGTAGTAACCCGTGGCCGAGGCGTTGATCAGGGTCATGGGGCGGTCCGCCCCGGCCATGGCCCGGGCCACGTGCTCGGTGGTGCGCAGGCGGGACCGGCGCAGACGGCGTTTCTTGGCCCGGGACCACCGGCCCTCGGCCACGGACTCCCCCGCCAGGTTCACCACAGCGTCGCAGCCGGCCAGGCGATCCTGCCAGGAGCCGGGCAGGACCGGATCGGCGCCGACGATTTCCACGCCCTCGGGCAAGACCGCGCGGGCGGCGCCCGGATCGCGGCTCACGCACACCACCTCGCGGCCCAACTCCACCAGACGGGCTGCCAAATGCCGACCCACCAGGCCCGTGGCTCCGGTCAGAAAGACGCGCAAGTCGGGGTGTCCTTTCCCGCCGCACGGAGCGGCGCGGCGCAGGGGTTCATCGGAACCTATCCCACGGGACGGCGAGTGTCCACGGGAGCATTGGACAAGGACGCTTCCGCGCGTATTTTGGGCGTATGGCACAGCACACGACCCCGGCCCCGGAGGGACCGTCCATGGAGTACCGGAACTTCGACTGTGAGATCGCCGACGGAAGGGCGCGCCTGCGCCTGATCGGCCCCGGCGCCCCGGACCTGGGCGAGTTGTGCGACGAGTTCGTCGACCTCATGCTCCGCCTACAGGAGGATAACGCCGTGCGCGTGGTCCTTCTCACCGACGGCGACCACAGCTTCGAACTGCACCACCACCTGGACGGGCTGGCCGACGCCCAGCCCCAAGGTGGCGGTTTCGATACCCTGGCCGCCGACGACGAGATCAGCGGCCGCATCATCACCGTCATCCGCGAATGCCCCAAACCTGTGGTGGCTGCCACCCGGGGCGATGTCCGCGACTCGGGGCTGGGCTTCTACCTGGCCGCCGACGTGCACCTGGCCGCCAAGTCCGCCAGCTTCACCGCCGCGAGCATGCAGGCGGGCCTGATCCCCGGCTGGGGATTGCTGCACACCCTGCCCGGCCTCCTGGGCCAGGGACGCGCCCTGGAATTCCTATGGTCCGGCCGCACGGTGGGAGCGGCCGAAGCCTGGCAACTGGGCCTGGTGGACCGGCTCCTGGACGAGGACATGTACGAGGAAGAACTCGACACGGTCGTCGACCGCCTGCGCTCCCTCCCCCAGCCCGCCGTGCGCCTGACCAAGCTCGGCGTGCAGCAGAATCAGCAGTTCGACATGACCAACATGTTGGCCTACGAGTGGGAAACCCAGCAGCAGTGCTGGTCCTCCCTGGAGACCGCAGAGGGCCTGCGAGCCTGGCGGGAAGGCCGTGAACCGGTGCTCGAAGCACCCACCCAGCCCGAGGAGGATTGACGTGGGACAGACCCTCATCGAGAAGATCATCGGCCAGCACAGCGACCAACCCGCCGTTCCCGGCGAGATCGTCGACGTGGCCATCGACGTGCGCGCCGCCCGTGACTTCGGCGGCGCCAACGTGGTCCAGAACCTGCGCAAGGCGGGCCTGCCCGTGGCCGATCCGGCGCGGACCGTATTCACCTTCGACTGCAACCCGGGCGGCAGCGACCAGGGCTACGCGGCGAACCAGCAGATCTGCCGGACTTTCGCCCGCGAGACCGGCGTCGCCCTGCGTGACATCGACCAGGGCATCGGCACCCACATCGCCATCGAGGACGGGCTCGTAGGCCCGGGCAGCACCTTCGTCTCCACCGACAGCCATGCCAACATCATGGGTGCCGTGGGTGCCTTCGGCCAGGGCATGGGCGACCAGGACATCGCCGCCGCCTGGGCCCACGGCAAGGTGTGGTTCAAGGTCCCGCCCTCCAAGAAGGTCATCCTGACGGGCAAGCCGTCGCCGACGGCTACGGCCAAGGACATCGTCCTGGCCATGGCCAGCCAGCTCGGCGCCAGCGGCCTGTTGGGCTGCGCCGCCGAGATCTACGGCGACGTGGTAGACGACCTGGACGTACCCGACCGCGTGACCATTGCCAGCATGGGCACGGAAATGGGCGCCATCATCATGCTGTTCACGCCCAACGAGAAGGTGCTGGAATTCTGTCGCCGGGCCGGCGGCCAGGACTTCGCCCCCATCGCCGCCGACCTGGACGCGGCCTACGTGGAAACCATCGAGATCGACATCGACGGCCTGGAGCCCATGGTAGCCCGGCCCGGACATCCCGAGGACGTGGTCCCGGTTTCCGAAGTGGCCGGCCGATCCGTGGACTCGGTCTTCATCGGCAGCTGCACCAACGGTCGCCTGGAAGACCTGCGCACCGCCGCCGGCATCCTGGCGGGCAAGCGCGTGGCCCCGGGCGTGGTCCTGAAGATCGTCCCCTCCACGCGGAAGGTGTGGGAAGCGGCCCTGGCCGAGGGGCTGGTGCAGACGCTCATCGACGCGGGCGCGCTGATCGGCAACGCGGGCTGCGGCGGCTGCGCGGCCGGACAGATCGGCCAGAACGGTCCCGGCGAGGTGACCGTCTCCAGCGGCAATCGCAACTTCGCGGGCAAGCAGGGCAAGGGCGAGGTCTACCTGGCCAGCCCGGCCACCTGCGCGGCCACGGCGCTCTGCGGTGTCCTGGCCCGGGCAGACGATATTCCCGAGCCGGTGGCCAAGACCGCGCCGACCGCCACGGTGGACACGGCGGCACCCACAGCCGCAGCGGCAGGTGACAAGCCCACCGTACTCAAGGGCCGTGTCTGGCTGGTGAACGAGGAGAACATCGACACGGACATGATTTTCCACAACCGCCACCTGGCCATCACCGACCCAGCCGAGATGGGCCAGCACGCCTTCGGCAATCTGCCCGGCTGGGAGGACTTCCCGGCCAAGGTCCAGCCCGGCGACTTGGTCGTCACCGGCAGCAACTTCGGTTGCGGATCCTCGCGGCAACAGGCCGTGGACTGCTTCTCCAGCCTGGGCGTGACCGCCCTGGTAGCCCGCAGCTACGGCGCCATCTACGAGCGCAACGCCATCAACGCGGGGCTGCCTGTGCTCGCAGGTGATCTGCTGGCAGCGGAACTGGAGAACGGTCAGGAGATCGAACTCGACCTGGAGACCGGCAAGGTGCATTGGGACGGCGGCGGGACGACGATCACGCCGGCGAGCAAGGTGCAGTTGGAGATCTACAGGAGGGGTGGATTGCTGGCGGGGTAGCCTGTCGGCATTTAGGCCTTGGGAATTGGAGCCGGGATCTGCGTCCCGGCTCCTTCGCCTTCACCGCGTTCCGGAGCAACGCTCTGCAGGTACCAGGAAGCACCCAACACCTATCGGTACGATGGAAAATCCGCCCCTCGGACCGAATCCGGACCGCCATTGACGAGTCGAGTCGGCCGGCCTTTCCGGGCACGGCGAGCCTCCCTTTCGACTTCAGAGATCACCCCTCTCCGCGAATCGTCACACAATCCAGGACTGGTCTTGTCTAGTTCAATGACAACCAATAAGTTCACCACCGAAGTCTCGAAACCACCCGATCGGAGAACGTTTCGTAACGCCGGAGCGCGCAGGACGGGCTTCGATCCGGAATACCCAACCGTGATATGATGCCTCGCGATTCGCGGCGCACAATCTCTTCGCTTCCACAGACCGCCGAATCGGATCATCCGATATGCCGAACGAAGGGACCCCGACCATGCGCCTGAGTATGCTGACGACCTCCGTTTTGATCCTCATCACCGCGGCGAGCGCCATGGCCGCCACCACGCTCACGCTCGAGGGAGGTCAGCCGCAACTGACGCTGCTCGAGCAGAAGAGCGATGCGCTGACCTACCGCGTGGAGGTCGGCCGGCTCGAAGCCCTGACCGTCGATACCCGGGGAGGCGAATTCACCCGGTTGATCATTCCCGGGTTCCACGGCTCCATGACCGAGGGCGCGCCCGAGTTGCCGCAGATGAATCGCCTCATCGCGCTGCCCGCCGGCGGCAAGGCCGGCATCACGATCACGAACCTGCGGACCCGCACGGTGCGCCTCGCCGATCACGGCCTCACCAACCCGCTCTTCCCGCACCAGCCCTCGCTGAGCAAGAGCCAGAAGCCCGAGGACGTACCCTTCGCCTACGACACCGCCGCCTACGCCCAGGCGCGCGTGGAGCGCGAGCTGGTCATCGTTGAATACCTCGGCCGCATGCGCGCCGCGGACCTGGCGCGCCTGGAGATCGCCCCGGTACGGTACCTGCCGCAGAGCGGCGAGCTGGAGATCGTCGAGAGCTTCGACCTGGAGGTGGTCTTCGACCAGGGCTGGGCGGAGACCGAACATCTGCAGGCCGCCACCCGGAGCCCGTTCTTCGCCTCGGTCTACGGGATGATCGACGGCGTGCACATCCCGGCGCTCAAGGCGGATCTCGTGCGGCAGCCGGTCAAGATGGTCATCGTCACGCCGTCCGGGTTCCAGGCCCAGCTCGACGACTTCATCGCCTGGAAGACCGAGCGCGGCTTCACCGTGATCACCGGTGTGATCGGCTCGCCTGAGGTGGGCTCCACGACGGCCTCCATCCAGACCTACCTGCACGATCTCTACAACGCAGCGACCCCCGAGGATCCGGCGCCCAGCTTCGTGCTCTTCGTGGGTGACGTCGACCAGTGCCCCACCTGGACCACGTCCGACGGGGCATCCGACCGTCCCTACTGCGAGACCACCGGTGACCTGTTCCCCGAGATGTACTACGGCCGCCTTTCTGCTACCGACACGGCCATGCTGCAGGGGATCATCGACAAGACCCTGATGTACGACAGCTTCAGCATGCCCGACCCGTCCTACATGGAGAACGTGACCCTGATCGCCGGCGTCGACGGCACGTTCGGTCCCACCCACGGCAACGGCACCATCCGTTACGGCCAGGACTACTACTACAACCCGGCGCACGGCATCACCGCCAACACCTACTACTACCCAGCGAGCGGCAGCAGCGAGGCGGCCATCATCGCCGACTGTTCGAACGGCGTCGGCTTCGTCAACTACACCGCCCACGGCAGCGTCACGAGCTGGGCCGACCCGACAATGACGCAGAGCGACGTCAACGGCCTGACCAACGACGGCAAGTACTTCCTGGCCATCGGCAACTGCTGCCAGTCCGCCACCTACGACGCCGCCGAGTGCTTCGGCGAGACCTTCCTGCGCGCCGCGAACAAGGGCGCCATCGGCTACATCGGCGGTTCCAACAACACACTCTGGGACGAGGATGTGTGGTGGTCGGTGGGCGCGCTCCCCGGCGCGTCGATCCGCGACGGCATGACCTACGCGGAGACCGGCAGCGGTGTGTACGACGCCCTCTTCCACGAGGGGGCCAACGAAGTGGCCGACCCCACCATGTGGTACGTCACCAACGGCGCCGTGGTCTTCCGCGGCAACCTGAGTGTCTCGGAGGCCGCCTCGAGCAACGAGGAGTACTACTGGAACATCTACAACCTGCTGGGCGACCCTTCCATCGCCACCTACCAGGGCCGTCCCGCTGCCAACGAGATGACCTACCCGGAGACCGTCTTCGTGGGCTCAACTTCCATGGCCGTGACCGGCCAGTGGGGCACCTACGTCGGCTGCACCCAGGACGGCGTGCTGGTGGGAACCGGCCTTATCGGCCAGGATGGGACCGGCGAGATCGTCTTCGAATCGATCCTCACGCCCGGCGTGCCGCTGAAGATGGTGGCCATGGTCTCCTCCCGCGAGCCCGTGATCGCCGAGTTGAACGTGATCGTGCCGGCGGTGGTGACCATCGACCCGACGGTCATCGACGCCGGCGTCGAAACCGGCATCACCGTGACCGTCATGGCGGAGGACGGCGTCACGCCCAAGCCCGGCGTCGACATCTGGGCCGAGGGCCTCGACTACGCGACGACTCCCATCGCCACCGACGCCGGCGGCGTCGCCGTGATCACGGTGAACTATCCGTACGGCCCCAGCCTCGACATCGTGGGCCGAGACCCCGCCGACACCTACCGTCTGTTCACCGAGACCATCGCGGTCAACGCCCTGCCCCTGGGCAATCCGGACCTGGCGGTGACCACGGACATCGGCTTGAACGACATGTTCCCGTTGAACCTGCCCGGCACGCTGCACGCGAGTTGCGACCAGGCCGGCTCCACGCTCTACGCGCGGATGCCCGACGGTTCGCTGCACAGCGTGGTCGGCGACCAACTCACCGTAACCGCCGCCGGGCCGGGCCAGGTCACCAGCATGATCGCCCTGGCCGGTCACGACATCCACAGCGAGGTCTTCGACGTGATCGAGGCCTACGGCACCGTGGCCGGAAAGGTCACGTCCGGCGGCACGCCGGTAGCCGGTGTGGTGGTGAACCTCGTCAAGGACGACGTGGTGTTCAGCGTCGTCACCGACGCCCAGGGCGACTACTCCGGTCCGGAGGACGTGCTGGTGGCCGATTACACCCTCGAGGCCGACCGCTTCGGCTACCTGCACCTGGAGCAGGTCGTTTTAGTCAACTACGGCGCCAACACCTTCGACCTCGCTCTCGACCCGGCGCCCGCAGGCGTACTCCAGGGCCAGGCCTACGACAGCGTGACCATGGAACCGCTGACGGCGACGGTCCGGGTCTTCCGATCGGACACGGGCGAACTCTACGACGAGGTCACCTGCGGCGCAGACGGGCTGTACACCACCGGCGACCTGCCCTACTTCACCTACGACGTGGTCGTGCGGGCCTGGCATCACGTCCCCGCCAACGAGCCGGTCGTCGTCGACGGCCCCACAGTAGCGAGGGACTGGGCTCTCGCCCCCACGGCAGGCGACATGCTGGTCATCGACGACAGTGTCGCGGCGGCGGCGGAGCCTAAATTCACGGAAAAGGGCGAACTGTTGGCGGAGGGCTACCAACCTGACGGCGCCAAGAGCGTGGCGGAACTCGTCGCCGATCTCGAGGCACTCGGCTACGGCGTCACGGTCGTGGACGCGGGCGCGGTGGATCCGGCCACGTTCTGGAACTACGACCTGGTCGTCCTCGGTTGCGGCAACAACTCCACCACCCTGGCCAACACGGCGCTCAGGGACGGCCTGGTGATATTCGTCCAGGCCGGCGGCCATATCCTGCTGGAAGGCGGCGAACTGGGCTACGACCAGCAGAGCTCGGGCGCCTTCGCCACCGACGTCTTGCACACGACGGACTGGAATCATGACCTCAGCGGCGACATCTCCATAGGCGTCACGTCGCACTACGTGGCCACACATCCCAACAACCTGGCGAACTCGACCATCACCGGCGGCGGCACCGCCTACGCCGACAACGACGCCATGGCGCCGCTGCCGGACGCCGAGATGGTGGCGTCCTGGACCTCTTACCCCAGCGACGCCAGCGTCATCGCCTACGATCCCAACCCGGCCCCCGAGGGCGGTCAAGTCGTCTACTTCTGCTTCAACTACGCGGTGGCGGGAACCGAGCGCGCCGACCTGCTGGAGAACGCCGTGACCTGGCTGCTCACCCCTGAGGCGGGCGATTGCACCGTCTCCGGTACAGTGACCCTCCACGGCCAGGCCGACCACTCGGGCATAACAGTGCGTGCGCTGCCCAACGGTCCCAGCGCGACGACCGGCACCGACGGCACCTACCTGCTGGACGGCCTGTACGCCGGTCCCTACACCATCGTCGCCGAGAAGGAGGAATGGAGCGTGGGCACCGTGCCCGTGGAACCCACCTCGGGCCAGCACCTGACGGGCATCGACATGACGCTCGTGCCGACGGTGGTGAGCGATTTCTGGGACAAGCCGGACCTGCCGATCAACGACAATCAGACCGCCGTCGCCACAGTGGATGTGGCGGTCGGCCCGGCGTTGACGATCAGCGGGATCGAGGTCTTCCTCGATATCAGCCACACCTTCCAGGGCGATCTCACGGTCACGCTGACCTCGCCGGACAAGGCCTCGGTCATCCTTCACAACCGGACCGGCTCGAGCACCGACAACATCTACGGGTGGTATCCCGGCGAGCTTACCCCCGCCGAGAGCCTCGACGCCCTCATCGGCCTGGGCCTGGACGGCACATGGACTCTTACGGTGGCCGACGGCGCCGGCGGCGATACCGGCACCTTCGACGAATGGTGTCTGCGGTTCACCTACGGGTCCGGCGGCATCTCCGGTGTGGGGGATCAGGGCGCGCCGCTGGCTTTCCGTGCCTACCAGAACTTCCCGAACCCGTTCAACCCGGCGACCACCATCAGGTTCGATATCCCCCGCGACAGCCAGGTGAGCGTGCGGATCTACGACGTGGCCGGACGCCTGGTGCGGGAACTGCTGAACGAGGACCTGCCGGCGGCCACCCATACGGTGATGTGGGACGGCTCCGACAGCTCAGGCCGCAGGATGGCGAGCGGCATCTACTACTGCCGGGTGGCCGCCGACGACCACATCGTCACCCGCAAAATGACCCTCGTCAAATAGCCCGAAACGCCCTGCCAGCACAGAAGAGGCCCCGGGTAAACACCCGGGGCCTCTTCGTCTGCGAACCCACCCGACCAGGCCAATCCACGCCACCAACCTTCTTCCCCGCCCCCACTGGGTCCGGGAGGGGTGGGTGGGGTTGTGGTCCGGCAAGCGACTCGGGCCGTCCGGCCCGAGCGAGGCCCGCAGGGCCGAAGCGCGGAGCGCGCCGGACCACAGCCCCACCCACGCTTCCCGGTCACAACTCGGACTTGAGAATCTTCCCAGCAGAACTTCTCGGCAGGTCCTTGCGGAATTGCACCACGCGCGGAATCTTGAACAACGCCAGCCGTCCGCGCAGATGGGCCAGAACCGCCCGCTCGTCCAGTTCGGCGCCCGGGGCGGACACTACGTGCGCCTCGATGGCCTCCCCCAGCAACTCGTCCGGAACGCCGACCACGCACACTTCCATCACGCCCTCGAGCTCAGCGATCGCGTCCTCGATCTCCTTGGCGCTGACGCGATTGGCGCCGGCCTTGATCATGTTCTTGACCCGGTCCACCAGGAAGATGAAGCCGTCGTCGTCGCGGCGGCCCAGGTCGCCGGTGAAGAGGGCGCCGCCCTTGAGCACGAGGGCGGTCTCATCGGGGTCGTTCCAGTAGCCGCGCATGATGTTGTCGCCGCGGGCCACGACCTCCCCCACTTCGTCCACGTCGCACTCGGAGCCGTCGGGCCGGCGCACCGCGAGTTCCACGCCGGGGATACCCACGCCGATGGAACCCAGCTTCTCTTCGAGACGCTCGGGCGGCACCCAACTCAGGCGGGCGCCGGCTTCGGTCTGGCCGTACATGACGAACAGCTGCGCCGTCTGCCCGCGGGTGGCCAGCAGCTTCCGCGTCAACGCCGGCGTCATGCCGCCTCCGGCCTGGGTCAGGTAGCGCAGGGCCGGTAGCGGACGGGTCAGGAAATCCGTGCGCGCCGCCAGAATGGCGTAGGTCGAGGGCACCCCCGAGAACCCGCTCACCGCGTGCTCCGCCAGGGCGTCCACGATGGTGGCCGGATAGGCGAAACGGTTGTCCACCACCAGCCGGCCGCCCACCGCCGTGTGGGTCAGCAGCAGGGACATGCCGAAGCTGTAGTGGAAAGGGAGCACGGCCAGGACCGAGTCGTCGGACGTGAGTTCCAGGTAGTCGAGGATCTGCCGCGTGTTGGCCGCCAGATTCCGGTGCAGGAGCGTGACACCCCGGGGCATGCCCGTGGAGCCGCTCGTGTAGAGGATGGCCGCCGGGGATTCCAGTTCCACCGCCAGATCGAGGCGGTCGCCGGGCAGGGCTTCGCGCTGATCGGTGGTGACGACCGACAGTCCCGCGGGAAGCTCCCAGTGGGGCGCCGCCCGGTCCACCACCACGTGGGTGAGATCATCGAGGCCGGCCACCATCTCAGGCAGGTCGCGCCGGGCTTGGGCCGCCTTGGTCACCAGGACCCGGGCCCCGGCGTCGGCCAGGAGTTTGCGCTGGGTATCGGCCCGGTTGGCCGCGTTCAGGGCCACGGCGCAGGCGCCGGCCTTGAGGATGCCGAAGAAGCTCGTGACGTAGGTGACGCCGTTGTCCACCAGCAGGCCGACCCGGTCGCCGGGCGCCACGCCCAGTTCCACCAGCAGGCGGGCCGTCCGGTTGGCGGCGGTCTCCACCTCGGCCCAAGTCAGGCTCTTCTTGCCGTGGACCAGGCCCACGGCGTCGCCGTGGGCCTGGACCGTATGCTCCAGGAGGGTGTGGACGGGTGCGAGGCCGGTGGACACTAGGCGGCGGCTTGCTTGCGGCCCACGAAGGCCACCAGGTTGGCCACCGAGTCCAGGTTGTCGGGCACGAGTTCCTCGTCGCCCACGGAGATACCGAAGTCGGACTCGAGGAAGGCCACCAGTTCCATGACGCCCACCGAGTCGATGATGCCCTCGTCCAGCAGCGACATGGTGTCGTCCGCCATGGGCTCGGCGTCGCCGAAGAGGAAGTTCTCGATGATGTACTCGCACACCTTATCACGCACGTTCATGGAATCCCGTCTCCCTGTCCGCTAGTCGTCGCGGGGTCGTTCGCGCCAGACCAGGTCCTGCGGGGCCAGCTCCGTAGACGCCAGCCGGTCAGCGAAACCCGGTCCGAACTCGTGTTCGAGGATGCGGCCGCTCAGAGCGGCCACGAAAGCCATGTTGTCGCGGGCGCTGGCCAGCTTGCCGGCTTCCCACTTGCGCCGCAAGGCCCCCACCCGGCGGTCGTCCCACAGGCTGCCGCCGTGTTGGCCCAGCCGCGCGGCCACGATATCGCGGCCGGCGTTGCCGGCGAAACTGGCGCCGTCGGGCGCCCGGTACGGCTGCTTCGGCCTGTTCAGGATACTCGCGGGCAGCAGATCCGCAACGCTCTCCTTCAATATCGCCTTCTCCACCAGGGACTGAAGCTTGGCCGACGCGGGTATCCGCGCGGCCACAGCGGCCAGTTCGTGGTCCAGGAACGGGAAGCGCCCCTCCACCGAATGCCCCATGAGCATGCGGTCCCCCTGGGAGCTGAGCAGATAGCCGGCCAGGAAGGTGGTCATCTCCACGTACTGGGCCCGGGCCACCGGTCCCCAGGCCGTGAATTCCGCGGGCAGAGAGGCGGCCAGGCGTTCCTCGGCGGACCGCAGGGCGTCGGTTCCGTCCACCGCCAGAAGCTTGGCGACGGCGCCCGTATTGTGCCAGCGGGGGCGGTGGGAGTAGAAGGGGTCGTCCACGTCCTCCAGGCCCTGGCCGTAGAAGCGGCGCAGGAATTCCGGAGGCGACTGGGCCAGGTAAGGGTAGAGTCGGGTCAGCAGCATGGACCGGGCCCGCGCTGCCGGGTCCCGCGCCCAGAAGCGGCGCACCTTGGCCTCGCGGAAGATGTTGTAGCCCACGAAGACCTCGTCGGCGCCCTCGCCCGTCAGGACGACCTTGAAGTCCTCGGAGCGGGCCAGGCCCGACAGGGCATGCAGGGGCGCCGGAGCCGTGCGCAGGACCGGCGTCTCGGCCAGCCACACGACTTCCTCGAAGCGGGACGCGATGTCGTCGCCGTCCACTTTCACCGTGACGTGCTCGGTGCCGATGTGGGCGGCCATGGCGTACTGCCAGTCGGTCTCGTCGTAGTCCCGGTCAGCGAAGCCCACGGAGAAGGTCTTCAGGCGGTGGTCCGTGTAGCGGTGGATCAGCGCCGCGGTGGTGGAGGAATCCAGGCCGCCGGAGAGGTAGGCGCCCACGGGCACGTCCGCCCGCAGACGGATGGTGGCAGCATCGACCAGGGCCTCGCGCACGTCCTTCGCCAGGCGCGAGGCCTCGTCCGGGGCCACGCGCCGCCGGTCCTCGTCCGCAGGCAGGAATTCCGGGTGCCAGTAGCGGCGGATTCGCAACGCCGGCGGCAGGGGCGCGGGCGGGGGCGGTCCGGACGGATTCGCCTCCACCACGGCCGTGTGGCCGGGGGGCAACTGGGCCACGCCCGCGAAGGCGGTGGCCGGGGCGATGTTCACCCAGTAGGTGGAGACTTCCGCCACGGAGCCCGGATCCAGGGCCGGGGCGAAGCCTGGGTAGGCCCGCAGAGACTTGATCTCCGACGCGAAGAGCAGGCGCCCGTCGTGGGCGGCCAGGTAGAGGGGGCGAATGCCGTAACGGTCCCGGGCCAGGAAGAGGCGGCCGCGGGGTCGGTCCCACAGGGCGAAGGCGAACTGGCCGTTGAAACGCTCGACGCAGGCGTCGCCCCACTCCTCGTAGGCCCGGAGGATGACCTCGGTGTCGCAGCGCGTGCGGAAGACGTGGCCCAGGGCCCGCAGTTCCTCGGTCAGTTCCACGTAGTTGAAGATCTCGCCGTTGAAAGTGAGCCAATGGTCGGCCCGGCCGGCCATGGGTTGCTGGCCGCCCGCCAGATCGATGATGCTCAGGCGCGCGTGGCCCAGGAAGACGCGGTCGTCACGCCAGGCGCCGAACTCGTCGGGACCGCGATGGCGCATGACGCCGATCATGCGTTCGGGCGTCTTGTCGGGCAGGTCCAGGCGCCCGTCCAGGGCGAACGCGCCGCAGATTCCGCACACGTGGAGACTCCGGGAAAGGGGGTGGATGTCCGGAACCGCTCCGGACCAGGAACCGGTACCTCGTAGGCATCGGTCATGATAGTGTAACCTGACGAAAATTCCTGGCAACAGACTATCCGGAGGTCCCGCCGTGCGTTCGCTATCCGTGATCATGATCCTCGCCGCGTTCCTGGCGCTCCCCGCCCTGGCCGAGACACCCTTCCGCGACCACGTTCCCCAGCCCGAGGACTACTTCGACCTCATCGGCCTGGGCAACCTGGCCCTCTCCCCCGACGGCGAACTGGTCGCCCACAGCGAGAGCCGCTGGGGCCAGGGCAAGGAAGGCCGCAGCCGCGACCTGTGGATCGTGGGACGCGACGGCACGGACCGCCGGCGCCTGACCTTCGACGGCTTCGGTCCCGGCGCCGTGGCCTGGGGTCCGGGCGGACGCGACATCTGGTGCCTGGGCCGGGTGGACGCCGGCCTCGAGGCTCCCCCGCGGGACGGTTCGCGCCAGGTATGGCGGGTGCCCACCAACGGCGGCGATCCGGTCCCCGTGACCCGCGTGAAGGACGGCGTGGACGACTTCGCCCTCGCCCCCGACGGCACCGCTCTCTACTACGTGACCAGCAAGGAACACCGCGACGACGAGTGGACCGATCTGCGCGAGAAGTACGCCGACCTGGAGTACGGCCACGGCGTGCGCGACCTGCAGGCCATCCACCGCCTGGACCTGCTGGCCTGGCGCGAGGACGAGGTCCTGGCGGCCGAACGGGTGATCTGGGAGTTGAGCCTGTCCCCCGACGGCCGGCGGCTGGCCATGGTCACCACCGAGGACAACGAACTGATCTTCAAGGAAGGCTGGTCCCGGGTGGAGGTCCTCGACCTGGAGAGCGGCGAGCTCACCGCCCTGACGGACCAGCAGTGGCGCGCCGACCATCCCTCCCCCTACGGCTGGATCGAGGGCCTGGCCTGGTCGGGCGACAGCCGCGCCCTGGCCTTCTCCATCGCCTACGACGGCTACGCGTCCCAGATCTGGGTCGCCGAGCAGGGCCGCGACGGATGGCCCCTGCAGCGGATCGGGCGTCCGGAAATGGTGACCTTCGACGGTGGTCTGGCCTGGCGCGGCACCTCGCGCACCCTCTGCTACCGGGGCGAGAGCATGGCCCGGGTGCGGGTGTACGGCACCCACGACGTGCAACAGGGCGGCCAAGGCCGCTCCGAATTGCTGGCCGACGGCGACGGCGTCATCGGCTCTTTCAGCTTCGACGAGCGCGGCCGGCGTCTGGCGGTGGTCCTGGAGACCATCACCGACGCCAACGACATCTACGCCGTGGCCGCCAAGGACCGTTTCTCCCGCCTGACCAAGACCAATCCTCAGGTGGACTCCTGGGTCCTGCCGCGTATCGAGCACGTGAGCTGGACCGGCGCTGACGGCGACGAGGTGTGGGGCATTCTCGAACTGCCGGCCGGCTACGAGCGGGCGGACGGCCCCCTGCCCACGGTCATCGAACTCCACGGCGGTCCCACCAGCAGCACCAAGCACCGTCTGCGCCTGTGGATCTACGGCCGCACCCTCATGGCCAGCCAGGGCTACGCCATGCTCAGTCCCAACTACCATGGGTCCACCGGCTACGGGGACGAGTTCCTGGAGAAGCTCATCGGCCGCGAGAACGAGATCGAGGTGGCGGACATCACCGCCGGCACCCGCTGGCTGATCGACGATGGCATCGCCGACCCGGACCACATCGGCGTCATGGGCTGGAGCAACGGCGGCTACCTGACCAACTGCATGATCGTCGCCGAACCGGACCTGTTCGCCGCCGCCAGCAGCGGCGCCGGCGTCCTGGACATGGTCATCCAGTGGGGCACCGAGGACACGCCCGGCCACGTGATCAACTTCGTGGAGGGCCTGCCCTGGGAGCAGGAGCACCACTACCAGCAGGCCAGTCCCCTGTACGGGTTGGACCAGGTCAGGACGCCCACCCTGATCCACGTGGGCGGCAACGACCCGCGGGTGCCACCGGCCCACAGCAAGGCCCTGTACCGGGCCCTGCGCCACTACCTGGACGTGCCCACGGAACTGGTGGTCTATCCGGGCGAACCCCACGGGCTGACCACCCACGAGAACCGGCTGGCGAAGATGGAGTGGGACCGGGCGTGGTTCGACTTGTGGTTGCTACAATCTCCAGAGGAGAACGAACCATTTGTTGAGCGACCGACCGAGGTGCCGACCGGGGCGGCCCGGTAGCAGTAGCTTGCGACCGCTCGCCACGGCAACGGCTTGGGCGAGCGGTCTCTAACTACCGAGCCAGCTGGTTCGACATGTACCTGAAGCCCCTGGCCACCGAGCCTGCCGATTGAACTAGAATCTCCAGCCAAGGGCAAAGATCTCCTGCCACGGGACCGGGCGCTGCGGCGTCCGGTCCCCGGCCCTCCGCCACGCCCCACCCGCGTAAATCACGACCATATCAGTAGTTATTAGACCATTTAATCTGTTCTATCGTTGACCTGACTCCGCCCGGCGCTTAGATTCCGAAAGTCAACGGTCGTTTACTCGCCTCGCGACACTCGCGCTGCGGCGAAGACCCACTCCCCACCCTGATCGTCCCGGGGACAAGGCTCATGACACCCACGAAACGTCGGCCCGACCGCCGCGACCAGATCCTGCGCGAAGCCACCACTCTCTTCGCGGGCGGCGGCTTCGAAGGCACGTCCGTGCGCGTGATCGCCCGGGCCTGCGGCATCACCGAGGCCGCCATCTACCGGCACTTCGAGAGCAAGGTGGATCTCTACCGGGAAGTCATCAGCGCCAAGGCCCACCAGCACGACATCGAGGGCTACCTGGCGGCGCAGGAGGGCCGGGGCGACATCGAGGCCGTGCTCACACGCATCGCCGAGCACGTGCTGGGACTGGCGGCCGGCGATCCCGAACTCATGCGTCTCATGTTCGCCAACAGTGTCGACAGCAACGACGTGGCCACCGCCCTGTTCCGGGAGGTGCGCTTGCCCTACATCACGTTCCTGACCGGGGAACTCCAGCGCCTCATGGACGCGGGCGAGGTGCGCAAGGTCGATCCCTTCATCACCAGCCGTTGCTTCGTGGGCATGGTCATGGACTGCGCTTTGAACGTCAACGTCTGGGAAGAAATCACGTCGGTAGAATTCCAGGCCAACGACGTGGTCTGCAACAACGTGCCCATCTTCGCCCGCGGACTGTCCATGCCGGCGGGCGCGCCCACGACGAACTAGGCCCGCCCCGCTTCCTCCAGGTAGCCCCGCACCGCGTCGACAGCCTTCCGCGGATCGGCCGCCAGGGTCCAGCGGGCGTCGGCGGCGCAGGCCGTCAGGAACGCCTCTCCCGGATCGAAGTCCAGCAGCACCACCGGCCGGCCGAAGCGCAGGGCCAGGGCGATCTCGCTCAGGGTGCCGCCCG
This sequence comes from bacterium, assembly GCA_024231905.1. Taxonomy (GTDB): domain Bacteria; phylum Krumholzibacteriota; class Krumholzibacteriia; order LZORAL124-64-63; family LZORAL124-64-63; genus JAAEQC01. The sequence goes on along the minus strand of JAAEQC010000102.1, from coordinate 100,827 downwards.
AGCCCCGGCAGGCCACCACCACGTCGCTGGCCAGGATGTTGATGACGTTGCGCCCGGCGCCCATGCCCGTGGGGATGACCAGGTCCAGGCCCACGGCCGCGTCGGCGTGCTCCGTGTCGAATAGCACCCCCACGGTGAAGCCCCCGGCCTCTTTGGCCCCGTCCACCGAGGCCTGCATGACCCCCGTGGGCCGTCCGCCGGACAGCAGCACCCACCCGTGTTCGGCGATGAGCCGGCCGAGGGTCCGCGCGTTCTCCACGGTTCCGGATTCTGCCGCGCAACCGCCCATGACCCCCACCACCGTGCGGCGTCCGCTCATGAGGCACCTCCGGCCACGTCCGCGCCGGAGGCGGGCAAGGTTCGTTCCAGGGAGGACGTATCCACCACCGGTTCAAAATCGCCGCCCTCGGTGAAATCGAAGTCCACCTTCCAGGCGCCCAGGCCCTGGGCCAGCATGGTCAGGGTGCGGGCCGCCGAGCGCTGGGCCTCGCCCGTGGTGCGCCCCACCAGGTCGCCGGCGAAGCGGCTGGCCTGGTCGCGGGTCTCGGTGATGAGCTTGTTCTTGGCCTCGACGCTGAAGCCGCCGGTGAAGAAACGGCCCAGCAGGTCGGGCATGAGCCAGGGCAGCAACTCGGTCTTGTCCTCCGAGTGGATGCGCATGTCCCGGATGAGGACCTCGTGGCGGCACGACGGCAGGGTCATGTGGAAGGCGCCCTCGCCCCGGCGCTCGACCCGGAAGGCCGGATCGGTCAGGTCGTAGCGGAAGTCCACGTCGAACTCGATGACCAGGGTGATGCGCTGGCTGGACAGCAGCCAGTTCAGGTACTTCTTGCCGAACTCGCCGAACCAGTGGTCGCTGGCGGTGATGACTTCCTTGGTCACGATGCGGAAGACGCTCAGCTCGCCCACGGCTTTCATGCTGGTCACGAAGCTCTCGTAGGTCACGTCCGGGGCGGCGGGACCGCGCCGGCGTCCCCGGCGGGCGATCTTCCACACACCCCAGGCCACGGCCGCCACCACCAGGCCGCCTCCGAATCCCATGAAGAGAAGGTCCACGTCAGGCTCCTTTCGGAACCGGAGCATGGCAAACGGATCCCTCCCGATCAAGGCGAGATCGACACGGACCCGCGGTCGGGGCTAGACGAAGGTCTCCTCCAGCAAGGCGTTGAGCTGGCGGCGCGTGAAGATGAAATTCAGGTGGGAATATTCGGCCAGGTGCTGGGGCGGCGGCGTTTCCGAATCCGTCATGACGCACACCTGGACCGGCTGGGAGGACAGGAAGGGCATCAGGCGCGCGGTCTGTTCGCGGGTGAGGGTCTGGGGGTCGACCATGGCCAGGCGCACGCCTTCGCTGCCGGCACCGCCGTTGAAGTAGGAATCCATGGGACAGAGTTCGTAACCGAAGGACTTGAGGACCCCCTCGGTCCACTGGCGGCGTTGCTCATCGGTGGTGACGACGACGCATCCGGCGCCGAACTCGGCGCTCTCGACCTTGCTAGCGCCGGCGGCGCCCGCAATGTGCATGAACTCCTGCATGTCGTCGATCTTGGCGCTCATGCCGGCGATGGCGGCCATCATGTTGTCGGTGCTGATGCCGGCAGCCATCATCAAACGGCCCAGGTCGGACTCGCCGGCGGGAGCCTCGAAGCTGCCGTCGTGGATGCAGGCCAGGATGTCGGCCAAGGCCACGAGATTCGTCAGGGGCTGGTCGCCGCTGGATGCCTTGTCCGCGTCGTGGTGGAAACGAGCCGCCTCGCCGAAGGGGTCGGGCAGTTGCCAGAACTGCAGCAGTCCCTGGCCGATCTGGGTGTGGGTGAAGCCCACGTGGTTGCGCTCGCGCTCCAGGATGCTGCCTTCCTCGCCCACATGGGCCTCGGCATAGGCGTCGGGCACGGCGGCGGCCAGCACGTAGGCGCCGATGTCGTGCATGAGCCCGGCCAGGAAGGCCTCCTCCGGGTCCATGCGGCGCTGCATATGCGGGGCCAGGACCTGAGCCGCCGCCGCGTTGGCCATGGCGTGGCTCCAGAAGGAATTCATGTCGAGCTTGCTGCTCATCTCGCGCAGGGCGGAGGTGGTGCCCAGGCCCAGGGCCATGTTGCGCACGCCGGTGAAGCCCATGATCACCACGGCGCGGCTGATGGTCGTCACCTCGTTGGGCACGCCGTAGAAGGAGGAGTTGGCGATCTTGAGCACCTTGCCGGCCAGGGCCTGGTCGCCGGAGAGCACCTTGGCCACGTCGGCCGCGGAAGAGTCCTCGTTGCCCATGACCGCCATCAGCTGCCGGGTCACTTCCGGCAGGGGCGGCAGATTCCGCATGACGGTCATGATGCGGGCCTTGACTCGGTCGACGGACATGATTCGCTCCCGGGCGCTCGTATCAGGACTGGAATCCGGTCGCGTAGCCGGATGTACGTGTTCACGTTATCGTCGGACTAACGCGGTCCTTTAACGATCGGCTATGGAAAATACGGACGAGACTCAGCGGTCGCGATTCAGGCCGCGGCGGAGTTTGGCGCCGAAACGTTCGTGGACCCGGTCCATGACCTGGTCCAGGGTGCGCTGATGCTCCTGCTCGGGATCGGCGAAGAGTTTGCCCTGGGCTGGAGTACCACCGGTGAGATTGGAGGTCATCACCCCCACCAGGCGCAGGGGACGGCCCCGACGGCCCAGGCGCCGGCGCAGGAGGTCCCGGGCCGCGTCGCGAATCACCACCGTGCGTTCGGTGGCCTCGGGCAGTGTGGCTGAGCGGGTGTGGGTCTCGAAGTCCGTGTAGCGCGCCTTGAGGGTGACCGTACGGGCGCTCAGGCCGTGGCGCCGCAGGCGGCGGGCCACCTTGTCGGCCAGGTGGTCGAGGATCTCCTCCAGGTGCTCCTGGTCCGCCACGTCCACGGCGAAGGTGGTCTCGTTGCCGATGGACTTGGCCTCGTGGTCCGGGATGACCGGCCGTTCGTCCCGGCCCACGGCCAGTTCCAGCAGCTTGCGGGCGTGGTCGCCCCAGCGGTCCACCAGGGCCCCCCGGGGATGGGCCAGCAGGTCCGCCACCTTATGGATCCCCATGTCCGCCAACAACTTGGCGGTCGCCGGCCCCACACCCCAGAGACGGGTCACCTCCAGGGGCGCCAGGAAGCCCGCCACGTCGTCCCGCGGAACCACCACGAAACCGTCGGGCTTGTCCAGATCCGAGGCGAGCTTGGCCAGGAACTTGTTGGGGGCCAGGCCCACAGAAGCGGTCAGGCCCAGGTCGGCGGCGATGCGGTCCTTGACGGCGCGGCCCAGCCGTTCCGGGGGACCGAAGAGCCGCCGGCAACCGGTCACATCCAGGAAGGCCTCATCGATGGACAGGGGTTCCACCAGGGGCGTGAAGTCCCGCATGACGTCGAAGATGGCCGCCGAGATCTCCGCGTAACGCTCCATGCGGCCCCGCAGGAAGACCCCGTCCGGGCACAGTTGCCGCGCCCGGGCGGCGCTCATGGCGCTGTGCACCCCGTAGCGCCGGGCCTCGTAGCTGGCGGCCGACACCACGCCCCGGCCCTCGGGCGTCCCCCCCACGATCACCGGCAGACCGCGCAGGGACGGGTCGTCCAGCACCTCGACCGAGGCGTAGAAGGCGTCCATATCCACGTGGAGGATCGCGCGCGGTTCTTCCATGGCACGTTGATACCACGGATCGGCGCCCGCGGGAACCCGGGGGGCCACCGGAAGCAGTGTCCGCCTGGGCCCAAAGACCCGCCAGGAGCCGAATACGGAGCTTCTGGCAACACCATTTCCCCCTCAAGGTCGTCCAGATCAACGCCGATCACATAGCTGGAGGACTCCGCCGGACCGTGGCTACGGCCCGCGGTGCATACGAGGAGGGAATTCGCCACCATGTCCCCAGCTTTCGACACGCCGAACCAGACCGGTCAAGCCACCGGCCTGATGGACGCCCCGCCCGCGTCCGAGATGATGATGCTGCTGGACAAGCTGCTGACCAGTGGCGCGCTCTATCCGCCCGGGCATGTCAACTTCACCGCTGCTTCCGACAATTTCCGCGCGGCCCTGACTGCTGATCGCGAGGCCTTCGTCATCATCGAAGCCGGCGATCAGTTGCGGATCGGACCGGTCCTGCTCGACGCTGCATCCCGCGGCGTGGAACGCGTGGCGAGCCTCATGGAGAAACTGGGGCTGCACCGGATCACGATCCACCCCCAGGCCACCGAAGCGGCCCTCCACGACCTGTCCACCTCCCTCCTGGGCCATCGGCGGGAGGCCGACGACACGGGTCATCTGGCCGAGGCGGACTTCGCGCACCTGCCCGACACGGTGCAGGTGGTGCCCAAGGTCTTCGCCAAGCAGTGGGCCGAGGCCGGCGCGGCCAGCATCGGCGAGGCCGTGGACGCCATCCTCGACGAGCTCTCTTCCCGGGGCACCCACGAAAACGTTCTCCAGGACTGCCGCGAGACCCTGCAGGAACTCTTCACCGTGCTCATGGCCCGCAGCACCGACATCGTCGCGCCGGACACGGATCCCGCCACCCGTCCCCAGGACGCGGACAAGGATCACCGGTTGGCCGAGGGGGCCCGTTCGGTGGGTGGCGCCTTGCGGCGCATGCTCGACCAGGACGGAGATCTCTCGCGCCTGGCCGAAGCGATCCGCGAAGCGGCCGACGACATGGAGGCCGGTATCGACCGCGCAGCGGCCCAGGTCCTGCTCAAGGCCCTCGGCTCCCACGCCGGGGCGGACTTCGAGGAGGGGGACGCCGAGGTCGATCCCCGCTGTCTTACCGACGATTCCGAATACGACCTGCCCCTGGAGGAACTGCGCCATGAGCTTTCCTCGTTCGAGGCCGGCGACCAGTGCTTCGAATCGCGCGCCGACACGGAAGATCTCTTCATCTACCTGAATTTCCTGAGCAAGGGCGGGGATGCCTTCGGCCGCACGCGGGCCTTGGCCGAGGTCACGCGCATCGTGGCCGGCCACCCGGAACCCGAATACGACACCGAACTCCACGAGGCGGTAGGCTCCCTGCTGGAAGCGGACGACCTGGCGGCGGTCGACCCGGTGATCGAGCGCATCGCTTCGGTGATCCGCGAACGGGGCATAAGGGCCGTCATCTCCTTCTGGGGGCGCGTCTGCAGCGAAAACCGCCCCGGCCTGCACGCGGCGGTCTGGCCGCACCTGGTCGGCGAATTCCTGGCCGACACTGTCGAAGGGCGCGACGACCTGCGCCTCATGCAAACCCTCGTGACGAGCCCCAGCGCCCTGGAGGATCCAGACATCGGCCGGCGCCTGGAGCGCCTGGCCATCTTCGGCGAAGTGCGCAGCGGCTTCGATTTCTGCAGCCGTCCCGAGCGTCGCTATTTTCCCGTGTACTCGGTCCTGCTGCTGACGTCCCGTGGCAAGGTCTTCGGCGGCTGGCTGCAGGACGGCCTGGTGCGCGGAGGCCCCGACCGACAGATGCGCACCATCGCCGCCGCCCTCGGTCCCTTCCGCGGCAAACAACGCAAGGCCTACGCCGAGTGGTTGAAGGCGTCGAGCGATCACAACGCGGCGCCGGCTTCCGAAGTGCTCGACGAACTGCGGCGCCGGGTGTCCGGACTCAAGGCGACCGAGCGGTCGGAACCCTGGCTGACGGAGGTCCTGGACATCATTGGACGCCACTGCCCAGCCTCGGGTCGGCGGCTGTTGGAACGCATCTCGGACGAACGCCGGATGCTCCTGTTCAAGGCCTGGCCCCAGGAAGCCCGCGAGGCAGCGTCCCGAGCCCTGGCCACCGCGGCGGTAGCCATGCGCGAGAGGAAGGAAGACGACTGATGGCAGGCAACTACGCGGATCTGGCCACGCTCCTGGCCCGCGGTATCAGCCAACGACGCATGTACTTCGACGGCCACCCCAACGTCAAGCAGTGCGCCACGGAATTCGTCGACCTGCTGGGGCGCCTGCTGGCCGAGGAAGAGGTTTCCTCCTTCCTGCTGGGCGTGGTGGAAGGCAAGCTGGTCCACGACGGACGGTACCTGGTGGGTTCCACGGTGGTGGGCCGGCAGCTCACGTCCTTCGCGGAACTGCTGGAGGCCGGCGGCTACGAGATCGACGCCCGCATCGAGGCTTCGGAGCTGGTCCGCTTCTTCACCCTGGCCGCCGAGACCGAGGAGGCGCCCGGGGGGCTCGAGGCCAGTCGGCAACTCCTGGCCGCCAACGGCATCGGCCTGATCAATCTCTCGCCGCCCTACCGCAACTACGGCACGAGCCAGGAGAGCATCGACCTGGCCGACGAGACCCACAGCGACATCGAGACCCTGCTCGCGGTCTACCAGGCCATGTTCTCCACCGTGGAGCACGCCCACATGCACGCGGCCATGAGCCGCGACCTGCAGATCGACGAGGCGCGCTCGGTGGGCGAGTCCCTGGTGAAGGTCAGCCGCACCGGCAGCACCGACATCATGAACCTGGTCAACTACCCGGACTGCGACACCTACACCGTGGGCCATTCGGTGCGGGTGGCCATGCTGTCCATCCTGGTCGGACGCGCCGCGGGACTCGAGGAGAACCTGCTCTGCGAACTGGGCGCCGCCGGCCTGCTGCACGACGTAGGCAAGGGCAAGATCCCCCAGGAAGTCCTCTTCAAGCCCGGCCGGCTCGACGCCGAAGAGCGCCTGATCATCGAGACGCACCCGGAAGAAGGCGCCCGTATGCTGCTGGACAGCAACGACGCCACGCCCCTGGCCGTGGCCATCGCCTGGGGCCACCACCGCCGCTACGACGGCGGCGGCTACCCGAAGATGCCCCACGGTGATCGCACCAGCGAACTCACCCAGCTCGTCCACACGTGCGATGTCTTCGAGGCCTTGACCGCCATCCGTCCCTACAAGCGGGCCATGACCCCGCGGCACGCCTACGAGATCATGCTCAAGGATCGGGACGCCTACTCCCCCGCCGCCATGCACGCCCTCGTCAAGGCGGTCGGACTCTACCCGCCGGGCCAGAAAGTCGTTCTCTCGGACGGCACCGCGGGCATCATCATGGCCGCGGGCGACGACATCGAGCGGCCCCGGGTGAAGATCACCCACGACGAGGACGGCGCCCTCCTGGGCCAGGACGCCATGCTCGCAGTGGACCTGGCCGAGGAGGAAGCTCCGGCCGTGGCCAAGCTCCTGCTCGGCGCCTGATCCGACTCCGGCATCTGGCCGAACCCGACCACCTGCCCTATCATCCCATCGGCCCGCGGACGCGCCGCGGACCGGAAGGGATCCCCATGTGCGGCCGCATCAACCTGACCTCCGCTCCCCATGTCCTGGCCGAGCGTTTCTACCTGGACCTGGAGCCGGATCTCCTGCCGCGCTACAACATCGCCCCGGGCACGGACATCGCCGTGGTGGCGGCCGACCCGCGGGCCGAACACCGCATCCTGCGGGCCATGCGTTGGGGCCTGGTCCCACCCTGGAGCGAGGGACCCAAAGCGGGTCGCCAGCTCATCAACGCCCGGGGCGAGACCGTGCGTGAGAAGCCCGCCTTCCGAGAGGCCTTCGCCCGCCGACGCTGTCTCATTCCCGTGAACGGATTCTACGAGTGGCGACCGGGCCCGGGGCCCCGTCGTCCCTACCTCTTCCGTCGGCCCGACGCGGACCTCTTCGCCCTGGCCGGCCTCTGGGAGACCTGGCGGGGTCCGGACGGCCGGGAGGTGGAGACCTGCGCCATCGTCACCACCGCGGCCAACGAGGTCATGCGTCCGATCCATCACCGTATGCCGGTGATCCTGCCGGCGGCGGATTGGCGATTGTGGTGCGACCTGCCGGACGCTAGTCTCGACCAGGTGGCCGGTCTGTTGAAACCGGCACCCGCGGACCTTCTGCTCGCCCACCCGGTGAGCCGCCGCGTGAACAGCCCGTCCTGCGACGAACCGGACTGCCTCGAGGCGGTCGACGACGACACGGGCGACCAACTCGACCTCTTCGGAGACGACGACCAGGGAGCAACGGCATGAACGGGGCGGGCCCCAGACTCTATCTCGACAGCGCGGACCCGGACGCCTGGGCCGAGTATCTGCCCACGGGCATCTACCACGGCGTGACCACGAATCCGCTCCTGCTGGAACGATCCGGCCAGCGGTGCACCGTCGGCAACCTGGCGGATCTGGCCGCCCAGGCCGCGGCCCTGGGCGCCATGGAGATCCACCTGCAGACCTGGGGCGAAGACGCCGTGGAGATGGCCGACCGGGGTGCCCGGCTCGCCGCCATCGACGCCGGGCTCGCCGTCGCCGTGAAAGTGCCCGCCACCGGCGAGGGCTTCCTGGCTGCCGGCGAACTGGTGGCCTCGGGAGCTACCGTGACCATGACCGCCGTCTACGCTCCGGCCCAGGTGCTGGCCGCCGCCGGCCTGGGCGCAGCCTACGCCGCCCCCTACCTGGGCCGCCTGGACGACGCCGGCCGCGACGGTCGCGCCATCCTGTTGGAGATGCAGCGCCTGCTGCGGAACACGGGTTCACGCCTGCGCCTGCTGGCGGCCAGCCTGCGTTCGGCCGCCGTGGTGGTCGACCTGGCCGCCGCCGGCCTCGAGACCCTGACCTTCGGTCCGGAAGTCGCCGCCGACCTCTTGGACGAACCGCTCACCCTGGCGGCCGCCTCGGATTTCGAGCGCGCCGCCCTGACCATGGGAGATGACACATGAAGAACGTCCTGATCGTCGGCGCCGTGCTCCTGCTGCTGGCGGGCAACGGCACCGCCTCCGCCCAGAGTTTCTACGACAAGGAGACCAGCATCTACGCCGAGTTCTTCGGGCACGGCGGCGAACTGTCGGTGAACTTCGAGAAGATCCTGGCCGAGAAGATCACGATCCGGGTGGGCATCGGCGGCACGGGCGCCGTGTTCCGGCAGGGCCTGGTCACGCCCTTCGGCATGAGCTACCTCATGGCCGTCGACGACCGCAACTTCCTGGAATTCGGCATCGGCGGCGCCTACGTGAACATCGACGACACGTCCACGGACGACACCTACCTGGACGTGGCCGAGAACCAGGTGGTGGGCACGGGCACCTTCGGCTACCGCTTCCTCGGGCACTACGGCTTCACCTACCGGCTGGCCTTCACCCCGGCGGTGACCAAGGACGGCTTCCAGCCCATGGGCGGCGCGGCCTTCGGCTACGCTTTCTGACCGATCCAGCATGACGTACGAAGGCCCCCCGGATCGCGGTCCGGGGGGCCTTCTCGTCGCGTCGCCGGTTCAGCGGGCCAGGTACGTCTCCAGGAGCCCCGCCAGCAGGTCCGGCACCAGGGCCATCTCCGCCGGGGGCGCCACGTAGGCGATGCGCAACTGGGTCCGTCCGGGGTTGGGTTCGCCCGCGGGGACGCTGTAGAAACCAGCCATGGGCGCGGCCAGCAACGTCCGCAAACGGCCATCCACCTCCACCGAACCCTCCCGTGAACAGAAGAGTACGAAATCCAGGGCGTCGAAGTCCGCCGGCGCCGCGTTCCGGAAGTCCACCACCGAGTAGATGGAGGCATCGGGGCTGGAGACGATGACGCCCGGCAGCAGGTCGCGCGTGCGGCGCGTGAAGTCCTCGAGCATGCCGCCGTAGTAGGCCCGCTGGTCGGCGAACCACCGTTGCAGGTCCGCGTGGGACTCGCCGGCCAACCCGCCGAAGATGTATTGCCCGATGACATTGGAACACAGCCCGGCCGTGTTCTCCGCCACGGCCCGGGCGTGGAACTCGGGGCTGTCCGTGACCAGGCCGCCGATCCTCAGGCCGCAGGCATTCCACACCTTGCTGGAGGTCTCGATGCTGATGCGGCGGCCGGTGATGCCCGGCACTTCTTCCTCGGTGAGCGACCACACGCTCACGGCCTCGTCGCCCACGTAGTACAGCTCGCGGTAGGCCTCGTCGCTGATGAGCCACAGGTCGTGCTCGACGCACAGCTGGGCCAGTCCGATGAGCGCCGCCCGGTCGTAGAGTTGCCCGGTGGGGTTGTCGTAAGGGATGACGACCATGGCGCCGGGTTTCGTGGCGGCGATGGTTGACGCGATCTCCGCACGATCCGGCAGGCTGAAGCGGCCGTCGTCACCCAGAGTGCGGGTGATGGAGGCGGTGTCGCGGCCCACGCGCTCGGCGAACGCCTTGTAGTTGGTGTAGGCGGCGTCGATGAGCAGCAAGGGTTTCTCGTCGCTGCCGGCGGGACCGCAGCAACCCACGACCACCAGTTCCATGGCCTGGCTGCCCCCGTCGGTGATCTGGCTGTGGAGCCCCGCCGTGTCGCAACCGCTGGCGGCGATGATGTTCAGGAAGGCGGCGTTGGTCTCGGCCAGGCCCACGGTGGCGCTGTAGCCCACGACTCCCTCAGCGAAGGGACTGCCCGGGTCGCCGAGGGTGCGCATGCGCGCCTGCATAGCCGGGTGCATGGGCAAAGAGACGTTGCCGATGGCCACGTTCAGGTCTTCGACCTCGTCCTGGCGCTTGGCAAACTCGATCTGGGCCAGGCGGATCACCGACGGCTGGCGCGAAGCGAAGTGGGCGGAAAGGCTGGGTCCGGACATGGTATTCCTCCGGTGACGGCTACTCCCCAACGACCTGCACGAAGATCTGCCGGTCGCGAGGTCCGTTGTCGTGGTCGATGGCCACGATCTGCTGCCAGGTGCCCAGCACCAGGTCGCCCCGGTGCAGGGGTACCGTAATGTTGGGTCCCAGGAACGAGGCCCGCAAATGGGAAAAACCGTTATCGTCGCCCCAGGTGTCGCCGTGGCGGGTGGGCATGTCCCGGGGCCAGAGCTTTTCCAGGGCCTCCTCCATGTCCGCGACCAAGGCGGGCTCGAACTCGATGGTGGTCACCGAACCGGTGGAACCCACCATGAAGACGTTGACCAGGCCCTCGGCCATGCCCGATGCCCGGGCGATCCGGCGCACCTGCGGCGTGACGTCGTGGACGTGGCTGAAACCGCGGCTGGGGATGGTAATCGTCTCGGCGTGGATCATGGCGTGGCTCCTCACGGCAAGGTCCTACCGGAATTCCGGTATCTGCGCCAGTGTAGCCCCACGGGCCCGCACGTCAACGGCCCGCCCCATGTGGGGACGGGCCGTCGTACTGCGCAGGTACGCCCGCCCTAGTCGGCGAACGCCGCTATGTTCGTCAGGATGCGCTCGGTTTCGGCGGACCAGATCGCGTCCCCGTCGTACTCGCCGGCCATGCTCCAATGCACCGTGCTGCCGCTGCCGTAGGTTCCGATCCCCAGCGCCGCACCGCTGTTGGAACCCTCGAACAGCACCTGGATGCCCGTGGCCAGGGAGGCGTCGTGGACCGCCAAGAAACTGTAGGTCCAATCGTTGGGCGTGACGAACGTGGCCGGCAGACCCTCGGTGATCGGATGGTCGATCATCCGCGTGTAGGTCTCCGGACAGACTCCTCCACCGTCGTCGCAGTAGTCGCCGTCGTAGGTCAGGGGCAGGATCTCCAGGAGCGTCGCGATATCCAGATCGATCTCGTAGCCGTTGTCGTCGAGGATCAGGATGCGGGTGCGCACAGTGTCCAACTCGATGTCGTCCTCCAGGTCCAGGGTGCGGCCGTCGGTGGACTTGAATTCGGCCTGGACGGTCTTGACCCCGTCGTCGCCTTCGAGAGCCCAGGCCCGGGATGCCTTGACCACCGGGATCGGCAGCCACGTGGTCCAGGCGCTGCCGACGTTGCAGAAGCGCGCGGAGTCGGCCTCGGCCACGTCGTAGAGCAGGGTGACGGCGCGCGAATCCGTCTGCGGATTCCCGTCGTTGATGCTGAAGGTGCCGGTGAGCTTGTTGGCCGTCTCGGTGGGATCGTCGTCGTCCCCGCAGCCCCAGACCAGGACCAGCAGCGACATTGCCAGCAGCGCATGAATAAGGTTCCTCTTCATCATCCCCTCCACCACGTTGTCCATCTCATGCGAAAGTGCGAACGTCGGCAATTGCACCCCTAACCGGCGGGTTTGCGAATACGGGTTTTCAATGGGGATCAAAGATTCTCGGGGCGGGAGGGGGGGGCCGGTTCAGCGACCGGGCCGCGGCCGCGACAGCAGTTTCCGCACCGTGGCCAGGAACTCCTCGTGGCGCACGGGCTTGTGGATGATCGCGTCCGGCGTCGATTCCCGGTCCGCCAGCTTGCCCAGGCGCTCGCTGTAACCGGTGCAGATCACCACCGGCAGGTCCGCGCGCACGGACCGGATCGCCCGGAAGAGTTCGTCCCCGGCCATGCCCGGCATGGTCATATCCGTGATCACCAGATCGAACGCCTGGGGATCCGCCTGGAACAGGGCCAGCGCCTGCAGGCTGTCCGTGACCGCGGTGACCTCGCAGCCCTGACGGCACAGCTCCCGGGTCCTGAGCACGACCAGCGATTCCTCGTCGTCCACCACCAGGATATGGCCGCAGACGTCACCCACCGGTTCTCCGGACGCGGGAGGATCCTCGGCGGTGCCGGTCGCGCAGAGCGGTAGGTACACGGCGAAAACCGAGCCGACCTCCGGCGTGCTGACGACCCTCAGGCCACCCCCGTGGGCCAGGACGATGCCGTGGACCACGGCCAGGCCCAGGCCCGTGCCCTTGCCGTTCACCTGGGTCGTGAAGTAAGGGTCGAAGATGGAGCCCAGACTGGAGGTGGGAATGCCGCAACCGTTGTCCCGGACCTCCAGGCAAGCGTAGCGGCCGGAAGCGAGTTCGCCCGCGGTCAGTTCGTGGGCGGCGACCTCGGTGGCGCCCACGGTGATGGTGATGGTGCCGGTGTTCGGTTCGATGGCGTGCACGGCGTTGGTGGCCAGATTCACGACCACCTGATGGAGCTCCGACGGATCCGCGTCGATGACAGGCGGCGCGCCGTCGACGACAACCTCGATTCCCACCGTGGAAGGCAGGACCGAGCGCAGCATGCCGACCGCTTCGTCCACGATGCCGTCCAGCCGCACCGGACGCCGGTCGTGTTCCCCTCCCCGGCTGAAGGTGAGGATCTGGGAGACCAGGTCCCGCGCCCGGAGGCTGGCCTTGACCACCGCGTCCAGGGACGATTGCAGGTCCGATTCCGGCTCCGCATCGAGCAGCGCCAGTTCCGCGTAGCCCATGATCGAAGCAAGGATGTTGTTGAAGTCGTGGGCGATCCCCCCGGCGATGGTGCCCATGGCCTCGATCTTCTGGGACTGCCGCAGGCGCAACTCCAGGCCCACGCGTTCTTCTTCGGCCCGCTTGCGGGGTGTGATATCGGTGATGAAGCCCTCGAGCAGGTCTGGTTCGCCCAGGTCCCCGGGCACCATGATGCCGCGTTCCCACATCCAGCGCACCTGGCCCGATCTCGTGATGATCCGGTATTCGAGTTCGAACTCGTGTCCCGCCGCCAGCGCCTCCTGGACCCCGTCCCAGACCAGTTGCCGGTCCTCGGGATGGATGATCTCGGCGTAGGAGATGGTCCGGCTGTTGACCAGGTTGTCGGGCTCGTAGCCGGTCAATCCGAGACAGCCTTCGCTCACGTAGTCGAACGTCCAGTCGGGATCATTCTGGCAGCGGTACACCATGCCCGGCAGGTTGCCCAGGAGCGTGGCCATGCTGCGCCGGCTCCGCACCAGGTCGGCGGCCACCTGCCGCTGCTCGGTGATGTCGGTGAAGGAGATGGCGACCGCTTCGATGGCGCCGGCTTCGGTGGCGAAGATGGGTTCGGTGTCGATGGAGATCCAGCGGTAGTTGCCGTTCGGTTGGCGCACGCCCATGACCTGGCCCCGACAGGGCCGGCCCGTGCGCAGGGTGACCATGGAAGGGTGGTCGCGGCCGGGGAGCGGGGAGCCGTCCTCGCGGATCGTGGCCCACTCGGCATCCGCGGTCGCGCGGCCGACGATATCCCTGGCCTCGAGGCCGAATATGTGGGCGGCGGTGCGATTCCAGGTGAGGATCTTGCCCGAGGCATGCTGGAGGATGACGCCCGCGGAAATGCCGTCCAGCACCGTCTGCAGGTCTTCTCTGCTGCCGACGCTCGTTTCCCCGGAATCGTGACCGAAGTGGCTCTCGCTCGTCGGGGCCATCTTACACCTCGGACCGGAGGCGTGGTCGGTGCACGCGATACCCGCGCCCACCCGTTGCCGTACCGTTCTCGACAATCTATACCACAGATTGGGGGGCTCGATCCAGGAGCATGATTGTCCGGCTGTCGTTCACCGGGGCGGCCGTGACGGTTCCCGAATACGCCAAGGCGCCCGGCTCTCGCGAACCGGGCGCCTCGTCTGTCCTGCGGTCGGATCGGCTAGCCGAGCTGATCCGGCGTCACGATGGCGCCGAACTTGCCCTTCAGTTCGTTGAGTCCGGCCTCCCACTCGTCGTACACCTTGAACAGCTGCTCCGGCAGGTTCTCTTCCTTGCCGAAGGCCTCGCGCTGCAGTTCGATGCGGCCGAGGATGTTGTCGATGTAGATGGAGAACTGTTTGTCGTACAGATCCCTCGGATAGTCCTTCTGGATCGTGTCCGCGAAGGTCTGCTTCATCTCTTCGTACCGGGGAATGAAGCCGACCGGCGTCTCGATGCCCTTGTAGTCGCCGTGGGCGTAACGGGCCAGCCAGGTCAGCCAGGCCTTCACGTCGCGCTTCTCGCCCAGCAGGGCCCGGCCCTCGCCGCCGCGAGCCTCGTTGGTCAGGAAGTAGTTCAGACCGGCCAGGACGGGCTTGCCGGCGTCGGTGTACTTGTCGCTGCCGTAGAACTGGAACTGTACGCGCATGTAGTCGGCCAGGGCGCCGGGGATGAACGGCGCGTTGGCCCAGGGCTGGCGCTTGACGCCGGAAGCCCCCACCTCGGTCGCCGTAGCGGCCGAGACGATGGAGGCGCCGATGACCACGCCGTGGTCCGAGTTCTTGCCGGCCCACACCGGAGGCATGGTGTCGGCGTCACGGCCGGAGTAGGTAACGACCTTCACCGGCGCGCCCGCGGGATCCTCGCCGGTCGTGTTGCTGTAGTTGCCGATGTCCCGGCAACGCAGGGTGCAACGCGCGTTGGGGTGGGAGATGGGGATCTCCTTGCCCTCGGCGTTCTTCTTGCCCTTGGTCCACTCGCCCTGGAAGTTGACGCCCTTGTCGGCGTGCTCTTCGCCGTTACCGGTCCAGTGGGGAACGCCCTTGTCGTCGATCAGCACGTTGGACCAGATGATCTCGGTCCCTTCCTCGCGCAGGTTTTTCATCAGGAACGGGTCGCCCTCGCGGTTCACGTCGGCCACGATACCGAAGATGCCCTGCTCGGGGTTGATGGCCCGCATGGTGCCGTCCTCGGCGATCCACATCTGGGCCAGGTCGTCACCCACGAACTCGGTGCCGGCCATGGCCGTGGTGGTCTTGCCGCAGCCACTGGGCGCGGCGCCGGCGAACCAGGTGATCCGGCCGCTGTCCTCTTCCATGCCCGTGATGAACATGTGCTCGGAGAGCTCCTGGCCCTTGCCGTAGTAGGTGGCCAGGTCCACGGCGAAGCGGTGGTTGCCCTTCTTCAGCAACAGGGTGTTGCCGGCGTAGGTGCAGAACATGGAGAACGTCGTCAGCCAGCTGCGGTCCATGAAGACGCGGGCGTTGGGCAGGTCCTCGGGGCGGTTCTGGCCCTCGGAGTGGACGTTGGTCAGGAACGTGCCCGACTTCTCGACCTGCTCGTCGAAGCGGTCGTAGCAGTGGCGGTAGAGGATGTCGCCCGAGTGCATGACGTAGGTGGACGAGGTGATCTCCAGGGCGGGCAGGGCCATCTTGGCGCCGGCCGGACCGCGGCTGAAGAAGCCGACCAGCATGGTCTTGCCCTTCATGATGCCGGTCATCTGCTCCTTGACGTAGGCCAGGGCCTCGTCGCGGATCATCTTCTTGCCCAGCACGCTGACGGGCTCGCCCTCGTTGATGATGTAGTAGGTGCGGTCGACGATCCGGCCCTGCTCCTCGGGCAGGTCGAAGTGGATCGTGTGGTCCTTCATGGCAAGCGTCTTCTCTTCGCCCTTGTCGAGGCTCATCTTCTTGGCCGCGGCCATGTCCTCGGGGGAGCCGGTGGAGATGAAGACGCTGTCCGGCTGGCACAGCGCGATCGCGTTGGCGATCTTCAGGAGGGCGTCACCGGTCTTGATCTTATCCAGGCGGGCCAGGTGCTCCGCGTTCATCTTCTCGGCGAAAAGCTTCTTGGCTTCATCGAGCGACTCGATCCCACCGCAATGGGAGAGGATGTCGACACCCTTCTTCAACTCCAGCATCTCTGCCTCCTTCTATGCCATGAAAACCGGATCCCGCGACTCGGGCGGGATCGTCCCTGACCTGAGAACAGTACCCGACAATGTGGCACATGGAGCGGCCCTTGACAATATCCTCGGAGCCGAATTCTGCACCTCAAAACCGGATCGGCCGGGGATTGTTTCGCGCGGGGCCGGGGCGGTCGCCGCTACCGGTGGTTCAGGCGACGATCCGCGACACGAGCCGGGCGCAGAAGGCCAGCAGCACGACCCCGAAAACCAGGCGTACGGTGCGCCCCCGGAGCCGGTCCGCCATGATCCGCGAACCGATCTGCCCCCCGGCGAAGGAGCAGACCGCAGCCAGACCCAGGAAGCGCCAGTCCACGTCCGCCCGGGCGGCGTGGGTGGCGAATCCGGCAAAGGAGGAGAAGCAGACGATGAAGATGGACGAGGCCGCCGCCGTCTTGGTGGGTACGCCCAGCACGTAGATCAAGAGCGGCACGATGAACACGCCGCCGCCGATGCCCAGCATCCCCCCCAGGAAGCCGATGCCCAGGCCGATCAGCCCCCCGCCCACGATCCGGTGGGTACGGCCGATCTCCCGCCGGCCGTCGGCGCCCTTCCGGCCAAAAATCATGCGCAGGGCCGCCAGGAAGACCACCGCCGCCAGCAGTCCCGTGAACAGGCGCACGTCCACCCGGGAGGTCATGAGCGCCCCCAGGGGGGCCCCGGCCACGGAGGTGACGATCAGCGGCACGGCCAGCGCCATGTCCACCATGCGTTTGCTCAGGTACACCGAAGCTGCGGACACGGCCGCGATGCCGTTGAGTAGCAGGGAGGCCGACACGGCCTGGCTCACGGGGAAGTCCAGCAGCACGAACAGCGGCGAGAAGATCAGGCCACCGCCGAGACCGACCATGGTCAGCACCAGGGAAGACAGAAAAATCACCGCCAGGAGCAACGGCAGCGCCATGGGATCATCCTCCTCGGGCGCCGCCGGCGGCGGGCGCTCAGTACCGGGCCAGGGGCCGCGCCATGCGGCGGGCCTGCCGCTGGCGGGCACAGGCCGGACAGACCGGGTGTTCGGTATCGACGGCGTTGGGCTTGCCCCGCTGGGCGGTCCAGTCCAGCAACTGCCGCGTGGTGAACTCGTCCCCGCAGTCCTCGCAGGGCACCAGTTCGGTCTCGTTCAGTAGCTGGTCGTTCCAGAAGATACGGCGGACGCCGTCCTGCTGCTCCAGGTGGAGCACGCCCGTGGGGCACACGTTCACACAGGAACCACAGCCCACGCAGTTCTCCGAACGGTCGTGGAAGGCCGTGGCCACCGAGCGTCCGGTGGAACGCTGGGCGCAGGTGATGGCCTCGCGGGCCATGGACTGCTCGCAGGTGCGCACACACAGGCCGCAAAGGACGCAACCGTCGGGTTCCTGCAACTGCGTCAGGGCGGGTTGCTCGACGCCGTAGAGATTGGCCAGGTCGCGGATCGACGTGGCGTGGGGCGCCCGCAGCAGGAGCAGTTCGATGACGCCGGCGCGCAGAGAATGCACCCGGTCCGTATCCGTGAGGATCTTCATGCCGTCGGTGGCCTGGAGCGTGCAGGAGGACTTCACCGAACGTTCCCCGTCGGGCCATTCCTGCTCGACGATGCACAGGCGGCACAATCCCGCCGGCGGCAGCGACGGATGGTGGCAGAGGGTCGGAATCTCGACACCGTGGGCACGGGCGACTTCGAGAATCGTCCGGCCTTGTTCGCACTCGACCTGCAGGTCGTTCAACTGGATCGAGATCACGGCTACTCCTTGTAGATCGCGTCGAAGCGGCAGACATCGTAGCAGCTGCCGCACCGGGTACAGATCTCGTTGTCGATCACGTGAGGCTGCTTCTTCTCGCCGGTGATGGCCTCGACCGGGCAGGCCACCGCGCAGACCCGGCAACCGGTGCAGAGGTCGGCGTTGATGTGCAGGGTGTGCAGGGCCTTGCACACGCCGCCCGGGCAACGCTTGTCGTTGACGTGGGCGTCGTACTCGTCGCGGAAGAAGCGCAGGGTCGACAGCACCGGGTTGGCCGCCGCCTTGCCGAGCCCGCACAGGGAACCGAGAGTGGCCAGTTCCGAGAGCTGTTCCAGCTTGGTGATGTGCTCGGGGGTTCCCCGACCCTCACAGATGTCCTCCAGAAGCTGCACCATCTGGGCCGTGCCGTCGCGGCAGGGCGTGCACTGGCCGCAGCTCTCGTCCCGACAGAAGGTCACGAAGTACTTGGCCACGTCCACCATGCACGTGTCCTCGTCCATGACGACCATGCCCCCCGAACCCATGATCGAGCCCAACTCTTCGAGGGTCTCGAAGTCCACCGGCGAGTCCAGGTGCTCGGCTGGGATGCAACCGCCGGAAGGACCGCCGGTCTGCACCGCCTTGAACTTCTTGCCCTTGGGGATGCCCCCCCCGATGTCCTCGATGATGGTGCGCAGGGAGATGCCCATGGGCACCTCCACCAGGCCCGTGTTGTTGATCTTGCCCACCAGGGAGAAGATCTTCGTGCCCGTGGACTTGGGAGTCCCGATGGACGCGAACCACTCGGCGCCGTGGCGGATGATCTTGGGAACGTTGGCCCAGGTCTCCACGTTGTTCACGTTGGTGGGCTTGCCCCACAGGCCCTTCTCGGCCAGCCGGGGCGGCTTGGGCCAGGGCGTGCCGATGCGGTCCATGATGGACATGCACAGGGCGCTGGCCTCGCCGCAGACGAAGGCGCCGGCGCCGAGACGGATGCTCAGGTCGAAGTCGAAACCGCTGCCGAGGATGTCCTTGCCCAGAAAGCCGTGTTCGTAGGCCTGGTCCAGGGCGGTCTGGAAGCGTTCCACGGCCAGGGTGTACTCGGCACGCACATAGATGAAGCCTTCGCAGGAGCCGACGGCGTAGGCGCCGATGAGCATGCCCTCGATGACCGCGTGCGGGGTTCCTTCAAGCAGGGCCCGGTCCATGAAGGCGCCCGGATCCCCCTCGTCCGCGTTGCAGATCACGTATTTGGGCTCTCCGGCGGCCCGGCGGGTGGATGTCCACTTCCGGCCGGCGGGGAAGCCGCCCCCGCCCCGGCCGCGCAGCACCGACCGCGTGACCTCGTCGATGACCTCCTCGGGCTTCATCCCGCCGAGGGCCTTGCGGGCGCCCTCGTAGCCGTGGTACTCGATGTAGGAATCGATGTCCTCGGGGTCGACGGTGCCGCACTCGGCGAGCAGGATCTTCTCCTGCTGGTCATGGAACTGGGCATAGTCGTCGCCGACAAGCCACGAGGCCACGGGCTCCCCCAGGAGGATGTGGTCCTGGACGATCCGTTTGACGTAGGTCTTCTTCACCTTCTGGTAGGTGTGCGTCCGGCCGTCCACTTCCACGTCGACCAGCAGGTCGCGCGCGCAGAAGCCGCGGCAGCCGACCTGTTTGATGTCGCAGGAGCAGGGTCGTCCCTGGACGCGGCCGTCCACGCCCTGCTGCAGGAACTGGGAGCGGAACTCCGCCATGACCTCGTGGGCGCCGGCGGCGATACCCCCCGTGCCCACGCAGACACGGATGACGATCGCTCGTCCGCTGCCGCCCCCGGGGCGGTCGTTGTTCGTATTCTGGTTCAAGTGCAACGCCTTCGGTTGTCCCCGTGCGTACCGTCGCCGGCCCCGCGGCCGGGGCGGTGTGCCGCCGGGATCATCCCTTGTCCTCGTAGTTCTTCAGCAGCGCGCGGACCTTCGACGGTTTCACGTGGGAATGCGTGTCCTGGTCGACCACGACCACCGGTGCCAGACTGCACGTGCCCACGCAATGGACATGCTCGATGCTGAACTGTCCGTCCGGCGTGGTCTCGTCCGAGGAGATCTCCAGCCTTTCCTCGATTTCCTGGAGGACGCGCGGGGCGCCCTTGACGTGGCAGGCCGTACCGGTACAGACCCGGATGACGTGCTTGCCCCGAGGCTCGAGGCTGAAGAAGTTGTAGAACGTCGCGATGCTGTAGAGCCGCTCGAGCGTGAACCCGGTCTGTTCGGACACACGTTCGAGCGCCTCTCGCGGCAGGTAGTTGTACAGCTTCTGCACTTCGTGGAGGATACCGATCAAATGGCCCTCGAAGCCGTCGTACCGGGCCAGGATGGTATCGATGCCACCGGTGTCGAAGCCGGTTGTCGTCTCGCTCATGGCGTATCTCGTTTTCCAGCCGCCCGGCCGGGCCGGGCGGGCCGTTTCGTCATTCGTGGACCACGGTCACGTTCTCGACGCCCGGAACCGCGAGGCAGATCCGGCTGATCTCGTCCTTGGCCGCCTCCTCGTCCCCGCGACCGGTAACCGTGACGGTGCCGCCGTCGGCCTGCACGTCGAGGGTGAACATCCGCGTGTTGAAGTTCTGCATGAGGATCGACTTGACCCGCGTGGCGAGCGCGATGTCGTCGATGGCCTGCCGGTCCTCGTCCAGCCAGCGGAAACACGGGTAGGTCGTGGCCCGCTCGACGATGCCGGTCGCCTCGGTCACCGACATCACCTCCAGGTTGACGACCTGGTCGTAATAGACGCAGTCGGCCAGCGACTCCACACCGTACAGGAACCGGTTCCACATGGTCCGGTTCTCGTCCTTCTCGTGGATGTACCGGCTGGCTTCGAGTTTCGTACCGCCCCGCCGCTCCATGACCATGTCCAGGCGCTTGGCCATGGGCGCGACCACGCGCACCCGCAGCAGTCCCGGCGTATCCTTGAGCAGCAGTTGCCCGCCGTTGGCGTGGTAGATCAGCGGTCCCTGCTGGGTGTACTCCATCAGGCTCGCGCGCAGGATGCAGATGTACGCATTACGCAGGGATTCGAGGCTGTCCCACAGGTGGGGCGGGCGGTTGTTCATTTCCTCCCAGAGCTCGTTCTCCAGGGCCTGCAGTCCTGGATTTCCGGCCAGGACGTCGCCCCGACTCGCCACCCGGCAGCCGAGGCGCTCGCCCAGCGCCTCGGCCAGCAGGAGCCCGCCGCTCTTGGTCCCACGCGAAATGGTGATGATACCCACGTCGACTCCTTCGGCCGCCCCGTCCCGCGACGGATCGGACCTGCTAGTAGTTGAACGGTTCCGCCATTTCCTTGGCGGCCTTGGCCCGTTTCAGGTCGGCGATCTCGTTCGGACGCACCCATTTCAGGGACCCGGTGACACAACCGGTCACGCAGGCCGGTTCGAGGCCCTCGTCCAGGCGGTCCTTGCAGTAGTCGCACTTGATGACCTTGCCGCTCTCCCGGTCCCA
This sequence comes from bacterium, assembly GCA_024231905.1. Taxonomy (GTDB): domain Bacteria; phylum Krumholzibacteriota; class Krumholzibacteriia; order LZORAL124-64-63; family LZORAL124-64-63; genus JAAEQC01. Next base: position 79,435 of record JAAEQC010000102.1, on the reverse strand, counting down.
CTGGGGCACGCCCCAGGCGCAGGCGGTGATGCAGGCCTTACAGCCGATACAGGCCTCGGCGTCCACGAAGACGATGCCGTCCTTCTCCCGCTTCTGCATGGCGCCGGTGGGGCACGCCGAGATGCAGAAGGCATCCTCGCAGTGGAAACAGGGCATGAACATGAAGTTGATCCGGGGGACGCCCTGCACCAGCCGGGGACCCACCTCGACGATCTTGCAGTACTGCGGTCCCACGGGCAGGTCGTGTTCGGTCTTGCAGTGGGCCTCGCAGGCCCGGCAGCCGATGCACATCCTCTGGTCCTGGTAGATCGTGAATTCGCTCACCTTTATTGCTCCTTGTAGGCGGGTTCGAACCCGCGTCAAAAACTCGATCGCAGGCTACTTGGCCTTGCTGATGGTGATCACGGCGTCGGTGACGGGGCAATTGCCGCCGATGGTCTCGACGAGCGCGCCGCGGGCGAGCCGGGCGTCGCAGACCCCCTTGCCGTGGGAGCGCGTCCGCAGGGGCACCGTGTCACCGAAGCCGTGCAGCGTGTACACGACCTCCGGGTGGATGAAGTCGGTGACCGTCACCTTCCCGGTCGCCACCGCCGTCCCGTTCTTCAGCTGGATCGAGTCGCCGTCCTTCACGCCGAGCGCCTTGGCCCGGTCCGTATGGATCTGGAAGGGATTCTCCGAGACGATCTCGTTCAGCAACGGATTGTTGGCGGTGGTCCGACCCTGGGTATGCACCGCGGTCTTGCCGGTGATGAGGCGGAACTCGTTCTTCTTGAGCTTCGCCGGCCGCACGTAGGCGTCCCAGCTCGGCACGCCCGCCTCGGTCAGCATGGTGCTCACCATCTCGATCTTGCCTGACGGAGTCTTGAACTTGAGACCGGTCTTGCGGTCGAACCAGATCTCATTCTTGGTCAACGGAATGACGCCGGTCTTCTTGAAGTCGGCCGGCTTGAACTTCGTGCCCTCCAGCGACCACTCCAGGTAGTCGTCGATGGTCTCGTAGGGGAAGTACTCGTCCAGGCCCAGGCGCTTGCCCAACTCCTTGAAGATCCACCAGCGGGGCTTGGTGTCGAAGCGGGGTTCGACCGCCTGCTGGCGCAGGGCCAGCTTGGGCTTGAGGCCCTTCAGATTGGAGATGTTGTCCGTGCGCTCCAGGAAGGTGCACTCGGGCAGGATCACGTCGGCCTGCCAGGCCATCTCGCTCCAGTTGATGTCACAGACCACGAAGAGGTCGAGCTTGTTGATCCCCTTCTTGAAGGCCTCCGGGTCCGGCAGGCTATTCAGGGGGTCGTGCCGCATGCAGAAGTACGCCTTCACCGGGTAGGGCTTGCCGCTGATGATGGCCTGCGGCAGCTTCTGGAGCATGCCCCAGCCCTTGCCCAGGTGCTTGATCTCGTCGCCGATGCCGTCGCAGCGCTGGCTGGTCTCGGGCTTGGGTGCGATGGAGGTGAGCTGGCGCACCTTGACGCCGCAGTCACCGGGGCCCTTGGAGAAGACCATGCCGCCGGGAGCCTCGTAGTTGCCCAGCAGGGCGTTCAGGGCGTACAGGCCGCGCCGCAGGTAGTAGTCGTTGGCGCCCCAGGCGGTCATCCAGCCCGGGTGGATGATGACGCTGGGCGCCTTGGCGGCCAGGTCGCGGGCCAGGTTGACGATGAACCGGGCCGGCACGCCGGATTCCTTCTCGGCGAACTCGGGCGTGTACGGCTGGACGAACTCCTCCAGCTCCCGCAGTCCCGTCACCCAGTCGGACACGAATTCCTTCTGGTAGATGCTCTCGGTCAGCAGCACGTTGATCATGGCCAGCACGATGGCGTAGTCCGTGCCCGGCCGCACGATCTGGAAGTCGGTGGCCTTGGCCGCCGTGAAGTTCCAGCGCACGTCGAAGAAGGTGAACTTGCCGCCGCCCTCGATCATCTTGATCAGGGAGCGCGCTTCGTTGGTCTTGAGGGACTCGAAGAAGTTCCGCCCGAAGGCCACCATGTGCTTGCAGCGGCCCACGTCGTAGGCCACGCCGTTGCGGGGCTGGCCGGCCACGCTCATGTGGGCGTTGTGCACGCTGTTGGAGCAGGTGGCGTGGTGGGTGAAGTAGTTGGGCGATCCGTAGGCGCTCAGGAAGGTCTTGTGGAACTCCCGGTGCGGCCCGCCGCGGTCGCTCATGGCCAGGGCGCGGGCGCCGTGCTTCTTCTTGATGGCCGCCAGCTTCTCGGCCACGTAGTCCAAGGCCTCCTCCCAACTCACGCGTCGGAACTTGCCCGTGCCTCGCTTGCCGTCGCGGATCATGGGGTACTGGGGGCGCTCGTTGTCATATTCCATGGTCTTGGCCGCCGCACCGCGGGGGCACAACTGATGGCCACCCAGCGCATGAGGGTTACCCCATACGTGTTTCACCTTACCGTCGACTACGTCGACCTGGACCGGACAACGGCACGTGCACATACCGCAAATACTGTAGGTGGAAGTCTGCGTCATGATCCAACCTGCTTTGCTGGAGGGTCGTCCTCACCACATCGCCATGCGGTGATTGATCTGGCGTACTCACCGAATCCCCGCGCGCACCCCTGCCCCAGCGGGCTCAGGCCGTCTTTTCGCGACGGGTATGAACTACTGCTTGCGTAGTCGTTATTCTCTTGACAAATTTAACCGTTGGAATCAGTACTGCAAATGAGTAAAACGCAGCAGATATGATACTTAAAGAGTAGGAATTGTTTGTGGGACCGGGCAAGGATATCGCAAAATCATCCGGAATGGGCGGCATCTGGCGCCCCCTTCCGCGCGCCTTGCTCACCGGGCTGTTTGGTACGGTGGTCCTCGCATTATTCCTACAGAATTTCCTAGCAGACCGGTTGCTGGCCGGTCTCCTGCCCCTCGTCGTGGCCTTCAACGGCGCGGTGGCCGGATTCACCCTCGTCAAGCGTCCAGACCGTCTCGCACGGCTCCTCGACGCCACCACGAGGGGATTTGCCGCCTGGTGGCCCCCCGCGGCCCTCGGCGGCCTCTGCGCCCTGCTCAGCTTGGGCGTCCTCTCGCTACTGGGCCTCGAGGCCCTATCCCGCGAGTTCTTCGGTGTCGTCCTGTTGGTCCTGGCTTGTCTGGGCAGTCTGATCTGCGGCGCCGGCGGCGCCTGGATCGCCGTCAAGCAAGCCGAGCTCGCACAGGCGAAGTCATGATGGTCCCTGCAGCGCCGCCTGCCCTCCCCGACCACCCGGTTCGCCGGACCGGGAAGCGGCAGACGGCTTCGCACAAAGCAAAAGGAGTCGAGATGACAACGAAAGCAAGGGTCCTGGCGCTGGTGACGGCCGCCCTGGTCCTCAGCCTCCCGCTCGCAGCCGGCGCCCAGACCAGCGCGTCGCTGTCAGCCACGGAGATCGAGGCCGGTGGTACCATGACCATCACCGGGCAGATCGAACCGGGCAGCGATCTCTACATCGCCATCGCCTCGCAGCAGGACTTTGCCTGCAAGGACACCGAGGGCACCTACGAGACCAAGAAACTGAAGAAAGCGGCCGACAAGGGCAGCTTCACGGTGGATACGCGGATCCCCGCTCTCTACTACGTGCTGACCAACAACTCGGCGCCCTTCGGCAAGACCATCGACAAGAAGTACGGCGGCCCGTCCTTCATGAGCGGCCTGTACAAGACGACCATGTTCAAGCTGAACAAGTGGGGCGAACTCGGCAGCCTGGCCGAGGCAATGCTCGGTCCGATCAAGGACGAGCAGCAGTGGAACATGTTCCGCTACACGCACGAGAACAAGTACGGCATCAACGTGGTGACCAAGGAACAGAGCAAGCGCGGCAAGATCACCATCTTCGCCCGCAGCATCCTGACCCAGTCGGAGAACTACTGGGACAAGGACACCGAGATCTCGCTGAACAAGGAGACCGGTGAGTTCACCGCGACCTTCAAGACCTACCGCCACGTGGCCCCGGACAGCGAATTCGACGTTTACGTCAACGGCGCCCAGGTCGACTCCTTCAACGTGGCCGGCAAGGGCTTCTGGCTGTCCAAGGCCTACCGCTACATGAATCCCCTGTGGATCATCATCGGCGCGATCCTCGTGGGCGCCTACTTCTCCATGATCGGTGCCGCCGGCGGCATGCTCATGGCGGCCTTCCAGATCCTGGTCGTGCGCACCAGCAGCCCCGTCGGTATAGACGCGGTGAACGTCCTGAAGCCGAGTAACATCGCATTGACCTTGTTCTCGCCACTCGGTTCGTTCTACCGCTACGCAGTGGTCGAACGCCGCGTGGCGTGGCCGGTCGGCCTGAGCTTCGGCGTGGGTATCGCCATCGGCTCGATCTTCCTGGGCAAGTACGTGGCCCAGTTCGTCGACATGAAGGCCTACAAGGAATGGCTGGCGGTCCTCGTGGTCCTGATGGGCTTCAAGACGATCCAGGAACTCATGCCCGCAGCCATGGAGAAGCGCAAGAACATCAAGAACATGGTCAAGAAGTTCAACTCGGAAGTGGCCAAGGCCAAGGCCGAGGGCCGCAGCGCGGAGATGGGCAAGATCGAGCCCGTCAAGACCGGCATCATGGATTACCGCTTCAAGTTCTGGGGCGAGGAATTCAGCATCAACCCGCTGCTCTTCGGTATCATCGGCCTGTTCATCGGTATCGTTTCGCGGACCTTCGGCATCGGCGGCGGCTTCCTGCTGGTCCCGACCATGACCAGCCTGGGCGGCCTGCCCATGTACGTGGCCGTGCCGATCTCCCTGATCGGGACGAGCTTCAGCTCCATCGGTTCGTTCATCGGTTACCTGTCCGTGGGCTACCTGCCGGATCTGTGGCTCTTCGGCGCCATCATCATCGGCGGCTTCGTGGGTGGCAGCCTCGGCTCCCGTCTGCAGAAGCTCTTCAGCGAGAAGACGCTGAAGATCGTCCTGGCGGTCACGCTGTTCTTCCTGTTCTTCCGCTTCTTCAAGATCGAGGTCTGGATCTAGACCCCGAAGTTGCGCGAGAGCGACTGAACGGTTACAACGGGGAAGGGCTCGTGCCCTTCCCCGTACCTCATCCCCCAACGGACAGGCAGTGGCGTGGAAGAATTCATGGACAAGCTGTGGTTCGGGATCCTGGCGGGCATGGCCTGGGTGGCCGGCGTCATGGACACGGTCTTCGGTACCCTGCACTTCTTCGGACCCGCTTTCACCGTGGCCGTGGTGGCGCTGGTGACCGTGCTGCTGCAGAAACTGCTGACCCGCCTGTACCGGCCCCCGCGCTACGCCGTGCTGCGCAAGCGGTACTACGAGCTGCGGCAGTTGCGGGACGAAGCCTCCAAATGGGAGGACCGCGAGAAGGCCGGACGCCTGGCCCGCAACATCGACCAGGCCGAACTGAACCAGGCCTATTACAACTACTTCTTCGAAGGGCTGATGATCAGTCTCCTGACCAAGTATATGCCCTTCTTCGCCCTCCTGGCCTACGTCAACGACTCCTACCGCACCGAGCGCCTGCTGGAACTCTTCGACCGCCCCTTCCTCTTTTCCCTGGGCGGCCTGAACTGCGGATCGGTCCCCTTCTTCACCGTCTGCGTGCTGCTGATGCACGTGGTGTGGTTCTTCACCGCTCCCCGGTTGCGTCCCCGCAAGGACTAGGGCCTCCGGGGACAGGCGACTGTTCCGCTTCTCTATTACATTGATTCAGGACAATTTCTGCCCGTTTTCGAGAGAGGTGGACCGATGCCCTCCCATGCCGTGGGTTTCGGCGAGGCGTTTCGGGTCTGGGTGAAGGTGGGTCTGCTGAGCTTCGGCGGACCCGCGGGCCAGATCGCCATGATGCACCGCATCCTCGTGGAAGAGCGACGTTGGCTCAGCGAGAACCGATTCCTCCACGCCCTGAACTACTGCATGCTCCTGCCCGGTCCCGAGGCCCAGCAGATGGCCACTTACGTGGGCTGGTTGCTCCACGGCTGGCGCGGCGGTGTGGCGGCCGGCACCCTCTTCGTGATTCCCGGCTTCGTGTCCATCCTGGTCCTGTCCGTCCTCTACGCCGAGTACCAGCAGGTGGACCTGGTGGTGGCCCTCTTCTTCGGCCTGAAGGCCGCCACCCTGGCGGTGGTGGTCGAAGCGGTGATCCGCATCGGCCGCAAGGCCCTCAAGACGCGGGCCATGTTGGCCATCGCCGCGGCGGCCTTCGTGGGCATCTTCCTCTTCGAAGTCCCGTTTCCCTTGATCGTCCTGACGGCGGGACTGGTCGGCCTCATGGGCGGACGCTGGCGGCCCGATTCGTTCGTGGTCATCAAGGGCCATGGGGACGACGAGTCGGACGTGGTCATCAACGACGACGTGGCCGCCCACACGCGGCCCAGCCTGAAGCGCGCCGTGCAGGTGATCCTGATCTGCGGCGTCCTCTGGTTCGGGCCCGGCGCGGTCGTCCTGTCGACCCTCGGCCGCGATCACGTGTTCGTCCACGCCGGCATCTTCTTCAGCAAGGCGGCGGTGGTGACCTTCGGCGGCGCCTACGCCGTTCTCGCCTACGTGGCCCAGCAGGCGGTGGAACTCTACGGCTGGCTCCAACCGGGCGAGATGCTCAACGGCCTGGGCATGGCCGAGACCACGCCGGGGCCCCTGATCCAGGTCGTCCAGTTCGTGGGCTTCATGGGCGGCTACCGCAACCCGGAACCCTTCGAGCCTCTGACCGCCGCCTTCCTGGCGTCCGTGCTCACCACCTGGACCACCTTCATCCCCTGCTTCCTGTGGGTCTTCCTGGGCGCCCCGTACATCGAACTGCTCCGGGGCCGGACGACCCTGAGCGCCGGTTTGTCGGCCATCACCGCCGCAGTGGTGGGAGTCGTCCTGAACCTGGCCGTCTGGTTCGGTATGCACGTGGCCTTCGGTCACGTGGATGAGTGGCACGGAGGCGGTCTGCGCCTCCTGGTTCCCGACCTGGCCACCGCGAACATCGCGTCCCTGGTCATCGCCGCGGCGGCCTTCGTGGCGCTCATGCGGCTCAAATGGAACATGATCGTGACCCTGGGTCTGGCGGCCGCCGCAGGCATCGTTTGGGAGTTCCTGGTGCGACCGCTCCTGTAAGTGGGTGGGACCAGTCTGCCGAGACAAACACTAAAGACTTACCTTATTCCTTCCGATCACTTCCCGGAAGCGATTATGGAAACGGATCTTGAGTATACCCGTCCACCCGACGGTGCCATCCCGTAGGACGACGAGGGGATCGACATGAGGAAGGAATCGTCCCACCGCTTGGCCTCGGCCGTCCTAGCCATTCTCCTGGCCGGCACCGCCGTCGCCGGGATCATGGAGGAGGACGGCGTCGTGGACCTGGTCGACAAGACGACCACCGACCTGGAAACCGACGTTGCCAGCACCTTCGACCTGATCAACAGGGGCGATCACCCCTATCAGAACAAGTACGACAAGGCCCACTACGTCTTCGTCTACGATACCGAAGTGACCATCGTGGCCCACCCCAAGCAGATTCTCGTGGGCAAGTGCTACAAGGGAAAGACCGACGTGCGGGGCAAGAAGTTCCAGGACGACATCGTCGCCGGCGCCTTGGCCGACAGCACAGGCTGGATCACCTACAGCTACACCAAGCCGGGCGACAAGGGCATCCACGCCAAGAAAACCTATTTCCGATTGAGCAAGGGCAGCGACGGCGTAACCTACGTCGTCTGTTCCGGCATGTATATCGACTAGGGACGCTTCAGGATCGTCAAGTAGCGCATCATCGGCACCGGCGGCGAGATCCGAGTTCTACCCCATCGCAAACGGAAGGCCCGCCCCTCACGGGACGGGCCTTCATGCGTCGCTTGCGTCGACGTCGCTACTTGATGAGCATCGGCGCGATCACCAGGCTGATGACGGACATCAGCTTGATGAGGATGTTCAGGCTGGGACCGGAGGTGTCCTTGAACGGATCGCCCACGGTGTCGCCCACCACGGCGGCCTTGTGGGCATCACTGCCCTTGCCGCCGAAGGCGCCGCCCTCGATGTGCTTCTTGGCGTTGTCCCAGGCGCCGCCGGCGTTGGACTGGAACAGGGCCATCAGCACGCCACAGGCCGTCACACCGGTCAGCAGGCCACCGAGCATCTCGGTACCGCCGACGAAGCCGACGAGCACGGGGGTCACCACGGCGATCAGGCCGGGAGCGATCATCTCCTTGATTGCCGCCGAGGTCGAGATGTCCACGCAACGACGGAAGTCGGCCGTGGCCTTGCCTTCCATCAGGCCTGGGATGTCCCTGAACTGGCGACGCACCTCCTCGATCATCTTGAAGGCGGCGCGACCCACGGCGTTCATGGCGAACGAACTGAACAGGAACGGAAGCATGGAGCCCAGCAGCACGCCGACCAGCACGACCGGCTTCAGCAGGTCGATGGTCTCCAGGCCGACCGCCACCCGGTAGGCGCTGAACAGGGCCAGGGCAGTCAACGCCGCCGAACCGATGGCGAAACCCTTGCCGATGGCGGCGGTGGTGTTGCCCACGGCGTCCAGCTTGTCGGTGCGGCTGCGCACCTCGGGGCCGAGTTTGGCCATCTCGCTGATGCCGCCTGCGTTGTCGGCGATGGGGCCGTAGGCGTCGACCGCCAGCTGGATGCCCGTCGTCGAGAGCATGCCCAGGGCCGCGATGGCGATGCCGTACAGACCAGCCACCTCGTGGGCGATGAGGATCACGGCGCAGAGCACGACGATCGGCAGGGCCGTCGATTGCATGCCCAGGCCCAGGCCGCCGATGAGGTTGGTCGCCGCGCCGGTCTCCGAGGCCTTGGCGATACCCTTGGCCGGACCGCGGTTCTCGGCGGTGTAGAACTCGGTGATCATGCCGATGGCGATGCCGCCGGCCAGACCGGCGATGGTCGCGTAGAAGGGACCCATGAACAGGTCGGCGGGAAGCATGAACTTGGCGGCGAAGTAGGTCGCCACGACCATGATGCCACCGGCGCCGAAGGTACCGATGTTCAGGGCAGTCTGGGGGTTGCCACCCTCGCTGGTCCTGACGAAGAAGGTTCCGGCGATGGAGACGACGATTCCAACGGCCGCGAGGACCAGGGGCAGCATGACGCCGCTCAGGTTCGCCTCGTAGCCGGCCGAGGTCAGGAAGGCCACGCCCAGGATCATGGAACCGACGATGGAACCGATGTAGCTCTCGAAGAGATCGGCGCCCATGCCGGCCACGTCGCCCACGTTGTCGCCCACGTTGTCGGCGATGACGGCGGGGTTGCGCGGATCATCCTCAGGGATGCCGGCCTCGACCTTGCCGACCAGGTCGGCGCCCACGTCGGCTGCCTTGGTGTAGATGCCGCCGCCCACGCGCGCGAACAGCGCGATCGAGCTGGCACCCAGGGAGAAGCCGGACAGGACCTGCAGAATGCGGGCCATGCCCCACTCCACACCGAACACCATGTCATAGACGATGAACAGGATGCTCAGGCCGAGGATGGCCAGGCCGACCACGCACATGCCCATGACCGTGCCGCCGGAGAAGGCGACGCCCAGGGCCTTGTTCAGGCCGGTCCGCGCCGCGGCGGTGGTCCGCACGTTGGCGATGGTGGCGATGCGCATGCCGAAGAAACCGGAGAGGCCGGAGCAGATGGCGCCGCACACGAAGGAAACGCCGATGAGCCAGTGACTGTTGGGGAGGCTCGCGTTGCCCCAGGCCAGCAGCACCGCGACGACGACCACGAAGATGGCCAACACTCGGTACTCACGGCCCAGGAACGCCATGGCGCCCTCCTGGATGTGGCCGGCGATGGTCTGCATCGTCTCGGAGCCGGCATCCTGCTTCTTGACCCAAAGAGCCTTGTAGGCCGCAAACGCCAGCGCTAGTACACCCGCAGCGGGGATCAGGTAGATCAACGCATTTCCTCCTGGCAATGGAACGCCCAGATGAAGCAGACGCCCCTGAAAGGGCGCTGCTAAAAACTTAACGAATTCTAGTATCTGCTCCCGGCGAGGGCAAGTTTCCGACTGGATCTGTCGGATTTCCGGCCCGGAACTGGAATCACGGGTGGACGACTTCCACCAGCTCCATCTCGAACATGAGAGTCGATTCGGCCGGTATCGAACCGCGCCCGTTTTTGCCGTAGGCCAGCGACGGCGGGATGATGACCCGCGCCGTGGTACCCGTCTTCAGGCCCTCCAGAGCGATCTCCCAGCCGAAGATGACCTGGCCGGCGCCGAGGGTGAGCTGGTAGGGACGACCCCGGTCGTGGGACGAGTCGAACTTGTTGCCCGGGGCGCCGTCTTTCCAGAACCAGCCAGTGTAGTGGACGCTGAGACGGTCGCCGAGGGCGGCCGTCTCGCCTTCGCCGGCGGTCAGAATGTCCATCTGGACCTCGGGCAGGCCGACGACCTCCACGTCGAAGATCAGCGTGGCCGCGGGCGGGATATTCGGCGGCGAGCCACTCTCGCCAAAGGCCAGCTCCGGTGCCAGCATGAGCGTGCGCTTGCCACCCTGATGCATGCCCGGGATCCCCCGGTCCCAACCATCGACGACGAAACCCTTGCCGATGCGCAGCACGATGGGTTCGTCCCGGTCGTGGGAACTGTCGAACTGGGTACCCTTGGCCTGCTTCTCCGTATCCCACACCCAGCCCGTGTAGTGGACCTCGATGTAGTCGCCGGGTTCCACGAGGGCGCCGGTGCCGACGGTCGAGTCCACGTAGCTCAGACCCGGTTCCAGTTCCACGAATCCTGGGTCCTGCGCGCAGGCGCCCAGGGCCACCAGCGCGGCCAGCATGGCAGCCAGGGCCGCCGTTCTCCTCAGCTGCATTGTCATCCTCTCGATGGGTGGTGGGCGGCGCCGCCGCCGTGGTGTCGGCCACTCAATCTCGCACACGGTCCGGGGCTTGGCAATCGTCTGCTGGACCGCCGGCGCCCCGGGCCAGGCCCAGTCCCAGGACCAGGCAGAGCACCAGTTCCACCTCGTCGTCCGTGTGGAAAACCTGGAACAGTCCGGCCACCGCCAGGCCAGCCAGGACCGCCGCGCCGGCCAGTGGGACCCAGCCGCCGCCGCGCCGCCAGGCCAGGTACAGGAGCACCGCTATCCCCCCCCAGAGGAACAGGGAAGCCAGCGCACCGAGCACGCCCGCGTTCACCCCGTGCATGAGCAGGTCGTTGTGGGCGTGGGAGCGGGAGTTGTAAAAGCCGGCCACCTCGTGGTGGGCCAGCATCTCGCTGAAGTTGCCGGGCCCCCAGCCGAGCAGGGGCCGGTCGGCGATCCCGGCCAGGGAGCTGCGCCACAGGTTGAGCCGGGTCTCGTTGGCCGCCGCGGATGCGGCTCTCAGCAGGTGGCCGCGCAGGTCGCCCTGGAGCAGGCTTACCACCACCGGGAGCGTCAGGAGCATCAGTCCCACCAGGCGCCGCCGACCTTGCAGCAGCGCCGCCAGCACCACCAGACCGGCCAGGACGCCCAACCAGGGGCCCCGGGCGTAGGTCCAGACCAGGGACAGGCCCAACAGGACGACCAGGCCCGTTTGCACCGGCAACAGGCGTCGGGCACGGCGTCCGCCCGGCGCCAGGGTCCAGGCCGCGGCCGCCAGGATGGCCACCAGCAACTGGCCGCCGAAGCTGAGCTTGTGGTTCACGAAACCGGTGACGGCGATGTGGCCGAACTCGGTCACCAGGGTGCGGCCCCGGATGGGGTCCCAGCCGGTGACGTGCTGCCGGCAGGCGTAGAGCGCGGCCACGGCCGTGGCCGCCAGCAGCACCAGCAGAATCCAGCGTCCGTGGCGCGGACGGCCGGCCGCCAGGACCGGCACCGCCACCAACAGGGGCTTCAGCCAGTTCTCCTCCAGGAGCTTGTCCCAGCGCTGGAAACCGGCCGGTGCGAAGGCGGTGGCCAGGGCGTAAGTCCCCACCAGGAAGGCCAGTCCCCAGAGCACCGTGCGGGGCGGCAGGACAGCCGGGTCGCGTTCCACCGCGAGTACGGCCAGGGCCACGGCTAAGCACAGCCCCGCGGCGATACTGCCCACGCTGAGGGAGATGGGCGCGGCCAGGGCCAAGAGGTACAGGGGGGCCAGGCGCAGCCACGTCGGCAGGCGGTTCACGTCTCCTCCAAGGAAAGGTCCCGCGGCATCCTTTGCGCGGCCATCATAGGGGTCGTACCCGGCCCTGTCCACGCCCGGGGACCGGCCCTTGACGGCCCGTGCGCCGGGGCCCAACATGACGCTCACGAAAGGACCATCATGCCGGAACGCCAGGGCGTGCTCCACAACTTCAGCCGCTTGACCGTGGGCTACGCCCTGTCCCAGCTGCTCAACCTGTGGGCCCTGGTCTACCTGGCCGGGATCCTGGGGAGCCACTGGTTCGGCGTGGTCCAGCTCGGCGTGACTTTCATGGCCTATGCCCTGATCATCGGCGAGTGGGGTCTAACCGTCCTGGGCATCCGGGAGATCTCCCGGCTGGACGACCGGGCTGGGATCCTTGCCTACGCCCGGCGCCACACGGGGCTCTTCGCCGTCCAGGCCGTGATCGTGACGGCCGCGCTCTGGCTGGCCGTCCCCCACCTGCGCTTCGCCGCCGGCGACCCTTGGGTCTTCCGCATCTACCTGGGCGCGGTGCTCCTGCAGGTGGGCACCTACGCCTGGATCCTGGTGGGACTCGAACGCATGACCATGGTGGGCGCCCAGCGCATCCTGCTGAGCGCCCTGTACGCCGTGGGTGTTCTGCTGCTCCTGAAACCCCTGGCCGGCGGGGACCCGGCCCGAGCCGCCCGCTGGGTGCCCGCCATGTACCTGGCCTCGGTGGTGGGCGGCAACATCCTGCTGCTGGCCGCAGTGCGCCGGCACCTGGGCGGCATCCCCTGGCCGGTGCTGCCGCCCGCCGGGGAAGCGTCCCGGCGCTGGCGGGCCACCGCGCCCATGGGCGCCAACGTGGTGGTGGGCCGGTTGCTGCTCAACCTGGATCTGCTGGTGCTGGGCATGCTGGCCGCTCCGGCGGCCGCCGGCAACTACGCGGCGGCGGCGCGGATCACCTTCGTCATCGTTATCGCCATCGAGATCCTCTGGTCGGCCTTGCTGCCCCGTCTGTCGCGCCTGGCCAAGGGTGATGAGGCTGGCTTCCGTGAAGCGTTCAACTACTACCTGGGGATGGTCCTGGCCGTGCTGTTGCCGGCGGCAGTGGGAGGCGCGCTCCTGGGCGAACCCTTCGTGGCCCTGCTCTACGGCGACCAGTACCCGGAGGCCGGAGGCGTCTTCCGCATCCTGTCCGTGTCCTACGTCTTCCTGGCCGCCGGCACCTACCTGGGCAACGCGCTCATGGCTTCCGATCGCCAGCAGGAATACCTGGCGCCCCTGGGCGTGAGCGCCGCCGTGGCCGTGGGCGCGGTGATCTTCCTCTGGCGCGCCATGGGCACCGTCGGCACCGCCTGGGGCATGTTCGCCGCCCACGGGTTGCTGCTGGTGATCCTGGCGACCGTATGGCGGCATCAGTTCAACCGCGCCCTGGGCGGTCTGCTGCTGCGCCTGGCCCCGGCCCTGGCGCTCCTGGCCGGCGCTGTGCTCCTGACCACCGGCCAACACGTGCTGGTACGCATCGCCGCCGGCGCCGCCGCCTACGCAGCCGTGGCCACGGTACCGGCGCTGGTCTTCCTCAGACGTCAGGGATCACGAAGCTGACGGACCTTCGTCCCCGGCGGATTCCCGGTCGCTCCCCAGGTGCAGCACGAAGGCCCAGAACACCCAGATCAGCGCCAGGCGGAAGGTCGGGAACGCCGCGAAGTAGACGTACATGAGCAGCACGCCCGTGGTCACCAGGTACTCCCGCGCCCGCACCAGGCGCACGACCTTGCGCACCAGGATTCCCGCGAAGAGCAAGGCCACGACGATCCCGTGTTCGGACAGGACTTCCAGGTAGACGTTGTTGGGGATGTGCTTGAACTGCATCCACAGGGGTCGCAACCACACGTACAGGTTCGCGTGGTCGCCGAAGAAGTAGCCGAAGTTGCCCATGCCCACGCCCTGGGGGTGGTCCAGGAAGAGTTGCCACGCGTGGTGGGACTCGTTCAGTCGCTGCACCAGGGAGATGTTGCGGACGTCGGCCACGCCTCCGTAGAAGAGCAGGGAGAATTTGTCCAGGACCAGGGTCTGCAGCAGTCCCGTAACCGCCAGGAAGGCCAGGCCCAGGGCCCCCGCCCCCACGGCCGCGCCCCGGGCCAGGGGCGAACCGCCGCCGAAGAAGACCGCCACCAGCACCAGCGCCACCGCTCCCAGCAGGGCCGCCGGCGAGGCGGTGATGACCACGCCCAGCAGGATGACCGGCGCCATGGCCCGGATGAAACGTTCCGGCCAGCGGCGCCGCGCCCACAGGGCCACCACCAGGGACGCCAGCAGGTACAGTCCGAAGTAGTTCCCCTCCTCGAAGGGCCCCGTGCGGACCACCGGGATGCCCCCCACGTTCATGAGTTGCACGTCGTCCCAGCGCAGAACCAGCAGGGTGGGCAGGCCCGCGTGATGGACCAGGTTCAGCACCACGGCGTAGCCCACCGCCAGGGCCGTGCCCGTCAACCACCAGCGGCAGAACTGGTAGCGGCTGATACGCTCGCTCACCAGGGCGTCCAGAAAGAGGGCCAGCAGACCGATGTCGAAGGCCAGGTAGGTGTAGTGGTAGAGGGTGTTGATGAGAGGATCGTAGCGGCCGTGGGCCCACTCCAGCATGCCGAGGTCCCGCAGGGAGAGCTCGTACAGGCCCCAGGCCGAGGCCAGGGTGCTACCGAACCAGAATGCACCCCACAGGGCGACGACCCGGCCGGCGCGGCCCAGGGCGAAGCCCCGCCCCAGCAGTGCGTGGGCCACGGCGAGGAAGCCGGCCACTTCGTACAGCTTGAGGGGGAAGCCCACCGGTAGCGTCACCGAGTTGGTCAGCGGCAGCACCACGAGGATGAACCGGAGCAGGCCGGTGCCGGACATCAGCGGTCGCCGTCGGCCAGGATCTCGGCACGGTTGCGCCGGAAGTACTCGCGCGCGAAGGCCAGGAAGAGGCCGCCGCACAGGGCCAGCGCCGTCAGGATGGCCGTGGCCCGCAGCTTGCGCGGACGCACGGGCTCGGCCGATACGGTGATCCGGCCGACCCGCTCCAGGGGCGTCAGCTGGTCGATCCTCACCTGTTCCGCCTGGTAGTCGGCCTCCAGCCGCGCCCGCTCCAGGGGCAGATCGTGTTCGGCCACCAGGTGCAGGTCGGAGATCCTCTGCTGGATGTCGGCCCGGGACTTGGCCAGGTCCACCGATTTCACCAGTCGGAGATCCGCGATCTTCTCATCGAGCCCGGCCATGGCGTCGCGCAGGGTGTCGGCGGCCAGGGTGTGGGTGTAGATGGTCGCGCTCAGCTCGTTCACCGTCACCAACAGGTCGCCCACCCGGCCGGCCTGTTCGCGGCTGGCGGTTTGCAGCAGCACCTCGGTGACGGCGTCGGCGTTCCGGACACCGCCGGCGGCTCCGCCTTCGGCGGCCAAAGTCCTGGACAGCAACTGGCGTGCCTCGGCCAGGCGACCCCGGGCGGCCTCGGCCTCGGCTTCGGTGGCCACCACCGCCCGCTCACGCGTGGCTCGGGACTGGGCCAGGCGCTCCAGGCGCATGTCCAGCCGCGTGGAACGGGTCTCCACCTGGGCCAGTTCGCGTTCCTGAGCCGCGATGGCCAAGGAGTTCCGCGCCGTCTTGGCGGCGATGAAGTCCAGGTCCGCCTGAATCTTGGCCTGCCGTACCAGCGCGCCGCCCCGGGTCAGGGCGATGGTGCCGCGGAGGGTGTCCTCCTCGGCCCTCCGGTTGAAGGCCTTGACCGATTCGTTGAGGATGGTGACCGCCCGGGCCGCATCCTGGTCGAAGGTGGTCAGGATGATGACGTCGCCGCCCGCGTCGAACTGCACGCCCGCGGGAATGAACTCCGCGTCGATGACCGGGGCCGTCTTACGATCGGCGAAGTCCGGCAGTTCCCGCATGACCGGCCAGAAGAGGTTGCTGCGGAACCAGCGCACCACGTCCTTCAGCGCCGACTCGCGCAGGGGTGTGCCGTCGCCCGCGAAGCTCACCACGCCCGGCCGCACCTGGCCCGTGGCCTCGTACATGCGCGGGGCGAGGATACCGTAGGCCACCCCGGCCAGCACGCCGGCGAGGGTCACCAGCCCCGCCAGCAGGCGCGCCCGCCAGAGAACGTTCAGGATGGACGGCAGGGTCAGCGGACGGGTCTGCGCCTGGGCAGGGCCGCCGGACGTCTCGTGGTTCACGCGCGCTCCTCGCTTGGGTTCTTCCTCGGCGGAACTAGTCCACCAGCTTGCGGAAATTGGCTTCCGACTCGGCCAGCACCTTCTCGTGCAGGGAGCCACCGTGGGAATCCATGGTCACCACTACCGGGAAACGGTCCACCCGGAACTCCCACACGGCCTCCGGCGCCCCGAACTTCTCGGCCAGGTGGACGCCTTCCACCGCGACGACCCGTTCGGCAAGCACCTGTGCCGCGCCGCCGATGGCGTGGAAGTACACCCCACCCACCTTGCGGCAGTACTCGAGCGTCTTGGGGCCCATGCCCCCCTTGCCGATGACGGCCCGGATGCCGTACTGCTCCATGAGCGGTCCCTGGTAGGGCTCCTCGCGGATGCTGGTGGTGGGCCCGGCGGCCTTGACGACCCACTTGCCGCCTTCCTTCACCACCACGGGTCCGCAGTGGTAGACGATGCTGTTCTTCAGGTCCACCGGCGGTTTGCCGCCGTCGTGGAGGTACTTGTGGAATGCGTCCCGTCCCGTGAAGACGAGCCCGGTGATCTCCACCTGGTCGCCTACCTTGAGGGCGCGGATCTTCTCTTCGGTGAAGGGTGCTTCGAGCAGCATGATCCAATCCTCCTAGGAGTCGTAGAGCCAGCGGGAGATGCGGCCGCCCTCGCTCAGGACGAAGCCGTTGCGGCGGAAGGCCCAGCACATGTAGGCCACCGTGACGAAGAACGAGGCGGGGACCCGGTTCCGGTGCCCGATCTTGGCGCCCAGGATCGTGGTCTTGCCGCCGAAGCCCATGGGACCGATCTCCAGTCCGTTGGCCTCCTTCATGATCCGCTTCTCCAGCTTGCGCAGGCGCGGGTCCTCGTTCTCGTCGGTGAGCAGGCGGAAGAGCTCCTCCTTGGCCGCCGCGTAGCCCGTGCCCCGGTCGCCGCCGATGCACACGCCCAGGATGCCCGGACCGCAGCCCTTGCCCTGGGCCTGGAGCACCGCGTCCAGCAGGACGCGCCGCACGCCCTCCAGGTCCCGCCCAGCGCCCAGCCCGTTGTGGGGCAGGGCGTACTGGACGCTCATGTTCTCGGATCCGCCGCCCTTGAGCATCATCCGCACCTTGAGGGACTTGCCCTGGGCCGGATGGAAGTGGTAGCCCGGATTGCCGGGACCCAGGTTGGTGCCCGAGTTGACGCCGGTTATGGAGTCCACCGAGTTCTGGCGCAGGTAACCCACCTTGGTGGCCTTGACCACCGCCCACTCGTAGGCCTTGCGGAAGGTGCGTTCGTCGCACCAGGCCGGAAGGTCGGCGTAGCAGATGATCGTACCGGTGTCCTGGCACAGGGGTTGGGACTTGTCCTTGGCCATGACGATGTTGTCGCGGATGACCTTCAGGGCGTACTTGCCGGTGGAATCCTTCTTCTCCCGCCGCCAACCGCGATCGACGGACTCGACCACGTCGGATGGCAATTCGGCGGAAGTGCGGCGGATGAGTTCAAGCAGATGCTTCTGGAGGACCTTGGCTTCCATGGATGTGCCTCGCAGGGCTGGGGACCATGCCGTCCGGAATCGCGATAAGACGTGCGGATTCTAGCCCCTGCGGGCGGCAAGGTCAAAGCCCGAAAGGCGGTGGGTGGGGTCCCTAGACGCGGCTCTCGTCGAGGAGTCGGCAGCCCTCCATGAGGATGGACTCGAGAGTGGCTTCCACGTTGTCCGCCGGACAGTTCGCCACGGGCTCGACGGTGAACTCGCCGTCGTCCTCCCAGGCGATGATGGCGTAGATGGCCTCCACCCCGGAACTCCCGGCGCAAACGGCGTGGCAGAGGCGTCCGTGGTCCAGGTGCACCACCGCTTCCTGGTCGCCGTGGGCCAGGGTGATGCGGACGGTCTTGAGGCTCTGGCTTAAGACCTGGAGCAGATCGGTGAAGCCCAGTGCCGTGAAGGCGGCGCGGAACCCCCCCGGGGTGTCCGGGGACAGGGACGCCTCCAGGTGGGCCTGTAGGGCCTTGCGAACCCGGGCCGCGACGATGTCGAAGTCGTGGGGCAGGGCGAAGACGTCGTCGAAGCCGGCGTCGAAGAGCTCCAGGATGCGGGCGGGCTCGCGTTCGACCGTGAGGGCGAAGACGAGCACGGGCGAATCGGCGTCGAAGAGCTCGCGGCCGGCGTCGGAGCCATGGGCCAGGTCGTCGTGGACGAAGATCGCGCTCGGCGAGTGGCGGTCGCACATGCGGCGCGCCTCGTCCAGGTCCTCGACCAGGACCGTGTGGTAGCCCAGGTGGCGCAGGCGGGCGGCGAAACGGACCAGCAACGGCTGGCCCTCACCGACCACGAAGAGCTGGTGGTAGGCGGCCGCGTGCAGGGGCAGGTCGTGGTCCTCGAGCAGGCCCAGGTAGCTCTCGACCACGCCGGTGACCGCCAGGCGGCCGCTCTTCCCGCGCAGGTGCGACTTCACCGCGGCCAGATCCCCGGACTTGCGCGCCCGGCTGCGGCGCGCCGCGGCGTGATGGTGCCAGACCAGGGCCAGGACCTGGGCCGCCAGGGCGATCTCCGGGTCCCGGATTGAGAATTCCTCCAGGTTCACATTCTCGGTGAGCAGTTCCCGGAACGCCGCGAGCACATCCTCCACGCCCCAGGCATGGCGCAGGCTACGCGCCCGGCCCAGGGTTCGGGGCCAGTCCACGCCGTGATCATCGATCTTGTCGGCACCCTTGGCAGCGCTGGACGGCACGATCAGCAGGACCGCCGCCTCGAGCCCGTCCAGGGCCCGGCGGCTCAGTTCCACCTTGGCCCCCAGTTCGCGGCAATCCCCGCAGAGCAGGTCGTAGGGCGGCGTGGAGCCGGCGTCGGCCAGGTGCGACTCGGCGGCCATCTTCAGGGACTGGATCAGGCTGGCGTGCATGGCCGCGTAGGGCACGGGATTGTCGCAGAGGGCGCCGCTGACCGTGGCGAACTCTCCCACCTCCCCCCGCGGTACGGGCACCGTTCCCTGCTTGACCCAGGACGCAAACACCGCGGCCATCTCCCGCGGTACGAGCACGCGCTCGCAGGAGCCCCGGTTCAGGCAGGCGGCCACCTCGGCCGGCTCACCGGCGGTCACCAGCCGCAGTCCTTCGCGCTCGAAGATGGGCGCGAGGAAGTTCTTCAGGAAGGCCTGGTCGCTGACCAGCAGGACTTCGGGACTGTCCTCGGGGTCGCGTTCCTCCAGGGGGTCCGCGTCCTCGCCCGCCGCGGCGTCCGCGTTGAAGAGATCGGGCAGAACGATCCCGGGTCGGGACTGCACCACTGCGTCGTCGGCAGGCAGGTGCTGGGTGAGCAGTCCCTCGAAGGTGGCCTCGGGCGTGACGAAGATCTCCACGTCGGCGCACTGGATGTGATGACGCAACTCGGCCAGTCCGGCCGGGTCCTCGGGATCGACCGCAACCACCGAGAGCACGCCGCTGCTCGGGTCGTGGCCCATGGGCAACAACTGAGCCGTCCGCACCAGTTCGGCCGGCAGGGCGGCCACCAGCTGGCCGTTGACCCGGTGACGGCCGGGGCTGAATGCGGGGACACCGTATTGTTCGGACAGGGCCCGGGCGAGCTGCTCCGCGGTCACGGCCCCGGCGCGCATGAGGTGCGAGCCGAGGCGACCGCCGTCGACGCCCTGGCGCTGCAGGGCGTCGGTGATCTGCGCCTCGTCGACGAATCCCAGCCGCAGGAGGATCTGGTCCAGGCGGTTGCCGTCGCGGGTCGTCATCACGGACTCCCCGCGCCCACCGGCCGCCGCTTGGCCGGTCGCTTGCTCGTCGTACCGCCGGCCGCCGGAGCGGCCCGGCCCAGGGTGTGGGGATCGGCCGCGTAGCGCACGGCCTCGTCCCGGTCCACAACGCCCGCGTCCACGAGCTGGCCCAGGTGCTGGTCCAACAGCTGCATGCCCTCCTTGCGAGCGGTCTGCATGGCGTTGTTGATCAGGTGGCTCTTCTGTTCGCGGATGAGATTGCGGATGGCGTTGTTGCCCACCAGGATCTCCTGGGCGGCAACGCGTCCCTCGCCGTCGGACCGTTTCAGCAACTGCTGGGAGCACACGCCCACCAGGACTTCCGAGAGCATGTGGCGGATCTGGGTCTGCTGGTCCCCCGGGTAGGGATCGACGATGCGGCTGATGGTCTGGGACGCCGACTTGGTGTGGAGCGTACCCAGCACGAGCTGGCCTACCTCACTGGCGGTCAGGGCCAGGGAGATGGTCTCCAGGTCGCGCATCTCGCCCACCAGGATCACGTCCGGGTCCTCGCGCAGGGCCGCGCGCAGGGCGCCGGCAAAGTCCTCGCAATGCTCGCCCACCTGCCGCTGGTTGATGAGGCAGTTCTTGTTGGGGTGGATGAACTCCAGCGGGTCCTCGAGGGTGATGATGTGCCGCCGCGCGTGCTCGTTGAGATGGTCGACCATGGCGGCCAGGGTCGTCGACTTGCCCGAGTTGGTCGGACCGGTCACCAGGACCAGTCCCGAACGCTGGCCGAGCATGTTCTTCAGCACGTCGGGCATGCCCAGCTCGTCCAGAGTCGGGATCGAGTTGGGAATCATGCGGAAGGCTGCCGCCAGGCCCGGGAACTTCTTGTAGACGTTGATGCGGAACCGGGCCACGCCGGGCAGGGTGTAGGCCAGGTCCAGGTCGCCGCGGGTTTCCAGTTGCTGGATCTGGGTGTCCGAGAGCAGTTCGTAGATGATGATTCGCAGCTCGTCCTCCGAGAGCTGCCGGTGCTCGCCCCGCTGAAGTTCGCCGTTGATGCGCAGGCGCGGCTCGGCGTTGGCACTCAGGTGCAGATCGGAGACATCGTTCTCCTGCATGATCTTCAGGAAGGTATCGATGCGGGGCATGGCTATCCTCGGTTCGAGCCCTGGATGGCCGTTGTCGACAGTTCGGCCGCAGGCCCGAAAAGCAAATTCCATGCCCTCGAGCAAAAACCGCTGAATGCGGTCAATCTGCCCTCCCGGGGTCATTCGCGGCGGTTGCGGGGATGGCAAGTTGATAGGGCAGCCTCGGAAAGGACGGCAGACCGCAAGGCACCAGGAACCAATCTCCGACGCTCGGGGCTTTTCTAAACCGGAGTATTCTGGTATACTATGGTCCTTCGCCGAGGCCGGATCCCGTGATACGGAACCGGACCATGGGTCCAGGGGAGGGTCCACGACGCGCATCCTTGTTCAATCGATTCCGGAGGGATTCCACCCATGAACAACCGTCTGCAACTGGCGGGCCGCCACCTGGTCGTGGTCGGCGCCGGCCTCGTCGGCACCCTGTGCTCGCTCCATCTCGTCCGCCGCGGCGCTCGGGTCACCCTGCTGGAGAAACGACCGGATATGCGCCGCGCCGACATTCCGGGCGGACGTTCCATCGCCATGTCCCTGTCCGAGCGCGGCTGGCACGCCCTGCGCACCGTGGGCATGGACCAGGCCGTGCGCGATGGAGCCATGCCGAAACGGAAGCGTTGCGTCCATCTGTCCGACGGCTCGGTGCAGGAGCAGGCTTACGGCCGTCCGGAACACGCCCTGTGGACCGTGAACCGCAAGACCCTCAACAGCGTGCTGCTGGACGCGGCGGAGAAGGCGAGTGTGGACCTGCGCTTCGACACCCTCTGCGAAGACGTGGACCTGGCCACCGGCCGCCTGGCGGCCCGCCACCAGACCACCGGGACGGTCGAGACCCTGGACTGCGACCACCTGCTGGGCGCCGACGGCATGAACTCACAGGTCCGCAAGGACTTCTGCCGCGCCGGCTACATCGGCGACGAGATGCTCACCCTCGACTACCGCTACTTCGAGTTCGTCATCCCGCCTGCGGACGACGGCGAGTTCCGTCTCGACCCGGACGGCGTGCACATCTGGCCCCGTCCCGAGGGCCTGTTCGTAGCCCTGCCGAACCAGGACGCCAGCTTCACCGGCACCCTCTTTTTTGCCAAGAAGGGCGACAACCTCTTCCGCTACGGCCGGGCCCACGAGGAGCGCGTGCGGGGCTTCGTCGAGGCCTTCCCCGACCTGGCACGGCTCTGTCCCGACTACGACGAGACCCTCGAGCGGAACCCGCCCTCGGACATCAAAGCCGTGCGCTGCTCCCGGTGGCACGTGGACGGCCGGGTGGGCCTGATCGGCGACGCTTGCCACGCCATCGTACCCTTCTTCGCCATGGGCATGAACACGGGCTTCGAGGACGTCACCACCCTGGACGACCTGATCGAGGAGTTCGACGGGGACATGGACCTGGTCCTGCCCGCCTTCAGCGAACGCCGCAAGCCCTGCACCGACGCCATCGGCGACCTGAGCCTGGCCAACTTCCAGTCCATCGGCCGGAGCGCAGACCCGGACTACGACCGGCGCTGGCACCTGGAGCGGCGCCTGTGGGACCTCATGCCCGACCAGTGGACACCGCTGTATCCCATGATACACTTCGGCCGACGCCCCCTCGACGAGGTCATCGCGGCCAGCCGCGCGCAGTCCGCGGTCCTCGACGAACTCATGACCGGCGCGGCCGTCGACGCCGACGACGAGACCCTCGTCGCCAGAGCGGCGGAACTGCTGGGCCGCACGGTCAAGCACACGGAGTAGTCCCGCTTTGAAATACCTGCTGCTGGGCGCCGGCCTCCAGGGCACGGCCATCGCCCACGACCTGCTGCACCACGCGCCGGATACCTCGGCGCTCCACGTCATGGACCGGGACGCCGACGCCCTGGAGCGGATGCAGGCGCGCTTCAACGACCCACGCCTGGCCGTCACCGCCGGCGACGTGACCGACGCCGCGATGGTCGGCCCCCTCATGGACACGGCCCAGGTGGCCATCAGCGCCGTCAATTACTGGTTCAACGCCGACCTGGCCGCTCTCGCCGTCCAGGGCCGGTGCCACTTCTTGGATCTGGGCGGCAACAACGACGTGGTGGCGCGGGAGTTCGAACTGGACGCCGCAGCCCGGTCCGCCGGCGTGAGCATCGTCCCCGACTGCGGCCTGGCCCCGGGTCTGGCGGGCATCCTCGGCTACTGGCTGACCGAAGGCCTGGACGAGATCGACTGCGTGCGCCTACGCGTGGGCGGCCTCCCGGCCGAGCCTCTGCCCCCCATGAACTACAAGGTCGTGTTCTCGGTGCAGGGCCTGATCAACGAGTACATCGAACCGGCGGTGGTCATCCGTGGCGGCAAGCTGCAGACGGTGCCCTCCCTCAGTGAACTCGAGACCCTGACCTTCCCGGCCCCCTTCGGCGAACTGGAGGCCTTCCAGACCTCCGGCGGCACCTCCACCCTGCCCCAGACCCTCCTGGGCCGCGTGCCCGACCTGGACTACAAGACCATCCGCTACCGGGGCCATTGCGCCCAGGTGCGCCTGTTGCACGAACTGGGCCTGACCGACTCGCGGCCGGTGGACGTGGGCGGCGTCACGGTCGCCCCGCGCCAGGTGCTGGCCCATTGCCTGGACCGGGCCCTGGACCTGCCCGGCGAGGACCTCATCCTGGTCTGGTGCTGGTCCGAGGGCCGGCGCAACGACCAGGCGGTGCGGCGCAACGTACGCATCATCGACCGCCATGACGCCGCACACGGCATCTCCGCCATGATGCGCATGACCGGCTATCCGGCGGCCATCATCGCCCGCCTGTTGGCGAGCGGGGAGATCGACGCGCCCGGGGCGCAGCGGCAGGAACTGATCGTCCCCGGTGCGGTCATGCTCGCGGCGCTGCAGGAACGGGATGTGGCGGTGGAGACCTGGGAGAATGCGCCGGGCGCGGCGCCCTGATCCGGAGGGGCGCTGGTGACGGCGGACGGCCCGACGAATTGTCGACTGACGATCTGGCCCTGTACGAGGAGTTACGTCGAGGACGAAACCCTGGTCTGACACCCGTCCTGCAACATAATTCCCCCGTCAGCGTCATGCCCCGGGACGGCCCGCCCGCGACGGCACCCGCGGGCCGCACGGGAGCTGCGACTCGGCAACCCATGCGACGGGAATCGGAATCCTGCCATGCATCAGCGATCCAGGCGCACGTACGCAGCGCTGTTCTTGTTGCTGATCCTCCCCGCGGCCGCCCACCTGGGCGCCGGCTGCCGTGGCCCCGGTCCCTACCTGGACCAGGAGCCCCCCGGCCTGACCCCCAAGATCTTCGCCCCGGGGATCGTGACCACCGATCGCAACGAGCACCTGGGCCCCACCTTCTCCCCCGACGGCGACCTCATCGTCTGGACCTACTTCACGCGCGAGCGTGGCCTCCAGATGGTCGCCCGCGGGAAGGACGGGTGGAGCGGCGTGCAAGGCCTCCCCTTCAACGAGCCCTTCAAGGAAGACGGCCCCTGCTTCGCCCCGGACGGACAGCGGCTGTATTTCTTCTCCCAACGCCCCGTCCGTCTCGGCGCAGCCAAGGACGACTGGGACATCTGGTACGTGGAGCGCCGCAACGGTGGCTGGTCCGATCCGCTCAACCCCGGTCCACCCCTCAACACGGACCGCAACGAGGTCTTCGTGGCCGTGGCCGCGGACCGCTCCCTGTATTTCTGCACTCTGGGTCCGCCCCGTATCATGTGGCGCTCCCAGCACCACGACGGCGCCTACTTGACGCCAGAGCGCTTGCCGGAAGCCGTCAACACCGACCTCTTCTACTCCCACCCCTACGTGGCTCCGGACGAAAGCTACCTGATCTTCAGTTCGACCCGTCCCGGCGGCCAGGGCTCGGCCGACCTCTACCTCACCCGGCGCCGTAGCGACGGCGGCTGGACGGCTCCCCGCAACCTCGGGCCCGCCGTGAATACGCCGGCGGCCGAGCGGTCCCCCTGCGTGACTCCCGACGGCGAATACCTCTTCTTCGTCCGGCACCAGCTCACCGACGAGGGCGGCGGCTACTGCTGCGGCGACGTCTACTGGGTGTCGGCCGAAGTGCTGGCCGCCGCCGACACCTCGAACACCGCCCATGACTGAGCATCCGTCCAAGGAGAGCATCGTGTCCCATCGCCTGACCGTTCTGCTGGCTTGCGTCCTGACGGCATCCCTGCCCGGCCGGCTGCCGGCTGCCGACACCACCGATCCCTATCTCTGGCTCATCGAAGGGACCCGCCCCGGCGAGGGTGTCATCGCCAAGCCCCAGGACTACATCCAGGACGAATTCAACTTCGCGAACCTCTTCGTCACTGCCGAGGAGGGTGCCGTGGTCGTGGCTCCCTGCGACGCGGAGATCAAGAGCGAAGGCTACATGTACCGACCTGCCCTGCTGTCCATGCAGAGCTTCGGCTACCGGGGCGAGGATACGGTGATCGACGACGTGCCCGCCTACGACGCGGAAGCCAGAAAGGAGATGGCCGTCCACCTCTCCGAGCGCTTCGGACGAACCGTGGACCCGCGCTTCGTCTCCTACCACCTCGGCCTGGACTGCGGCGACGGCGAGGTCCTCTACCTGAGCGGCCTGCTTCCACTACGGTACTTCGCCACCGGCACGAAGATCCGGCGCGGCGACCCTCTGGGCACCGTGGGCTACGCCTACAAGGCGGTCACCCAGCGGTCGCTCTGCCTCGAGCGCAGCGTAGACGGCAAGGCGGCCGATCCCCTGAGCATCTTCGGCCTCCCGACGTCGTACCTGCCGCCCGAGGCCGACACCACCGACTACCTGGTCCACGAACACCCGGTCGCCGACCTTCTGGCCGACCTGGCGGTTCTGCGGTCGGCTCTGGAGGAAGGCCACCCTGGACTGCACGACTACCTGGACCGGGCGTCCTGGAACGCCCTGCTCGACGACATGGCCGCCCATGTGCACGAGCCCATGACCTCCATGGAGTTCATGCTGCTGCTGCAGGAAGCGGTGACGGCCGTCCGCGACAGCCACACGGCCCTCTACCCAAAACGCTTCCGCGCCTTTTCCGGAACCTACCCGCCGGTCCTCTACGGGGTGGAGGGGACGTCGGTGAAGATCTTCAGCGCCTTCCCGGACCACCAGGACCTGCTCGGCAAGACGATCACCCGGATCAACGGCCGCCACGTGGCGGAGCTCATCCCCCAGGCCGCCATGCTGGCCACCCGCCAGGACGGCTTCATCGAAAGCGTGACCGACCTGTCGCTCATGAAGTACTTCTGGCTGTACTGCGCCCAGATCCTGAACCTGGGCGAGGGGGACGAACTGCACCTGGTCTTCGCCGACGGCACCGAGGCCCGGCTGCAACACCAGCGTCTCACCGAGAACATCTACCAGCCCAAGGCCAAGCGGTTCTCGCCGGCGGACGGCCGCTACACGACCCGCCTCCTGGACGAACGGACCGCCCTGCTGGACATCAACACCTTCGAACTGCTGGAGACCGACGAGCAGGAGATCGCCGCCTTCGTCAGGGCTGCCGGCGACTCGGGACGCACGAATCTGGTCATCGATCTGCGCGACAACTTCGGCGGTTCGGACGAGGTGCTCGGCCGCCTCTTCGCCCTCTTCGCCGACCGGCCCTTCCGCACCCAGGCCACGGCCCTGGTCCGCGACAACGACACCTACGCCCTCTTCGCCAACACGGACAATTACTCCGCCGCCAACCGGAACATGTTCCCGGAATTCACCGAGCCGTGCGCGGACGGCTACCGGCAGTCGGCATCCACCTATGTGGACCTGGCTCCGAATCCCGAGGTCCACTACGCGGGCGACCTCTACGTGCTGGTCAACCCCCGCTCCATCTCTGCGGCCACCATCTTCCCGGCCCTGGTCCGCCGCTTCGATCGGGGCGTGATCGTGGGCCAGGAAACCGGGTCCTGCTACTACCGCATGAACGCCATGAAATTCGCCCACGTGCGGCTGGAACACACGGGGTTGGAGTTGCGGATGCCGCTCATGAGGCTGGTCTTCGACGAGGAACTACGCGCGGACATTCCCTGGGGCCGGGGGGTGATACCGGACCATGCGTTGCCTCTCGTGCACGAATTCGAAGGGGACGAGGATCCGGCACTGGCCAAGGTGCAGGAGTTGATAACGGCGGTACGTTGAGCCAACTTGCCCGCCGTGAGGAAGGGACCCGCTACCGCGGGTCCCTTTCGCATTCCGCAACAGGCAGGAATCTAGCCTCCCAGGCCCTCCAGCCGATCCTTGTGGATTGTAAAACTCAGCATCTTCAGCCGGATGTAGTCGCCGCTCCAGAAGTAATATCCCTCGTACTGCCCCAAGCGGCTCGATCGGTTGGAATCCTTGATCAGGAACCAGTCCTGCCCGCCCTTCTTCTGCCAGGCCACCACGTGCACCCCGTGGTCGTCGCCGGTCTCGCCGTTGACGATGCGGTGCTCGCGGCTGCCCTGGTTGATGGCCTTGGCCGGGAGGTCCCAGTCGGGGATCACGGCGGTGTCGAACTGGCCGTCCATGCCGGGTTCCGAATTGTCGCCACCGATGGCCACGGTGTAGCCGTCCTGCACGGCCTTCTTGATGACCTCGTAGAAGTCCGTGAGCGGCAGGTTCAGGTAGTCGGTCTTGCGGCGCCAGTTGTCCTCCACGTCCAGCAGGACATCGGCGTAGAAGGGGGCGTTCATGCGCGACACGCAGGCCACGTAGTCGTCCGGGACGATGCCCAGGATCTTCGAAGCGAAGGTCTGTGGGCTGTAGGTCTTGCCCTCCCACTGGACGTCCTCGGGCGGCGTGCCCATGTGTTTGTCCAGGATGGCCCGCACCGCCCGACGGCTCTCCTCAATATCGACCATGCCGTTGTCCAAGACGAAGGTAAGGTAGGCGTTGAGTTCCTTGTTCAGCAGGGCGTGATCGTGGCGGCCGTCCGCGTCGAATACCCCAGCGTAGGAGGCCCGCGGCACGATGCCGTACTTGCGGATCACCTCGAAGGTGCCGTGGTCCTGGCCGCCCTGGGCCACCGGGGTGTGGCCATAGGACGCAAGGCGGCTCATGGCCTTCTCCACGTACTCCCAGTAGACGATCCACATCTCCGAGAGTTTGGCCTCCACACCGGTGATGCGATGGGCCTCGCTCTCCACAAACGAGAGGGAGCAGAAAGCCCAGCAGGTGCCGGTGTAGTACTGGGGCGTGGGCGGCGTGTGCCAGAGCTGCCGCAGGAAGCTCTCGGGACTCTCGGGCCGCTCGATCTTCGACCAGTCGACCCGCAGGGCGAGCTTGGCGTCCTTCACCGCCTGCTGCCGGTCATCCCACTCGGCCTCCACCGCCGCGCGCACCGAGTCGCGGGCGTCGATGCCGACCTGGCGGGCGGCCTTGATCTCGTCCAGGACCGGGTACTTGTTCTTGGCCCGGTAGACGGGCTCGTCGGCGAGGGCGCTGCCCGCAAACAGCAGAATGACGGTGAGCACGGCGAGTATGCGCAGGGCCATGAAAATCCTCCGGTCGGTCAGGCGGCGGCCATGAAGAGGCCACCCAGTCCGATGACAGCAAAGAGTGAATAGACCAGGAACTGGATCACGAAACCGATGATGCAGACAGCCACGGCGCGGCCGGTGCTCTGGTAGTCGAGGACCTGGCGGATGGCGACCACGAAGGCGGCCAGCATCCACAGGGACGCCACGAAGTTCACGAGAATGCCCAGCAGCGGGATGATGCCCAGGACGCGGATCAATCCCGGCCCGGCGGCGAAGCCCGTGGCGCGCAGCACCTGGCTGAGCTCGGCCCGGGTCTGGGGCTCAGCCAGCAGGCGGGTTCCCACGAAGTGGGCGGTGAAGGCCCAGATGAACCACCCCACCAGGGCGGCCAGCAGTCCCGCCAGGATGCCGAAGGGGCCGCCGAGGCCCGCGGCGCCGATGCCGGCGGCCAGGGAGGACAGGGCCACCACGCCGACGGCCTGGCCCATGGAGCCTTCGTCCTTGTCCACCTCGTCGTACAGGGTCGCGTCGAGTTTGATGGCCCTGATCAGGCGCTCGATGAATCCGTCCACGGTCAGCCTCCTGGTGGGAATCGGGAGCGGCGGCACTATTCGGCAGGCATCATACCCGCAGAGCCCCTCGGGCGGCAAGCCCGGCCCACGAGTGTGCCGCCGGTTGACGTTCTGCGCAAACGCTTTATCGTGAGGGCGATTCGCGTTTTCAATCCGCAGAGGGAGACGAGGCCATGTCCCAGAGCGACCCCCGCGACCAGCGCGCCCTGCACGAGATCGAGAACGCCGAATGGCGCGAGTCCCTGGATTACGTTCTGCGTGAACAGGGCCCGGAACGGGTGCGCCAGCTGCTCCGGCAGTTGCAGACCCGCGCCCAGGAACAGGGCGTGAGCATCTCCTTCACGGCCAACACGCCCTACATCAACACCATTCCCAAGGACCTGCAGCCCTTGTATCCGGGCGACCGGGAACTGGAGCGGCGCCTCAAGTCCATCGTCAGGTGGAACGCCATGGCCATGGTGGTCAGGGCCAACCGGGAGCGACCCGGCATCGGCGGCCACATCTCCACCTACGCCTCGGCGGCCAACCTCTGGGAAGTGGGCTTCAACCACTTCTGGCGCGCCCGCACCAACGACTTCCTGGGCGACCAGGTCTTCTTCCAGGGGCACGCCTCCCCCGGCGTGTACTCCCGCGCTTTCCTGGAGGGCCGGCTCACGGAACAGGACCTGCAGAACTTCCGCCACGAATTGCACCCGGACGGCGGCCTCTCGTCCTATCCCCACCCCTTCCTCATGCCCGACTTCTGGGAGCACCCCACCGTCAGCATGGGCTTCACGGCCCTGACAGCCATCTACCAGGCCCGCTTCAACCACTACCTGGTGGACCGGGGACTGCGCGCGGCCAGCGGCCGCAAGGTGTGGGCCATGCTCGGCGACGGCGAGATGGACGAACCCGAATCCCTGGGCGCCATCACCCTGGCCAGCCGCGAGAACCTGGACAACCTCATCTTCGTCATCAACTGCAACCTGCAGCGGCTCGACGGTCCCGTGCGCGGCAACGGCAAGATCGTCCAGGAACTGGAGGCGGCCTTCCGCGGCGCGGGCTGGAACGTCATCAAGGTCATCTGGGGCGACGACTGGGACGGCCTGCTGGAGCAGGACGCCTCGGGCACCCTCATGCAGCGCATGGAAGAGATCCTGGACGGGGAAATGCAGCGCTACACGATCTCCGGCGGCGCCTACATCCGGGACCACTTCTTCGGCAAGTATCCCGAACTGGCGGAGCTCGTGCGCAACCATTCGGACGAGCAGATCCGCAAGCTCCGACGCGGCGGCCACGACCCGGCCAAGGTCCACGCGGCCTACAAGTCCGCCTTCGAACACCAGGGATCTCCCACGGTGATCCTGGCCCAGACCATCAAGGGCTACGGCCTGGGCGAGGCCGGCGAGGGCAAGAACATCACCCACTCGCAGAAGAAGCTGAACGAGGACGAGCTCAAGGAATTCCGCACGCGCTTCAACATCCCCGTCAGCGACGACGACATCAATGAGACCCCCTTCTACCGGCCGGACGAGGACAGCCCCGAGATGGTCTACCTCCGGGAACGGCGCGCCGAACTGGGCGGCTCCCTGCCCCGGCGCCTGGACCAGAGCCGCCCCATGGCCTGCCGCACCGAAGCCATCTTCAGCGAATACTTCGAGGGCTCGGGCGAGCGTGAACTGGCCACGACCATGGCCTACGTCCACATGCTGTCGAAGCTGCTCAAGGACCCGGAAATCGGGCAGCTCATCGTGCCCATCGTGCCCGACGAGGCGCGCACCTTCGGCATGGAATCCCTCTTCCGCCAGGCAGGCATCTACAGTCACGCCGGACAGCTCTACGACCCGGTGGACAAGGGCAGCCTGCTCTTCTACAACGAGAAGAAGACCGGCTCCATCCTCGAGGAAGGGATCAACGAGGCCGGCTCCATGGCCAGCTTCATCGCCGCCGGCACCGCCTACGCCAACAACGGCGTCCAGACCATCCCCTTCTACACCTTCTACAGCATGTTCGGCTTCCAGCGGGTCGGCGACCTGATCTGGCAGGCCTGCGACTCCCGGGCCCGCGGCTTTCTCATCGGCGCCACCGCCGGACGGACGACCCTGGCCGGCGAAGGCCTCCAGCACCAGGACGGGCACAGCCACGTGCTGGCCATGACCCCGCCGTCGGTGAAGGCCTACGACCCGGCCTTCGCCTACGAGCTGGCGGTCATCGTCCACGAGGGCATCACGCGCATGTACTGCCACCAGGAGGACTGGATCTACTACCTCACGGTCGGCAACGAGACCTATCCCATGCCGTCCATGCCGCAGAATACGGCTGACGGGGACGTGCGCGAGGGCATCCTGCGCGGCCTCTACCGGTTCCGCACCACGAGCCTCACCGGCGATCGCACCAAGGTGAAGGCCCACCTGCTGGGCTCCGGCGCCATCCTCAACGAAACCCTCAAGGCCCAGGCCATCCTCGAGGAACGGTACGGGGTGGCGGCCGACGTATGGAGCGTCACCAGCTACAAGGAACTGTACCGCGACGCGGTGGAGTGCGAGCGCTGGAACCTGTTGCACCCGGGCCAGGCCCCGCGCACACCCTGGGTGGCCGAGCGCCTGGCCGGCGAGAACGGGGTCTTCGTGGCGGCCAGCGACTACATGAAGGTGCTGCCGGCGACCATCGCCCAGTGGCTGCCCGGCCCGGTGCACTGCCTGGGCACCGACGGCTATGGCCGCAGCGACGGCCGCGAACAGCTGCGTGATTTCTTCGAGGTGGACGCCCGCTACATCGCCGTGGCGGCCCTGCAGCGGTTGGCGGCCCTGGGCGCCGTGCCCACCAACACGGCGACGCAGGCCATCACCGAGCTCGGGATCGACCCGGACAAGCTGAACCCCCATACGGACTGAGGAAGAGCATGGCACAGGACATCCTGGTACCCGAAGTCTCCGACGGCGTGACCGAAGGCACGGTCATCTCCGTGGTCGTGGCCGTAGGCGACACGGTCGAGGTCGACCAGACCCTGCTGGAGCTGGAGACGGACAAGGCCGTGGTGGCCCTGCCCGCCCCCTTCGCCGGCGTGATCACCGAAATCAAGGTAGCCGAGGGCGACACGGTGCCCATCGGTGCGGTCGTCATGCTGGGTGAACCCGGTGGCGCGGCGGCCCCCGCGCCGGCGGCGCCGGCGGAGACGCTCCCGGCACCGGCCGCTCCGGAGCCCACTCCGCGACCCGAACCCCTGCCCCCCAGCCCCGCGGCGGCACCGCCGCCGCCCCCGGCGGACGCGCCCTTCGACCAGGCGGTCGACCTGGGTGCCGTGCGCGGCGGCGACCAGGTGGCCCCGGCGGCGCCCTCGATCCGGCGCCTGGCCCGCGACCTGGGCGTGGACATCCATCAGGTTCAGGGCACCGGTCCCGGCGGACGCATCGGCGAGGACGACGTGCGCGCCTTCGTGCGCGCTGCCCTGGGCCAGATCAGGAGCGGCGCGGCGAGCCCCGGCGGCGAGTTCGCCGGTCTCCACGCCCAGCGCCCCTTGCCGGACTTCACCAAGTGGGGCGGCGTCACCGTCGAACCCCTGTCGAAGGTGCGGCAGATCACCGCCGACGCCATGAGCTACGCCTGGTCGACCGTCCCCATGGTCACCCAGCACGACAAGGCGGACATCACCGACCTGGAGACCTTCCGGCGCAACTTCAATCTCAAGGCGCCGGATACCGCGAAACTCACCATGACGGCCATCCTCATCAAGGTGTGCGCGGCGGCCCTCCGCGCCTTCCCGCAGTTCAACACGAGCCTTGACCTGGCCCGCAAGGAGTTGATCTTCAAGAACTATATCCACGTGGGCGTGGCGGTGGACACTCCGGGCGGCCTGCTGGTGCCGGTGGTCCGGGACGCGGACACCAAGGGCATCGAACAGCTGGCGGTCGAGCTGAACGAACTGGCGGCCAAGACCCGCGAGCGGCGCGTCAGCCCGGCCGACATGGAGGGCGGCACGTTCACCATCAGCAACCTGGGCGGCATCGGCGGGACGGCCTTCGACCCCATCGTGTACGCGCCCCAGGTGGCGATCCTGGGCGTCTCGCGCTCGGCCCTGCAGCCGGTGTGGGGCGGCACGGATTTCGTCCCGCGGAACGTCATGCCCCTGTCGCTGACCTACGACCACCGCGTCATCGATGGCGCCATCGGCGCGCGCTTCCTGCGCTGGATCTGTGCGGCCCTCGAGGAGCCCATCAACCTGGCGATGAAGGGATGAGATCGTGAGCGAGCAGAACACGCCCCCCACCAAGACCCAACTCGTCATCGTCGGCGGCGGTCCCGGCGGCTACCACGCGGCGTTCAAAGCGGCGGCCCTGGGCCTGGAAGTCACCATCGTCGACCCCGAGGCCAACCCGGGCGGCGTCTGCCTGCACCGGGGTTGCATCCCCTCCAAGGCCCTGCTGCATGTGGCCAAGCTGGTCAGCGAGGCCCGCGAGGCGGCGGAGATCGGCGTGGAGTTCGCAGCGCCGAAGATCGACGTCGACAAGGTGCGCGCCTGGAAGGACGAGGTCGTCGGCAAGCTCACCGGCGCCCTGGGCCAGAAGGTCGTCAAGGAGAAGCTCACCCACCTGCGCGGCATGGCCCGTTTCAAGGACGCCCACACCCTGACCGTCCTGACCGACGACGGCGAGAGCGAGCTGGCCTTCGAGCAGGCCATCGTCGCCACCGGCTCCCGGCCCATCATGCTGCCGGGCGTAGCCACCGGCGACCGCATCCTGGACTCCACCGGCGCCCTCGAACTGGCCGACGTGCCGGCCTCGCTGCTGGTGGTGGGCGGCGGCTACATCGGTCTCGAACTGGGCTCGGCCTACGCCGCCCTGGGCAGCACCGTCTCGGTGGTCGAGATGACCAACGGCCTCCTGCCCGGCTGCGACCGCGACCTGGTCTCGACCCTCAAGCGCCGCCTGGACAAGAAATTCGACAAGATCATGCTCAACACCAAACTGGCCGAGATGAAAGAGACCGACCGCGGCGTGGCCGTGGCCTTCGAGGACAAGAAGGGCGAGCGGACCGAACAGACCTTCGACAAGGTCCTGGTTTCCATCGGCCGCCGGCCCAACACGGAGAACCTGGGTCTGGAGAACACGAAGATCGAGTTGGACGAGAAGGGCTTCGTGAAGGTGGACGGCCAGCGACGCACGGCCGAGCCGCATGTTTTCGCCATCGGCGACATCGCCGGTGAACCCATGCTCGCCCACAAGGCCTACGGCGAGGCCGACGTGGCCGCCGAGGCCGCCGCCGGCCGCAAAGCCGTTTACGAACCGCGGGCCATCCCCGCGGTGGTCTTCACCGACCCGGAGATCGCCTGGTGCGGCCTCACCGAAACCGAGGCCCGGGCCCAGAAGATCAAGATCAAGACCGCCAAGCTCCCCTGGCGCGGCAACGGCCGCACGCTGACCCTCGGCCGCGACGACGGCATCACCAAGCTCATCGTCGACCCGGAAAGCGACCGCCTGCTGGGCATGGCCGTGGCCGGGCCCGGCGCGGGCGAGCTCATCGCCGAGGGCGTCCTGGCCCTGGAGATGGCCGCCGTGAGCGAGGATCTCAGGCGGACGATCCACCCGCATCCCACGTTGTCGGAGACGGTGTACGATGCGGCGGGGATGCTTTACGAACCGTAGATTTCTTGCCTCGACCACTTCCTGCCGCCAACGTTGGCGGCAGGAGGTCGTGCTTTGCCCCTGATCCTGACCCTGATCGCCTTGGCAGGTGGCGCCGGCGCCGCCTGGCTCGCCCTGGAATCCCGCCGCGAAGGCGAAGTCACAGCCGCCCGCCGCGCCCGCGACCTGGGCCTGCTGTGGACCGCCCTCTGGCTGGCCCTGGCCTGGGCCCCCGTGCCCGGAGCGCGGCTGCTCGGCCTGGTGTTGGCCGGACTCCTGGCCCTGGCGCTCATCGCCCTGCTGGTCCCCACCGGCCGACCCCGCCGCGCGAACTCCGCGCCCACAGCCCGCCTCGACGAACGCACGGCCATGTTCGCGCGCGCCGACCTGGAGCCGGGCACCGAGCGCTTCGATCGCCACTACGAGGAATTCCCGCAACACCGTGAGGCAGACGACGCCTGGCGCGCCCTGCCCGGACTCCTGAGCCCGGACGCCAACCGGGCCGAACCTGTGGCCTTCGCTGCGGCCAACGCCAGCTTCGACGCCATCGGCCGGCTGGCCGTCCTCAAGCGCGGCGAGCCCGCGGATCGGCGGCAGGACCTGGACCCGGCCATGGCCGCACGCTTCGTCAAGGGATGGGCCCGCAAGCTGGGCGCTCTGGATGTGGGCGTCACGCGACTCCGGCCCCACCACCTCTACGCGATCAAGGGCCGGGGATCCCGCTGGGGCGAGCCCATCGAGCTCGATCACGCCTGGGCCATCGCCTTTACCGTGGAAATGGATTCGGACAGTCTGGGCGCCGCCCCCGAGGGCGTGACCATCATGGAGTCGGCCCAGCAATACCTGGCCAGCGGCGCCATTGCCGTGCAATTGACCACCGCCATCCGCCGCCTGGGCTGGCCGGCCGAAGCCCACCTGGACGCCCACTACGAGGTGGTGTGTCCCCTGGTGGCCAAGGACGCGGGGCTGGGCGAAATCGGGCGCATGGGGCTGCTCATGACCCCGCGGCTGGGTCCTCGGGTGCGAATCGCCGTGGTCACCACCGACCTGCCGCTGGCGGCCGATGAGCCCACCGACGACGGCGCCGTCCTGGACTTCTGCGACGTCTGCCGCAAGTGCGCCGACATCTGCCCGGCCCGGGCCGTGCCCGAGGGCGCACCCGAGCCCGTCGAGGGCATCGATCGCTGGCGCATCGACCAGGAAGCCTGCTTCACATACTGGTGCCGCAGCGGCACCGACTGCGGCCAGTGCATCCGCGTCTGTCCCTACGCCAAACCGGACTCGCCACTCCATGCCGTGGTACGGCGGGGATTGCGCCACTCGTCCCTGTTCCGGCGGCTGGCCGTGCGCCTGGACGATCTCCTGTACGGCAGAAGACCGGCCTCCCGGCCGGTCCCCGCGTGGTTGCCGAAGCGCGAAGGTTCCCGCTCGACCTAGTGGCAGCCACCTTCTCCGTGGTCGTGACCGTGGTCGCAGCCGCCGCCCTGCCCGTGGGCATGCCCGCCGCAGGCGTTGGTGATCTCCATCTCGGGCAGCTTGCCCTGGTCCAGGGCGTCGACCACGTCCCCCACGGTCCCCCCGCCCGAATAGTACACCGTCAACCCAGCCTGCTTGATCAGTTGCAGGGCGCGCACGCCGATGCCGCCGATCACCAGGGCGTCCACGTCCTTGCCCTCGAGCTTGGCCATGGGTTGGCAGTTGCCGTGGGCGTGGTGAGCGTTGTCGTTCTCCATGGCGGTCAGGTCGCCGGTCTCGGTGTCGACGATGACGAAGCCCGGGGCCGATCCGAAGTGGTTGTGGACCACGGCCTCCCGGCCGCTGCCCTCACGAGTGGGAATGCAGACACGCATTGTCAGTGCTCCTGTTGGTGGTGGTGATGACGAGAGCCTGGCGTTCCAGGAGAGCCTGGGCCACGGTGCGGCGGGCCCGGGCCAGCAGGCGCTGGACCGTCCCCCGCGAGACCTTCATGCGCTCGGCCGCCGCTGTCTGGTCCAACCCCTCGGCGTCGCACAGGCGTAGGGCCTCGAAGGCGTCCAGGGGCAGTTCCACCGTCTGCAGTTCGTGCATGGGAATGCCCCGGGGCTTGAAGACCCGGTCGTTCCGGTAACTGCGGCAGCAGCGGTCCTTGCACGGTCGGGGCACGTTGACCTCCAGGTCTCAGTTATGTGCATATGCACAAAATAGGTTGCGACCCGCCGGGGGTCAAGTCGCCGCTTGTTGAC
Source organism: bacterium (assembly GCA_024231905.1). Classification (GTDB taxonomy): domain Bacteria; phylum Krumholzibacteriota; class Krumholzibacteriia; order LZORAL124-64-63; family LZORAL124-64-63; genus JAAEQC01. The sequence continues at coordinate 42,617 of JAAEQC010000102.1, read as the reverse complement.
ACTTCCGTCGACCGCCGGGTAACCTTCCACATTCCCACGAACGAGGCTTTTAGCCAGGGCGTTGGAACATTGCGGACCGATTGACGAATCCTGCTGTCCTGCCCCGACATCAGGGCCCGACGGAATGATCGATCAAGTCGACGACTGCGAATCCGTCCGGGACCAGTACCAAGGAGACCCCCGTGGCCCAACCCCGTGGACAGTGGAGCGGCAAGCTCGGTTTCATCCTGGCCGCCGCCGGCAGCGCCGTCGGTCTCGGCAACCTGTGGAAGTTCCCCTACATCACCTACGACAACCAAGGGGGCGCCTTCGTGCTGGTCTACATCGGCGCGGTGGCGCTGGTGGGCCTGCCCATCATGATCGCGGAGATCACCATCGGCCGGCGGACCCAGCGCAGTCCCGTGGGCGCATTCCGGATCCTGATGGCCGGGCGCTCCGGGGGCTGGTTCTGGAGCGGACTGGGTTTCCTCGGGGTCAGCGCCGGCTTCGTCATCCTCAGCTACTACACGGTGGTGGCGGGCTGGACCCTGCGCTACACGTGGATGGCCCTCAGCGGACAACTGCGCGAGCTGGCCGCCCAGAGCGGCGCCCTGGACGCCTACTTCGGCAGCTACGTGGCCAACGGCGGGGCGCAGGTCCTGGGCACCGGCATCTTCATGACTCTGACCATCGGCGCCGTCTACTTCGGCGTGCGGTCGGGCATCGAACGGGTCGCCAAGGTGCTCATGCCCGTGCTCCTGCTGATCCTGTTCTCCCTGGCCATCTACGCCTCGACGACCGCGGGTTTCGGCGAGGCCATGACCTTCCTCTTCCGGCCCAACTTCAGCGAGTTGACCTCTCAATCGGTGCTCGAGGCCCTGGGCCACGCTTTCTTCACCCTCAGCCTCGGCATGGGCGCCATCATCACCTACGGCAGCTACATGAACAAGAAGTGCTCGGTGCCCGTGGCGGCCCTGCAGATCGCGGCCCTGGACACGGTCATCGCCATCCTGGCCTGCGTGGTCATGTTCTCGATCATCTTCAGCTTCGACATGGAAGTCTCCAAGTCGGCGGGCATCCTCTTCACGACCTTGCCGGCGGTTTTCTTCCAGCTCGACGGGGGAGGTATCATCGCCGCTGCCTTCTTCATCCTGGTGGCCTTCGCCGCCCTGACCAGCACCATCAGCCTGCTGGAGGTCGTGTCCAGCTACGCCATCGACGAACTGGCCTGGTCCCGCCGGCAAGCCGCCATGACCATGGGTGCGGCCATCTTCGTCTTCGGGGTCCTGAACGCCCTGAGCCTGGGCGCCAACGACTGGTTGACCGATCTGAACCTGCTCGGCGCCAGCCACGCGGGCCTGTTCAACAGCCTCGACTACCTGGCATCGAACTGGATGCTGCCGGTGGGCGGTCTCTTCATCGCCCTCTTTGCCGGCTGGATGATGTCGTCGAAGGACACATGGGCGGAGGTGAGCCAGGGACACGACGGAAGCGCCGCCTGGTATCCGGCCTGGCGGTTCCTCATTCGCTTCGTGGCTCCCGTGGCGGTGGGCGCCATCATCTTCAGCATCATCTTCCTGGGGATGGAGTACCAGTAGGGCCGGCTACGCGTCGTAGGTGGTGATCTCCACCCGGTGTCCGTCCGGATCGTCGAAGTAGATGCTCCGGCTCACGTCGTGGTCCTGGAACTCGACCGCGATCCCCCGCGCCGGCAATTCCTCGCGTGCCCGGGCGAAGTTCTCCGCATCCGCCTTGAAGGCCAGGTGGTCCATGCAGACGCAGGTCTTCGGTCCGTCGGGCGACTCGTCCCCCGTCGGGAACAGGGCCACGTAGGTGGGACCGAGGGCCAGCATGGTGGGCACGCCGCCCCACAAACCCTCGAAGGCCGGGCGCATGCCGAGCACTTCGCCGTACCAGGCGGCGGAAGCTTCCACGTCCCGCACCCGCAGGGCGACGTGGTCGAGATGGTCAATGTTGAACATGAATTCGACCCCCTTTCTCATTGTCATTATTGAAGTTATGGTATCAGAAAAATAACGTATACGTCAACGGCGCAGGCTGCGCACCGTGTCCAGGGAGTAGAGGAAGAGGCCCGCCCAGATGAGGCCGAAGGCCACGGCGCGGTCCCGTCCGAAGGGCTCACCGAAGGCCAGGACCGCCACCAGGAGCTGGCCTGTGGGCGCCAGGTACTGGAGGAATCCTATGGTGGCGTAGCGTAGGCGCCGCGCCCCCTCGGCGAACCAGACCAGAGGCAGGGCCGTCACCGGGCCAGCCGCCAGCAGCAGCAGCAAGGTCCCCCAGCCGGCGTGGCCGAAGGCCAGGGTGCCGCGGTCGTCCAGCCACAGCAGGTAACCCGCCGCCAGGGGCAGCAGCAGGGCCGTCTCGATGGCCAGGCCCGGCACGCCCGAAGGCTTGGCCGTCTTGCGCAGCAATCCGTAGAGACCGAAGCTCCCGGCCAGCACCAGGGCGACCCAGGGCACGGCGCCGTGACCCAGGGTGAGCCACCCCACCCCGGTGGCGGCCAGGGCCACCGCCAGCCACTGCAGGGGACGCAACCGTTCGCGCAGGACGACGAAACCCAGCAGGATGTTCACCAGCGGGTTGATGAAGTAGCCGAGGCTGGCCTCCACCAGTCGCTCGGCGGCGATGGACCAGATGAAGATGCCCCAGTTGACGGTGATCAGACAGGCGGTCAGCGCCATGGTCAGCAGTGTGCGCCGGTCCCGGGCCAGGGTCCAGGTGGAGCCGAGGCGGCCCTGCAATCCGAGCAGCAGGACCAGGCTGACCAGCGACCACACGATGCGATGGGCCAGGATCTCCGTGGGCGTCACCTGGCCCACGGCCTTGAAATAGAAGGGGGCCACGCCCCACCAGCCGAAGGCGGCGGCGCCGTAGACCACGCCGGTTCGTTGGTCGTGTCGGTGTGCCATGGGTTCGACAGTAGTTCCCGGGGTCGCGGCGGGAAAGGTCGAAGAGCGAAGCGCTCATGCCGCCCGCGGCGCAACCCGGTGGCGGGCAGGCCGTACACCCGATAGCGCACAGCCCCCCGGCGCTACCGGCAAGGAGACGAACATGGCTGAACACCCATCGCGACGGGACGTGCTCAGGGCGGGAGTGGCCGCCGGCGCAGGCATCATCCTGGGCTCGCCGGCCCATGCCGCCGACGGCGAACCGGCCGCGGAGATGACCCTCTTCGACGCCGTCAAACGCCGGCGCTCGGTCCGGCGCTTCCTGCCCGATCCGGTGCCCGAGGAGGACCTCAAGCAGATCCTCAAGGCCGCCTGCATGGCCCCCACCTCGGGCAACCAACAGCCCTGGCGCTTCCTGGTCGTCGACGACCCGGCCCTGATCCGGGCCCTCGAGGACGCCTGCGTCCGGCGCGGCATGGAACAGACCCGCCAGCAGGGCACCACCGAGACCGCGCACCTGGCCGCCGCCGAAGAGCGCCTGCGGACGCGATTCTCCGCCTACCTGTCGGCTCCGGTCTACGTGGTCGTGCTGACCAACAACGGCTCCCGCTACCCGTCCTACAACGAGAAGGACGGCTCCCTGGCCGCCGGCTACCTCATGCTCGCCGCCCGCGCCCTGGGCTACGGCACCGTGTTCTGCACCGACTCCATCGCCGAGGAGGTGACGCGGGAGGTCCTGTCCATTCCCGACAACATGACGCGCATCTGCATCACCCCCATCGGCATGCCGGACAAGTGGCCGGGCCGGCCGTCCAAGAAGCCTTGGCGGTATTTCGTGAAGCGCAACAGCCTGTAGGGGAATCGCCATGCACGTGCACATCGTCTTCTGCCACCCGAGCCGGCGCTCGTTCAGCGCCGCGGTGCTCGACGCGCTGCAGCGAGGACTCGCCGAAGCCGGCCACACCCACTCCCTGTCGGATCTCTACGCCATGGGCTTCGATCCCCTGCTGGGCGAGTCCGAGTACCTGCGGGAGATCTCGCTGGAGCCCGACACGCCGCCGCCGCCGGAGGTGTGCAGTGAGCAGGTGCTGGTGGACGCAGCCGATGCCCTCGGCTTCGTCTTTCCCCTGTGGTGGAGCGACGTACCGGCCATGCTCAAGGGCTGGTTCGACCGGGTCCTGACCAACGGCTGGGCCTACAGCTACGAAGGGGACGATCGTGTCTCCCACATCCAGCCGGACCGGGCGCTCATCCTCTGCCCGGCCGGCCACACGCGCGAGCACCTGGACGAGACCGGCGTGGTGGACGCCATGCACCGTATCCTGGTGGAGGACCGCCTGCAGGGAGTCGGTGTGAGCGACGTGGACCTGGAGATCCTCGGCGGCATGATGCCCGGCGACGACACCTACCGCGAGGAGCACCTCCGGCGGGTGCACGAACTGGGGCGCCGTTTCCGCTGAAAAGCTACCGGAGCGGCGGCGGCAACTCCGCCCGCTCGGCGGCGGACCGCCAACCCGGATACGGATGCACGACCACCTCGGCGGTGGAACTCTCGCCGTCCACCGCCACGGTCACCTTGTAGGTCATGGGTTCCACGAAGACAGGACCGGACCGCCGTGCGTTGGCGAAGCGGTGCTGGGGATCGGTCTGCAGATCCCAGGTCACGCGATTCAGACCGGGCCGCACACCCCCGCCCAGGGAGCGGATCACCGTGCCGGCGGTGTCGGCGATGGTGACGCTCACGTCGCCCGTGGGCAGATCCCGGAGCCAGTAGGTGAGGACGGCGCCGTCGGGCGGGTTCGCCCCGCGAAAGACCCGGTTGCCGCTGCCGTAGCCCCGGAACCCGTAGAGCCTGGGTGTGGCGGCCCGCACCGGGAACACGTGCAGGACTTCGTCCTTCACCTCGGGCAGCCCGGCCAGACATCCCGCGTCGTCCAGGATCCACAGGCTGCGGCCGTGAGTCGCCGCCACCAGGTCGTGCATGGTGGCCTGGACCACCAGGTCGTACACGGGCACCGTGGGCAGGGATTCGCCGCCAAGTTCCAGCCAGGTCCGGCCCCGGTCGAGGGTGACGTAGGCCGCGTTCTCGGTGCCGCAGTAGAGCACGTGGGGGTTGTCCCGATCCTCGCGCACCACCCGCACCGGGGAGCCGGCGGGCAGATCGCCGGTCATGTCCCGCCACTTGCCGCCGCCGTTGGTAGTGGTGAGTATCAGCGGGTCGAAGACGTCGCTGCGGTGGCCGTCCACCGCCAGGTAGGCGGTCTCCCGGTCGTGGTGGGAAGCTTCCAGATAGGACACGTACAGGCCGCCGACCTGCTTGGGCGTCACGTCCCGCCATTGATCCCCATCGTCGAAGGTCACGTGGACCAGACCGTCGTCGGTACCCGCCCACAGCACGCCCGCAGTCACGGGGGACTCGGCCAGGGCCGTCACCGTGCCGTAGGCCTCGGCCTTGGATCCCTCGGCCATGACCTTGCCCACCTCGCGACGGGTGAGGTCGCCGCTGATGGCGTACCAGTAGTCGCCACGCTCGGTGAGCTTGAAGACCTTGTTGCCCGCGTGGTAGAGGACCGTGGGATCGTGGGCAGACACCAGGAACGGTGCGTCCCAGTTGAAGCGCAGGCTCTCCTGACCCTCGTCGGCAGCGGCGCGCAAGGGGACGATCAACTGGGTATCCAGGTGGATGCGGCCCAGGTTCCCGCCCTGGCTGGTGGCGTAGACGATGTCCGGGTCCACCGGATCGAAGGCCACGCGGAAGCCGTCGCCCCCGTAGACCGCCGTCCAGTCATCGGCCAGGATTCCCGGACTGTTGGCGCTGCCGGACCGGAAGCCCGTGGCCGAGGGACCGATCCAGGAACCGTTGTCCTGGAGGCCGCCGCCCACCCGGTAGGGTCGCGAGGTGTCGGCGTCCACGTGGTAGAACTGGCCCAGGTCCAGGTGGTCCAGGTAGTCCCAGGTGGCGGCACCGTCGTGGGAGATGTACAAGCCGCCGTCGTTGCCCAGCAGGAGCCGCTGGGGGTCGGCCGGGTCGATGACGAAGGCGTGGTGGTCCACGTGGACCTCCGTCGACGAGTTGCGGAAGGTGACGCCGCCGTCGTCGCTCACGGCCACGTTCCAGCCGGGCATGTAGACGCGCAGAGGGTTCTCGGGGTCCACGGCCACTCGGGAGAAGTAGAAGGGACGGAAATTGAGGTCGTTGATCCGGCGCCAGGTGTCGCCCCGGTCGTCGCTGCGGAAGAGGCCGCCGGCTGGCGAGCGATCGTCCCAGGCGCTGCGGCCGGTACCGCCCTGGTCGCTCTCGATCACGGCAAAGAGAATCGTTGGGTCGGCCGCATGGACCGCCAAACCGATGCGACCGGTGCGCACGGGCAAACCCTCGGTGAGCTGGGTCCATGAGTCGCCGCCGTCGTCGCTGCGAAAGATCCCGCCCTGGTCGCTGACACCTTCGAAGCTCCACGGCGTTCTCAGGGCCCGGTACAGGCCGGCGTAGACCGTACCCGTGCTGTCCGGGGCCAGGACCACCTCGCAGGCGCCCACCTGGTCGTCCACTTTCAGCACGTGGTCCCAGCTCGCGCCGCCGTCGGTGGTGCGGTAGACGCCGCGCTCGGCGTTGGTGCCCCACAGGTGGCCCATGGCGGCCACGAAACAACGGTCCGGGTCGGCCGGATCCACGGCCAGGGCGGGGATGTTGTGGGTCTCGGTCAGGCCCACGTGTTCGAAGCTGCCCCCGGCGTCGGTCGAGCGGTACACGCCGTGGCCCCAGGAGACGCTGTTGCGTCCGTTGCCCTCGCCGGTCCCCACCCAGACCACCTTGCCGCGGCCGGCGTCGGCGCGGTCCTCCAGTTTCACCGTGTCACCTTCGGCGGCCATGGCTTCCCAGCCGGGCCACTCGTCGGGCGCATGGGCCACCCCCACGGCGCCGATGCTGCAGGTCTCGTGGCGACGGAAAACCTCGCTGAAGGTGGTGCCCAGGTTGCCGGTCTTGAACAGGCCCCCCGTGGCGTAGCCCACGTAGAACTCGGTGCGGCTGCCGGGGACCAGGGCGATGGCCGTGGCGCGGCCGCCCATGTTGGTGGGACCGATGGCCCGCCACTTGAGGGCGCCCAGATCGCGGGCGGTGACGGTGCGCTCGTCATCGGCCAAGGCGAAGCCGGCGCACAGGACAGCCAGCAGCAGAACAGCGAGGATTCTCTTCACGATCTCTCCTTCAGAAGCGCAGGGACAAGCAGGTCAGGCCACCGTCCACCTTCTCGAACTCGCTCAGTTCGAGTTCGCGGACGGGCAGGCCACAGGTGTCGATGAGCGCGCGTGTGCAGGGGAAGCCCGCGGGTGTGAGCAGGGTGCCGTTCACCAGGAGGGTGTTGGCGGCGTAGGACTCATCCTCCGGCACCACGAGCACCTCCCAGCCGGTGAAGGCCGGGTTCCGCGCCAGGTCCGGGGTCGCCAGCAGGCGGCGGCCGCCCAGGTGGTTCATGCCGGATTTCAGGTGCAGGCCCGCGCCCACTTCGACGGTGATGCAGTCGTAGCCCAGGGGTCGCAATGCAGCAGCTAGTTGGAGCGCCCCGTCGGCGTTAGTGCGGCCGGAGAGTCCGATCCAGCAGGTGCGCTCGGCCACCAGGACGTCGCCGCCGTCCAGGGTGGCGGGCTCCGTGAGCCGCGTGACGGGCCCCGCCAAAGCTTGGGCTACGCTCTCCTGTTCGCCCTGACGCGACGGCGCTCCCGGCCGGGTGACCACGGCCAGGTCCGGCACCAGGACCGCCGTGTCCTCCACGAAGCAGGCATCCGGATGGCCCGCCAGGGCCGGTAGCACGTCCACGTCTAGCCCGAGCGCTTTCAGAGCTGCCACGTAGGCGGAGTGCTGGTGCAGGGCCAGTTCCGGGTCTGGCAGACCCAACCCGGCAGTGGTCAACCCGCCGGCCATATCGGGTCCGGGCCGGCGACAGAGGGCGTGGGTGATCACAGGAGTCCTTTCGCAGATTCCGGTGGGCAGGATACCACTTCCGGCAGTACCTGTCGCGGCGCTGGACGGTCCCCGGTCGCCGGATCAGGCGGTGACGACCATCAGGACCAGCACGCTGAAGATCACCAGCGTCAGGATGAACCCATAGACGTGCCAGACCAGGCCGGCCTTCAACAGGGCCTTCCACCAGCTGTCGCCGAAAGCCCGCCGCTGGGCGCGCACCGTGTTGATGGGGAAGGTGACCAGGACGATCAACGCCAGGCTGTCCCCCACCGCTTCGGGACGGATCAGGCCCAGCAGTCCGGACACGGTGGCGGTGAAGTAGAACAGGGCGTGCAGGTGCAGGGAGAAGACCAGGTAGTGCAGGTAAGGCCGTTTGTGCCGGACGTAGGCGAGACGAAAGAGCAGGGCCGAGATGGGCACCATCAGGAACATGGCCCGCGGCAGATAGGAGAACAGCCGCTGCTTGGCGCGGTCCGGATCCCGGAGCAGGTCGCCGATCTTCTCGTTGGCCGGGATGTCGGCCAGCAAGCTGTCCATAGGTGCACCGGCCATACTGTCGCCGGGTGTATCGGCGAAGCCCTCGCGCAGGGCGGCCATGGCCTCGTCGCCGGTCATGGCTGTCACGTTGCCGTCGTCGTCTCCCACCTGGATGAACGACTTGTCGCCGCCGAAGAATCCGATGGCGAAGAAGAAGAGCAGGCTCGTGCCGAGGTAGAGCCGGATGGGCGAGGAGTACTTCTTGCGGCGGCCGGCCACGTATTCGGCGGTGAGGGTGCCGGGCAGGAAGACGAGCCGCTTGAAGGTCTGCCAGAAGCCGAATTCGAGAGAGAACAGACTCTCGGTGAACTCCACCGCCAGCGACTTCACCGAGATGTTCACGTCCCGGACCTGCTGGCCGCAGTTGGCGCAGAAGTTGCCTGTCAGTTCGTCGCCGCAGTTCAGGCATGGGGTGCCCGTGAGTTCTTCCGGTGTCTGTTCCATCGTGCCTCCTTCGGACGGAATACCGCGGGGATTATGGGCCGGGCCACGCCCCCGGGGCAAGAAGGCTTTCGGCCGGGTGTCGCAGTGGAGAACCCCCGCCCCATGTGCTACATTTGCCGCCTACCCGGTTTCGACAGACACCCCTGTAGGAGGTCCGCGCCGTGAGCGCCGCGACGAATTCCGCTGCTTTCCAGGATGCTGTCCGCCAGGGCATCCCCGCCACGTTGCCCGAGGCCCCGGCCGCCGACCCATCCGTGAGCCGCGCTCCCGCCCGCCCCATGCTCCTGGACGCGGACGAGAAACGCCTGGCCCTGCGCAACGCCCTGCGCTACTTCCCGGCCGCCCTGCACGCAGAACTGGCGCCCGAGTTCGCCGCCGAGTTGAAGGCCCACGGTCGCATCTACATGCACCGCTTCCGGCCCCACTACGAAATGCACGCCCGGCCCATCGACCAGTATCCCGCCCGGTGCCGGCAGGCGGCCGCGGTCATGCACATGATCCAGAACAACCTGGATCCGCGGGTTGCCCAGCACCCCTACGAGCTCATCACCTACGGCGGCAACGGCACGGTCTTCCAGAACTGGGCCCAGTACCTGTTGGTCATGAAATACCTGTCCGAGATGACCGACGAGCAGACCCTGGTCATGTACTCGGGCCACCCCCTGGGACTCTTCCCCAGCCACAAGGATGCGCCACGGGTCGTGGTGACCAACGGCATGGTCATCCCCAATTACAGCTCCGGCGACGACTACACCAAGATGGCCGCCCTGGGCGTCACCAGCTACGGCCAGATGACCGCGGGCAGCTACATGTACATCGGCCCCCAGGGCATCGTCCATGGGACCACGATCACGGTGCTCGGCGCCGGCCGGATCTACCTGGACGGCCACGGCAGCGACAATCCCCTGGCCGGCAAGCTCTACGTGAGCAGCGGCCTGGGCGGCATGAGCGGCGCCCAGGGCAAGGCCGCCGTCATCGCCGGCTGTGTGGGCGTGCTGGCGGAGGTCAATCCGGACGCCGTGGCCAAGCGCCACGAGCAGGGCTGGGTGGACGAGGTGCACACGGATCTGACCGGACTGCTGGAACGGATCCGCACGGCCAAAAAGAACGAGGAAGCGGTGGCCCTGGCCTACCAGGGCAACGTGGTGGACCTGTGGGAGGCCTTCGCCCAGAGCGATATCACCGTGGAACTGGGCAGCGACCAGACGTCGCTCCACATCCCCTACACCGGGGGCTACTACCCGGCGGGCATGTCCTACGAGCAGAGCAACGCCATGCTGGCCGCCGACCCGGACACCTTCAAGGCCCGGGTCCAGAACAGCCTGCGCCGCCACATGGCCGCCGTGGAGAAGTGCGTCGCGGGCGGCATGAAGTTCTGGGACTACGGCAATGCGTTCCTCCTGGAATGCTCCCGCGCCGGCTGCGACATCGCCCGCCCCGGCGGCCGCTTCAAGTACCCCTCCTACGTGGAGGACATCATGGGGCCGCTCTGTTTCGACTACGGGTTCGGCCCCTTCCGCTGGGTGTGCACCAGCGGTGACCCGACGGACCTGGCCACCAGCGACCGCCTGGCCGGCGACGTCATCGAGAAGCTGGCCGCCGATGCGCCCGAAGAGACGAAGCAGCAGTACCTGGACAACCTGCGCTGGATCCGCCAGGCGGGCGAGAACAAATTGGTCGTGGGCAGCCAGGCGCGGATCCTCTATGCGGACGCCGAGGGCCGCCGTGCCATCGCCGCGGCCTTCAACGCCGCCATCCGAGACGGCGAGATCACCGCGCCCATCGTCCTGGGCCGGGACCACCACGACGTGTCCGGCACCGACAGCCCCTTCCGCGAGACCGCCAACATCACCGACGGTTCCATGTTCTGCGCCGACATGGCCATCCAGAACGTCATCGGCGACGGCTTCCGCGGCGCCACCTGGATCTCCATCCACAACGGCGGGGGCGTGGGCTGGGGCGAAGTGATCAACGGCGGGTTCGGCATGGTGCTCGACGGCACCGCGGACGCGGACCGGCGGCTGCACGCCATGCTGCACTGGGACGTGAACAACGGGATCGCGCGGCGGGCGTGGGCGCGGAATGCCGGGGCGGAGTTCGCGGCGAAGAGGGCCATGGAGACGGAGTCGCAGCTGGTGGTGACGTTGCCGGAGCATGCGGACGATACGTTGATCGAGAAGTCGCTCGAGGACTAGATTCTCGGAACAAGTTCTGAATCGACCCGGGAGAATCCATGGAACCGCAGGCTGAAAAGCTCCCCCGCCCCCACGTCCCCACCCTGGACGAGATCCTGGGCGAGAGCTTCCCCGTCCTGGACGACGGCTTCGTACGCGTGGTCGACTACATGGGCGACGATGCGGCCGTGGTTCAGGCGGCCCGTGTGAGCTATGGAGCGGGCACCAAGAAAGTGTCGGACGACCGGGGGCTCATCCGCTACCTGCTGCGGCACCGCCACACGACACCCTTCGAGATGTGCAGTCTGAAACTGCACATACGCGTGCCCATGGATGCGTGGCGGCAGTGGATACGACATAGAACGGCCTCGGTCAACGAGACGAGCACTCGCTACTCGGTGGCCATCGACGCCGCCCAACGCACCGCCCCCGACCAGTGGCGCATCCAGGCCGTCAACAACAAGCAGGGCAGCGACGGCGCCATCGACGAGGACCTCGGTACCAAACTCACCGCCGAAGAAGCCGACCTCCAGGACCGCATCCGCACCGTCTACAACGGCCGCCTCGAACAAGGCGTCGCCCGGGAGCAGGCCCGCAAGGACCTCCCCCTGTGCACCTACACCGAGGCCTACTGGAAGATGGACCTCCACAACCTGCTCCACTTCCTGTCCCTGCGCATGGACAGCCACGCCCAGAAGGAGATCCGCGACTACGCCACGGTCATCGGCCGCGAGATCGTGGCCCGCTGGGTGCCTGCGGTGTGGGAGGCCTTCGAGGACTACCGCTTCGGCGCCACCCACTTCTCCCGCCTGGAGACGGACGTGCTGGCGGCCATGGGCGCCGGCGACATGGACCACGCCATGGCCATGGCGCGCGAGATCGGCTGGTTGAAGGAGTCCAAGAAGGGCGGCTGGCTGAGGCACCGGGAACGGCAGGAATTCGAGGAGAAGCTGCAGGCGCTGAACATGCGCGCGCCCTGGCAGGACTAGTCCAGGTCCAACCGCACCTCCACCGGCATGTGATCGCTCAGATCGTCGTTGTAGGCGGTCATCCCCCCGCTCATGGCCGTGTCCATGGGTACGACCCGGATGAGAGCGTTCTGTTTCTCCGCAGCACCGAAGAGTTGGTCCGTGACCAGGATGTGGTCCAGGTGGCTGGGCCAGCCGGGGAAGGACCACCCACTGCTCGGGCCGAAGGCGATGTCGAGATCGAGGAAGCGCCAGCGTTCGGGGGCGGCCAGGAAGGTGGCGAAGACGTTGCCCTCGGTGGCATCGTCCAGTTCATCGTTGAAATCCCCCACCACGATGACCCGGCTGTCGGCCATGTTGGCATCGATGTATTCCTCCAGCAGGAGGCTGGCGTCGCGCCGGCGAGTCGTCTCGTCCCAGGGATCGTTCTCGTCGATGAAATCGTCGCCGCAGCACTTGAAGTGGTTGTTGACGACAACCACCGGCACGCCGTCGAACTCGAAGGTCATGACATAGGGCCGCCGGGGGAAGGGCGCCCCATATTCTCCGCCCTGGTAGATCTCGCTGATGGCCACGTTCGCCAGGGATCCGTCGTTCCGGTAGATGTAGGCCAGGTTGTAGTCGTTGTCGGGGCTGCGCACCCCGGTCCAGCCCTCGAGTCCGGCGACCACAGCTTCGAAGTAGTACTCCGACCTGATCTCCTGTAGCGCGTAGACGTCCGCGTCGAGGCCGTGCACGGCCTGGATGAGACGTTCGACCGTTACCCTGGGATCATGCCCCTCATCTGCCCGCTGGGGATAGGGAAAGGTCTTGAGGTTCCACGTCACCACTTCCAGCGTCGAGTCCGTTCCCACAGCCAGGACCTCGAACGGGCTGGAATCGTCGACCTTGGGTACGTCCACCGTATCGGACGACCCGCACCCGACCACGACCCAGGCCAGGCCGGCCAGGAGTATGGCGCTGATGATGCCGTGACGGCGCTGCATGGACTCCGCTCTCGTTCGCGGGAGGTGAAAACTGCTCAGGCGCGGCTCGTGGGCGTGTCTGAATGTATGGTCTCCGGAACCCGGATGCGCAAGCAGACGAAGAATCCGGCCACGGCGATGGCCCCGGCGAGCACGAATACCCATTCGTGCCCGTAACGTTCCCAGATCCACCCCGAAAGAATGGGCAGGGTCATGGCCACGGCGTGGTCGATGGTGATGCCCAGGGAGATGGTCGGCGTGATGTCGGCCGGATCCACGGCGATCTTCTTGAGGTAGGTGGTCCGGGCCACCCGCAGGGCGAACAGGATGTGGTCGAGGATGTACGCGCCATACAGGAGCCACAGGTCGTAGGGCGCGCGCAGCAGGTCCGAGGCGAAGGCGTAGACCAGGCACACCACCAGGAGCATGACCTCGTCCGTGGCCAGGACCCGCCGCTCCCCCAGCCAGTCGATGACGTCGCCCAGCAGGGGCCGCAGGACAACACCCAGGGCCGATGCCACGAAGTAGAGGAGCGCGATGGTGGCCACCGGCACCCCGTGCAACGACACCAGCACCCAGGAGCCGAAGACCAGGAAGATCTGCTTGCGGATGCCGAACAGGGCGCTGATGGCGTAGAAGAGGTGGTATTCCCGCCGGTAGATGAAGCGGCGCGACGGCGGGTCGGTCTTGCCCAGGTCCAGACGGAAGTAGAACCAGCCGGCCACGGCGGCGCAGACGGTGCCCACCAGGAAGAACAGGTCGTAGCGGTCGCCGACGGCCTTGGCCAGGAGCCACACGGCCCCCACGCCCAGGATGGTGCCCAGGTTGCGCGCCCCGCCCAACTGTCCCAGGCGCCGTCCCTCGCCACCGGCCTTGGCCAGCTTCAGGCCCAGGGGGCCCTCCACGGCGAAGATGATGTGGTCACCCAGGGACCAGACCACGATGAACAGCACCAGCGTTGTCATGCCCGAGGACAGGTAGCCCAGGCCCAGGGCGCCGGCAGCGGTGAAGACCATGGCCAGGGCGGCGATGCGGCTCTCGCGCAATCGGGTCAGCAGCACCGCCACCACGAAGAAGATGATGAATCCGGGCAGCTCCCGCGGCAGTTCCAGCCAGCCCCGGTGCCCGGCGTCGAAGCCGTGGACCTCGGACAGGTAGTTGTTCAGGGTCGAGGCGAAGACCCCGGCCACGGCCCCGAAGAAGAGGGTCGCGGCCAGCACCCGGCGAAAGTCGGGGGACAGCTTCCGCAGTGGATTCAAACGGTGGCCTCCGGGTAGTCGTCGGGCAGGGTCTTCTCATCCGGACGGTCGACCTGGTCGGCGCGGCGGCGGTACAGCCAGGTCAGACGGGCCAGTCGCTCGCCCGCCGGATCGAGCAACGCACCCTCGAACAGGCGCCAGGCCCAGTTGCCACGGCCCTCGCCGGGCAGGTTCATGCGGCCCTCGCGGCCCAATCCCAGGACGTCTTGCATGGGTACGATGCAGGTGTCGGCGGGACTGGTCATGGCCACCCGGATGAGCTCCCAGTGGGGCTCCGTGATCTCCCGGTCCAGGTACTCGCTCATGAAGCCGCGTTCGCCGTCGGAGGCCCGGTCGTTCCACCAGCCGAGGGTCGTGTCGTTGTCGTGGGTACCCGTGTAGAGCACCAGGTGGCGGTCGTGGTCGTGGGGCAGGAACTCGTTGTTCGGCGCGGTCCAGGCGAATTGCAGAACCTTCATGCCCGGCAGGCCCACCGCTTCCCGGAGGGCCTCCACGTCGGGGGTGATGACGCCCAGGTTCTCCGCCACCAGCGGCAGCTTGCCGCCCAGGGCGTCGCGCAGGGCGTCGAAGAGGGCGCGACCGGGGCCCGGGATCCAGCGGCCGTCGACCGCCGTGTCGGCGCCGGCGGGCACCTCCCAACAGGCGGCGAAGCCGCGGAAATGGTCCAGGCGTAGCAGATCCACCTGCTGCAGGCAACGGCGCACGCGTTCGATCCACCACCGGTAACCGGTGGCGGCCAGGTGGTCCCAGTCGTACAGGGGATTGCCCCAGAGTTGGCCCGTCGCGCTGAAGTAGTCGGGCGGGACGCCGGCCTGGCAAGCCAGGCCGCCCTTGGCGTCCAGGCGGAAGATCTCGCGGTTGGCCCACACGTCGGCGCTGTCGTGGGCCACGAAGATGGGCAGGTCGCCCATGACGCGCACGCCCAGGGCCTGGGCCTGGAGCTTCAGGTCGGTCCACTGGACGTCGGCCACCCACTGGCGGTAACGGTGGGCGTCCAGGCGATCGGCCAGGCGCTCCCGGACCGAGACCAGGGCGCCGGCGTCGCGCAGGGCCAGAGGCTCCGGCCACTGGACCCAGGGGCGGCCCTCCTGCTCCTCCTTGATGGTCATGAACAGGACGAAGTCCTCGAGCCAGCCGGCCTCGCGGGTGCACCAGGCGCGAAAGGCGTCGAGCCGGTCCTGGTCACGAAAACGCTCCCAGGCCCGGTCCAGCAGGCGGAACTTCCAGGGGATGGCCGCGCCGAAGTCCACGTGGCCCGCCGGCAGATCGGGTCGGTCGGCGAAATCCGCCGCCTCCAACCAACCGCGTTGGGCCAGCATCTCACAGCTGATCAGGAGCGGGTTCAGGGCGAAGGCCGACAGGGTCTGGTAGGGGGAGTCGCCGAAGCTGGTGGGTCCCAAAGGGAGCACCTGCCACAGACCCTGGCCGTGGGCGGCGAGCCAGTCCACGAAACGGCGACCGCCGGCGCCCAGATCGCCGATGCCGTCGGGGCCTTCCAGGCTGGTCGGGTGCAGCAGCACGCCGCTGCAGCGGGGCAAGCGTTGGGGACAAGCGGCGGACGACATGGCGGACGGCATCTCCCGGCAGAAGGAACAGGGACGGCGCGGTGTCGCAACATTAGGGGCGGTCCGTGCCGTCGCCAAGTCCAATCGGACGAATCGCTAGTACTTCACGCTGCAACCGTAGGGCCGCGTGCGCTCGGTAGCCACGGGCTCCCCGGCCAGCAGGGCATCCAGGGCCGCGGCCACGTAATTGGTTCCGCCCAGGGTGTCGGCGGACCGGTCGTCGTCGATGGCTCCGGCGTAGGCCACCAGGCCGTCGGCCGCGATGACGAACATGTGGGGCGTGGTCCGCGCGCCGTAAGCCATACCCACCTCTCCGTCCGGGTCCAGAAGCACGGGCACGGGCATGGCGTACTGCTCCACGGCCTTCAGGTTGCGTTCCAGCCCCGCGCCCTGCTTGCCCGCCGCGCTCGAATTGACGGCCAGCCACACCACGCCTTTCTCCGCGTAGGCGGCCTGGGTCTCGTTCATGGTCTTGTGGTGCAGTCGGTGCTTCTTGACGAAGGGGCAGTCCGGATTGAACCACTCCAGGACCACGATCTGGCCGGTGAAGTCGGCCAGGGAATGCTCGGCGCCGTCCACGGCGGTGAGCGTGAAACCGGGAGCCTGTTGACCGGGAGCGACACCGGCCAAGGCGGGAACGGCCAGCAGCAGCAGGCCGGTCAAGGTGAGGATCTTCATGAGGTACCTCTATCAGGAATATGGGTCGTGATGGGGACCTCCACGGGGCCCGTCAGAACGTCGTCGTCGGTCTCGACCTGGAGTAGGCCCCGCACGGGCCCGAGGGTGTCCCCATCTGGGACGCAGCGCAGGCGCAGCAGGTCGCCCTGCGCCTGGCCGTCGGCCAGCAGGTCCGCCAACCGTCCACAATCCTCGTAGGGGAAGAAACGCAGGCGCCGCGCACCCGGCGCACGGATCTCCAGGTCGGCGCCCGTCCAGTCCGCGGTGAAACTCCCGGCGGGCAGCGGCGCCGGATAGACCGGCTCCGCGCCCGGCAGCACCTTCGCGGCCGCCTCCAGGCGGTAGGGCACGGTCACCACCAGAGTCGTGTCCCCCGGAACGCACTCTTCCCGGCAGGCCAGCCAGCGCCAACGGGCGCCGATATCCGCCCCCGCCGCCGCCACCGGATCCGGCGGGACCAGATCCTGCTCCAGCACAACCAGGGGCTGGTCGTAGACGTGGTCCAGCAGGCCGCCCGGCAGTTCGTGGCGCACGGGCACGGGCCACCGTAGCGGCCGGGCGGACCAGCCCTCGGGCAGGTCCAGCTTCAACGAAGGCGGAAAACCGCTGTCATTGAGACCGGGCCAGTAGAGGTGCCAGTCGGCGGCCAGGTCGAAGTACCAGCACACGCGCACGGTGCCGTCGGTCGCCGCGGGCAGCACTCGGGCGGCCATGAGGACCGGCGGGCCCGCGGCGCGGCGCGCGTCGTTGTGGCCGCAGGCGGTCAGCAGCAGAATGATGATCAGGGCGGGAAAGAATCGCATCCGGGCAGTATAGAGACGTCGGGCTCCGGTGGCCAGAGCCCTAAAGGGGCGGCAGCTTCCCGAGCACGGCCCGCAGACGCGGCAGCTTCAGCGGCGATCGGTCCAGGGCCCTGCGCAGGTGCTCGACCCCCCGGGCCCGGTGGGCCAGGAAGCCGCGGCGCTCCTTCACCACGCCCAGATAAGCAAAGGCGCCCAAAGCTTGCATGAGCCGCTGCAGAGCCGCCGTGTGGACCATGTCCGTCACCGTCGCCGGCGCCAGGCCGTGGCGCGGCGCGGCGCCCCGGGCGAAGCGGTCCACCAGTTCGTGGCGCAGACCGGAGGGCAAGTCCACGTAGGGGTCCCACAGCACCGAGGCCGCGTCGTAGCCCAGCGGGCCCAGGCGCATGCCCTGGACATCCACCAGGCATACCCGGCCGCCGGTGGAGAGAATGTTCTCGGACTGGAAATCCCGGTGCAGAAGGACCAGGGGCTGGGCGGCCACCGCCTCGTTGAGGACGGCGAACTCCCCGGCCAGTTCGTCCTCGCGGGAGGAGCCACACAACTGGGCCAGGAAGTTGCCGGCGAAGTAGCCCGTCTCCCAGGCCAGTTGCTCCCGGTCCAGGGTGCGGTCCACGGCCGGGGGGCAGTCTTCCTCGGCCCGGGGCGCCGCGTCCTGCAGGCGCAGCAGGTGGTCGATCACCGCGCGGTACGCGGACGCCGCCGCGGGACTGCCGGCGCCCTCCGTGCGCACCAGATCCACCAGGCGAGTCTCGCCTACGTCCTCCATGAGGAGCGTGCGGTGCGGTTCGTCCACGGCCAGGATCTCGGCCCCGCCCAGGTCCGCGTCGTGCAGGAAACCGGACACGGCCACGGCCCGCTCGAACTCGGCATCGTCGGCGGGGCTGCGCATGGCCACGGCCGACCAGTCGTCGATCCGCAGGCGCCAGAAATGCCGGTCCGAACCGTGACCCAGCAGGGGGGTGAGACGGCAGGGACCGGCAGCCAATTCCCGGTCCACAGGGCAGGCGTCCAGCCAGCGCGCCAGGGTGCCCAGGTCCGACCAGCCGGGACGCGCGGGCACGTGGGCGCGCACGCTGCCGGGGCGGGCGACCAGGGCCCGAACCAGCGGATCGATCAGGGAGGAGAAGCCGGGGCCGATGTCGTCCAGCAGGGCCCGGTCGAAGACGCCGACGCCCGCGTAGGTGAGCTTGCGGCCGTCTCCCGAAGCGGCGGGCCGGCCGGCCAGGCTGAGGACCGCCCCTCCGGCATCCATCACCACCGAATTCACGTCGGGCCAGTCCACGAGCACGAGGGTGGCCAGGGCGTCCGTGCGCCGGTGCGCCGCCAGCAACTCGGCCAGGTCCACTTCGCTCAGCACGTCGCCGTTGTGCAGGAGGAAACAATCGGCGTCGGCCAGGAATTCCCGCGCCCCTTCCAGCGCCCCGCCCGTGCCGAGGATCTCCGCTTCCGGGCAGACGGTGAAGCGGTCCGCGTCCGCGCGCGTCGCCAAGTGCGACGCCACTCGATGGCCCAGGTGGTGGGTGTTGACCGCGATCTCCTCCACGCCTGCGGCCACCAGCGCGTCCACGGCGCGGTCGAGGACCGTGCCGCCCGGCACCGGGAGCAGGGGTTTGGGCAGGTGATCGGTGACGGGCGCCAGGCGGGTGCCGTGACCCGCGGCGAGGATCATGCCGCGGCAGGCGCTACCCATAGTGCTTGAACTCTTCCACGTGTTCGGCGAAGACCGCCAGTTGCTCCTCCCACCCGGCCTTCATCCTCCAGGGCGAGAAGCCGGCCTCCACCTGCTCGCGCCAGGCGGCGCCGCCGGCGAGAATGTCGATGGGCCGTTTCTCGGTCTCGTATTCGTAGGGCGGCTCACGCCAGGCGAATTCGGCCGGACACTGCTCTCTGATGGCTGCGATGGCTGCCGTGTATGACGTCACCGACTCGAAGGTGCGCCGGTCGGTAACGTGAGCCTGCACGCCGCCGCACAGTTGGCCGGCGAATTTGTGGAAGGTGGGCTCGAATTCCAGGGGACGCCACCGCACTCCCGGCAGGTTCCAGCCGCGCAGGCGCGCGGCCAGCCGGTCGCCGTCGATCCAGGGCGCGCCGAAGATCTCGAAGGGCCGCGTGGTGCCGCGCCCCTCGGACAGGTTCGTGCCCTCCAGCAGACAACCGCCCGGATAGACGAAGGCCGTGTCCACCGTCGGCATGTTGGGCGACGGCAGGACCCAGGGCAGGCCCGTGGCGTCGAAGTCCTGGTCCCGGCGCCAGCCGTCCATCCACACCACGTCCAGATCCACGTCCAGGCCGCGCCAGGCCCGCAAAAAAAGCGCCAGCTCGCCCATGGTCAGCCCGTGCCGCATGGGAATGCTCGCGCGCCCCACGAAGGACACGTACTCCGTGTCCAGGACTGTTCCCTCGGTCGCCGCACCACCCAAGGGATTGGGCCGGTCCAGGACCACGACGGACTTGCCCTCGCGGGCGCAGGCCTCCAGGCACAGATCCAGGGTCCAGACGAAAGTGTAGTAGCGGGCGCCCACGTCCTGCAGGTCGACCACGAGGGTGTCGATATCGGCGAGCATCTCCGCAGTGGGCTGGCGGTGGTCGCCGTACAGGGAGTGGACGGGCAGGCCCGTGGTGGCGTCCTCGTGGGGCGCGAACTCGATCATGTTGTCCTGGGTGTCGCCGCGGAATCCGTGCTGGG
The DNA here is from genome assembly GCA_024231905.1 of bacterium. Lineage (GTDB taxonomy): Bacteria > Krumholzibacteriota > Krumholzibacteriia > LZORAL124-64-63 > LZORAL124-64-63 > JAAEQC01. Next base: position 22,687 of record JAAEQC010000102.1, on the reverse strand, counting down.
GACCGAAGAGGCAGCGCAGATCCGCATCCGGCGCCTGGTGCATGAGGCGCCAGGCCCGCCGGAGCCGCGCGTCCCGGCTGGCCGGGTGGGCGAGCAGACCCAGGCGCCGTCCGGCCAGGGGCGCGAAACCCCGGTCGACCATCACGTCGAGTCCTGTCATCACCGTCTGCAAGATCACCGACCTCCGGTCAGCGGTAGTATTCCACCTTCGAGGCGCATCAGCCGTCCCACATGCGTTCGTAGGCAGCCAGCCGCTCGGCCACCAGGGCGCGCACGGCCGCTTCGTCGGCCAGGGGCCGCACCACACGGCGGCCCGTCTCGGGCTCCTCCACCAGGCCCCAGTGCGCGGCGCCGTTTCGTTGCCAGCGCACCCCCAGGATCGCGCCCGCCAGGGCGGTGGGTTCCTCCAGGACCACGTCGAAGGCTTCGGCCCAGGCCTCCCAGCGCGCGGCGGTCAGGGGCACGATCTCCCCCGCGTCCAGGCGGCGCAGCAGTTCGGCCGGAGTGCGGGCGGACCTCACGGGGTCGATCCCGACGCCAGGGTCTCCACAGCTTCGGCCATGCGGTCCCAGGAGTACTTCAACTTCTCCTGGGCCACGGCGGCGGTGAAGGCGGCGGCACGGTCTTCCCGGAAGAAGCGGGTGACGGCGGCAGCCAGGGCTTCACCGTTCTCGGGAGGGACGATGAAGCCGGTTTCCCCATCGCGCACCACCTCGGGCAATCCGCCCACATCGGTGGTGACCACGGGCAGGTCGTAGTTGTAGGCGATCTGGACGATGCCGCTCTGGGTGGCCGACACGTAGGGCAGGACGGCCAGATCTGCGGCCAGGAAGTAGTCCTCCACCACGGCGTCGGGTACGAAGCCGTCCACCAGATCGATGATGTCTTCGCCCCCGGACGCGGCGATCCGGTCCAGGTAGGGCTGCTTCTCCCCGTAGATGTCGCCCACAATGAGGACGCGCAGATCCTCGCCGAACTCCGATTTCAGAACTCCAGCCGCATCAACAAGATACACAACACCCTTATAGGGCTTGATGAAGCCGAAAAAGAGCGCCAGACGCGCCTCGGCGGGCAGGTCCAGGGCGGCCCGGGCCTCGGCCCTGGTCTTGCGCGGACGCCCCGGCTCGCCGAAGTCGTACACCGGGTGGGGGGCGGTGACGACGGCCTGCGGATCCGTGTCCGGCAGCACCTTGTAGAGATCCTCGCGCACCTGGTCCGACTGGGCGATGTAGCCGTGGCCCTGGGCCAGGGCCCGGCGGGTGAGGAACAAACCGAGGGGGTACTTCTCGTGGGGGATGACGTTGTCCAGCAGGTACACCACGCGCACGGAGGTGCGGGTGCGCAGTAACCAGGTCACCGCCCAGTAACCCGGGGCGAAGAAGGGGATCCAGTACTTGATGACCACCGCACTGGGCGCCGCGTCGGCCAGATCGCGGTAGGTGCGCCACCAGCTCCAGGGCGACCAGGGCACGAAGTTCTGCACGTTGGGCAGGTGGAGCCAGGCCGCCGACTCTCCCTCCTGTTCCGTGCCCGGAAAGAGGAACCGCGGATACTGCTTGCGGAAGGAGGCCCAGTGGAGATCGTGCCCCCGGTCCAGGAGCTTTCGGCCGAGCATGCCCAGATAGGTGACGATGCCCCCGCGGAAGGGGGGCGCCGGCCCCAGGAAGGCCAGCTTCACGACCGCTCCAGCAATTCGTCCACAGCCCGGCGGGCGGCGGCCGGCAGAAGGGTCTCCAGGCAGAAGCTCTCGTTCCGGCAACGGGGGGAGAAGAAGCAGGTGCACGCCTGGGTGGGCGCCAGGACCTGGCCGCGACCGTACAGTTCGAATTCGTGGGGATTGAAGATGTTGTTGAACAGGACGAGCTTCTTCCCCAGGCCGAGGGCGATGTGCATGCCCATGGTGACGGCCGTGACCACCAGGTCGCAGCGGTCCACCAGGCCGATGAAGGTGCGCAGGGGGAAGTGGCCCGGGTAGCAGGCGCCCGTGGCTGCGGCCAGGCGCTGGTTCTTCTCGTGTTCCTCGGGACCGCCCAGCAGCACCACGGCGTAACCCGCGCCCATGAGGTCGCGCGCCAGATCCTCCCAGTATCGTTCAGGCCAGAGGCGGCTGGTCCAGCGGCCACCGCAGCCCGTGTTCAGGCCCACGGTGGCGTCGCCGACCGGCAGATCGAATGCGGGCGCCGGCGCCGGACGGTCCAGAACGTACTCCTCCCCTGCGAACTCGTAGCCGCAGATGGCGAAGATCTCCTGGGGGTAGCTCAGGGTGCAGGCCTGGTTCACGTCGTCGAAGAGGCCGGTGGCGAACTTGGCGGTGGCCGCGGCGGCCAGGGCCGGTTCCAGCCCGGCGGTGACCGGACGGCAGATGCCGTCGTCGTCCAGTTCGAAGCCCAGGCGCCGGCGGGCGTCCACGCGGGAGGCGAGGGCACAGGCCTGGCGGTCCTTGTCCAGGTTGATGACCAGGTCGAAGGGCGTGGTCTCGAGCCAGAGGACGGCGTTGGTGTCGAGCCGCAACGGATCGTCCACGGCCGCCGGCAGGAGGTCCGGAAAGTCGGTCACCCAGGTGATGACGTGGTCCGGGTAGTCCCTCTTCAGGGGCTCCAGCAGGGGCGTCGTGCGGATGACGTCACCCGCGGCGCCCAGCTTGATCAGGAGGATGCGACCCGTGCGCGGACGATAATGCGGGCAGTCCTCACAATGGACGCCCTCGCCCTTGTGGGGCGCGCAGGGCACGTGGCCCCGGAAGTGGAAACAATCGCTGCGGATCTTCACGTCGCTCCGTTCGTGGCGTTCGGTTCAGCGGTCCGCGCGGAGGCGGCGCTCGATGACCTGCAGGTCCTCCCGCGCCAACTCGGCCAGGGAGCCGGGCAGGCCGTGCTGCAGGGCGAAGGTGTAGGCGCCCTGGGCCTGAGCCAGGTTGTCCATGCCGTAATAGAGGCGTCCCATGTAGAAGTAGATGACCGCCTCGCCGGTGCGGGCCCGGTTCAGGTGCATGGCCGTGGTGTAGGCATCCAGGGCCTCGAAGTTCCGGTCGACGCCGGCCAGGGCCCGTCCGCGCAGCAGGTGCAGGCGGCTCTTGGCGGTGGCGTCCAGCTCCAGCTCACCGCCCAGCAGCTTGTCGGCGATGGCCAGGGTCTGCTCCGGACGACCGTGGTGCAGGTGGCTCTCGGCCTCTTCGATGCCGATCCGCAGAGGTTCCGGCAGGGGCGCCCGCAGGATGCGCAACTCGGCCCGCAGGTCCATGGCCAGGGTTTTCATCTCGGGGTTGAGTTCGTTCTCCAGGGCCTCGTCCACCAGTTTGGCGGCCCCGTCGTAGTCGCGGCGGTGCCGCAGGAATCCGGCCAGCAGAACCTTGGCCACGCCGTCGTCCGGATCCTTGCGCAGGGCGTCGCGGCAGGCGGTCTCCGCCTCCAGGCGCTGGCCGCCGGCGTAGAGTTCGAGGGCGCGGTTCACGTCGTAGCTGTAGGCGCCGTGGGTCTGGTCCTCGGGCGGACCGTACACGGTGACCACGAAGGCCCCGGGATCGTTCCGGGCAGTCACCACGACGATGACCTCCTCCCCCTTGCCCCAGGGAATCTCCACGTCGTGGTGGGACTCGTCGTTCTGGGCATAGAGCAGGGCGTCGCCCCGGCGCCGCACCACGTTCAGGTCGCAGCGCACGTCGCCGCCGTCGACCACGAGCCGCCAGGAACGCACGGGGATCTCTTCGAACTTTACCCGGAACTGGAAACTCTCCCGCGCTTCCAGGGAGTGGCTCTCGGAGGACCAGCTCACCCAGCCTCCTTCCTGTCCCAACGCCGCTCCGGCGAGCACGAGGGCCAGGACGAAGACCGACCACCAGGCGCCGTTTACCATCAACCGCCCGCTCCGGGCTTCACTTCGCATTTTCATCCCCGATCCTCTCGACCGTTGATCTGGCGCGGAAGTTGCCTATACTCTCTGAAAATCTACCCGAAGTGCGTAACGAACTCAAGCTACGGCCCCCGTGCGACGGAGGAATCATGCATTTGTCCCCAATCCCGCGTCTCTTCGTGTCCCTGGCCCTCCTGGGCGCAGGAATCGCCTTCACGACAACGGGTTCTGTCAGCAAAGCGCATGCCCAGTCCAGGGACCACGACCCGCAGGACGTGGCGATCAGCATCATCGACGGCACCACCGGGGAGCCCACCGATGCGGAACGCCTCACCCTGTCGTACTTGCTGTTGCGCCAAGATCCGGTGCTGGACATCGAGCCCGACGGTTCGTCCTTCGTCCTCCGGGACGTGCCCCTGCGCGAGCGCGGCAAGTACGTGCTGGCGGTGTGGAAGGACGGCGTGCCCTATTTCTTCAGCCGCAACGGGAAACGGTTGACCGAAGAAGAGCAGGTCCTCCACGTCTTCGAAGCGACCACCGACCGGGCCGGCGTGCGCATCACCGGCCTGAACCTGGTGGTCCGCCGCCAGGAGTCGGTCCTCAGCCTGGAGTACATGCTGCAACTGGACAACGCGGCCAGCCCCCAGACCACCCTCAAGGGCGATCCGGGCGCCTTCTACCTGCGAATGCCGGCCGAAGCCAGCGAGGTGAAGGCCGAGTACCACCGCGGCGCCGACCCTATTGACGTGCCCGTCATCGACCGGAACGGCCGCTGGTATCTGGACATGGGCGTCGTCCCCGGCAACAACCGGATCCGCGTGACGGCCCTGATGCCCTGGCGCGAGGGCGTCGAGGTGCCCGTGGGCTCTGACCTGTCCATCGACGCCTGGAGCGTCCTGGCCACCCCGGAATGGCTGGAGATCGACAACAACGACCTGGAGCCGGACCCCAACGCCGCGTCCGGCATCAAACGGAAAGTGGGACGAGCCCTGGCCCCGGGCCGCGACTTCCGCTTTATTCTCCGGGGCGGCGAGATCGCCACGGGAGACTCCGAGGATCTCTTCGCCACCGAGACGCCCGAACCCGCGGCGACCGAACCCGACGACGACGGCGCCGGTTGGCTGCCCGTGATGGGCGCGGCCGTGCTGGGCATCGCCGTCATCGTCGTCCTGGCCCGCCGCCGCAAGTAACGGCCCCTGGAAACCCGAGGATCCCGAGGAGGACCCATGTCCGGCACCATCGAACTGACCCTGGGCCACAGCCCCGACCCCGACGATGCCTTCATGTTCTACGGCCTGGCCAAGGACAAGCTGGACACCGGTCCTTACCGCTTCACCCACGTGATGGAAGACATCCAGGCTCTCAACGAGCGCGCCACCAGGGGCGAACTGGACATCACCGCCATCAGCATCCACGCCTACGCCTACGTGCTGGACAAGTACGCCCTGCTGCCCGCGGGCGCGAGCATGGGCTTCGGCTACGGCCCCGTGGTGGTGGCCAAGGAGATGATCGCCCCGGCGGACCTGACTGGCGTGAAGATCGCCGTACCCGGCCTGATGACGTCGGCCTACCTGGAGTTGCGCCTGGCCATCGGCGATTTCGAGGCGGTGGTCGTGCCCTTCGACGAGATCATCCAGCGCGTGGTCTCCGGCGAATTCCAGGCCGGACTCATCATCCATGAGGGCCAGCTCACCTACGCCGAAGCGGGCCTCGTCGAATGCCTGAACCTGGGCAAGTGGTGGTGGGAGACCACCGGCCACACCGAGTGGCCCCTGCCCCTGGGCGGCAACGCCATCCACAAGAAGCACGGCGAGAAGATGAAGGACATCAGCGACATCCTCACCGCCTCCATTCGCTACTCCCTGGACAACCGCGCCGCCGCCCTGGACTACGCCCTGGGCTGGGCCCGGGACATGGGCGTCGAACTGGCCGACGAATTCGTGGGCATGTACGTGAACGACTGGACCCTGGACTACGGCGACCACGGCCGGGCAGCCATCCGCGAACTCCTGGACCGGGGCCACGCGGCGGGGATCATCCCGGCGGTGGCGGCGCTGGAATTCGTGGATTGATATTGCGGTCTTTGGAATGAGAATTGCCCCGGGTCCCGGGACTCGGGGCTCTGTTCTTAGCCCCCGGTGATCACTCCAACCGATCCAGTAATCTCGGCAACAGAATCATCACCGCGACCACGGCCACCAGCCCGAGCACCCACAACCACAGCGGCCGCCGGTGATGGTCGCGGCGCAGGCGGGAGATGGGTCGGTCCGGCTTCTGGTCCATGACGCTCTCCTTGTGATAGGTCACGACCATGCCACCCGTCGCCTCCGGTGCCAAGATCCGATCGCGCCTTCCCCCCGATCCGCCCTTCCCGACCAGCCTCCCGTATGGCAAAGTTCCCTCGAGGTGGCCGCGTCCGGCCGCCCTGGAGGAGCAACATGAACATCCGTGTCATCGCCGGGCTGGGCATGTTCCTGCTGGCCGGCGGCCTGATGGTCGTCTGGTGGGTGGGCCAGCGAACGTCCACCGAACGTACGGTCGAAGCCGCGGCGCTCGAAACGCCGGCCGCCGCATCGCAATTCCAAGTGCCCCTGCCGGTCCTGGGCGAGCCCGAGTCCGGTCCGGCGGACGTGGACTCATTCCTCACGGCCTACGACGTCCGCTACCGGACCCTCCACGACGATCTCATGCAGGCCACCTGGGCCTCGGCCACAGACTCGGCCGCCCCCGCCTCGAACCTGGAGGCAGCCCGCCGTACCCTGGCCGACTTCACGGGCAGCCGTACGGTCATCGGCCAACTGCGCCGCTTCCGCACCCGGGACGACCTGACCTCCCTGCAGGACCGCCGCCTGGGCGCCGCCTGGCGCCTGGCCGCTGAACTGCCGGCCACCCGTCCGGAAAACGTGGCCCGAACCATCGCCGCCGAGCGGGTCCTGGCCGACACCCTCGCCGGCCACCGGGCCCTGCTACGCCTGCCCGAGGCGCCTCCGCGGCGCGCCACCGCCGAAGAGATCCGACACCACCTGGCCGCCGGCCGCGACACCGACGCCCGCCAGGCCGCCTGGGAAGCGGGCGTGGACGTGGGCCGCGAGGCCGAACCCCTGCTGGCCGACCTGCGTGATCTGCGCAACGCCAACGCCCGCGAGATGGGCTACTCCTCCTGGTTCGCCCTCCAGGCCGACGACCTGGGCCTGACCAGTGCCGAACTGCTGCGCCTGCTGGACGGGATTCTCGACGAGGTCATGCCCCTGTATCGCCAGCTCCACATCTGGACACGCCACGAGTTGGCCGGCCGCTATGGCCAGGAAGTGCCGGCCCGCCTGCCCGTCCACTGGCTGGACGACCTGCAGGGCGCCCGCTGGCCCGGCGTGGCCCAGGCACCCGGCGGGCCCGATTTCACGGGTGTCGAACCCACCTGGATCGTGGACCAGGGAGCCGGATTCTTCCTCTCCCTGGGCTTCGATCCGCTCACGTCCGAGTTCTGGGAGCGCAGCCGCTTCAGCGGGACCGCCGGTCCGCCGCGGGTCCTGCACCTGGACCTGGACGAGGACCTGCGGGTCCTGGCCCACCTGGACCCGGACTTCGCGGGCTTCCGCACGGCCCACGCCGTGCTGGGCCGCACCTACCACCTGCGAGCGGCGAGCACGCCGCGGGTGCCGCCCCTGCTGCGCATCCCGCCGGACCGGACCTTCGGCGCCGCCGTGGGCGACCTGGCCGCCCTGGCCGCCGGCCGCCGGTCCTATCTCGTGCAGATGGGCCTGCTGGCAGCGACCGACGACGCGCCCGTAGACGTGCGGCGGCTCCTGGTCGAGGCCCTGACCGGTCCGGTGGTGGCCATCCCCTACCTCTGCGGCACCGTGGCCCACTTCGAGCACGACCTCTACGAGGCAGACCTGCCCGCCCGGCTGCTCAACGCCCGCTGGTGGGAGCACGCCGCCCGCTGGCAGGGCATCGAGGCGCCCTACCTGCGCGGCGAACAGCACGGCGACGCAGCGGCGGTCCCGGAAGTGCTCACGTCCCCGGCCCGAGGCCACGAGGCGGCCTTGGCGACGGTCGTGGCGCACCAGCTGCACCGCTACGTGTGCGGCGCCATCCTGCACCAGGACGTCCACGCGGCCAACTGGTTCGGCAGCCGGCAAGCGGGCGAATTCCTCCATTCGTTCATGGCCCTGGGCGCCACGGCCGACGGGGCCGACGTGTTGCGCCGGGCCACGGGGGAAGAGATTTCCGCCGCCGCCCTCGTCGAGTACTACGCACCGTTGATGACCTGGCTCGAGCGGGAAAACGCGGGCCGCAGCGCGGGGTTCTGAGCCATGGCCGGACCGCGCATCTCCGGCCCGCCGGCCCCGCTCTTCGCGGCGACGATCTTCGTCAGCAGCTTCCTGATCTTCCTGGTGCAGCCCTTGCTCTCGCGCACCATCCTGCCCTGGCACGGGGGCTCGCCCGCCGTGTGGACCACAGCCCTGCTCTTCTTCCAGACGACCCTCTTCGCGGGCTACGCCTACGCCCACCTGGCCCGGCGCTTCCTGCCGGGCGCCTGGCCCTTCCGTCTGCACGCGATCCTGGTGCTGGCGGCGGCCGTCGCCCTGCCCATCATCCCGGCCGAAACCTGGCAACCCCGGGGCGGCGAAGATCCCACCTGGCTCATCGTGGGCATGCTGGCAGCCACCGTCGGCGCGCCGTTCCTGCTGCTGGCCGGCACCGGCCCCCTGCTCCAGAGTTGGTTCGCTGCCGCCCACCCGGGGCGATCGCCCTTCGCCCTCTTCGCCACTTCCAACACGGGTTCGGTGCTGGCCCTGGCCGCCTATCCCCTGGTGGTGGAGCGGCTGTGGGGCGGCGAGCGGCAAGCCTGGTTGTGGTCCGGCGGTTACGTGTTGCTGGTGGCGTTGCTGGCGGTGTTGACCATCCTCTCGGGACGCCGGGAACCGGCCCCGCCTGGCCAGACGGCGACAGAGCGAAGCGCCGAGCGTCCCACCCCCGGCCGCCGCGCCTTCTGGTTGGGCTGGTCCCTGCTGGGCGTCGTGAGCTTCATGGCCGTCACCCTGCAACTCACCGAGAACATCGCCACCCTGCCCTTGCTGTGGATCGTGCCCCTGGCCGCGTACCTGGTGTCCTTCATCATCACCTTCGCCGGCGAGCGCTTCTACTCCCGCCGTGTCCTCTCTCCCCTGACGGCGCTGGCTCTGCTGGTCGTATGGGCCGTCACCCCCGGCCAGTTCGTGGGACTCGGCCTCGACCTCGCTTTCTCAGCCTGGGCGCAGATCGGCCTCTTCGGCGCCGGTGTGCTGCTGGTGACGACCACCTGCCACGGCGAGCTCTTCCGCCTGCGGCCGGACGCGGAATACCTCACCGAGTTCTACCTCCTGGTGGCGGCGGGGGGCATGGCCGGCGGCATCCTGGTGGGCGCCGTGGCGCCCGCGGTGCTCCCGGCGGCCGGCGAGTTGCACCTGGCCCTGGTGGCGGTGCCGGCGCTGTTCCTGGCAACGCGTCTGCGCGAGACGGGCCGCCGGTTGCAGAGCCGGGGACCGCGGGCGGGTCTGGCCATCGGAATCCTCTTCACGGTCCTCATGGGGATCCTGGCGACCCGGCAGGCCGCCGACCTCGCCGGCGACGCCCTCCACACCCACCGCAATTTCTTCGGCACCATCAGCGCCCACCTGCTGGACGGTGATACGGACCGCCACCGCCGCCTGATCATGAAGCACGGCGCCACCAAGCACGGCGCCCAGTACCTCAAGGAGTCCTACCGGCCCCTGCCCACCACCTACTACAGCCCCTTCACCGGCGTGGGCCTGGCCCTCACCGCCTACCAGGAACTCCACGGCCAGGACCGCGGGCTGAAGGTGGGCGTAGTGGGACTGGGCGTGGGCACCCTGGCCGCCTACGGCCGCGCGGGCGACACCTACCGTTTCTACGAGATCAATCCGGCGGTGCAGGAGCTGGCCACCCGCACCTACGGCGATCCGGACCTGCGCTTCACCTATCTGGCCGACTGCCAAGCGGACTGGACCGTGGTCACGGGCGACGGCCGCCTGCAACTGGCTCGGGAGCTGGCCTCCGCTCCCGCCGGCGGCACCTTCGACGTACTGGTGCTCGACGCCTTCACCAGCGGCGCCATCCCCGTTCACCTGCTCACCCGCGAGGCCGTGCAACTCTACGCCGACCACCTGCGGACGGACGGTGTGCTGGCGGTCCACGTCTCCAACAAGTCCATCGACCTGGCGCCGGTGATCAAGCGCGTGGCCGACGACCGGGGCTTCCGCTGCGTCCAGGCCGTCAACGAGCGGCGCGACTTCACCGACGCCCCCGGGGTGGATTGCGATATCTCCAACCGGTCCGAGTGGATGATCCTCTACCGTGACGAGGATTTCGCACGGGAACTCGCCACCCTCATGCGGCCCCTGGTCCGCGAGGGCGAACTGGCCGTCACCCGCGGCGAGAATATTCCCGTCCTCGCCGGCCGGGTGTGGACCGACGACTACTCCAACCTCCTGGGCGCCCTGCGCTGATCGGAGACGCCATGGCCGAGTCCGCCAACTAGCATCGCCTACGTGAAGCTCACCGGCGCGGTCGATCCCTTCGCCCAGGTGCTGTTCAACTTCGGTGTCTTCGTGACCCTGCTGCTGCTGACCATGGCCGACGTCTTCCAGCGCACGCCCTTCTTCGTCTCCTGGTGGGCTTCCACCTTCCCCCTGGACGCCTTCACCCTGTCGCTCTACCTCACGCACGGGCAGACCGGCGCGCCGGCGTAACGTTACGCGGCGCTGGTGATGACGGCGGTGGCGACGCTGGTGATCGCGGTGGAGCTGGGGCGGACGCTCCAGGCGGCGGTCAAAGGGGAGATCTGCGTGCCCGAGGAGTAGCCCCGGCCCCGTCAGCCCGGCAGCAGGGCCCGGCTCCAGCTCGCGTAGGCCTGGATGTGCTCTCCCGTCTCGTAGTCGAAGGTCGAACCGTGGATGCTGTGGGGAATGGAGTAGATGATGAGGATCGTCACCATGGCCGCCACGACCCACCACTTCCCCGCCGGACGGCCCGGTTCGGCCCGGCTCGTGCGCCACATGGCCAGGGCCCAGACCAGCGCGCCCACGGCCAGCTTGTTGTCGGTCCAGTCCTCGCCCAGGGGCCAGCCGGTCCAGTAGGCGTCGAAGGCGTACTTCTGGACCACCGGGCCCAGGATGAGCCCGCCCAGCAGCAGGAAGGCGAAGGTCACACGGGAAAGAGGTTTCAGCGACGCAGATCCACCCGTGAGGGCGTCCAGGCCGGCCCCGGTGGAGAACAGCATGCCCAGCACCATGCAGGTCACGTGGAAGACGAGGACGAGGCCGGGCACGTCGCCCTTGAAGCGGGCCACCGCCGCCTCGCGGCCCGGGATGAGCTCTTTGACCTGGCCGTGGACCAGTTCCACTTCGTATTCGAGCTTGCCGGCCATGGGCTGGCGCGGCAGTTCGGCCTTCAGGAGTCCGTCCTCGTAGCGCATGGGCAGGCGTTGCCAGGGCTCGTCCGTGGGGTAGCGCCGCCAGATGACGGTTCCCTGGATGCCCGGATCCGGGCTGCCGGCCTCGGCCACGACGATGGTCACGGGCAGGTCCCCGGTGATGCTGTGGGTGCGCAGCAACTCGTAGTCCATGGCTCCGGTGCCCACGTCGAACTGGCCGGTCTTCTCGTAGGTGGGCCCACTGACCTTCTGCCAGACCAGGAAGGCGACGGTCAGGACGAAGGTGAGTAGCCAGATGGTAACGATGCGCTTCAAGTTCTCATCCTTGGATAGCGTAGAGGGCCGGCGACGGAACAACCAAGGTAAGGACGGTCCGGCATTACGACAACGGCGGCCCGTACCCCCCAGGGCGCGGACCGCCGTCGTACGGTCGGGCGCCTAGGCGCCGTACTTCTTGATGGCCCGGTCAAGCCTCGGCAGCATGGCGAAGATGAAGCCCGCCACACCGAGAATGGCCACGGCCAGCACCACGAACATGGTGGTGCCCGGCTCCAGGCCGCTGATGAAGCCGGAGAGCTTGTTGCCGATGGACGTGCTGAGGAACCAGCCGCCCATCATCAGGCCCACCAGGCGCTTGGGCGAAAGCTTGGTCACCAGGCTGAGACCCATGGGCGACAGGCAGAGCTCGCCGCAGGTGATCACCAGGTAGTAGATCACCATCCATATCATGGAGGTCTTGGCCGCACCGTCCTTGCCCAGGCTCGCGCCCACGGCCATGATCAACAGGGCCACAGTGGTGATCACCATGCCCAGGAAGATCTTGCGGGCAGTGGTCACGGCGCGTCCGCGAGTGGCCATCCAGCCGAAGAAGAAGACAATCACCGGCGTCATGATCACCACGAAGACAGGATTGAGCAGGCCGGTCAGCATCTCGGCGTTGATCAGGCGCACCCAGGTGCCGGGAGCCAGGGTCGGCGTCTCGGCGTCCGTGTTGGCGAAGACCGCGGTGCGGGTTCCGTCGGAGACCAGGACCACGGGCACATGGGATCCGTCGATGGCCCTGGTGAGCAGGACCTCGTCCAGCAACTCGGCCCCGTCGGTCGCCCGGACCGAGGTCGTCGAAACCCCGTGAGCGTCACTCTCGGTGGTGATGTTCACGTTGTCGTCGCCGTAGACCTTGCAGATCAGGAACATGTCCCCGTCATCCACCTCGTAGGTATCCACGTCCTGGACCGTGACGGCGGGATCGGCGACCAGCTGGTCATGCAGTTCCATCGTCAGGATCCGTGCGCCGAACATGGCCTCGCCCGCGTCGTCGACGGCGATCAGGACCCGTTCGTCCGGCCGAGGCAGGTTGGTCCCGGCGTTGCCGTAGTACGAAGGCATGGCCTTCTGGGCGTAGAACTCCGTGGCGGTCGGAATCCACTCGGCCCGGCGGTCGGTGTTGCGCTCGGCGAACACGGTCATCAGACCGCCGCTCAGGTGCAGCACCATGAAGAAGGCGCCGCCGGCGATGAAGACCGGGATGAGGGCGGCCAGGCCCGGACGTTCCTCCGGTCCGGCCCGCTTGACGATCAGCCCGAAGTACACCATCACCGGGATCATGCCCACGATGAAGCCGAAGGTCACCGGCCCCAGGGTGTTCATGATGAAGGGGATCTTCTCACCGATGAAGTAGCCCGCCACGCCGAAGATGAAGGCCGGCACGAGAATCGTCAGCATCACCTGCTTGAAGGAGATGTCCTCGTCGCTGCGTTCGGACTGGCGATCGGCCTTGGCCAGCTTCTTCCAGTTGACCACCAGGATGGCGGTGCCGATGAGCAGGCCCACACCGGCCGCGGCGAAGGCCATGTTGAACGACCAGAGATTCCGCAGCGGCACCGAAAGGATGGCCGACAGGGAGGCGCCGATGTTGATGCCCATGTAGAAGATGTTGAAGCCCGAGTCGCGCCGCGGGTCATCCGGGGCATAGAGGTTGCCCACCATGGCCGAGATATTCGGCTTGAACAGCCCGTTGCCCAGGCAGAGCAGCGTGAGTCCGGCGTAGAAGGTCGGCAGGCTGCGGATCCCCAGGGCGAAGTAGCCGGCCGCCATCAGGATGCCACCGATGAACACTGAGCGGCGGAAGCCCAGGAAACGGTCGGCGATCATGCCGCCCAGGAACGGCGTGAAGTAGACGAACGCCAGGTAGGTGCCGTAGATCTCGGCCGCCGTGCGTGTCGTGAAGCCGAGACCGCCGCGTTCGGTGTCCGTGATATAGAGGAGCAGGATGCCGAGCATCAGGTAGAAGCCCAGACGCTCCCACATCTCGGTGAGGAACAGGGGTTTCAGTCCCCTGGGGTGGCCTTTCTGCATGGAACGCCTCCGGAAAGGGAAATAACGCGCGGTAGTAGGCAAACGGATCAGGGAGATTGTGGAATCTCCCTGAGAGGGTGGATCATACCCCGTCCGGTGGGGCGGGGCCACCCTTTTCTGGGGTCTAATCAGGCGATTGGCTGCGTTTGGAGATCGCCGCGAAAAAGCGGATCACGCCCATTTCATCGAACCAGCACCATCTTCCGCATTTCGCGGTGACCGGCGGTCTTGAGCACGGAAAAATAGACGCCGGCGGACACGGACCTTCCTGTCCTGTCCCGCCCGGTCCAGACAACCTCGTTGCGGCCAGAAGTCGCCGCCGCGTTCTCCAGCAGGATGTCCACTAACCGGCCGGTGGCGTCGTACACGCGGAGACTGACCGCCCCCGCTTCAGCCAACTCGAAGGCGATGGTCGTGGCCGGATTGAATGGATTGGGAATGTTCCGGAGCACGGTCGATCTCGACGCGGGGACCCCCTCCCCGACGCCGGTCACCTCCCCCATGGGGAATGTCCCGCTGAACAGCGACAGACCGTACACAACCTGGCCGCCGTCTGCGTAGTCGGCCAGGGTGCCGGTCGGAGACATGGTACTGGACGGATCCAGAATGCGGTACGAGGACGGAACCCCTGACGGGCCGTTCCGCTCGTAGACCACGACCCAGTGGCCTCCCTCATGCACGTTCGCCAGGGGCATGCGGTCGGAGGCGGCGAGTTCGGCGTCCAAGGCGGCCCAGTCGTCGCTGGCGAAGGTTACCTTCTCGACCCACTCCACGCCGACACCGCTGCCGTCATAGCCGCCCATGAATCCCCAAATGGGGAGACAGCCGAAGTACCCGCCGTTCGCTCGCAGCCAGTCGTTCAACTCGCCGGGATCTGGCGTTCCCGGTTCGGTGGCCTGCCAGGACAGCAGCATTGCCACGGAAGTCACCACGCAGCCCGTGCTGCAGACGGTCTCCAGACAAGCGTCCGGCTGGCCCATGAGGTCGTTTGACCAGGTCTCACCGCATTGGTGATAGGCAACGTCCTGGGGCAGGTCGACAGCCGGGACAGTGGCGCTCCAGCCCAGGTTGCCAAGAAGGGTGACAACGAAAACTACCCTGACGACGTGCTTCATGATGCACTCCCAAGCTATCGGATCGCCCGCAAGGCGCGGGATCCGCTCCGACCCGAAAAACACGCGTCGATTATAGCACGGTTCCTCTCAGGTCTTGACCTCGTCGAGCCGGTGCCCTCGAGGCCCCTTGTCCGCCCGCCACAGCAGAATGGCGAAGATCAGCGCCAGGAATCCCAGCACGCTGAAGATCCACATGCCCGGCACGTAGCCGCCCGGGTTGGCGACGCTGGCCCCGGACCGGTCGTTGGTAAAGCCGATGAGCCAGTTCATGCCCGCCACGCCGACCTGCTGCACGAGGGTCATCAGGGCGTAGGCCGTGCCGAGCCGCTTCTCCTCCACGATGTACGCAACCGCCGGCCACATGACCGCGGGTATCAGCGAGAAGGCGATGCCCATGAGAGCGATGGGGACCCCGAAAGGCAACAGCTGATAGCCGAGCAGCAGATAGACCGGCATGAGCAGGAACGCCCCCAGGAACATGAGCTGGGTGCGGCGGCCCACCTTGTCCACCAGCAGTCCGAACAGCGGCGTGACGATCATGGCCGCCAACGGCAGCACGCTGTTGGCCTGACCCGCCGCCTCGCGGGTCATGTCCCAGGCCTCGATGAAGAACTTGATGGCGAAACTGCGGAACGGGAAGATGGCCGAATAGAAGGTCACGCACAGGGCCACCACGTACCAGAATGAGCGGTCGAAACGGAAGAGGTCGCCCCAGGCGAACTTGTCCGTCTCGCCGGCGTCGCCCAGGCCGTAGCGGCGGCGGGCGTTGGCCTCCAGGCCGCCGTAGCCCAGAGGCGAGAGCACGCACAGGGCGCCGATGGCCGCAGCCACCAGCAGGGGCGCCTGCCAGCTCTCATAGGCGAACTTGGCCCAGGTGGGCGACCAATCGGCGGCCACCGAACCCAGCCGGGCGATGGTCAGGTTCAGGCCGAAGGCGAAGCTCAGCTCGCGTCCCTTGAACCACTTGGCCAGGGCCGTGGTGATGGCCACGATGAGTGGCTCGGAGCCCAGGCCGAGGAGGAAGCGGGCCACCATCATCACCGTGAAGTCCTCGGTCAGGGCGTTCACCACCGCGGCGATGGTGCAGAAGGCCCCGAAGACGATGGTCGACTTGACCGTGCCGTACCGGTCCACCGCCACACCGCCCAGGAGCAGCACGATCACCGCGGCGATGGAGTAGATGGAATAGAGGCTGCCGATGTTCGAGTCGGTGAATCCCAGGTCGGCCTTCAGCATGTCCGCGATGGGTGCAATGCTGTCGTACACGTAGTAGTTGCCGAACATGGCCAGGCTGATCACGACCAGCACCAGCCAGCGGTAGGCGGGCGGCACCCGGCGGACGGGACTCACGGCTTCGCTCATGGGGAGCTCCTTGGCTTACGGGATTCGTCGATCCGGGGACTATGCAGGATGGACCGGGTCCGAGGCAATGTCAGAGTGCGTTCCGCGGCGGCACCAGCACATTGGCCAGCAGCAATCCAGCCACCAGGGAAACCCCCACCAGCAGCGCCAGGAAGGCCGTGTCCACGCCGCTCATGACGTCCTTGGCCATGAGCATGGACAGACCTTGATAGCCGATGGAACCCGGCACCAGCAGGATGATCGAGGGCACGACCATCACCACCGCCGGCTTGCGCCGCCAGCGGGCGTAGATATTGGCCAGCAGGCCCACCGCCAGGGACCCCACCACCGTGCCCAATCCGGGACCCAGCCAGCCGACGCCCTCGCGCGCTCCCAGGAAGGCCACTGCCGATCCCAGCACGATCCAGGGGATCTCCCGGGCGCGGGCCCTGAAAAGCACACCCAATGCCAGGGGAGTCACGGCCAAGGCGAACCACAGGGTCCAGCCGGGTGTCGGTTCCGGCGCCGTCGCCGGCGCCGCTCCCAGGACCAGTTCCGCCACCTTGCGTCCTATTCCCACCCCCAGGCCGATCTTGAGGAAGGTGGTCATGGAGCCCGTGAGCCGGGCGGTGCCCGCCACCCAGTGGCCCATGTTGAGCTCGTTGAGGGCCAGGGTGAGGGTCAAGCCGGGGAGCAGCACGATGAGGGTGGCGATGGTGATCTCGTTGGTGGCCAGAGGCGTCACCAGGACGCTGGCCGCGGCGGCCAGGAAACTGACCACCGCCGCCGCCACGAAATCGAAGGTCCTGGCCATGGTCTCGCTGCGGCCGGCGGCCCAGCCCAGCAGTCCCGTCACCAGTCCCAGGACCAGGGCCGACGCCATCTCAGGCCAGCCGCCGCCGAAGAATCGGCAGGCCAGGCCCGCGGTGACCGCGAAGGCCGCCACGGTGGTGACGGGGCCGTAGCGGGTGGGCGCCGTGTCGATCTCGGTCAGGCGCCGCTCGGCCGACTCCACCGAAAGCTCATCGGCGGTCAGGCCGTCGACCACCGCGTTGAGTTTCACGAGTTTGTCCAGATGCAGGTCCCCGGGCTGCACCCGCACCAGGGTCACGTGCTGTTCACCGGGCTCGCCGAAGGAGGAGGTGAGCGATGTGGGGGTGGACAGGAACTCGGCCCTGATGTCCAGGCGTGCCGCGGCGTTGGCCAGGGCAGCCTCCAGGCGGTGGGCGGGAATGCCATAACTGTGGAGAGCCCGCCCGAGGGCGGTCAGGAAGCGGATCCTGGAATCGGTCGGCGCCACCATGGTCGAACTCCCGGGGACGGAAACGGCGGCGCCCGCCCCGTTAGACCGGGATCTCCGGAGGGGTCGCCGCGCCGGCGAGAGTCTCGTCCAGATCCGTGGCCAGATCAAGGGCCAGTTCGCCGAAGTCGGTGGGGTCGAAACCCATGCCGGTCAGCGCCCGGGTGACCTCCGGGCTCCAGGGTCGTCCCGGATGGCGGCTCAGGGCGTCGGCCACCAGGTCGCCGGCGGCCACGGCGCGGGTGATCTCCACCGCGCCCAAGGCCCGGCCCGGGTTGTGGTGGTGGGTGATGGCCGCGGTCAGCGTCGTGGGGAAGCCCCAAGCCTCGGCCAGGGCGCCGCCTACCTCCGCGTGGTCGTAGCCGAAATGGTCGATCTCCAGGCGACACTGTTCCATGTCGTCGCCGGCGGCAGGCAACTGCTCCCGCTCGGCCGACAGATGGCTGTCTATGACGAGCATGCCGATGTCGTGGACGAGCCCCGCGGTGAAGGCCTGGCAGCGCCAACGGGTGTCGCCCCGCAGGTCCGCGGCCAAGGACGAGGCCGCCGCCGTGGTGAGGCAATGGCCCCAGAATTCGTCCCGCCCCATGCCGTAACCCGACAGGTCGCGGCGCAGCACCGGCGACATGCCCGTGGCAAAGGCCAGGGTGGTGACGGCGCGGTTGCCCAGCAGCACCAGTGCGTCGCGCACGGTGCTGATGGTGCGTCGCACGCCGTAATAGGCGGAGTTGCTCAACTTGAGGATGTTGGCGGTCATGGCCGGATCGCGCTCGAGCACGACCTGCACCTCGGTGGCACAGGTGTCCGCGTCCCGCAGCAGATCGAGCAGGCGGATGACCGTGGACGGCAACGTGGCGAGTTCACCCGTGCCGTCGACGAGTTCCTGGATGGTCGGGCGAGTCATGGTTCTCCCTCGTATGGCTTCGGCGACGGGTCCGCCCCCACGGGACTCCGGTCGGGATCGCCTGCGCCGGGCTCCCGTCGGACGGGATCCCGATCCCCTGTTATCGGCTGGTGCAGGCGGGTTTGAAGTCGAAATCGAGAATCAGGACGACCCCGGGTCCAGACCCCGGTCGACCAGGTCGCAGAAAGCCCCGAGATCGTCGCCGCGCCAGTCCGCCAGGTGATCCAATGGCGTCGCGTCGCGATTGACGACGGCCAGTCGTCCCCCGGCGCGGACCGTGAGCAAAGGCACCGAGGCGGCCGGTTGCACTACCAGGGATGAGCCCAGGACGAGCATGAGGTCGGCCTCGGCCGCCCAGGCGCTCGCCGTTTCCAAGGCGCCCGCCGGCAGCATCTCGCCGAAGAAGGTGATGGCCGGCTTGAGCACCGCCGCGCAGTCCGGGCAGCGGGGTATGCCGCCGGCCCGCACCACCGGCGCCACGACAGCGAAACTCTCCTGGACACCGCAGCCCGGGCAGACGTGTTGGGCCGGCGAGCCGTGGAGCTCGATCACCCGGCGCGACCCGGCCCGCTGGTGGAGCATGTCGATGTTCTGGGTGACCACACCGCGCACCAAGCCGTGCTCCTCCAGGGCGGCGCACACCCGGTGCACCGGACCCGGGGCCACGTCCCCCAGGCCGTAGATGAAATCCCGGGCGTGCTCGTAGTAGTAGGTGGGGTCGGCCCGGAAGCCGTCCAGGGCGAAGATGCGGTCGCCGTCGAGGGTCTTGTACAGACCTTCGGCCCCCCGGAAATCCGGGATGCCGCAGAGAGTCGAGACGCCGGCGCCGGTGAAGATCACCGTCCGTCGGGCCTCCTTGAGCATGTGGACAAGATCCATGGCGCCTCCCCCGTTTCCGGGCCCATCCTACGGGCGCCCGGGAACGGATTGGTAGGCATTTCCGGCTCATTTTCCCCGGCTGTGGGCCGATGTACGTTGAGGAAGCTGGAGTACCGGAGCGGTGCGCCGGTCGGATCCGTCCACCGGCCACCTGAGTGGCGAGGCGGTCATGAGCACAGAGATCAAGGACAAGGACGTTCCCGCCCGCGCGGCGAAGATGGACGAGCAGGCGGAGGAGGCCCCGGAAGAGGCTGGTCCGGGGGAGACCGCCGCCGAGGCGCCCCACTTCTCCCTGCGGATCTCACCCGACCAGGTGAGCGTACTGCTGGACTGTCCCGATCCCCTGGCCAACCTGGACACGATCCTGGACCGCATCATGAAGGAGTTCGAAGAACTCCACCTGCCACAGTTCCCCGACCGCGACCTCACCCGGGAGATCATCGAATCCGCCGCCACGCCCGGTGGCCACCTGGTCCGTCACGCGGTCATCGTGGGCCAGTCCCCAACCCCGCCCCAACCCGGCCGCCTCGCCTGGAGCCGCGACTTTTTTGTCGCCGGCTGGGCGGTTGACGGCGACGACTGCATGGATTTCTGGGAACCCCTGGAGCGGCGCGCAGTGTCCGCCGGCGAGGTGGTTTGCCGGGTCCTGCCGCCGGAACCGGGCGTGCCCGGCCTGAACGTCTACGGCAAGGAGATCTCCGTCCCCACCCTCAAGGCCGCCAAGCTGCGCGCGGGCAAGCACACCATCGAAACCCAGGCCGAGGACGGCGTGCGGGTCATCACCGCCGAATGCGACGGCCGGCTCCGCCACGCCAAGGACACGGTCCAGGTGGACGATATCTACGTCATCAAGGGCGACGTGAGCCTGGAGACGGGCAACATCCATCACAAGGGGGCCGTCACCATCCACGGCGACGTGCGCAGCGGAGCCGTCATCGAGACCGACGGCGACGTGGCCGTGCGCGGCCTGGTCGAAGCGTCGACCATCCATTGCGGCGGCGACCTGGTCGTCGGCGGCGGCATCGTCGGCGACGGCGAAGGCGAGGTGATCGCCGGCGGCGGCGTGGAAGCCCTGTACATCTCAGAGACCCGTGTCCGCGCCGGGGGAGACGTCGTCGTCAAGAACGAGATAGCCCACGCCGACATCGAATGCCGCGGCAAGGTGCGGGCCTGCAAGGGTCGCATTGCCGGCGGTCGCACCTTAGGCCTCAAGGGCATCCGCGTGGCCGAAGCCGGCGCCGGCGGCAGCACGACTACCCTGCTAGTGGCCGGATTCGACCCGGACCTGGAACCCGCCCTACTCGAGCACCGCACCAAGCTCGTCCGGCTCGACGAAGCCCGGAAGGCGCTCGTGGAAGCCCTGGCCAAGCACGGCGAATTGCCCCCGGAGAAGGCCAAGGCCCTGGCCCATCTGCGCACCGAACTGCAGGACAAGCTGGCCAACATCGACGAAAGCCATGAAGAGGTCCTCGCCGACATGACCGCGCTCAAGGAAGCCGCCGGCCGCGAGGTCCTGGAAGAGATCGCCATCTACGAGGAGATCTGGTCCGGCACCACGGTGCAGCTCTGCAAGTGGAGCATGTACGTGCGGGCCTCGGTCCACAAGCCGCGGCTCGTGGGCCGCAACCGCAAGAACCTGAAGCTCCTGCCCATGGGCGAAGGCAACACTCCCGAGGACTAGTTCCCACCCGCCGATGATGGCAGCTTGGCGGCGAATTTCACCCGCGACCGCACCACGCGCGCCTCGGTGGAGGCCGCCGTCCGGTCCAGCACCCGCCGCAACCAGGGCGCCGCCACCTGCGGATCACCCAACTGGTCAGCCACCCCGAGCATGCCGTAGCCCAGGCGCACCAGGTCCCTGTCCGTACAGCGGGGGCAATCGGCCATGGCGCCCGCCGCCGCCTCGATCTCCGGCAGGTCGGCGGCCGTTACGGCACGGTCGGTCAAGGCCAGGAAGATCGGATGGTGTAAATCGTGGGCCCGGTTCGGGGCCAGGCGTTGGGCCGCGGCGTAGTACTCGACGGCTTCGCGGGTACGGCCCATCCAGTAGGCGTTTCGGCCGAGGATCTCTCCCGTGACCGCCGTGGGTGCCGCCGCGAAGTTCAACTTCTTGTCCGGGATGAGGGACAGATCCGTCAACGCGGTCTCCACCAGGTTGATCCAGGTCGCCGCATCCTCCCAGCCCACCCAGCGGTCGATCTCGCGACCCTGGTCGTCCACCAGCAGGAATGTGGGATAGGCGACGACGCGGTGCTGCTTCACGAGCCGGACGCCGTCCTCGGACCAGGATTCGATCTTCACCGTCGGTACCTGCTGCGCTGCAGCTGCCAGCTTGTCGTCGCCGCCCAAGGCCTCTGCGAACTGGCGGCAACTGCCGCATTTCTTCGTGGTGAACTCGACGAGCAGTGGCCGTTCGGCGGCGGCGGCGTGGTGCAGACGCGTGGCGTAGTCGGCCACGGCGAACTCCGCGTGATCAGCGGCCGGCGGCGCAGCGACGGCGATGATGGCCAGGGTGGCACACAGGCAAAGGGCGAGCGGTAGGCAGCGGCGGGTGGTCCACATGCGGGATCCTCCAGGGCAGGGGTTGTGCAGCAGGTGAGACCCGGCCCGAGGTCCCGTTCGATTGCTCATTTACGAAGACTTTCGTAATAGGTTTCAAAAAAAACGCCCCCCACGCGTGACAATCAGTCCTGGAGCCTGCTTGCGAAACCGAGCCCGTCGATGGCCGCCCGCAGGACTTCGGGATCGAGGCCCGCGCCGGTGACCACGGCCCGGTTGTCGGCCAGCGACACCTGCGCCGAGGTCACGCCCGCCAGCTCGCCGAGAGCTCGTCGTACACTCTGTTCGCAATGGCTGCAGTTCATGCCTTCCACCGAGAATTCCAGGCTCTCGGAATCCGGGCTCGGGTCCGCGGTCGTTTCCGAAGAACAGGTCCCGTCACAGCCACAGTCCCGGCCGCGCGCAAGCCACCAGCTGCGGACCAGGACGATTACCAGCACCACCGCCCCCAGGTGTTCGAACCAGGCCACGCCCTCGTGGCGGTGGCCGCCGCCGGCGAAGAGGGGGATAGCGGCCGACGCCCGCGGCACCAGCCAGTCCAGGAGCATGCCGCCCCCCCAGGCGCTGACGGCCACGGTCCCCAGGTAAGCGGCCAGGGCACGTCTGCCCAGGACCCGGCCCACGGTGGCGATGGTCGCTGCGTTGGTGGCCGGTCCCGCCACCAGGAAGGCCAGGGCCGCGCCGGGGGTGGCGCCCAGGAAGATGAAGCTCGCCGCCAGGGGCACGCTCGCCGTGGCGCATACGTAGACGGGAATACCCACCAGCATCATGAGGCCGATGGCCAGGGGACCGCCGCCCAACCAGTCGGCCAGAAAGTCCTCGGGAATCAGGGCGGCCAGCACGCCGGCGATGACCACGCCCACCAGCAGGGCACGGGCGATGTCCCCGGGCAGGGTGACCAGGCCGTAGTCCAGGGCGGCGCGGGTCTTGGGACCGAACCCCTGGGGCCG
>JAAEQC010000101.1 GCA_024231905.1 bacterium | reverse complement strand
CGATGGAATCCGCGAGAATATCCACCCATACGGATTCGCCCCGGTTCCCGGCGTTGTCCTCCAGCCAGATCTCCAGGGCGTTTTCCCCCTGGTTCAACGTGAGGGCGACGGTCCAGTCTCCGTCTCCCGCCATGGCGGCCTCGGCGCCGTCGATCCACACCGCGGCGCCGTTTTCACGGGTCCCGGTGAGGGTGACGGCGAGGCTGGCGCTTTGGTTCTCCGCGGGCCGGGCCTGGATGGGCCCGCTGGCCGCGCCGCCGCCGGTGATGACGGGCGGGGCCGGCGGTTGGGCGTCTTTTGTAAAGGTACACGCGTGCTCCGCGCTGTTTCCCGCCATGTCCGCGGCGGTGAAGGAGACCTGGTACACCCCGTCCTCCATGGGAAGGCTGTCCGGGATAAACGTGAAAACGTCGTTTTCCGCGGTCGCCACGCCGCTGATCTCCTGATCCTGATCATCCCGGACCCGGATGCTCGCCTTGACCACGGCCGCGTCCACATCGCCGCGCGTATCCTCCAGCACGATGACGATCCGCTCCACCGCGGGCGTGATGGCGTTGTCCACGGGGGTAAGGCTTTTGACCACCGGGGGCGCCAGGTCCACGGCCAGGGCCGCGATCTCTTCCGGCGAAAGTGCGTAATTGTAGATCCGGACGTCATCCACCCGGCCCTGG
>JAAEQC010000100.1 GCA_024231905.1 bacterium | reverse complement strand
CGCCACGGCCCGGCCGGCAGCGGAGCGATGAACTTCTCCCAGTGCGCGATCGCCTGGGCATCCCGGCCGAGGCCGATCAGACAGTCGCCGATGTGCAACTCGCTGCGCGGGGCGTACTCGCTGGCCGGGAACTTTTTGACGATCGCCTGGTAGGCCCGCGAGGCCTCGACGAACCGGCCTGCCTTGCGGAGCTTCTCGGCCGCCTGGAACTCGGCCAGGCCCGCGTTGGCATCGAGCGTCAGGCGCCGTCGCGCCGCCTTGGCCGCGTCGAGGAACGCCTTGGCCAGAGCCGGCGGAATCTCCGTGGCGCGCGCGGCCTTGGGGTCGGAAAGCCGGGCCACGACGCCATCGAGAGTCGTGCCGGCCTCGTCGAACCGCTTGGCCAAAACGTAAAGCCGCGACAGGTCGAGAGCCGCCTCGACGGTCGCCAGATTCCATCGCTTGGCCGTCAGAAGAGGCTCGATCGACTCGATGCCGGAGTCGATTTTGCCGACGTTAATGGCCCGGCCGGGCCGGCTGCCCGCGGCCGCCAGCGACAACGCCTTGGCGATCGCGACGCGATCGAGAGTGGCCGGCTCTTTGGAGAGTCGCTGGATCTTCTTCCACATTTGCCCGGCCCGCGAGCGGCCGTTGGCCGTGCCCAACTGGTGATAGGCCCTGG
>JAAEQC010000099.1 GCA_024231905.1 bacterium | reverse complement strand
TAGCCCTCCGAGAAGCCCTTCCCTCCAGCGGCAAATGCGGCCAGGTTGGCCGCATAGCATCCCAACCTTCCCCAGGAAGAGCCATCCCCCGCCCACAAGCCGAGGTCGCGCCTCGACCCATGCCATCAAGCCTCCGGCTTTCCCGGTCTGGCAAGATGCTCCATCGAGACCCAGATCAGGGCCGTTCAGCTCTCCAGATCTCCTGCCTGGCTGCATGATGCATCGAGTCTACATCTCCCCGGGGCACCCGATCAAGCCCCCACTCCGTCAAAAGAGGCGATCCGCGGGACTCTTACGGGGGCGCCCAGCCGCCTCCCGCGCCCCGGTTCAGCACGTGGGTGTAGATCTCCGTCGTCTTGACGTCCTTGTGCCCGAGGAGCTCCTGAACCGTCCGGATATCCTGGCCGGCCTCGATGAGATGGGTGGCGAAGGAGTGCCGGTTATCCCGCGCGCGGGATAAGCGCCATTATCCCGAGTCCCGGATTATGCCGAGTTGGCCGGTCACCGGGCGGGAATCCCGCAGCGAGAATACAGCTTTGGGCTGAGGCACTCGGCATAATCCGGTCGTCCTGCACCGCCAGGTGACGGGCTTCTGGGTCGACTCGCTGGAGACAGCCGGGAGCTGCCTCGTGCCGATTCCAAGCTAGGAGACAGGCGTTTGACCGAACTGTGCCGTCGCCCGCAGGTCTGGCGCCGGCCTGCCGAACGGCTCGGGGCGGTCCCGAGGACCCCGGATTATGCCGAGTCCCATCGGCTGAAAAGCCCAAATCCGACCCGGTTCTGGCCATTGGGCACGGTCAACTCGGGATAATCCGGCGGTCGGGATAATGCCGGAACGTGTGGCAGGTCGCATGCTTCACCACTCCGGCGCGCTGTACCGCTGCCTTCACCGCCTTCTGCAGCGCCCGGCTATCCAGAGGGTGACGCCGCGTCTGCTGCGAGCGTGGATCCACGGAGAGCTTCGAGGGGAAGCGGGCAACATGGTGCGGCGATCGTTGTGTCCTTTGCCGTCGCGGATCGTGATCTCGCACCGCTCGAAATCGAGATCGTGCACCCTCAGGCGCAGGATCTCCATGATCCGCATCCTGGTGCCGTAGAGAAGCGAGATGCTTGTAGATGCCTAGAAGCTCGGCGATCACCGCCCATACCTCGGCCTGGGTCAACACCATCGGGCGCACCGGTCGCCCGCGCCCTCGGAAAGCGCTGGGAGCGCCGGCTTCCAGCCGGCTCGTGGGCGCAGCCCACGCATGGACGCTTCGCGTCTTACGGGGGACTTCGTCCGCCGGGCCGGCTGGAAGCCGGCGCTCCCAGCACGATCGAGGTCGTTCCAATTCGCAGAAAATGGCCCAACGCCATCGGCACTTCGTTGTTACCGCCATTGTTCCTGCTTATCCGTGCGCGGGCGACCGGTTGCGCCCCTCCGTCAAGAAGATTCCGTCCCGGTCGACGTTGTGATGAAACGGCATCGCCCGATAAAGGGGACTCTTCCAATCCTGCCTGCTCAAGATCACCGCGCAGAGCACTTCTTCGAAATCCAGATCGAGGTCGTAGAGCCGATGGAGGACCGCTTGCTCTCGCCTGGGACTCACCACCCCGTCGAGCAGGATCAGGAGATCCCAGTCGGAATCGGGCCGCGCGTCGCCACGAGCGCGTGATCCGAAGAGGATGATCTCGGCACCGGACTCGACGCGATGAACCGCCTTCTTGATGTGGTCGCGCACGGTGGGCGAAACTGCTCCGGCAGCCAAGCCCTGTTCGCGCGTCCGATCCGCGCCGGTCTCCTGGATTCCTCCGTCCGCTCGACTCACGTCCTGGTCGCCTCCTAATCCCCAACCATCATAGCACCCCTGCCACCTCCTCATCGATCCGTCGCGGTGCGCTGTCACCGCTCGGCGTCGAGCGCATTCGGACGCGAGGTGCTTGCCTGAGAATGCGGACGGCCGTGTGGGAGTTGGTGTCATTCTCGGGAAATGGTAGATTGACGGCATGGCACTCACGGCCCCGACTCCCCGAAGAAACATGCCGATCCCCGGCATCGCCCCCGCACGCAGGCGGCGCTCCGAGACCGTGGGGGAGTGCGTCCTGCGCCCTTCGATCGATGCGGACGGCCGGGTCGTGGTCGAAGAGCTGCCGTTGACGCTCGATCTCCTTTTGAACCCACGGGAAGGTGACCAGGTGACCCAGAGCAACGAGCACGAACGCCACCTTGAACCGCTGATCGACCGCCTGCGGCGCTTCTTGGAGCGTCGTCGAGGCTGGGGGGTGTTCAGCGACCTGCTGATTCACTGGGGCAAGGGTCTGCGCAAGAACAGTCCCGACGTCGCGGTGATTGAGGGGATCGGGAATCCGAAAGCGGCCCGCGGGAGCCTCGACCTGGCGAAAGAAGGTGGCCGAGTGCGGGCCGTCTTCGAGGTGGTCTCGACGTCGACGGCATCCCAGAGGGAGAAGGACGAGGAGCACAACCTCGCGTACTACGCCCGCCGGGGTGTCGAGGACTATGTGCTCTTCTACCCACCCGAGCGGCGCGGGTCGGAAGATCCCGCACTGCGGGTGTACTCCCTCGCAGGCGGCGTCTACGAGGAGCAGGAAGCCAACGCCCAAGGGCGCTTTCTGATGCGCACGCTCGGCCTGTGGTTGAGCGTCGGGGAGGACGGAGAGCCGATCCTGGAAGTCGTGGCGACGGGCGAACGGCTGCTGAGATCGGACGAGGAGGAAGCGGGCCGCCGGGAGGCGGAGCGCCGGGTCGCGGAGGAAGCCGCGGCACGCCAGGAGGCGGAGCGCCAGGTCGCGGAGGAGGCGACGGCACGCCAGGAGGCGGAGCGCCGGGCCGCTGACGAGGCAGCGGCACGCCAGGCCGCGCTTGCCAAAACCCTCCTCATGGTTGTCGAGAATCGCGGCCTCCCTCTCTCCGACGACGCCCGCCAACACATCCTCGACTGCCACGACTCGAGCCGGCTCGAGCGATGGATCGAGCACGTCTTCAAAGTCGACACGCTCGACGATCTCTGGAAAGTTGCGTAGACGATGCGGCGGCCCGGTGGGGCCGCAGGGAGGTGCTGCAGGGGCAGGCCTGCGGCCTGCCCCTGCCGCTGACTCGGGCACAGACGTCCGAATCAGTTCGACGGACAGATCGAGACGTCGTCCACACCCGCCTCGACCAGGTCACCGCCGCTCGTACCATCGGCAACCTGCACCCGGAACTGGACGCTGGTGCCCGCCGCCACCGTGGTGGTCGCTTCGGTCCACGCCGCGTTGACCGTGACGTCGCCGTAGGACGCCAGGGTCGACCAGCTGCCGCCGCCGTTGGTCGAGATCTCCAACGAGAAGAAGTCGCCCGCATCATCCCCGGCGTCGCGCTGGCCGTGGAAGTACCAGACCGACACGTCCGATGCCTCGGTCACCGAATAGACCGGCGACAGGACGATACAGGTGCCGCCGTCGACGTCGTTGGCGCCGGGGCTGCTGTTGGTCGCCGAGAAGAAGGCGTTACCCGTGCCGGTGGTGTGATCGCCGCCGACCTGGGTGGTGACGCCGCCGTCGCTCTGCTGGCTCGGGGTCGCAGTCACGAACGAGCCGGTCGAGCAGGTGCTCGAGCCGCTGTTGGTCCAGCCGCCGGCGCCGCTCGTGAAGTTCTCGTTCACCGTGCACGGCGGCGGCGGACTGGTGGGGCAGATCTCAACGTTGTCGACGCCGCCTTCGACGATGTCGCCGGTGGAGGCGGCGTCGGACGCCCGCACCCGCACCCGCACGTTGCCCGGGTTGACGACCGTCGTCGACACCGAGGTCCAGGCCGCGTTGTGGGTGACGTCGCCGATCGACGCCAGGGTGTCGACCACCACGCCGTCGTTCAGCACCTCGACGGTGAAGCCGTCGCCCGGGTCGTCGCCGGCGTCGCGCTGGCCGTGGAAGTAGTCGAGCGAGACCGAGACCGCGGACTCGGCGCCGGCGTTGACCGTCGGCGACAGGGCCTCGCAGGTGCCGCCGTCGACGTCGTCGGTACCGACGCCACCCGGATTCGGCTGAGTGAAGAAGGCGTTCGACGAGCCGCCGCCACCGCCGCCGACCTGCCAGGCCGTCGCGTCCGGCGTGCCGAGCACGAAAGAGCCCCGCGTACAGGTGTCCGCGCCCTGGGTCCAGCCGCCGGCGCCGGACTCGAAGTCGACTTCGTGCAGGCACCCTCCGGTGCCCACGCAGACGTCGCCCTCCTCGTCGCAGGTCTGAGAGCCCGAGCACGGGTCGCTGCCGGCCTGGCAGCTCAGGACCGGGTCGCAGGTCTCGGCGCCGTCGCAGAACAGGCCGTTGTCGCACAGAGCGTGGCTCGGCGTACTGTCACACGAATCGCTGCCTTCGTTGCAGGAGTCGCCGGTGCAGGCGACGCCGTCGTCGCAGTTGGGCGCCGTGCCGGCCTGGCAGCCGAGTACCGCGTCGCAGGTCTCGTCGCCGTCGCAGTAGAGGCCGTTGGCGCAGTTCGCATCGTTGGTCGTGAACTCACAGGAGTCGGTGCCTTCGTTGCAGGAGTCGTCGGTGCAGGCGACGCCGTCGTCGCAGGTCACCGCGGTCCCGTTCTGGCAGGTACCGGCGTTGCAGGTCTCCACGCCGTTGCAGTAGAGGCCGTCGTCGCAGTCCGGGTCGATCGTGCAGGCGGCGACGGTCTTGACCGCGAAGACCAGGTCGTCGGCGTCGTCATAGCTGCCGCCGCTGCACGAGCTCGGGGAGCCCTGGTAGCGGAAACTCGCCCGCACCGCCTGCAGGGCGCCGTCGGGCAGGGCGTAGGTCGTCGACAGGGTCTGCAGTCCGCCGCCCGGCGGGTAGAGCGTGCTGAGGTAGTTCCACGACGGACTGTCGGCGTCGGTCGCGTAGTAGAGGTCCAGGGAGTCCGACGAGCCCGACGACCAGGCCCACACGGTGACCTCGACCCGGACGGTCGCGCCCTCGGTGAAATCCGTGCCGTCGAGGGTCGAGACGACGATCCGGTCGCTCGACTCGTCGTCGTGGTACGTCCCCGAAGTACCGTCCGAGCAGCTGTCGAGGGTGTTGGGCTGATTGGGCTCAGGACCCAGGCCGGCGCGGCCGTCCAAAAGCGCCGGCGAGTCGCACGAGCTGCCCGCGACGGCGCAGGCGGGCGCCCCGAGACCGGCGTCGTAGACCGCTTCCTGAGGGCCGTTCTGGCCCGGCGGCAGGACGGTCACGGTGACCGCGTCCTGAGCGCTGCCGCAGCTGGTGGTGGCGGTCACGGTGTAGACCGTCGTCGCGGTCGGCGAGACCAGGACCTCGGCCG
>JAAEQC010000098.1 GCA_024231905.1 bacterium | reverse complement strand
GCGGCTCGGACCGGGGCGTCGCCTTCGCGGATGATCACCCGGGCCGAGTCGTCGGCCAGGAATCCGCTGGGGTCAGTGAGGTAGATGTAGAACGATTCGCCGTCATCGGCGATGCCATCGTCAAAGATCGTGATGCTGATGGTCCCGCGAGTGCTGCCGGCCGGGATGGTCAGGGTCGCGGCGGCGGCCTGGAAGTCGATGCCCGATGTCGCACTGGCCGTGTTGCCGGTGGCGTAGGCCAGGGTGAGCGGCTCCGTGGCTGGAGCGGAAAGGAGGACCTCCAGGTTGGCAACGCCCTCTGCTTCATAGGCGTAGTTGGTGTAATGCTTGAACTCAGCTGTAATGCCCTCGGCCTGGTCTGCGCCGATATCCCACGGCAAGGGACGTAGCTCAGAGTCGATGTCGATCTGGAAGGGTTTGATGGCGTCGTTGCTGAGGTCAGTACCGCCGCCGCAGGCCGGCTGCAGACCTTCCAGCTCCCATTCGCTTAGGTGCACGTAGTCGTCAGCATAGAGCTTGATCAGGTCCAGTCGGAAGACCGT
>JAAEQC010000097.1 GCA_024231905.1 bacterium | reverse complement strand
GTTCGACCTCGCCGAGCTGCTGAGTCTGCAGCAGGATCCGGAGGCCTACGGCAAGGCCCTGGCCGACGCCCTCTTCCACGATGAGAGCGTCCGCAACCTCTACGCCCGGGCCAGGACCGCCACCGACGCCGGCGGCAGCTTCCTGCGCGTGCGCCTGCTGGTGGGTCAGAGCGCCCTGGAGATGCACGCCCTGCGCTGGGAGCTGCTGCAGGATCCGGAGACCCAAGCGCCGCTCGCCACCTCCGAGAAGACCCTGCTGTCGCGGTTCATGCTCAGCTACGACTGGCGGCCCGTGAAGCTGCGTCCGAAGTCGGACTTCAAGGCCCTGGTCGCGGTCGCGTCGCCCTCCGACCTGGCGAAGTACCAGCTGGCCGAGGTCGACGTCGAGGGCGAGGTGGACCGCGCCACCCGCAGCCTCGACGGCATCGCGGTCGAGGTCGCCGGCCGCGATCAGCCGCTGACCCTCGAGTACCTGGTCTCCCGGTTGCGCGAGGGGGTCGATGTCCTCTACCTGGTCTGCCACGGTGTCCTCAAGCGTGGCCGGATGCCGGTGCTCTTCCTCCAGGACGACGCCGGCGAGGTGGCGCGGGCCGAAGGCGAGATGCTCGCCCGCATGCTCGCCGAGCTCCAGGAGCCGCCGCGGCTGGTGGTCCTCGCCTCGTGCGACAGCGCTCTCCCCCCTCAATCCCCCCAAGGGGACGGTGCCGGCACCGAGCAGGGCACGACGGCCGGCGGCCGTGCCACCGCCGAAGCGTCGATCGCGCCACGGCTCGCCGAGGCGGGAGTGCCGGCGATCGTCGCCATGCAGGGCAAAATCACCATGAAGACGGTCGAGAAGGCGATGCCCGTCTTCTTCCGCGAGCTTTTGAAGGACGGTCAGATCGACCGCGCCATGACGGTGGCCCGCGGCACCGTGCGCGACCGCCCCGACGCCTGGATGCCGGCGCTGTTCCTGCGCATCAAGCGCGGCTGCATCTGGTACGTGCCGGGCTTCAGCGGCGTCGAGGACCAGTTCAAGAAGTGGAAGGCGATCACCAGCAGCGTCCGCCAGGGCACCTTCATCCCGATCCTCGGCTACGACGTCGCCGAGGGACGCTCCGGCCTCAGCCATGCAATCGCCGAGAAGATGAGCTTCCTGCACGGCTTTCCCATGGCGCCCCAGGACCGCAGCGACCTGGCCAAGGTCACCCAGTACGTCAGCATCGACCAGAGCCGCAAGTACGCCCGTGACGAGGTCCTGAAGCACCTCCACGAGCGGCTGG
>JAAEQC010000096.1 GCA_024231905.1 bacterium | reverse complement strand
GTTCCAGCCGTTGGGCTCCAGGAAGTCGACGGGGATCTCGACTACATCCATCACTTCAGCCTCCCAATCACGAGCAGCTCCTGGTTCTTCTTCCTGCTCTCTTCGCCTGCGAGTCCCGTACAGTGCACATAGCTGATCGCCTGGCCCGTCACGTCCCTGCCGTGCCGACGCATGAGGTCCATCAGGCCGGCCAGGTCGATCCTCTGGTTCCCGTAGCTGAGGACCAGCACCGGGACATGTCTCGCGGCCTCGAAAAGGCGGGGCAGGGTCACCTCCGGCGCCTCGCTCGAATAGGGGTTTGAGACAGCCGGTTGGGGACCGCCATTTAGTAATTCGTCCAGCGGCTTCATGGCCCGCTCGTACGACTGCGTGCCGGCGTAGGGCGGGTCGAGATAGCAGATGTCGCCCTCCACCTTGCCTAGGAACTCCAGCACGTCGCCCTGGTGCGCCTCGTTCTGCTTCCCGTTGGAAAACACTCCGGCGTTGATCTTGGGGACGAGATTCTCCGCGAGCCGGAAAGGATGGCGAGGGAGTCCGCGGTTCACGAGGTCCTTCACGTAGTGGGGATTCATGTCCTCCCACTCGCCGGCAGCAGCCTGCTTCATCACGGTCTTGGCCCCGAAGTTCCCCATGGGCCTCAGGCGAAGGGCATGCTTGATAACGAGAAGCTGAGCCAGCCACCGTTTATTGCCCCGTAGGCTTCTAGCATGAGCCAGAAGCACGTCCAGATAACGAGCATGACCCAGAGGAAACACCTCCGGGGCGAGGGTTCGTTCTGCATAGCCGGCCTCCTTGGTCGGGACAGACAACTTCACGAGGTCGTCGTGAGTCAGTCGGCACTGGTGGTTCTCGATGAGGGCCTTGCCGACGACGTAGCTGCGCAGGGCGACGTCATTGCACAGGACGCGGTAGCCGCGGGCCTTCGCATAGAGAGAAGCCGCACCACCTCCCAGGAACCCGTCGATGAACGTGGGC
>JAAEQC010000095.1 GCA_024231905.1 bacterium | reverse complement strand
TCATGGCCGCCAGGGGGTCATCGAAAAAGAGCCCGAGCTCAAAGTCGAGATGGTCTTCGAGGAGGAGAAGATGGCGGAGGTCCGCCAAGCGCTCTTCGAGGCGCATCCCTACGAAACGCCTGCTTTTCAGTTCATCAAATTTGAGCGCGGGGGTTGATCGAAGCCCAAAACCGCAGTGCGTCGGCCTCAACCCGCCCGTCCCTGATATCCTTGTCCCTGGCGATTCACGCGGGCGAACACGAAGGAAAAGCGGTGAGAGCCCTGGCACTGGACACCCCACCCGACATCGAAGAGATCGTGCTCGAAGGCTATCGCCGCATGACGCCGTTTCAGAAGCTTCGGCGGGTCGTCGAGCTCGGGGCCGCAGTCGAGGCGATGGCAGCGGCCCGTATCCGCGCTCGCTACGGCCCGGAGATCTCCCCGCGTGAGCTGCGCCTGCGCCTCGCCGCCCTCCAGCTCGACCGCCAGACGATGGTCGAGGTCTTCGACTGGGATCCTGAAGAGAAAGGCTACTGAGCCGGCCTCAACCCGCCAGGCGCAGGAACAAGAAGACACCGATCACCCAGGCGGAATCCAGCGCCAGGACCCGCGGCAAATGGTCTCTGGTGTCGTAGACATGGTAGAAGAGCCCGCAGAGCAGGGTCAGGGCGCCCCACGGCGTGGCACCGATCAGGAGCGCGCCCAGAAGGACCGCCCGACTGACCATGCGTACGAAACCCGTCTCGAGGGTCCGGACCAGCCGCTGTTTGTCGGTCAGGACACAGATCTTTTCGGTGATCCAGGCGAAGTGGGTGACCACCACAAAGGCGATCGCGGGTAGGATCCAGGACGCGTGCTGCTTGCTCAGTGCTTCCAGGTCGCCCTGCTCGTACCACCACGCGACGCCCAGGATGGTCGTAACGTGCAGAGCCTGATCGACCAGGTAGGAGCCGACGATCCAGCTCGGCCACCGTTTCGACGCCAGGTTCTTGAGCACGTCGATGACCAGGTGGATCAGTGCGACGGCGGCCGGGTAAGGCCACAGCCGTCCGGCGTCAAGACCCAGAACGGCGAACAGCAGCACCGAGCTGACCACCAGGTGGACGGTCCCGTGCAGCAGCAGGCCCGGCAGGGTTTTCTTGGCCTTGACCATGCCGTCGCTCTGCAAGGGATAGTCGGCGACGAAGTGC
>JAAEQC010000094.1 GCA_024231905.1 bacterium | reverse complement strand
GCCGGCGCCGTCATCGACGTGCCCATGCCCTCCGGATCCGACCACATCGAGATCCTGGCGGTGGCTGGCGGCGCCATGACCGTGCGTCCCGGCGACGGCGACCGGCCGGTGCTGAAATTCTCAGTGGTCAACCACGGCGCCGCGGCCGATACGGTCCGCCAGATGGCGTTCACCAATCTCACCGAAGGCCCGGACCACGCGGTCCCGGCCCAGTTCGACGCCGAATGGGAGCCCTTGACCCTCATCGGCTGGAACCGGGCCAACCCCGGCCTGACCGCGGACCTCGGCCAACCCGAGGTGGCGTTCCTGAACGGCCGGGCCGAATTCCACGACCTGGAATGGGTCCTCGCGCCAGGCGACACCTTCGACGTGAGTGTGTCCGCCTCGCCGACCCTCTCCGCCCGGGACAGCGCCGTTCTGCGGGCCGGTATCGCCGCACCCGCCGACTGCCTGGTCCGGCAACCGGTTCATCTGTCCGGCCTGACGCCACTGCGCAGCGGGCACGACCTGGTGGTGGACGGCTTCGTCTCCGCCCAGCTCGGGCTCCAGGACGTTCCCACCAGCCTGATGGCCGTGGGATCGCGACACAACGTTGTGTTGGACATGATCCTGCCCGGCAACGGTTTCCTGGCCGACTACCTCTACGGACTGAGCCTCGCGAACCACGGCACAGCCGTGGCCGGCGAAGACATCGTGCGCATGGAGGTCTGGTCCGACGGCGGCAACGGCACCTTCGAGACCACCGACAACCTGCTGGGCGAACTCGTCCACTCGGGCGATCGCTGGCAGTTGACCGGTATCCATGAACTCGTGCCCCAGACCGGCCGGCGCGTTTTCGTCACCGCCGACATTGCCGAGACGGTTCAGCAACCGCACAGCATCCGCCTGGGGCTGCCCCTGGAGTACGGTCCGGCCGTGGTCATGGACAGCGGCAACGACGGCCCCGTGGACCGTCCCCTGGGGTACAAGTACGCCCGGACCATCAGTATCACCGACCGGGTCATCGTCACCGCCGATCCCATCGCTCCGGCCCAGGTGCACCCGGGTGACCGCGGTGTGCTCCTGCTGAGCGCCGTCGTGACCAACACCTACGCCGTGGACCAGACGATCGAATCGATGCGAATCACCAATGGCACCAGGGGCACGGTAGCGGCCACCACCGCCGAACTGGACAGTGTCATCCAGCAGGTCGTCCTGCGCTACGACGGCGACAACGACGGCGTCCTGGACGACAGTCTGGAGGTGGATCCCGCCCTGGGCTCCGGCGCCTTCGTCAACGGCGAAGTCATCTTCTCCGGACTCGATATCCCGCTCCGCGCCAACACCTCCATGCGCGGTTTCGTGGTTGGCGACGTGAGCCTCACCGCCGCCGCCGAGGGCGATCGGCCCGGCCTCTACCTGGCGGGTCCCGACGACTTCGGCATCCCGGGCGCGACCACGGTGGCCACCTGGCCCCTGGACTCGGAGGCGGACCTGGTGGTGGACGGCCTCGTAGCGGCCCAGGTCGCCACCGGGCCCGTGCCCGTACGCGCGCTGGCCCCGTCCGACACCCTGGCCCTGGCCTTCGATCTGACGGTGCCGCCCAACGGGTACAAGAACGATGAACTGGTAGGCATCACCCTCGTCAACGGCGGTTCCGCCGCCCACGACGACCTGGCCCGGGTACGCCTGTGGGAGGACGGTGGCGACGGCGTCTTCAATCCTTGGAGCGGAGACGATCTGGCCCTGGGCGAGATGACCTGGTTCGGGGAATCCTGGTCGAGTCCCGTGCTCGGCCGCCCCGTGGGCGCCACCGGCCTGCGCGTCTTCGCCAGCGTGGACGTGGCCGCCGCTCCCACCGATTCCACCACCGTCCGCCTGGCCCTGCCCCTGGGCGGCCTGATCCTCGACTCCCAGAACTCGGGGCCCCTCGACACCGAAATCCAGTCCGCGGCGACCTTGGTGCTCACCACCTCGCCCCTGCAGTCGACCGTGGTCTTCGACTCGGATGCCACCAACGTGGGGCATACGGGCGTCATCCGCCTGTCCGTCCATAACGCGGGCAACGAGCCCCTTTCCGACATCATTCCGGACCTGCAAGGGGTCACGGGTACGGCCGGCCTGAGCGTCGGCACGGCCCAGCCGGCGACCCTGGATCTGGCCGTGGACGCCTCCGGCGAATTCACGTGGAACTTCACGGCCACCGCCCCGGGCGAGGCCTTCGTGACCGCTAGCGCCGAGGGCTCCGGTTCCATGCAGACCTTCCACTCGGCCCCGTCGCCGAGCCCGGCCCACCGCGTCTACGACCCGGCGCTGCAACTGGACTGCTACCCGGTGACGAG
This sequence comes from bacterium, assembly GCA_024231905.1. Classification (GTDB taxonomy): domain Bacteria; phylum Krumholzibacteriota; class Krumholzibacteriia; order LZORAL124-64-63; family LZORAL124-64-63; genus JAAEQC01. The sequence continues at coordinate 40,481 of JAAEQC010000094.1, read as the reverse complement.
CCTGCCGTCCTCGGTGAACAAGGGCCAGACCGGCCTCGTCCCCATCACCCTGACCCTGGCCAATCCCGGCGGTGACACCACGGCGGACGTGGTGTTCACGGGGCTGCGCCTGCGCCTGACCGACCACCCGGGCGGCGCGGGCATCGTCCCGGACGATCTGGTGGACGCCATCACCGTCGTCGAGGGCACCAACATCTATGCCCAGCTGACCACGCTGCCGACCAGCGGTCCGGACATCGACCTGGTCTTCACGGAGCCGGCCGTCATCACCCATCGCGAGCCGGTCACCCTGGGCGTACGCCTCGACCTGAATCTCAACACCACCGCCACCAGCTTCGTCGTCTCCCTGGAGGACGCATCCTTCCTGACGGCCGTCGACGCCGTGAGCGACGACCCGGTGACCGTCCTCTTGGCCGAGGGCAGCTTCCCCCTGCGCACGGGCGAAGCCCAGCTGGCGGCGCCGGCCGGCAACCTGGGCGTGGCCATGGCCGCAGGTCCGGACCACGCGGCCTCCCCGGGCCAGGATGACGTGCCCCTGGCTTCCATCGGCGTGACCAACGCCGCGGGCGACGCCTCGTCATCCGCCATCAACGTCTCCACCCTGGCCTTCGTCCTGCGGGACGCCACCGGCACCGCTCTCGCCCAGCCCCTCGGGGTACTCGGCGAAGTGACGGTGCGCTCGGCCTACCAGCAGCACTACGACGGTCTGTGCACGGTCCAGGCCGACTCGATCCTCCTGGTGGAGTTCACCACCCCGGCAGTCATCCCCGCCGACGCCACCGTGGCCCTGGACATCCTGGCGGACCTGCGGGCCGACGCCGTGCCCCAGGTGCTGGTACCGGTCCTGGCCGATCCGGACTTCGTGACCGGAAGAGATGCCAACACGGGCGAGCCCGTGTCGGTGGACGCCTCGGCCTCCGTGCCCGGACCGCGTCTGGACATCCTCTCGCCCCCGGCCGAAGCAATCGCGGGCGGACGTGGCCTCCTGCCGCCGAACGTGGCCGCGGGCTCAGACGGGCTGGGACTCCTGGAACTCACTCTCGAACACCCGGGCTCCGGCACCACCGCGCCCATCGACGTGGATGGCCTGACACTCCTGCTCCGCGACGGCGCGGGCCTACCCCTGGACCCGGCCGTGGTCTTCGACCGCCTGCGGTTGACCGCCGGCGCCAACGTCCACGCGGACCTGGTCGACCCCACGGGTGCCGAGGGTCTCATCTTCGCACCCCTGTCCGGCCTGACCCTGGCACCCGGTACCACGACGACTCTCCTTTGCGCAGCCGACCTGGACGCCGCCTTCGACAGCGGCACCTTCCAACTCGTGCTCTCCCTGGACGGCATCTACCTGTCCGACGCTGTTGCGGGAACCTCCGTGGCCGTCACGCCGGCCGCCGGCGTGTGGCCCCTCAGTTCGGGCATCACCCGGACCCTCGTGCCCGCCGAGGAGCTGGCCGTGGGCGGCGCCAATCTCATGCCACCGCTCCTGGCACCCGGCAACGAAGCCTACCCGGTGCTGAGCCTGACCGTCCGCAACACGGCTTCCGCCGGCGGCGGCAGCATCGAGTTGCGCAGCCTGGTGGTGGATCAACCCGCGCCCGGCGTGGGCGACCTGGCCCTCGGTGAGGCGGCCGCCACCCTGCAGGTCCTTCGGGACGGCGAGATCGTCGGCTCCGTTACCGGTCTGACTGGTGAAGCCACCAGTGCCACGGTCCCGATCACACCGGCCCTCCAGATACCCGCCGACGCCGACGTCCAGTTGCAGATCGCCCTGGTGGTGGCCGCTGCAGCCCCGCCTGGTTCGGTCCGGATACTCGTAGACGAGAACGGCCTGGTGGCCGGACACCCGGGCGGCTCCACCGGCGGGATCCGCATCGTACCCGCTTCGGGCCAGGCCCTGCCTCTGATGAGCTTGGCCGGTACCATCGGCAAGGCCGGACTCGCCGACAGCTACGTCAACTTTCCCAACCCCTTCGCCGCCGGCCGCGAGGCGACGACCTTCGCCTACGCCCTCGACGGCGACGCGACGGTCACCCTGCGCGTGTTGACCCCCCATGGCGAGCCGGTGATCACGGTCCTGGACCGCGAACTCCGGGGCTCCGGCTTCCACCAGAACGACACCTGGTCCGGCATTAACGGCAATGGCGTGACCGTACGCAACGGCGTGTACATCGCAGAGATCACCGTGGAGTACGACGACGGATCCCGGGAACGGCACCTGCGAAAAGTGGCGGTGGTCCGATGAGGGCGGCCCGGACGGCATTCCTGGTCCTGGCTACGGTCCTGATAGCCGCGGGAACGGCCCCCGCCGCGGACGACGGCGGCGGCCGCTCGGTCTTCGCCCGGGGCGCCGGTGAACGGGCTCTCGGGCTCGGCGGCGCCTACGGGGCCGTGACCGGTGGGGCCCAGTCCCTCTTCTGGAATCCGGCCGGACTGGCGCGCGTGAAACGGATCTCCTTCGAGGCCTCCCATACGAACCTCATCGGCCTGGGCTTCCACGAGCAGTACGGCGCTGTGGCCGTGCCCAGCTGGCGCCTCGGCACCTTCGCTTTCGCCGTGCGGCGCTTCGGCGTGGACGGCATCGAGGGCCGCGACGACCGGGGCGCGATCACCGACGACAATCTCAGCGACGCTGAGAGCGAGCTCTCGGTGGGCTACGCCCGGACCCTGGGCGAAGCCTGGTCCTTCGGCGCCGCGGTCAAGTTCCAGCAGCATGAACTGGCCGGCAACAGCGGCAGCGGCCTGGGTCTGGATCTGGGCCTGGTCGTCCGACCCCTCGTGGCCGCTGGACGGACCTCCGATCTGGCGCGCGGCTTCCGCCTGGGCGCCACCTTCCGCAACCTCATCGAGCCGGAGATCACCCTGGCGGACGACCCGGTTCCCGACCCCACGAGCGTGCGCCTGGGAACCGCCCTGGAACTGACGGTCGGACGGCACATGGATATCCTGGCGGCGGTGGATCTGGAACGGACCCGTGACCTCGACGCCCGTGTCCACGCCGGATTCGAGGCCGTCCTCATGGACATCCTCGCCCTGCGTGTGGGCAGTCACGACGGCACCCTCGCCGCCGGCGGTGGCGTGCGCTGGCGCCAGGTCGGCATCGACTACGCTTTCGAGGACAATCCCCTGTCGTCGGTCCACCGCTTCGGCATCGGCCTGGTCTTCGGTCCCACGTCCGCCGAACGCCGGCAGGCCTCCCTGGACCAGGCCGAAAGCGATCTGCAAAATCGCCTGGCACGGGTCATGGCCGACGAGAACCGGCGCCGCACCGACACCATGGTGCGGGCCATATCCAACGAGATCGCCGCCGGTGACGACACCGAAGCCCTGCGCGGGGTCAATGCCCTGCGGGTCCTGGCGCCTAGTCATCCCCGCACCGATGAACTCGAAGCCGGCGCCTACTTCGTACGCGGTCGCAATGCCGAGACCGACGACGACCTGACCGGCGCCATGGTCGCCTACCAGAACAGCCTGCGGCTGCAGCCGGGCGACGCGGATGTCCAGGGCGACCTGGCTCGCGTACGTGGCGAGAGCCAGCGCCGGGCCCAACGCAGCCTGAGCCTCGCCGCCCACTACGATAGAGGCATGGACCACTACGCCGCCGGCGACCTGGATTCGGCGCGCGTGGCCTTTGCCGGAATCGTCCGACTCGAGCCGAACGACGACGACGCCCGCGCCATGCTCGGCCACGTGGAAAACGCCATCCGTACCCGGAACGAGACCGAGGCAGCCCGCCTCCAGGCCGAGCAAGCCGTGGCCCGTGCCCGCGACGCGGCCCGACGAAACGTGACCCCGCCGACGGCGGCCGCCGCTTCCGCGCCCAGCAACACTCCGGCGCCGGTGCGACCCACCTTCGCCGCCTTGTCGGCGAATCGGCAACGGGAGATAGCTGATCTCTATCGCCGCGGCGTCGACGCCGCCGAGGCCGGACGCCGCGACGACGCCGTCGCCTACTGGGAGATGGTGTGGTCGGCCGCGCCCGACTACCAGCGCGTCACCGAGCATCTGAAGCAGGAGTACCTCGCCCGCGGTCTGGACGCCTTCTCGGCCGGCCGCCTGGACGAAGCCATCGAGGTCTGGGAGAGCGCACTGCGGGTGGCCCCCGGCGATGAGCGTACCCAGGGCTACCTGGCCCGGGCCTACGAGCACAAGACCCGGATCCGGGAGATCAGGAGCGGAGACCGATGAGTTCATCGCCCAACCGTCGCCTGCGCCTTCTCCAGCGTCGACTCACACCGAGCTTCCGCATCCTCATTCTGGTGGCCTCGGCCGCCGTCGTCTCCCTGACGGCCGTCGCCCTGGTCCAGGTCCAGGAACGGCATCTGCGCCGCACGTTGTTGGAGGAGGCAGAGAGCCATCTCCTGCTCGAGGCACGCAACCTGGCCACCGCCAGCACCGACGCTCTCCTGAGCGACTTTCCCGAGTTGACTCTCGTGCCCATGGTGCGGGAGATCCGGTCGTCGCGACCGGAACTGCGGCTTGTATCCGTCGTGGATCACACGGGCCTGATCGCCGGTCACGACGACCCGCGACTCATCGGCAGCACGTACTCGCCACCCCTGATCGACGCGCCCCTGACCCGGGCCTACCTGAACCCGTCCGAAACCATGGGCACGACCGGCGAGCTCATCATCGTCACCACGCCCGTGAACCACCACACCCAAGGCCGCATCGGACGCGTCACCGTCGGCCTCGCCCGTTCGTTCATCGACGGCAAGATCCACCAGGCGCGGAGCGCCCTGATCCTCGTGGCCGCCATTCTCGCCATCTGCGCGATCCTGATCGCCCTGGTCATGAACGCAGTACTCATGCGGCCCTTGTCCCGGCTGCAGGCGGGAGTGCGGCGCATCGGACAGGGCGATCTCGACACGAAGGCCGAGGTCAGCGGACCCATCGAGTTCCGGCGGCTCGCGATCACGGTGAATGAGATGGCGGACCAGTTGAAGGAGACCCGGGAGATCGCCGCGGAACGGGAAGAGGAGATCATCGCCACGCAGCGCGAGGTCATCACGACCCTCGGCGACGTGGTGGAGAGCCGGTCCCACGAGACGGCCAACCACACGCGCCGGGTGGGCGCCATGTGCTACGAACTGTCCCTCCTGGCCGGCCTGCCCGAGGATGAAGCGGCACTCATGCGCCTGGCCTCCCCCATGCACGACGTGGGCAAGATCGGCATTCCCGACTCCATCCTCAACAAGCCCGGCAAGCTCACCGACGACGAGTACACCACCATGAAGAAGCACGCGGAGATCGGCCACAGCATCCTGGCCGGCTCCGAGCGCCCCATCATGAAAGCGGCGGCCATCATCGCCCACGAGCACCACGAGCGTTGGGACGGCAAGGGTTATCCCCTGGGCATCATGGGCGAGAAGATCCACATCTACGGCCGCATCGTGGCCATCGTCGACGTCTTCGACGCTCTCTTCTGCGACCGGGTCTACCGCCCCGCAATGCCCCTGAACCGGGTGCTGGCCATCATATCCGAGGAGCGTGGCCACCACTTCGACCCGCACCTGGTGGACCTCTTCCTGACGAACCTGGACCTCTTCCTGAACATCATGGACAAGCTCAAGGACGAGTCCGCCTCGCCGGTCAAGGGCCTCGAATCCCCCGTCGAGGAGCAGGTCGAGGAGCCGGAACTCATAGGCGCCTGATCGACGATCCCCTTGAATTGCTGTTGTTTACGCCACTGCCGGGTCCTATCATGGGCCCGATTTGCTTCTCCGATAACTTGCTTCTCGAGAGGAACGGGATGGACTGCTGCGGCAACACACCGGACGTCGGAGCCGCCGCCCTCACGGCCTGGGCCGCCCTCGGTATAGGCCTGACCACGAGCCTGGGCCACTGCATCGGCATGTGCGGACCCATCCTGGGCACCTACTCCCTGGCCCAGGGCCGCACCGACAAACACCTGCACAGCCTGCTGCCGGCGCTGCTACTCTACCACTTGGGGCGCATCAACTCCTACGCGATCATCGGCCTCGCCTTCGGCCTGGTGGCCTCGGTGGCCCAGTCGGCCGGACCGTCGGCCCTGGTGCGCGGCATTCTCTTCCTGGTGGCTGGCGTGTTGATGGTCCTCATGGGACTGGGCCTGGCCGGCTGGCTGCCCACGACCCGCCTGGTCGAGAGCAGCCGCCTGGGACGGTTCATCGCCGAGCGCTTCATGGGCCTGGTCGGCACCCGCCACCCCATGGGACGCTACTTGCTGGGCGTGGCCAACGGCTTTCTCCCCTGCGGGCCGGTGTACGCCGTGGCCGTAGCCGCCCTCACCGCCCCCACGCCAGTCCACGGTGCCGGTACCATGGCCATGTTCGGACTGGGCACGGTCCCGGTGCTGGTGGCCGTCGGTCTGGGTGCCGGCAGACTCGCCCCGACGACGCAGCGCCGTTTCAACGTGGTGGCCGTGGTGCTGGTCCTGGTGGTGGGCGTGGAATTCCTCTTCCGGGCGGGCAAATTCTTCGGCCTGGTCAAGGCCATCAAGTGGGGCTTCCTGCCGATGTGGTAGGTGTTTAGCACGTTTTGAAAATTCGTTTTTTTCGCGCCCGGACGGGTTGACTAAAAGACGAAAACCGTCTAATTTCTTAAGCTACTCCCTTCCTTGAATCCCGAAGGACGGCATGGTCTCTTCGACCCTCGAACTGGACTGGCCCGAAGACTGGCAACGCGCCGCCGAGCGGGGCGAATGCCTTCATTGCGGCAACCCGCTGGGCCGCTTCTGGAGCCCCGAGGACGGCCCCTTCTGCTGCCGTGGTTGCCACGGCGTATACGAGATGATCCACCAGGAGCACCTGGACCGCTTCTACGACCTCAAACCCGACAGCCACTCTCCCGCCGCCGCCCTGCGCCCGGGCAATTTCGATTGGCTCGACGCCCTGCTCGCCGGCGTCGTGGACCGGCCCGGCCCGGTCCGCCTGGACCTGGACATCCAGGGAGTCCACTGCGCCGCCTGCGTATGGCTCATTGAGGAGCTCTTCAAGCGGGAGGACGCCGGCACACAACTGCGCATCAACTCCGCCTTGGGCAAGGTCGAGGTGGCCTGGGACACGTCTCGCGGCGACCTCAAGGACTTCCTGGCCGAAGTGGAGAAGTTCGGTTACCGGCTCGGTCCGCCCCGCAAGGACGGTCCACGTCAGTCCCGGGCCCTGCTCATGCGCATGGCCGTGGCCATCGCCATGGCCCTGAACGTCATGATGTTCAGCCTGAGCTACTACTTCGGGCTCGACGCGGGGGACGGCTCCCTCTACTACTTCTTCGGCTGGCTCTCCCTGGCCCTGGCCACGGTCTCGCTGATCGCCGGCGGCGGCGTCTTCTTCAAAGGCGCCCTAGCCGGGCTGCGGCGCCGGGTCCTACACCTGGACGTGCCCATCTCCCTGGGCATGATCCTGGCCTACGCGGGTTCTGTGTGGGGCTTCCTCCACGGCGGCCCGGAGCAGGCCTACTTCGACTCGCTCACGGTCTTCATCGCCCTGATGCTGGTGGGACGCTGGGCCCAGGAGCACATTCTCGAACGCAACCGCAACAGCCTGCTGGATGCGTCCGGCGCCGAGAACCTCACGGTCAAACGACTCATGGACGGCGAACCCGACCCTCTTCCAGCCACTGAAGTGCGCCAGGACGACGAGTTGTGGATCGCCCCGGGCGACCTGCTCCCGGTGGCGGCCATCCTCATGCGCCGCCAGGCGGAAGTCTCCCTGGACTGGATCACCGGCGAGTCCGACCGGGTGACTTTCGTGCCCGGTGACACGGTGCCCGCGGGAGCCTTCAACCTTTCGGACCACGGCTTTGCCGCCACCAGTGCCGAGGATTTTGCCGACAGCCGCCTGCAGGACCTGCTGACCACCACCAGCATCACCGACGAAGAATTCCGGCCCCGCTGGTGGCATCGCATTGCCGGCTGGTACGTGAGTGCCGTGCTGGGGGCCGCCGTGATCGGCTTTGCCGCCTGGTTCGGCACGGGCCCCACCCAGGCCCTGAAGGTGACCATCTCCATCCTGGTCGTGACCTGCCCCTGCGCCCTGGGCCTGGCCACGCCCCTGGCCGAGGAATTGGTCCACGGCGCCCTGCGCCGCAGCGGCGTCTTCCTGCGCAAGTCGGGCTTCCTGGAGAAAGCCCTGGCCGTGCGCAGCATCCTCCTGGACAAGACCGGCACCTTGACCATGGGCGATCTGGTGCCCGACGCCGCGTCCCGATCGGCCCTGAGCGACCTCGATGGCCGCGCCCGGGCCGTGCTGCACCAGATGACCGCCCGCAGCAACCACCCCACGAGCCGCTGTCTGGCCCGGGCCCTGCGCGACCTGCCCGCGGACGACGACGACGAGCGCATCGCCGGTCCCGCCGGCGAGGACCTGACAGAAACCCCCGGCGCAGGCCTTGCCCTGGCCCTGCCCGACGGCCTGTGGCGCCTGGGCAGGCCCGACTTCGCCGCCGACGGCCCCGCCCTGCCCGGCCGCACCCTCTTCACCCGCGACGGCGCCGTGCTGGCCGACCTGGCCCTTAGCGAGGAGTTCAAGCTCGACGCCGCCGACGAGGTGGCCTTCCTCCACGACCAGGGCTATGAGATCCACCTCCTGAGCGGCGATGCCCAGGCCAAGGTGGACGCCGCCGCCGCCGAACTCGGCGTGCCTGCGGAACTGGCCCGGGGCGGCCTAACGCCCGAGGCCAAGGCCGCCCGGGTGCGCGCCCTCGACCACCGCGACACCCTCATGGTGGGCGACGGCCTGAACGACTCCCCCAGCTTCGAGGCCGCCCTGTGCGCCGCCACCCCCGCGGTGGACCGTCCCGTGCTGCCGGGCAAGGCCGACTTCTTCTTTCTGGGCGACGGGATCGCCGCTATCCGGCGCTCCCTGCAGGCGGCGCACCACCTGCGCCGCGTCGTCCGCGACAACCTGGCCATCGCCATCCTCTACAACGTGGCTGCGGTCGGCCTCTGCCTCGCGGGGCTCGTCACCCCCGTCGTGGCGGCCATCATCATGCCCGTCAGCTCGGTCACGGTGGTCTCGTTCACCGCACTGCGCCTGTCGGGCCGGAGGCTGGCATGGACATCATCATCGCCCTCGTCTTCATCAGCCTGACGTTGGTGATCGCGGGCCTCGTATTCTTCTTCTCCCGTCTGGTGGATGGGGACTTCGAGCATGGGGAACGCCTTTCGTTGCTGCCCCTGGAGGACGACGACGGAATGGGTGACGACAAAGAGGACAACAAGAGTTCTAATATGGAGAATCCGGCCTCTGCGCCGGAGCAGGAAGAAGCAACGCCGGCCGGATCATCCGACCCGGCCGGCGACCGCGAACGCTAAGGAGGAAGACGCTCAATGGAAGCGACGAACACCCAAATGAAGACAGTAACGTACGACGACGGAATCGTGCGCGCTTTCGCCGGCGTCACGATTCTGTGGGGCGTCGTTGCGTTCCTGGTGGGCGTGATCATCGCCGCCCAGCTGTCGTTCTGGCAGGCGAATCTGGGGGTCGAATGGCTGAGCTTCGGCCGGCTCCGCCCCCTGCACACGAATGCGGCCATCTTCGCCTTCGTGGGCAACGCCATGTTCGCGGGCATCTACTACTCCACGCAGCGCCTGCTGAAGGTGCGCATGGCCAACGATCTGTTGAGTTGGGCCAACTTCTGGGGCTACCAGTTGATCATCCTGGCCGCCGCGATCACCCTGCCCCTGGGCCTGACACAGGGCAAGGAATACGCGGAGCTGATCTGGCCGGTGGACCTGCTGGTGGTCGTGGTGTGGGTGATCTTCGCGGCGAACTTCTTCTGGACCGTCGCCATCCGCAACGAGAAGAACCTCTACGTAGCCCTGTGGTTCTACATCGCGACGATCGTGACGATCGCCGTGCTGTACATCGTCAACAACCTGCAACTGCCCACGTCGCTCACCCACAGCTACACGATCTTCGGTGGAGTGCAGGACGCCCTGGTCCAGTGGTGGTACGGCCACAACGCCGTGGCCTTCTTCCTGACGACCCCGATCCTCGGTCACATGTACTACTTCATGGTGAAGGCGGCCGAGCGTCCGGTGTACAGCTACCGCCTGTCGGTGGTCCACTTCTGGTCCCTCATTTTTCTCTACATCTGGGCCGGACCGCACCACCTGCTCTACACGGCCCTGCCCGACTGGGCCCAGACCCTGGGCATGATCTTCTCGGTCATGCTGTGGGCGCCGAGCTGGGGCGGCATGCTGAACGGCCTGCTCACCCTGCGCGGGGCCTGGGACAAACTCCGCACCGATCCCATCATCAAGTTCTTCGTGGTGGCGGTGACCTTCTACGGCATGTCCACCTTCGAGGGACCGCTGCTGTCCATCAAGAGCGTCAGCGCCCTGGGCCACTACACGGACTGGATTATCGGCCACGTGCACGGCGGCACCCTGGGCTGGAACGGCTTCATGGCCTTCGGCATGCTCTACTGGATGTGGCCGCGGCTGTACGGCACGAAACTCTGGTCGGTCAAGCTGGCCGAGACCCACTTCTGGATCGCCACCATCGGCATCCTCATGTACGTGGTCTCCATGTGGGTCAGCGGCGTGAGCCAGGGCCTCTTCTGGCGCGCGTTGGACGCCGAGGGCTTCCTGCGCTACCCGGACTTCATCGAGGGCCTGAACAACAGCGTGGCCATGTACCACACGCGCCTGATGGGCGGCACCCTCTACCTGCTGAGCAGCTTCCTCATGGTGTACAACCTGATCATGACGGCGCGGCAGGGAAAGGCCGTGAACGTGAGCGTGCAGGTCGCCCCCCGGCAGCGCGATCCGGAGGGGGCCGGCGTCTGGGCCCTGATGACCAGCGCGCCGATGATCTTCATCACCGCGGTCATCGTGCTGGCGATCTGGTTCGGCGTGGCCGGGCCCATGGTCAGTCCGGTCGCCCTGGCCCTGCTCATCGTGGTCTGCGTGGCGGGCATCATCTCCTACGGCCTGCAGCAGAAGCGCTGGGGGCACTGGTACGGCCTGGTGGAGAAGCACGGCTTCGTGTTCACGGTCCTGGTCCTGCTGGCGATCCTGGTCGGCGGCGCAGTGGAGATCATCCCCACCCTCATCATCACCGAGCGGGTGCCCACGACCATCACCGAGGAGATGATCGCCGAGGATCCGTCCCTGGCCGAGACGGCCAAGTGGATACAGAAACCCTACAGCCCGCTGGAGTTGGCGGGCCGCGACGTTTTCATCGTCGAGGGCTGCTACAACTGCCACAGCCAGATGATCCGGCCCTTCCGCCACGAGGTGCTGCGCTACGGCGACTACTCGCGGCTGGAGGAATCGATCTACGACCACCCGTTCCAGTGGGGCAGCAAGCGCACGGGGCTCGATCTGGCCCGCGTCGGTGGCAAGTACGACAACCTCTGGCACTACCTGCACCTGATGGACCCGCGGTCCACCTCGCCGTCGTCCAACATGCCGGCCTACGAGCACTTCAAGACCAAGACCCTGAACCCGGCGACCACCGCCGCCCGCATGGCCGTCCAGGTGAAACTGGGCGTGCCCTACACGGATGAGGACCTGGCCCTGGCCGAGGAGCGCTACCTCAGCCAGGCGCAGCTGGTGGCCGACGACCTACGGCTGAAGAACGCCGAGGTCGACCCCATGAGCGAGATGGTCGCCGTGATCGCCTACCTGCAGCGGCTCGGCCGCGGTCCCCAGCCCCTCGCCCCCGAGCCGGTCACGGCCACGGCAGGCGGCGCGTCGGGCCCGGCCTCGGACAGCGGGGGGGAGTAGGCCATGTTCCAGGAATTCTACGCCGAGAGCAGTCTGCTTATCTGGCCGCTGGTCGGTCTGCTGATCTTCGTGGCGGTCTTCATCGGCGTGCTGGCCTTCACCTTCTTCGGCCTACGTGACAAACGGAAACTCGAGGAAATCGCGGCCTTGCCGCTGGAACCGGACCACGGCGACGACGACCGGGCCGAAGGGAGGGCCGCCGGATGAGCGGGAACAACGACAACGCCAACCGCGAAGCCTACGTGCACGACTCCATCAAGGAGCACGAATTCGACGGCATCCAGGAGTTCGACAATAAACTGCCCAACTGGTGGCTGTGGACCCTCTACGGCGCAATCGTCTTCGCCCTGATCTACTGGGTCGTCTTCCACACCCTGGAGATCCGGCCCCTGCCCCGCGAGGATTTCGCCGCGGAGATGCAGGAGGCCCAGGAGATCCAGCTGGAGCGGGCGGCGGCCGCCGGTCTCTCCAACGAGACCTTCGACATGATGGCCGCCCTGGAGGACCGCGTGGCCGACGGGCGCGAGGTCTTCGTCAAGCACTGCGTGGCCTGCCACCTGGACGACGGCCGCGGCATGGTCGGACCGAACCTCACGGACAGCGTGTGGGTCCATGGCTGCGAGCCCATGCAGATGTACGATGTTGTCTCGGACGGCATCGCCGCCAAAGGCATGCCCGCCTGGATGAACCAGCTCGGACCGACGCGGGTCCAGGCCGTGGTGGCCTATGTGATGACGATCCGTGACACGAACATCGCGGGCAAGGCCCCCGAAGGGGAGCCCTGCATCTACTAGCGGGCGAACGCCGGGGATGTGCGGAGGACGACGTGAGGCGACAGGGGCGGTCGCGGCAAGCGGCCGTCCCCTTTCGACCCGGAGGCATCGACGATGACGGAGAATCCGACCTCGGGCCGAGCCCGGCTGCGCGACCAGCGCCGCCCCGACCTGGACTCCATGTACACCATCAACTCCGACGGCTCGCGCAACATGATCCAGGTGGCCGACGTGAAGGGCCGCTGGAACACGCGCCGCAACCTCATGTTCGCCCTGCTGATCGTGGTCTATCTGATCATCCCCTGGATCAACGTGGGCGGCCGCCCCGCGGTGCTCGTCGACATCCCCGGCCGTGCCGCCCATTTCTTCGGCATGAGCTTCACCAACCAGGACTTCCACCTCTTCTTCTTCGTGCTCATCGGTATCGGCCTGGGACTCTTCCTGGTCACGTCCATCTTCGGCCGCGTGTGGTGCGGTTTCACCTGCCCCCAGACCGTGTTCATGGAGGGCGTCTTCCGGCCCATCGAACGCCTCATCGAGGGCCGGCGCCTGGATCGTATCCGGCGCAACGAGAAAGGAGGCGCCGACAAGGTGTGGCGCAAGGCGCTCAAACACCTGGCTTACCTCTTCCTGAGCTGGAACCTGGCTATCGCCTTCATGTGCTACTTCATCCCCACCCGGGAGATGCTGCACGCCATACCCTTCTTCACGGGTAACACCTCGGCCCTGTTGTGGAGCCTGTTCTGGACGGCGGTCCTCTACTTCGACTACAGCTGGTTCCGCGAGCAGACCTGCCTGATCATCTGCCCCTACGGCCGCCTCCAGGCCACCCTGGTGGACTACGACACGGTCATCATCGGCTACGACGAGAAGCGGGGCGAGCCGCGCAGCAAGGGCGTCGACTCGGGCGGCGATTGCATCGACTGCCGGCGTTGCGTGGATGTCTGTCCCACGGGCATCGACATCCGCAACGGCCTGCAGCTCGAGTGCATCGGCTGCACCAACTGCATCGACGCCTGCGACACGATCATGGACAAGATCAGCAAACCCCAGGGTCTGATCCGCTTCGACTCCTCGCGGGGTTTCGAGACCGGCGTCAGCAAGCTTCTGCGGGCGCGCTTCTGGATCTACGCGGCGGTCATGGCGGCCCTGCTGGGCCTCTTCGTGGTGAGGGCCGGCGACCGCAAACCCTTCTCCGTGACCGTGACCCGGACCCGCGGATTGCCCTTCGTCGTCGAAAACGGCGTGATCCGCAACCACTACTCCATGCTGCTGCAGAACAAGACCGACGAGAGCCGTGTCTACTTCGTGAAAGCGCGGCAGGACGCCCTGGCCGGGCACGCCGGGATCGAGTTCCTCATCCCCCAGGAGCGAATCGAACTGGCGCCCTTCGGCGACGCCCCGGTCACCTTGTTTGCCATGATGCCCCTGTCGAACTACGTTGCGCCCGAGGACTTCAACTTCACCTTCAGCGACTCGGCCGGCGGCATCGCCGACGACGTGCAGGTGAGATTCCGGGGACTGTGACATCAATGAGAAAATGGCTGCACGACAGGCCGTGGATCTGGATCGTCGTCTTCATCGCCTTCCTGGTGGCGGGGAGCTTCACGACACTGGTCATCGCGGAATTGAATCGTCCGGAGATCGTCAAGCCCGGTTGACCGGCCGAAAACAATGGACCATGGATGAAGCGGCGGGCCCGAAAGCCCGCCGCTCTGCATCGGTGCCCGTACCGCCTACTTCTGTGCTTTCCCGCCGACGATCTGCTCCACCAACTGCCCGCAGGCCTTCTCCAGCAGTCCCTCCAGCGGCGGACCCTGCCGCGGCGTGCCTTTGACCCGCACGGCGGTGTTCTCGGCCATATCGCCCGCGACCGCCGTCTCCTCCGCCTCCGCGAAGTTGTACAGTTCCTTGGCGTCCCGCGTGGCGGTGGCAGTCCACACGGACCGGCCCTCGGCCAGGTCGTAGACGTCCAGGGTGACCTCCACCAGGCGACGCGTGACGAGGGAGCGGTCGCGAACCTGGGTCTCCCCGTCGAGGCCGTCCCGTTCCCACGAGGTGCGCTCCGCATGTTCGGTGCTCTCGTGGAGACTGACCTCGTTGCGGTCCAACCGCGCCACCGCCAGGAATCGCGCTTCCGGCAAATCGGCGGCCAGTTGGTCGAGCTGGTCCCGTCGCAGCACGCCACCCCGGGCCACGGACGCCTGAACGAGCGCCACGGTGGCGGAATCGCTCCGGCCCGCGAGCTGGTCCCAGGGCCACACCTGCACCTGCGGCGCGCCGGCCAGGAACTGTCCGTACAGCAGGGGCGCCCAGGCGTCGCTCTGGTCGGCATGGCCGTCCGGCGCGAATCCCGGCGGCATTTCCTGGGCCGGATCGAGCGCCAGGCGCGAGGCCATCACGAAGCCACCCAGGACCAGGATGCCTTCCTCAAGGGCCGCCGGCGTGAAGTCGGCACCGGTGTGGATCGTCTCCACCTTGGTGGTGCAACCAGCGGTCAGGATCAGGGCCGCCGCCAGGACACCACACGTGATCGTCTTCATGAACGCACCTCTCAGTAGCCCAGACTCTTGAGTGTCTCGACCGCCTCGTCGTCCAGGACCGCCGGTTCCGGCTTGGCGATCAGGCCCCGACCGGCCTGCAGGCGCGCCAGGTCCGTGCGCAGGCCGTCCAGGCCATCGCTCCGTTGGGCCCAGATGTCGATCTGCTCGAAGGGATCGAGATTCAGGTCGTAGAATTCCCAGTCCTGTCCGGTCTCGTTGAAGACCAGGAAGCCCCCGTTCTTGCGCACCGAACGCGGTCTCGCCCCGAAGACGGCCTCGGCGTAGACCTCCAGCCCGGCGATTCCGTCGGCACGCCCGGCGGCGAAGAGATCTGATCCCTCCAGGAGGGATTCGTCCGCCGGCGCACCGGCCAGTTTGCACAGGGTGGGCAGGAGATCCACCAGGCGCGCCGGGTCGGACCGTCGCAGTCCCGCCTCCTGGCCCACGGCGCCGACGACCACCAGGGGCACGTGGATGACCCCGTCGTAGACCGTGTAGCCGTGACCGAAGCCGCCGTGTTCGAAGAACTCATCACCGTGGTCTGAGACCACCACCAGGATCGTGTTCTCCAGGGACTCGCCTCCGGGAAGCCCGGCGACCAGTTCCGCGAGCCGGTCGTCCCAGTAGTTGATCTGACCGTCGTACATGTTCACCGTGCGGGTGATACGCTCCATGTTCACCAACGTGTTGGGCGGACCGTTCGCCTCCACGGGCTTCAACATGGCGTTTTCGCCCGAGTAATACTGGTACTCGATGGGCGGGCGGTAGGGCATGTGGACGTCCATGTAGTGGACGTAGGCGAACCAAGGCTCGGATCGCTCCAGGCCGATCCAGGCCAGCACCGACTCGTTCAGCCGGTCGGCCAGGCAGTGCCGGAAATCGGTGTAGGTGTAGTGGTCGAAGCCCTGGTCGAAGCCCTGCCCCGGTTCCAGGTGGGGATTGGTCACGAAACCCGCCGTGGCGTAGCCGGCGGCTTTGAGACGCTCGGCGAGAGTGTCCAGTTCCTCGCTGAGCACGTCCGCCACCACCGCGCTGTCCCCGGCGCTTGCCGCTCCCGCCTCGCGCACGTGGTGGGAGGGGGGATTCAGTCCCGTCACCAGCGACGCCACCGAAAGCCTGGTCTGGCTGGCCTGGGTGTAGGCCCTTTCGAAGAGCACACCCCGGGCCGCCAGCGCATCCAGGTAGGGTGAGGTGTCGCGGTCGTAGCCGTAGCTGGCCAGGTGGTCCGCGCGCAGGGAGTCCACCACCAGCACGATGATGTTGGGCGGTTGCCCGCCGCCGTCCCCACCGCCGCACCCGGGCGCCGAAACCGAAGCCAGTACCGTCACGATTCCCAACAGCATGAGTTTACGACGCATGCCGTCCCCCTTTCGTCAGTATCAGGTCCGTTCCCCGAAGAACTCCGTGATCGCCGTGGTGACCTCGGCCTGGTCCTCGGGTGTCAATTCGAAGTAGAAGGGCAGCCGCAACAGCCGTGCGGACACGTCTTCGGTTACCGGGAACATGCCTTCCTCGTAGCCCAGCCGCTGTCCCATGGGCGAGGCGTGCAACGGCACGTAATGGAAGACCGCCAGGATGCTCCGCGCCCGCAGGTGGGCGATGAGGGCGGTGCGGGTCGCCATGTCCCGGGGCAGGACGTAGAAGATGTGGTGGTTCGAATCGCAGTGGTTCGGCACCACGGGCAGTTCCAAATGTCCGGCCGCGGCCAGAGGCGCCAGTTGCTCGAAGTAGGCCTCGGCGATGCTCCGGCGCTTGGCGGCGATGCGGTCCATCTGCTCGAACTGGCCCCACAGGAAGGCGGCCAGCAGGTCCGACGAGACATAGGAGGAGCCCACGTCCACCCAGGTGTACTTATCGATCTCGCCCCGGAAGAACTTGGCCCGGTCGGTACCCTTCTCCCGCAGGATCTCGGCCCGCTCCACGTCCTCCGGGCGGTTCAGCACCAGGGCGCCGCCCTCGCCGCAGATGACGTTCTTGGTCTCGTGGAAGCTGAAGGCCCCGAAGTCGCCGATGCCGCCCAGGGGTTGTCCCTTGTAGCAGGCGCCGAGCCCCTGGGCCGCGTCCTCGATGATGCGCAAGTCGTGGGCGGCTGCTATCTGGACCAGGGCATCCATCTCGCAGCCGATGCCCGCGTAGTGGACGGGCATGATGGCCTTCGTGCGCTCGGTGATGGCAGCCTCGACCAGGTTCTCGTCCAGGTTCTTGGTATCCCGACGAATGTCCACGAAGACCGGCCGCGCGCCCCGCAGCAGCACGGCGTTGGCCGTGGAGACGAAGGTGTAGGACGGCAGGATGACCTCGTCCTCCGGTCCCAGGTCGCACAGGAGCGCGGCCATCTCCATGGCCGCCGTGCAGGACGTGGTCAGCAGCACCCGCGGCGCGCCGCAGATCTCCTCAAGGTACTCCTCGCAGCGCTTCATGTAGGGACCGCCGCCGCTGATGCGTCCGGCGCGCACCGATTCGGCGATGTGCTCCAGTTCACCCCCGGCGATGAACGGTTTGTTGAATGGAATGCGTGGCTTCAACGTCCGGCGCCTCCCTTGCCGCTGCGCGCCCGTTCGCCCGGTCGGGGCATCCGGAACACACGCATGCGGCCGTCGCGGTATTGGAGTTGATCGGGCCAGAACAGACCCTGGGTCAGATGGGTGATGACCGGGCCCCAGTACTCGGCCTGGCGTTCGCTCGGCCGGCCGACCATCACGATGTGGGTGACGCCGTGCTCCTTGGCCCAGCGGCGCAGGCTCCGGTCCGACCTCATCTCCTCGGGCAGCATGGCCCGGTAGAACCAGTCCGACAAGTGGTAGACGCGGCGGGCCGGATTCTCCTCCACCAGTTCCTTGCCCGCGTTGGTCAGCACGATCGCTTCGACGGGGATGTTCGCCGCTATCCAGTCCAACCCCGTGCGGATGGATTCCGGATCCCGGCCACCGGGATCGACGGGAAAGAAGACCCCGACCACGAACGCTGCCACCACCGTAGCGCCGATCGTCGTATCGAGCATCCGGCGGCCGCTGCCGCAGAGCGCCGCCGCCACCGGCACCCACAGCAGGGGCAGGAGCGAAACCAGGTAGCGTTGCTCGGCGATGTGGATCTCCGGTTGCCTGGCCAGGGTTGCCACGAGCACCGCCAGGGACCCCGCCACCAGGAGAGCCGCGTACCAGCCGGCGGCACTTGACGCAGCCGAGGGCCGAATGGGCCAGCTCAGCTTGCCGCGCCACCTCAGGAGCAGAATCACACCGGCCGCGAGGACCAGGATTGCCGGCAAGATACCCACCGCCAACCAAGCCCCCGGCTCGGCGCCGATCTCGTCGATCCGCCCAGCCGCCTTCTCGGCCGCGAATCCCGGCACGAAGGCTTCGACCAACCGGCCGCTCATGAAGATCCAGGCCCGGACCAGGCTGGACTCCATGGTCAGCACGGGGTCGTGGGGCGCGACTCCCCGTAGGGTCCCGGCAAGGCGCAGGTTGCGCTCGAAGATCGCTGCCGCCACCGGGATCACCACCGAGCCCAGGACCAGCAACCTCAGCAGGCCGTGCCCCACCCCCCGCCGGATGGCGCCGCGGATCCCGTCCGCCAGGAAGACCAGGCCCAGGGCGAGGCCCGTGAGCCTGAATCCCGTGGCCAGGGCGGCCAGCAACGACGCGAGCAGCAGCCAGCGCCACCAGTTCCGATCCGACTCCCCCGCCCGCACGACCGCCCACAGGGAACCGAGCAGGAGGACGGCGAAGGGCAGGTCGGTCCAATATCGCCCGAGGACGCTCACGAGCGGCGGGCTGAACAGGACCGCCAGTACGACGACCACCGCCGGCAACTCGCGGCCCAGCATCGCCCGGGCCAGTTGCAGCACCAGCAGGGCCAGGGCCCCGTAGCAGAGCACGTGCAGGAACCGGTGCGAGGCCTGCCAGTGGCCGGAACCGGTCAGGGCGTAGTAGAGGGGTAACCCGGGCGGCTGGAGGGTGAAAGCGAAACGCCCCTCGCCCGCGGGCCGGGTGCCTTCCTGCAACGGCATGGAGATGACGGAACTGGAGATGCCCTCGCCCTGGGCGATCCAGTGCCCCACGTTGGCGTAGCGCACGCTGTCGAAGGTGGCGGTCATGTCCCTGGTGAGGATCACGCCCAGCACGAGGCCGACCACGGTGAGCGCTGTGGCCGCCGGGTGTCTGCTCGTGAACATGAGAACGCGCCGGACCATCGGTCGTCCTTCCCCGTCGCCCCCGCCGGGGCAACCGTTGGTGAGCAGTAAGTTTAGCACACCGGGACCGGGAAGATACAGGCCGCTCCCCAGGGCAGACCGCCGCCATGGCCGAACCCCTCGCCGACCCGGCCGGATCAGTATCCTAGCGACTTCAACGCCTGCTGCACCCGCGCGCGTTCTTCGGCGCTGACGGCCGTGTCTCCCGGGGCGGCGGCGGCGAGCCGGTGGGACCGGTCCGCGGCCATGAGGCGGTGGGTGGTCTCGACGGCGTCCAGCAGACCCAGGGCGCGACGCTTCTGCGTGCCGGACAGGTCGTCGAGTTCGAGCGGATCCCGGCGCGGATCGAAGAACAGGAAGCTGTCCGCCTGGGCGTCGTACATGAGCTTGCGATCGTCGCGGATGAGGGCCCACTCGGTTCCCCCGTACAGCATGCCCTCCATGAAGACCGGGCGATCCTCCCCGTCGCCCGACAGAAGCGGCACCAGGTCCGCGCCCTGCAGTTCGGCCGGATCGTGGTGGACCGCGGCTGCCGTCAGGACGGTCGGCACGATGTCCAGCAACCGCACCCGCCGGTCGACCTCGATCCCGCCCGGCACTCCCGGCGCCGCCAGCAACAGGGGCACGTGGACCACCTCACGGTGCAGGCTCTGGCCGTGCTCCCAGGTGCCGTGCTCGCCGAAAGCCTCGCCGTGGTCGGAAGTGAGGATCACCAGCGTGCGGTCCCAGCCCAGCCTCTGCCCGATGATCTCCATGACGCGACCGATCATGGCGTCGGTCTCGCGCACTTCCCCGTCGTAGAGGGTCGACTTGTCCTTCTCGCCCTCGGCCACCCCGAACTCCGCAGCCGGGTCATACGGGTAGTGGGGCGTGAGCAGGTGAAGCCACACGAAGACGGGTTTGGCGGCGTGCTCACCCAGCCACGCGTCCATGGACTCGATGAGGGCCCGGTCGGACTTGTCGGCGTGTTCCAGGAATCCGCCCCAGGGGCGATGGCGCATGGGATCGTCGGGGGTGAGCACCTCGATCCGGCCCGGGTGCCGCGGGAAGGCCCAGTGGTCGAAGCCCTGCATGAAGCCGCGGCCCGTGTTCAGGCCCGGCTGGTCCACGAAGGCCGCCGTGTCGAAACCACGCTCCTCCATGCGCTCGGCCAGGGTCCGCTCGTACAGAGGCAGGTTGTGGGTGTGTTGCTTGCGCCGCATGCGCGGATTGGTCACGGACTCCTCCCGCTCCACGAGACCGAGCTGGCCCGGGTACTGGGAAGTGAGCAGGGCGCCCATGGAGGGGATGGTCCAACTGGCCGGGGCCTGGGCATCGCGGAAGAAGGCGCCGCGGGCGGCCAAGGCGTCCAGGTGAGGCGTCGCGTGGGCGTCGTAGCCATAGCAGGACAGCCGGTCGGCCCGGAGGGTGTCCACCACGATGAGGACGACCGCGTCCACGGGGCCGAGTTCGATTTCGGGCGTGGAACAGGACGGCGCGCCCACCAGGGCGACGAACAGCAGAAGACCGGAGAGCAGTTGGCGGAGGGAATTCATAGGGGCTCCGGATCGGCGATTGAAGAATGCTGCTGCCCCCAAGGATAACACCGCCCCCGCCGGACGAACAACCGGAGCCCCTCAGGCCCGCCCGGCCAGGTGGTCCACGAGGATCTTCACACCGATCCCCACCAGCAGCAAGCCGCCGGCGAACTCCATGCGCCTGCCCCAGGCCGCGTGGAGCACCCTTCCGAGCAGCAGGCCGCCCAGGGAAAGGGCGGCGGTGATGAGTCCGATGAGGATGACGGGCACCCAGATCGGGGCCTCGAGCATGGCCAGGCCCAGGCCCACGGCGAAGGCGTCGATGCTGGTGGCCACGCTCAGGGCCACCAGGGACCAGCCGCGGGACGGGTCCGTGCGCGCGGGTTCGTCGTCGTCCCCGGATCCTGGCCACATCATGCGCACGCCCACCACGGCCAGGAGACCGAAGGCGATCCAGTGGTCCACCGCCTGGAGTGGTCCGGCCAGGCGATTGCCGGCCAGCCAGCCCAGCAGCGGCATGAGGGCCTGGAAGAGTCCGAAGTGGAAGGACAGGCGGAAGGCGGCGCGCCGGCCCCGAGCCCGGCCGCCGGCCCCGGCGCCCAGGGAAACGGCGGTGGCGTCCATGGCCAGACCGACGGCGATGACGATGACGGTCAGCAGTTCCATGGGCTCCGGTCGACGAATGCGGTCAGCGCCGAGCAGCTATCGTCGCCAGCATGCGTTCCGCGTTGGCGTTCCCCGGATCCAGCGCCAGGGAGCGGCTGTAGTGGCTCTCGGCCGCGTCCAACTGGCCCCGGGCCAGGAGGGCTTCCCCCAGACTGTCCCAGGTGTTGGCCGACTCGGGGTACTGCTCCGTGTTGAACCGGAGCACGGCCACGGCCTCGTCCAGCTCGCCGGCCCGCAGGCTCCGGTAGCCCAGATCATTGACGATCCACTCGGGGACCGCAATGGCGTAGCCGTACCGGGCGGAAAGGTCCCGGAAGTGAGCCTTCACCCCGTCCAGCCCCCGGGCGACGGTCTCTCGCGGCATGGCCCAACCGGCATAGAGGGCGCGCAGGGCCTCGGGAATGGTCCGCAGGGCGCTGGTCATGTGCGTCTCCTCCAGATACTCGTGGGTTTCCCAGCGGAGCCAGTTCCCCTCGATATTCTGCAGGCGCTGTTCCAGGAACTGCAGGGCGGCCGCATAGCCCAGTTCGTCACCGATGACCGCGTAGAGAAATTTCGGACCCGTGGGCTCGCGCCTGGCCAGGGCCGTCTCGATGGCGCGCAGGGTGCGGCCCCGGTCGTAGTAGAGGGCGGGACTGGCGGCCAGACAGGCGTCGAAGAGATCCGGGTGGCAGAACAGGGCGTACACCCCCAGCACACCGCCGAAGGAGTGGCCGAAGACGACGCGGTAGGGTTCGGTGCGGTACTCGGCGTCCAGGAAGGGGAAGAGCTCCTCCCGCAGGAAGCGCAGGAACTCGACACCCCCGCCGCTGGCGGGGTCGTCCTGGGCCAGGTGGGGCGTGAGGTCCCGGGTGCGGTCCGTGTTGGCGATGCCCACGACCATGTGCGGCGGCGCCGTGCCCAGCATGCGGCGGAGCTGGGCCGTCTGGGCGATGATGCCGGCGTAGGCATCCCCGTCCAGAACGATGATGACCGGATAGCGCCGCCAGGTCTGCCGCTCGTATCCCACGGGCAGATGCACTTCGATCCGGCGTTCCTCGCCGAGGACCTCGGAGGTGACGGTGCGACTATGGCCCGTGACCCGGTCCACCGGCGGCGTGACGCGGACGGGTTCGGCGGAGACAGAAGTGAAGCAAGCGGCGATCAGGACGGTCAGGACGCAGGCTCGGGTCACGGCGATCTCCTGGGGCTGCGGGGCTGCGGGCCTGCCGGGGGTCTGGTCAATATAGGGAACCCGCTCCCGCCGCCGCCAGCTAACCGTGCTAGCCCATTTCCGCGCTACAGACAGCCACAACGTTACCGGAATCAGGAACCTGGTGCCACTGCATGCCCAAAGTGACCCGGGTGTAGAGCTTGAAGTTCATGCCGACTCCCAGCAGCACTCCGTTCTGCAGCGTGCCGATGGCCCGCACCGGATTGCAGTTCGGAATCGAGAACCAGGGTTGGGACAAGGCGAATTTCGTACAGAGATAGTGGTTCTCGTCCACGCCGACGACCGTGCCGTCCTTCCGCTGTGCGATGCTGATGACCCCACGGGGACCCGGCTCCGGCAACCATTCCGCCTCGAGGCTCGTGCGCGTCTGCAACTGGTGCTTGTCGGAAATCCCCAGGATCCTGCCGTCGTCCAGTTGGATGGCGGCGATGACCGGGCCGCTATCTTCGATCACTTCCCACTCGCTCGTGATGAGCGTCTTCACCTGCAGAAGGTTGTCCTTGCTGACGCCGAGCAGGCGTCGGTCATTCATCCAGAAGATGGAACGCGTGAAGCCCGTATCGCCGCCCAGCAGAATCCAGGGATTGACGGGGTCGTCCTTCGTGTACAGATGATGGTTCTCCTTGCCCACACCGATAATCGTTCCGATAAACATGAAGAAATCCTCCTTGTGATAGATGAGATCGAGATCGATGCTCCCCCCGGCAATATACCACAACCCGCCGCGACGCGGCCGATCTCGGGCTGGCTGGTCTTGCCGCCGCAACCGGCCAATAGCAGGATGGCGAAAGGGCCGGCAGGGCAATTGTGAGACGGTGGGGGCTGGTCGTCATGGTTCCCTCCGGGGGCGTGAGCGTCTGGCCGCGTACTGCCGGGCAGATTGCCAGGTGTCGCACGAAGTGTCGATTCGCGACGTTCATCGGCCCCACGATGCCATCACCCTCCTCGACCAAGAATCACCGTTGTTCACAAGGCGATGACAGAGTATTATCGTCCACATTCTACTGTCCGCCGACAGCCAGAGCGAAAGGACACCACGAGCCATCGCTGTATTCATGCTCCTGGTCTTGGCTGTCGGTATGATAGGCGCCAACGCGCCAGCAGCCGCTTCATCACGCACCATTGCCGCCTCCAGCGCGACCATCGATTCCCTGTGGCAGGCCGGCGCCACCGACGCCGCACTGTCCGCAGTACGGTCCGCCGCCGCCACCGCCCGGGCCGCAGGCGATTCCCTGCTCCTGCTGGACATGTCGCTGCGACAGGGTCGCATGCAAACGGCAATCGGCCGCTCCGTACCCGCAGTGCCCGCCCTGGAGACTGCCCGTGAGTTGGCCTTGGCCCTGGGTGATACGATGTCGCTGCTGCGCGTGCGCCGCTGGTACGCGGTTGCCCTTTGGCAGGTAGGCCGCGAACCGGCAGCCGCGGCCGAAGTTGCGCTCCTGTTGCAGGAATCCCGGCGTTACGGAGACACCGAGCACGAGGCCTGGGCCCTGGGAGGTTTGGCCTACGGTGATTGGCAGGAGCTGAAGCTGGAATCCGCCCGACAACGCTATACCACCGCGGCTGCCCTGCACCGGGCCAACGGTACGCCGGGGGGTGAACTCTTCATGCTCAACGGACTGGGCATGGTGTTGGTAAATCTTGGCGAATTCGAAGAGGCCGTGGATGTGCTGGCTCGGGTTTCGGCGCTGGCGCAGGAAGCCGGACGTCCCTACATCGCCGGGCTGTCCGAGAACAACCTGGGCGCCCTGCATCTGGACCTGGGCGACGCCGACCGTGCCCTCGTGCGTTTCCGACGGGCCGAGGAGCTGATGAAGGCCGACCGTTCGGAGCTGGAGTGGATATATCCGGCCAAAGGTATCGCGGTGGCAGAAGCTCGGCTCGGACACTTCGAATCGTCAGTCCGCCGGTGCGAGGATCTGCTGGACCTGATCCGCGCTCGGGGCAGCACAGGATTCGAGGCGGATATCATGTTCTCTTTCGCCGAGGTGCGGATCATACAGGGTCGCCTGGGGCTGGCCGAATCTCTCCTGAGCCAGATCACTGACGGGATGGAGGTCGAGACCGCCGATCGTATGGAGTCGCTGTACCTACTGTCCAGGGTTCTGATCAGGCAGGACCGTGCCGCCGAAGCGGTGGAGATTCTCCGCACGCATGAAACCTGGGCTCGACAGGTCGAGGAGAAGCGCCTGCAGGTCATGTACGCACTGGCGTTGGGCGACGCCCTGGTCCAGACATCGGCCTGGTCGGAAGCGCGGACGGCACTGGGCCGAGCCGACGCGACCAGCCGCGAGTTGGGTCTGAATCGTGAGCGTCTCGAAGCCCTAGCGCTGATGGCGGAGGCGGACGAACGTCTGGGCGTTCCACGAGCCGCCCTGGCCGATCTCGAAGAAGCAGCCCAGGTCTGGCGGGAACTGCGGACGCTGCCCCGAGAGTGGCAATGGCGCGAGCAGTTGGGAGCCACGACCCACTCGATCAGCACAAGCCTGGCTCGGCTCTACCTCGATCACGGGCCCGAGCCGGAGGATCGCCGGCGGCAGGACAAGGCCCTGGCGGTTTCCCAGTTCTTCAAGGCCCGCACCCTGCAGGAACGTATGCGCGGACCCGGTCCGATGGCCGCCGACAGCGTTGCAACCGTGGATCTTGATTACTTGCAGACCACCGTACTGCATGACGACGAGATCCTCCTGGATTTCCTGGTAGGCCGGCACGAATCCATCATGTTCGCGGTGACCAGCACCGAATCGCGTGTGGTGAATCTGCCGAGTGCGAGCGGGTTGGACGACCGCATCGATCGCCTGCTGGAGTTGATCCTCATACCGTCGCGGCCGTCCGGAAATGCGATGTTGTCCGTGCCTGAGTCCGTCATCGAAGCCGGAGCGCGGGCGCTGGCCGGCGAGCTCCTGGGTCCGGTCGCCGACCTGCTGAGTGACCGATCCTCGGTGATCTTCGTGCCGGACGGCTCGCTGCATCGCCTGCCATTGCCGCTACTGCTGCGCTTCATGTCGAACAACACGCCGGATGTGTGCAGAGTACCGTCGGTTAGCATACTGGCGGCCCAGCGCCTGCACAGAAGGTCCCCGCACACCGGCACTCCCGATACCGGTCTGCGCAGTCTGGTAGTGGGTGGTGGGCGCAGAACCCGTGGCGGCGCGGAGTTCAGTGAAGCCGCCCTTCTCGAACGCGAATACCTCGGTGTGTCGACAGAACTGCTCCGCGGCGCCGAAGGCGAACCTGCGGCAAGCGAGCTGATCGGTTACGACCTGCTCCATTTTGCCACTCATGCCACGGTGAACACCGAGTACCCGTGGCGTTCGGCAATCAACTTGTCCCGGGCGATGATGGACAGCATGGACCACGCCATCGAGGCCCGGCAGGTCGCCGCATTGGATCTCAACGCACGCCTGGCCGTGCTTGCCGGTTGCGAGTCGGCCAGTGGACGGGTTCTGGACGCCGAAGGGGTCCTGGGACTGGGGAGTGCCTTCCTGGCCGCCGGCACGCCAACGGTGGTCGCGGCTCTGTGGCCCGTCGATGACATGGCCACCGCCAGGCTGATGGTCACGTTCTACGACCGATTGGCCGCCGGTCATACCGTGTCGGCGGCTCTACGTCAGGCACAACAGGCGGTGGCGGCCCGCGACCGTACTTCCCACCCGTTCTTCTGGTCCGGTTTCGTGGTCCTGGGTGAGGGATCCATGGTCCTGCCCCTGGGCCGCAGGACCTCCCTGTTGACACGGATAGCGCCAATCATTGTACTGGTGTCGATAGCAGTGATCGGGTTCTGGTTCGTGCGACGCGCCGCAATCCGTCGCCACCTGTGATTTTTGGGCAGGAGAGTTCGTCTCACACCATGCAAAGCCAAGACTTGCGCAACGCAACCGACGACGACCTCATCGCACTGGCGCAGGGTGATGCCGGCGGAGACCTGGGCCGGCGAGCGGCTTCCGAACTGCTGGGGCGGTACCGGAGCCACGTCTACCGTTGGTGCCGCAAGTACCAGCCGGATGGCGAGAGGACCTTGGACATGGCACAGGAAGTCCTGCTGAACGCCTACCGCAAACTGCCATCCTTCGGCGGCCGCTCGCGGTTCTCATCCTGGCTTTTCACACTGACACGGAACCGCTGCCTGGACGAGTTGCGCAAAAACAACCGCCACACCGAGGATCTGGACAGCTGTCATTGGCTGGCCGACCCGACGGCCGACCCGGCAGCCGCCACGCACCGGCGGGAAGAGGAACAGCTGCTGCGCCAGAGGCTGGCCAGTCGTCTGGCCCCGTTGGAACAGGACGCAGTCTGGCTGCGCTATGTGGAGGGTATGTCGGTGGACGAGATCGGTGCGGTTTTGCACATCACCGCCGCTTCGGGAGCCCGGGGGGTCCTGCAGACCGCCCGGCGCAAGCTGCGCGGCGACTGGCCCGGCGACCTCGGGCCCCGGGAGGTGTCCCGCCATGAGTAGCCCGTGCTACGACCCCACTGAACTCGAGACGATCCACAACCTGCCGGGGGATGATCCCGGCCGTGACCATCTGGAAGAGTGTGTCCGGTGCCGGGCCCAATTGTCTGCCTACGAGCGGTTCCTAACATTGGGCGAGGCAGAACCGGATCCACAAGAACAGGCTGCCGAGGAAGCCCTCGGCACCTTCCTGGAGACTGAGATCCTGGGTCGGAGTGCTGATCACCGATCAGATGAACCCGTTGCCGAAGAAGCTCCTCCACATCTCGGCCGACCGCGTATGACATCTCGTCGACTGGCCTGGTCCCTGGGCGTGGCCGCGGTACTCGCCGTCGCCTTCGGCCTCAACCTGAATCTGCACGACCGGCTCCCGGACAGCAACGACGTGCGCCTGCGGACCGACGGCGCCGTCGATCCGGCCGGGTCCATTATTCTTGAAGCGGTTTCCCGGGCTGATGACGGCGGTCTGGATTTGACCTGGCGAGCCTCCAGCGGCGCGACGGATTATCGAGTGGTCTTGTACGACGAGCAATTGCGCGAGGTCGCGTCATTCCCCGCCGGCACCGGTACGATGTTGCGTCTGGTACCGGACCAGCTCCAAACCGCGGGCGGCGGCAGCGCACTCCTGCTTTGGCGGGTGGAAGCACTGCAACATGGTGACCTGGTTGCGCGTTCCGCGCTGGCAACGCTGGTTGCGCCCTGACAGTTGTGCCTCCGAGATTGTGTCCAGGACCCCCCGGGGGCCCAAAAATGCCGCTTATCGCAAATAATCACCGCATATCACTGGATTAGCCCAACACCGCAGGGCCCTGGGGCCACGTGTACCCCACTCACCACCCAGACGTATTTCTCAGAGGCACAGCCCTCGGCGAGCCCCTGATAACGGAATTCATTTCAAGAATATCGACCTGAATGTGATTCGGCCTGGTACTTCCACCGTCTCACTCAGGTGCAAAGGCGACCAAATGCGTTTCCGGTCGCCAGGGTGCTGGTACCTGACCTTTGGGCCGGCGGCCGCATCGCCCCCAATCACCGTGGAGGAAATGGCATGTCCGGATTCGATATACGTCGGCTGATGTCGGCGATCTGTCTGTCGCTGTTGGCCACCTTGCTGGTCTCCTGCAGCGACGACACGACATCCCCGCCCGCACCTGTACCTGAAACCTCGGTAACCATCGGCGCCGGCGGCGGTACCGTGGCCTCGCCCGACGGCAAGGCCGAACTGGTGATTCCGGCGGGCGCCCTGACCGGGGACGTGACCATCACGGTCAAGGCAGCAGGCAACACTTCGTTGCCGATCATCGACGGTACCCACTACGAGTTCGGTCCCGAAGGCACAGTATTCGAACAGCCCGTAGCACTGACCATGGTGGTCGACAAGGACGCGGTCAGTTCGGCAAGTATCTTCATCGTTCGGGTAGACGAAGAGAACGGATACGTCGAACTGACGGAATCGGACTACGATGCCGACGCCGGTGCGGTGACCTCGGAACTCCAGCATTTCAGCCGCTATGGTGTGACGGAGTGGACGGGGTACCAGAACGCTCCCATCGGCGACCCCCGGGCCAGATGGGACGGCGAGCAGAACGGCATCGTCGTCACCTGGGAAGAGCATTTCGATCGCACCATTGTGATCAAACGGACGGGTGTGAACAGCTTCGGTACGCCTCCGCTACCTGAGGCCATCTATGCGGTCCGGCCGAGCTACTACAATCCGATCCTCATCGACCGGGCCATGGGCGGGCAGGCCAAGATCTACTGGTACTGGTTGCAGGCCAGGACAGGTGACTATCTGTATCCTCCCACCCAGCCCATGTTCGTGACCTACTTCGGCCCCGGCGGCGACGTGCCCGATCCCATCGAGGCATTCACCGTATGGGCAAACCCCCAGAACGACACCGCCATGAAGATGTCCTGGCATGCCACGCCGACCGCGGCTGGATATGACCTGGAGGTCCTGGTCGCCGGCGGCCCGGGCTGGACAGAAGTTGCGTCGGGCATTCCGTACACCACCACGACATACGAGGATCTGGGTCTGCCCGAGGATACCGATGTCACCTATCGGATCCGCGGTACCAACGAACACGGTCTGGGTCCCTGGCGCTCGGTCTCGGGCCACACCGGCGCACGTTGCGCCATCATCGTCGAGGTCGCAGGAGCACCGACCACCGAGCCGGTCCTGCCGGGAACCGCGGTCACCCTGATCGCCAACAGTTGCGGCGACGGCAGAGCCGGCGAGGTCTTCGAGTGGTGGTATATCATGGACCACGGCGGAGGCATGGACGAGGAGCACAAGATCGGCGAGGGAACAGAACTGGTCCTGGAGGTGACGGCCGATACGCGCCTGCGATTGACCGTCACGTACGACGGCTCGATCATCGAGAACCGCACGCTGACAGTGCCGGTGATCGCCTCGCAGGCCTACTCGGAGATCTTCCTGAGCGCTACCAAACCCCGGGCCAACCAGTCGTTTACGGCCACGCTGCGCACCATCGACAGCGGTGCGTATCATGACATAACCGATATCTACCCCGAGGTTACGAGCATCGAGTGGATCGTGTACTCGCTGGTGGATTTCGTGCCCACCGGCGTCTTGCTGACCCAGACCCTTGCCGGCACCTCGAGCATCACCATCCCCGGCGGCACCCTCACCCCTGGCTGGTACGACCTGCGGGCCATCGGCCGCACCGTCGACGACGCGATCTTCGTGGCGCCGCTGCCGCGGACGTTCGAGGTATTACCGTAGGGAAGATTCGCTCCGGTGCCCCGCCGTGGGGGACGGGGTACCGGAACGCTGCCGCAGCATTATGGCTGCGGCAGCGTTCGGCGGAGTCTATCGGCCCCTGACCCGGGCCTCGGCAGGCCGTAGTTGGGGTTCTTTCGAAGACTTCGGGGCTTGCGTCGCCCGGGATCGCCGCGACAATCCTCATCTACTCCATCAGTTCCTTATGCCCCTCGATCAATTTCTCCACCACCGACGGATCCGCCAGCGTCGACACATCCCCCAGCCCCGTGTAATCCCCCGCCGCGATCTTGCGCAATATCCGCCGCATGATCTTCCCCGACCGCGTCTTGGGCAGCCCCGGCACGATCATGATCTCGTCCGGCGAGGCGATGGGACCGATGACGTGGCGCACCTGTTCCTTCAGCGCACCCACCAGCTCCCCGTCCGTCTCGCCGTCGGCTCCGATGATCACGTAGGCGAAGATGCCCTGGCCCTTGATCTCGTGGGGAAAACCGACCACCGCGGCCTCGGCCACCACCTCGTGGGCCACCAGGGCCGACTCCACCTCGGCGGTGCCCATGCGATGCCCGGAGACGTTGATGACGTCGTCCACGCGGCCGGTGATCCAGTAGTAGCCGTCCTCATCGCGACGGCAACCGTCGCCCGTGAAGTAGTAGCCTGGGTACTGGCTGAAGTAGGTCTCGTAGAAGCGGTGGTGGTCGCCCCACACGGTGCGCGCCTGGCCGGGCCAGCTCTGCACCAGGCAGAGGTTCCCGCTGACGCCGTTGCCCTCGATGGGCTTGCGGTCCTCATCCATGAGCACGGGTTTGACGCCGAAGAAGGGGAAGGTCGCCGACCCCGGCTTCAGGGGCGTGATGCCGGGCAGAGGCGTGATCATGATGCCCCCCGTCTCGGTCTGCCACCAGGTGTCGACCACGGCGCATTGGCCGTGGCCCACCTTCTCGTAGTACCAGCGCCAGGTCTCCGGGTTGATGGGCTCACCCACGGTGCCCAGGACACGCAGGGAGTCGCGCTTGCTGGCCTCCAGGTGCTGGTCGCCTTCGCGGGCGATGGCGCGGATGGCCGTGGGCGCCGTGTAGAAGATGTTCACGCCCAGATCGTCGACGATCTGCCAATACCGGCCGGCGTCCGGGTAGGTGGGGATGGACTCGAACATGACCGTGGTCGCCCCGTTGGCCAGGGGACCGTAGATGATGTAGCTGTGCCCGGTGATCCAGCCGATGTCCGCGGCGCAGAAGTAGACGTCCCCCGGGTGGTAGTTGAAGACCATGCGGTGGGTCATCTGGGCGTACACCATGTAGCCGCCGGTGGTGTGCATGACGCCCTTGGGCTTGCCCGTGGACCCGGATGTGTAGAGGACGAACAACGGATCCTCCGAGCCCATCCACTCCACCGAACACGTGGACCGCTGCTTGCGGCACTCCTCGTCCAGCCAGAAGTCGCGGCCGGCGCGCATCTCGGTCTCGTTGTCGGTGCGCCGCGCCACAAGCACGGTCTCAACCATGTCCAGGCCGTCCACGGCCCGATCCACCGTCCGCTTCAGCTTGAGGATCTTGCCCCCACGCAGTCCTTCGTTGGCGGTGACGACGACCTTGCAGCCCGCGTCCAGGATCCGGTCCCGGATGGCCTCGCTGCTGAAGCCCCCGAAGACGATGCTGTGGATGGCCCCGATGCGCGCGCAGGCCAGCATGGTGTAGGCCAGCTCCGGGATCATGGGCATGTAGATGCACACCCGGTCACCCTTGCGCACCCCGTGGGCCTTCAGCACGTTGGCCACCCGCGCCACGTCGTGCTTGAGGTCGCGGAAGGTGATCCGCTCGTACTCGCCGGGCTCGTCCTTGACCCAGATGATGGCGTCGTCGTCGCCCTTGTCGTTCAGGTGCCGGTCCACGCAGTTGTAGCAGGCGTTGAGGCGGCCGCCGAGGTACCAGGCGAAGTCCACATTCTCGTAGTCCGAATCGAAGACCTGCCGGAACGGGTGGAACCAGGAGATGTTCTCGGCCTCCCGGGCCCAGAAGGCGTCCGGATCGTCCAGGGATAGCCGGTACAGGCGTTCGTACTCCTCCATGGAGCCGATGTGGCTGTTGGCGGCGATCTCGGGATTCGGGGGGTAGACCTCGGGGGGGGTGTTCTCGGCCATGGCTTCTCCTCGCGGGGGGCGGGGCACCGTGGTCCGGCGCGCCGGCGATCGTCGATACTGGATAGCTTTATACCACATTCCAGCCTGAACAGACAAGAGATCTTCAATACAATTTAACCATGCAGATATAAGAGGGGACTCACTCGGGCCGCAGATATTCCGGCTGGGTGGTGATCCATCCAGCATCTCGTTGCCCCGCAATCACATCCGCCGCCTCCGCACAATGGAACCACAGCAGGTCCCCCAACGTTCGGAACCCCTGCTGCTGCAACCGTGGCAGCAGCCGGAAGTACAACTCGGCCGTGACCAGCGCATCGCCCAGAGCCGTGTGCCGCCCGGCGATCTCGATGCGGTAGAGATCGGCGAGGGTCTCCAGGTCGTGGCGGTCGAGGCTCGGATTGAGCAGCGAAGCCAACCGAAGCGTGTCCACGAAGACCGGATGCTCCCACGGCCGCCCGTGGCGTTCGCATTCGTGGCGGAGGATGGTCAGATCGAAGGGCACGTTGTGGCCGACCATGACCCGGTGCCGGGACAGGCGTTCCAGGTCGGCCTGGACCTCGGGGAAGGACCGCGCCCCGGAGACCATCTCGTCGGTGATGCCGTGGATCCGGGTGGAGGCCGTCGGAATCGGTACCCCGGGATCCACCAGATCGTCCAACATGCGACTCTTGAACAACCGTGACCCGTGGGCGCACACGGCGCCGATGGAGACGACCCGGTCGGTGGTCACGTCCAGACCCGTGGTCTCGGTGTCGACCACCAGCACCGGCAGGTCGTCCAGGGGCGTGTCCAGGGACGGCGCCTCCGCCACCGGGGGCACGTCGTGCAATTCCAGGTCGAACTGGACCCCGGGCCGGTGCCGCTCCAATTCCACGGGCGGGAAGATGATGACCGCGCCCTCGTCGCCGGGCAGGGGCACAATGCGACCCTGGAGCTTCACCCCGTCCAGCCGTTCGAAAAGCGCCTCCCGGGGCTGGCCGTCCCGGGCCACCCGGGCCAGGGACGCGGCCACGGTCTCCCGGCTGAGGGCGGCGAAGAGCGACGTGCCCACTCGGGCCCGCTCAGCGCCGAGCAATTCGCGGGCTGCGTTGTTCAGGAGGCTCACCTGCCCCTGCTCCGTCATGACGACCACGCCACCGGCCAGGGCGCCCAGCACCGTCACCAGACGGCGGTCCGGACCACGCCGTTCGCGATCAATGGCGTCCTGGTAGAGGGTGAGCGACCCGAGCATGGCCTCGATCTCCGGGGGTTGCCCCCGGCCCAGTTCCGGCGGCAGGATGGCTTCCCGGTCGGCCACCAGGTTCAGGACGCCGGTGCGGATGGTCTCCATGCCCAGACCCAAGGCGTCGGCGGCGCGCCAGGCGCGCCAGAAGAGGAACAGCGCCGCGGCGAAAGTGGCGGCGGCGAAAATCAGGGAGAGGACGTCGATCGGACGGCGCTGGACGATGTCCGGCAGCAGCAGCCCCGCCCCCGCGGCGGCGCACACGGCGGCCGTGACCAGGGAGCGCTTGATGAGTTGGTGGGCACGTTGGCGCATGGATCGATCATGGACGGGGCGGCAGGGGGGATCAAGCGGATAATGTTGGTCGGGGTTCCCGGCGGATCACCCCCGCCGGGGCGTACTCCGGCCCGAAGGTCCCCGGGGACCTTTGCCTGCACGTGGAAGTCGCATCACCCAGGGTCAGGGCCCATCGCCGATCTGGACCCTGGGCGCGCCGAGCGCCTTGACGGAGCCGACCCCCAGGTCGAAGAAATCGTCTTCCGTCATATTCTTGATGGCCTTCAGCATGGCCCGGCCGCGGGACACGATGGTGATCGTCACCATCCCTTCCTTGGTCTCCGTGTCGACATCGCTGAGGACTTCGCACATGCCTTCCGGGAACGTGACTGTCCCCTTCTCCTTCGTGGTGTTGTTGATGATGAGGACATCCCCCGGATGCAGCCAGAGATCGCCGCCGATCGCCTGGCCGGCCAGGTCGACGAGCAACGGCCCGTCCGCCAGGTACGCATCGACGAAGTGGACGAACGTGCCGTCGGGCTCGAGATCGATGACCGGCGGTTCGATGCAACCCACCAGGGACAGCGCCATCACCGGTACCAGGACTATCGACAGGATCATGCGAACGGAATTCATGGTGACCTCCCCCAAGGTTCAAATGGTCGTCTATCGTCCAAGTTCCGCCGCGGCCTACTGAGCCTCCGTGGCGGCGGAAGCGATCCTCGCGAAGCCCGGATCCGCGACCAGAGCCGTCAGTTCGATGGTGTCGTGGACCTGTTCGATGGGGACCCCGAGCGTTACGGCTGCGACCAGGTGATCCAGGGCGGGCTCCCGTTCTCCCATCAGTTCGTAGGCCGTGCCGACGCGGTACTGGAGATCCCCGTCGGCGACGGACAAGGTGTCGGCCATGGCGATGAACTCCCGCGCGGTCTCCCGGTCATCGACCAATGCGTGGAGATCGATCAGGTCGCCGAGGACCGAGGGATCGCCGGGCGACTGTTCCCATGCGCCCTGGGCCAGTTCGATGGCCTTCCCCAGCACGACCATGGCCTCGGCGCGTCCACCTTCGGCCCAGTAGAGCGCGCGGCCCCAGTTGGTCCAGACCGCATGGGCGCCCTCGTCGCAGTACTCCAGGGACAGTTCGTAGAAACTCGCCGACTCCCGGAACTTCTGCTCGTGGTAGAGGGCGAGGCCGACGTTGGAGCAGGAGTCGCAGTTCGGCGTGATGGCGAAGGATCGTTCGAAGCATTCCCGGGCCTGTGAGTACTCCCCCCGGGCATGGTGGATCGCGCCCTTCAGTTTCAAGGCGACGCCGGCATCGGGAGCCAGGTCGAGGGCTCGATCCAGATGGACCAGGGCGGAGTCATACTCGGCCCGGTCCAAGAAGTAACGGCCCAGCATACGCGAGGCCTCGAAGTAATCGGGACGACGTCGGATCGCGCTCCGCAGGGCCGCCTCGCTCGCGGCATACCGCTCGGTGGCGCCGTGGATCCGCGCCAGGCCGCGGCACACGTCCGGGTTGCCGGGGTCCAGACTGTCAGCCTGGCCGTAGGCCGCAAGAGACCCTGCGCTGTCGCCCACGCCGCGCAGGAACTCGCCCAGCCGGAAGCGGGGCCACCACAGCTGCGGCGACAGGTCCGCCGCCCGGGCCAGCCAGGCGCGAGCGCGGTCACGGTCGTCCGGTGCGCCGGTCCGGGCGAACCGCCGGGCCAGGACGGTGCCCCGTGCACACCAACCCGGCCCGAACCCGGGCTCCACTGCCGTTACCTGTTCCAGGGCGGCCAGTGCCGCCGTATGGTCCCCCTGCCGCAAGGCGCCCAAACCGGCCAGGTAGTCGCGAGCGGCGGGACCGTCGATGCCCCCATGGACCGCCAGTTCGCCCAACCGGACCGGGTCGAGATCCACCAGCCGGGCCATGGCCCCGGGCAGTTCGTTCAACGCCGGCTGCCCGGGGTCGAAGGACAGATGCACGTCCTCGAGCACGCGCAGGGAACTCGCATCCCGGAGTTCCAGCGTCAGCACGTGCCCACCTTCGGACCGCTGCAGCCCGCCGGTGAGAATCCGGTTGACGCCGAAGGCCCGGGCGGCCTGCTCGTGGCGCGCGAGATCCGCGTACTGCACCATGCCGCTCCGCACCACCCACATGGACGGATGCGAACGAGCGGCCTGGTCGGCCATGCGGTGGACCACCTCGGTCAACCCGGCCATGGCCACCCCCTGGTCCGGGTGGGCCTGGTTGACCAGGGGCATCACCGCCAACCGCACCTCGGTCCGGTCCGGTTCGTGGCTCCGGATCCAGGCGGCGATCGCGACCGCGGCCAGAACGAACGCGACTGCTCCGAGGATACGCCTGCGCCGATACCACCAGGAAAGGTGTGGCCGCCGGTTCGGGGGCTGCAGATTCTCGGTCACGCTAGGGCGCGTAATCATCCAGCTCTCCACCTGGATGATCTCGTCCAGTTCCCGCAGCAGTTCCGCCGCCGACCCGACTCGTCGCTCCGCATTCTTGGCGAGACAACCCATGATGAGGCGCGAGAGGCGCCTGGGGACGGCCGGATTGACTGCGCGGGGAGCTGCCGGCTGCGCTTCGAGGATGGCGTGGACGACCGCGTGACCTCGGTCCGCCGCGAAGGGCCGCCGGCCCGTCACCAGCTCGTAGAACACCACCCCGAGGGACCAGACATCCGTGCGGTTATCGACGTCCCCGCCCTCCGCCTGCTCCGGAGACATGTAGTGGGGCGTGCCGAGGGCCGCTTCGGTCAGGGTGAGCTGGGTCTGCTCCTCCAGCTTCGCCAACCCGAAGTCCAGGATCTTCACCCAGCCCGTGGTCGTGAGGTAGATGTTGCCCGGCTTGACGTCCCGGTGCACGACTCGCTGTTCGTGGGCATGGGCCAGACCTTCGGCGGTCTGCCGGACGATATCCGCGGCCAGGTCCAGGGGGACGGGGCCCCGGCCGAGCCGCTCGCGGAGGGTCTCGCCGCGGTAACAGGCCATGGCCAGGAAGAGCTCGCCGTCGTCGGTCTCGTCGATCTCGTGGACGGTGCAGACGTTGGGGTGGTCCAGGGCGGCGGCGGCCTTGGCCTCGCGCAGGAAGCGAGCCTTGGCCTGGGGATTACCCGCGTAATCGGGGGAGATGATCTTCAGGGCGATCTGGCGGGGCAGGCTCGTGTCGTCCGCCTCGTAGACCACTCCCATGCCGCCGGAACCGAGTTCGCCGGTGATTTGGTAATGGGATACTGTACGGCCGATCACGCTGCTCTCCCGTCGGAATCGGCGGCGGAGAGCGGGAATGCGCTGCAATCCCCCCAGAGTTGAACATCCTATCCCAAAGCTGGGAGAACTTCAAGGGAGTGGCGATTCCCAGCGGATCCGGGCGGCCTCGATCAGCGCAAACACTCGGCCGTCGTCGGCCGTCGTCGTGCGGCCGGTCAGATCGTCGACCCACCGTTTCGGCAGGCCGGTCCTGCCATGGAGCGCGCCCACGGCCGCGCCGACGATGGCGGCGATGGTGTCGTTGTCCCGGGTGTCGTTCACGGCCCGCACCATGGCCTGGCGAGGGTTGCCGGCGTGCCGGGCCAGGATGTGGAGCACGCACGGCAGGGTCTCCATCAGGTAGGCCGAGGACCACCACGACTCGCACGCATCCAGCGTCTTCATGCGGTGTCCAGTCTCCTGCAGACGCTCGTCAACGAACCGCCACACGGGCCCTTCGTAGGTACGGTACCGGGGACAAAGGGACCGGTATCGGGTCTCGCCCTCGAGCGCCGCCGCGGTCTCGACCCAGGTGGCGCGCCACCAGTCCCGCGGCGGAGTCTTCCGCATCCGCAGGACTTCCCACAACAAGCGCACGAAACCCACGCAGGCGGCGATGGACGCCGGATCGTTGTGGGTGATCATGGCCGACAGCGCCGTGTCCACCCAGAGTTCGCTCGAAGCGGTTCGTAGATGGGGCACGAGCATGGGCGCCACGCGCATGAGCGCCCCGTTCCCCGCCGACGGCGGACCGCTCTCGTACCAGGGCAATCCCTGCTCCCGGTGCCGCCTGAGAAACCCGGCCACCGAATTGCCGAGGCCGAAGATCCGGTCGGCACAGAAGCGCCGGGCCACGTGGCCGGGGACGAAACCGTCGTCGGCGAGCATCTGTTCCAGGGTCCAGAAGGCGAGTTGGGTGTCGTCCGTGGGATAGCCCAGCCGCTGGCCTGTATGGGGATTCTCCAGGTAGTGCCGGATCTCACCGAAGATCCGGCGGCGGAACCGGGGACGCAGCCCTTCGGTGGGCGCGCCCAGGGCGTCGCCGATGGCCAGACCGAGCAGCATGCCCTCGACCCGGTCCCAGTCCAGGTCCGTCGGCAGGGGTTGCGGGGTCTGGTCGAAGATGGCGCTACGCAGGATGGGGATCTTCTTCTCCGCCCACAGCCCCTCGAGGATGTCGCGGTTGGTGGACATGGGTGCCTTGTTTCACCTCCACTCCTGCAGTACGGCCGGCTCGAATCTCGCCCGCGCACGGCCGGTCGCCCAGGCGATGACCTCGGGATCCCGCGCCGCCTCGGTGCAGAGCAGTTGCGGGTCGATGACGAAGCCCACCCGGGGCAGGTCGAGCCGGTCGGCGTCCCAACAAGTCTGGACCGTGACGTCGGCTTCGGTCTCGCCGTCGGTGTGCAGGGCGCAGGCCTCGTGGAGCAGATCGAAGCGCTCCCGGTCCAGGTGCAGGTGGACACCCCACAGTTGCTTGGCGAGCTCGGCGCCCCGCCGGCCGTGGCCGCTGTCGACACCCTCGTTGGTGCGCCGGCTGTCGTGGAAGAGAGCGAAGAGGGCGACGACCTGCAGGTCTGCGCCCGAGGATCCGGCCACACGCAACCCGTTCTCCAGTACGCGGGCCCAGTGGGACAGGCCGTGGGTGCCATGGCGCGGCAGGGAGTACTGGTCGAGGACGGCCCGCACGAGTTCGGTGGGAAGCATCATGGTTTCGTCTCCAGGATCCCGGCCCGGTGGGTCGCGCCGATGCCGGCGGCCACGTCCCCGGCCACTCCGGCTTCGGCCGCGAACTCCGCCCACCGCATCACCGCGTCCCGCACCTGGCCGAGGATCTCCCCGGCCCGCCCCCGCTTCATGGAGACGCCGGCCGCGCAGGCGTCGAAGTCCTCCACCGTAAAATCGTCCGCCTTGCCGTTGAGGGACATCTGGTGCCGCCTTGTCCACCGGCTGTCGGGACGGTAGCTGTAGATGACGTCGAAGGCCGGTGAGAGTGACCAGGCGCCCGCTCGGTCCATGAGAAAGGCGATGTTCTTCACGTGGTCGTCCTGGTTGCGGGCGAGCACGTTGAAGGCCAGGCGGCGGAACTGTTCCTCGAGGCTCTCCATGGGCAGTTCGAGGCGACGGATGGTGCGCAGGGCCTGCTCGTAGGAGTGGGCCCCGGCCTGGTTGTAGTCCAGGTGGGCCAGAGCGCCCAGGGACTGCATGTGGAGCTTGCCGCCGGTGGCGGTGCGGTCGAAGCGGCGGGTCATGAAGTGGGCGCGACCGTTCTCCCGCAGGAGGCGGCAGTCGGACATGGTGATGCCCGCGGCCCGGGCCATGAGGTGGTAGGCGTACTCGATGAGCCCGTAGCCCGCCGGGTCGGCCAGGCCACGATCACCGCTGCCGGAAACGCCGTCGAATTTGAGGATCCAGGGCTCGAATCCCTCCTCGACCGGGACCTGCCCCGAGCGCACTTCGTCGGTGTCCGGATTCCAGGCGACGACCGCCTTGGCCCGCGCCCCGCCCGCCGACGTGCCCACCCGCAGGATGGTCTGCAGGGAATCGCTGCGTTCCAGGGGCGCGAAGGATCCTGCGAGGCCGCCGCGCCGGACGAGGATCTCGCCGGCCAGCTCGACCAGGGCCTTCACGTCCACCGGTTCGGAGGTCCTGGCGCGCGGCCCCCGCGACGGCCGGTACTCCAGGGCGCCCATGCCGCGGGAACCCGTGTAGCAGAGGCGTTCGACCGGATTGAAACTGCCGGCTTCGCGGCCTTCCTGGGCGAGCCAGGCGTCGATCAGCGCGTTGCCGAAGGCGTCAGGAAGGGAGTCGGCCAGGAGTCCGGGTAGACCGTGGAAGGTCCCGCGGGCCAGGGCCGGGAAGGCGTGGATACGGCCGGAGAGCGGCATGGTCAGCGGTGCCACCTGGACGCCGCTGGTGCGGAATTCCGGGTCGTACTCGAAGTGGGCGACGCCGGCCGTGTCGTCCCAGCTGACGGCCCCGATGGTGCGGCCCCAGAGGCGGACTTCGGCGACGGTCATTCCTCGTCCTCCCAGGACCAGGGTTCGGGGATCTCGCGGCGGTTCGGCCGTGACGAGGCCCGCCGGCGTTCCCGGCCGCGGCGCGCGATCTGCTGCAGCGGGCTGGGAGCCGGCGCGGGCACCAGCGCTTCCAGGTTCTCCAACAGATCCAAAGCCCGCGCCACCCGGACCAGGTTGACGAGCTGAGTGGGCTGACCGTCCTCGAGCCGCTGCAAGGTGCGCAGGGAAATCCCCGCCTCGTCCGCCAGGGCGCTCTGGGTGGTGTTACGGTTCAAGCGGAGGCGGGCGAGGCGCTCTCCCAGTTCGACGAGAATGGCGTCATCGGAGGTCTCATTCGTGAAGTTCATAACACGCTACTCCTGGCGTATACAGTCCATCGACCGCTTTTATAATACCATTAACGGCGTGTTACGACCAATATTATTTTCTACATAATACGTCATATATGGCGCACTTGTGGTCAACCGACACTATATGCGTCACTTATGTCGCTTTATGAGCATCCTGACTGACGGGGCCTTTCTCGCGTACCACGGCCAGATAGGCCGCCGGTTCGCGAACGAGCGTGCCCTTCTCGTGATGGAGCCGGTGGCAGGCGGCGCAGAGGGTGATGAGGTTGGACGGGTCGTGGGTGCCGCCCCGTGCGCGCCGGGTCTTGTGGTGGTCCTCGAGGAAGCGCGTGCGGCCGCCGCCCGGTGCGCGGCACCGATGGGTGTCGTGAGGCAGGATTTCGCGGCGGGCGCGCGGCGGGATGG
>JAAEQC010000093.1 GCA_024231905.1 bacterium | reverse complement strand
CCGACGGTGATCGACACCGTCCCGAGCCTCGACGAGCCGGTCGATCCCACCACCTCGATCCGCTTCGATTTCAACGAGGCGATCGTGGCCGGCGACGAGGCCCTCGACGGCGACGGCGTCGGCGACGCCGCGGAGCTTTACGGCGAGAGCGCCGAGGACGGCTGGGTGCCGCTGCCGGTGGTTCTCTACCTCACGCGCAGCGGCTACTCGCTCCAGGTGGAGCCGCGCACCGACGTCACCATCCGCAGCGACACCCTGAACCGCCGGATCGTGATCTCCCCCGAGACCGGCCGGCTGCAAGACTCCCACGGCAACGTGATGGAGGCCTGGGAGAAGAGCTACCGGCTCTTCGACGACCATGCGCCGAAGGTGGACGCGGTGCCCTTCCCCGACGGGGCGGCGGGGGGCGATCTCATCCAGGGCGTGGCCTACACCCTGGTGCCGGTGCTTACCGACGTCGACGACGTCACGCCCGAGAATCCCGGCGGCGACGTCGATCGGGTCGAGTACTTCTTCGCCGATCCCGAGGATCCCTCGAACCCGCAGGTGCCGTCGTACTCGGCGGTGAGCCACCCGTTCAGCTACGCGTTCATCGGCGCCTACTCGGGCGACGGCACCGAGCCCCGGCCCTTCCCGGTGTGGGTCAAGGCGGTCGACACCTCGACCAACGAGTCGAACGTGATGGCGGTGGCGATGCAGGTGCTGCCGAACGCGCCGCCGGTGCTCGACGCGGTCAGCGCCGAGGCCCTCGGGCCGGTGCCGGGCACCTTCTACGCCGGCTCGGCGATCCGGGCCGTGGTCTCGGGTCTCGATGATCTCGACGGCGCCCAGCTGACCCTGTCGGTCGAGCTCTGGCAGACGGGAACGTCGTCGCCGCTCGCCGACTACCCCGGACGCCAGGTGCTGCGCCCCGACAACGGCTGGGCCGATCTCGAGCCGCAGACTTTCGACTTCGAGATCCCCATCGACCTCGCCGAGGGCACGCCGCTTT
>JAAEQC010000092.1 GCA_024231905.1 bacterium | reverse complement strand
CTGAAGTCGAGGTTGACGATGCTCTCGGGGTCGTAGTCCGTGCTCAGACGGGGCGCGGCCGGCGTCGGGAGCACCTCGGCGGCCGGCTGGCGCTTGGGCTCCTCGACGGGCTTGGCGGCCTCGTCTTCGGGCTTGGTCTCGGGTTCGGAAGTGTTCTCCTCGGGAGTGGCGGGCGGCGTAACGTCCTGCCCGGCCTTCTCTTCGGAGTCAGAATTGGGGTTGGTGGTCATGAAAGGTTGCCTCCTAGTGACATGCCGATATCTGCCGGACCACATGGTTCGGCAGGACGAGGAATATACACGTCCTGTTGGGTTTTAGCAAGGCAGGGCGCGGGTTTTCACCCTTTGGCGGGGGCCTTCTCGGAGGTGCCGAAGACCTTGGCCTGGCGGCGGGCGAAACGCTTCAATTGTTGCTCCCCCAACTCTCGCTCGAAGTCGGTCTGGGGAGTCGCGGCGAAGGACCGTTCCTGGAGCTCACGGAAGGCCGATTCGCAGACATGGGCGATGCGACGGCTGGCTTCCTTGGGATCCAGGTCCTCCAGGAGGGCGTCGAGAGCGTGCCAGCGGATGACCGGTCCGTACCACACTTCCAAGGGCGAGAGCTGGGAACCGCCCGGATGGCGTCCGTAACTGCCGCGGATGAAGATGGGCAGCATGGGCGCCCGCGTGGCCTGGACCAGAATGCCCAGCCCATTCTTCACAGGACCGGGGTGGCCGATGGCTCGGCGGGTGCCCTCGGGGAAGATGAGCAGGTTGTTGCCCGCCTCGATGCCGCGGGCGGCGGCGGCGAAGGCAGTCCGGTCGTAGCCGCGGCGGCGGATGGGAATGGCGTCGACCATCCGAAAGATCCGGCCGAGGGGGAAGTCGGGCCGGAAGAGTTCCCGCTTGGCCAGGGTGTGGATACGGAAGCGGTGGAAGGTGGCCCCCACCAGGGGCGGATCCCACAGGCTGACGTGGTTCACAGCAGCCACCACGCCACGGGGCAGGGCGCGTCCGGCGTTGCCCACTTCCCGCAGGCCGTAGAAGCGGGCCAGGGCTCGGAAGACGCCGTAGGCCAGGCGGTAGTGCCAGGGAATCTCCCGGCGGGCCGTGTCCAGGTCCGAATCCAGGGCCCGGTCGGCCACGGCATTGACGAGACAGGCCCGGGCGCAGGCCTCGTTCTGGTCCTCCAGGTTGAGTTCGCTGCTGTCGACGATGATGGCGTCGGGACTGATCAGCAGCGGTCCCGCTTCCCGCTCGGAATCCAGCTTGTCCCGGGCGGCGAGGTCGGCCGTCAGGGCGGCCCGGTCCACGTCCTTGCCTTGCTGCCGGTACTGGCGCAGACGCCGGTCGGCGCGGGCCTCCAGGCTGGCCGACAGGTGGATCTTGGTGTGTGCCAGGGGGAAGACCACGCTGCCGATGTCCCGGCCCTCCATGACGACCCCGCCGCTGCGTCCCAGTTGCTGCTGGCGGCGCACCATGTCCGCGCGCACTTCCGCATGGGCCGCCACCCGGGAGACGTCCCCGTCCACTTCCGGGGCGCGGATGGCCGTGGAGACGTCGCGTCCGTTCCAGTGGACGGCCACCTGGCGCCGTCCGGGCCGCAGGGTGAGTTCCGCGTCCGAGAGCATGGCGGCCAGGGCCGGGCCGTCGTCCAGATCGGCGCCGGCCTCCCGGGCGGCCCATGTCAGGGCGCGGTACATGGCGCCGGTGTCGATGTAGAGCAGGCCGTAGCGTTCCGCCAGATCCTTGGCGGTGGTGGACTTGCCCGAACCGGCCGGGCCGTCGATGGCGATGACCGCGTCGTCAGGCAGAAAATCAGGATCGTGGTCGGGCAGGTCGGAGGGCTTGCGAACGATCATCAGAGATCCCGGCCCACGGCGCGGGCCACGGCGCGGCACTCGTCGGCGAGGGCGGCGAAGGCCTCCGGTGAAAGCGCCTGGGCCGCGTCACTGAGAGCGGCGGCCGAGTCGGTGTGCGTCTCCACCAGGAGCCCGTCGGCGCCGGCGGCCACGGCGGCCCGGGCCAGGGCCGTCACGTGCTTGGCGACGCCTGCGGCGTGGCTCGGATCGACGATGACGGGAAGGTGGGTGCGTTCCTTGAGCACCGCTATCGCCCCCACGTCCAGAGTGTTGCGCAAGGCGGATTCGAAGGTGCGGATGCCCCGTTCGCAGAGCACCAGGTCGTTTCCGCCGGCGGCGAGCACGTACTCGGCGGCGTTGAGCCATTCGTCGAGGGTCGTCATCATGCCGCGCTTGAGCAGGACCGGACGGCCGCTGGCCCCGGCCTCCCGCAGCAGGGGAAAGTTCTGCACGCTGCGGCTGCCGATCT
This sequence comes from bacterium, assembly GCA_024231905.1. Classification (GTDB taxonomy): domain Bacteria; phylum Krumholzibacteriota; class Krumholzibacteriia; order LZORAL124-64-63; family LZORAL124-64-63; genus JAAEQC01. The sequence continues at coordinate 343,164 of JAAEQC010000092.1, read as the reverse complement.
GCAACATGTCCGCCGACTCGGCCACCGTGGCCACGTCCCGCGGATCGAGGACTTCGGTCACCACGGGCAGTCCCGTGGCCCGGCGGGCGGCGACCAGCATTTCGAGACCCTCTGCGCCCAGCCCCTGGAAATCGTAGGGACTGGTGCGCGGTTTCCAGGCCCCACCCCGCAGCATGGCGCCGCCGGCGCCGGCTACCGTGCGGGCGATGGCCAGCATGAGGTCCCGATCCTCGACGGCGCAGGGGCCGCCGATCAGGACGACCTTCTCCGCGCCGAAGCGCACGTCGCCCACGGCCACCACCGTGGATTCACGACCGGGCAGGCGGGCGGCCAGGGGTAGGACCGGACGGGGTTCGGGTGCGTTCATCGGCCGAGGATCTCCTTGAGTGCTACCAGGCAACGCTCGTTCTCGGGTCGCGTGCCGACGCTGATCCGCAGCGCCCGCTCATCCATGCCGAAGGCGGCCATGGGACGCACGATGACGCCGAGTTTCAGCAGTTCCTGGGAGAGCTCGGCCGCCGGGCCCTCGCTCCGCACCAGGATGAAGTTCGTCTGGCTGGGTACGACATCCAGGCCGAGTTCCGCCAGGTCGGCAGCCAGGCGGTCCAGTTCGGCGCGGTTGCGGTCCCGGCGCCCGGCCACCTCGTGCCAGTTCTCCAGGCAGGCCATGGCGGCGACCTGGGCGAGCATGTTGACGTTGAACGGCTCGCGAGTCTTGTGCAGTTCGCCGATCAGCGCCGGATGCCCCACGCCGAAGCCGACCCGCAGCCCGGCCAGCGAGTGGATCTTACTGAATGTGCGCAGAACTACAAGGTTCGGATGCGCCTTCATGAGCGGCAGGACCTGGGGGTAATCGGAGGCGGTCACATACTCGTAGTAGGCCTCGTCCACGGCCACGATCACGCGGGCGGGCAGGGCCTCCAGCAGGGCCGTGAATTCCTCGGCCGTGTTGTAGGTGCCCGTGGGATTGTTGGGATTGCAGACGATGACGAGCTTCGTCTTGTCGTTCACCGCGGCGGCCATGGCCGGCAGGTCGTGGCGGTCGTCATCGCCCAGGGCTACCGGGCGGCCGCACTCGAAGTGCGCGCAGGTGGTCAAGCCGTAGACGATGAAGCTGCGTTCGGAGTAGATCACGTTCTCACCGGGCGACACCAGCGCCCGTATGAGTATGTCGATGACCTCGTTGCTGCCGTTGCCCAGGATGATGGACTCGGGAGTCACGTCCAGGTGTTCGGCCAGCTTGTGGGTGAGCGTATGGCAAGCGGCGTCCGGGTAGCGGTTGAGTTGCTGTGCGGCTTCGGTGACGGCCTCGAGCACCGCCGGCAAGGGGCCTTCGGGATTCTCGTTGCTGGCCAGCTTCACCACCGACTCCAGGCCGAGTTCGCGTTGGACCTCCTCGATGGGCTTGCCCGGCGTGTAGGCCCGCGTGGCGCGGATGCCCGGGCGGAAGAGGGTCGCGAAGTCCAGGTCCTGTTTGGAGGTCATGTCCCGTCCCTTTCGTCACGTGTGCCGCGGCCGGCGCAGGCCAGCCGCAGTTCCTTCTCCTCCCGCGAGTCCAGACGGCGGAAATCACCCGGGCGCAACAGGCCCAACTGGATCGGTCCGATGGCCACCCGGTGCAGGCGCCGGACCTTCAGCCCCACTGCGCCGCACATACGCCGTATCTGGCGCTTGCGGCCCTCGTGCAGCTCCATGATCCACTGGCGGATCGTGCCGCCGTCCTGGAGGGCCAGCCGGCAGGGCCGCACGGGCCGTCCATCCAGGCGCAGGCGCCCGCCCATGAGCTTGGCCACCTCGTAGTCCGCCGGGGCCCGGTCCAACTCGAGTTCGTAGGTCTTCCACAGGCCCGAGGACGGGTGCAGGAGCCGCTGGGCGAGTTCACCGTCGTCGGTCCAAAGGAGCAAGCCGGTCGACGCTGCGTCAAGGCGTCCCACGGGGATGAACCGCTCCGGTAGATCCGACTGATTCCGGTAGGGCAGCAGGGAAGGTTGGCCGCCCTGGGCCTTGAGGGTCGAAACCACGCCGTGGGGCTTGTGGAAGGCGTAGATGCGGGTGGAGCTGGGCAGAACCGTGGGCACGCCGTCAACGCTCACTTCCGCCTGCCCGGGGACGACCCGGCGGCCCAGGTCCTTGGCCGGCACGCCGTCCACGGACACCCGGCCGGCGGTGATGAGCTCCTCCACGGCCCGGCGTGATCCGAGGCCGCAGCGGGCCAGGTAGCGGTTCAGGCGCATGGTGTCGTCAGGGGCGGTCATCCGGATCCTCGTCCCCCTCGCCGGACGCGGCGGCGGCCTCGTCGGCGGGTTCGGAAGCCTCGGTCTCCCCGGCCGGCGATTCTTCCGGGCTCTCGTCCGGTTCGGCGTCCGCGGACTCCGGTGCGGCTTCCTGCTCAGGCTCGGGCTCGAAGAAATCATCGATTTCATCGGACGTGACGTCGCGGCCCACGGCCTCGGCGAACTCCTTGAGGCGGTCCTTGTCCGCCACCACGTCCTCCAGATCCGGAAGATTCGGCAGCTGGTTGATGCCCTTCAGGCCCAAGTGGTTGAGGAACTCGCGGGTCGTGCCGTAGAGCAGCGGGTTGCCCATGGACTGGGACCGCCCCACCACCGTGACCAGGTTCCGCTCGTTGAGCGTGCCGATGGCGCCGCTGCTGTTCACGCCGCGGATCTCGTCGATCTCCAGCCGCGTGATGGGCTGTCGGTAGCCCACGATAGCCAGCACCTCGAGGCCCGCCTTGGACAGGCGTGCGAAACGACGGGTGCGGAATAGCTTCTCCACCACCGGAGCGTAGGCCGGCCGGGTGGCGATCTGCCAGCCGCCGCCGAATTCCACCACCGTGAAGGCGTGGTCGGAGGCGTCGTACTCCTGCTGCAGTTCGGTCACCACGGTGCGCAGTTCCTTGGTCTCCACGTCGGGAAAGATCTTGCGCAGGCGCCCGACAGTCAGCGGGGCGTCTGTGGCAAAAAGCAGGGCTTCCAGTTCCCTCTTCAAAGCGGGTTCTCCCAGGTCAGATTGGGTTTTCCTCGTCCCCGGTCTCGTCCAGTTCGTAAGCTGCGGCGGCCTCGTTGGCGGCGTCGACGCCGGGCCGTTGCAACCATATGGAACCCCGGGGCTCGGTCTGCAGGAATTCGAGCCGGCTGCGCTTGACCAGTTCGAGAATGGCGATGAACGTGACCACGACCTCCATCTTGAGGGCGTCGCCCACGAAGAGTTCGGCGAAGCTCACGGTGCCGCCACCCCCCACGCGCTCCTCGATGAGGGACATCTTCTCCTCCACCGTGAACGGCTCGCGCACCACGTCGTGGACCGTCTTGGCCTGGACCCGGTCGATGATCCCCGCCAGGGCCGACAGGAGGTCGTACATGCCGATGCGCAGTTCCGGCTCCACCTCCAGTTCCTCGGTGAAGGGAAAACGGGTGCGGCGAAGGTGGTACTGGTGGCGGTCCTCTTCGCGCTTCTGCAGATCCTCGGCGGCTTCCTTGAAACGCTTGTACTCCAGGAGCTTCCGCACCAGTTCGGCCCGCGGATCTTCTTCCTCTCCCTCCACGTCCTCGCCGTGGGAGGGCATGAGCATCTTCATCTTGATGACCAGGAGGGTCGCCGCCATGGCGATGAACTCGCCGGCCTTCTCGAGGCTGACGGTCTGCATGACCTCGATGTGCCGGATGAACTGGTCGGTGATGCCCGCGATGGGAATGTCGTAGATGTCCACCTCATCCTTGTCGATGAGATGGAGCAGGAGATCCATGGGACCCTGGAAGCCGGTCAATTCGACCTGGTAGGCCTCGCTGGAGCGGAAGTAATCCAGTTCCGGCGGCAGGCAGTCCAGGGACCAACCCTCGGGGCCGTCGGGCGGCGTCGGATCCTCGGGCCCGGATGCAGCGGTTTCGTTCACGTGATCTCCAGGCTTCTTCAACCGATGCCCATGGCTTCATGGACCGCTTCCATGGTGGCGCGGGCCATGGCGCGGGCGCGGGTGCAGCCGTCGTTGATGATCTCGTCGAGGCGGGCGCCGTCCTGCTCGTAGACGGCGCGTCGTTCCCGCAGGGGCGCGAAGTGCTCGATGACCCCTTCGGCCAGCTTCTTCTTGCAGTCCACGCAGCCGCGGGCTGCGCTGCGGCACTCGGCGGCCGTCTCCTCCACCTCGTCCGGCAGGAACTTCTGGTACCAGGTGTAGACGGCGCACACCTCGGGATCGCCCGGATCGGTGCGCTTGAGGCGTTGGGGATCGGTGAAGGCGGGTTTGATCTTCCGGTGGATATCCTCGGGCGAGGCCGAGATCTCGATGGTGTTGCCCAGGGACTTGCTCATGCGCTTGCCGTCGGTCCCGGGGAAGCGGGCGAACTTGGTGACCAGGCCCTCGGGCTCGGGGAAGACCTTGCCGCGCGCGCCGCTGAAATGGTGATTGAAACGCCGCGCCATCTCGCGCGTGAGTTCCAGGTGCGGCAACTGGTCTTCGCCCACGGGCACCGCGTGGGCACGGTAGATGATGATGTCCGCCGCCTGCAGAACCGGATAGCCCAGGTGCCCGTAGCTGATCTCGCCACTCAGGTTCAGGTCGCGGATCTGCTCCTTGAAGGTGGGGTTCCGTTCCAACCGTCCCATGGAGACCAGCATGCCGAGCAGCAGGGCCAGTTCGGCGTGCTCCTTGATCTCGGACTGGGTGAAGAGGACCGAGCGCTCAGGATCGAGACCGGCGCCGAGCCAGTCCAGATACATCTGCCGCGTGTTCTCCCGGATCTCCGGCGTCTTGTCCAGGGCCGTGGTCAGCACGTGCCAGTCGGCCACCATGAAATGACAGGTGTACTCGTCCTGGAGGGCGACCCAGTTGGCCAGGGCCCCCGTGTAGTTGCCCCAGTGGAGTCGGCCGGTGGGGCGCATGCCGCTGAGGATGGTCTTCCTGGGTTGCTCGCTCAAGTCTCGCTCGATTCTGGTTGGCGCGGCGGAATCCTCGTCTGCGCTGCGGCAAAATCCCGCCCGGCGGGGCGGGATGCGACGGCCAGTACGTTACCACCGGCCGCGGGCCCTGTCAAAGTCGCCGGCGAAATCGGCGGGCCCTAGCGGCGGGCGCGGGGATGGGCCTCCCGCCAGGCGTCGGCGAGCCAACCCCGGTCCACGTGGGTGTAGATATCGGTGGACGCGATGTCCGCGTGTCCCAGCAGTTCCTGCACCGCCCGTAGATCGGCGCCGCCCTCCAGCAAGTGGGTGGCGTAGCTGTGGCGCAGGGTGTGGGGCGAGACCGCGTCCGGCAGGCCCGTCGCGGACGCCCCTCGCTTGACCAGGCTCCAGACGGTGACGCGCGTGAGGCGTCCGCCCCGCTGGTTGAGGAAGAGGGCGGGCACGTTGCGCTTGCCGACGCAGTGCCGGCGTCCCCGCAAGCGCCAAGCCTCCAGGGCGGCCAGGGCCGGTTCGCCCACGGGCACCAGGCGCTGCTTTCGCCCCTTGCCCCGCAGCAGGAGGGTGGCCTCCCCCGGGTCCAGGTCGGTCACGTCCAGGCCGCACAGTTCGCTGACCCGGCAGCCACAGCCGTAGAGCACTTCCAGCACTGCCCGGTCACGCAGGTCAGCGGGCCGGTCGCCCGCCACGGATTCCACCAGCCGCACGGCCTGCTCGGTGCTCAGGACCTGGGGCAGGTGCCGACCGCGGCGCGGGGCGAGGATGGTTGCTGTCGGATCCGTAGCGATGATGCTCTCGGCGACCAGAAAGCCGAAGAAGGCCCGTAGGGTCGAGAGCAGCCGGGCGCGGCTGGACGCAACCAGATCTGCGGCGCTGTCCACCAGGAAGGCCCGCAGGTCGGCGTCGACCAGGGCCGCGGGACTGCGGTCGCCGTGACTATCGCCGGCCCAGGTACGCAACCGGGCCAGGTCGTGCCGAGCCGCGTCCAGGCTCGCCGTGGCCAGGCCCTTCTCGGCCGCGGCGTGGGCCAGGAAGAGGTCGCAATGCTCGTCCCAGGCAGGGTGCACGTGATCCTCCCGTCAGCGTACGAGCACGAGCTTGGCCACGGAGTCGCGGCCGTCGACACCCAGGCGGGCCAGGTAGATTCCCGCCGCCAGGCCGCGGCCGGCGTCGTCCCGTCCGTCCCAGGACAGGGCGATCGGACCGCCGGGCGCCGGGCGGCCCTGGGCCAGGGTGCGGACACGTCTGCCGGCCAGGTCGTAGACCACGAGGTCGAAGGTGGCAGGGCCTGACAGGTCGAAGACCAGTTCGGTATGCGGATTGAAGGGGTTGGGATGAGCCGCGAGGGTCGGTAGGAAGAGACTAGGAGGCGCCTCCACTGCGGATACGGCCCCGCACAGGGCCGGCAGGTGGAAGCGCTGCCGGTTGAAAGGATCGTCGGTGAGGAGGCCATAAGTCCCGGCCAGGATCCGGCCCCGGGTGGGCAACCAACTCGCCCCGATGACAACGGCCGCAGCCGGGTCGGTCACGTCCACGAAGGTGATGCCTTTGTTTGCATCCTGCACCAGGAGGGTCGAGGCCACCAGGGCCAGGGATCCTTCCTCTCCGGCGTCCAACTCCAGACTCCGGACGATGGTCATACGCGAGGGGTCGGACAGGTCCACGATCTCCACCGTGCCGGCAGTGGTGAGCACGTAGGCATACTCGCCGGCGGCCAGCACGTCCATGCAGGGCGCCGGGATGGCCAGCCAGTCGGTGATGATCGGGTCGTAGGCCTCGGCGGCGTCCACGAGCATGATCCCGTTCATCTCGAATTCGGTCTGCACCAGGGCGTGGTTCCGCGACCGGACCACCTGGCTCGCGCCGAAGGGTACGCGCACCGCTCCGCCGAGGATGAGTTCCGGCTCCTGGCTGCGGTCGTAGAAGACCAGCAGGTCGCCGCCCAGGTCGTCGCGGCCGATGAATGCCACAAGGTCGTCGAGCAGGGCCACGTCACGCACGAAGAAATCGTCATTGCGCAGGCTGACGTAGGTGGGCGCCGCCGGATCGGCTATGTCCACGATGCCCAGGGTGGTCAGCTCCGACGAGAAGACCAGGCGTTCGCCCTCCAGGTCCATGGCCACCGCATCCCCGAAGATGGGCAGGAAGCCGCGTTCCACCAGCCCCTGGCCCGGGTCGATCTCCGAGATCACCAGCCGCGAACCCTCCGGATGGTCGTCGTCCATGGCGTATACGTGTTCGCCGCGGGCGGACATGATCGCGGTGGCCCGGTCCAGCTTCTCGAATACGTGGGGTGGGTGGTTGCCCGAGGCAGGATCGAGGATCGCCAGGATCCGGGGCTCCCGGACCACGTAGAGCAGACCGCCGGCGGTGATGCCGTGGCGCGCCGGCTCCGGTTCGTAGTTGTGGCCCACCAGATACAGGGAATCGGGTCCGACAGTGGCCAGGTTGTGGATGTGGCCTTGGGCGGTGAGGGCGAAGGTGCGGTCCCGGTCGGCGGCCAGGTACTCGATCTCGCCCAGCATGCGGGGTGAGATATGGAGCCGGACCGGGTCGGTGGGGTCCGACAGGTCAAAGGTCATGACCTGGGTGATGTTGGCCACACGCACCCGCGGGAAATCCAGTTCGACGGCGAATCCGGTGGCAAAGCTGGCGGCGGTGGAGATGATCTCCGGACGCGCCGGGTCCGCCAGGCTGCACACGGACAGCAGAGAGTATTGAGTGGCCGCGAAGGCGAGCCCGTGCGCCACGCGCAGGTCGTGGATGGGCTCGGGAAACTGGAGAAAGCCCAGGTAATGGGGAACCTTGGGATCGGTCACGTCCACGGTGGCCATCTGGTCGAAGAGCTGGCGCACGACGACAAGACCGTCGTCCATTTCCAGGAGCGAAGCGCCGGATAGAGGCAACTCGCCGACCCAGCGACTCTGGGACGGGGAGGTCAGGACCCCCAGCAGGAGGCGGTTGTCCATGGTCAGAGCGGCCACGGTCGTGCCGTCCACGGCGATCTCCCGCAGGGGGACGTCCGCCGGAATGAAACTCTCCAGGACCGGGGCCAGAGGATCGGCGAGGTCATAGACCAGAACACCTGCGTCGGAAGCGGCCAGGAGACGTCCGTCCTCCGTGGTGGCCAGTTCGGTCACGTCGCTCGGCAGGTCCATGAGGGCGGCCGGCCACCAACCCGTTGTGCCGTAATCGACGCACGGACCCTGTCCGGCGGCAGGACCGGCGGTGGCCAGAAGAATGCCCATGAGGGCGAGCAGGGCGATGCGAGGCATGGCGGTCCACCGGGCTGCTGCGCGGGCCCCGCAGGCGGGCCGGCGCGGACTACGGGGTGCGCAGGTGTCCACTCGACGATACGGCACCGGACTCGACACGGTCAACCCCACCTCCTCAGTCCCGCCGGCCGCGGGACTCGAAATGCGCGCGGATGGCGACCACGTCGTGGCGGTTCACGCCGCGCACTTCGGACAGTTGCTCGGCGGTGGCGCGACGGATCTCCGCCACCGATCCGAAGTGGTGCAGCAGGGATAATTTCTTGATGCGGCCGATGCCCGGAATGAGATCCAGCTCGCTGGCGGTGGTCTGCTTGTCCCGCAGCAGACGATGGTAGGTGATGGCGAAACGGTGGGCCTCGTCACGCACCCGTTGCAGGAGTTTGAGGGCCTCGCTGCGACGGGAGAGGCTGATGGTGCCGTGCTCCCGGTGGATCGTCTCCTCGCGCTTGGCCAGGCCGATGAGCTGGGTCCCGTGGAAACCGAAACGGGCCAGCACCTCTCGCGCCACTCCCAGTTGGCCGGCGCCGCCATCCACCACCACCAGGTCCGCGGGAGCTTGCTGCTTCTTCGCCAGCTTGCCGTAATGCCGTTCCATGACTTCGGCCATGGACGCGAAATCGTCGGGACCCTCCACGGTGCGGATGCGGAAGCGTCGGTAGCGGCTCTTGAGAGGTTTGCCCGCCTTGAAGTACACGAGCGACGCCACCGTTTCCTTGCCCTGGAAATTGGAGATGTCGAAGCACTCGATGGTGTGGGGCGCCGTGTGCAGGTCCAGGGCCTCCTGGAGCTGCGTGTCCGCCGGCGTGACCTTGGGGGGACCGGCCAGGTCGCGCCGCAGGGCGATCTCACGCAGCTTGAAAGTGGCGTTGGTGCGCGCCAGATCGGCCGCCTCCCGGCGGACGCCCCGCCGGGGATGCTTGACGACGACCTTGCGCCCGCGCAGGGACGTGAGCCAGGCGCTCCAGGAGTCCCGATCCCCCACATCGTGGCTGAGCAGGACCTCCGGCGGAATGTCGCCGGCGCGGCCGTAGTACTCACGCAGGAGTTGGGCGGCGTAGGCGTCGAGGTCGCGGTCGAGCTTGTCGGCCAGGAGGAAGTGGTGCGCCGTGAGCACGCGTCCACCGCGCACCCGCAGAACCACACCGGAAGCATCTTCCCCCTCGCGCGCCAGACCGCAAAGGTCGCAGTCCCCGGTCAGGCCGGTCACGGGACGGCTGCGATGCACGGTGCGATCGAGGCGGGCGATGAGGTCCCGCAGGGCGGCCGCTTCCTCGTAGCGACGATCCGTCGCGTGGGAGGTCATCTCCTGGCGCAGCTCCGCCAGGACATCCTGGTCGGCGCCGTCCAGAAATCGCACCATGCGGTGGACGCGTTCCCCGTAGCCCATCCGGTCGTCCTCGTCCACGCAGGGAGCGCTGCAGCGGCCGATCTGCCAGTCCAGGCAAGCCCGGTCCACCGTGTGCTCGGGCAGGTCCAGATGGCAGGTGCGCACCCGGAATGCCCCACAGGCGAAGTGCAGGGTCTCACGCATGGCCCCCACGTCGGTGAAGGGGCCGAAGTAGCGGGCGCCGTCCTTCACCAGGTGGCGCACGACCTCCACCCGCGGGAACGGCTCCTGGACCGACACGCGGATGTACGGATACTGCTTGTCGTCCTTGAGCCGGACGTTGTAGAGGGGGCGGTATTCCTTGATGAGCTGGTTTTCGAGGACGAGAGCGTCGGCCTCAGTGTCGGTGACGATGTAATCGAAGTCCCGGATGCGGCGCACCAGCTGGTCGGTCTTCTCGGTGCCGTCGCCCCCACTCTGGAAGTAGGACCGCACCCGGTCGGCCAGACGTAGGGCCTTGCCCACGTAGATGACCTTGCCGTCGGCGTTCTTGTGGAGGTACACGCCCGGGGCTTCGGGCAGCAGTCGTAGCTTGGCGGACAGTTCGGCGGACTTCCTCCGGCCCCGGCGCGGGGCCTCGAGTCCGGTGTCTTTGCCGGTTTTGTCCTGGTCGGGCGCGTCTTTCCCACGCTCCGGCTTCCTTGACATGTCTGGCCTATCCTGTTAAATTGCCCCGCCTAATGGACCCTAACGGAGGTTTCGAAGTGCCCCACGCCAAGAGTTGCAAGAAGCGGCTGATCACGAACAAGGCGCGCAACGAGCGCAACCGCCAGAATCGCGCCATGATGCGTTCGCAGATCAAGACCTACCGCGCCAATATCGGCGAGACGCCCGCCGACGACAAGGCCAAGTCCCTCAGCGAGATGTACTCGCTGATCGACTCGCAGGCGAGCAAGGGCCTCATGCACCCGAAGCGGGCCTCCCGCCTCAAGGCGCGTATGGCCGCCGCAGCCGCCAAGTAGCGAGCGCCGGCGCACAGCTTCCGATACGACGAGAGGGTCCCCCCGCCGGGCGGACCCTCTTTCTCGTGTTCATCAACGAATCAGCCGTGGGCGACCGCCTGCAGCACGTCCCCCAGATCGTACATTCCCGGTCCGGCCTCGGCGGCAAAACGCACGGCAGGGAGCACGCCTCGCAGGAAGGCGCGTCGCGAATGGGCCCTGTGTTCCACCACGAGAGTCTCCTCCCCGTCGGCGAAGGCCCAGGCGTGCTCGCCGATGACGCCGCCCAGGCGCCGGCTGTGGGTGGGCACCGGATCTCCGCCCCGCACGGCGGTCCAGGCGTCCGCCAGATGCCGCGCCGTGCCGCTGGGCTTGTCCAGCTTGGTGATGTGGTGGGTCTCCACCTGTTCGGCGTCGAAATCTTCAGGTAAGACCTTAGCCAACAACTGCAAGACCATCTTCAGCGTCGGGATACCGATGCTGAAGTTGGGTGCATGGACCACGGGCAGATCCTCGGCGTGACGCATCAGAGCCGTCAGTTGGGCCTTCGAGTGGCCGGTAGTACCCATGACCAGGGGAGCCTTGAGCCTGGTACAAGCGTCCAGGAGAGCCTCCAGGGCGGGTGCCAGGGAGAAGTCGATGACCACGCAGCCGGCGGGCAGGGTCTCACCCATGGCGTTCTGGGCCACCAGGGGCAGGCGCGGGTGGAATTCCCCGGCTGCGACAGCGCGGTCCGGTTCCGTGACGAGGCCGGCGAGTTCGCAATCGGCTGCTTCGTCCACCAGGGCGGTCAGATGGCCGCCCATGCGGCCCTCGGCGCCGTGTACGGCCACCTGGATCATCTCAACCCTCCAGGTCTTTCGCTAGGAGATCGGCCAGGGTTGACTCGTAGAACTGGACCAGGAAGGTGAGGCTCGCCTCGCTGACGGGCATCAGCGGCAGGCGCGGATCCCGACGGCACAGTCCGGCCATGGACAGGAGTTCCTTCACGGGGACCGGGTTGGATTCCACGAAACAGGCGCTGGTAATGGGATCGAAGGCGCGGCTCATGGGCCAGGCCTGATTGATGTCCCCGTCGGCCCAGGCTCGCCAGAAGCGGACCATGGCTCCGGGTAGGAGATTGCTCACCACGCTGATGGCGCCGCGCCCCCCCATGCCGAAGATGGAGAAGTTCAGGCCGTCGTCGCCGGAAAAGACCTTCAGGTCGCAACGGGCGATGGCTTCCTCGATCTGGGACAGGTTGCCGCTGGCCTCCTTGAGGGCCACGATGTTGGGCTCGGCAGCCAGCTGGGCCGCGGTCTCAGGCAGGATGTTCACGGCTGTGCGACCGGGAACGTTGTAGAGCACGAGGGGTATGTCCACCGCTCGCGCCACCTCCCGGTAATGGGCCAGCAGTCCGTGCTGCTGGGGCTTGTTGTAATAGGGGGAGATGAGCATGGCCGCATCGGCGCCCCAGGCCTTGACGTCACGGGTGTAGGCGATGGTGCTGCTGGTGGCGTTGGTGCCGGAACCGGCGACCACGGCGCACCGGCCTGAGCACATGTCCACGGCCTCCCGCACCAGCCACTCCCGTTCAGAGCGGTCGAGGGTGGCCGCTTCACCGGTGCAGCCCACGGGTACGATGCCGGCCGCGCCGGCCGCCACTTGCCGCTCGATCAGCGTGCGCCAGGCCTTGCGGTCCACCTCGCCGTTGCGGAAGGGGGTCACCAGGGCGGTGTAGACGCCGTCGGGCATCTCCCAAGTCTTGGCTACTTTCTCACTCATCGATCTGCACCTCTCCCTCGAAGCTCACGACTGCCGGCCCGCGCAGAGTCAGCGATCCATTCCCGCGGTCCACGTCAACCACGAGCAGGTCTCCGCCCCGGGTGCGGAGTCGCACGGGGCTGGTCGCTCGTTCCAGATGCGAAAGTACCACCGCCGTGGCGCTGGCGCCAGTGCCGCAGGCGAGGGTCTCGTCCTCCACGCCGCGCTCGTAGGTGCGTAGCAGATATTCCTCGCCGCCGGGGGCGGCGGCCACCCAGTTGACGTTCACCCCGGCCGGCGCGAAGATCGGATCGTGGCGCAGGCGGTGTCCCCATTCCCTGACCGGGACCAACTCCACGTCGGGCACCGGAATGACCAGATGGGGCACCCCCGTGTTGCACACGTGGTGCTCGTCCCAGGGGGATGACTCCAATTCCAGGGCCAAGGCCAGATCACGCCAGGGCGGAAGGCTCACCTCCACGTCGCCGGGGCCGTGGCGGCGTCCGCCGATGACACCCGCGCCCGTGGCCAGCCGGCAGGCGCCTTCGTGAAGGCCGCAGTGGGCCGCGTACTCCACGGCGCAGCGGGCGCCGTTGCCGCACATGTCGGCCTCGCCCCCGTCGGCGTTGAAGTAGGTCATGCGGAAGTCGGCGTCCGGCGTCGGCGCCACCAGGATGAGTCCGTCGGCGCCGATCCCTCGACGGCGGTCGCAGAGGGCTGCAATGCGGGCGGTATCCAGGGAGGAAGCACTCGGCAGACGGCCGTCCACCATGACGAAGTCGTTGCCGGCGCCGTGCATCTTGGTGAAGGCGAGCTTCATGGTCACTCCTCGCGGGGCGTCTCGGATTCCGTGGACTCGACAGCGGTGGTGTCCGGGTCCACGATCGCCAGGGAGTCGCCGGCCGTAGAGTCCGGCAGGTCGGGGGTGGGCTGGGGCCACGGAACGATGACGGCCACCGTGTCCGGCATGACGAGATCCGCATCCAGTCCCGGCTCCAGGAAGGGGCTCTCCACCAGCAGCAGAGGCTCCAGATACCAGCCCGTGGTGTCGGCCGCAGAGTCGGGCTGGACCCAGGCGAAGGCTGCCCGGGACGCGGTCAGCAGCGAGTCGGGAACCGGTCCGTAGGCGCTGTCCCCGTCGGCGTCCACGAAGAAACCGACCCGGTTCAGGCCCGGCCTGATGTCGTGGAGCATGGTGAGCGAGTCCGGCCTGACGAAGCCGATGGGATGCTCCGCGGGATCCACCGTTTGGGGTACCCAGCCCGTATCCGCGTCGTCGATGGCCATGCTCCAGGCCATGACGGGGCGGACGGCGCCGAAGTGCGCGAAGGGCGGCGCATGCAGGCGCCCGGGCGTGTCCACCGGGTAGAGGGTCGTCACGCCGGCGCTCAGGACCGGGTGTTCAACACTGAGGCTGAGGGTGTCCCGCAGCACGCGTTTGGGCGACCGGTCGCCGGGCCTACGGTCCCCGTCGGGATCCAGAAAGGCGCGGATGATCCAGGGTCCTCCGGGAACAGGCAGCCAATCGAAGACGAAGGTGCCCTGCTCGTCGGTGGCCGCCCGTCGCAGGATGGGCTGTTGGAAGTACTCGAGGGTGTCCGGCGGCACGTCGTAGAGCTCGACCACGCCCTTGGTCACCGCCGTGTCCCCCATGACGAGGATGCCGTTGATGCTGCCGGCGGACAGGGAATCCCCCGTGGCGAAGGGGAACCGGCGCGAGGTCTTCATGGCCACGTTGTGGGCGTCCTTGAGCCCCGCCGCGATCTCCACGACCACCACCGAGTCCGCCGGCAGGGGCTCCTCCAGGAGCACCTCGGCGCTGATGGCGCCCTTCCACTTTGTGCTGCGGATGCGCTGGTCCGGGAAAAAGAACAGCCAGCCCGTGGCCGAGCGCCGGTCCATCTTCTCGGAGAAGGTGATCGTCAGGCGGTCGATGGGCCCCAGGCCCGTGGAACCGGAATCGGGCGACACGGCCACCACGTGGGGCGGCGTGCGGTCCAGGGGCCCGCCCGGCGGCCGTTCCATGACCGCGCAGGCGGTCAGCAGGACCAGACAAAGGAGCAGGGCCGACCCCATGACCCGGGCCGGCCCCTGACTCCGCTGCCTCTTGCTGCCGTTGCGCCGCGCGATGGCCGTCTCCTACTTGATGAGGGTGGACAGGATCGCTCGCTGGGCGTGAAGCCGGTTCTCCGCCTCGTCGAACACGACCGAGTGGGGACCGTCCATGACCTCGTCGGTGATCTCCTCGCCGCGGTGGGCCGGCAGGCAGTGCATGACGATGTGATCCTCGTGCGCACCGGTCAGTAGGTCGGAGGTGATCTGGAAGGGCGCAAAATCCTTGCGCCGTTTGATGGCTTCCTCTTCCTGGCCCATGCTGTAGAAGGCGTCGCTGTAGATGACGTGGGCGCCTTCGATACCTTCCTGGGGATCGTGGGTGATCATGAAGGAGGCGCCGGCGGCTTCGGCCCTGCGCACGATGCCCTCGTCCGGCAGGTAACCCTCGGGGCAGGCCAGCACGAAGTTGAAGGGGAAGCGCATGGCGGCGTTGAGCCAGCTGTTGGCCAGGTTGTTGCCGTCGCCGACCATGCACACGGTCTTGCCCTCGATGTTGCCCAGATGCTCCTCCACCGTGAGAATGTCCGACATGACCTGGCAGGGATGAGTCAGGTCGGTCAGGCCGTTGACCACCGGGACCGTGGCGTGCTCGGCCAGCTGGACCACCTCGTCGTCGTCGAACCAGCGGATCATGATGCCGTCGCAGAACCGGCTCATGACCTTGGCCACGTCGTACACGGACTCGCGGGTGCCCATACCGATTTCCTTGTCGGTAATGAAGAGGGTCTCGCCGCCGAGTTGGCGCATGGCCACCTCGAAGCTGACTCGCGTGCGCAGGCTGGGCTTGGCGAAAACGCAGGCCAGGACGCGGTTGGGCAGGGTGTGCGGCAAGGCGTGCTTCCGGGCCAGGGGCTTCTGCTCCTTGGCCAGTTCGAGCACGGCGCGGAGCTCCTCGGTGCTCCAGCGGTCGATGGACAGGAAGTCCTTGTGTGCAGCCACGGCGGTCTCCTTTGGACAAGATGCGGGTGACATTTCTCGCGCCCGCAAAAAATAGCTCTTGGGACCGGGGAGTCCACCCCGGTTTTGCTATAGGATGTACCGGCTCAGATCCTCGTCCTCGATGATGTCGGCCAACTGCTCGGCCACGAAGGCCCGGTCCACATCCAGGCGGCCGGTCCGGCTCTCGGGCACGTGGAAGAGCACGTCGTCCAGGAGCTGGGCCAGGATGGTCTGGAGCCGGCGGGCGCCGATGTTCTCCATGCGCTTGTTCAACTCGCTGGCCAGGCGGGCGATTTCCTTGAGGGCCTCCTCGGCCACCACCAGTTCGCACCCGTCCACACCGAGCAGGGCCTCGTACTGCTTGATGAGAGAGCCCTCGGTATCGCGCAGGATGCGCACGAAGTCGTCCTCGGTGAGGCTCGACAGCTCGACCCGGATGGGGAAGCGCCCCTGCAGCTCCGGAATGAGGTCGCTGGGCTTGGACATGTGGAAGGCGCCGGCGGCGATGAAGAGGATGTGGTCGGTCTTCACCGGTCCGTGCTTGGTGCTCACCGTGGAGCCCTCGACGATGGGCAGCAGGTCGCGCTGGACACCCTCGCGGCTCACGTCCGGACCGCCGGCGCCACCGCCGCGACCACCAGCGACCTTGTCGATCTCGTCGAGAAAAACAATCCCCCCGTTCTCCACCAGGTCCGTGGCCTCGGCCACGATCTGGTCCATGTCCAGACGCTGCTCGGCCTCCTGCTCGCGGAGTAGGGTCCGGGCCTTGGTGACGGTCACCTTCTTCTCGGTTCGCTGCTTGGGGAACATGTTCTTGAGGCTCTCGCCGAAGCTGGCGTCGAACTCCTCCCCCGCCGAGGTGAAGATGTTGGCGATGGGCATCTTGCTCTGCTCGGCGGTGACGGTGACTTCGCGCTCGTCCAGGACGCCTTCGCGCAACTGGGAGCGGATCTTCTCGCGGCTGCGCTCCCACCGGGCCCGCCGGTCCGGATCGCTTTCCACGCCGGACAAGGGCGGGAAGAGCAGGTCCACCAGGCGTTCCTCCACGGCCGTGTCGATATCCACCGCATGGCGGTCCTCCTGGCGGCGGCGCACCAGGGAAATGGCGTTCTCCAGCAGATCGCGCACCATGGAATCCACGTCCCGGCCCACGTAGCCCTTCTCGGTGAACTTGGTTGCTTCCACCTTGAGGAAGGGCAGGTCCGCCAACTGGCTCAAGCGCCGGGCGATCTCGGTTTTGCCCACCCCCGTGGGGCCGATGAGTATGATGTTGTTGGGGATGACTTCCTGCCGCATCTCGTCAGGCAGCTGCATGCGCCGCCAGCGGTTGCGCAGGGCGATGGCCACGGACCGCTTGGCGTCGTCCTGGCCGATGATGTACCGGTCGAGCAGCGCCACGATCTCGGCGCAGGTCCACATGGACCGCTGCTCAATCTGTTTGACGCGCATGGTCGTCCTCCGTGTCGTCGAGCTCCAGCAGGGTCAGCGAATCGTTGGTGTAGATGCAGATCTCGCCGGCGATGCCCAGGGCCTGCCGGCAGACCTCGACCGCCGTGGCATCCGTATGGCGCACCAGGGCGCGGCCGGCGGCCAGGGCGTAGGGTCCGCCGGAGCCGATGGCGGCCAGTTCGTCGTCGCTCTCGATGACGTCGCCGTTGCCGCTGACGGTGTAGATGTTGTCCTTGTCCATGACGATCATCATGGCCTCCAGGCGTCGCAGCACCCGGTCGCTCCGCCACTCTCGGGCCAGTTCCACCGTGGCGCGTTGCAGGTGGCCCCGGTAGCGTTCCAGATAGCCCTCGAACTTCTCGAAGAGGGTGAAGGCGTCGGCGGCGCCACCGG
Source organism: bacterium (assembly GCA_024231905.1). Classification (GTDB taxonomy): domain Bacteria; phylum Krumholzibacteriota; class Krumholzibacteriia; order LZORAL124-64-63; family LZORAL124-64-63; genus JAAEQC01. Next base: position 326,026 of record JAAEQC010000092.1, on the reverse strand, counting down.
CGAATCCCGCCAGCACCTTGCCCCCAAAAAGTCTGCGGACCTTCACGGCACCGTGCTTGGCCACGGTGTTCCCCAGGGTGACCTGGCCGTCGCTGGCGATGGCGCCCCGTCCGTCACGGAGGACCGCCAGGACGGTGGTCGAGCGGATGCGGGTCATGACTGGTTGTTCCCTTCATTCGGTCCGCGCCGGGCACGCGGGTGGGCGCCTTCGAAGGCGGCCCGCAGGCGTCCCCGGCCCAGGTGGGTGTAGATCTGAGTCGTTGTAAGGTTCCGATGCCCCAGGAGTTCCTGGACCACGCGGATACCGGCGCCGCCCTCCAGCAGGTGGGTGGCGAAACTGTGCCGCAAGGTGTGGGGCGAGACGCCCGCTGTTCCGGCCACCTGGGCGGCGTGGTGGGCGACTCGTTGCTGCACGGTGCGCCGTCCGATGCGGCGGCCGGGACGTCCTTCGAACACGGGCCGACGGGCATCGTCGCCGCGCAACCGTCCATCGCGCAGATCCTGCCAGGAGGCCGGTTCGAGGCTACCGCCGAGATGGTCCGCCAGCGCCGCAGCCGCGCAACCGCCCAGGGGCAGGATGCGCTCCTTGCTCCCCTTGCCCAGGACCCGCACCCGTCCGGCGGGCAGGTCCAGATCCCCCAGGTCCAGGCCGACGATCTCCGCCAAACGCAGGCCGAGACCATAGATCATCTCCAGCAGGGCGCGGTCTCGCCGGCCCCGGGCCGTCGAGGTGTCGGGGGCTTCGACGAGGGTGGCCGCCAGTTCAACCGTGAGGTCCCGCGGCAGGGTGCGCTCGCGACCGCCGCGGCCTGCCGTAAGGTTTGCCGGCACGGCCTCCACCGCACCGGTGGCCCGGAGAAACCGATAGAAACACCGCAGAGCCGCCAGATGGCGGTCCACCGAACGGACCTGGCGGCCCTCGCGCCGAAGCCGTGCCAAGTGGACTCTCACCACGTCCCGGGCGTCATCGAGGCCGCGCCAATCCACCGGGCCGGATCCGGCGATCGCACCTCGGTCCAGGGCCGTGTCCAGGAACGCTCCCACGTCCCGGCCGTAGGCCGAAACCGTGCGCGGGCTCAGACCGCGCTCGTAGGCAAGGTGATCCAGGAAGGGCTGCAGCGGATCGGTGGACAAGGGGGCCTCCGGGATGGGTCTGAACGGCAATCTACCACGGGCCTCGGCCGGCGGCAACCGGACCTCAACCGGCCGGGGGCGTTGCTGTCTCCCGAAACCACGCAGCCAAGGCCGTGCGGGCCCGCGCCGCCTTGGCCAGCTTGCGCTCCCGCTTGCCGCGCACCCGTCCGGGCAGGTCGGGTACCAGGCCGAAATTGGCGTTCATGGGACTGAACCTGCCGGCCGTGGTGTCGAAGAGGAAGCCCCCCAGCAGAGCGCCGAGCATGCTCGTGGCCGGCAGCGGCGCCAAAATTCGTCCGGCCAGGCGCGCGGCCACGTGCCAGGCCGTCAGCAGCCCCGAAGCCACGGATTCCACATAGCCCTCCACACCCGTCATCTGGCCCGCAACGAACACGTCGCCGCGGGCGGCCAGGGAGAAGTCCCGAGCCAGGCAGCGGGGCGTATCCAGGTAGAAGTTGCGGTGCATCTGGCCGAAGCGGACGAACTCGGCCCGTGCCAGACCCGGCAGCAGGCGAAAGACCCGTTGCTGCTCGCCGAACTTGAGGCGCGTCTGGAAGCCAACCAGACCGTAGAGGGTGCCTTCCCGATTCTCCTGCCGCAACTGGACCACGGCGTGGGGCCGCCGTCCCGTGCGCGGATCGGCGAGGCCCACCGGCCGCAGCGGACCGAAAGCCATGCTCTTCTCGCCACCGGCGGCGATCTCCTCCAGGGGCTGGCAACCGTCGAAGAGGTCGGCCCGGTCGAAGTCGTGGACCGGAGCCTTCTCTGCCTCCAGCAGGGCCGCATGGAAGGCCGCGTAGGCCTCCCGGTCCAGGGCCGCGTTGAGGTAATCGGCCTCACCCTTGTCGTAGCGGGCGGCCCGGAAGAGTACATCCAGGTCCAGGGACTCGCTGGTGACTGTGGGCGCGATGGCGTCGAAGAAGTGGAGCGCCGGCGCACCGGTGGTGCGGCCCAGGTCCGCCACAAGTTCGGCCGACGTGAGAGGACCGGTGGCCAGGAGCCACAGGTGATCAGGCTGCTCGGGCAACGACGTGATCTCCCCGGCTTCCCGCGTGATGAGGGGTTCGGCGGCCACGGCCGCTTCCACCGCCTCGGAGAACTCGTCCTTGTCCACGGCCAGGGCGGCACCGGCCGGCACGGCCGTGGCGCGCGCGCAGTCCAGGAGCCGGCAGCCGAGGAGATCGAGTTCCTCCTTGAGGAGGCCCGACGGTGTGGCCGGCGCAGTGCTCTTGAGGGAATTGGAACAGACGATCTCGGCCAGGCGGCCGGTGGTGTGGGCCGGGGTCGGCACCTCCGGACGCATCTCCACCAGGCGGCAGGGGATCCCCCACCGGGCCAATTGCAGGGCCGCCTCGGATCCGGCCAGTCCGCCACCCACGACGGTGACGTGGCTCAAGCGCCGCTCCCGTCGGTGGAGGCGGGCTTGGCGGCGGCCTTCTTCTTCGTCACGGCCTTCTTCTTGGTCGTCTTCTTCTTCGCGGCCTTTTTCTTCGTCGTCTTCTTTTTCGTCGCCTTCTTCCGCACCTTCTTGGGCCGCTTGGCCGCCTCAGCCAGCAGGACGAGGGCCCGGTCCATGGTGACTTCTTCCGGATCCAGGTCCCGGCCCAGGGTGGCGTTCACCTCGCCGTCGGTCACGTAGGGACCGTACCGCCCCTTGAGCACCCGCAGTGGCGCACCCGTCTGCGGATGGTTCCCCAGTTCCTTGAGTACCGGCTTCTTGCTCTTGTTCCGGATGCGCTCCAGCGCCTCCTCCAGGCCGATGGTGAACAGGGTGTCCACGTCCTGGACCGAGGCGAAGACCCGGTTCAATTCCACGTACGGACCGTACCGCCCCAGTCCCGCCCGCACCGGCTTGCCTGACTCGGGGTCCGCGCCGATCTCCCGGGGCAGGGACAGGAGCTTCAGGGCGTAATCGAAGTCGATGGTGCTCGGATCCGTGCCCTTGCCCAGGCCGATGCGCTTGGGCTTCTTGTCGCCGTCCTGCTCGCCCAGCTGCAGGTAGGGGCCGAAGGGACCCACTTTGGCGTAGATGGCCTGGCCGGACTCCGGGTGATGCCCGATGGGGTCGTCGGCCCGGGAACTCTGCTCGATGAGGGCCAGGGCCTTCTCGCCGGTGAGCTCGTCGATGAGCATGTCCACCGGCACGGTGGCCCGCATGTCCTCCTCGCCCGGCACCTCCACGTAGTAGTAGGTGCGGCCGATGCGCAGGACGATGGGCTTGCCCGTCTCGGGATCCTCGCCCAGGGGAATGCGCGGGTAGTCGATGCGCTCGAGTTCCTCGTCGATGGCACGCAGGAGCCCGTTCTGCCCCTCCTTGCCCCGGTAGAACTCGTCCAGGAATTTCACGTGGTCCACTTCGCCGGCGGCGATGCGGTCCAGGTCCTGTTCCATGCGGGCGGTGAAGCCCAGGTCCACGTAGCGGCTGAAGTGGTCGCGCAGCAGCCGGGTGACGGCGATGCCCACGTAGGTGGGCAACAGCGCGCTGGACTTCTTCACCACGTACTCGCGGTTCTGGATGGTGGTGATGACCGGGGCGAAGGTGGACGGCCGGCCAATGCCCTCCTCCTCCAGCTTCTTGATGAGCGAGGCCTCGGTGAAGCGGGACGGCGGCTGGGTTTCGTGGCGCAGGGGCTCCACGTTGGGGATCTCCACCGGGTTGCCGTCGCCACCGATCTCCACGCCCTCGTGCAGGTCGGGCAGCAGGGCGTCCCGGCCCCGGTCGCCGTAGGCCTTGAGGAAGCCGGGGAACTTGACGATGGAGCCGTTGGAGCGGAAGGACAGCTCCTCGCCGTCCACGCCCACGGTGAAGTCCACAGCCGTCTTATCGAGCTTGGCATCGGACATCTGGGAGGCCACGGTGCGGCTCCAGATAAGCTTGTAGAGGGCCAGTTCGTCCCCGTCCAGATGGGGCGCCACCTGGTCCGGAGTGCGGCTCACGTCCGTAGGACGGATGGCCTCATGGGCCTCCTGGGCTCCCTTGGACTTGGTGCGGTAGCGACGGGGTCCGCCGGTGTAGTCGTCGCCGTAGATCTCTTTGACGAGCTGCTCGGCCTCGGCCAGCGCCTTCTCGCTGAGGGTGAGCGAATCGGTCCTCATGTAGGTGATGAGGCCTTCGCGGGCGCCGCTGCCCAGGGAAACGCCTTCGTACAGGCGCTGGGCCACACGCATGGTGCGCTGGGGCGCCATGTGCAGGCGGCCGCTGGCGGCCTGCTGCAGGGTCGAGGTGGTGAACGGGGGCGAGGGGCGTTGGGTGGACTCCTTGCGCGTGACCGTCGCCACGCGCCAGGGCACACCGTGCTTGGCGCCCCGGGCCAGGACCATGGCCCGTTCGTCGTCCAGTTGGAGGCGCTTGTCGGGCTGCTTGAGGAGGCCCGTGTCCGGATCGAAATCCTTGCCGCCGGCCAGCTTCTTGCCGTCTACGGTCTGCAGGCGCGCGGTGAAGACGAGATCGCCGGACTGGAGGGTGGCCTCCACGTCGCAGTAGGGCGCCACGTGGAACGCCTGCCGCTCCTCCTCCCGCTCGACCACCAGGCGCACGGCCACGCTCTGCACGCGGCCGGCCGAGAGCTTCGAGCGGACCTTCTTCCACAGCACCGGGGACAGGGAGTAGCCGAAGAGGCGGTCCAGGATCCGCCGGCCCTCCTGGGCGTTGACCAGTTGCATGTTCACGGTTCGTGGCGAGGCCAGCGCCTGTTCGATGGCGCCCTTGGTGATCTCGTGGAAGGTGATGCGCTTGATGGGGAGCTTGGTCTTGAGCTCGTCCACCAGGTGCCAGCTGATGGCCTCTCCCTCCCGGTCCTCATCCGTGGCCAGCAGGACTTCGTCCGCGTCCTTGAGGAGCTTCTTGAGAGCCGTGACGTGCTTCTTGCTCTCGGCCGAGACCACGTAGATGGGCTGGTAGTCATCATCGGGATTCACGCCGAGGCGCGCCCAGGACTCCTTCTTGTACTTGGCGGGGATCTCGTGGGCACGGCCGGGCAGGTCGCGGATGTGGCCGTAACTGGCCGCCACCGCATACTCCTTGCCCAGGAAACGACTGATCGTACGCGCCTTGGCCGGCGACTCGACGATGATGAGCTTCAAGGATCGATCCTCTTTTCCGTCCACGTGATTGTCGTATTCTCCAGCGCCGGTTCCCGGCAAGCGCAAACCCGGCGCCAGGGGCGTCCGGGTCGTCGCACGAGCGGCGGTCGCCGGTCAATGGATGTCGTACTGGCCTTCCGAGGCCCCGCCGATCATGTCCGGCCGCTGGGGCCGAAAGAGCACCTGCTCGAGCACCATTTCCAGGTCGAGCTTCTCCAGGGGCTCTCCGCCCAACAGGGTCGTGTAGTGCAGCAACGCTTCGAGTTGGGCAGCGTTGATCTGTCCGCCACGACGCAACTCCAGGAGCCAGGTGAGCGCCTCGGGCGTGAGGGAGTCCTGCTCCAGATCAACGTAGACGCGCACGGACTCGGCCCCGGGTGTCTCGGGCAACGGATCCGGATTCCAGGCCCCCGGGTCCCGCAGCTGCCACTCGTCCTCGATCCAGTCCAGCAGGCCGTGGACGTCCTCCACGTCGATGCCGGCCTCGGCAGCCTTCTCCTGCACCCGGGCCCGGGCAGACTGCTGCTCACCGCCGGTCGAGAGCGCCTCCAGCAGGATGATGAGCAGATGCTTGAGCCTGTCGCGTTCCTGTTCCATGTCACATCCGGTTGCAGTGCCGCAGACCGCCCTCCTCCGGCCGGTCGCGCCAAAATCTAGCACGCCCCCCCCGCTCCGGCAAGCTCGGCCACCGTATCAAGCGGCGCCACAGCACTTCTTGTACTTGCGGCCGCTGCCGCAGGGGCAGGGGTCGTTGCGTCCGACCTTGGGCGTCTCGCGCTGGACCGGACGCGGCGCCGCGTCGCTGCCCGGAGGCGGCCCCTGGGCCTTCTGGGTCGGCGAACCCGCGGCGGCCTGGTCGTAGGCCGATACCTGGCCGTGCTGCGTCTGCATGCGGTCCACTTCCGGCGCCTTCCGGGGCGGCGGCGGCGCCAGTTCCGCCCGGAAGAAGAGGCTCACCGCGTCCCGCTCGAGTTTGTCCATGAGCGCCTCGAAGAGGGTGAAACTCTCGGACTTGTATTCCACAAGCGGATTGCGCTGGCCGTAGGACCGCAGGCCGATGCCGCTGCGCAGCATGATCAGTTCGTTGAGGTGGTCCCGCCAGTTCTCGTCCAGGACCTGGATGAGAACGAACTTGATGAGCTGGTCCGTGAGCGGCACCTCGGCGGACTGGGCGTCCAGGCGTTCCTGCTTGGCCTGGAAACGCTCTCGCGCGAAGTCCGTGAGCTTGTCCCGCACGTGATCGTGGCCCGTCTCCAGGTGCTCGTCCTTCTCCAGGGGCACCGGGGCCAGCACCAGGGCCTGGTAATCGCGCGCCAGGCCGTCCATGTCCCAGAAATCCGCAGCATCGTCGGGGTTCGCGTGCTCGGCCAGGATGCCGTCCACGGCGTTCTCCAGGAAGTCATCCATGCGCTCCCGCAGGTCGTCGCCGGTCAGGGCGCTGCGCCGCAGTTCGTAGACGACCTCGCGCTGCTTGTTGACCACGTCGTCGTATTCCAGGAGGTGCTTGCGGATCTCGTAGTTCTGGGTCTCCACGCGGACCTGGGCCTTCTCGATGGCCTTGGTCACCATGCCGTGGGTGATGACCTCGCCCTCCTCCACGCCCAGCCGGTCCATGACCTTGATGATGCGCTCGGGACTGAAGAGCCGCATCAGGTCGTCCTCGAGGGAGAGGAAGAAGATGGCCTGGCCCGGGTCGCCCTGGCGGCCGGAGCGGCCCCGCAGCTGACGGTCGATGCGGCGGCTCTCGTGCCGTTCGGTGCCGATGATCTGCAGACCCGTCACCTGGTCCTCGAACATCTCCGGCGGCAGGTCCGGATCCGATGGCCATTTCGTGGGCAACTGGAGGATCTCCGGCGCCAGCTTGATGTCGGTGCCGCGGCCGGCCATGTTCGTGGCGATGGTCACCGCGCCCACGCGTCCGGCTTCGGACACGATCTCCGCCTCGGCCTTGTGCTGCTTGGCGTTCAGCACGTTGTGGTTGATGCCCCGCAGTTTCAAGAGCCGGCTCAGCAACTCGCTGACTTCCACTGTGGTCGTACCCACCAGCACCGGTAGCCCCAGCCGGTGCAGGCGCTCCACCTCGTCGACGATGGCCTTGTACTTCTCCTTCTTGGTCTTGTAGATGACGTCGTCGTGGTCCGCCCGGGCGATGGGCCGGTGGGTGGGGATCACCACCACGTCCAGCTGGTAGATGCCCGCGAACTCTGCCTCCTCCGTCTCGGCGGTACCGGTCATGCCCGAGAGCTTGGCGTACATGCGGAAGAAGTTCTGGACCGTGACCGTGGCCAGGGTCTGGGTCTCCTTCTGGACGGTGACCGACTCCTTGGCCTCCAAGGCCTGGTGTAGGCCGTCGCTGAAGCGGCGACCCGGCTGCAGGCGGCCGGTGAAGGAATCGACGATGATCACCTTGCCGTCCTGGATGACGTACTCCACGTCCTTCTCGTAGAGGGAGTAGGCCCGCAGCAGCTGGTCCACGTTGCTGATGCGCTCGTTCTTGACGGCGTAGTCCTGCTCCACGACGGCCATGCGCCGGGCTTTCTCCTCGACGGACAGGTCCTCGTCGCCGCGGATATCGCCCGCGGCGACGGCCAGGTCCGGCAGTACGAAGAATTCCTTCTCCTCGCTGGCCAGGATCGCGCGACCCTTCTCGGTCAGATCAACGTGATGGTTCTTTTCCTCGACCACGTAGAGCAGATCCTCGTCCGCCTCCCACATGGCCTTGTCGCGCATGAAAGCCTCCTCGGTGCGCTGGACGGTCTCCAGCACCCCGGGGATCTGGGCCAACTTGCGGAAGCGCGTGTTCTTGGGCGCGCCGCGGGAAACACGCAGCAGCATGAGCGCCGTCTCGTCGTCGATGGCCACGTCCTCGCCCTTCTGCGCCGCGCGCAGGGCGCGTTCCGCGTGGCTCAGCCAGTCGTTGACGATCTTCATCTGCTGGCGAACCACTCGCTGGACCCGCGGGTTGAGCTCGGAGAACTGGTGGGTGGACTTGTCCACGGCGCCGCTGATGATCAGGGGGGTGCGGGCCTCGTCGATGAGCACCGAATCCACTTCGTCCACGATGGCGAAGTGGAAATCCCGGTGCACCAGGTGGCTGGACTGGACTACCATGTTGTCCCGCAGATAATCGAATCCGAATTCATTGTTGGTGCCGTAAGTGACGTCACAGCCATAGGCTTCACGCCTGTCCTCGGGTGTCATCTCACCCAGGATGAAGCCCACGCTGCAGCCCAGGAACTCCAGGACGCCGCCCATCCACTGGGCGTCGCGTTTGGCCAGGTAGTCGTTGACGGTCACCAGGTGGGCGCCGCGTCCGGCCAGGGAGTTCAGGTACAGGGGCATGATGGCGACCAGAGTCTTGCCCTCGCCCGTGGCCATCTCGGCGATCTTGCCTTCGTGGAGCACGATGGCGCCCATGAGCTGGACGTCGTAGGGAACCATGTCCCAGACCATGTCCTGGCCCCAAACGGGCCAGCTGGCCTGGCGTTCGGACAGGCGCCGGCAGGCTTCCCACACCACGCCGTAGGCCTCGGGCAGGAGGTCGTCCAGGCTCTCGCCGTCCGCGTGGCGCGTCACGAACTCGTCGCGTTTGGCGCGCAAAGCGTCGTCGGCCAGATCCGCATAGGCGCCGCGTCCCTCCTTGATGCGCTCCACCAGGGGGCGCAGGCGCTTGACGTCCTTCTGCTGTTTGCCGAACAGGGCTTCCAGTTTGCCGAGCAGGCCCTTGACCATGGTCTCTCCTCAGAGTGTGCGATCCGGGCTAGTCGTCGGAGTCGGACGAGGTCCGTTCCGAGCCGGATAGAATCCAAGCGTACACGTCGCGGTCGATCAACACCTTTTCCACGTAGTGCCGCGTCTCGGTGTAGCCGATCCAGGCGGCGAATTCGGCCCGGTCCGCGCTGCCACCCAGTTGTCGGTCCCAGCGGGCCGTGGCCTCGGGGCCGGCGTTGTAGGCGGCCAGCAGCCGGTAAGGATCGCCGTCGTAGCGGCGGCGGTTCTCGGTGACCAGGCGATCGCCCCGGGCGATGGCGGTGGCCGGCTGGCTCCAGTGGTCCGCGCCGGGCAGGGCGCCGCCCTCCTCATGGTGGAACGGCATGACCTGCATGAAGCCCAGGGCCCCAGCCCGCGACCGTACTGCCGGTTCGAAGGCCGACTCGTTGCGGGCGATGGCCAGCAGCAGGGCCGGGTCGTTCTCCGCGGCCAGCAGGGCGTCGAGCACGGGGCCCGTCGCCGGCAGGGGGTAAAGGAAGTATCTCTTCTGGTCCCGCGTCAAACCCGTTCCCTCCAGCACCGCGGCCACGGAGAGGACGCCGTGCATGTCCCCCAGCCACAATGCGGCCCCCAAGAGAGCGTGCATATCGGCCTGGCTGCCCCTCAGGCGTTCCAGCAGGGGCGGGACCGGTGATGGCCGCGGCGGCGACGTCCCGGCCGTCAGGCGGCCAGCGTCGGCCGCCAGGGCGAAGGAGCAGAGTTCCTCGAACACGCCCGCGTGGGGCGCCAGACGGCCCAGGGCCGCAGCTAGGCAGTCGTCGGGAGAGCCGGTCGCTTCCAGGGTCCGGCGGTAGGCGTGTGCCTCCGCACGGCGATGTGCCGGGATGCCGTCCTGGGATGTGAGCGCCACGCCCCACCGGATCCATAGGTCCCAAGGGAACTGGTCGGCGTGACGGACCAAAGCAGCGCGGGATGCCGTGGCGGAACGGGCGGCATCGGCGGACCCGCCGCGACGGTAGAGTTCGCGCGCCGTATCGACCCGGTCGTCGGGGACCGGTACGACCTCGGTCCGGGATTCCTTCACGCGGGAACGCCACAGGGGCGCGATGCCCCCGTTCGCAGGCGTCAGATGGTTGTCGGCCACGGTCAGGAAACGCCGGGCATCGCCGGTTCTTTGGTGAGCCAGGGCGCAGACCAGGGCCTGCTCCGCCCATACGGCGAGGCGCCGTCGGGATTCGCCGCGTACGCCCGAACTCCGGGCCACGTCGAAGGCTGCCACGAGGTCGTCGTGAGCTGCTGTCCATGAACCGGTCAGCAGACGCCTTTCGGACGCCCGGCGCCACAGGTCCAGGCGCCAGCGCGGTAGAATATCGTCCCGTCGGGCCAACTCCTCGTAGGCCTCGGCGCTGCCCCTGGCGAGACTCCGGCGGCCCCTGACCCACCACCCCTGCAACTCCGAGTCCGCCGGCGGCGACGGGTGCCGTTCGAAATGGCGCGCCAGAGCGCTGCCGCCCAGGCTGACCGCGCCGAGTGCGGCCTTCAACTCCAGACGGTAGGGCGCAGCCTCCAGGTCACCGGCGGTCAGACGGTTCCGGGACAGGCGACCGAGTCGGCGGCCATGATCTTCGTCGGCGTCGGCCGGAATAGGCGCCTGCCCCCGGGCGCGGCGCAGGGCCACGGCCAGGGTCCAGGTGTTCAGGCTGTCCCACGGACCGCAGGCCGCCAGGAAGGCGTCAGCCTCCGGCCAGACCGGAACGCTCTCGGGCTCCAGGGCGGCCGCACGCAGGGACCATACCACGCGTTCGGCCTGAGAAAGGTCCTCCCGCACCGCCAGGCGTCGGGCCAGATGGAGGGCGGCGGGAGTATCGCCATTCGCTACCGCGGCGAAGAAGGACAGGGTCGGCCCGGCCGCTCCAGTCACCGGACCACCGGCCAGTGTGTCGGACAGATCACCGACCGCCGCTTGCCGCCATACTTCGGCCCGCGCGGAGTCTCCCACGGCCGCCAGCAAGGCGGCCACGCGGGTCTCCTCCGGGTACCGGAGCACGGCCTGCGCCGCCTCGAACCAGGCGCTGTCGGCGGTGGCTGTAGCCCACAGTCCGACGGGCCAGCCGTCCTCCAGTTCGAGACGGTCGGGATCGTTCCACAACCCCACTGAGAATCGCTCGGCGAAAGGATCGAAGACGGGACCGCCCGCCGGAGCGGGCTGAGGCAGCAGGAGCAGGGCACCGCACAGCACGGCGCAGGATAGGATTTTCAATGTAGCAAGACCACCTTGTGAGTCCGTTCCACGGTGGCGCCGGTGATCTTCACGAAGTACACACCGGCCGGGGCGCGCCTTCCTGCCCGGTCCCGGCCGTCCCACCTGATCAGGTGACTGCCGGCGGTACGGCTCTCCTCCCTGAGGAGGCGCCCCTGCACATCATAGATCCGCCAACGCAGCTTCGCCCCGTCGGGGACGTCGAGGGTGAAACTCAACTCGGATGTGGCGGGATTGGGCCAGGGCGCGCCGGCGAACGGGGTCGTCCCGGCGCCGCCGTCCAGCTGGACCACCACCGGCCGGGAGACCAGGGTTCCATAGGCCATTTCCTCCGCCACCAGCAGCACATGGCGGGTGCGGTCCGGCCCGGGCAGATGAGTACGGATGAGGGACGCCGGCACGGCATGACCTCCGGCCGCGGGATCCGGCACCAAGGGCGGGGTCGATAGATCGATGAGGACGCCATCCACCCGGCGCAGGATAACCGCCGCCGCGCCGGTGCCGCCGGGCGGTGGGCCCCAGTTCAACGAGTCGCCGGTCCAGGACAGTTGCCAGGCCGAGGCCGGAACGAGCGTGGTCAAAGCCGTGGCCTCGGCCAGGATCCAACCACGGCGCAGACCGTCGCCGTTGCGCGAGTTGCTGGCGAAGGCGAAGCACAGACGCCAGGGGCCGGGCAGGTCTGTCGGCAACGGGAAGACATCCACCCGCCACAGGGGCCGTTCGTTCTCGTCCAGGGTCATGGGACCGGTGAAGGCATTCCGGCCGTGGATCGCTGACGAACTCTCAACCGCCACGGCCCCAGGCCAACCGTCCACGGGAACGGCTGGATGCTCCCGGCCGTCCGCATCGACCCAGGTGACCGTGCCGCCGTCCATACCGGTCCCCGTGGGCAGGATCTCCGCGTCCCAGGCGTGGACGATCCGCACTGCTTCCACACCGGGCCCCAGGGGCGGTGAGGTGAGGCGGGCATGAGCGCCGAAACCGTAGACCACGTTCGGCCAGGCGGTGGGCGTGTCGTCGCCGACTCCAGTGCAGGCGAAGAGGGGTCGTCCGTCGACCACCGGATTGGCAGGATCGGACCACAGATGCCAGGTCGCCCCACCGGTGCCGTCCGGATGATCCACTTCCCAGCCTCCCGGCGCCACGCCGGTGAAGGCCAGGGCGGCTGCGTTCCCGTCCCAATGCCAGGTGGATTCGAGCGGGGCGGAATCCCAATCCGGAGTGGATATCTGCAGGCGGAAGACCGTGGCGCTACCGGCCGGCAAGTCCAGATCGGGGATCCAGGCGATCGCGCGGTCCGGGACGAGTCGCTCGTAGCCGCCCTGGGGCACCAGATCGAAGCCGGACGACGTACCGCCGCCGGCAAAATAACCGCGGGCCGGCGGCAGGGCCGTGAGTGTCGCGGTCGGTGCTTCGAGTTCACCTGCCAGAGAGAAGACTACGAGTTCGAGAACGGGTTCGGCTTCGTCGCCGAAGGCCAATTCGTGGCGGATGGCCGGACCGTCGTCGGCGCGAGCGATCAGGTCCACGGCGCGGTCCACGCTTGTGATTCCCGTCAGGGACACGTGACTCGGTCCGGCGTAGCCGTCGCTGTTCGGATGGGTGGTCGGTGTCCAGGCATCTATCCCAAGGGTTCCGGGGAAGAGGTCCGCACCCGAACCTTCGTCGAGTCCGCGGCGGAGGCCGTCGTCCCCGTCTGCCTCCACCAACCTCGCCCGCAGATGGTACTCGCTGCCCGTAACCACACGCCAGCCGTCCGGCACCGTCTCATCCACGTGATAGATCACCAGGGATCCGCCCGGCACGGCGGCGTCGAACGGCGCTGCGGCAACAGGGTCGCGCACCTCTATGAGGAAGAACTCGTGGCCCGGTTCGCCGTTCGTCCACACCCGGTGAACCTGGCGACCGGTGACCGAGGGCTCGATCCGGTGTCCCAGGCCGCGGCCGGAAATACCGACCTCGTCAAACCATCCGAGTTGCCAACCGGAGTAGCCGTCCACCAGGGCGCAACCGTGGCCCTCCCCCGTTCCCCAGGCGCCGGCCGCCATGACGCTGAAGATGCCCAAGCCGCCGCGGGAATGGATCTCGCTGGCGCCGGCATCCGACGGCAGGAGCGGGTCGTAGCGCTCCTCGAGACCGAACATGTGAAGGGTCTCGTGGGCCCAGATGCCGAGGCCCGAGCGGTAACCGGCCACGGCGTAGGTGTCGGCGGCCACGCCGTCCTGGATCACCGGTTCCTCCAGGTAGAACTGGTGGGCGGGGATGACGCCCCCGTCCTCGGTGCCCGATCCTGCGTGGAGCAGCAGCACGCCGTCCACGCGACCGTCGTCGTCGGCGGTGCCGGGATGGCCGTCCGGGCCGTCCATGTCCAGTTCACGGAAGGGAAAACCGGTGTCCGCCACGGACTCCAGGGCGAGGGTCGCCATGGTCCGAGTGTGGGGACTGCTGGCGAAGCCTTCCAGATAGTCGCGGCGAGCGCCGGGGAGATGCACTGTTGGTGCAAGGGTGACCCGCAGGTCGCAGCGGCCCCCGGAGGACGTGGCAAAGAAGTTGTGCAGGGTTTCGCCGGAGGCGCCGACGAGCCGTGGGGACAGATCGAGACCCGGTTCGTAGCCGTCCGGCAGGCGGGCGTCCGCGAAATCCACGGGGATGACCAGGAGTCCGAAGAGCGCGCTGGATCCGGCCTTGTCCACGCGCAGGCTGGCGGCACGGATCTGCTCGCGGCGCTCGGACCGGCGGGCGGCCAGGTCGTCAGCGACGGCCGGGCGCACCAAGAGCGGCGCGAGCAGCGCCGCCCACATCAGGAGCACGAGATACGGGCCTGATCGGATCATCATGACTTTCGGCAACCGGCCCGGCGGGAAGTGGTTCCCACCGGGCCGCCTGTCCATGAGTATACGGTACCGGCTCAGTGGTTGAAATGCCTGCGTCCGGTGAGGACAAACGTCAGACCCAACTCGCCTGCCGCTGCTGCAACCTCGTCGTCCCGAATCGAGCCTCCGGGGGCAATCACCGCGCGCACACCGGCCGCCGCCAATTTCTCAACGCCGTCCGGGAAGGGGAAGAAGCCGTCCGAGGCCGCCACGGAACCCTGCAGGTCCAGGCCCTGCACACCGGCCTTGTTCACCGCCAGTTCCACCGAGTCGACCCGGCTCATCTGGCCGAAGCCCATGCCGAGGGTTGCTTCCGCGTCGGTGACCACGATGGCGTTGCTCTTGCCGTGCTTGCAGACCTTCCAGGCCATCTCCAGGGCACGCCGGGTCGCCGCGTCGGGCTCCGCTCCCGCCGCCACCTTCCATTCCTCCAGTTCGGGGAAACCCGCGTCTTCCTCCTGCCATAGCTGGAGCGAGCCCCAGGCGCGGCTACGACCCGCGGTGGAGCGCAGGAACCTGCCCATGTCCACCGTCAGAACGCGCACTTTCTTCTTCTTGCCCAGCCGCGCAGCCGCTTCGGGCGTGAAGGACGGAGCCACGATGATCTCCAGAAAGCGGCCCGCCAGGACCTCCGCCGTCTCCAGGTCGATCTCGCCGTTGAAGGCGAACACGCCGCCGAAGGCCGACACCGGATCGCACTTGAGGGCAGCCTCCAGGCCGGACACTCCCGCCCCCAGGCCGAAGCCGCAGGGATTGGTGTGCTTGATGACGCCGCAGCAGGGCTCGTCGAAGTCGGCCACGAGTTTCACGGCAGCCACCAGATCGACGATGTTGTTGTAGGAGAGTTCCTTGCCGCCGTGTTGTTCGAGTCCCACCGCCGCCAGTTCGCCCCCGGGCAGGCGCAACACCGCCCCCATGTGCGGATTCTCACCGTAGCGCAGGGCCACGCCGTCACGGGTCCCGGTCACGTTTTCAAGCCAGCCGGCGATGGCCTCGTTGTAGCGCTCGCAGCGGCGGAAGGTCACGGCCGCCATGCGGCGCCGGAAGTCGCGGCTGGTGGCGCCGTCGCCGACCTTCAGTTCCTCCAACAACTCCGGGTAGTGGGCCGGATCGGGGACCACGGTCACCCGGTCGAAGTTCTTGGCCGCCGCTCGCAGGAGCGTTGGCCCACCGATGTCGATCTTCTCGACCGCCGCCGTGTCGCCGGCGCCGGAGGCCAGGGCCTCCTCGAACCGGTATAGGTTGACCACCACTACGTCGATGGGCGCGATGCCCAACTCGACGGTGGCCGCGAAATCGTCGTGGGTCGGTCCGAGGATGCCGCCGTGGATCACCGGGTGGAGGGTCTTGACCCGGCCGCCGAAGATCTCCGGGTATCCCGTCATGTCGCTCACGCCCGTAACCTCGAAACCGGCCTCTCGCAGGTGGCCGGCCGTGCCGCCGGAGGCCACCAGTTCGTAGCCGTGATCGCGCAGAACCGCGGCCAGATCGACCAGCCCGCTCTTGTCGGTCACACTCAGCAGGGCGCGCCGGCGGTCTACAGATATGTTTGCCATGCGGTCGCCTCCGAGGGAAAGAGGATGTCGAGAACCTCGCGGTACCGGCGGGACGTGCGCTCGAGGATGTCCGCCGGCAGCGAGGGCGGCGGGGGCGCGTGGTCCCAGTCGAGGGTTTCCAGGTGGTTGCGCAGGACCTGTTTGTCCC
The DNA here is from genome assembly GCA_024231905.1 of bacterium. Lineage (GTDB taxonomy): Bacteria > Krumholzibacteriota > Krumholzibacteriia > LZORAL124-64-63 > LZORAL124-64-63 > JAAEQC01. Next base: position 310,261 of record JAAEQC010000092.1, on the reverse strand, counting down.
AGCTCTCAGGTTCCCGTCCGGGCTGATGCCCATCGGCCGGCCAGAAGCGGCTGCTGTCGGGGGTCAGGACCTCGTCGATGAGAACGATCTGCCCGTCGATACGGCCGAATTCGAATTTGGTGTCGGCCAGAATGACCCCGCGGGGGCGCGCGAACTCGGCGCCCTCGTTGTACAGGCGCAGGGAGATGTCCCGCAGGGCGGCCGCGTCGTCGGCGCCGATCATCTCCACCACCGTCTCGAAGGGGATGTTGATGTCGTGCCCCTCGTCCTCCTTGGTCGACGGCGTGAAGATGGCTTCCGGCAGCTGCTGGGCCAGGCTCAGACCCTCGGGCAGGCGATGGCCGCAGATGGTGCCGTCCTGCCGGTAGGACTTCCAACCGGACCCGGCCACGTAGCCCCGCACTACGCACTCCACGTCGAAGCGATCGGCCTTGCGCACCAGCACCGAGCGACCGCCCAGGCGGCCGGCATGCTCGGCGAAGGGCGCCGGAAATTCCTGCGCGTCGGCGGTGACCACGTGGTTGGGCACCACGTCGGTGAAGCGCTCGAACCAGGCCAGGCTCATGACGTTGAGCACGGCTCCCCGGTTGGGCACCACGTCGTCCATGACGACGTCGAAGGCGGAGATGCGGTCGGTGGCAACGATCAGGAGCTGATCGCCGAGGTCGAACATGTCGCGGACCTTGCCCTCGTAATCGGGGTTCAGTCCCAATTCGCGGGTACTGCGCAGGGCTGCCATGGCGGGCCTCCGGCAAGGGTGGGCGGCGCCGTCGCGCGGGCGCCGGAAACGCGGGCGCCCGCATGGTAGGAACGGTCCCGCGCGGTGTCAAGACGTGCGCGCCGGCCGCCGCGGATGGAAGAGACGAATGTGCGGCCGCGTGCGTCCCAATCCACGGTGATCGAACCTTCCAGATCCGTGCGCAGGACGAGGGCCGTGTCGCCGTCCACCACGTAGGGATCGTGGCTCGGATGCCCGTGCCGGTTGTCCACGCCGCAGCTGATCAGCACCACCCGCGGCCGCACGGTGGCCAGGAACTCGAGTCCGCCGGAAGTGGCGCTGCCGTGATGCCCGGCCTTCCATACCTCCACATTCGCCGGCAGGAGGCCGGCCGCGGCCAGGCGGTGCTCCCCGGCGGTTTCCAGATCACCGGTCATGATCATCCGCGGCAACTTGTCCCGCCGCAATACAGTCACCAGGGAGCGGTCGTTTTCGTGGTGTGAGTCTCCCGGCAGGGCGTCCGGATCGAGGATCAGCAGGTCCCAGTTCTGCCAGCGGTGGAGGGTGTCCACGGCGGTGGTGCGCGGCCACCAGCGGCCGGAGGCCTCGTCCACGGCGTTTCCACTCCGGCCGCCGGCGTACCAGATCCCCACGTCGAAGCGTCCTGCAACCTCCGGCGCCCCGCCCGTGTGGTCCCGGTGGCCATGGGTCAGGACGGCCGCGTCGAACCGGTCCACGCCCTGGCGCACGAGCCAGGGGGCGATGGTTCTGGCGAAGGGTCCTGACTGGGGACCCGCCCGCGGGGCGTCGCCTGCATCGATGAGCGCGGTCCAGCCGTCGGGAAAGGCCACGACTGTGGCGTCACCCTGGCCCACGTCGAAGACGACGACTCGGGGCGCCGATTCCGGCGGCAATCCCCGGGCTGCAGGGCCGAATACCAGCGCCCCACAGACGACGATCAGGGGAACCGCGGGGAGCCATCGGCCGCGGCGGCGGATGGTCAAGCCCAGCAACACGGTCAGGCCCAACCAGGTGGCCAGCGACGGCCAGGTCACGACCGGCAATCCCACCGTTCCGCCCAGGTTGGTGCCGCCGGCGGCCACTGCTCCGGCGAGACCCCGCGCCAGCAACCAGGCGGCACCGGCGAGTCCCTCGGCGCCCCAGGCGAAAACGGGATCCAGGACCAGGGACCCGGCCAGGAGGCCCACCAGCAGACCGAAAATCGGCACCACCAGCAGGTTGGCCAGGGGTGACCAGGCGCTGATCCGCCCGAAGGAGTCGGCAACCACGGGCAAGGTCGCCCACTGGGCGGCGAGGCTCACCCCGAGGCCCGACAGGATCAGATTCCAGCGTCGTGAAGGAGTCCACGCGAAGCCCTCGGTGAGAACCCCGGCGGAGAGGATTCCAGCGGCGGCGGCGTAGGAAAGCAACGCCCCCACGTCCAGCACCCGCGCCGGATCCCACACGGCGGTGGCCCAGAAGAGGAGACCCGCCAGTCGCAGGGGTGTGGTCCGGCGACCGGCAGCAGCGATGAGCGTTACCAGCAGGATCATGCCGCCGGCCCGCACCACCGAACCGGGGACACCTGTCAGGAACATATAGGCCGGTACCAGCGGAGCCATGACCAGCACGAGCCACGGCCGGCCCACACCCAGGGCGCCGGCCAGAACGGCCACGAAGCCGGCCAGGATCCCCACGTGCAGGCCGCTCACGGCAAAGAGGTGGGCCAGACCGAGGCCCGTGAAGGAAGAGGATTCACGACGGGAATCGGCGTTGCGGACCCCGAGCAGGACGGCGGCGCCGAGACGCGCTTCCCGGGGCGGCAGAAGACGCGCCAATCGGCTCTGCAGATCCTTGCGAGCCCCAGCCAGCAGACGACCGACGGAAGGTTCTGCGAAGGTGACGAATTCGGCCTTCCGGCCCTTCGTCCGCGCCCGTCGCTCCAGGCTGCGGCCCGCCAAGAACTCGCGGTCATCGAAGGCCCCGGCCAGGGTTGCTCGGCGGGGAAGCGAGGCCTGGACCACGCCGCCCAGCACGGCGCCCGGCGATGGACCGTCACCGCGCCCGCGGATCATCATTCCCGTGCCCCGCCGCGGAAGAGGAAGGTCTTCGCCGGCGGCGTTCAACACCACGGCCGGCGCCTGCCAACCGTCGGTCCCGGAAGCCGTGGCGAAACCGGTGGTGCGGACCAGGAGCGGCCCCGTCCAGGCCTGGGTATGCGCCGGCGCCAACGCGCTGTCGGCCACGGCTGCGGGCTCCTGCGCGGTCGACGTCGACCGTCCGGAAGACCAGAGCAGGCCGGACAGGGACACCAGCAACCAGACGAGGACTCCGAAAGTGCGCGGAACCGGCAACAAAGGCGCGACCGCAGCTGTCCGCACGATCCACACGCCTGCGAACGGCAACCATGACGGCACTGTGAGTGTACGTCCCGCCAGCGCGCCGGTCAGGAATACCAGGGACCAGGTCACGGGCCAGAAAGCATAGGAAAGGGTCAGGAGGTAGCTTGCGCTCCGGGTAGCTGCTCGGTGTGATCGCCGGAGCTGTTCCAGAAGTGGCATCGGTGGCGACCCGAATCCTTGGAGAGGTACAGCATGGCGTCGGCCTTGCGGTAGAGCTCGAAGGCGTCCACTCCCGCGTCCGGGAAGGTCACCGCGCCGTAGCTCGCGGTGGTGGCGATGTGGACCTCGCGCTCGTCGCTCCGTTCGACGGTCTCGAAGGCGCCGTCGAGCAGGCGCCGCATGACATCGCCGGCGGCATCGCGGGAGGTGTCCGGCAGGATGAGTGCGAACTCCTCGCCGCCGATGCGGCACACGTGATCGATGCGTCGCAATTCGTCCTGCAACCGGCGGGCCACCGACACTAGCACCCGGTCGCCGACATGGTGGCCATAGCGATCGTTGACAGCTTTGAAGTGGTCGATATCGGCGATGATCAGGGTCAGTGGGATGCCCGAACGCCGCGCGCGCTCCAATTCCAGGGTGAACTGGGAATCGAAGTAGGCCCGGTTGAAGACGCCGGTCAGGCTGTCCGTGTGGATCCGCTGGTTCACTTCGATCTGCTGACGCCAACGCCGGGTGACGAATTGCGCCAGGCGGTGGGCCAGACGCAGCAGATGGTCCCGCAGCCAGGACTCGTCGGCCGCCACGAACAGGAGGCCTACCTCGTCGCCGCTGTCGCCCGGATTCTCTCCCGGTTCAAAGAGCGGCACCGCGGCGGCGCAGGCGGCGGGGAAATCCTGGTCGTCGGACAGGAGGCGCCTGGCGCCGATGGGAAGTCCGGCCACGTCGGGCAACCAGGCGGCCGCGCCGGGACTCCGCACCGCGAGCCAGCCCAGGGCGGGATCGTCGGCGTCGGCGGCGAATACGGTCGGGGCGTCCTCGGGAGGATCCTTGATCTCGTGAAGCAGGGCGAAGAGGCGGAACTGGGGCGTGAATCGGGCAAGAAGCCGCAGAATCCCGGCCACGATGACCCCGGTCTCCCCCGAACGCGGATCGCCGATCTCCAGGTTCTGGGCTTCCTCCATGGCGCCGAGCATTCCGATCACATCGTCCGCGGGATCCAGCGGCGCAAGGTCGGGACCCACCACGGGCTGGACAGGTGCAACCGTCTCAATGCTGAACGCGTCGTTGGTGAGTGCGCCCAGGTCGACCAGGCGACGGCTGCCGCGGACGAAGAAGAGGTCCGGGGCAGGAGCGCCGCTTTGGCCCACGGCCACCCGGGAGAGCTCGCCGCGCCGGCGCAGTTCGTCCACCACTAGCCCCGCTGTCCGGGCCATGCGCTGGGGATCACCGGACAGCACGGCACGCCGCGCTGTTTCGCGCAGACGTTGCCCCACGTGCTCCATGGGCAGATCGCCGGACAGGAGACCCTTCAATGTGGATTCCCGTGGTGTCATCGCTTTTCCTGGTCCATGTGGGCCCATCTACCGCTTACGTCATTAATTATGACGTATAGTGCGATTTGTAGCAAGCGGCAATCGGTAGCCAGTGGGCCCGCCGTTTGCTAGTGTCACCGACAAGCGCCTTCGAGGCGTCCGGATATGGGAACCGCACCCTCGTTCGTGGGTTTCCAGCGATCCCCGTCAGAAATCTCGAACCACCCCGGCAGCGGATGGAACCGACGTGAAGCCGTACACAGATATCCCTTTTCGCCCTTCAGTTTACACCTTGGCGCTCATGCTCCTGCTGACCGTGCTGGTCGGCGGTTGCGCCTCCGTTCTTCCGGGCGGGAACTCCGTCCCGGAACCGCCACCTCAGCACGAGGTCGCGGACACGGTTGTTCCGGACACGGTGGAAATCGTCGTGGACGCACCGGAGCCGGTTCAGGAGTTGCCACCAGGACCCGGCGGCACCGTGCCCCTGCGCGTTCTCGAGGACCTGCTCGCCGAGTCCCTGCGCCTGGCGGGCGAGGGCAGCACAGGTCTGGCGGAGGACGGGCTCGCCCTGCTCATGGAAGCGGTCGAGCGACCGGTGCCGGCCGCCACCGACTCCCTCTACCTGGTCCACCGGGACGGCGTGGCCCGCCGGACCCGCCTGCTGGCGGCGATCCTGGCTGAACATACCGCCGCCGCCGCGGACCCCGTCCACCGGGACAGCGCCCTGGCGGCCGAGTACGGCCGTTTGGTGCGCATCGGTTTTCCCGACTCCCTCGTGCCCGCCACCGGTTTCACCTTGCCCGCCATCACCGCCGACCTGCTCAAGATCGACAACGCGGCCGTGCGCCGCTGGGAGAACTACTACCAGGGCCGCGGCCGCCGCACTTTCCAGCTCTGGCTCGAACGTAAGGCCGCCGTGGATTCGGTCGTCACTTCGATCCTGGTCGAGGCGGGTCTGCCCGTGGAACTCATCTACCTGAGCGCGGTCGAGAGCGGATTCAGCACCCGCGCCGTGTCCAGCGCCGCGGCGGTGGGTCCCTGGCAATTCGTGGCAGGCACCGCCAAGACCTACGGCCTGCGCATGAACTGGTGGGTGGACGAACGCCGGGACATCGAATTGTCCACCCGTGCCGCCGCCGCCTACCTGGTGGATCTGCACCGGCAATTCGGAGACTGGGCCCTGGTGCTGGCTGCGTACAACACCGGTGCCGGACGGGTGTCCCGCCGCATCCGGCAGCACGGCCACGACAACTTCTGGTCCCTGCGCCTGCCCGCCGAGACCACGGCCCACATTCCCAAGTTCATCGCTGCCGCACGTATCGGCGCCGATCCCGCCGCTTACGATTTCGTGGTGCCGGAAATGACGCCGCTGGCCTACGACGTGGTGCGCGCGCGGGACGCCACGGACCTGGTCCTGGTGGCCGAATGCGCCGGAGTCGATCCGTCCCTGGTCCAGGACCTCAATCCGGCCCTCCTGCGCGGAGCCAGCCCGCCGGACGTGGGCCCCTACCCCGTGCGCGTGCCCCGTGGCACCGGTGACCGGGCCACGTCCCGTCTCTCCCGCGTCCCCCTGGACAAGCGCCTCACCTGGCGCCGCCACCAGGTCCGCCGGGGCGAAACCCTCAGCGGCATCGCCGAACGCTGGGGCACCTCCGTGCGCGACATCGCCGCCCTCAACGGACGCGCCGACGTCCACGTCATCCATCCGGGAGACCAGCTGCTCATCCCGATCCCCGCCGATCTGGCCGACAAGGCGCGCCGCCACGCCGCGGAGAAGGGCCACTACGTCCCCCCCGCCGGCTACCAGCGCGTGAGCTACAAGGTCAAGAGCGGGGACACCCTCGGCCGCGTGGCGCAGTCGTTGGGCGTGACGGTCACCCACCTGCGCAAGGTGAACAACATCCACGGAACGAACCTCATCCACCCGGGGCAGCGTCTGTACGCCTACCGCCCGGGCGGATGATGTCCGCGTCGCTCTAGAATCGCGCCGAGAGACTGATGCGGTGGGTGATCTCGTCGATGTCGAGGGTGTCGCCGGCGTAGGCGTAGTCCACGGTCAACGGATCGAAGATGAAGCCGGCGCCCGCGGTCAGGTGCTCCGCGTCCCAGCCACTGTCCACCCCGGCCCGCAGGAAGACCCGCTCGCTGAAGGCCACCTCGCCACCCAGGTGCACGTTGGTGGACATGGCCCCCAGGCTGTACTGGTCGGCCAGTTGCCGGTCCTCGAAACGGGTTTCGAAGGATGTGGCCAGGGTGAAGCGCATGTTCCAATCGGGCACGGGTTCGTTCCAGGCGAAACCCGGGACCAGGGCCGGGACGATGAGCTCGTTGCGCCCCGTACTCCAGCTCAGGTAGGTGGTGGTCAGATCCTGGAACTTCATGCCGAAGTCGAGGCTTTTCCAGAGTCGCGGCCGCAGCACGGCCACGTCGGCGCCGAGGCCGAAACTGGAATAGTCCCCCACGCTCTGGCGGATGAACTTCAGGGTGCCGCCCAGGCGCCAGTCGCCCACCCGCTCGCCGTAGGAGAACATGAGGGCGAACTCCTGGTTGCTCTTGTATTCGATCTGGTCCTGGAGGTTCAGGAGTCCCTGGAGTTCCGGGTCATCCACCTGACCGTCGCCGTTGACGTCGAGTTGGTCCCGCAGGTGGTCGGTGAACGGGATGTCGTCGATGCCGAGGCGGATCACCGTGACGCCGAAGCCCGAGGACTCGCCGCCGAAGATGTTCCACTCCACCGGCTGGTTGTAGGCCACGAAATCCCGGTCGATGAGATCGCCGAAGCGCTCCGCGTGCATGAGCAGCAACTCGCGGTTTTCGCTGCCGGCCAGCCCCGCCGGATTCCAGAAGGTGGTGGACGGGTCGTCCGCCACGGCCGTGAAGGCGCCGCCCATGGCCAGGGCGCGCGCGCCACCGCCGTTCTCCATGAAGGCGCCGGCGTATTTCGTCGCCGCGGCGGGTCCGGCGGAAGCCAGACACACTGCGACACCCAGAACAGACAGAACGCGCCGCATGGTCGGGCGCATCCGCAGCTGCAGCATCGGGGTCCTCGCTATCTCAGGGGTCGAGTCAGCATGGGTACGATCACGGACTTGCATCATTATAGGTCAATCCCGTCGTCGTGTAAACGGCCGTCCGCTCAGGACAGGCCGTACAGCTTCAGTTTGCGGTAGAGGGTGCGCTCGCTGATGCCCAGGCGCCGGGCCGCCAACCGCCGGTTGCCGCCGGTGGCTTTGAGCGCCGCGTCGATGAGGGTGCGTTCGGCGGTCTGCAGATCGCCGGTGCCCTCCTGCTCCAGGGGCGAGAAACCGGCCTCGCCGGAAAAGGTCTCCACCACGTCCCCAGCCGGGTCGAGCCGGCCGTCGTTCACCACCCGCCAGGCATCCCGTTGCCGGGCGTCGCCGCCTTCGTGCAGCATGGCCTTGATCTCCTTCAGGTCCTGGCGGATCTCCAGCAGAGTCGACGCCAGCACGCCCGGATCCAGTTCCGGCCCACCCGGCGCCCCCAGGGGCACCGGCAGGTACAGCCCCGGCCGGGAGGCGTGAGTCAGGTCGTGGGGCAGGTCGGCCACCTCGATACGGCCCGCCTGCTTGAGCACCACCAGGGAGCTGACCACGTTGCGCAACTCGCGGACGTTGCCGGGCCAGTCGTGTTCGAGCAGCACGAGTTCCGCCGCCCGCGACAGGCCCTTGACCGCCATGCCGTGGCGTTCGTTCTCGGACGTCAGGAAATGGTCGACCAGGACGGGGATGTCCTCGCGCCGTTCGCGCAGGGGCGGTGTCTCGATGACCACCACCCGCAGCCGATAATAGAGATCCTGGCGGAAGCGCCCCTGGGCAGCGTCGGCCGCCAGGTCCCGGTGGGTGGCGGCCACCAGGCGGATGTCGCTGCGCAGGGTCGTCCGGCCGCCCACGGGGGTGAACTCCCCGGTCTCCAGGGCGCGCAGGAAACGGGTCTGCATGCCCAGGGGCATCTCCGCCACTTCGTCCAGGAAGAGGGTGCCGCCGTCAGCCCGCTTGAACACGCCGTCGTGATCGGCCACGGCGCCGGTGAAGGCTCCGCGCACGTGACCGAAGAGTTCGCTCTCCAGGACGCCCTCGCTCATGGCGCCGCAGTTGAGGCTCACGAAGGCGGCTCCGCTGCGGGTGCTGTTGTCGTGGATGGCGCGGGCCACCAGTTCCTTGCCCGTGCCGCTTTCGCCCAGGATCAGCACGTTCACGTCCAGGGGCGCCGCATGGGCGATGAGCGAAAGGGTCTCGGCGATGGCCCGGCTGCGGCCGACGATTCCGCTGCGCTCGCGGACACGCCGTAGGGCGAGCAGGCGCCGCACCACTTGCCGGATCTCGTCCGGTTCCGCGTCGGACGGCAGGCGCCGCAGGGCCCCTTCGGCCCCGCCCTCCTCCAGGTTCTCCAGAACGCCCTCGGGACCCACCAGGGCCACGTCCGCGTCGGTTTTCATGGAGAAGAACTTGCGCAGCACATGCCGATAGCGCGGATAATCCCGCGTGTCGAAGACGAAGACCGCTGTGCTACCCACGGAAATCCGGGCCAGGGCCTCGCTGGGCGAGTCGAAGAGGAAGAGTTCCACGTCGCGAAGCTTCCACTCCGCGGCGGCCGCGTAGAGACGGTGACGGCGGCTGAGCAGGACGACGGAACGCAAGACGGCCTCCCGGCGGGGGTCGGAATCGGGGCAGACACCACGCCTGCCAATATGTCATATACCATCGGAGAGGCTTCACCGCCAGAGAATTCCGGCGGTGACGCTTGTCAGGTGAGCTTCACGAAGACCGTGGCCATGGAGATGGACTCACGGATGCCGTCCCGACTGGCTTCCACCAGACTCTGGGGCACACCGGCCGCCTCGTGGAGCCGTGCCGGCTGCTGCAGGGACGGGTCGCCCCCCAGGTCGCTGGTGGGCCGTTCCATGACGTGGGCCAGGTGGTCGCCCAGAGCCACGATAGCCGAGGCGCGTTCCGATCGCGGCGTCCGCTCCGTGGCCGGCCCGTGCAATAAGTGGTGCTGGCCGACGCAACGGGTGAGGATCTCAGGTAGGCGCCAGGACTCGGCGAAGGCCGCTCCCACATCCGCGTGGTCGAAGCCGAAGTGTTCCTGTTCCACGTCGCTCAAGGGGCGCCGGGATTCGGCTCGTTCGGCCACCACCGCGTCGTAGCGTTCGGGAGCGTGGAGCGCCAGCACGAACTTACCTATATCGTGGAGCAGTCCGGCGGCGAAGATCTCCTCCGGCGCACTGTCATGGGCCAGGGCGGCCAGATGTTTGGCGATGGCGCCCGTGATCACCGAGTGGCGCCAGATCTCGCGGTAGTCCAGACGGCCGTTGGTGCGGCTCACCGCCGACAGCAGGTTCGAGGCCACGGTCAAGGTGATGGCCACGTTGCGCATGGTTCGGTATCCGAGCACCGCGATGCAGCGACCGATGTCCGCCACCTCGCGGCCGGCGCCGTAGAAGGGCGAATTGGCCAGGCGCAGGATCTTGGCCGACAGGGGCGGATCCAGTCGCACGATCTGCGCCAGGTCCGACGCTCCGGTCGTGGGCTCGTCGATGATGCGGAGGATTTCCACGAGGGTCTCCGGGATGGTCGGCAACTCCTCGATCTCCAGCAGCATGTGCTCGAGCTCGGCGCGGCATTCCTTGTTCTCGGTCTCCACGGCCATGACGGCTCCTTCAGATGAAGATCTCCATCTCGCTCTCGAGGGTCTCCTGCAGGGCCTGCGCCGTCTCGTCGAAGACCGAGGGCTCCAGGCCCAGGATCCCGTTGGCGGCGCTGCCCACCACGTCCAGTGTTCCATCCTCCTGGAAGCCGATGCCCAGTTGGTGGCAGAGGCGGTTGGCCAGGTCCAGGTACAGCAACAGGGGCTGGTCCGGGGACAGGGCTTCCGCGTCATGGTGGTGCAGGATGACGTACTCGAGTTCGGGCGAGAACTTCCACTTGTTGACGAGCATGGCTCCGACCTGCGTATGGTCGAATCCCAGGTGCTCCCGCTCCGTCGCCACGAAGGAGCGGTTCTCGTTGTAGACGGTCTGGACGATGGTGTCGAACTGGGCCGGCAGGCGCTGGGTGAGCACGAGCTTGCCGATGTCGTGCATGAGGCCGGCCAGGAAGGCTTCCTCGGCCAGACCGGGCAGACGCGGCTGGATCAGAAGGCGGCAAGCGAAGGCGCAGCCGATGGAGTGCTCCCACATGAGCCGCTCCTTGAGGCCCGAAGCCGAACCGCGCGTGTTGTAGAGATTGCGGGCGGCGCTGGTGACCACGAGGCTGCGGATGGAATTGAAACCCAGCATGACGATGGCGTCGGTGAGCGTCTTGATCCGGCGACTGCAGGAATACATGGCGCTGTTGGCGATCTTGAGGATGCGCGCCGTCATGGCCTGGTCGTCGGCGATGACCTGCTGGATCTGGGACGCTGAGGTGTCGGGATCAGAGGACAACTCGAGGACCTTGGCCGCCACGTGGGGCATGGCGGGCAGGTCCCTTGTCGACAGGACGACCGAAGCGAGTTGTCCCTTGTCCTGGTCCGCCGCGAGGGGGTTCGTTCCGCGGGCGGCGGCCTGCGTCGTGCTCATGGGCTCTCCCGGATGTCTAATCCCGAGGGGAAGCGTTGCCGGCGGCTTTCCGACCGCCGGATCAGGCTTCTCCGGTCCTGAACACGTATTCGACGTGACTTGGTGTTTCCTTTAGGAATGATCCCTCCGTCGTGGCCGAAGCGGCGGCCAGGTCGGACTGGACCGCTTCCAGGCGGTCGGCCAGGGATGCCAAGCGGGCGGTGACGGGGGTAAGATCCGGTCCGGGAGCCGGTTTCGGGAGAGTTGCGGAGGCCGTCGGCGCATAGCCGCCGGCTACCGGCACGACCACCGGTGGCGGGGCCGTAGCAGCGGCCGGCGCCGGAACGCGGCCAGGCACACGGCGCCGCAGGTGGAGCACGAAGGCGGCCGCCAGTAGACTCGTTCCCCCGGCAATGGCGGTTGCGGCGACCCAGTAGAGGGACGAGGCGTTCCGTACTGTCTCGATGGTGCCGTTCCAGTCCATGATCACTCCTCAGGCGTGCAGGTCCACCAGGTTGCCCAGTTCGGCCTCGGGGACCTCCTGGTCTTCGTCGGTGGTCTCCGGTTCTTCGGTGTCGCGCGCCTCGATCTTCCGGCGGCGACGCTTGCGCCGGCGCTGGCGCTTGTCGGGCGCGTCGTCCTCCCGCTCGATCTTCTGCTTGTCGGCCGCCTCGGTCTCCTTCACCCGCTTGACGCGCAGTTCCTCCTGCTTGTCCAGCTGCTCGCTGAACGGCGCCACCGGCTGGGACTGGTGCTGGCCCTTGGCCTGGGTCTTGGCGACCTGGCCCATCTGGGCGATGGTCTGTGGCAACGATACTCCGTCACCGGCCATGTGCTCATCACCCCGCTTTCGCTACCCGGCCAGGAAGATACCGGTGGGTCCATGGGTCAGCCAGGCCAGGCAAGCGCTGAACTGGCACACCGTCAGGCACGCCATCACGTTGACCGGTTCCAGGCGCCGCGCCGTCTCGGGCACGGGCAGGGGCTCGTCTTCCGGATCGCGATCCGAAGTCCGGCTCTTGATCTCCCGGGTGATCTGTCCGATGGAGCGCTTGCCCTCGTGCCGCTGGATCTTGCTCTTGAGCCGCAGGATGGCCTTGGTGTGGATCTGGCACACCCGGCTCTCGGTCACGTCCAGGATCTCGCCGATCTCCTTGAGGGTCAGTTCCTCGAAGTAGTAGAGCACCAGGACGAGCTGTTCCTTCTCGGGCAGTTCGTTCATGCGACGGCCGATGAGATCCTTCATCTCGCGGCGGGCCAGCACCTGCTCAACATCCTCGGTCTTGGGGTCAGCCAGGTAGTCGCCCAGGCAGGACGAACCTTCGTTCTCGTCGCCGGAGGTGTCGGCGTCCAGAGACATGATGGTGGCGATGGAGACCTCGCCGATGAGTCCGTCGAACTCCTCCAGGTCGACGCCTACCTCCCGGGCTACCTCGGCGTCGGTGGCGGGACGGCCCAGTCGTGTCTCCAGGCGCGTGTAAGCCTCCTCCAGCTGCTTCGCCTTGCGTCGGAGCGAACGGGGGAACCAGTCCTGGCTCCGCAGCTCGTCGAGTATGGAACCGCGGATGCGCGGGATGGCGTAGGTCTCGAACTTGATGCCCCGCTCCGGGTCGAAGTTGTCGATGGCCTGGATGAGGCCGAGTAGACCGGCGGAGATGAGATCGTTGAATTCCACGTAGTGGGGCAGACCGATGGCCATGCGCCCGGCGACGTACTTGACGATCCGCGAATAGATGTTGACCAGTTCGCGGCGGGCGTCGTCACTGCTCTCTCCTTGGCAGCGTTTCCAGACGTCGTGGTGGGCGATGAGCGCCGTTTCCGTCATGTCTCGACCTTTCTGGTGTGGTGTGCGCCTACGTACTGCACGAAGCATGCCATCGGTTCAGGTCTCGCGGCTCAGGCCTTTCGGCCGCGCAGCCGACGTTCTTTGCCCTCCTTGCCACCGCCTCCGAACAAGGCCCCGGCGCGTACGGACAAGGCGCCGACGGAGCCGAGAAAGAAGAAGGCCAGGTAGGCCAGGACCAGCCGCTTGAGCGTGGTCACCAGGGCCCAGGACTGCCAGATGCCGGCCACGACGACCAACAGGGCGGCCCCGAGAGCCAGGATCTGGATCGCGCGCTGCATCACTCAGCCTCCTCCCCATCGAGCCAGGTACCGGACTCGAAGGTCGTCTCGCCGGCGCCTAGGATCCGGTCCATGAGGTGGCGCGAGGCGGCCACTTCCAGTCCGTCGCGTCCCCGATGCACCGACCAGGGCAGGCCGAAGGAGCGGTCCAGGTCCAGGAGCTTGCCCCAGCGTCGCGAGGCGTCCGTGCGCGTGGCCGCGGACCAATCGCAGTTCCAGGAGCGCGCCACAGGCGCCAGGTCGGCCAGGTCGCGGGCGTCCCCGTCCAGGGGCAGCACGAAGTGGCGGTGGAAGGAGCCGTTGGACGCGAGCCAGGCGTGGAGCGTGCCGCCGGCTGCCATGGCCGGTTCCTCCAGGGCGGGCAGGTCGATGAGCACGGCGTCGTAGCCGGCGAACTGGTCCGCCACGGCTTCCAGGCGTTCGGCCTTCTGGATGACCGCCGCGTCGAATTTCCCTGCCGCCGCCGCCGTCTGCAGGCGGCGTATCTCGCCGCCGTGGGCGGGCATGACCGCCAGGACCAGCACCCGCCGTCCCTCCTGTTGCAGGCGCGTCGCCGCCTCGAGTACGAGGCCCGTACGGCCGCAGCCGTCTTGGCCCAGGAAGGCGTGGCAACCGGAGAAGTCCGTCCAGCCGCAGTTGCCGGCGGGCAGCACCTGGCCGAGCCAGGCCACGAACGCCTCCCGGTCTGCCGGATCACGATCCGTCTCGGCGCGGAAGCGGGTCAGCAGATGGCGCACGGTACCCGCGCTGGCACCCGCGTCCAGCAGGGTGGCGGCCACGGGCATGTCCCGCAGGCCCGCTTCGGCCGACTGCAGTTCCGCCTGGCGACGGACCACGGTCTCGATGAGTTCCTCGATGCGATCCACTTCGCGCATGAGCTCCTCGGTGCCTGCCTCGGGCCCGCGCCGGGTAACGTCATCCGCGCCGCCGACCCGCACAGTGACTTCCACCGAGCGGTCCCGGTCGGGGCCCAGGCCGCGATGGCGGCCTACGCTGCGGGAGCCCAGGATCTCGGCGTCGCCGCCGAACTCGCGTCGGACCTGCCGGTAGGCCTCCTGCAGGGAAGCCGCGCGCACTTTCACCGTGCCGCCGTCACCCCGTGGCGAGTCGTTCCTGAGGGTTTCCATGGGTCACCACCGTTCCCGCCGACTGGACACGAGCCGAGGACGCGACCTCGGAATAGCCCATGACGGCCAAGTTGGGGTAGGTCGGCTCCACGAGCCGCTTGACGAAAAGTCGGATGGGCGTCGGCACCAGCAGGACCGGCGGCGGACCGGACCCGTAGGCCGTCCGCAACACGCCCTCGAGCCGCGCCAGGAATTCTTGGGTGAAGGCCGGATCCAGGGCGACGCCGCCGCCCTGTTCCGAATCCCGGCCCGCCTGCATGAATGCGGACTCCACCTCCGGGTGGAGGGAGACCACGTGCAGTTGGTTGTCCTCCGCCGTGAAGAGCGACGTGATGGATCGGCCCAGGGACTCGCGCACCTTGCCCACGAGGAAGTCCTGGCCCAGGCTCGAGCCCCCGTAGTTGGCGAGGGTCTCGAGGATGGTCACGATGTCCTTGATGGGGATGCGTTCGTGCAGCAGGGACCGCAGCACGTTGTGCAGGGTGTTGACGGGCACCTTATCGGGAATGAGATCTTCCACCAGGGCAGGCGCGAACTCGCGCACGGACTCGCACATGTCCTTGACGTCCTGGCGGCTGAGCAATTCGTCGGCGTGGCTGCGGATGAGCTCGGACATGTGGGTGGCCAGCACCCCGGCCGGCTCGACCACGGTGTAGCCTTCCCGTTCGGCCGTGTCCTTGTTGTCGCGTTCGATCCACAGGGCAGGCAGGTTGAAGGCCGGTTCCACGGTGGGCGAACCGTCCAGCTCGCCGGCGTCGGCGCGGGTGCTCATGGCGAGCAGCAGACCCGTCTGCAACTCGGCCCGCGCCACTTCGACGCCCTTGAGCTTGATCACGTAATGGTTGGCCGGCAGCTGCAGGTTGTCCCGCACGCGGATCGGGTGCACGAAGACGCCCAGTTCCGCGCCCACCTGCTTGCGGATGTTGCCGATGCGCTGGAGCAGATCGCCGCCCTTGGCCTCGTCCACCAGGGTGATCAGGCCGTAGCCGATCTCCAGTTCCAGGCGGTCGAGCACGAAGAGGTCCTCACCGCGGAGTCCCTCGGGCTCTTCCGCGGTTTCGGTGGCTGCCTCGCGCTGGGCCTCTTCCTCCGCCGACTGTTCGTTGTCGAACTCCTCCACCCGGCGGCCCATGACCAGGCCGGACAGGGCGGTCAGGACCGCGAAGATCAGGAACGGCACAGTGGGCAGGCCCGGGATCAGTCCCAGCACGGCCATGGCGCCGGCGGCCAGGTACAGGGCCTTGCGCTGGCGGAAGATCTGCAGGGTGATGGTCTGGCCCAGGTTGTACTCGCTGCTGGAGCGCGTGACCACCATGCCGGCCGATGTGGACACGAGCAGCGCCGGGATCTGGCTCACCAGGCCGTCACCGACGGTCAGCACGGTGAAGCGGGTCAGGGCCTCGCCCGCGGGCAGCCCCATCTGCAGCATGCCGATGACGAAGCCGGCGGCGATATTGACAACGGTGATGACGATGCCGGCGATGGCGTCGCCCTTGACGAATTTGCTGGCGCCGTCCATGGCGCCGAAGAACTCCGCCTCCTGGGCGATCTCCAGGCGGCGCGACCGGGCCTGGGCTTCGTTGATGAGGCCGGCGTTCAGGTCCGCGTCGATGGCCATCTGTTTGCCGGGCATGGCGTCCAGGGTGAAGCGCGCCGCCACCTCGGCGATGCGCCCGGAGCCCTTGGTGATGACCATGAAGTTGATCACCACGAGGATCGTGAAGACGATGATGCCGATGACGTAGTTGCCGCCCACCACGAAGTCGCCGAAGCTCTGGATGACCTGACCTGCCCCTCCCGTGCTGAGAATGAGCCGGGTGGACGCCACGTTGAGAGAGAGCCGGGTGAGCGTAAGGATGAGCAGCAGGGACGGGAAGGAGTTGAACTGCAGGGGCTCCTTGAGGTAGAGGGCCACCAGCAGGACCGTCACGCTGAAAGCGATGCTGAAGGTCAGCATGAGATCCAACAGCACCGGCGGGACGGGCACGACCATGAGGCCGAGGATGACCATCACCGCCACCGCGCTCAGCACGTTGCTGTTGGCGAGCACCAGATCCCTGTCGATGACCCTGTCCTGTTCCAAACCTCGTTCTCCTTATCAAGCCTTCTTAAGCCGGTACACGTACGCCAGGACCTCGGCCACGGCCTGGAAGAGGTGTTCGGGAATCGTCTTCCCCACCTCCACCTGCCGGTAGAGCGCCCGGGCCAGGGGTTTGTTCTCCAGGACCGGCACGCGGGAATTGCGGGCAATCTTCTTGATCATGGCCGCCAGGTGATCCTGGCCTTTGGCCACCACCGTGGGCGCCGCCCCGCCGGTCTCGTACCTCAGAGCCACCGCGAAGTGGGTCGGGTTGGTCACCACAACATCGGCCGTGGGCACGTCGGCCAGCATGCGCTTGCGCGCCATCTCGAACTGGAGGCCGCGGATCCTGGCCTTGATCTGCGGGTCACCCTCCATCTCCTTGTTCTCCTGCTTCACTTCGTGCTTGCTCATCTTGAGGTTTTCCTCGTACTGGAACTTCTGCCAGAACCAGTCGATGAGGGCGACGAGGATCGCGAAGGCCACCAGCCGCGCCATGAGCTTGATGAAGCTGCCCTTGCCCACGGCCACGAAACCGGCCACGCTGATCAGGGACGTTCCCGCCAGTTCCGCCATCAGCCCATCGATGGTCCACCAGGCCAGCAGCGTGATGAGCGCGATCTTGATGAAGTTCTTTGCCAGGTCGAAGTAGGTGGTCTTCTGGAAGAACTTCTTCATCCCCGTGATGGGATTCAGCTTCTCCGCCTTGAAGGACAGGGCCTCGGCGCTGGCGTGGAAGCCCACCTGCATGACGTTGGCCCCGAAACCTGCGATCAGCACCGCCAACATGAGCGGCGCCATGACCGTGACCAGCACCTCCAGGTTGCCCACGAGCAATTCCCGGACCCCGCCCGTGCCGGTGGCCTCGAGGCTGTGCGCCTGGCTGAAGAGGTAGGTGGCGTTGCGGCCCATGGTCCGGACGAAATGGCTGCCGCTGGCCACGAGTACGGTGAGCCCCACCAGCAGCAGGAAGGCCCCGGTGACCTCCTGGCTCTTGGCGACCTGGCCCTTGTTGCGAGCCTGTTCACGGCGTTTACCGGTTGCCCGTTCTGTCCGTTCGCCACTGCTTTCCTCCGCCACGACTCACCTCCTCGGGCCGGGTCCAATGGACCGCTTCTGGTAGAATTCCGGTCAGCGCATGGCCAGGAGCACCCTGGCCAGCTGGTCGTCGAGTCCCTCGAACATGCCCAGGGTCACGTCCTTGAAGAAGACCAGCGACAGGCCGAGGGTGATGATCCCGACGCCGATCTTCACGGGGAAGCCCACGATCAGGACGTTGATCTGGGGTACGGTCTTGACGATGACGCCCATGCTCGCGCTCACCAGCAGGAGCACCAGTACCACGGGCGCGGCGATGCGCAGGCCCAGGCTGAAGACCTCGGCGAACTGGCGAACCAGGTACCAGGCGCCGGCGGTCGGGTCCACGGTCGCGAAGGGCGGTACGGCCACGCAGGATTCGAACATGGCGCTCACCAGCAGGTGGTGGGCACCGGAGACGAAGAACAGCAGCACCGCAAGCAAGTAGTAGAGCTGGCTGATGACCGAGACCTGGGAGTTGCTCATGGGGTCGTAGGCGTTCACGATGGCGAAGCCGATCTGCATGCCCACCACGGAACCGGCGTAGCGCACGGCCGTGAAGACCAGATTCACCGTGAAGCCCAGCAGGGCGCCCACGGCCAGGGACCGCACCGCTTCCAGCACCAGTGACTGCCACGTGAATTCCACCGCGCCGGCGGGTAGTCCCGCTGTCACACCGGGCGCCAGGGCGCCGGCGAAACAAGCGGCCAGGCCGAAGCGCCACAGGGGCGGCACCGAGCGCAACTCGAGCAGGGGCAGCGTGGCCGCCAGTATCGTGAAGCGCAGCGCCAGGGCGGCGGCAACAGCGAGGAAAGTCGGGTCGAGAGTGAAACTCACGCCGCCCCCTACATGTTCGCGATACGGTTGAACATGGAGGACGCGAAGCATGTGAGCTGACTGATGGACCAGGGCAGCGTGATGACCAGCACGGCGAAGACCGTGAGGATCTTGGGCACGAATGTCATGGTCATCTCGTTGATCTGGGTCGCCGCCTGGAAGATGGAGATCACCAGGCCGACGACCATGCCGGCCAGGAGCATGGGCCCGGCCACGAAGATGACCGTTCGCATGGCGTACTGGGCGATCTCGATGACGGATTCGGCAGTCACGGGGCGCGTCCTTTCCCGGCTACTGGAAAGCCTGAACCAGGGATTTCACGATGAGGAACCACCCGTCCACGAGTACGAAGAGCAGGATCTTGAAGGGCAGACTGATGAGCACCGGCGGCAGCATCATCATGCCCATGGACATGAGGACCGAAGCCACCACCATGTCGATGATGAGGAAGGGGATGAAGAGCACGAACCCCATCTGGAAGGCGGTCTTCAACTCGCTGAGCACGAAACTCGGGACCACCACCAGCAGCGGCAGGTCCTCGGGAGTTTCGGGGGCCTCGGTGTTGGTCAGTTCCAGGAACAGGCCGATGTCTTTTTCCCGAACCTGGCTGAGCATGAATTGCTTGAGAGGCACCTGGACGCGGTTGAAGGCCTCCCCCTGGCCGATCTCCTCGGCCAGGAAAGGCTGCAGGGCGTCCTCGTTCATCTGGTGGAGCACCGGCGACATGACGACCACCGTCAGGAAGAGCGCCAGGCCGATGATGATCTGGTTGTTGGGCGCCTGGTTGGCGCCGATGGCCTGACGCAGGAAACCCAGCACGATGACGATACGGGTGAAACTCGTCACCAGGATGAGCAGGGCCGGCGCCAGGGAGAGGACCGTCATCAACAGCACGATCTTCAGGGCCGAATCCATGCCGGCGGCCCCCTGGCCACCCTCGAGTTTCACCGTCAGAACATCACCGATACCGGCCACGGACGCCACGGACTCGGCCGGGGCGTCGTCCTGGGCCGCCGCCATGCCCGGAGCCGTGGCCAGGGCCAGGCCCACCAGGGCGGCGGCGAAGAGCAGGATCCCGGCGCGGGGGCGCCAGGTGGTCAGGGACCGGTTGGACTTGTGCGACAAGAGACACTCCTTCGGATGCGTTGCAGGCGAAGAAGGCAATGGACGTGCCACGCGATCCGGTCCGCGAAAGTGCGGAGGATCCTCGTAACGCGTTTCTTGGCAGGGGATTGGAAATTACAGACTGTGAGCTGTCGGCGGCCCGGCTAGTCCGGATTCAGGCCGACCGGACGGAAACTGGTCAGCGGCGGTCCGTGAGCGGGGTGCCGGAGGCGGCGCGGGATCCGGCCAGGGCGGGCAGGCGATCCTTCAACCAGGTTGGCAATCCGGCGGCCCGGGGCTGCTCCGCAGTGGCCCCGCTGGCCTGCCAGGCGGCGTAGCTGTCCTGCTTCAACAGGACCATGGCCCCGTCGTGGCGGTAGATGTAGTGGATCTCCTCGCCCAGGCGCAGGACCTGGATCTCCCGTCGGGGCCCCAGGTTCCACACGGCCAGGATCCGGGCGTGGTCCTGCCTGGCCCCTCCCTGAAAGCGGCCCAGCACCTTCAGAAAGATGATCAGGAGGGCGAAGACGGCCAACAGTCCGCCCACGGTCTGCCACCAGGACATACCGGCGTTTCCCTCGAGTCCCGGTAGGGTCGCGGTGGCCAGGAATTCCATCACAGCACCCGCTTGAGGCGCTCGATGCGGTTCAGGAGCTTGGTAATGCGGACCGCGAAGTGGTCGTCGACGACCACGACCTCGCCGGTCGCCAACAGGGCCCCGTTGACCAGGATGTCCACCGGTTCGCTGGTCTGGCGCGAGAGTTCGACCACCGTGCCTTGGGACAGGTTCAGAACGTCGCGGAATTTCAGCTGGGCCCGGCCCAGTTCCACGGTGATGCGCAGGTTGACGTCCAGGAGCATGTCCAGGTTGGCCGTGTCGGGCACGTCCTGCCCCAGGTCGGCGACCAGTTCCACGGATTCGGCGTCATCCAGGATCGGCGCCGTCGCCACGGCGGCGTCACCCGGCGCGGAGTCCGTCGCTGCGGGAGTCTGGATGGTCTCGTCGGTGCTCATGCGTCACTCCTTGGTCAACTGCTGGATCAGTTTCACGGCACGGTTCTGGCCCACGCGGCCCGCTTCGCCCAACCAGGCGTCCCGGCCCGCGACCTTGACCTTCAAGGGAGTCTCCACCGCCTGGGGCAAGCGCAGCACATCCCCTTCCGTGAGATTCAGGATTTCCTCGAGGTTGGAGCCGTATGACCCCAACTCGACAACGACTTCGCCATCGGTCCCCTGGACCATGTTCAGGATGCGGCGGCGGTCGTCCTTCAATTCGTAGGCCGTGCGCAGCTCGATGGTCTCCTGGGGATCAAAGACCTCCCGTACGGGCCCGAAAGCCGACAGGGGAATGGCCATTTCGACCCGGCCGTCCGCCGGCCCCACCTGGACCCGGAAGCCCAGGATGATCAGGGATTCGCCCTCGGCAATGCCACTCAGGTAGCCGGGATTGTTCTCGAGCTTGACGAAAGCGGGTTTCAACTCGGTCCATTTGCTCGTGGCTTTGCGCAGGATCTCCGCGAAACGCTCCACCAGGCCGGCGTTGATGCCCCGTTCGATCTCCGTGAACTCGCGCTCAGGGGCCGCGTCGCTCAGGGCCCCGCCCAGCAACTTCTGCATGAAGATGTAGCAAAGGGAGAGATCCAGGTGGATCAGGGACATGCCCTTGAGCGGCTCCAGGGTCACCAGGGCCGCGCAGGTGGGCTTGGGCATGGCGCCCTGGAAGTCCCCGAAGGAATTCTGACGCAGGCCCGTGAACTCGACCTTGGTAGTCGAGCGCATGAGGCTCGTGAAGTCGATGGTGGCCATCTTGGCGAAGGCCTCGCCCACCGCCTGCAGATTCTTCTCGAAGGTGCGGGAGATACTGTTGGGACGGTTGAAGTCGTAACGGGCCGGTCCGTTGCTGTCGCCCACGACCGCGTCGGAGTCCGAGGCCAGGACCTGCTCCAGGTCCACGCCGCCGTTGTCAACGGCCCCGGCCAGTTCCTCGGCCGCGCCGATGGCGGACTCCAGGTCCATATCCTCGCTGGTGCTGTTCAGGTCGTCAGGTGCCAAGGTCCCGCCGCTCCGTGCTCAGGGTCGTTGCGTTCCGGGTCGTTACGCTCAGTGCCGCCAAATTCCGGATCACTGGACGACCAGGTCCGAGAAGTACACGTTCATCAGGGAGCCCTCGGGCAGAAGGGCGCCGATGTCGCGCCCGATTTCGTCCCGCAGGGTGCGCTTTCCGTCGTGGGAACTCATGTCCTCGACGGTCTTGTCGGCCAGGGCCATGATCACCACGTCACGCATCTGTGGAATGCGGCCCAAGGTGCGTTCGGCCACGGCCGGGTCGCGGATCTCCAGGGCCACCTTGATCAGCAGGTGCCGCGGTTTGCGCGGATCCGAGTCCAGGGTGACGATGATCTCCTCCAGGTCGACGATGGTGCCGGCTTCGGGAGACAGCTCCTCCTCCTCGGCGACGGGCTCCTCCACCAACGCGGCGGACTGGACGCCCATGCGGGGCAGGATGACGAATTGGGTCAGCCCCACCGCCAGCAGGGCCTGCACGACGACGATCACGCCCAGCAGGACGGTCTTGTTCTCGAGGAAAGCCAGTTTGCTGGCTTTCTTCTCTTCCGGGGCGTCCGGTTTTTCGTCGGCCATGGGTCAGCTCCTTGTCAGTTCCTGTCGATGTCGACCGCCGCCCCCAGGTGCCCGGTGACGGGCGACACGATGGCGGGCTGGGTGTCTTCGATCGCGGGCTCCGGGGCCGTATCAGCCGCCGGGTCAACCGCCGGTTCGGCCGCCGGAACCGGCTCCAGGGGCAGGGATTCCTGCCGTGGCGGCGCTTCGGAGCGCCAGGTGAGCTTGATCTCCACCCGGCGGTTCTCCGCACGCCCCTCCGCCGTCCCGTTGTCGGCTACCGGCCGGAATTCGCCGTAGCCCGTGGCCGAAAGCCGCTCGGGCGGTAAGCCGAGGCCATGGAAGTTCCGTGCCACCGCCACCGCCCGGGCAGCGGAAAGCTCCCAATTCGACGGGAAGCGGGTCGAATGGATGGGCACGTTGTCCGTGTGACCCTGGACCTCGACCTGGCCCGGGAACTTGCGGAACATGCGGGCCAGGCGTTCCAGCAGGGGGTTGGCCTCCACCTTGAGATCCGCCGCACCCGAGGGGAAGAGCAACGGGACCGGCAGTTCGAAGAGTACGCCGTCGTCCAGAAGGTGGACCTCCACCTGTTCCGACAGCTCCTGGTCGAGAATGGCCTTCTCCACGCTGCGCACCTCGTAGAGGAACTCCAGGTCCGCCGCTTCGGGGGCGTGATTGGGCACGATGGGCTCGTTGAACTTGATGATGGACTCGGGCTGCGCCAGAACGCCGAAAGCGTCCTTCAGGGAGCGCGCCGCCTGCTCGAACTTGGTCTCCTGCATGGAAGAAAAGCTGACGATGAGGACGAAGAACGTGAGCAGTAGGGACATCATGTCCCCGTAGGTCATGACCCAGCCGTCCAGACCCTGCTTGATGGTGATGTTCTTCTTCTTCGCCACCGCCGGCCTCCGGTCCTCCGCCGCCTAGGCCGCGGCCTCCTTGGCGTCCTCGATCTTCCGGCGCATGGCCGGGGAGAGGAAGGACTTGAGTTTTTCTTCGACGATCCGGGGAGAATCGCCGCTCTGGATGGCCATGATGCCCTCGATGACCATGTAGTTGATGAGCAATTCCTCTTTGGAACGCGTCTCCAGCTTCCCCTGCAGGGGCAGGAAGAAGGCGTTGGCCAGCACGGCACCGTAGAAGGTGGTGATGAGGGCCGTGGCCATGCCGGCGCCGATCTGGGACGGGTCCTCCAGGGCCGAGAGCATGTTCACCAGGCCGATCAGGGTGCCGATCATGCCGAAGGCCGGGGCGAAGGTGCCGCCGGCGCCCAGGATCTTGGCGCCCTCGGCGTGGCGGGATTCCACCTGCTCGATGTCCGTTTCCAGGATCTTCTCCAGGAGCTGGGGATCGGTGCCGTCCACCGCCAGACGCAGCCCCTTGCGCAGGAACTCGTCGGTCTCGTTCTCCGAGTCCTCCTCCAGGGCGAGCATGCCCTCGCGGCGGGCCCGCTCGGCGTATTTGACGATCTTGGAGATGACCTCGTCCGGATCTTCGACCTTGAACAGGACCGTCTTCTTGAGGATGCCGACCATGCCGACTATGCGGCCCAGGGGGAAGTTGATGAGGAGGGCGCCGAGGGTGCCGCCGATGACCACCGCCACCGATGGCATGTCGACGAAACCGTCGATACTGCCGCCCAGCAGGATCGACCAGACGATCAGCCCGAACGCTGCGACGATGCCGATGATCGTTGCGATGTCCACGCTCAGTTATCCTTCCCGCGTCCCGCGGGGACGGCGGCTTCCTTGCCCTGTCAGCCTTCGAAGACCGAACCCGATCCCCCCGTGGGGACCGGATAGATACGAGATTGCATGCGATAACCAACGCTGCGCTGGATCACGTCGTCGAGGTCCTCGAGCACCATGATCTTGCGCCCCGTGGTGAGGCTGATCAGAGTGTCCGGTGTCGACTCGATGAACTCGATCAGGTCGGCGTTCACCACGATCTCTCTACCGTTTAGTTTCGTGACTTTAATCATGGACTTTAGCTCCCAGGGAGCGGGTTTCCGCGGAGCGCCGGCCATGAGGTCCGGCCGGCGCCCCTACGGATTCCCTTCAGTGCCATCTAAGGACCTACCGAATCAGGTTCACCAGTTCCTGCATGACCTGGTCCGCGGTCGTCACCACGCGGCTGTTGGCCTGGAAGGACCGCTGGGCCACCACGAGGTTGGTGAACTCCTTGGCCAGATCCACGTTGCTGGTCTCCAGGGCGCCGGGCACCAGGGTAACGCCGTTGCCGAGTCCCGCGAAGGTCTCGACGGCCACACCCGAGTTGCCGCTGCGTCGGTAGGTGTTGTTGGCCTCGCGTACCAGACCGGCCGGATTCGCGAACTCGGCCACGCCGATCTGGGCGATGTCCATCATGGTGTCGTTGCTGAAGATACCGGTGATCACGCCGCTCTGGCCGATTGTGAAGTCCACCAGGGTACCGGAGCCGTAGCCGTCGGCGATGGACGTGAGGTTGCCCTCGCCCGAAAACTGCGTCAGTCCCGTCAGGCCGCCGATCTCGCCGAAGTCGATCTCCAGGTTCATGATCTCCGCGCCCTCGGTGCCGGGAGCCAACGGCTGGATCGTCACCGACGAGGCGCCGCCGTCGAAGGTGAAGCTGGCGATGGAACCGTCCGGATCGAAGGTGGCGCGGCCCGTGGCACCCGTGAGCACCGAGTCGTTACCCTCGGCGTCCGCTTCCCACAGCCACTCGTTCTCCCCCGGCACCTTCTCGAAGTTGAAGGTGAGCGTATGCTCGCCGCCCTGGGAGTCGTAGACCCGCGTGGAGAGGGAGTAGGTGCGCTGGTCCGTGGCTTCCTGGATCTGGGTGAAGTTGAAGGCGCCGGTCAGGTAGGCGTTGATGCGGCCTTCCTCGGCGATGGTGATCTTGCCGATGTTGCTGGCGGTACCCACCTCACCCGTGACGATGATCTGGCCCTCTTCGTTCATGGCGATGGGCGTGGAATAGGTGCCCAGGGCGTACTGCCACTCCCGGGCCAGGTCGCCCATGGTCGTCGCCCCGTCCACGGTCACCACGCGGCCGTCCAGGGTCTCGCCGCCCACGGAACCGCCCAGCACCAGGTTCGTCGGCGAGGAGGCGAAGTCGATGTCCAGGTAGGTCCCGTCCTCGTCGTAGACGTTGATGAGCAGGTCGTTCTCGTCGGCGTAGGCGCGCAACTCGTTGGTGGTCGCCACGGCCCCGTTGGCGATGGTGCTCGCGAAGGCCAGGTTGTCGTTGAAGTTCGTCTTGGACTCCACCGTCAGGGACAGGCCGTCGATGTCGCCGCCGGAGACGTTGGTGGCCGCTATCTCACCATTGGGGGTGAGGTTGAAGGTGGCCGAACCCGCCGCTTCCGTATTCAGCCAGTCCACCAGGTCCTGAAGGGTGCTCGTCTCGGTCACTTCGTAGTTGTTGGTGCTGATGTCCGTACCGCCGGCACGGCCGTTGATGGTCACGAACGAACCCACGTCCAGGTCGAGACCGCCCGCGGTCTGCCCGCTCATGTCAACGAGCAAGTCTCCGCCGGTGGCGGCCACCAGGAAGGACGGACTCTCCATGATCGTCGAGCGGGCGTCGCTGGAGGCGTCCAGGTTGCCCATGAGCTGGACCGCGGTGGAGGCCGAGGCCGGCACCACCAGGCCCGGCTCGATGTAGATGTCCTGCATGGGGCCCACCGGCAGGACGCCCGCCTCGTCGGCCATGACGCCCTGGACCTTCAGGCCCGTGGAGGGACTCACCAGGTAGTTGGAAGAATCGAGACCGAAGACGCCGGCCCGCGTGTAGGTGCGGCTGGTGCCGTCGCTGAGCATGAAGAAGCCGCTGCCCTGGATGGCCAGGTCGGTTTTCTTGCCCGTGGTCTCGAAGTTCCCCTGGTTGAAATTCGTGTCGATGCTGCCGACCCGGGTGCCGAGGCCGATCTGCTGGGGATTGGTTCCCCCCAGGCCGCCGCTCACCGGCCGGCTGGCCGAACGGATGGTCTGGGTCAGCATCTCGTTGAAGGTCACGCGGCCGGACTTGAAGCCCACCGTGTTGCTGTTGGCGATGTTGTTGCCGATCACGTCGAGGTTCGTCAGGTTGGCCGACAGACCGGAAACGCCGGAGTACAGAGACTTGAACATGGGGTCCTCCCCTGGGTTGACCGCCCCGACGGGCGGGTCGATCAGCTCACCTTGTAGATATCAGAGACGTAGAAGTCCCGGCCGTTGACCGAGACCACCGCCACGTTGTTCTCGTACCGCAGACCCTCGACCGCGCCGGTCATGAGGGTCGTGAAGGGCAGTTCCTTGCCCGAATTGGTCAGCGCGACGGAGATAGTGTACTCCCCGTCTTCGAGCGCATTCTCGTCGTCGTCCAGGCCGTCCCAGCTGACCGTCGTCAAGCCCGCGTCCACCTGTTCGGAGTAGGTGCGCACCACGTGACCGCTGCTGTCGGTCACGGTGATCACGGCCGTGCCCGGAGCGGAGGCGGCCAGGACCGTCTCGGTGGCAATCCCCTCCTCCAGGAAAGCGCTGTTGCCCTCCACGGTCACGTCCCGCCCCACCAGGGCGAGCATGGCCGTGTTGTTGATGGACTGGCTCATGAGCACGTTCTCGTCCATCTTCCTGGACAGGCCCATCATCTCCTCGAGCATGGAGAACTGGGTGATCTGGCTGGTGAACTCGGCGTTGTCCATGGGGCTGAGGGGGTCCTGATGCTGGATCTGCGCCACCAGCAGGTTCATGAACTCCAGGCTGTTCACCCCGCCGACGTCGTCATCCGCCACGGCACCGATGACGGCGCCGGTCGTATCCGTGATTCCCGGAATGTAGGTCATCTAGACTCCTCCTCGGGCCAGGTCCGCCCAGGCTTCCGCCGTGGTGCGGGGTTCGCGGCCCGGCTGGCGCCGGCTGTCCCGCTGGTCGCCGTTGCCGCGGGCGGTTGCTTCGCGACGGGCTTCTTCCCGTTGCTGCGACCGTTCCTCGGTTCCCTCCCGCTGCTCGACTCGGACATCGATGTTCTGGTAGCGCGCGACGCGCCGGCCGAGTCCGTCCAGGAGCTCGGCCAGGTTCTCGCGTAGCGCGCGTTCGGCCTCGGTGGTGCTGGCGGTCATGATGACCTGGAGCTGGCCCCCGCGGGCCGTGAGTTGCACGTCCACTCGGCCCAGTTCTTCGGGCTGCAGGCGGATACGGACGGTTTCGGAAGCGCCGTCGGACAGGGCACGGGCCAGGCCGGTGGTTACCTGGCGGGTCACGGCGACCGGCGGTTCTGCGGCGCCGCCAGCGCGGGCCACGGTCTGGCCGGTCGTACGCTGGATCGCCTCCACCGGATCACCGGTGCTCTGGCTCACGGGTGCCGTCACGAGTTCAGGCGCCGGCGATTCAGGAGTTTGGGCCACCGGAGCGGCCTCGTTCGGCACGGCCGCCGGTGCGGCCGCAGGCGGCGCTGTGACGGCACCGGGCAGGGGAGCCGGTTGCGAAGATGCAGCATGGTCGGCTTGACCGTCGGCCGCCTCTTCACCGGATTCGGCAGCCACGGTCGCTTCTACCGGCGGGTCCTGTGCGGTCACAGCGGTTGCCGACGCGTTGGCCGGTTGGATCTGTGCGGTCAGGATCTGCACCCCATCCACGGGGACGGCGATGGCGGGCGCCTTGACGGCCACTTCGGAAACCGTTTCCTCAGTCGGCATGGCGTCCGGAGTCGCGAAGACGGCGGGTGGGGCGGGCACGGCTGCCTCGGCCGGTAGCGCCATGACCGACGGCACGGGGACCGTCTGTGCCACCGCCGACGGGACCGCCCGCGTCGAGGCCGTCTGGTCAGTCGGCGCATCCGTCGCCGGAGCGCTCGAGATCGATACGGTCGGGACCGCAGCGCCCGGGACCGCAGCGCCCGGGACCGGAGCGGACGACTTCGAAGCGGCCGGAACCGGAGCCACGACCGTGGTCGCGACTGCCTGGACCGGCGCCGGTTGAGGTTTTTGCGAACCGGCGTCGGCGGAATCCTCAACCATGGCGGCCACCTGCACCGTAGGCGCGGTCGCTTCTCCCATGGGCGTCGGCTCGGAGGTCAAGTTGGCGAGCAGACCCGCGAAACCCGCCTCGGCGACGTTGATCTCGGCGTCGGTCGCGGCGTCGCTCAGCGACGGCGTGGGCACGGCTTTGCCGGCCAGGAATCCCAGCAAACCCAGCATCAATTGCCCCCTCTGGCGCTGAGGCGCGTGCTCACCTGGGCGGCCAGGCGCGGATCCATCTTGGCCAGGACCTTGGCAGCCGGCCGTTCCTTCATGCGCGACATGATCTCCACCACGATCTCCATGTCCAAGGTGCCCAGGATCGGTGCCGCCTCGCCGGGCTTCATGGCCTCGTACATCTTGGCCAGGCGGACAGCCGAGCGACCGCGTTCTTCCACGTAGGACGTCTGCTTGGCCTCCAACTTGGCGATGGTCGCCACCAGTTGCCCGCGGCTCGCTTCGAGGATCTTCTCCTGCACGGCCACATCGTTGCGCAGCATGACCAGGGATTCCTTTTCCCGCTGGATGCGGTCCCGCTCCACGGCCATGTCGGCGAAGACTCTCTCGGCCGCTTCGTAGTCCTCCGGCGCCAGGTCCGGTACCGCCGCCACGCTGGGTCCGCCCTGCAACTGCATGCCGACCAGCAGGACGCCCCCGAAGATGAGGACGAACGTGATCGCGGAGATGATGGCCACACTCTTCATGTGCCGGGTCCCTTCCCGTTCGTGCCGCGTGTGTCGCCAGACGCAATGTCCGGCAAGCCCTCGCAACCGGAGTGCCATTCCCGGCCCGGTCGGCAAATCATGCCGCGGCGCCGCAAGGCACTGGTACCATGTCTTTTACTCAGCAGGCGGCCATCCGGTGCCGACTGTCCAGCTTCGCCTCAGGAGGCAACTTGTGCCGATGTGGCGGCAATTGCCGTCCGCGTCCGGACCGAGCGCTGCTGGCCGATCTCGTCCAGTTCCAGACGCTCGCGGCGACCTTCCTCGGCCACCCATTCCTCGCGTTTGCGTTGCCGCAGACGTTCCAGGACCTCACGATCCTGGAAGGCGGCGGACAGGTCCTGCCGCCGGTCGGCCACCTCGTCGGCGGCTGCCTGACGCTCGGCCCCCAGTTGCTCCAAGGCCCTCTCCTGCCGGTTGTACCAGGCTGCCAGTTCGAGGCGCGCCCTCACGTCGATAGTGCCGCCGGACCCGTCGGGAACCGGCAACTCGTCCAGGTACCGGCGCAGGGCCGCGATCCTATTGTCCACCGCGGCCAGGACCATCTCCGCCGCCGCCACCTGGCGGGAGCGCTGGTCCACCACACGGCGCCGATAGCGCAGGACTTTCTCCAGCCTAAATCGAAAGGCGGCCATCAGTTTACCGCCGCTAGTTCATGAAGCCGCGCAATGGACTCGTCCAGGTCCGCTTTCTCACGCATGCCCTGTTGCAGGAAGCCGCGGATGGTCTCCCGGTTGGCCAGGGCCTCGTCCAGAACCGGGTCGCTGCCGCTGACGTAGGCGCCGATGTTCACCAGGTCCCGGTTGTCCTCCAGCACCTTGAGCCAGCGCACGATCCGCGCCACGGCCGCCAGTTCCCGGTCACCGAGCACGTCGTTGCGCAACCGGCTCACGCTGCCCAGAACGTCGATGGCCGGGTAGTGGTGCTCGCGAGCCAGGTCGCGGCTCAGCATGATGTGGCCGTCGAGGATCGAGCGCATGGCGTCGCCGATGGGATCCTGGATATCGTCGCCCTCGATGAGGACCGTGAAGAAGGCGGTCATGGCGTTCACGGCCGACCAGCCCGCGCGCTCGCAGAGCCGGGGCAGAGCTGCGAAAACCGAAGGCGGATAGCCCTTGGTGGTGGGCGGTTCGCCGGCGGCCAAGCCGATCTCCCTGAGAGCCATGGCGTAGCGGGTGGCCGAATCCATGAGGAACAGCACCTCCCGGTCCGACTCGCGGAAGGCCTCGGCGATGGTCATGGCCGTCTCGGCGCCCTTGGCGCGCATGACGGCGCTTTCGTCCGAGGTAACGACCACCACCACGCTGCGGGACAGGCCCTCGGGCCCCAGATCCCGCTCGATGAACTCGCGAACTTCCCGGCCACGCTCGCCGATGAGGGCCAGGACGTTCACGTCCACCTGGGCCTCGCGGGCCATCATGCCCAGCAGGACGGACTTGCCCACGCCGCTGCCGGCGAAGATGCCCAGGCGCTGGCCGCGAGCAGTGGTCACCAGAGAGTCGATGGCGCGGATGCCCGTGGTCATGACCTCCTGGGTGCGCCGCCGGCTGAGGGCGGCGGGGGCCTGGTGTCCCAGGCGGACCCGGGGCAGACCCGTCAGGGGCGGTCCCCCGTCCAGGGGCCGGCCCAGGCCGTCGATGATCCGGCCCAACAGGTGCTGGCCGAAGGGTACCGTGAGCTTGCTCGCCACCAGGGTGACCCGGTTGCCGCGGGAGATCCCCCGCATGTCGCGGAAGGGCATGATCACCAGGGCGTCCTGGCGGAACCCCACCACTTCGCACAGGACCGGCGGTTCGTTGCGACCCGTGTCGATGCGGCACATGGACCCCACGGGCGCTTCCAGGCCGGCGGCCTCCACGGCCATGCCGACCAGGTTGCTCACCCGGCCCACGGCGCGGACGGGGTTGGTCCCCCGCACGGCCGTCTCCATCTCAGTCCAGGGCAGGGTCATGGCCATCCTTGTCGGGGCAGGGTGCGGTGGCGGTGGTGATCCATTCGGCGACCACCTCGGAGAGGGTCTCCAACTGGCCGGAAAGAGTAGTGTCCCATTCGCGGCCCTCGCAGGAGATGCGGCATCCGCCCCGGTCCACGCGCCGGTCCGCGACGATCTCGCCGATGTGCAGGGTCTCGCGCAGGTCGGACCGATCCTCCAGCCAGACGGCGTCGTCCGGGTGCACGGTCACCTTCAGTGCTTCCGCACCACCCACGGCGAAGAGGGCGGTCTCGATGGCCCGCACCAGGATCTCCGGTTCCTGCTCCACGCGGCCGCGGATGATCTTCTCGGCCAGGGTCACCGCCAGGCGCGCACAGGCTGCGGCCATTTCGCGCAGGGCTTCCTCGTGGCGCACGCCATAGCCGGCGGCCCACTCGCGAGTCTCCGCTCGCATACTTTCGAGCTCGGCGGCGTGGGACTGTTCCAACTCCTGACGCAGGGCCTGCTCGCGCTGATCGTATTCCCGGGCCACGTCCTGCTGGACCAGGTCGAACACCTGGGAGCGTTCCTGTTGGCTGAGCTGGGCCATGAGGCTCTCGGGGGATTTGAAGCCGGCCTCGCGACGGAAGATCCGGACGCCTTCGTCCACGTCGCCGGCAGTCGCCGGCGCTTCCTGGGCGTAGGCCGCGGCAGTGGCGGAGGCCACCAGCGGTACCGTGCCATCGGTGGCGAAGGGCTCAGGACACCATTTCTGCATCTTTGCCGCCCTTGCCCAGACTGATGGTGCCGGCCTCCTCGAGGCTCCTGACGACTTCGACGATGCGTTTCTGGGCTTCCTCCACCTCGGACAGGCGGATGGGGCCCATGTAGTCCATGTCCTCCTTGATGCCCTCGGCCGCGCGCTTGGACATGTTGCCGAAGATCTTGTCCTTGATCTCTTCGGTGGCGCCCTTCATGGCCAGAGTCAGTTCCTTGGAGTCGATCTCCTTGAGGATCTCCTGAATGTCCGGGTCGTTCAGCAGGACGATGTCCTCGAAGATGAACATGAGACCGTTCACCTCGTTGGCCACGTCGTCGTCGATCTCCCGCATCTCGTCCAGGATCTCCTGCCACACCTCGCGGTCGATCTCGTTGAGGACCTCGGCCACCTGCTTCTTGCCGCCGAACTGGGTCACGCGGGCGGAAATCTCGCCCTGCAGCTGGCTGGCCAGGACGTTTTCCACGGCGCTGATGATCTCGCCGTTGGGAGCTTCCAGGACCGCCATGCGGTGAGCCACATCCCCCTGCAACTCCGCCGGGAGTTTCCCGAGGATGGGCCCGCTGTTGCGCGGATCCATGTGGGCCAGCACCACGGCGATGGTCTGGGGGTGCTCGTTCTTGAGGTAGTTGGCCACGGTGAGGCCGTCCACGTTCTTCAGGTGCTCGAAACTCTTGATCTCGCTGTAACTGGTCACGCGGCCGATGAGGGACGAGGCCTTACGGGTGCCGAAGCCCGACTCGAGAATCTGTTTGGCCGTCTCCTCGCCGCCGAAGGCGATGCCGGAGATGCGGCTGCTGATGGTCACGAAGTCCGCCAGGATCTTCTTCTTCTCCTCGAAAGTCACGTGGCCCAGGGAGGCGATCACGTGGGCCAGATCCTCCACCAGGGGTTCCGGCAGCTTCGAGAGCACCTTGCCGCCCACGGCCGGCCCGAGGGCCATGAGGAAGACGGCTGCCTTGCGCAGGGCCTGATCGTTCACGTCATTCCCCCACCGCTTCGCGGGTGCGTTCGCCCGCGTCCACGCCCTGGATCCAGGATTGGATGACCTCGGCGACCCGGTCAGGGTTCTCCGTGGCGTACTCCTGGATGTCCTGGACCATCTGGTTGTTCAATTCCGGTATGCCGTCGAAGCCCTGCATGTCGTCGTCGTCCGCAGCGGCACCGCCTGCGCGGGCGGCGGATCTGCTTCCACCGGTCGCGGCGTTCCCCGGACCGAAGGCGTCGGCCACCAGGCGCCCGATGTTCCGGCGCAGGACCAGGACCATCACGCCCAGCAGCACCAGGAGCACCACCCGCCCGCCGTACTGGCCGACGATGTCGATCCAACCGGGCGTGGCGCCACCGCCGGCCTGGCCGAATCCGCCGACCGGCTGCTGGAACTGCATGTTCACTACTTCGATCTGGTCGCCGCGCACCTGATTCAGGCCGACGGCCGTCTGGACGATGCGCCGCAGTTGCCCCAGTTCCTCGTCGCTCAGGGGCGCGTACACCGGTCCGCCGTCCTCTTCGGAGGGGGTGTAGTGGCCATCCACGAAGACGGCCACCGAAAGGGTTCGCACACCGCCGGTCTCGCCCACGATGCGCTCGACGGTGCGGTTGATCTCGTAGTTGGTCTCGGACTGCTCGGTAGTGCCGCCCGATTCAGGGTCGCTGGAATCCGTGCGGGCCTCGGAGCGGACCACGGTGGCGGCTGGATCGTAGATTTCCCGTTCGCGGTCGATCTTCTCGAAGTTCAGGATCGCATCCACCTGCACGATGGACTTGCCGGGACCGAGCACACGATCGAGCATGCTGGCGGCCTTGCTGCTAAGGTGGGTCTCGACCTCCTTGCGCAGCTCGAGCTGGTTGGCGCTGCGGCCCACGTCGTCGCTGCGCTGGGCCGCCGACAGCACCTTGCCGTGCTGGTCGAGGACCGTGACTTTATCGGTGGCGAGATTCTCCACGGCGGCGGCCACCAGGGACTGGATACCGGCGATGCGGCCCTCGCCCAGCTGGGAACCGCGGCCGAGGCTGACCACCACGCTGGCGGTGGCCTCGGCGGCCAGACGAGCGAAGATGGACGGCTTGGGGAGCACCAGGTGCACCCGGGCCGACTGGATTCCTTGCAGTCCCTCGATGGTTTTGGTCAGTTCCCCTTCGGTGGCCCGCTTGAAGTTCACGTTCTGGAGGAACTCGGTGAGGCCGTACTGCTTGCCGTCGAAGATCTCGAAGCCCACCACGCCGCTGGACGGGATACCCCGGGCGGCCAGGTCCACCCGCAGGCGGTGCACCTCGTTCTCGGGCACGAGGATGGTCGTGCCGCCGTTGGCGAGCTCTGCGGTCACGTCCTGCTTGGCCAGTTCGGCCAGGGCCGTCGAGGCGTCCTCAGGGCTCAAGTTGGTGAACAGCACCGAGTTCTCCTCGTGGCCGAGCCACATGGAGAACACCGCCACGCTGATCACGCTGGCCACGCCCACGGCTCCCAGCAGGACCTTCTGGTTGAAGGTCAGGGCGCCGATGCGCTCCCGGATCGTATCGATGAACTGCTTGATTCCATCCACGCCTTTACCTCAGATCCTTCCGAGTTCATCACACCTGCATACGCATGAGTTCCTGGTAGCCTTCCAGGAGCTTGTTCCTGACTTCCAAAAGCAACTCGAAGGCCAACTGGGCCTCCTTCGACGCGATCATCACGTCGTGCACCTCGGTGACCTCGCCGGCCACCATGGCATCGACCATCTCCTCCTTGCGCGAAGACAGCGCACCTACTTCGCCGATGGCCTGCTGGAGCTGGTCCTTGAAGGACGGTCCGGTGGGCTTCGTGGCGCCCTCCACGCCGTAGGCGGCGCGGACGTCGATCGAACCCAGGGACTTGATACCGCCGACTGCCATGTTCCTCTCCCGGTCTCGCTATCAGATCTTCAGGGCTTCGCCGAACATATCCTTGGCCGCCTGCACCGCCGCGACGTTGGCCTCGTAGGCGCGGCTGGCGGTGATCATGTCCACCATCTCGCTGATGGGGTTCACATTGGGCAGCAGGACGTAACCTTCCTCGTCCGCGTCCGGATGGCCCGGGTCGTGGATCACACGGAACTGGGACGCGTCCTCGGCTACGCCGACCTCGGTCTCCACGCCGGCCTGACCCCGGCCGCCGGGTGCGGACATGCTGCCACCCAGGTGGGTGGGGTGGGTCCGCGCCAGGCGCCCCTCGGTGGCGCGGCCCAGACTGTCCGAATGCCGCAGCACCTTCTCCCCAAGCACCTGTTCGAAGATGGCCCGCTGGCGCCGGTAGGGCGTGCCGTCGGGCGTGCGCGTGGTCTCGGCGTTGGCCAGATTCTGGGCCACCACGTCGAGCTTGGTGCGTTGCCCCCGCAGGCCGGAGGCGCTGATCCTGATGGAGCCGAACAGTCCGTCACTCATGGGTCACTCCTCGTTATCGCATCTGACCCTTGATGGCTCCGCGCAGCACGCTGTAGCGTGCGCTCAGCAGGCGGGTCGCCAATCGGTAGGTCAGGTCGTTGGTGGCCAGGTTCGCCATTTCGGAATCGATGTCCACGTCGTTGACGCCGTTGTCGTGGCCCGTGCGCGCTTCGCGCACTTGGGCCTGCACGTCCTCTACGCCGCCGCGGCCGATGGCGAAGTGCCGCTCGTGGGTCCGGTAGCCCTTGATGGAGGGACCGGCCGCCGACAGCAGCTCTTCGAACTTCACCTTCCGGGTCCGGTAACCCGCGGTCTCCACGTTGGCGATGTTCTGGGCCGTCACCTGGTGCCGCTGCGAGTAGACGCCGACCGCCTTCTTGAGCGTCTCCAGGTGGGCCTTGCCGAAGATTCCTGTTTTCATCATGGCGTCACCCCGGGATCTGCAGGCCCTGGCCCGAATAGAGGTTCAGCTTGTTGCGCAGGGTACGGACGCTGATGCCCAGCTCCTGGGCGGCCAACGTCCGGTTGCCCCGCGTGTGCTCCAGTTTGCGCATGATGAGTTCCCGCTCCATGTCCTTGAGGGTCATGTCCGTGTGGAAACCCGCCGATGGCTTGGCGCCGTTCAGTTCCTCGGGCAGTCCGAGGATCTCGTCGTCCAATTCCGGTCCCGCGCCCAGGATGACTGCGCGCTCGATGACGTTCTGCAGCTGCCTCACGTTCCCGGGCCAGTCCATGGCCATGAGGCCGCGCATGGCCCGGCCGGAGATCTTCATGAGCGGCTTCTCGTTCTCGGCGCAGAAGCCCTGGCAGAAATGGGCAGCCAACTCGGGAATGTCCTCCTTGCGCTGGCGCAGGGGCACGATGCGCAGGGGAACCACGTTCAGCCGGAAGTAGAGGTCCTCCCGGAAATTCCGTTCGCGGATCTCCTGCTGGAGGTCGCGGTTGGTGGTGGCGATGATGCGCACGTCGGCCCGGGTGGCGTACTTGGCCCCCAGCCGCATGAATTCCCGTTCCTGAAGCACCCGCAGAAGCTTGGCCTGCATGGCGTAGGGCATCTCGCTGATCTCGTCCAGGAGCAGAGTCCCACCGTCGGCCAGTTCGAACTTGCCCTTGCGGGCCTGCACGGCGCCGGTGAACGCACCCCGCTCGTAGCCGAAGAGTTCGGACTCGAGGAGGGTTTCGGGTATGGCCGCGCAGTTGATGCGGATGAAGGGGCCGTTGGCACGGTTGCCTGAGATGTGGATCGCGCGGGCGACCACTTCCTTGCCCGTGCCGCTCTCGCCCTGCAGCAGGACCGTTCCCCGGGAGTCGGCGATCATGACGATCTTCTCGCGCAGGCGCTGCATTGTCGAATGGGTGCCGATCAGGCCCATGTTCTCGGTGCGGGAGGCGAGATTCTCGCGCAGCGAGCGGTTCTCCTTGCGCAGGACCTCGAACTCGCGGGCGCGGCCAAGCACGTGGTCGAGCTGTTCCAGGCCGAAGGGCTTGGTCAGATAGTCGACGGCACCGTGGCGCGTGGCCTCCACCGCCTGCTCGATGGTGCCGAAGGCGGTCATCATGACGACCAGGGGACGCGGTCCCGGCAAACGGCGGAGACCCGCCAGCAGTTCCATGCCGCCGGTGCCCGGCATCTGGATGTCCGACAGGACCACGTGGACGCGTTCCTTGCGCAGGATCTCCAGGCCCTCGCCGCCGTCACAGGCGGTTAGGACCCGGTAGCGCGAGGCCAGGGAAGCCTCCAGGAAATCACGCATGGAGCGTTCGTCGTCCACGACCAGGATGGTGCGCTTGTCCGTCATGATTGGTTGGTCTCCTGTCGATCGTCGCCGGTCCAGCCGACGGGTACGCCCGCCACTTCGCACGCCGCCACCGCGCCACCGCGCGGTCCCGGGTGGAGGTGCCAGGCCAGGTCGTACATCTCGGCGAGGGTGTCGACCCTCGTCAGTCCGATACCGGGTCGTCCGTCCTTGGTGGTCAGGAAGGGTTCGCCCGCCTTGGGCGCGAGGGCGGGCAAGGGGCCCGGCCCGTCGTCGACACACACCAGCGCCACGCGGCCCGTGGGCAACAGCGGGAAGGTGAGCGTCACGTGCACCGGTCCCGGCCGGCCGTCGCGGCCCTCGGCGCTGTTGTCCAGGAATTCCCCCAGCACCAGGGACAGGTCCGCCGCCGGCAGCAGGGTCGGCACCTCGGGCACCGCTTCCACGGTGATTGTCAGGTGCGGGTGGCGACGTAGGGCGTCCTCACAGGAGCGGGCGACGATGTCCGCCAGCACTCCGTAGGCCTCGTTCCGCGGCGCGTCGGCAGTCAGGTCGCCCACGGCCCGGAACACCTCCTCCATGCGCTCCACCTCGTTGATGATCTTCTCGGCCCAGCGGGACGACTCGGGCGTTCCGGCGCCCCGGGCGATGAGGCTGGCGTAGCCCTTGATGCCGCAGAGGGTGTTGCTCGTCTTGTGCAAATAGCCCCGCAGCAACCGGCCCTCGGGACCGCGCCGCTGCTCCCGGTCGGGACCCTGGGCTTGGCCGTCGGTGCGGGGTTCGAGTACGCCTCGCATCACATCTCCTGCGCCCGGGCGATGAGTTCCAGATCGTTCCGCTCTTCGCAGGTCACGATCTCCTCGATGACCGCCGCCACCGTCGCCAGACTGTCATGCAGCCGTTTGCGTCCCGCAGCGGTCCAGTGCTCACGTCCCCGTTGCCACGCCGATTTGCGCTCCTGCTCCGAGCGATCCAACAGATTGATGGATTCCAGGATGTCCTTCTTCTCCTCGAGCACCGCGCGCACCTCGCCGAAGGGGCGTCCTGAGCGGACCAGTTCCCCCTGGCGGTGTGTCAGTTCGAGGACGCGACGGTACAGGCGGCGTTCCTCCTCGTAGAGGTCGACGAGTCCGTCGAGGATGCGGCGCTCGGCCGCCACGATCTCAGCGCTGGTAGAAGGCTGCGGCGCCATAGGGCTCGCCCTCCTTGCGCAGACGTTCCAGGTTCTCGGCCAACGCGGCGTTGGCGCAGGCGTGGTCCTGCCACGGGCCGTGTCGTTCGCCTTCGCACACCCGGCGGTAGCCGGCGGCCGCGCCGGAGTAGTCGGCGGTCATGAGCGCTGTCCCGGCCAGCTGGTAGGCGCCCCAGAGGGAAAGTTCCTCCAGGGAAGAGGACGCCAGGGCCCCGTAGAGATCGGCGGCGGCATCCACGTCGTCCAGGACCAGGTAGAGGTCCGGTACCTTGGTCACGACCCAGGTCCTTTCGGACTCCTCCAGGCCTTGGCTCAAAGCGCCTCCGGCCACCAGCAAACGCAACTGGGCCAGGCATTCCGCCGGCTGCTCGCGCCAGGCCAGGGCCCGGGCGTGCCACAGACGAAGCCGCGGCGTCAGGAGAGAATCCTCGGCGGCGACCTTCTGGATCAGATGGTCCAGGGAGCGCGCGTCCCGGTTGGTCAGGAGCCAGCGGTAGGCCACCACGACCTCGTCGGCGCGACGGGCGATCTCGGTAGCGCCCAGGGTGTTGGTCAAACCGCGGGCGGCGCCCAGGGAATCGCCGGCGGCCAGGGCGGCGGCCAGGGACTCCCGGGCCACGTCCTCGCTGAAGCGGCCTTCCTTGTCGGCCCGTTCGGTGATCTCGTACCAGACCAGGGCGCTGTCGTACTCACTCAGGTGCACGTAGTTTCGGGCATTGGACAAGGCGGCCAGGGGTGACGGATGGTGCTCCCGGTCGGCCCAGATCTCTTCTAGTTCGAGGACGGCCTTGCCGATGGCCAGGTGTCGGTACGGACGGGGGTCGTCGCCTTCCCAGGAAGGAAGATCGAAAGGATAGAGGAGCCGCTCCTCCTGGACGCCGCCGGCCTCGCGGGCCGCCACGGTCCTTTCCAGGGAGTGGAGCCACTGCAGGTAACCCAGGCGCTCCCGGCCATCCAAACGCTCGGGCTCACCTGCGGAGGCGCCTGCCAGGAGCAGGACGACACCGAGGACCGCAAGTGGTCCGGCCGTGGTCCGAAGTGCACGGTGAAGCATCATGGTCGATCTTTCCCGTCGGTTGAACGTTTGTCCCTTCGAAGGGTCGCAGGGCAAGGACCGTACCCTCGGACGTGTCTGCGGCAGGCTCCCATGATGTTTCCGACTCAGTGATCGGAGCCTTCAACCTGGAAAACGTCGTTGTCGTTAAATAAAAAGACGTTACATGATCTTCTTCATGTCTTTTCGACCGCGGTCATGACCGGTCGGAGAGCCATTGCAGCGCCTTGCGACGGCGGGAATCTTCCGGTGCGTCGGGATCTGGGCAGCCATGGTGGCCAGGAATCATACAGGGGTACCCGGCAAGAAAAGCCGGGGGCGGATCCTGTCCGCCCCCGGCCGTCATGGTCACGATCTCGTCCTGAATCAGCCCTCGGCTTCCAGGGATTTGTCCCGGTCGGCGGCGGCCCGTTCCTCGTACTGGCGGAGCTTCTCGCGCAGGGTCTGGCGGCTGATGCCCAGGATGCGCGCGGCCTTGGACTTGTTGTTCTCGGTCTGCTCCAGGGTGTAGAGAATCTGCAGGCGCTCCACTTCCGACAGGGGCATCAAGCCGGTGGCCTGCCCGAAATCCGCCTGGCGGGAGGAACTGCGGGGATTGCGACCCTCGATGATGTGGGGCGGGAAGTGCCCGGGCTCCAGTACCGGGGGTTCCTCCAGGATCATGATCCGCTTGAGGACGTTCTTCAACTCCCGCACGTTGCCGGGCCAGGGATAGCGCTGGAGGGTGTTCAGCAGCCCCTCCGCCACGGGATCCGTCTGCAGCCCCATCTGGGCATTGAATTCGCGCAGGAAATTGTTGATGAGGACCTCCAGGTCCTCGGGACGCTCGCGCAGGGGCGGAACCTCCACTTCCACCACCTGCAACCGGTAGTAGAGATCGTTGCGGAAGG
Source organism: bacterium (assembly GCA_024231905.1). Classification (GTDB taxonomy): domain Bacteria; phylum Krumholzibacteriota; class Krumholzibacteriia; order LZORAL124-64-63; family LZORAL124-64-63; genus JAAEQC01. Next base: position 270,452 of record JAAEQC010000092.1, on the reverse strand, counting down.
CGCCCGACTCGATGGCCTCGTCCAACTTGAGGTTGGTGGCGGCCACGATGCGCGCCCGCACTTCCAGATCGTCCTTGCCGCCCACCCGGCGGAAACGGCGGTTCTCCAGCACCCGCAGCAGGCGGCTCTGGAGCAGAATACCCATCTCGCCGATCTCGTCCAGGAAGATGGTTCCCTCGCCGGCCAGTTCGAAGAGGCCCTCCTTGCGCGCCTTGGCGTCGGTGAAGGCGCCCTTCTCGTATCCAAAGAGCTCGCTCTCCAGCAGGGTCTCCGGCACGGCGGCGCAGTTGATCTCCATGAAACGATCGCTGCTGCCCCGGGACACCTCGTGGACCGCGCGGGCGATGATCTCCTTGCCGGCGCCCGAGTCGCCCTGGATGAGGATGGACGTGTCGTTGCCGCTGCGGCTCGAGCCGATCTTCTCAAGCATGCGTGCCACCCGCGTCAGGCCGGGGCAGGCGCGGATCATCCGCATGTAGCGGCCTTCCAGGTCCGCCGGGCGGGCCGCGGGCGCGGCCTCCTCCTCCACTTCCGGGACCACATCGCGGCGGTCCGGCGTGGCCCGCAGGGCCGCCCTGACCTGGCGGCGAATCTCGCTCAGCTTGAAGGGCTTGCGGATGAAGTCGTAGGCGCCCAGGCGCATGGCGCTGACGGCCGTGTCCACGTCGCCATAAGCGGTCATCATGATGACCGGCGTGGCGTTACCCTGGTTGCGCAGGGCCTGCAGGATGTCCAGACCCGATACCCCGGGCAGGCGCAGGTCGGTGACGACCAGGTCGTAGGTGCCGGCGTGGCACTTGGCCAGGGCCTCCTCGCCGCTCTCGGCCGGGTCCACCTCGTAACCGTCGGCGGCAAGGCTTTCGGCCAGGGATGCGCGGATGGTCACCTCGTCGTCCACGATCAGGATCCTCGGGTTCATCGGGACTCCTCCTTCAGGGAAATGCGGGTGTCGCCGGCGGGTAGCGCCAGACGGAACACGGTCTCGCCTCGGTCGCGATCCACGGATATCTCGCCGCCGTGGGCCGCCACGATCTTGTGGCTGATGGACAGGCCGAGCCCGGTGCCCGAAGCCTTGGTGGTATGGAAAGGACGGAAGATGCGGTCGCGGTCCTCGTCGGGTACGCCGGGGCCGTTGTCGCGGACCTCGCACACCAGTCCCGGCACCCGGGCGTGGGTGCCGCGGGCCGGATCGGCCAGTTCGAGGGACTGCTCCACGCGCACGGCCACGCTCACGTGCCCGCCCTCGGGCGCTGCGTCCAGGCCGTTGAGCACCAGGTTCAGGATCGTCTGCTTGAGCTGGGCGGCATCGCCCCGCAGGTGTGCGTCCTTGTCGGGCGGGAGCCAGGTCAGCGCCACACAACGCGACTCGGCCCGGGGCCGCGCCAGTTCCACGGCGTCCTCGGCCAGCAGGGCCAGGTCCGTATGGTCCAGGACCGGTTCGTAAGGGCGGACGAAGTTCAGCATGCGCGTGATGGTGTCGTTGATGCGGCCCACCTCGCGGGTCATGACGTCCAGGTAGCGCCGGCGGGGATCGTCGTCGGGCAGGCGGTCCGCCAGGAGTTCAGCCTGGGCGCTGAGGCCCATCAGGGGGTTGCGGATCTCGTGAGCCAGGGTGGCCGACATCTCCACCAGGCCCTCCAGCCGGTCGGCGCGCAGGCGCTCGGACTCGAGGATGCGCGCGTCGCGCAAATCCTCGGCCACCACCACCAGCCACTGCTCGTTGCGCCCGCGACCGGGCATGGCCGCCGTCTGCACCATGACCGGCACCCGCTGGCCGGCCGTGTCCACCACGCAGCCCTCGCCGCCGAGGGTGCCGTCGTCCAGGTTGCGCAGGTGCGCCAGGAGCGGTCCCTGCTGGTGGTCGAGCACCAGACGGCCGTCCAGCAGCAGTTCCGGAGGAGTCTCCGGCGGCATCTCCGTCGACGCCGGCTCTGCTTCCTCACGTCCCCGGCCGATGCGGAAGAGGAAGTCCGCACCGGTCAGGGGAGCGGATTCGTGGCCGGTCAGGAGACGCCGGCCGGCCCGGTTGACGAAGACGCTGCGACCCTCGTCGTTGAGCACCCAGATGGCGCTGCGGACGGTCTCGAGCACGCGCGCGTTGAAGACGCCGATGTCGCGGATGCGGTCCAGGAGCTGGGCGCCGGCCACCTCTTCGGCCAACACCACCTGCACCGCCTGCAGGAAGGGCAGGTAGCGTTCGGCGGCGGCGTCCCGCGCTTCGGGTGTGCCGAACAGCAGCAGCAGGAAGCCCAGACAGGCATCCTGGTGCTCCAGGGGCTGGGCGATGATGCGACGCTGGCCCGCGCTGGCCGTCGGCCGCGACGGATCCACCCGGAACACGCCGGGCGCCATGATGCTCTCGGCCACGGCGCCGTCCACCTGGTCCTGGAGATCCACCAGGACCTTGTCCCAGGAGCTCTCGTTCCACTGCCAGGTCTGACGCGGGGAAAACGGCCCCTCCTCCGCCGAACGCAGGACGAGCGCAGCGCCGCCGGATCCCACGAAGTCCGAGAGGCTGCGCAGGATCTCGCGCAGGGTGTCGTCCCAGTTGCGGGTCGTGCTCAGGCGGCGTCCGAAACGGTATAGGAGGGACAGTTCGGCCATGGCGTCGTTGAGTCGGCGGTTGGCCGCTTCGAGACTCTCGTGGGCCTTCAGGAGTTCGTCCGCGGCGCCGGCGGCTTCACGGCCCAGGCGGCGGCGCAGGTCCCCTAGCACTTCCTGGGTTTCACCCGCCGTCTCCAGCACGAGGCGGCTCTGGCGGCGCAATTCCAACCGCCGCTCGGCGCGGATGAGCATGTTCACCCATTCCATGCGGGCCACCGGAGCAGACAGGGCGTCGAAGAGTCCGGCCCGGAAGAAGCGGACGAGGCGGTCGGCGTCCAGGCGACCGTGGACCAGGACCGGCACGTGGGGACCGCGCAGGGTCGCCACCTCCATGAGCCAGCCTTCGAGGGTCTCCACGCCGCCCGGTCCGGCGAAGGCGTCCTGGTGGATGACCAGCAGCCGTGCGGGCCCTTCGGCGCCGGCGGGCGCGTCGATCCTCAGTTTATCCAGGACGGCGGTGGGGCTCTCGGCGGCGACGGCCTCGTCATCGAGATCACCCAGGTCGTCGAGCCAGCCGCGAGGGCCCAGGAAAACAGCCGCGCGCGGCAAGGGCCGGGGAAGGGCGAAGATATCCGATGCCATCTGGTCGTGCCTGCCGCTTCCTCTGGAGAGTCGATAATTTATCCGGAGGGGAAACTGTAAGAAATTTTACCAGTTAGAGCAAACAAAAAACGGAGCCGTATCAACGGCTCCGTCCGTATGGTTCGGCTGTGGGAAGATCAGAGAGCGTCCATGCCATCCATGACCCGGGAAACCCCGTCGGCCACCTTGGATTGCACCTCCACCGCCTGATAGTAGCCCTCGGCCAGGCGCGCCTTGGCCTGGAGCACGCGTTCCTCGCGCACGTCCTCAATCCCATCCACGGCCTTGCGCCCAATCTCCAGGGCGCTACGGACTTCCATGAGTCGTTGGGCGGCCTCGGAGATCTCGGCGCGATCAGTGACCTGTTCCTTGCCCGCCTGCTTCGTCGCCGCCGGGTCCGTCTCCTGCGCCCGGTCCCGGCGACTGGTTTCCTGGAAGCGGCCCACGGCGCCTTGGCGCAGGACATCGGTCTGGTCGATCCTGTTCATGCTCATCTCCAGATGCCTCGTTTCCCGGGTTCACGCTCCATCGCGATCTGCCCGATTCCCACGTTCCAGGGCAAAGTATGTGCCGCTCGGCAGATTTTGCCCCTGCATTCCGCCTGGTTATCGGCAGGAATCAGGAAAAACTTTAGCCCGAAATGAGGAACCCGGAGGCACTAAGAGCCGTCATACGGAATCAAAACCCCAAACGGCTACGTGGAGCAGGCCCGGACGGCTGCAGCCGTCGTCCCCCACACCGCCCAACCAGGCCGCCGGAACCATGTCCTCCGGCACCGCCAGATCCGCCGCTTCGGCCGCCTTGCGCAGGGCCCTGTCGTCCAGCACTGCCCACAATCCAGACACACTGGCGAACCAGCGGCCACCCCGCTCGGCGGCGGCATTGAGCAGTTTCTCGCCCCCCGGGGGCACCAGGACGTGGGAGGCCCAGCCGCGTTCGCGTGCCTCCCGGAACAGACCGAGCACGGGCCAGGGTTCCCCACTCCACTCGGTGACATAGCCCGAGAAGTCCGCACCCTTGCCGCAGAAGATCGCCGCCACCGGCCGGTCGTCCCCGTCGGCCACTACCAAACCCCGGGTGCCGGGCATACCATAAAGGAGACGCGAGTCCCCGGGCTCGCGGACGGTGCGCCAGGGGTGGGAGGCGTAGAGTTCCTCCACAGCCTCGGCGTCTTCCGGCCTGTACTCCCTCGCACCGTCGATTACCGGCAGATCCACGTGCTCCAGCAGCAGGTGGTGCTCCCACCCCGCCGGACCGAAGCCCCTTCCGGCATATATTTCCGGCTGGTCGCTCCACAGGACCGCCAGCGGCACATTGTGCCGGTGCAGATGGGCCAGCATGGCCTCCTGGAGCCGCCGGCTCAAACCCTGGCCACGGAATTCCTGCGCCGTGACGACACCACCGACGCCGCCGATGGGCAGGATTCCCAAACTCGTTGTGAAGGAGCGTACTAGACAGGCCAGGCCCGCCGCCAGACGACCGTCCGGTGCCCGCGCCACCAGGGTCCAGGAGCGGTTTTCCTCCCCCAGGATGACCGGGAAATCGTCCCAGGCGCGGGTCTCTCCTTTCCCGGGCCTGATTTCTGCATTGACGAGGTCACGAAAGGCGGCATGTTCCGCCGGTGACGGACAGGCGATCTGCACGAGGGCACTCCCGAAAGGGCGTTTCGCAGTTCAGCGGACTCCGGAACCGTACGGGGCGTCGCCAAGACGGGCAAGAACGAAAAGGACAACCGGACGCAGCGGTAGACCGCACGCCGAAACCACGGCACCGGCAGACCGCTCCTGCACGGAGGAGTATCATGGGTATCAGGGTGAATACGAACATCGCGTCGTTGAGTGCGCAACGGCACCTCTACAACACGACGACCAATTTCCAGAAGAGCATGGAGAAGCTCAGTTCCGGCATGCGCATCAACCGCGCGGGCGACGATGCCGCCGGTCTGGCCATCAGCGAGAGTCTGCGCTCGGACATCCGCGCCATGCAGCAGGCCAGCCGGAACGCGGCCGACGGCATCAGTCTCGTGCAGGTGGGTGAAGGCGCCCTGGACGAGGTCTCCAACATCCTGATCCGCATGAAGGAACTGGCCGAGCAGTCCATCAACGGCACCCTCGGCAACTCCGAGCGGGCATACCTGGATTCGGAGCGCATCTCCCTGGAAGAGGAGATCGATCGCATCGCGGCGGGCACCGAGTTCAACGGCGTGTTCCTGCTCAGCGGCGGCGCCGGCACGGTGGACATCCAGGTGGGCATTGGCTCCACCCCAACCGACCGCGTCCAGATCGATCTTGGTAATCCCATGGACGCCGCAGCCATCGGTATCTCCACCGGCATCGACACGGCTCTCAACGCCCAGGCGGCCATGGCCGAGGTCGACGGCGCTCTCGCCGCGGTTTCGAGCATCCGCGCCAATTTCGGCGCGGTCCAGAATCGCCTGGAGACGTCCATCCGCAACATCGGCATGACCACGGAGAACCTGGCGGCGGCCAACAGCCGTATCCGTGACGTGGACGTGGCCCTCGAGACGTCGAACATGACCTCCCTGCAGATCCTGCAGCAGGCGGGCGTGTCGATCCTCACCCAGGCCAACAACACGTCCCAGCTGGCCCTGTCGCTGATGCAGCGCTAGCCCGTCTGTTTCGTAAACCGGTTGTCCTGACCGGCGGCGCCCGTCCGGCGCCGCCGGTCGCTGGCTTCCCGGCGTTTCTCTGCTCAAGCCCCTCCTTCGACTACCGATAATCAACATGTCGACTTCCCCGGAACACCCGTGGCCACGGATGGCATCGAGGTGCTCCAACCCCAGGTCGAAGTCGACATGCGGCCCACGAGGTTCTCAGGGAGGAGAACCGGCACGGCGGACGCCACGCGATCGCCCATGACCAACCGCCGGATCGCCCGCATGCGTTCCGGCCCCTCCCCCCTCGTTCGGCCCGTGGAAACGGGCATCACCGCCCGTCGGCACCGCACCGGACGCCCCCGGTCGCTGCCGGAATCGACGCCGTCATGGACGGCGCCGTTGTGGGCGGTAGAACCGAGAGGTTTCAAGGAGGAACACGATGGGCATCCGCATCAACACCAACATCTCGTCGCTGAACACCCGGCGGCACTTGTACAACAACACGGTCCGCTTTCGGAAGAGCATGGAGAAGCTGAGCTCCGGGCTGCGCATCAACCGCGCCGGCGACGACGCCGCCGGCCTGGCCATTTCCGAGGGCTTGAAGGCCGACATCCGCGCCATGGAACAGTCCGCACGTAACGCCGCCGATGGTATTTCCATGGTGCAGGTCGGTGAAGGCGCCCTGGACGAGGTCTCCAACATCCTGATCCGCATGAAGGAACTGGCCGAGCAGTCCATGACCGGTACCCTGAGCAACTCCGAGCGTGCCTACCTGGACGCGGAGTACAGCGCGTTGACCAGCGAGATCGACCGCATCTCCGAGGCCACTGAATTCAACGGCGTCAAGTTGCTGAACGGCACCGGCGGCGCGGTGAACATCCAGGTGGGCATCACGTCCGCCGCCACGGATCGCGTCGCGGTGGACCTGGGCAACGACATGGATTCCGCCGCGTTGACCACCACCACCGGCGTGGACACGGCCGCCAACGCCGGCACCGCCATGGATGAGATCGACGCGGCCATCTCGGCCATATCATCGGTGCGCGCCGATTTCGGAGCTATCCAGAACCGCCTGGAGTCCTCTATCCGGAACACGAACCTGACCGCCGAGAACCTGGCTGCGGCCAATAGCCGGATCCGCGACGTGGACGTGGCCAAGGAAACGGCAGCCATGACAAGCTACCAGATCCTGCAGCAGGCCGGCGTGAGCGTGCTGGCCCAGGCCAACCAGACGTCCAGTCTGGCCCTGTCGCTGCTCCAGTAACACCCCGGCGCACCAAGTCGACAACTCTGATACCGCCGTTCCCACCCGGGAACGGCGGTATTTCTTTACGCTGAGAATATTTCTGTTCTATCCAATTCTGTCCTAAAGAATCCGCGGGCTCATGCCGATAGTTTTCATCAGCACGGCAATAGGGTCGCGCACTAAATCGAACGGAGTTCGGACGAAACTCTCACATCCGAGAGGGGGCAAGGAGCGCCCCTGACGTCACGGACGACAACCCATTCCATGGAGGAATACAATGGGTATCCGCATCAACACGAATGTCTCTTCCGTTAACACCCAGCGTCACCTGTACAACACCACTGCCCGCTTCCAGAAGAGCATGGAGAAGCTGAGCTCCGGTCTGCGTATCAACCGCGCCGGTGACGATGCTGCCGGTCTGGCCATCTCCGAAGGCTTGAAGGCCGACATCCGCGCTCTGGACCAGGCGGGACGCAACGCTGCCGACGGCATCTCCATGGTGCAGGTCGGTGAGGGTGCCTTGGACGAGGTGTCCGGCCTCCTCATTCGTATGAAGGAGCTGTCCGAGCAGTCCATGACCGGTACTCTGAGCAACTCCGAGCGTGCCTATCTGGACGCGGAGTACACGGCTCTGACCTCCGAGATCGACCGGATCTCCGACTCGGCCGAGTTCAACGGCGTCGCGCTGCTGGATGGTTCCGGCGGCACGGTCAACATCCAGGTCGGCATCACGTCGGCCGCCACGGACCGGGTCCAGGTCGACCTGAGCTCGGATCTGGATTCGGCCGGTCTGACGACGACCACCGGCATCGACACCGCGGCCAACGCGGCGACGGCGCTGGACGAGATCGACGCGGCCATCGCGAGCGTATCCAGCGCCCGTTCGGACTTCGGTGCGGTGCAGAACCGCCTCGAGTCCTCGATCCGCAACATCTCCATGACCGCGGAGAACCTCTCCGCTGCCAACAGTCGTATGCGGGACGTGGACGTGGCCAAGGAGACCGCGGCCATGACCAGTTATCAGATCCTGCAGCAGGCTGGCGTGAGCGTGCTGGCGCAGGCCAACCAGACCTCGGGTCTGGCCCTGTCGCTGCTCGGCTAGGCATAGCCAACGCGTACGGGAGCCCCGCCCGGCGGGGCTCCCGGCGCAGTCAGGAGGGTCGCAGTCAGGAGGTTGGCCATGGCCGACATCCAGCCTATCAACGCGAGGCCCGTAGCGGCCGTCGAAGAATCCAAGCCGACCGAAGTCGAAGTCGCACCCGAACGCCCGGTGGCCGAGCCCGCGGAGGAGTCCCCCGTGGCTCTGTCCCGAGAGACCCAGGAGGATATACGGCAGCTCGACCCGGCCGAGCAGATCGAGGCGCTCGAGCGCCTGAGTGAAGCCCTGGCCGAGGCCGGTCCCCCGGGATGGCAGGTCAGCATCCACAAGGACGAGGAGACGGGCAAGGTCGTCGTCGAGCTCAAGGACGAGAACGGCGAGACCATCAAGCAGTTTCCGCCGGAAAAAGTCCTTAACCTGCAGCGCAAAATTGCCGATCTCGCAGGAGTGGTCCTGGACGAGGCCCACTGACGGAGCTCGACGGTTGCGACGGATCGCCAGTACGCGAGCACGAACCGGAGGACGACCATGAGTTCCATCTCGTTTGGCGGGTTGGTCACCGGCATGGATACGGGTACGATCGTATCCCAGCTGGTGGAGCTGAAACGGGCTCCCATCTACCGCCTTGAGCGACGCAAGCAGGGATACCAGTCGGAGATCAGCTCCCTGGCCACCCTCAAGACGAAACTGTTGGCTCTCCAGGAAGCCGCGCAAAACGTCGACACCGCCAAGGAATTCAGCGCGGTCCAGGCCTCAAGCAGCAACGAGGACGTGCTGCGCGTGGACGCCGACACCAACGCCGCCCCCGGTTCCTACACCATCGAGATCCAGTCCCGCGCCGTGGCTCAGAAGGAAGTCTCCCAGGGCTTCGACTCGGCCGACGAATCGGTGGGCACCGGCACCGTGAGCTTCACGGTCAACGGCGAGGTCGTCGACCTGACTGTCGGCCCCGGCTCCAATCTCTCGAGTCTTGCCAATCAGATCACCGAGAACGTCGAAGGCGTGGGCGCCACGGTGATCTTCGACGGCTCCGCTACCGGCGGCTACCACCTGATCCTGACCGGCGCCGAGGCCGGCACCGCCAACAGTTTCAGCGTCGATACCAGCGGCCTCACAGGGGGCACGACCCCCACCTTGACCAACCAGGTCGCCGCAGCGGACGCGGTGCTCCTGGTGGACGACATCCCGGTCACGGCCACGTCGAACACCTCGAGCGAGATCATCCAGGGCCTGACCCTCGACCTGCTCTCGGCCGCACCGGGCGAGGAGATCCACGTCACCGTCGGTCGCGACAACGAGGGAATCGCCGAGAACGTCAAGTCCCTGGTGGATGCCTACAACGACCTGACGCGGTTCATGAAGGACCAGAGCGGCTCCGAGGGTGACCTGCGCAGCAGCCCGACCATGCGTTCGGTGGGCTGGCGGGTCGACAACATCATGAGCGCCTCCTTCACCGGAGGTCTCGGCTCCGTCTCCTCGTTCTTCCAGATCGGGGTTACGCGGGGTTCCGACGGTCTGCTGGAATGGGATGCCGAAGAGTTCAACGATGCTCTCGACAACGATTACGGCTCGGTCCGCGACCTGCTCATCGAACGCGACGGCAACGTGGGCAAGGCTTCCCTGCTGGACGCGGCCATCGACGACATGACCGATTCGGTGGACGGCATGTTCAAGAGCTCCACCGACATTCTCAATCAGAAGATCAAGTACGCCGACAGCTCCATCGCCCGTTACGAGCGCAGCATCGAAACCTACCAGTCGACCCTCGAACGGAAGTTCACTGCCATGGAGGCCATGGTGTCCCAGCTCCAGGCCCAGGGCAGTTATCTGAGTTCGATTGGCTTCTACCAGCAGTAGCGCCAGGGAGACGGAATGCACGACTACCGACACACCGCTGAACAGTACCGTCAAGCCAACGTGGGCTCCATGACCCCCGAGCGCCTCATCGTCGCCCTCTACGAGCGCATGCTGCGCGACCTGGAGGACGCCCGCACCGCCCTGGCCGCCGGCAAGCGGCCGGAGTTGAACACCAAGGTCATCGGTGTCCAGAACATCATCACCGAGCTGCGCAACGCCCTCGACTACGAGATCGGCGGCGAGATCGCGCGCAACCTGGACGCCATCTACGACTACGTCTTCCAGGAGCTGCTGCTGGTCATCGTGGATCAGGACGCGGCCCATCTGGACGACGCCACGGCCGTCCTGGAACCGCTGTTGGAAGCCTGGAGCCAGGTGCCCGCAGGGGCCGGCGAGAAGGAACGCCGTCGCCGCATCGACGGTCAGACCGGAGCGGGCCCGAATCCTGCTACCGGCCAGGGCGAACCCCGTGACGGGTCGCCTCTGGAGGCCGACCGCGCCGCGGAAGGAATGTCCACCCTATCGGTGACGGTTTGACATGCTTCTTCAGGACACCATCGACCAGGCCCTCGAATTGACCGACGAACTGCGCTCGAGCCTCGCCGAGGAGCGGCCCGACGCCTGGGACGACGTCCTGGCCCGCCGCGCCGACGCCATGGCAGACTTCCAGGATGCCCACCGGGAAGCCGACGAGTCTGTCCTGACCGCCTGTGGCCCCTCTCTCGAAGCCCTGGCCTCCGCTGACCATGATCTGCAACTTCTGGCAGAAGAGGCCCTGGCCGCGGCCGCGGCCGAATTCCGCGACCGTCTCGGCGCCGCCCCCACCGGCCCCTCCTCCTATGACGACAGTCCACTCCAGGGTGCCGTCAACCGCCGGGCCTGACCCGGCCCGGTACCCCGGCCGCACACGACCCTGACGCAAGAAATCCTCCCGCCCGGGAGGATTTCCTGTCATCTATGAACTGCGGACCCAGTCCGCCCTATTTCTCTCCGCCATCCTTCTTCGCCTTGCGGCGAATGGCGTCCATGTCCACCTCGTCCGAGGCAGCGGCACCGAGAGTCGAGCTCTTGATCTCCTCGTAGATCTCGTGCCGGTGGACGGGGATCGAGCGCGGCGCGTCGATGCCGATCTGCACCTGGTCGCCGCGGATGTCGACGATCATGATGGAGATATCGTCTCCGATCATGATCTTCTCGTTGCGTTTGCGGCTGAGTATGAGCACGGGACCTCCTTGTCCGGAACCGGGACGGCCACCGCCCCGGGCGGCGTGCTAGACCACCACGGATTCCTGGGTCTCGATGCTCTCTTCGACGCCAGGTTCCCGATCGGCCGAGCTCTCGGTAGCTTCACCATTGTCCACCGCGTCGGAATGCACGGCAAGGCCAAATTTCAGGTAATCGATCTCCTGGCGGATTCCGTAGCCGTCGCTCTCCTGGACGACCTGGGCCCCACGCCGGCTCTCGGCAGCGATCACCATGGGCGCCAACAGGTTGCCCGTCACCCGCTCACCACCGGGATGAACCGTGGTGATGATCAGCGTGATGAGATCCTCCGGTGCTTCTGCGCCCAGGCGCTCCTGCAGGCCGGTGGGCACGTCCACGGCGTACTCGTCGTGGAAGAAACCCGGCTGGCAGACAGGGAAGCCGAAGTCAGCCCGGTCCAGGGACTGGAACCACTTCATGGGCACGTTCTCACCCATTTCCAGCATGAGCCAACGCTGCAGCGTGGGCATGCCCAGGAGACCCTCCGGGAGGGTGATGACATCGTCGTCCCGGTAGTCCAGGTCCCCGAATCTCACGGTCTTGAAGCTAGGCATCGATCGCTCCTTGTTGGACGGCGCCCCTGGCCGCCGGGTCTAGAGGTACTTCAACAGGTTCATCTCAAAAAGTCGGCTCGTGACCAGCAGGGACGCCTGGTAGGCGGCCTCCGTGCGGGCCAGTTCCGTGGCGACCTCGGCCACGTCGGCGTCGCGTTCCAGGCTGAGGTTCGTACGCAGCTGCTCGTCCCGCTGGTTCAGCACCTGGTCGGCCCAGTCCAGATCGGTCTGGCGGCCGCCGTTGCGCAGCAGGAGTTCCATGACCACGGTCTCGAGATCCGCGAGCTCGTTCACCGAGTTGCGGACCGCGTTGGTGTCGCCGGCCAGCAGGGACGCCTGGAGATCCTCCAGGACACCGAAGAGCCGGACCGGACCGCCGTCCCCGGCCAGGCCCAGGACCGTGGCCGAGTTGGTGGCATCCGCGTCGCGCACGGTGAAAGCCTCGGGGGAGCCGCCGACGAGCACGACGCCAGAAGGCCGGATTTGGAGTTCCATGCCGGGGACCGTGGCGGCCACGGCTGCCTGCATGTCCCCGACAGTGGTGGCCCCGCTGAAGTCCACCGTGTAGGTGGCGCCTTGCCAGTCGATTTCGATCAGCCCCAGGGGCAGGTTGCCAGCCAGGGTCGAGATGTCCGCCAGGTCTGTGGTCGCCTCGGTGGCGGGCCGGATGTCGCGTCCCTCGAGGGTGCTACCGTCGCTGGTGCCTACGATACCCAGGGTCGTGGCGACGTTCCCCTCCTCCAACTCGGACACCACGATGGGCGCCGCGCCGGTCAGGACGAGCCCCTGCCCGTCGGCGGCGATGGCCGCGTTCACGGCGCCGCCGGTGGAGGTGACGATGGCGTTGATTACGTGGCCAATCGTGATGGCCCCGGTGAGGTCGACCTGCCACTGGCCGCCGCTGCCGTCCTGGATCTCGAAGGCGCCTGTACTCCAGCCGGCACCCATGTTCAGGTCCCAGAGTTGGGTCGTGACTTCCACCTGCGGGCCCAGGTCGGTGGTGCCCACCAGGCTGGCGCTGCGACTGCCCATGAGCGTGTCGCCGGTGACGTTCACCTGCATGAGGGAGTTGGCGCCGGTGCGGCTGTTGATGGCCTGGTCGTTTCCCTGGTAGATAACCGTGCCGCCGGTGCGCACGAAGGGTGACGCGTCGGTCTCGGTGCCGGCGAAGATGTAGCTTCCCTCGATGTTCGTGTTCAACACGTTCATGAGGCGTTCGATGAGGCTGTCCACCTCGGCCGCGGCAGCGGTCATGCTCTGGGTCGTGGACAGGGCCGAGGCCTCGCGCAGGGAGATGACCCGCACGTCGGCCAGGATCTCCGAAACCGACTGCAGGGAGGTGTCGGTGGAATCCACCAGCACGCGGCTCCGGGAGATGTTGCCCTGGTATTCCGTGTTGGTGTTGAGCAGGGTCTGGTAGCGCTGGATGGCGGTCACACCTCGCGGATCGTCGGCATACTCGTTCACCCGCTGCATGCTGCCGGCCATGCGCTGGTTCCGGTACATGGCCGTCAGACTGCGATTCAGGTCCCCCATGAGGACCGAAGATATGTACCCGTCGGTGATGCGAATCGTCATGACTGCACTCCCGCTACACCATGTTCAGCAGCACGTCGTACATTTCCTGCACCGCCGTGATGACCTTGGCTGCTGCGTTGTAGCTGTTCTGGTACTTGACCATGTTCGCGCCTTCCTCATCGAGGCTGACGCCGCTTACGCTCTGCATCTTGGCCTCGAGGGCCATGACCACGTTGTTCTGACTCTGCACCAGGAAATCGAAACTCGAGCGCTTGCCGGCCGTGTCGTTGATGGTCGTGCGGTAGGCGTCGAGGATCGTGATCTCGTCCTCGCCGTCGGCGCTCACGTTGACCAGGTTGGCAATCTCCAGGGCCAGATCGTTATCGCTGGCGGCGGTGGTGCGGCCGGTAGCGATGAGCTGCGGGTTGGCCTGCAGCGAGGCGTTCACCTCGATGGTGTGCATGCTGTCGCCGGTGAAGAAGACCAGGCCGCTGCTCATGTCCGTGCGCCCCTGGGTGTGCAGGTTGTTCACCTCGCGGATGAGTTTCACCGCCACAGCGTCGAGTTGCTCGCGCACCTGGGACACGTGCTCGTCGCGGCTGGCCAGCAGTCCCGCCAACTTGCCTTCGGGCAAGGTCACTTCCCGGTGGGTGTCCGCCGTGACGATGGACGTCACGGAAGCGCCGCCGCTGGAGCGCTGCAGGGTGGCGAATTCGGTCACGCTGCCCCGCGTCACCACCGTACGGCCGGCCATGACCAGATCCTTGGAGCCGTCGTCCCGCTCGATGACCGAGACCTCGGCCAGTTTCGACACTCCCAAGACCAGGGCGTCCCGTTGGTCGCGCAGATCGTTGGCGATGGCGCCGCTGGATTCGGCCCGCATGATCTGCTCGTTGAGCGATCCCACGCCGACCAGCAGTTCGTTGAGATTGTCGATCTCCCCCTGGATGGTCAGTTCGATGTTGGCCGACAGGTCGTCCAGGGCGTCGCTCATGCTGTGGAAGTCCAGGACCAGGCTTTCGGCCGTGGAGACGACGTTGCCCTTGAGGTCCGGGTTCACCGAAGGCTGCGCCAAGGCGTTCCAGGAGTTGAAGAAGTTCGTCATGGCTGTGCCCAGGTGGTCATTGTCCACCGAGCCCAGGATGGACTCGACCTCGTAGAGAGCCGCGTCCACTGCCACGTGAGACTCGAGGGTCGCCGCCTGGTTGCGCAGGTTCGTGGCCAGGAATTCGTCCTGGACCCGGCGCACGCCGTCGATATTCACGCCGCGGCCGATGGCCCCGTAGGGCATGATGGCCGGCCGCCGCGGACTGACCATCACCTGCTGGCGCGAGTAGATCCGGTTGTCGGCGTTGGCGATGTTGTGACTCGTGGTGGCCAGGCCCGCCTGGGCGGCGAAGAGCGCCGACAAGCTGGTATCCATGATCGAAGTCAATCCACTCATGTCGTCTCCTCAGGCCTGCTTCTGCACCATGCGACTGGTGCCGCCGGTACGGGCGACCGCGTCCTGTCCATAACAACCGGCAGGATCGTCCAGGAGCACCTCGCGGAAGATCCGCGCTTCCTCCCGGGCCAGTTCCAGGCAGAACTCCGCCAGGTGCCGATTCAATTCGTTCTGACGCGCCAAACGCGCCATGGTCCGGTCCAGATCCGCCAGGGCGCGGCGCACCAACAGTCCCGGTTCCGCGCCCAGGTAGGGCAGCAGGTCACGGGTGCGCTTGCTGTCCGCCAGCCCCAGGCCCCCCACGACCATCTTCACGAAGCGCTCGCGGGCCCCGCGGGCCTCGTTGGCCCGGGGCAGGTAGCTTTGCCAGTCGCTGGCATTGGCCTCCAGGCGGTCAACGTCTTGCCGCTTCATGTAAGAATTTTGGCGCCAGGCCAGACGCAGCAGGCGCCGGTAGTTGTGGTCCTCGACTTCGAGCAGGGAGGCCAGGAGACGGCCGTCCTCGTCCAGAAGTCGTGCTTTGCGGGTGTGCATGCGCAGGGCTCCTTCTCCCGTTCACCGGGTCGGTTTCCGCTCAACGCTCCCTATTCGCCAGATCCGTGCCAGCGGTCAATCGCCGGTAGCGGTCAAGCACCCGCGCCACGTAGCGCTGGGTCTCCGGGAAGGGGGGAATATCGCCGCCGGCGCGATCCACGTTGCCGGGACCGGCGTTGTAGGCGGCCAGGGCCAGTTCCAGGTCGTCGTCGTAACGTTCGAGCATCTCGGCCAGGTAGCGGGAGCCGCCTGCCAAGTTCTGGCCAGGGTCGTCGGACCGGTCCACGCCCATCTCGCGGGCTGTGGCCGGCATGAGTTGCATGAGGCCCTGCGCCCCCTTGGGGGACACGGCGTCCGCTTCGCCACCGGATTCCTCCATGACCACCGCCAGCACCAGTTCCGGCGCCAGGCCGTGGCGGCGCGCCGCGTCGCTCATGTCCGTGCCGTGGCGGCGCAAGGTGTCGGCCTCGGCCGGCTTCAGTCCGGGAGCGTTTTCCAAGGTGCTTAGCGGCCGGAACACCTGGCCGCCGAGCCGGCGGTAGGCCGCCGCGGCGCCGGGCAGATCCGGCGGCGGCGTAGGTGGTCCGATGATTTCCGCGTCCGGCTCCGCGTCCACAGGGGGGCTGAGTTGCTGGACCACCAGGTCGGCGATCCCCAGGCCGCTGCCCGTGTTGGCCAGCGCCTGTGCCAACTCCGCGTCGTGCATCTGGCGGTAGAATTTGGTAGCCCCGCCCGCGTTGAAGAGATCGTTCTCGGGCACGGTGGCTCGCATGGATTTGAGCAGCTGGTTGAGAAAGACAGCTTCGAATTCCTTGGCCGCCAGGCGAAGTCCCTCGGCATCGCGCCGACCGTTTTCCAGCCCCGAGGCCAGCGCTTCCAGACGCCGTCCCTCGGCCGCGCCGCGGGCGCCGCCCAAAAGGTCCTGCACCGGGGATTTCAGCAGCTGATCCACATGATCTCCTACATGAGCACCACGTCGGCCTGGAGGGAACCCGCCTGCTTGAGGGCCTCCAGGATCGCGATGATGTCCCGGGGACTGGCCCCGATGTCGTTCAGGACCGCCACCACGTCGCCCACCGTGCTCGTCTCCGGCACGCGCAGTACCCGCGCTTCGCGGTCCTGCACATCGGCGTTCACCTCGGGAATCACTACCGTATCGCCACGGTTGCTGAAGGAACTGGGCTGGGAGACGCTGTAGTAGGTGTTGACCACGACCTTGAGGTTGCCGTGGGCCACCGCCGCCTCGCGCAGCTTCACGTTGCGTCCGACAATGATGGTCCCGGTGCGCTCGTTCACGACCACTCGCGCCACGGCGTCGGCCTGCGCCATGAGCCCCCCCATCTCGGCGATGAAGGAAACCGGGTTGTCCGTGTAGGCCGCCGGCAGGGCAACTTCGATGCGCTGTGCGCCTTGGGCGTGGGCCGTGCCGGCGCCAAAAGCGGTATTGATGGACTGGGCCACCGAGGAGGCCGTGCCGAAGTCCGCGTAATGAAGCAACCAGGCCACGTGACCCTCGCGTACGAAGGACCCGCCGAGCTGCACCTTCACCGTGCCCCCGTTGGGGATGTTGCCCACGAGGGTATGATTCTTCCGGAAACTGTTGCCGGCGCCCGCTTTGATGTTGAAGCCACCGATGGAGACGCTCCCCTGGGCCAGGACGCAAAGGGTTCCGTCCGAGGCCTGCAGGGGCGTCATGATGAGCTGACCGCCCTCGAGGCTGGAAGCGTCGTTGAGGGAGTTCACGGTCACGTCGAGCCGGCTGCCGATTACAGCGTTGGGATCGAGATTCCCGGTAACGATGACCGCGGCCACGTTCTTGGGCTTGAGGTCGGCCGGGTTCACCGTGACGTCCATCCGCTCCAGCATGGTCGCGATGGAGTTGATGGTCATCTCGGCGTTGGAGCCGTCGCCCGTGCCATTGAGGCCGACCACGAGGCCGTACCCCACCAGGGGCTCCGGCGCCGTGCCTTCGACCTGGGCCAGGTCCTTGATGCGGGACCCTTCGTCGGCGGACGCGGACGTGACCAGGGCGCCGAACAGGAACGGCACCGCCAGCAAGGCGGCGGCCGGAACGGCGAAGTGCGGGTGGCGGATCATCGTATCCTCCTAGAACAACCAGTTGATGATCTTGGTCACGACGCCCGGTTCCGCCGCGTCGCTGACGACGCCGGAACCGTTGTAGGCGATCTGCGCCTCCGAGACGAAGGTGCTCATGATGGTGTTGTCGGGATTGATGTCGCGGACGCGGCAGACGCCGGTGATCTCGATGAGCTGCTTCTCACCGTTGATGTTCACCATGCGCGTGCCTTCGAGCCGCAGGTCGCCGTTGCCCAGGACCTCGGTGACGCGGGCGGTAATCTCGGCGCGCAGGCTGCCGCCGCGCTGGGTGTCGCCACTGCCCTGGTACTTGTTCTCCACGTCCAGTTCCCAGGGCTTGATGAAGTCTAGGAAGCCCAGCGCGGGGCCGCCGCCGACTTCGGACTTGTTGTCCGCCTTGGTTTTGCTCGTGGACTTGGCCGAAGCTGTCTCGGTGATGATGATGGTGATGAGATCGCCCACCTGCCGCGCCTTCAGGTTCGACACGAGGGTTTGTCCCGTGGCGAAGTCGATGAGAGGCTCACGTGCGGCACCGGGGCCGGCCGCCGCCAGGAGCACCACGCCGGCCAGCAGGCCGACCAGCCTCCTGCGACACGATTCGGTCATCATCAGTTTCTCCATTCCACGATGCCCGGCGCAGTCACGCGCGCATTGCGCAGCCGGCCGGTGAGTTCGTTCCGGACAGGTATCGTCTGGCCCAGGGCGCCGTTCTGACGCGCAATGGCCTGCACCGAGACAGCGACGCTGCCCCGCACGACCCGCAATTCGACCTGGTCTCCCGCCCGGACCACGGGCGTCGCCTCCAGATCGGGCCGGCGCAGGGAATTGCCGGCGGTGATGGTCCGTCCGGCGCTCGTACCGGCCAGGGACTCGCGGCCCACCACCAGGTCCCGGCGCGCGGCGCCGAGGTCCTGCCACGACCACGTAAAGAGTTTGGGCATCAGGACCGAGCCCCGCGGCACGTTCTGGAGCGCCACGGCCGCCTCGCCGAAGGCGTGGAGCACCACCGTGACGGTGAATCCGTGGACGCCTGAGCTGCTGCGCACTTCGCAACGCACGAGGTTACGGCCCGGCTTCAGAGGCTCGGTGCGATCCACGGCCACCTGCCACGAGCCGGCCACGGGTTTCTCGATCCGGGGCACGTCCAGTTCGATCCAGGACGCCGGTGCGCCGGCCTGGGCCGGCGGCACGAGCGGTTGGACCATTCTCCTGACGGACTCCTGTAGTTCCAGCGGTGCCAGAGAGCGCCCGGCGAAGATCACGACCGTGGCGACCGGTCCCCGCATACGCACTTCCCGGGCCAGGCCGGCGGAGACCAGGCGGCGCAACACGCCGGCCCGGGAAACTTCCACCGCGGTACCGGGGCGTCCCGCGCCGCAGATCATGAGGTCAGCTGCCACGGCCGGCACCGGTCCCTCGGCCAACTCGGCCAGGGAGAGTGCGCCGTCCCGGGCAACGACCGTATCGGGCAACACGAGATCCCAGGCGCGTGCCGGCCCGGCGCTCGCGGCCAGGGCGACGAGCGTCAGCAGAGCGGTGTTGATCGTGCGCGCCAGGTTCAAGGCATTACCTCTTGAGACGGTTGACCGTCTGCAGCATCTCGTCGGCCATGGTGATGGTCTTGGAATTGAGTTCGTAGGCCCGCTGGGCCGAGATCATCTTCACCAGTTCGTCCACGGTTTCCACGTTGCTCAGTTCGAGGAAGCCCGAGGCTGTCTCGCCTACTCCGTCCACGCCTGGCGTGGCCAGGATGGGTGTGCCGCTGGCCGGGCTCTCGGAGAAGATGTTGCCACCCTTGTTGTCCAGGCCGGCCGAGTTGGGGAAGCGCGCCAGTTCGAGCTGGCCGATCTCCTGGACGTTGGCGTCGTCGCCCTGGACCCGCACTGCGACGATACCGTCCCGGGAGACCGAGACTTCCACCGCGTCGTCAGGGACCGTGATCTGGGGTTCGAGGCGGTAGCCTTGCGAGGTGACGATCTCCCGGTCCGCATTGAGCTTGAAGCTGCCGTCGCGGGTGTAGCGGGTGGTCCCGTCGGACATGGACAGCTGGAAGAAGCCATCGCCCTCGATCATCATGTCCAGGGGGTTGTTGGTGGAGATCACCGACCCCTGACCGAAGTTGCGGTTGGTGGCCACCAGCTTGACGCCGTGGCCCACTTCGACGCTGGTGGGGCGCGCGCGGCCCTCGGCATCGATCTGGCCGCCGGGCGAGACCTTCTCGTAGAGCAGGTCCTGGAATTCGGCGTGGGCCTTCTTGTAGCCCGTCGTGTTCACGTTGGCCAGGTTGTTGGCGATGGTGTCGATGTTGAGCTGCTGGGCCTTCATGCCCGACGCGGCCGTTCCCATGGCTCGTATCATCGTCGCTCACCTCTCGTCTAGCTGCGTCCCGCGCGGGACAGGGTATTGACGGACTTGTCGAGCATGGTGTCTTGGGTGGTGAGCACCTTGGACTGGACCTCGAAGGCGCGTTGGGCGGCGATCATGGCCACCAGGGTGTCCACGGCGCTCACGTTGCTGCCCTCCAGGTGCCCCTGGGCCACCACGATCTGTTCGGCTGGGACGTCGCTCACGCCGGCCGCCTCGGGCGCCGTCAGCAGACTGCCGCCCTTGTGCACGAGCTGGTTCGGATCGTCGAAATCCACGAGGCGCAGTCGCCCGGCGTTCTGGCCGTCCACGGTGATGGTGCCGTCGTGTTCCACGGCGAATGCGTTGCCCTCCAGCACGATCGGCCCTCCGCTGCCCAGCACCGGGTAGCCGTCGGGGGTGGTCAGACGCCGCTGGGAATCGAGGACGAAGGAGCCGTCGCGGGTGTAGCTCTCCCCGTCGGGGGTCTGGATGACGAACCAGCCCTTGTCCATGACCGCCACGTCCAGTTCGCGCCCGGTGGCCCGCACCTGTCCGGGCCGGGTGTCGAGAACCTGCCGCAGGGTCGTTTCCTGGACCAGCGGCTGTCCGCCCCCCCGCATGCCGCGCACCCGGGTCCGGTCGGGAGTGTCGCCGCCCGCTATGTCGTCAGGTCCCAACACCGCCCGCGTCAGCACCTGCCGAAAGCCGGCGGAGTTCACGTTGGCCAGGTTGTTGGCCAGCGCATCCACCCGGATCTGCTGCATGAGCATGGCCTGTTCGGCCCGCCCGAGACTCTTGATCACGACATGACTCCTTCCGGACCGCCTGGTCGGCGCTCCCGGCAGGATCCGCAAGCCACGTGCCCGGTGTGGCGTCAGGACAGCGGCGGGGAGAACCGGGACCGGCGGCAGAATTTGCCGCCCCGGCAGCGCGGAGCGGCCTCGGAAGTCCCAGTCGAACGGGGGGGTCCAACCTTCGGTCGTCCGGACCCGGCAATATCTGCCGGTGTCAGGTCGCGACTGCGCCGGGACTCGCCGGTGGACAAACGAAAGGCGCCGGGCGGCGCCGTGGACGGAATGGATGCAGGCAGTGGGTGATTAGTTGACGACGGTTTCGGGATGATCCGGGGCCGGCGCACAGGTGCCTGCCAGGGGCAGGGTGAAGGTGAAGGTCGTGCCCTTGCCCGCTTCGCTGACCACGTGGACCTCGCCGCCGTGGGCCTCCACCAGGCGCTTGACGATGACCACGCCCAGGCCCACGCCCTTGATCTGCCGCTGGGTCGTACCTCGGGTGTAGGGCTCGAAGAGGACCCTCTGTTCGTCCTCGCTCATGCCGATGCCTCCGTCGGCCACGCACACCCGGCACCAGCCGTCGCGCACCCGCACGGAGATGCGGATCCAACCCGTTTCCTTGTTGTACTTGATGGCGTTGGAAACGACGTTGCGCATGATCTGGGTCAGGCGCAGGGGATCGCCGTGTACCTGCACCGGGCCACCGGGCAGGTCGAGGCTGAGATCGATCTGATGGCTCTCGGCCATGGGACCCAGGTCCGCCGTCACTTCGCGCACAAGTTCGCCCAGGTTCAGGTCCGCGCACTTGAGGTTCACGAAGCCCGCGTCGATCTTGCTCATGTCCAGGAAGTCGTTGAGCAAGGCCACCATCTCGGTGATCTTGCGGTCCACGCTGCCCAGGAACTCGGCCTGGGTCTCGTTCACCTCGCCGGTCTTGCCCGAGGCCATGAGTGCCACGTAGCCCTGGATCACCGACATGGGCGACCGCAGATCGTGGGCGATCATGGAGTGGAAGTCGGCCTTCATGCGCTCGGTTTCCACTTCCTTGGTGATGTCCCGGAAGATGTAGGCCACCGCGTTCTCGTCGTTGTCCAGGCGGATGGGCGCCGTGCGGCAGGTCAGGTAGGTGGTCTCGTTGTCGGCCGTGATGGACAGGCGCGTGTCCTCGCGGCTGCCGCGGCGCAGGGTCTCGATGGTCTCAGGCGGAACCTGCAGGGTGGCCAGGATCTCGGTCATGGTCTTGAAGGTCGCCACCTCGCGCGGCATGCGCATGAGGCTCAGGAAGACCTGGCTGGCCAGCAGCACCCGGTCGTCGGCGCAGCAGATAGCCACCGGCTCGTGGAGGAAGCGGAAGATCTGGTTGAGCTTGTCGCTCTCGCTGCGGAGGCGATCCTGCAGATCCTTGATGCGCAGGAAGGCCCGGATCTTCGAGTAGAGTTCCTCGCCGGTGATGCCCTTGGCGATGAAGTCGTCGGCCCCCATCTCCAGACCGCGGATCTTCTCGGCGGTATCGCTCTCGGAGCTGATCATGAGGATGGGCACGCCGCGAGTGTCCTGGTGCCGGCGCAGGATGCGGCTCACGTCGAAGCCGTGCATGCCCGGCATCTCCTTGTCCAGGAGGATGAGGTCGGGCAGCTGTTCGAGAGCCATGCGCGCACCGGACGCACCGTCGTTGGCGGTCAGGACACGGTAGCCCTTCCGCTCGAGGAGGCGCTTCAGGTAGAGACAGGTCGGGGGCGAATCGTCCACGACTAGAATGGTACGTTCCCGCGGGTCGACCATCACGACGGAGTGTCTCCCTCGTCAGACCAGGGCCAGGTGCACGGCTGCTTCTCCACCGTAACATCGGCGGCGGGCGGCGGGTCTTGACGGAAAACAAGTCGGAAGAATCAGTCAGGGACGGTCAATCCTGGCGGGACAGGTTGGCGGCGATGTGCTGCTCCAGGGCAGCGGCCGAGTCGTCTTCCAGGTGCGTGAAGAACACGGCGATCTCGTAGTCCTTGCAGTCGGGAGCTTCGACCTCGGGGATCGAACGCACGACCATGCCTTCACAGGGGAAGAGCCTGGGCTCCGCCGGCGCGTCGCCCAGGGCGGGGACTTCCAGTTCAAGCTCCAGGGCGAGTTTGGTGAGGGGCTCCAGGAAGCGGTCTGAGCGGAAATACACGCCCGAACTGCTGATGTTGATGGTCTCCAGCGTGGCTGTGCTCGCACCGTCGACACCGGGCAGGCTGACCTGCACGCTGAGCTTGGCATCTACGCGTCGAGCGCCACGGCGCTCGGATCCCGTTGTCGTCATCCCGGTTGCTCCTTCTTGCACGGCGGAACCGCGTCGCTCCGGATCAACACCTGGAAAGAGCGGGCCGGCCGGCGCACCACGGCGCCGGCCGCTCTGGCTCGCTACTTCTTCTTGTGACGGTTCTTACGCAACCGCTTCTTGCGCTTATGCGTCGCAATCTTCTTGCGCTTGCGCTTACGCCCGTTGGGCATGGCACCCTGCCTTTCGCTGCTGACTGTCGCCGCTCGGGTCCACTGCCCCCGGCGGCCAGAAAAAAACGCGCGACGGAGCCAGAGGTCCCTGCGCGATCAAGAGATGGCCCAAGATAGTGCCCGGTGTGGCTCCCCACAACCAGGAATCGCTATTCCGGTCACCCCTTGCCGTTGAGCCGGCCCTTCAAATCATTCGACGCTTTGAAGAACGGCACCCGCTTGGCGGGCACCTGCACAGACGCGCCCGTGCGCGGATTGCGCGCCAGACGTTCCCCGCGGGTCTTGACCTTGAAACTTCCGAAGCCGCGCAATTCGACCCGGTCCCCGTCGACCAGCGCCCGGCCGATGTTGTCCATGATCTGCTCGACGATCTGTGCCGTGTCCTTCTTGCTCACGCCCGTCTCGGCAGCGATGATCTCCACCAGCTCAGCCTTGGTCATCGGAACCCCCAGGTTGCCGTCCCGCGCGGGGCGGGCTCTTACTGTGTTTGTTCCCGGCGACTTACGATCCCAAGCAATACCACTTGCGAGCGCGTCGCGCCACAAAAAAAATGTCCCCCGCGGTCGCCGCGTGGATGATCCTTCGAACTCACAACAGATGGCGTGAGATCGTGGCCAGCCAATCACGTACGGCACAGAGAACATTTTCCCTGCTCGTCGCAACCGACGTGCCAGCGCTCCGCAGTTCGCAGCAGTTACTTGAATAGATCCCGGCAAACCCCTGTAAATAGGTATTTAGCCGGATTCGTTACGGGTAGGGAGATACCGGGGACAACGGGAAATCGCCGACCGCAGCGGGGCATTCTGGCGACCGGCCGACCCGTCCGCCGTGCGGCCTGCAAGCTTGGCGCGGTTCGTTCAACCCGCGGCGAGCCGTCGGAAAACCGCTTCGTGTCCCGGCACGAACTCGCAGTCCCGCCGCGACATGACCACCCGCGCGGTGGCCATGGCCCGCTCCGCGTCGTAGTCCGGCGCCCCGGCGGAACCACCCCAGCTGAACGTCGGTACGTGCTTGGGCGGCATGCCGGCGCCGAAGATGTTCGAGGCGAATCCAACCACCGTGCCCGTGTTGAAGAGGGTTCCGATGGCGGTCTTCACGTGGTCTCCGGCCAGCAGGCCCACGAAACGCAGGCCCGTGTCGCGGGACCCGTCGCCCAGGTCCACCCGCACCGGTCCGTAGTTGTTCTTGAGGTCGCTGTTGGTGGTCATGGCACCCAGGTTGATCCAGGAGCCCAGCACCGCGTGGCCCACGAAGCCCTCGTGCTGCTTGTTGGCAAAGTCGCCGAAGGTGCTCTCGCCGATTTCCCCGGCGAGGCGGCATCCGACCCCGCAGGAGCTTTCGCCGTAGATGCGAGCGCCTGCTTTCACCCGGGTGCCCGGGCCCAGGTACAGGGGGCCTTCGAGCAGAACGTGGGGACCGATCTGCACATCCCGATCCAGCACCACCGCGCCCTCGGACGTGTCGATGACCACGCCCGGTGCGCAGGTAGCGCAATCCCCGGTCCACACCCGCTGCGGGTCGTCGGCGTAAACGCCCGGCGGCAGATCCGTCAGCGGTGCCAGCGTTCCCGCCTGGGCCCAAGAAGGCACCGTATCCGTCGCCACCACGCCCCAGGGACGCCGCCCTGGACTCGTGCCGCGCGCCGCGGCCAGATCGTCGGCAAGAGCCTCGGCGGTGCGGGGTACGATCTGCCAGATCCAGTCGAGGGTCGCCGCGGCCAGGATCTCCGGCGCCGGGGCGCCGGCAGTCGGCGCCAGGAACGCCCCTCCCTCGCCCTCGCCCAGGACGGTCCAGTCCTGGGGAATGGGCGGCTGCCAGGGCCCCGCTTCCAGCGACCAGTCCCCGGATGCTGCCGCACGCCATGACTCTTCCCAGTCCCTGGCGAGTCCGGCCTCCACGCCGGCCGCCAACACGCCCCGGTCGTCGCGCAGGACGAACTGGCCGGCGCGGGCGGCGTCCTGCAGACGGGCCACCAGTTCGCACGACGGAGCCAGACGCCCACCCAGCCACAGGCACCGTCCCGCCAGGTCGTCCACCGGGCCCGTCGACCAGGCCGGATCCAGCGCGAGTCCTTCCAGATAGTCGCGCATCCGCAGGCAGCCGCCCGCCGTCCCCACCACCTCCACTCGCTCGCGCAGGTTGAACATGCCGCAACGGATCTCGAAGTGGGGCACGCTCGCAGCCAGGGGCAGGAATCCGGAAACGGTGGGGTCTTCGAACAGGATGGTTTGCAGATTCACGCCGCGACCTCTCGGCAAGGGGGTGACCAGGGTGGAGCGGGACCGTTTCGCGCGCAGACGAGTTTGCCACAGGCGACGGTTCGTGTCGTGGGGAATTCGGGGATCAGGCCAGCATGTCGATGAGGGTCCCGAGCATCTCGTCCGCCTTGCTGGCCACGGCGACGTTGGCCTCGTAGCCGCGCTGGGAAACCAGTACGCCCACCAGGTCGGCGGTCGGGTCCGTGGGCGCAGCCGGATCGCCGCTGTTGGCGATGCGGTGCGCATGCCGGGCGAACGCCCGCTGGTTCATCTGCATTCCCTGGACGGCGGAAGCCAGAGCCGGTGTGATCATGATGTCATCCTCCCGCTGGTAATCTTATCGGCAGATCTTGCCGATTTCTTGAGGGGAATGCGTTGCAACCGGCCCGCTCGCGCGGCTTTTGGCTACTCGTTTACTATGTATTTAGGCGTTCGGGGTTCACAACCTCTATCGCGTCAAGGACCTGTCAAACATCCTCCAACAGGTCGTAGCACTGTCTTAACTTCCCAATAAACTCGGAGTTACCAAGCTCCTATTCCTGTTCCCAATCCGCGCTCGGGCGTACCGCCTTCAGATCTATTGAGAATGATCCGCGCTTTCCTCTACTTTCCTTGACGGACATGGAATATCGAATCACCGTTATCGCAAGTTATCTGTTTCGAAGTTTCGATTGTTCGTCGAGCCGCCCCCCGCGGCGGTCCATCCGAGGAGGAAACCATGAATGTCCGACTCACCCTGGCGACCTTGATCGTGCTGGCTTGCTGCGGCGCCGGATTTGCCTGCGCCGAGGAACCCGCTGCCGGCAATCCCCTGGCCGAGTTCTCCGGCAAGGATCTCTACAAGACCGCCTGTAAGCCCTGCCACACGGAGGACGCCGAGGGCGGCGAATACACACCCATGTCGCTCATCCAGGAGCAGTGGGACGAGTTCTTCGACGTCATCGCCGAGACCCACGGCGAGACCACCTGCCCGGCCGACGACAGCAAGAAGCTGCTGGACATCCTCGACGACAACCTGCTCAAGAAGATCCGCAAGTTCTGCGTGGACCATGCCGCGGACAGCGAGCAGCCCATGACCTGCGGCTAGCAGCCGCCCGATCACTCGAATGCACCAACCAACCCGGAGGGGTGACATGAAGAAGTTGACCGTGATCCTGAGCCTGATCGTGCTGGCCGCCTTCGCGACCGGCGCCCTCGCGGCCAAGAGCACCGACGACAAGATCAAGGACCTGGAGAAGCAGGTCCGCGAACTGCAGACCTGGAACGCCAAGAGCAAGATCAAGTGGGGAGGCGACCTGAGGGTCGAAACCCACAACATCACCGGCGAGGTGGACCCCTACTTCGACGGCATGCAGCTGCAGTACCTGATGACCGGTTCCATGTTCGCCCAGTGGCACGTCATGAACCCGGATTTCGGTGACTCCAAGGGTATCATTGCCGACCCCATGGATCCGGCCTCCTACATGGATCCGGCCACCATCGAACGCTACATCGGCGCCTACTACGGCGACTACCAGATGTGGTCGGGCAACCTGAGCTTCGCCGACCTGGCCGCCGCAGTCGGCTCCATGCCTCCCGCCCAGATGGCCCAGTTCATGGGCGCCCTCATGCCGGCCACCCTGCAGGATGGCTACAAGACCGACAACAGCGTCCTCTACACCACGCGCCTGCGCTTGAAGATGCAGGCGGACGTGTCCAGGAACGTGGACTTCACCGGGCGACTGTCCATGTACAAGCCCTGGGGCGCTTCCACCCAGACCGGCGTCTTCAACGGCCAGGCCAACACCCTGAACACGGACGCCAACTGGCCCGGCACCCCCGGCGACGCCACCCTCAAGCTGGACCGCGCCTACTTCACGTGGAAGAAAATGTTCGGGCAGCCCATGTACCTGAGTCTCGGCCGTCGTCCCTCCACCGACGGTCCGCCCCTGCACTACCGTCATGACGAGGTGCGCGCAGGCACGCCCATGGGCACCATCATCGATATGCAGTTCGACGGCGCCACCTTCGGCTACAACATCTCGGACAAGACCACCGTGCGCGCCTGCTACGGCCTGGGCTACGAGTCCCAGTACGGCAACGGCGTCATGGACAAGGACCAGGCCCTGAAGGACGCCCACTTCTTCGGCTTCAACATCGACGCCTGGACCACCCCCGAGATGCAGATCCAGACCACCGTGGCCCGCGCCTTCGACATCACCGACGGCTTCAACGGCCAGATCATCATGCCCAATAATCCGGTGACCGGCGCGGCCATGCCCGGCCCCATCGTCACCCGCTTCTCCCCCTCGGTGAACCTGGGCGACTTCGACATCGCCAGCGTCCTGGTGGCCCGCCGCGACGGTCCCTTCGACTGGTTCGTGACCGGCAGCTGGAGCAAGAGCCACCCTGAGGAGGGCGTGTACGGTCCCTTCGGCGGCCTCTTCTCGGACCCGTTCCAGAACCCCGAGTCCCAGTCCGGCTCCATGTATTACCTGGGCGCCCGCTACAACTTCGACAACGACAAGACCAAGGTCGGCCTGGAGTGGAACAAGGGCAGCCAGTACTGGTTCAACTTCGCCCCCTCCCAAGATGATCTCATCGCGCCCAAGACGAGCACGCGCGGCACCGTGTGGGAGGGCTACCTCACCCACCGCATCACCCGCAAGTTCGTCATGAAGCTGGCCTACATCAGCTACGACTTCGACTTCACCGGCACGGGCTGGCATGTGGGCGCCCCCAAGGAACTGGACGGCACGCCGGTGGTGCAGGGCTTCCCGACCTACAAGAAGGCCGGCAAGCTCTCCCTGGGCTTCAGCGCCCGGTTCTAGGAGGTACGCCATGAAGGCAGCGACCACCCTCCTGGTGGCGCTGGTGGTGATCAGCTTGGCGGCCGGCCCCGTGTCGGCCGCCAAGAAGACCTACTCGCACCAGGAGTACTTCGAGCACTACGAGGGCACAGCCACCTGCCTGGAATGCCACGAGCAGGAAGCGACCGACTTCTTCCACTCCCAGCACTACCAGTGGCGCGGCGAGGCTCCCAACGTGATCAACGCCGACGGCCGCATGCTCGGCAAATTCAACACCATGAACGATTTCTGCACGAACCCCCTGCCCAGCTGGATCGGCAACGCTGCCAACGAGGACGGCAAGGTCATCGCCCAGGGATGCTCCAAGTGCCACGCGGGCCTCGGCCTCAAACCGGAATCGAAGATCTCCCGCGCCCAGTTGGAGAACATCGACTGCCTCATCTGCCACGCCAGCGGCTACCGGCGCGACGCCTTCCAGGACGAGAACGGCGCCTGGGAATGGCGGCCCATCCTCTGGAAGAACCAGCGGGGCCTCGATTCGGTCTCCAAACGCATCACCCAGCCCCGGCGCAAGTCCTGCCTGCGCTGCCACAGCGGCGCCGGTGGCGGACCCAACTACAAGCGGGGCGACCTGGAATACGTGCTCGGCGAGACCACGTCCGACTACGACGTCCACATGGGCACCGACGGCCAGGACATGACCTGCGCCGACTGCCACGGCGGCACCCGCCACCGCATGCGCGGCCGCGGAGCCGACCTGGCGGGCACCGACAATCCGGACCAGCCCCTGGCCTGCACCACCTGCCACGACGCCGCGCCCCATGGCGTGGTCGTGCTGGACCGGCACGCCGAACGGGTCGACTGCACCGTGTGCCACATCCCCGACTTCGCCCGCACCGACCCCACGGACATGATCCGGGACTGGTCCGTGCCCAAGCACCATCCCAAAGCCAAAAAATGGAGCGCGACCATCACCTTCGGCCAGAACGTGGTGCCCGAGTACGCCTGGTGGGGCGGCGACAGCCGTTTGAGCCCCATGGGCGAGAAGGTGAAGACGGACGACGACGGTGTGGTGCCCATCATGGTCCCGGTGGGCAAGCGCAAGGACAAGTCCTCCAAGATCTACGCCTTCAAGGTGCACCGGGCCCGCTTGCCGGTGCTGCAGGAGGAGCGCTGGCTCGTGCCCATCGCCGTGGACGAGTTCTTCATCGACGGCGACATGGAGAAGGCCGTGCACGAGGGCGCCGAATCGGCCTACGGTCTCCACGAAGCCGAGTACGAGTGGGTGGATACGGTCCGCTGGATGGGCATCTTCCACGGGGTGCGGCCGGCCGGCCAGGCCCTGCAATGCCTCGACTGCCATCGCGAAGGCGGGCGCATGGACTGGCGGGCGCTGGGGTACAAGAAAGACCCCCTGCTCGACGCCATGGACTGATCCGGCCGCGGACGACAACGACGAAAGAGGGGAAGGCCTGAGCCTTCCCCTCTTTTCTCATGGGAAATCCACCTGCTATGCCGGCGGCACCGGGTCGGTTGCCTCGTCGATCAGCAGAGGATCCGCGCCGTAGTGGTTGGCTCCGTGCGTGCCCTTGAAGAAGAAGAACAGTTCCGCGACGACGGGCACGAGCAGCCACCACCAAGGACGGTCCGTGTCGTGCAGGCGCCGAACCATGACCGCCACCGCCGGCAGGAGCGTGAGCAGTCCGAAGATCAGGTTGAAGAGTTGAGGACCGTGGGACAGGTTCACCAGAACCGCCACCAGGAAGCCCATCAGCGTGTTGACCATGAGGAAGCCGAAGAACTCCGACCGCCGTGCCCGGCCGCGGAAGTCCGCGTACTTGCCCGTGGTCAGCAGCTTCCACCAGTATTCGCCGAACATGCGCCCGAGGGCCCGCTTCAACGGATCGAGGGTGCTGTACATGACCGGCACGACCACCAGGGTCAGGAAGGTGGCCACGGCCAAGCCCCAGATCACCGCCACGCCCATGGGTCCCCACCACTGGCTGGACTCGCCGCCGATGATGACGGCGTGTTCCAGGTCCAGTCGCGTCAGGGCCGCGAAATCGATAGAGAAGCCCGTGGTCAGGGGAATGAGGCCCAGGATGGTGGTGATGGCCGTCAGGATCACCGGCCGGAAACGGGTCATGCCAGCCCGAACGATGGCCTCGGTCTTCTCCACACCCCGGTTCCGCAACTGGATGATGTAATCCAGCAGCACGATAGCATTGTTGACGACGATGCCCGCCAGGGAGATCACCCCCACGCCGGTCATGATGATGCCGAAGGGCGTGGCCGTGAGCATGAGGCCCGAGAGCACGCCGATCAGCGACAGCAACACGCTGGAAATGATGATGGCCGGCACCGTCACCGAGCTGAACTGGCTGACCAGCACCACGAAAATGAGCATGACCGCCACGGCGAAGGCTTCGCTGAGGAAGGACATGGCCTCCTCCTGGTCCTCGTTCTCGCCGGTGAAGGCCAGGCTGTAGCCGGGGGGCAGTTCTATGTCCGCCAGGATCGCCTGGACCTCCTGGAGCAGGGCGGCCGAGTTGGAGCCTTCCGCGTTCTCGGCGCTCACGGTGACCACGCGCTGGGCGTCGATGCGGTGCACGCCGGCCAGTCCGGTGCCGAATTCGGTCTCGGCGAAGGCCGACACCGGAATGGTGTTGCCCTCGTAGAAGATCGTGGCGTTCTCCACGTCCTCCACCTTGCCGCGGAATGGCGCCCGGTAGCGCACGATGATGTCGTACTCGTCCTCGCCCACGCGGTACTTGGCCACCTCGGTGCCGTGCAGCGCCGTACGGATGGTGCCGGCGATGTCGAAGGTGCGCAGTCCGTAGCGGCCGGCCTTCTCCACGTCGGCCTTCACGCGCAGTTCGGGCAGGGAGCGGTCGTAGTTGTCGGAGACGTCGACCAGGCCGGGGATGGGGCTGATCAGGTTCCGGATCTCGGCCGCCAGTTCGCCCAGGGTGGTGAAGTCGTCACCGGATACCTCGATGTTCACCGGTTTCCCCGTGGCCGGTCCCTCCTCCATCTTGTCCACGGTGATGTTCGCGCCCGTGAATGCGGCCAGACGCTGGCGCACGTGGGCCAGGGCGTCCCAGGAGGATCCTTCGCGCTCCTCCAGATCGACGAACTCCAGGGTGACCTGCCCCTGGTGGCTGGGCAGGGTGCCACCCGCGGACTGGGCGTCGATGGGCACGCCCACGGCCGTGACGTACTCCTTGAGATCCTCGCCCAGCTCCGGCATGAGCTGCTCCACCTGCTCGGCGTAATGGTCAGTGACCTCGATACGCGTGCCGCTGGGTCCGTCGATATTCACCATGGCGAACTGGGGTTCCACGTCCGGAAAGAGTTCCATGCCCGCGTTGAACATGCCGTAGAGCACGAAGACCACCACGAGCAGGATGTTGATACCCGCCAGGACCAGGAAACGGTGGCCCAGCGCCCACTTCAGAGTGGGCTTGTAGGTGCGCAATCCGAAGCTGATGAGCTTGTCGCCGAGACGCTCGCCCTCGCGGCTCGTGTCGGGCACGGGCATGAAGCGGGAACAGAGTACCGGGTTGAAGATCACGGCCACCACCAGGGAGGCGCTCAGGGTGATGATCACCGTGATAGGCAGGTACTTCATGAACTCGCCCATGATGCCGGGCCAGAGGATCATGGGTCCGAAGGCGCACACGGTGGTCAGGGTCGAGGCGATGACCGCACCGGCCACCTGCCCGGTGCCGAAGCCGGCGGCCTCTTCGGGACCTTTGCCTTGCCCCCGGTGCCGGTAGATGTTCTCTACGATGACGATGGCGTTGTCCACCAGCATGCCCAGGGCGAGGATGAGGCTGAAGAGCACCACCATGTTCAGGGTGATGTCCATGACCCGCAGGACCACGAAGGTGATGAGCATGGAGAACGGAATAGCGATGCCCACGAAGAGGGCGTTGCGGAACCCGAAGAAGGCCAGCAACACCGCCACCACCAGCAGCAGTCCGCTGAGGATGTTGTTCTCCAGTTCGGAGACCATGTTCTTGATCATGACCGACTGGTCCGCGACGATGCTCACTTCCGTGCCCGCCGGGAAGGTGGGCGCCATGCGGTCGAGGGTCTCCCGCACCTGTTCGGCGATGTGGATGATGTTTTCGCCGCTGCGCTTCTTGACGATGAGGGTGACGGCGTCTTTGCCGCCCACGCGGGAGATGGTCTCCCGGTCCTTGATACCGAAGGTCACCGTGGCCACGTCGCGCACGTACACGGGATCCGCCACGCCGGGATTCACCACGAATTCCAGGATCTCCCGCACGTCGTCGACCTCGCCCGGTACGCGCACCTGGTAATCGTACACACCCATGGAGAGCTTGCCGCCGGGGATGGTCATGTTCTGGAGAGCGACCGCGTCCTGCACGTCGAGGATGCCCAGGTCGTAGTAGGCGAGTTTCTCCGGATCTACGTCCACCTGGACCTCGTTCTCGATGCCGCCCACCAGGTCGATGTCCAGGACACCCTTGATCTTCTCGAGCTCCTCCTGGACGTCCTCGCCCATCTTCTTCAGCAGGAAGAGGTCGATGTCGCCGGCCAGGTTCACCTGCATGACCGGGAAAGCGTCCGCCGCGCTCACCTCCTGGACGATGAGGTCATTGCGCGGGTCGGTGGGCAGATCGGGCTTGGCCAACTCGACCCGGTCGCGCACCGACTGCAAGGCGTCGCTCATGTCCACCTTGGACTCGAACTCCAGGGTGATCGAGGTCATGCCGTAGGAGGAGATGCTCGTCATCTCCACCAGGTCCTCCAGGCCCTTCAGTTGCCGTTCCAGCTTGCGGGTGACGAGATTCTCCATGTCCTCGGGACTGGTGCCGGCGTAGGGTGCCATCACCATCACGTAGGGGATCTTCACATCCGGTGAACTCTCCCGCGGCAAGCCGACGTACGAGTCCACACCGATCACCGCGATGATCACCATGAAGGCGAAGATCATCGGGTAGCGCTTGATCGCGCCGACGGTGAGTTTCATCGTCCGGCCTCCCCCTCGATCGCACCTGTGCCGACCCGCGTGCCCGCGCCGGCGGCCGTGGCCGCGTCCGGATCGCCGGGCAGGGAGCCGTCCGCGTCCGTCGTCGTCTCGGTCACCTGCACCAGGCTCCCGTCGCGCAGATCGCGCTGGCCGCGCACCACGAGCCGCTCACCCGGTACGAGGCCCGACTCGACGATGACCATCAGGCCCTGGAACGAACCGAGCGTGAGCTGGCGCTGGTAGGCCCGTTCCCCGTCCACCACGTAGGCCATGGGACCGGCACGGCCGTCCAGGACTGCGTCACGGGGCACCGACACCGCGCCGGCCGTGTCGTGCTTGGGCAGACGGGCCCGCCCGATGACGCCGCTGCGGAAGCGCAACTCGTTGTTGGGTATCTCGATCTCCACGGCGAATTTGCCCGTAGTCCGGCTCGCCTCGGGCGAGATGAAGGTGACGGTCCCGTCGGCCACGAGGCCCGGTTCCCCGAGAGCGACCCGAGCCGCGTCGCCGCGGGACACCCAGCCCACCTGGCTGTCGGTGAGGAAGGCTTCGATCTTCAAGGTGTAGGGATCGATGACGCGAGCCACTCGTTGTCCGGGCGGCACGAGTTCGCCCAGTTCCACGTAGCGGTCAACCACCACGCCGGCGAAGGGTGCGCTGATGGCCGCCCGCGCGTAGCGCACGGCGCTCACCTCGGCCAGGGACTTGGCCTGGGCGTGGGCGGAATCCGCGTTGAGCAGTTCCATGCGGCTGACCTTGCCCGCC
Source organism: bacterium (assembly GCA_024231905.1). GTDB lineage: Bacteria > Krumholzibacteriota > Krumholzibacteriia > LZORAL124-64-63 > LZORAL124-64-63 > JAAEQC01. The sequence continues at coordinate 236,599 of JAAEQC010000092.1, read as the reverse complement.
TCGTGCAGCTGCCGGACCTTGTCCACGTTGTAAGCCTGGGTCTCCAGGTTCGCCCTCGCCGCCGCGAGTTCGGCGGCCAGGATATCCCTCTCCTGTTCGACGATGACGTCGCCCGCAGCCACGGCCCCACCCTTGGCCACGCCCAGGGCCACCACGGGGCCGCTCTCCTCGGCGGACAGATCCGCCGCCCGCACCGGGGTCACAGGGCCGGCGATCTCGAAGTACTCGCTCAGGGTCGAAGCGCCCAATTCCAACACACGCACGTTGTGCGGGATCTCGTGGGCCTCTTCCACCTGTTCCTCGCCGGACGCGCAGCCGCCCAGGGCGAGACCGAGTACCAGCATCGTACCGATCATGAAGATTCGAGGATCCTTGGCTTTCATTCCGTCACCTCCGCCACCAGGCCGGGGATGTCCCGCAGGGGGACCATGGGTGACCAGCCGACCGCCCGCTTGAGCGAGGCCGTCAGGGTCAGGACTTCGTAGCGGGCATCGATCACGTTGCTGCGGGCTTCGGCGCGGTTCGCCTCGGCGACCAGCACATCCACGTAGTTGATCTTGCCCATTTCCAGCATGAGCAGGCTCTCGTCGAGAACCTCCTCGGCGCGTTCGAGATTCAGTTGCACCGCCGCCAGTAGGTCGCGGGCCAACCCGAGATTGGCCAGGATCTCCAGCACCTCCACCTGCACCTCGCGGCGGCGGCCCGACAGTTCGGCCTCGGTGCGGCGAATCCGCGCGTCCGTCTCCTTGACCAGGCCCCGGTGGAGCAGGCCGTCGAAGACCGGCACGTTCAGTGCGACCGACGCCCGCCAGGAATCGTGTCCCTCGTCGAACAGGGAGTCTGCCGAGCGCCCCACATAGCCATAGGCGCCGGACATGCTCAGGTAAGGCATCAGTTCAGCCCGTTGGGCCCGCCTATTCTGGTCAAGGATGTCCACGAAGAGCTGGGTAGTCATGAGTTCGGGACGCCGTTGGGCCAAGCCCAGGGCCCGGGCCTCGTCCAGGGGATCCAGTTCCAGAGGCTGCTCGTTGGCCACGCTCAAAGGTTCCTCCGGCCGGCGGCCCATGAGCGCATTCAGCCGACTGCCCTCGTTGCGCAGGCGCGCTTCGGCCACGGACAGCTGGGGCCGGGTGTTGGCCACCGTTACCGCCGCCTGCATGGTATCCAGACGCGTGGCCATACCCAGTTCGTAGCGCATACTCGTGATGGCCAGCAGTTCGGTCTGGTTGGCCAGTTGGGCGCGGATGGCCTGGACGCCCTCTGCGGCGCGGATGATGGCGTAGTAGGCAGCGACCGTCGCCTCGACCGTCTGGTGTTCGACGGTGGTGGTGGCGCTGTTCTGGCGCGCGATGCCCAGTTTCGCCGCGCCGGTGGCGCCGAGGATCTTGATGGGATTGAGTTCCCACTGCAGGGCCAGGTTCGCGTTCCAGTAGGTCTGGGCCGGTATCTCCCCCGGCGGCGGCACCAACGAACCGAAGGCGCTGTTGAGCCCTGTCAGCCACTGGTCAAACCAGGGATCGGCGCCGGGTACGGACGGAAATCCGAAGCCACCCCCACCGAAGGTCTCGTCCAGGGCGAAGGACGGATCGCGGCTGCGGGACCAGGTACCCACCAGATCGAGGGTCGGCAAACCGGTGGATAGCGCTTGGCGTTTCTGTCCCTCCAACTCACCCATGCGCAGGCGCTCGGCGCGGAGCTGGTCGTTGGCAACCAGGGCCGAGTCCACGCAGGCGGCGAGGTCGAGGACCGCCGGCGCTCCCGCACGGGCCGCCACCACGGTCCCCAGGGGCTCTGAGCGCGTGAATGCCGGGGCGGTTGCCGCCGGCTCGGCCGCCAAGGCGCCCGTCGCCAGCACTTGGAGCAGCACGAGGCGGAGCGAGATCGTCCGCAGGTCCTTGGTCATGGATCGTCCATCCTTCACGTGGAAGTCATTCCCCGCTGCCGGTCCGGTCATCCCAGAACCAGGCCAGCAGTTTCGTCGTTTCCGGATCGCGGTTCACGCCGGCGCAAGCGTGGGCCATGACGGCGTTACCCACCTCGGACATGATCGTTTCCATGGATTCCAGAGTGCAGTGTTCGGCACACCCCTGGCAGATCTCCGTGGCCAGACCGTGGGTGAACAGGGCGAGTTTTTTGAGCACGATGAGCCGTTCCGCTACGGGCAGCATGGCCAGCGAGGGCAACTCCACGGCGGCGTTCGCTATGGATTCCAGGAAATCGGGGCCCGGATCGTACCCCGCACTCTGTTCCAGGAAGAGAGCGGCGTACACCGCCGGCTTCGCCCACACGTAGCCGAGGATGCCCAGTCCCATGTTCCTGAATTCGTCGTCGGTACGCCGCACGCGAGAGGCGGCCAGGAGCTCCGCCACCCCGGCCCGCTTCACCGCGTCCGAGAGTTCGTTCATGTTGGCGAAGTTGCTGTAGACGGGGGCTGTGGACGACCCCATCTCCTCGGCCACGCGCCGTGCGCTCAACTGGGCCAAGCCCTCACGCGCAACCACGGCCAGCCCTGCGGCCACCACATCTTCCCTGGTAAAAACTGTTTTGGGCATTTCCCTCGTCCTGGTGAACGCGATTCACCGTCACATAACGTCTGTTATATAACGGGTGTTTCAGAAAAAACAAGAAATCCCACCGAAATATTCGGTGAATCAGAGCGGCAGGACGACCAGGGCGATTCCCACCAGGGCCAGCACCGAGGCCGTAGCCTTGCGTCGGCCAAAGGCTTCCTTGAGTAAGAGGCTGGCGAAGACGAGGGTAAAAACTGTCGAAGTCTGGTTCAGGGCGGCGGCCGTACCGGTCTCCGTGTACTTCATGCCTGCGATCCACAGGATGAGTGCAAGGTAGGAGCCCAGGACCATGCCCGGCACGGTGAAGCGCCAGGTGCGGCTGGGCCGGAACACCGCAAAGTACTTGGCACGGCCCGGCAGGAGTGCGGCGATGGGCAGCAGCACCAGCATCGAGCCGATCTGGCGCACCGCCGTGGCCCCCACCACGTCCATGCGCTGGAGCACGGGCTTAGCGATGACGATACCCACCGCCAGTGCCACCATGGACCCCACTCCGTAGAGGATACCCGTTACCAGCGTCCGCCGACTCGTGCCCGGCGGCGGAGCCACGCGCGAGGCGACCACCACCCCGCCGATGATCAGGATCATGCCCCCCAATTCCCGCAGGCCGAGGCGTTCTCCCAAGAGCAGGAAGGCGCTCATGGCAGTGAACGGCGCATAGAGGGTGGTGACGATGGCGTTGAGGCCCGCCCCCACTCGATTGAGACAGAGGTGGAAGAGGGTGTCGCTGATGGCGATGGCGATGACGCCGCTCAGCACGAGGATACCCACGTCCGCCGGCGCCGCACCGGCCAGGGGATTGCGTCCCATGACCGCCAGGGTGAGCAGGAAGAGCACGCTCGAGGCGACGACCCGGAAGAGGTTCAGCGCCAGGGCCGGCACCGTTTCGCCGGAACGTCTGAAGAACATGACTGCCGAGGCCCAAACCAGGGCGCAGGCGAGGGCAAAAACCTCTCCCATGTCAGCCGGTTTCTTCCGACGCGGTATCCGCGGCGTCGACGGGGAAATGGAGTTCCACCCGGGTGCCGCGCCCGGGCACACTGGCGATCTCCACCAGTCCGCCCACCGAGCGCAGGCGTTCACGGATGCTGAACAGACCGAATCCCGCCGTCTCGCCTTCCTTGGCGCGCTTCTCGTCGGGCGAGGCGTCAAAGCCCCGGCCGTCGTCGTCGACCGTGACCCGCAATTCGGCCGCATCTTCATGCAGCCCCACTGTCACCCGCGAGGCGGCGGCGTGCTTGTAGACGTTGGCCAGCAGTTCGCGCACGCTCTGATAGGCCATGGCCCGTAGGTCCTCGGGCAAGGGCACTTCCTGTCCGCGAGACTCGAAGGCGCAAGCGATGCTCGTTCGCTCGGACCAGGTGTGGGTCAGCCATTGGAGGGCACCCTCCAGGCCAACCTCATAGAGGACCGGCGGGCAAAGTTCGAAGCTCAGCGTGCGGGCCTGAGCCATGGTCTCGTCGAGGATATCTATGGTGCGCGCCACGACTTCCTGGTGGTCGTCGAGCTTCTCCGGGTACTTCAGCAGGGTGATCTGGGCCCGGAGTCCGAAGAGTTGCTGGGCCAGACCATCGTGGATGGCCGCCGCCAGTTCGCGCCGCTGGCGGTCCTCCACCAGGGACAGCTGGTTGCCCAGGGAACGCAGGCGTTCCTGGGTCTCCAGGCGTTGCCGTTCGGCTGCCTTGTTGGCCGTGATGTCGCGGGCCACGGTGAAAATGACTTGGCGGTCCGGGTAGGGGAACGCGTTGAAGGAGAGCCAGCGGTAGGAACCGTCGCGACAGGCCAGGCGGACCTCGAAGCCCTCGACGACCACGGCCTCGCGCATGCGGGCGAAGGCATCCTCGGCCGCCGCCCTATCCTCCGGATGGGCGAAGCTCGTGATGGACGCGGCCATGAGGTCGTCCCGCGACCAGCCCAGGACCCGCACCCAGGCCGGGTTTGCCTGCTGCAGGCGCTGGTCGTAGCCCACCACCGCGAGCATGTCGATGGAGAGGTTGAAGAGGCGGTCGCGTTCTTCCTCCGCCTCGATGCGTTGGGAGATATCCGTGAGCAGGCCGGCCACGCGCTGGGGACGGTCCTCTTCGTCCCAAGTGGCCTCGACCAGGGTGTGGAACCACAGGTACCGGCCGTCGGCGCAGCGCAGCCGGAACTCGGTCTCGCAGTCGGCGCAACGTCGATCCAGGTAGTCGGCGACGATCGAGCGTACCCGCCCCAGGTCGTCGGGATGGAAGTACTCCGTCAGGTCGCGCGCGCGGGTGGCCAGTTCGTGGCGCTCATAGCCCGTCATGGCCAGCACCCGGTCGGCGACCGCCAGGGCGTCGCTCCGCGGATCCCAGACCCACACGGCCGACCCGGCAGTCTCCACGTCGTCGTCGGCTCCGTCCTCCAGCCGCGGGAAGAGGCGGCCCGGCTCCTCGCTGGTGCCGCCCGCCGTTCTGGCCACCTGGGCCACGCCCCGCGGCGACCGCAGGACTCGGCCCAGTTGCACGAGAGCCACCAGGAGGGCGCCGATGGCCAGGCCGCCGGCGAACCAGGCCAGTTGCACCGTGGCCAGAGCCAGTGGAAACACGGGGAGCAGGTTGCCGTTCATGGTCGCACCCGTTTCAATCATGGCGGAAGGCACGGTGCCACCGCTCGCGAGGATTCTCGAAGGTGATGTGCTCGGGAACGAAGGCTTCCGGCACGGCTACCTGGCCCAGTTCCACGGCCGGAGGGCCGCCGCAGTCCTCCGGCGGCGCCAGGCCCGCCCCGTCGAGGCAGCGGGGCAGCGCCGAGGGTTCGACGGTCTGGGCAATGCGCTCGAGTCCGACCTCGTGCTGCCACTCGTCGCCGAAATCGTAGGTATAAAGGGACGGCGGCAGATCCGGACGCAGATAGGCCGTCACCCGGTGTTCCCAGCCGGGCAGGATCTCGTCGGAGCCGTGGAAGCCGCTGTCGTCGGGCACGCCCAGCCGGAGGCGCCGGCCGCCCCGGGTTTCGTCCACGGTGAACTGGTGGAGGTGCCGATCCCGCCAGCCGAAGGCGTCCTGGATGGCCACGTGCAGATCCCAGAAGGTGCACGCACCGGGCATCTCCAGACGACGCCACACCGGCGCCGGCATGAGCAGGAGATCCACGCGGATCACCAGCGAGGTGCGGTCACCCTCGGCGCCGGGGAAATGGATGATCTTCCTGGGCTCAGATTCCCTCATGGTCCCCCGACCGCGACGTCGCCTCGCGGTTCTCCTCCGGTTCGGTGGTTCCATTCCCCCGCCAGGATCGCCGTACCATGCGGCCGGTCTGCCACAGCAGCAGCGCCAGGGCCAGCGCCGCCACCACCGCGCCCACGGTCCGCGCCACGTCGATGCCGGCCTCGGACACGACCCCGGCCCGCGCCTGCCGGATCAGATGGCCGACCCACACCTGGGCCGCCATGCTCGGCACCGCCGCCAGCAGGCCAACCAGATAGACGGGCCAGGTCGTGCGGCCGGCGGCGAGAGTGTAGCATACGAGACCGTAATTGAAGGGCGACAGCCGCGCCAGCACGTTCAGGCGCAAAGCGTTGCTGGCCGCCTCGGCTTCCAATCCCTGCAGGCGGCGGTCACGAGCGATCAGCCGCGCGGTCCAGTGTGCCAGGGCCGAGCGGCCCAGCGCGAACATGAGCACACCCGAGACGTAGGCCGCGGCGTACACGAGGCCGAGTCCCTGCCAGGGGCCGTAGAGCATGCCGGCGGTCACCCCCAGTACCGAGACGGGGAAGCAGCCAGTGGTGAGCACCACGAAGAGGCCGGCGAAGGCCACGGCCCCCAGGGCGCCGCGGTCCGAGACCCACGCCTCGATGGCGGACCAACGGCCGGCGGCGACGACGGCCACGGCCACCAGCACGACCAGGAGCACTAAGCGCAGCCAGCGTCCACGCCGTTCTTTCGCCTCGGGGATCTGTGCGCGTGCAGGGATGGCGACCACCTCATCCATGAGGACAGCAACAAAAAAGCCCTGTCAGCTTAACACAATGCCGACAGGACCGTTATAGTGTTTGGGATGGTGGAGCCAAGGGGGATCGAACCCCTGACCTCATGACTGCCAGTCATGCGCTCTCCCAGCTGAGCTATGGCCCCACCCGATGCGTATTGAGCGGGAAATATAGCATTTCCCCTCCGGGTGTCAAACATTTCCCCGCCTTGACTTTCGCCGGACCCGAACCTAACATCCCCCCTGCCCGATGGGCTGCGGGCGAAACCGGTCCGGTGCCGGAGTGGTGGAACTGGCAGACACGCTGGACTCAAAATCCAGTGTTCCTTGGAACGTGTGGGTTCGAACCCCACCTCCGGCACCAGCGCCTCGTCGCTGCAACCCGCACCGAGTCTCCATGGTCGACGAACTCCCCCTGAAGATCCTCTGGGACCGCTGGCTGACGGCGGTAGTCGCCTGCCCTCTGGTGAGCCGCGTCTCCCGGCCGTCACTGCTGCCGCACCTGCGCCAGGTGGACGCCGACCAGATGGCCGACGCCCCGGATTCCCTTGCCCTCGACGGAGTCGAAACCACCTTGGACCAGGTCCTGACGGCCCTGACCGCCGCCGGTCCCCGCGCCGTGGCCGCAGGCTGGCCCGCTTCCCTTCCGCACACCAACGGCGCCGTGGACGCTCCCGTAGCCGGCTACGCCGAGGCTATCCTCGAATCCCGCCTGGCCATCCTTGAGTTGCTCCAGGGCGCATCGCCCGAGACATTCCTCGCGGAAAACCTCAACCGGTGGCGCGATCTCGTTACGGGAGAAGAGAGTCCATCATCCGACACCCTGCCGTCCTCCGTGTGGAGCGCCGCAGAGAAGCAGCCTTCCTGGGTGGCGCGGGGCATCCTGCTCCACCTGGCCCTGCACCGGGCCCGCCCCTGGCCCACGGGAATCGGTCCCACGGCGCGGCTGCTCATGAATACCCTCGTGGCCGCCGCCGGGCACCCGTGGCTGTCCATCCCGGCCGCCCGGCGCCAGGAGTACGACTTCGCCGTGGCCGTGGCCCTGGGCACCGGCGACGCGGGCCCCTTCTGCCGCCTCCTGGTGTCCTGCGCCGAGGACTGACCGTCCGCCTCCCCCACTTTCAGGCAAAAAACGAGGGGCGGCTCTGCGGACCGCCCCTCACCTTGCTCACCCGCTATGATAGGTCGTGACGCCTCCACGAACTCCTATCTTGCGGACATATAGGGATACGGATATACGCGCGGCGGGTCAAACGTCTCCTTGACCGTCCGCGGGCTCGTCCAGCGCACCAGATTCAGGTAGCTGCCCGCCTTGTCGTTGGTGCCCGAAGCCCGGGAACCGCCGAAGGGCTGCTGCCCGACCACGGCGCCGGTGGGCTTGTCGTTGATGTAGAAATTGCCCGCCGTACCCTCCAACGCGTCCTTCATGCGGACGATGGCCGCCCGGTCCTGGGCGAAGATGGCGCCGGTCAGGGCGTAGGCAGAGGACGTGTCGCACAGGCGCAGGGTCTTGAGCAGGTCCTTCTCCTCGTAGACGTAGATGGTCAGCACCGGGCCGAATATCTCCTCCACCATGGTTTCGAAGTGCGGGTCCTTGGCCTCGATGACCGTGGGCTCGATGAAGTAGCCCTTCTTGTCGTCGCAGCCGCCGCCCGCGATGATCTTGGCCTGGCCCCTGGCCTTCTTGGCCCGGTCGATGAAGCCTTTGATGGAATCGTAGGCGTGCTTGTCGATGACCGCGCCCATGAAGGTGCGGAAATCGGTGACGTCGCCCATGGCGATGGTCGCGATCTGCTCCAGCAGGCCCTTCTTCACGTCCTTCCACAGATTGGACGGGATGTAGGCGCGGCTGGCCGCCGAGCATTTCTGCCCCTGGTACTCGAAGGCGCCACGCACCAGGGCGGTGACCAGGGGCTCCACGTCGGCGCTGGGGTGGGCGAAGACGAAATCCTTGCCGCCGGTCTCCCCCACGATGCGCGGGTAGCAGCCGTAGTTGTGGATGTTGTCGCCGATCTGCTTCCACATGCCCTGGAAGACGGCGGTCGAACCGGTGAAGTGGACACCGGCCAGATCGCTGCTGGCCATGACCGGGTTGCCGATGGCGCCACCACTGCCGGGAACCAGGTTGATCACGCCGTCGGGCATGCCCGCTTCCTTGAGGATCTCCATGATGTAGTGGGCGCTGAAGACCGAACTCGAGGCGGGCTTCCACACCACGGTGTTGCCCATGAGCGCCGGGGCCGTGGGCAGGTTGCCGGCAATGCTGGTGAAGTTGAAGGGCGTGACCGCGAAGACGAAACCGTCCAGGGGACGCTGCTCCAGCTGGTTCCACATGCCGGGCGCCGACTCGGGCTGCTCGCTCATGACCTGCTGGGCGTAGCAGGGATTGAAGCGCCAGAAGTCGATGAGCTCGCAGGCCGCATCGATCTCGGCCTGGAAGGCGTTCTTGGACTGACCCAGCATGGTGGCGGCGTTGAGGGTCATGCGGTGGCGGCCGGCCAGCAGCTCGGCGGCCTTCAGGAGGATCGCCGCCCGGTGTTCGAAGGGCGTGGCGGACCAGTCCTTCTTGGCCTTCTTGGCAGCCTTGACGGCGGCCTTCACTTCCTTGGCGCCGCCCTTGTGGTAGCGTCCGAGCACGTGCTTGTGGTCGTGGGGCATGACGCAGTCGGCGAAGTCGCCCGTGCGCACGTCCTGCCCGCCGATGACCATGGGGATCTCGATCTTCTCGGCGGCCATCTTCTTGACGGCGGCCTTGAGTGCCTTCTTCTCCGGGGACCCCTGCAGATATCCCTTGATGGGCTCGTTCTGCGGGAAGGGAACGTCGTAGATGGCGTTGGACATGGCTACTCCTCCGGTGCCCGGTCGCACCCCGAACGCGCGCCGCGGCGCGCGGTGAAAACGGTCCGCCGGCTGGCGCGGACCCGAATCTGCGAAATCCGCCTGCACGATGGCAAACCGGGGGACCGGAGGCAAGAGATTCGTTGTGGGCCGGGCGAATTCTGCTAATATGTGCGCCGCCCTTGCCACAGCGGCCCCGCCGCCGCGCCACCCCTCCCCGGAGGAACCATGAGCCCCTCCCCCCGTGACCTCCAGACCATCGAGAGCCACATCCTCGAACTGCAGCGCATGCACCCGTCCGCCAGCGGCGATTTTACGGGTCTGCTCAACGACATCTCCCTGGCGGCCAAGATCATCAGCCAGCAGGTGAACCGGGCGGGCCTGGCGGAGAACATCCTGGGCGCCACCGGCAGCACCAACGTGCAGGGCGAGGAGGTCCAGCTGCTGGACGAGTTCGCCAACAACGTCTTCATCAAATGCATCGGGACCCGCGGCCAGGTGTGCATCATGGGCAGCGAGGAGATGGCCGACCCGGTGCTCGTCGACACCCGCGAGGGCAGCGGCAGCTACGTGGTGGTCTTCGACCCCCTGGACGGCAGCTCCAACATCGACGTGAACGTCTCGGTGGGAACCATCTTCGGCATCTGGCGCCGGCGCGGCCGCCTCGATCGCATCAACGACGCGGACCTGCTCCAGCCCGGCTCCGAGCTCGTGGCCGCGGGTTACGTCATCTACGGATCGAGCACCATGTTCGTCTACACGGCGGGCCATGGGGTACACGGCTTCACCATGGATCCGGGCATCGGCGAATTCCTGCTGAGCCACGAGAACATCCGCACCCCGTTCAGCGCCTGCATGTACTCGGTGAACGAGGCCTACGAGCCTCGCTGGTCCGAAGAGGTGCAGGCCATCGTGCGCCAGTTGAAGAACGGCCGGGACGGCGGCGACGGCAAGGGCATGACCGCCCGCTACATCGGCTCCCTGGTGGCCGACTTCCACCGCAACCTGCTCAAGGGCGGCGTCTTCCTCTACCCGCCCACCCAGGACCGACCGGGCGGCAAGCTGCGCCTCATGTGCGAGGCCGCCCCCATGGCTTTCATCGTCGAGGCAGCCGGCGGCTACGCGTCGGACGGCACCCGATCCATTCTCGAAATCGAGCCCGACAACCTCCACGCCCGGGTTCCCCTGTACATCGGGTGCCGGGACGACGTCTTGTGGATGGAGAAGATGTTGTCTGGGTCCAACGGGAGCATCTAGGGGGTCCAGGGAGGCGGGCCCTAGTCGCCGCTCGTTACATGAACATCTGCGCAGAGAGAAGGGGCGGTGTCAGCACTGCCCCTTTTCCATGATTCGCAATGCGAGTGCTGTTAGACGATGGGGTCCATCTGCTTCTGCAATCCCTTGGTTTCCACGACCAGGCCCAGGGCCGATCCCTTGCAGCGCGGACGGTGGCGAGTGCCGGCGGGAATGAGGATGGCCTCACCCTGGCGGACTTCCTCCTCGCGGCCGCCCAGCTCGAAGATCAGCATGCCCTCGAGGATGTAGACGAACTCGTCGCGGTCGTGCTCGTGATGCACATAGTCCCCGCTGTAGCGGACGATGAATGTGTGGTATTCGCCGTCGATGTCCGTGATTTCAACGGGCCGGAAGGGCAGGGTTAGACCGCGCGCCTGACGCAGGACCTCGTGCTTCGCCATCTTCAGTCTCCTGTCACTCTCGTTCGGCGCCCAGCAGGGCCGCTTCATGGGATTCCGGATATTCCCGCAGCAGACGTCCACCCATGGCCCAGGCCTCGTCCGTGCGGTTCAGGGCCAGTAGGCTCCTGCGAGCCTTGAACAGGGCCGACGGTACGAGGGCGCTTCCGGGCCGCTCCGCCAGGAGCCTCTCGAAGTAGCCCATTGCCATGTCGTGACGGTCTTCCTGGCCGGCCAGGTCGCCCAGCCAGTAGAGTGCCTGATCGGCCGCCTCGGCGTCGCCAAAGCGCTGGAGAAACTCCTCGAAGCCCTCCTTGGCCAGTTCCAGGTTGCCGCGGTTGCGGTCGAGTTCCGCCTGGGTGAGAATGGCACGCCCTTCCTCGGGCAGGTCCGCCGCTGCGTCCGCCGCCGGTGGCCGGTACTCGCCCAGGGTCGGTACGCCCGACCGCGCCGCCAGCAGATCCACCCGCGCCGAAAGATCGCGCATGTACTCGGCGTTGTCGTCCAGCTTCTGCAGGAGCTGGTCCAGGCGCGTGGAGACCTGCGACAGCTTGGCGTAGCTCATGGCCGAGGACTCATCGCCCATGTCCTGCTCCAGCCGCATCAGGGCGGCCAGGGACTGGACCTCCTGCAGCAGACGCTTGTTCTCCGCCTGCATGCGGGCGATCTCGTCGTGGTTCTCCTGGACGGCGATCTCGATGCGATCCAGCTGCGGTGCGCAACCCGCGGCGGCCAGGCCGGCGAGGATCACGAGCGCCGCGGCGCATGGGCCGGGACTCAATCTTTTCATCTTCGCTCCGTCGTTTCCGGCGCTAGATCCGGATTGGCTAGCGGCGCGCGAAATGGGCACGCCGGTTCTGCGTCCAGGCATAGTCGCTGCTACCCTGGGCGAAGGGCTTGCTCTCGCCGTAGGACGTGATTTCCAGGTTCGCCGCGGGCACGCCCAGGCTCACCAGGTAGTCCTTGACCGCCTTGGCCCGCTTCTCGCCCAGCGCCAGGTTGTACTCCACCGTGCCGCGCTCGTCGCAGTGGCCTTCGATGACGACGACCACGTCGGCCTCGCGCAGGATGCGGGCGTTGCGGGTGAGGGTCGACATGGTGGCGTCGCTGAGGTCGTACTCGTCGAAGGCGAAGAAGACGTCATCCACGCCGTACTCGGACGGGGGCAGCTCCGCGTAGTCGGGGGCCTCCACTTCGGGTACCTCGGGCGTCTCGGGAGTCACCGTCGGGGGCACGGTCTCCGTGGCGTCGCCACCGGCGCCGGCGGTCGGGTCGGTTTCCACGGCCGGGTCGTCGCCGCCGCAACCGGCGAGCATCAGGCCCAGACCGAGAATGACCGCGAGAACCGTCACGAACTTGGAATTCTTCCCACCTTGGTACATGCCGAACAGCTCCTTGAGAAATGTGTCCTGTCCCGGCCGATCCCTAGCGGGACCAAGCCGGCGTGATGTCCGGATCGTCTCCGGAGGTCAGTTGTCGGAACGTGCCCTCTTCCACGTCACAGACGTAGAGGTCGAAGGCGCCGGCGCGGTCGGAGGCGAACACGAGGTGGCGGCCATCCGGGGCCCAGTTCGGGTCCTCGGAGTTGCGCCACCGGTGGTCGGTCAGCACGCGCCGGTTCTCACCGTTGGCGTTGATGACCACGATCTGCGTGTGGTTGCCGACCCGCGTCGCGTAGGCGATCCGGTCCCCCGTGGGCGACCACACCGCCGAATCGTTGTAACGGCTCTCGAAGGTGAGCCTTCGATGGCCCGCCCCGTCGCCGTCGATGATATATAACTGAGGCGTGCCGGTCCTGTCACTCGTAAAAACGAGATCCCGCCCCCCCGGCGACCAGCTGGGACTGATCTCGATGGCCGGCGAGACGGTCAGGCGCCGGAGGATCTCCCCCGCCGGGTTGATCCGGTAGATCTCCGGGTTCCCCGAGTGGGACAAGGATACCAGCAGTTCCTCCCCCGTAGGATGCCAGTCGGCGCCGTAATTCAGCCCCGGCTGTGCGATGACCAATTCGACCTGGCCGTTGCTCGTGTCCAGGGCGTACACGCCCTGCCGCCCATCACGGTAGCTGGTGAAGGCGATCCGCGAGCCGTCCGGCGACCAGCTCGGACAGAGGTTCAGAGTGCGGTTGGCGGTCAGGCGCATGAGGTTCTCGCCGTCATAGTCCACCACGTAGAGATCGCGTCGGTCTCCCGCGCCGCGCGAAAAAGCGATGCGCGAAAGGCAGATGCCCGGCTCGCCGGTGAGGGTGTGGATGACCTGGTCGGCGAAGTGGTGGGCCGAGGTGCGCAACTGGTGGGGCAGCGGGCGGTACCGCTTGTTGAGAATGATGTTGCGGTCGGGCCAGGACACCAGGTTGAGGTTCAGAGTGACCGGCGCATCCTCCCCCGTGGCGTTGGCGTCGCGCAGAGGGCCCTCCACGCTGCCCTCGATGGCCACGAAGTACTCCAGGGTGTCGCCCTCCACGTCGCGCAGAGCCGGCAGCATGAGGCCGCTCAGGCGGAAGTCGTTGACCAGCATGTCCTGCACCTCGTCCGCCGCCGTCACCGAGGGCATGCCGCCACTCAGCACGTCGAGCATGTTGACCAGGATGCGGGTCTTCATCCAGGCGGTGCGCGTGTGGTCGATGACCACGTCGGTGCCGGTCTGGGCCTCGGCCGCGCCCACCGCACACAGCATGGCCGCGACGAGCAGGAGGGACCGTAGGTTTCCATGCAAATGCTTCAACGTCCAGGCTCCAGGTTGAAGATGAAGGTCACGCCCAGGGTCCCACCGCCATAGGTCGGAGGCAGGGGAGGCAGCCGGGTGGTGCTCACCGCACGCAGGGCTTCGCGGTCATACAATCCCAGTCCGCTGCTCTCGCTCATGGTCACCTGCGAAACCGTACCATTGCGCGCGATGACGAAGTGGATGGCGCAAGCAATGCGCGTGCGGTCGCGGAAGCCCAGCTGACGCGGCCGCCAGTTGCTGGCGATGCGTCCCTCCACCTGCCCCAGGTACCAGGCGAAGGGAAAGTCCGTGTCCGCCGAGACCGCGGGGCCGCTCAGGGCCAGGGAGGGTTCCGCCGCGTCGGCGGGATCGTCCGTCGGCTCTTCCTGCCGGGGCTCCGGAGTCGGGTCCACCGGTTCCGGATCAGGCTGCTTCTCCGGTTCCCTGGGCACCTCCTTCGGCGGCAATTCCGGCGGCTTCTCCTCCATCGGGGTCGGCAGGACTTCCGCCGGCTCCTCCCGCACCACCACCGGATCGGGCTCCGGTTGCACGAACTGCATGCGCACGCTGATGGACCGCGGCGGTTGAACCACCGCCCGCGTGACCCGGTTGCCCCAAAAGAACACGGCAAGCAGCCCCAGCACGTGGATCAGCACCGACCAGGGCAGGCCGTTTCTCATGTCACTGCACGCCCTGGGGCTGGTCCGCCACCAGGTTCAGGTTGGGGAATCCTGCCCGTTCCACTTCGGCCATGACCTGCAGGACCACGCCGTAGGGCACTTCCTGGTCGCAGCGCAGGTACACCGGGACCGTATCCTTGTCCTCTTCCCAGGGCGCCAGCAGTTCCGGCAAATCCGTCCGGGTGATGGCCTGTTCCTGGAAGAACACCTGCCGGTTGGCCGTGATGGAGATGACCGGGCCCTCGCGTTTGATCTGGGAACGGGTGGCCGCCTCGGGCAGGTCCACTTCCACCCCACCCTGGATGTAGGGCGCCGTGAGCATGAAGATGATGAGCAGGGTGAGGGTCACATCCACCAGGGACGTGATGTTGATGTCGGCCATGCTGCGGAAATTTCTCCGACTCCTGGCCATCAGATCTTCTCCCCCTCGTGGCGGCCGGGCCGCCGCACCCGGTCACGGCCGGCCGGTCCCAGCAGACCGTGGTCGCTGCCCGCGTCCTCCTCGAGGATGGTGCGCAGGCGGTCCAGTTCGTTGGCCACCAGGTCGATCTTGCGGACGAGGCTGTTGTAGAAGATCACCGCCGGGATGGCCGTGGCCAGGCCCGCGATGGTCGTGGTCAGGGCCTCTGCGATGCCCGGCGCCACCACGGTCAGATTGGCGCTCTGCATGGTGGACATGTCCCAGAAGCTGGTCATGATGCCCCACACCGTGCCCATGAGGCCCAGGAAGGGCGAGATGGTCACCGCCGTGGACAGCAGGATGAGATAGCGCTCGAGTCCCTCCATCTCCAGGTAGATGACCCGTTCGGAGCCGCGACGCACGGCCGGTACCCGGTCCAGACCGTCGACTTCGGTCATGAGGTTGGCCAGTGGCAGGTCACTGCGTTCGGTAGCCCAGGCCACCAGATCCCGCTTGCGGAGACGGCCGTCGAGCCACTCTTCGACCTTCTGCCAGAACTCCTGGTGTCCGGCACGGATGCGGTTCATCTGGCGCGCCTTGTCCACGAACACCGCCCAGGACATGACCGACAGGAACAGCAGCACCAGCAGGATGAACTTGCCGAAGAAGGTGGAGTCGAGGATCAAACCCAGCAGGTCCCCGGGGCCCAAGGTCGCCAGGACGAGGGAGGAGGGCATGGAATCTCCTTGCAATACGAATGTCTGCGCAAGAGGGGGCGGCCCGCTCCTATCAGGCCGATCCGGTCGGACCATCCATGGTCCGTCGGGGCGCCAGGCCCCCGGCGTCGCGTTGCTGGTACGTGAGGCTCCAGGCGAAGTTCCCGGAGTCCCTGCGACTCGTTCATTGTAGTGGCGACAGGCCGGGTGTCAACCGAGGAGCCGGTCGTAGAGGGCCAGGTAGGTCTTCAGGACGCACGGCGCCCCGAAATCCGCCGCCGCGTCGCGTCGCGCCTCCTCGGCCAGCTGGTGCCGCGACTCGGGATCCGTCAGGACCTCAAGACAGGCTGCCACCATGCCGTCCACATCCTCCGGATCGCGCAGGAAGCCGTTGATGCCGTCCTGGATGAAGTCGCCGGCGCCGCCGCGGTCCGTCACCACGGGCACCACGCCGCAGGCCATGGCTTCCAAGGCCACCAGGCCGAAGCTCTCGTGTAGAGACGGGAGCAAGAGGACATCCGCCACCGGCAGCACTTCCTGGAGCTCGTCCACGTGTCCCAGGAACTCCACCCGGTCGGTCAGTCCCAAACCGTCCACCTGCTCACGGACCGCCGGCAGTTCCGGCCCCTCGCCCAGCAGGAGCAACCGCGCCGGCGTGCGTGCGGCCACGGCGGCGAAGACCTGCACCACCGCCGGCAGGTTCTTCACCTTGCGGAAGTTCGACGCGTGCAGGAGCAAGGCCTCCCCCGCCGGTGCGAAGCGTTCCCGTAACCCAGGCTTGGCCCCGGGGCGGAAGGCCCGGGCGTCCACGAAGTTGGGGATGACCTCGATCTCGCGTGTGGTCTCGAAGACCCGTTCGGTCTCGTCCTTCAGGAAGTTGGACACGGCCGTCACCGCGTCGCTCTGCTCGATGACGAAGCGCGTGATGGGAAAGAAGGTGGGCTCCTGGCCCACCAAGGTGATGTCTGTGCCGTGCAGGGTCGTGACGATCTTCAGCCGGTCGCGGCCCACCATCTCCCGGGCCAGGAAGGCGCTGGCCGCGTGGGGAATGGCGTAGTGCACGTGGAGGACGTCCAACTCCTCGCGGACCGCCGTCTCGCTCATGACCGTGGCCAGGGACAGGGTGTAGGGCGAGTGTTGGAAGACCGGGTACTGGGGCATCTCCACCTGGTGGTAGAAGATGTTCTCCCGGTAGGCCCGCAGGCGGAACGGCAACTGGGACGAGATGAAGTGGACCGCGCAGCCGTGCCGCGCCAGGTGCAGTCCCAGTTCCGTGGCCACGACACCGCTGCCGCCCTGGGTCGGGTAGCAGGTGATGCCCACCTTCGGCATGCGCATCAACACCACACCTCCCCGGGCAGATCGGTCACCAGGGGTACGGCGGTTCCGGACAGGGCCTCGGCGTGGTCCACTCCGGCCCGCCGGCCCCAGGCGCGGGCGCGCCTTTCGATCTCCTCCAGGAAAGCCGGCTCGTTGATCATGGTGGCCCGGCGGCCGTCGCCGCGGGCGAACTGGCTGGCGTAGCAGTCGAGGGCCCGGCGCTTGGTCTGCCAATGGGCGGAGATGTCGACCAGGAGGGCCGCCTCACCACCCACGGGGCAGGTGTCGAAACGGGCTTCCACCTGCCAGGTGGGAGTATCAGCAGGCAAGGGTGCGCCGCCGCCCCAGACGCGATGGACCGGTTCATCCGGACGCCAGGCCGCCAGGCGGGCGTGGAAGATGGCCTTCTCCACCAGTGCGGGAGTCACCACGTGATCCGGGTGGCGCCGCGGTTCCGGCGCCGTGACCACCCAGCGGGGACGGAGCCGGCGCAGCATGGAGCCAACGGCCCCCACGTGTTCCGGATTGGTGGCATCCACGAAACCGTCCGGCAATTCGAGTTGGACCCGGCCGGCCAGCCCCAGGACCTCCGCTGCTGCCACTCCCTCGGCCCACCGTTCCTCCGGCGTGGCGTTGCTGCCCAGTTCGCCCCGCGTCAGGTCCAGGGCCCACACCCGGCGCCCGGCTGCAGCCCAGGCTGCCATGACGCCGCCGAGACCGATCTCGGCGTCGTCCGTGTGAGGGGAGACCACCAGCAGATCGCAACCGGCTTCAATCTTGTCGTTCATGGCTGTCCTCCGGTTCGTCCACCGTGATCTCCAACTGGCGCCAGTGTCCCGCAGCGCCCGCGACCAGGTGCCGCTCCGCCGCCACCAAGAGCGTGTCCCGTAAGGGCGCGCCCCAAAGGGCCAGGGCACCCAGCCAGGCCAACCGGCGTTCCTGGGTCCCACCGGTGGGTTGCACCCAGGCCGGCGTCGCTGGTGGTTGCAGTCGCTCCTGCCGCTTGGTCTCGTTGGCCACCATGGCCGCCAGCCCCCGGCGCCAGCGCCGGGTCCTTTGCTGGGCCGTGCGACCCGCCGCCCGCTCCTCCTGCCCCAGGTGCTGTTCCAGGAGCCGGGTCAAACTCTCGGTGGTGCTGTCCAGCCACGTATCCAGCCAGGCCGGGGTACCGTCGCCCCGGCTGACCATGTCCGACGCCGGCACGCGCAGGAATGACCGATCCAGGCCGAGCGGCAGCAGACACACGGACATGCGGTACACCAGGGGCGAGCGTCCCAGGCCCAGGGCCTCGTAGACAGGATCCAGCTGGCGGAGGTAGGCTGCTTCCCCCGGTCCCACGATCACCGCCGCCGGCGCCAGCAACCAGTCCTGCACCGGACTGCGGAGCATGACGCCCGGCCGCAGGTCGGCTGTCGTCTCGGATTCCGACGTCCGCTCCAGGGCAACCCGAGTCTTGTTCCGGGCCCGGAACAGGGGCCGTTTCAAGGAGGACTCGTGGATCTGGGCGTGCCAGTTCCGGCCCGCCAGCTCGCCGCCCCGCCGCCGGACCAGGGCCGCCAGTTCCTCCCGGCGCCGCATCAGTTCCCGGTAGAACGGTCCCGCCGTGTCGTGGAGCACGGGATCGTCTCCCGATACGATCATGAGGCCCTCGCCGGTGAAGATCCTCAGCAGGGCCTGCCGGACGAATGAGGACCAGGTGGCGTCGCCCGCGCTGGCCCGGGACCAGAGGGCGGCCAGTCCCAGTTCGTCCCGTGGGTCGGCGAACCGTTCCAGCCAGGGAGCGACCGCGTCGTGTCCCGCCTCCAGTGGGAACGTGCCCAGCCTTTGCGGCGGCAAGCCGCCTGCCGCCACCGGCAGGGAAGCGCCATTGTCCAGCAGCGAGCCGTCCGCCGGATCCCACAACTTGGTCTCGAGAGCCTCCCGGACATCGTCGTCGTCGTCGCCCAACCAGAAAACGGGTACCGTGGGCCTTCCGACCGCCGTCTCCCGACGCGCCAGGGCCACCGCCGTGGTCAGCTTGTGAACCGTGAGCAGGGGCCCTCCCGCGTAGCCCGGCTGCTGACCGGCCACCACCACCCGTGCCGCTCCCCGGGACAGGGCTTCCCGGTCAGCGTCGAAGCGTGCCCGATCCCCGGCCGTGGGCAGTTCCGCATGCATGGTCGCCACCCAGGCCGCCGGTCCACCTCCGGAAAACCAGGGAGCGGTCCGGGGCGGCAAGGTCGACACCCGGATCAGTTCATCGGCTGCCGCACCCAGAGGCGTGCCGCCGCGCAACCAGTCCGCCACCAGGCGCGACGGCGCGGTCGCAGCCAGGTCCTCACCGGTACGGATCTCCAGGGTCACGGGCTGCCTCCCGCACGTTCGGGCTTGGCGTAGACGAGAATCCAGCGATTGCCCGCGCCCAGGGCTTGGCCGCCGTAACCGCCGGCCGCGGCCTTCCGCGTCAACCCGGCGGCACCCGCCATGGCGTCCAGCTGGTCCAGAGTGAACAGAGCCACTTCCTCCCGATAGGACAGTCCTTCCCGACCGCAGCCGAGACTTGCCGCTGCGTCCTCGCTGCCGGCCAGTGCCTGCAGACGGACCTCCTTCAACACCGCGCCGCGCACCGGATCCAACCTCCGGACCTCCGTCACCGTCAGCGGGCCGGCCTCCCTTTGCCGCGTACGCTCCCGGCCGTCGTCCAGCTCCCGACGCAATCGGTCCGCGTCCAGGTAGTCCAAGCACCAGGTGCCGCCGGGACGGAGCACCCGGGCGGCCTCGGCCACGGGCTGGGCGTTGGCCACCTCGTCACCGAAGTAGCCGAATGCGGTGAAGAGGGACAGGACCGCGCCGCAACTACCGTCCGCCAGGGGCAAATTCCGCATGTCGCCGCGCACCAGATCCAGAACCGGCCCGTGATCGCCGGTGCGCGCTCGCCCCAGGAGCTCGACCGACAGGTCGAGCCCCACGGCGCGGCGACCAGCGTCCGCCAGCAGCGCCAGGTGGCGACCGTCGCCGCAGCCCATGTCCAGGATCGGCTCGGCAAGGGCGTCCAGCGCCGACAGCAGGTCCAGGCACCGTTCGGCCTCTTCCCGGTCCCGATGTCCGTACACCGCCGGGTAGGTGGCCCCGAAGGCCAGTTCGTACCAGGCTTCAACCATGGTTCCCGCCGGGTTCGGAAGCTCGCATCTCCGGTCGAGAATCCTGGCGCACGAGCAGTGTATCCTCGGCCGCGGGCAGCTTGCCCGGGTGGTCGGGGGTGGCGTGGAGGCCGCGGCTCTCCAGGCGGTCCCGGGCACAGAGCACGATGAGTTCGCCCAGCAGGGCGATGTTCCGCAATTCGACCACGTCCGGATCCAGGTAGGAGGTGGCGTAGACCTCCTCCACGGTCTCGCGCACGTGCCGCAGGCGGGCCAGGGCGATGTCGAGCCGCTCCCGATCCCGGACGATGCCCACGTAATCCCACATGATGCGGCGCACCAGATCCCAGTCGTGCTCGAGGACCATGACCTCGGCGCCGGGCGAGTGTTCGGCGTGCCGGCCGAATTCGTCCGGCAGTCGCGGCGCCACACCCTTGAAGAGCGGAGGTTCGTCCCGCAGGGCCGTCGAACCCCGGTCGGCGAAGAAGACCGCCTCCAGGAGACTGTTGCTGGCCAGCCGATTGGCGCCGTGGATGCCGGTGCAGGCCACCTCACCGATGGCGTACAGCCCCGGCAGACTCGTCCGTCCGGTCGCGTCCACATGGACTCCGCCACACATGTAGTGGGCCGCCGGCACTACCGGCACCAGTTCGCCGGCCATGTCGATGCCGAAACGTGCGCAGGCCGCCACCAGGTTAGGGAAACGGGCTTCGACCTTTTGCCGGTCCAGATGACGCAGGTCCAGGAAGACGCTGGGGGCGCCGCTGGTCTTCATCTCCTGGTCCATGCCGCGGGCCACCACGTCCCGGGGCGCCAGGTCGGCCGCCGGGTGGTAGCGGTCCATGAAGCGTTCGCCGCGGCGGTTCACCAGCACGGCGCCTTCCCCACGCACGGCCTCGCTGATGAGGTGGCTCTTGGCCTCCGGGTGGTACAGACAGGTGGGGTGGAACTGGACGAACTCCAGGTTGCGCACCTGGGCGCCGGCGCGGAAGGCCATGGCCAGGCCGTCCCCCGTGGCGATGTCCGGATTGCTCGTGTAGGAGTAGACCTTGCCGCAGCCGCCTGTGGCGAGCACCACCGCGTCCGCCAGGTAAACCTTCCGGACCAGGGAGCGGCGATCCAGGATGACCGCCCCCACAACCCGCTCGCCGGCTTCCCCCGCCAGGCCCATTTCCCGCCCCCGCAGCAGTTCCAGGCCCAGGTGGTTCTCCTCCACCGTGATTGCCGGGTGGGCGTTGCAGGCCTCCAGCAGGCGGGTCTCGATCTCGCGGCCCGTGAGGTCCTGGCAGTGGAGCACCCGGCGGCGGGTGTGACCGCCTTCCCGGCCCAGGGCGAACTCTCCCGCCGGATCGTCCCCTTCTCGGCTGAAGCGCACGCCGTAGCCCAGGAGGCGGTCGATGAGGTCGGGGCCCGCCTCTACCATGGCCCGCACGGTCGCTTCGCAGCACAGCCCGTCGCCGGCCTGGAGGGTGTCCTGCACATGGATCTCGAAATCGTCCAGGGGCGAGACCGCCGCTGCGATGCCGCCCTGGGCATAATTCGTATTGCTCTCCCGGCTTTCCTTCTTGGTGACGATTCGCACGGGTCCATCGGCGGCAGCCAGGAGTGCGAACTGGAGCCCGGCGATACCGGAACCAATTACCAGACAACGACTTGTAACAGGATCAGCAGTGAACACTCGAACCCGCCCCCTATGTGGCCCGCCCCTTGCTCAGTCACCGTGTCCGGTGCGGTGAAGACCGCGCTAAAGCCCGGACCGATTCAGGCGAAAATGTAGGTGTCCAGGCAAGATAAGCTCACCCGAGGATACCTGTCCACTGGGAGGATGAAACCGTGAGAACCCGAGTGTTGATCGCCACCGCCGCCGTGATCCTGGCTGCGGGATGCGTTTCCGGCTGCAGCACCGACGATACCAGCGAGTGGAATAGGGTCGTCTGCGAGGTCGAAGCCGTGAACGGCGGCGCGCCCCTGGTCGCGGCCTACGTCGTCGACGGCGGCGACGGTATCATCGGTGGAGCGGAGCCGGACGACTCCTACACCATCGACTTCGTGACGCTGGCCTTCACGGCCCGTCCCTACAGCTCGTCGACCATGACGATCCCCGAGGGCGGCGCCTACAGCTCCTTCATCGTCACGGGCTACAACCTGACCTGGGTTCCCGGCCCCAACACGCCTGTGGGCCTGGACCTGACCCAGTACAACGTGCGCAACGCGCCGTTCTACGTGCAGGTGCCCATCAACGGCGATGCCGAGTCCGCCGTGCTCGTCGGCACCCGGGACCTGAAGGAATCCGTCTACGATACCTTCGGCGGACCATGGACCTTCGAACGGGATTTCGACGCGGCGCTGCAGATGGAATTCATCGGCCACGACAGTGGCAGCCAGCACGAGGTCATCGTATCAACCGGCCTGATGGTGAACTTCACCTTCGCGCTGAGCAAGGACTAGACGAACCGGCGGACACCTCGGGTTCAACGGATCGACAGACGCTCCCCGACCAGTGCGGGGAGCGTCGTCTTGCCGTGCCAGACCAGTTCCTGGCGGGCGACGACCACCGGCAGGTCCGCGGGCCAGATGGACCGCAGTTTGATCCAGTCCTTGGCCGTGGTGATCGTGATCGCGCCAGCTACAGCGCGGACGGCGCCCAGCACCCGCTCCCCCAGACGCCCTTCGTAATCCGCGTGATCCCGGCAGCGGATAGCCACGGCCGGTTCGCGATCAAGAGCCTCCGCAGCTCCCCGCTCGAAGGACTCCGGCCGGGCGATGCCGGACAGGGCGAGCCAAGGCGTCCCGGCCGCCACCTCCCGTTCCAGGCGCAGTTCACGAACGAAGGCCGCCACCGGCTGACCGGCCGCGGTCCGCGCCGGTGCATTCTCCGACTCGACCAGCACGATGTCCGCCCGCGCGGCACCCTGCACCGATTCGCGCCAAGGTCCCCAGGGCACCACCGGTCCGGCCGCCGGGTCGAGCACCTCCGCGCCCTCGGCGGTCGCCAAACGCCACCGATCCAGGATCAACACGTCCAGGTGGCGCCCCACGGCGGTCTGGTGGGCGTCCTCCAACAGAATCGTATCCAGGTTCGGGTGCCGGGCGGCCAGCCAGGCCAGGCCGGCGGCCCGGTTGCGGGACTGCACCACCAGCCAGGCCGTGTCCGCCAATTCCGCCGCCATGAGGCGGGCCTCGTCGCCGGATCCACAGTGCCCGGGATCGACCACCAGGGGGCCACGCAGGCGGGAACCGTAGCCGCGGGTGAGCACGGCGCCCAACTGGCCGCGGGCCGCCAGGTCCCGGGCCAGGGCAATGGTCACAGGAGTCTTGCCCGTTCCCCCAAGGGCCAGGTTCCCCACCGAGACCACGCTCGCGGGCCCTGGCGGCGGTGTTCGTCGCGTGTGGCGGTGAGCCATGAAACGGTCAACCACGCCGGTCCAAAGGCGACCCACCGGATCGTCGTTGCCGGCGCCGGCGGCACGGTCCTGCCAGGTCCGCATGAAGCCTGGGCGCAGGTCCAGGATCGTCACACCGATTCCTCCCCACCCGCCAGGAACGAAGCCAGTTCGTCCCGAGAAGTCTCCAGTTCGGTCGCCGACGCCGCCGGCCCCGGATGCAGGGACTGCCCATGGTGCATGACGACGCGGGTGCCGGGCCAGGGCACCACGGTCCGGTCCCAGGTGGCCAGTTGTTTGGCGTGCCGCGCTTCGGCCCGCAGGGGCACGATGGGAACACCCGCCACCTGGGCCAGACGGAGCACCCCGGGCTGCACGACGCCGTAGGGGCCCTCCGGACCGTCCACGGCGATACCCACGTGGCGGCCGGCGGCCAGGGCCTGTTTGAGCAGCACGAAGGCGCGGCCGCCGTTCTCGCCCGAAGCGCCGCGCACGAAGCCGTAGCCCCGGTTCGCGAGAGTGCGCACGAGGATCTCGCCATCGGGGCTCGTACTTACCAGAAGGACCGGACGGTAGTCGCGGACGTGGACGATGGACGGCAGGATGTCACGGTGCAGGCAGGCGAAGATCAAGGGGCCCCCGGCGGGCAGGGTCGCCCCCGTGGCTTCCATCCGCCAGGCTCCTGAGAGGATGCGCCAGCCCACCGGAGCCAGGGCCAGCTTGAGCCTCTGCCCGCCACTCATGGCCGGCGCTCGGCCAGCAGGTCGCAAACCCGCCGGGCCGTTCGATCCCACACGCCCGGACGGCCGCACATGGTGCGCACCCGGCGCACGTCCTCGTAGAATTCGGCGCGCACGGCCGCCCTGTTCAGCCAGTGCTCCAGGCCCCGCGCGACGGGCATGGGCGCGGCCTCGCTCTGAACGCGTTCGGGCACCACGTCGCCGCCGCCCACGAGATTGGCCAGACCGATGTGCGGCGTGCGCACGAGACGCCGGCCCAGCCAGAAGTTGAGGGCGCCCGTGCGGTAGACGATATCGTGGGGTACGCCCGCCAGGGCCGTTTCGAGGCTCGCGGTGCCGCTGCAGACCACGGCCAGATCCAAGGTGGGCAGCACCTCGGCCAGGGGTGCGGTGGAGACCGTCGTATTTCCATCGAAGCGCCGGTCCAGGTCGTCGGGATCCACCCCCGGAGCAGCGCTGACCAGGAATTCCAGGTCGCGTCCAGGCACCAGCGAACCCAGCATGCCCGCTGCCACCTTGAGCACCGGTAGGAGCTGGTCCAGTTCCTGTCGCCGGCTACCGGGCAGAAGCCCCACGGTCACGGGCGAAACCGGGTCGGACAGGCGCCGTTCCCGGGCCTCGAGCCGCGCCTCGAAGGCGGCATTGTCGCCGTAGTCCTCCATGAGAGGGTGCCCCATGGGAAAGACGTCAAAGCCGTGCTCCCGGAAGTAGTCCCCCTCGAAGGGCAGCACCGTGCCCAGCAGATCGATGCGCCGCCGGAAGCGGCCGATGCGCCAGGCCCCCCAGGCCCAGACCTGGGGCGCCACGAGCCAGAAAACGGGCACACCGGCGCCACGGGCCACGCCGGCCAAGCGTCCGTTGAAACCCGGAAAATCGATGGGAATGAAGAGGTCGACGCCACTGTGTTTCAGGTGGGAGGCGAGGGAACGGTAGGCGTCCCAGAGGGCCGGCAGCCGCCGCGCCACCTCGGCGAAGCCCATGACGGCCAGGTCGGCGGAATCGCGAATGATCTCCACGCCCGCATCGCCCAGGGCCGGTCCGCCGAGCCCGGTGATGCGCAGGGCCGGATCGTGTTCCCGCAGGGCACGGGCCAGGGCCGCGCCGTAGCGGTCACCGCTCGCTTCGCCGCAGGCCAGGAAGACGTGGCGCGGCCGCTCCGTGCCCACGGTGCTCAGGTCGCCGGCGGAGCCGGGACAGCCCTCACCTGACGATGCCCCGGTCCGAGCGGCGAATGAAGGCCATGAGCTCCTCGATGTTGGTCGAGAGCTCGCAACCGGTGGCGATCTTGTCCATGGCCTGGGTCACGTTCAGCCCCGAGCGGTAGAGCAGACGGTAGGCTCGCTTGAGATTGCGCAGCTCGTCGTCGTCGAAACCGCGGCGCTTCAGGCCGATGCTGTTGATACCCGCCACCTCGACCGGGTTGCCGGCCACCTTGATGAACGGGGGCACGTCCTGGGGCAGACGGCTGGCGCCGCCCACGAAAGCGAACTGGCCGATGCGCACGAACTGGTGCACGGGCGTCAGGCCGCCGATGATGGCGTGGCTTTCCACTTCCACGTGGCCCGCCAGGTTCACGGCATTGGCCAGCACGGTGCCGTCGTGCACGTGGCAGTTGTGGGCGATGTGGACGTAGGCCATCAGGAGATTGTTGTCGCCGACCCGCGTCTTCTCCCCCTCGCCGGTGGCGGCGTGGATCGTGCAGTACTCGCGGATATCGTTGTTGTCCCCGATCTCCACGTAGCTGGTCTCGCCCGCGAACTTCTTGTCCTGGGGCTCGCAGCCGATGGCCGCGCCGTGGAAGAAGCGGTTGTTGCGGCCGACGTGGGTGCGTCCCTCGATGAGGACCGAGGATCCCACCACGCAGTCGGGGCCGAGAACCACGTCTGCGCCGATCACCGAGTGCGGACCAATCACCACATTATGTCCCAGACGCGCCGACGGATGGACGACGGCGGTGGGATGGATGTCCGCGGGCTGGACCGGATGCGGTCCCGGGATCTTGTTCAGATTCATGCGCTCCAAGATACTCCTCCTCCAGGCGCTTCCGTGCTACGTGTCCACTACGTTGGACATGAGATTCGCCTCGGCGACCTTCTCGTCGCCGACCCACGCGATCCCCTTCATCCTGCACAAGGGGCCACGGATCTTGATCAGTTCCAGTTCGAAGCGGAGCTGGTCGCCCGGGACGACCGGCCGCCGGAAGCGGGCCTCGTCGATCCCGCTGAAATACACCAGGCGCCCGCGCACATCGTCCACGGCGCTGAGCAGGAGCACGCCGCCGGTCTGGGCCATGGCTTCGATGATGAGGACCGCCGGCATGATCGGGTGCCCCGGGAAATGCCCCTCGAAGAAGGGCTCGTTGATGGTTACGTTCTTGATGCCCACCACCCGCTTGCCGGGTTCCAGATCGATGATGCGGTCGATCAGGAGGAACGGGTAGCGGTGGGGCATGGTGTCCATGATCGAGACGATGTCCCAATGCTGCGGGTCGCGCGGCGGGTACATGCGCGGCATGCGGCGCTCGGACTTGGCCAGCAGCCGCGTGAATTCCACGTTGGGTGCATGGCCGGACAGGCTGGCCCGGATGTGGCCCTGGATGGGCATGCCGAGCAGGGTCAGGTCCCCCAGCAGGTCCAGGATCTTGTGCCGCACGCACTCGTCCGGGAAGCGCAGGGTCTGGCCTCCGGCGAGTTTGCCGTCGTCGAAGACCAGGGCGTTCTCCAGGCTGCCGCCCAGGGCCAGGCCCATCTCCTGCAAACGGTCCACGTCGCCCATGAGGGCGAAGGTGCGCGCCGGGGCGATCTCGCGGCGGAACAGGCCCGGCCGGATCTCGAAGCTGGCTTCCTGGACACCGATGGCCGGATCGTCGTAATCGATGTGGAAGGTGATGCGGAAGTGGTCGTCGGGCTCGGCCAGCAGCTCGACCTCGCCGTCGCGCCAGCGCATGGGACGATTGATCTTGTAGTACAGGGCGGGCAAACCCTGGTCGAGGATCCCCGCCTCGTCGATCATCTCCACGTAGCTCAGGGCGCTGCCGCAGGCCGGGACCGGCGGCTCGCCCCCCTCCAGGCGGATCTCGCAGTTGGTGACGCCCAGGCCGGCCAAGGCCGCCAGGACGTGCTCCACCGTGTGGATCTTGATCCCGTCGGCGGCCAGGGTGGTGGCCCGCACCAGGTCTTCGGCGGGCAGGGCGTTCTCGACCCGCGCCGGCAACACGATCTCCCCGTCGGGGCCGGGCACCCGGAAAACGATGCCCGTGTTGGGACCGGCCGGTGCCAGGGTCATCTTGGCCGGCGCGCCCGAATGGAGGCCCACGCCTTCGGCCGTGACCTCACCCGCCAGGGTTCTCTGCATCCAGATCACGACCGTGCCTCCCCGTCATCCTTGTCCTCGAGGTCTTCGAGGTTCTCGAGGTTCTCGAGGCGGGCCACCCGCCGTAATAGGTCCGGCAGCCTGCGCATGGCGCCCGTGATGCGGAACGTCTCCTTGACGTCCAACGCCGGGACGCCGAAGACCGTGTCCCCGGGCTCGACGTCCTTCATGATGCCCGACTTGGCGCCGACTTTCACGCCGTCGCCGATGGTCACGTGGTCGGCGATGCCGACCTGGCCACCCATGGTCACGCCGTCGCCCAAGGTGCAACTGCCCGAGATACCCGACTGGGCGCTCAGGGCGCAATGGCGGCCGACCTTCACATTGTGACCGATCTGGATCTGGTTGTCGATCTTCGTTCCCGCCCCCACCACGGTCAGCCCGGTGGTCGCCCGGTCGATGCACGAATTGGCGCCGATCTCCACGTCGTCCTCGATAAGCACCGTTCCCACCTGGGGAATGCGCTCCAGTCCGGCCGGGCCCGGCAGGTAGCCGAAACCCTCGGTCCCGATGACCACGCCCGCCTGCAGCACGACCCGGTCGCCCAGCCGGCAGCCCTCGCGCACGGTGACCTGGGCATACAGCTGGCAGTCGCACCCCACGGTCACGTCCGGCCCCAGGGCCACATGGGCGCCCAGGCGCGTGCCCTCGCCCACCGTGGTCCCGGCGCCGATCACGCAGTACGGTCCCACGGATGCTGCGGCCACCTGGGCGTCCGCAGCCACGACGGCGGTGGGATGGATGCCCGGCGGGAAGACCCGATCCGGATTGGGCAGGGAGAATTCGAGCATCTTGGCGAAAGCCCGATAGGGGTTCTCGCAGCGTATAGCCGGCCGGTCGGTCTCCATGCCGGGACCGAGCAGGACGGCGCTCGCCGCACTCGTCGCCAGCTGCGGCAACAGAGATGCACGATTGACGAAGGTGAGATCACCGGCGCCGGCGTCCTCGAGGCCGGCCGCGCCCGTGATCTCCACGTCATCGCCGAGAAGCTCACCGCCGACCAGATCGGCGATCTCCCGTAAATGCATTTTGTGCATCATCCAGACCTAAGCAACGCCCCCCATCGTATTCCGATGGGGGGCCAGTAGAGCAACAACTCGTGTTCTGACCGAAATTTCGGGGTCTTCGACTCCCGTGTCAACGAAAAAGAGACTCACTCACCGCCGCGGGCCAGGGCCGACAAGACCTCGTCCGTCAGGTCGAAGTCCGCATCCAGGTACAGGACCGTCATGGCGGCCGAGTCCACGATGAGCCCGAAACCGCGCTCCTTGCCGATCCGGTCCACGATGGTCTTCACCTGGTCCAGGATGGGCGTGATCTTCGCCGTGTACTCCGTCTCGGCCCGCTGGTCGATGGTCTCGCGGAACTGGAAGTACTCGGCCCGCTGCTGCTCGAACTGCTGGACCTTGGTGGCCAGGGCCTCCTCGCCCAGCAGCATCTTCTGGCTCTCGATCTCCTCGGCCAGCTGGGTGAGGGACTTCTCCTTGTCAGCGACTTCCAACTCCAGCTCCCGCAGGAACTTCTGGTACTGTTCCTGGGCGTCGCGAGCAGCGTCGTACTCGTCCGCGATGCGCTGGGAGTCCACCACTCCGAGGGGCCGGTCCGCCGCGGCGGCCGCGCCCGCCAGGAGCGTGGTCCCGAGCAGGAACAACAGGGCCAGCATGGGCACGCGCGTGGGGATCTGCATGGTCATGACTTCCTCCGGTCCCACGGGGGGACCCGTTGAGCAGCCTGGCCGCCGGGGCTCGTCGGAGCCCGCGGCTAGAAGAAGCTGCCAATGGTGAAGTGGGGCTCCCAGGCGGGGCCGTTTATCCTATCGAAACCGTAACCGTAATCGAATCCTATGGTTCCCATCATGGGCACCTCCACGCGGATGCCGAAACCGGCGCCCTTGCGCAGGTGGGCCATGTCCGCCTCGGAGAAGCTGTTCCAGACGTCTCCCATGTCCAGGAAGGTCAGCATCTGGACCGCCCGCGTCAACGGGTAGAGGATCTCCGCGTTGAGGATCGAAAAGTAGCGCCCGCCGATAAAGCTGGGATTGCCCCGCGGAACGACTTCCAGATCCTTGTAGCCCCGCAGGGGGTAGCGGCGGTTGCCGCCCAGGCGGTACCGCTCCCAGTCGGGCACGTCGTCGGCGGCCTTCAGGCCGTGGATTAGGCCGAAGTAGCCCCGCAGGTGCAGGGCGAACTTGCCGGGCAGCCGCTCGTAGAGGGAGTGGCTGAGCACGTGCTCCTGGAACTCGATCTGACCGCCCAGGAAGCCGCCGGCCCACTCGAAGCTGTAGTTGGACTTGGACCCGGCCGTGGGGAAGAACGGGTTGTCGGTGGAGTTGCGGCTCAGAGACAAGCGGACCGAGCTCTTGGTCTGGGGCCAGTCGATCCTGTCCAGGCGCTGCCAGGGCAGGTCGCTGGTGCCCAGGGACTGCTCCAGGTCGTCCAGGTAGGCCACGTAGGAGCCCGAGAAGCTGGACAGTTCCGTTTCCGAGAGTTCGTAGCGCAGCCCGACCCGGCTGTAGCGCGTGCCGGGGATGCGGCGGCCCAGGCGGAGGCTGAAGCCCCGGATCCGACTCTCGTAGAAGTCGTCGTAGTTGTACTGGTAGCGGTCGAAGAGATCGGCGCCCACCAGGGTCGGGGTGCCCAGGAACCAGGGCTCGGTGAAGCTCAGGTCCACGTAGCGCTGGCGACTGCCGAACTGCCAGGTCACGCCGATGTTCTGGCCCTTGCCCTGGAAGTTCGTCTCGGCCACCTGGATGAAGCCGCTGGCCGACGTCTCGGCACTGTAGGCCATGCCGAACATGAACTGTCCGGTCTGCTTTTCCTTCACCTTGAGGATCATGTCCACGTCGCCGTTCTCCACCGGGCGGATATCGGGCTGGATGTCCTCGAAGAATCCGGTCTGGAAGATGTCTCGAATGCTGGCCTCGATGCCGCGGTTGCTGAAGGTGTCCCCGGGGAAGACGCGCAGTTCGCGCAGCACCACCTTGTCGTGGGTCTTGACGTTGCCGGCGATGCGGATGTCGTTGATCCGCGCCGGCTGGCCTTCGATGATGGTGAACTCCACGTGGACGATCTGGCCTTCGATTTCCCGCTGGGGCTCCACGGTGATGTAGATGTAGCCCCGGTCCGCGTACACCTGCTGCAGTTCGTCCACGGTCTCCCGGTAGAGGTCGTCCTTGAAGACTTCGCCCTTCTCCATCCAGATCACGTCGGCGATCTGAAGGTCGTTCAGGACCGTGTTGCCCTGCCAGGTCACGTCGCCGACCCGGTACTGGTCGCCCTCGGACACGCGGATGACGATATCCAGTTCCTCCCGGTTCTCCCGGAAGTTGAGCTCCGTGTCGCTGACGACCGCGTCCAGGTAGCCCTCGTTGCGGCAATGGGTCTCGATGCGTTCCGAGTCCTCTTCGAACTGCTTTTTCTTGAAAGTGCCGCTGCG
The DNA here is from genome assembly GCA_024231905.1 of bacterium. Taxonomy (GTDB): domain Bacteria; phylum Krumholzibacteriota; class Krumholzibacteriia; order LZORAL124-64-63; family LZORAL124-64-63; genus JAAEQC01. The sequence continues at coordinate 205,675 of JAAEQC010000092.1, read as the reverse complement.
CAGGAAACCCGAGGTGCCCTGTTCCATGGCGCTCCGCAGGCCGCCGGCGTCCAGGTTGTCGTTACCAGCGAAGGAGATGGTCTTGACCTTGACCTTCCGGCCCTCGTAAACGGTGACGACCAGGTCCTCCATGTTGTCGGCGTCGACCACTGTCGAGTCCGTGTCCATGGTGACGTTGTAGTAGCCCTTCTCGTAATAGACCTCGCGCAGAGGCTCGAGATTGCGACGCACCACCGCTGGGTTGGCGAACTGGCCCACCTGCACCGGGAAAGCCTCGCGGAGGTCCTTCTCCTTGACCTTGTCGATGCCGCGGAAGTGGATCGAGCGCACCCGCGGGAACTCCTGCAGGTTCACGATGACCCGCACACCGCCCACCGTGTCCTGCCGGTAGAGGAAGACGTCGGAGAACTTCTTGGTGGCGAAGAGGCTGCGGATGGCCTGGGAGGCCAGGTCCCTGGTGAGGAGCTTGCCCTCCTCCAGGCCCGACCAGGCGAGCACCTGGCGCGGGCTCACCGTCAGGGCACCGACAACCTCGATCTCCCGGATCTCGGGAGCCGTTTCCTGGGCTGTGGCGCTGGTCGCGAGGGCGATCAACAGGACCAACAGCAATGTGCGGGCATGGCCGGTCATAAGCTGCTTCGAACTCCGTTACGCTGCAGAAATTTGGACAAGCCGTGGCGCGTCCGGCCGTTCCGTCTGGACACGCCCAACGCCCGAACGGGGGGAAAGTTCCGGTACCCGTGGCGGATGACCACGAAAAATAGGCCATAAGTGCGGTCTTGGGAAGGGAGATGTGGCCAAAAAGACCGGCCGGGGCCCGCGGGCCCCGGCCGATCGTGCCTGGCGAGAGGTACCGGACCTAGGCCCGGACCGGTTCGTTGGGCTCGGATCGGAAGGAGAGCTTGCCGCCTTCCACCCCGATCACCAACCGGCTCTTGGAGGCGATCTCGCCCCGCAGGAGCTTTTCGCTCAGGGGATCTTCCACATGCTTCTGGATGGCCCGCCGCAAGGGTCGAGCCCCCATCTTCGGGTCGAATCCCGTGTCGCAGAGGAAGTCCTTGCAGGGCTCGGTGAAGTCGAAAGCGATCTGCAGGTTGGACAGACGATCGCTCACGTCCGCCAGCAGAATGTCCACGATCTGCTTCATGTCCTCGCGCCCGAGGGCCCGGAAGTGGATGACCTCGTCTATGCGGTTGAGGAACTCGGGGCTGAAGGTCTTGCGCAGGTCCGAATCGATGTTGGCCTGGACCCGCTGGTTGTTGTGGTCCGCCTCGTCGGAGCCGAATCCAACGCCGCGCACCTCGTGGGTCTTGCGGCTGCCCACGTTGCTGGTCATGATCACGACCGCGTTGCGGAAGTCCACCTGGCGCCCGAAGCTGTCGGTGAGTTGGCCATCCTCCAGCACCTGCAACAGGATGTTGAAAACGTCCGGGTGGGCCTTCTCGATCTCGTCCAGCAGGATGACCGAGTAGGGCTTGCGCCGGATCTTCTCCGTGAGCATGCCGCCCTCGTCGTAGCCCACATAGCCCGGGGGCGCACCCACCAGCCGGCTGACCGCGTGCTTCTCCATGTACTCGGACATGTCCACCCGCACCAGGGCCGACTGGTCGCCGAAGAGGAATTCGGTCAGACGCCGGGCCACCTCGGTCTTGCCCACGCCGCTGGGGCCCAGGAAGATGAACGAACCGATGGGCCGCCGCGGATCGCGCAGGCCGGCCCGGTTGCGACGGATCGAGCGCGAGACGGCCTCCAGAGCGTCGGCCTGGCCGATGACCCACTTGCCCAGTTCCTCCTCCATGCGCAGAAGCTTGTCCGTCTCCTCCTCCTCGACCTCGGCCACGGGAATGCCCGTGATGTCGGCGATGACCCGGCAGACCAGCCTCTGGTCCACGGTGGTCACGGGGTCGCTACCCTCGGCGGCCCAGTCCTGTTTGAGGTCCTGCAGTCGGCGCTTGAGTTCCTTCTCCTCGTCGCGGATCTCCGCGGCCTTCTCGAACTCCTGGCCCTGGATCGCCGATTCCTTCTCGGCCACGACTTCGTCGATACGCTGCTCGATCTCCCGCAGGTCCGGCGGCACCACGGCCGCCCCCAGGCGAGCACGACTGCCGGCCTCGTCGATGACGTCGATGGCCTTGTCGGGCAGGGCCCGGCCGGAGATGTAGCGGTTGGACAGGAAAGCGGCCGCGCGGATGGCGTCGTCGTCGTACTTCACCCGGTGATGGGTCTCGTACCTGTCCCGCAGGCCGAAGAGGATCTCGATGGTCTCCTCCTCGCTGGGCGGGTTCACCAGCACGGGCTGGAACCGTCGTTCCAGGGCACCGTCCTTCTCGATGAACTTGCGGTACTCGTCCATGGTGGTGGCGCCCACGCACTGGATCTCGCCGCGGCTGAGCGCGGGTTTGAGCATGTTGGAGGCGTCGATGGCCCCCTCGGCCCCGCCGGCGCCCACAATGGTGTGCAACTCGTCGATGAAGAGGATCACGTCCGGATTCTCGCGGATCTCGGCCATGATCTGCTTGAGGCGCTCCTCGAACTGGCCGCGGTACTTGGTGCCCGCCACCACGCTCGCCAAGTCCAGGGTGACGATCTCCTTGTCCCGCAGCAGCGCCGGCACGTTGCCCTCGACGATCTTCGAGGCGAAACCCTCGACGATGGCGGTCTTGCCCACGCCCGGCTCGCCGATGAGCACGGGGTTGTTCTTCTTGCGACGGCTGAGGATCTGGATGCAGCGGTCGATCTCGCGGGTTCGCCCGATGGTCGGATCGAGCTTCCCTTCGCGGGCCATGTCGGTCATGTTGCGGCCGAACTGTTCCAGGACGGCGCTTTCCTTCTTCTTGGCCTGCTTGCGGCGGCGCCTGCCGGGCGCTTCGGACTCCTCCACGCTGCCCAGGGCCTTCATGACCTCGCGCTTGACCTTCTCGTGCTCGGCGCCGAACTCGCCCAGGACCCGGGCGGCCACGCCCTCGCCCTCGCGGATCAACGCCAGCAGCAGGTGCTCGGTGCCCACGTAGTTGTGGTTGTGGAGGCGGGCCTCGTCGATGGAGAGCTCAAGGACCTTTTTGGCCCGGGGCGTGAAGGGGATCTCACCGATGCTCACCGGCCCCATGGGGGCGGTCACCGAGTCCTCCACCGACTTCTGGAGACGGTCGAAGTCGATGCCCAAGCGACGCAGCACGTTGGCCGCCACGCCTTCGCCCTCGCGGACGATGCCCAGCAGCAGGTGCTCGGTGCCGATGTAGTCGTGTTGCAGCCGTCCGGCCTCGTCACGTGCCAGGAAGAGGACCTTCCGTACGCGTTGGGTGAAGCGGTCGTTCATGCTGTTCGCGCCTCCGTTCGCCGTCCTTGTCTTCGTTGCGTGTTTCCAGGCGCCCCGATCCCCTCCAGGAACCGTTTCTCCAACCGCGGCGCACGCGCATTCCGTGCCCAGAATATACTGGAGCGGCCGACGGGACGCTACAACGTCCCGTGACCGCGTGCCCGGTACTCGGGACCGGGACGCGGCTTCGACAGCCATTCCTAGTTTTCGCTGATTCGCAGGGAAACTTGACCGGAGATCAGGCCGGCCGGCGGTCCCGGGATATCACTCGGCGGGAGCGGCGTCAGACGCCAGCCGGCCGTCCACCAGGTGCAGCACCCGGTCGGCCCGGCCAGCCAGGACCGGGTCGTGAGTCACCAGGACCAGGCTCGCGCCCTCCCGGCGACATAGTTCGAAGAGGAGTTCGCCCAGGCGGCTGCCGATGTCCTGGTCCAGGTTGCCGAAGGGTTCGTCCGCCAGCACCAGACGGGGCCGGTTCATGAGGGCGCGGCCCACGGCCACCCGCTGCTGCTCGCCGCCGGAAAGTTCGCCGGGCAGGTGCTCCGCCCGCGGGCCCAGGCCCAGTTCATCGAGGATGGCGTCGGCCCGCTGCCGGTCGTCGTCGGTCACGTCACGCACGGTGCGCACCGCCAGCAGGAGGTTCTCCCGGGCGGTGAAGTCCGGCAGCAGGAAGTGGAACTGGAAGACGAAGCCGATGCTGCCGGCCCGCCAAGCGGTCAGGGCCCGGCGGTCGTCGAAATCGAGGACCCGGCCGTCGGTGCGGACCTCGCCCCGGTCCGGGTGGTCCAGCCCGCCCAGGAGATTCAGGAACGTGCTCTTGCCCGAGCCGCTGGCGCCCATGACGGCCACCGAGGCGCCAGCCGCCAGTTCGAGGCTGCAACCGCGCAACACCTCGACGGTGGCGCCGCCCCGGGGGTAGCTCTTGTCCAGGTCGCGGACGTCCAGCAGCAGGTCCATGCTCGCTCCCGGTCAGGTGTAGCGGATGATGTCCATGGGCCGCAGGTTCGAGGCTTCCCAGCTGGGCCACAACCCGGCCACGAGGGCCATGAGTACCGAGACCACGGCCACCAGGCCGAAGTCGGTCCATTGGAGCAGCACCGGCACGGTCTCCACGAAGTATACGTCCCCCGGCAATTCGATACCGAAGGTCGACAGGGCCCAGATGCCCGCCAGACCTACCAGCGAGCCGACCGCCACGCCCACGGCGCCCAGCCACATGCCGCTGAACAGGAAGATGCCCATGATGCGAGAGCGCGAGGTGCCCATGGCCAGGAGGATGCCGATCTCCCGTCGCCGCTCGCCCACCATCATGGTCAGGATGCCGATGATGTTGAAGCCCGCGATGAGGATGATCATGCCCAGCAGCAGGGCCATGATGATCTTCTCGAGCTTGATCCACTGGAAGAGATTGGCGTTCAGCGCCATCCAGTCCGTGGCGTAGAACTCGCGGCCCAGCGTGTCCTCCAGGCGGTCGGCCACCCGGTCGGCCCGCATGAGGTCATCGACCTTCACAGCCACCAGGGAGGCGCCGCCTGAGCCGTAGCCGAAGAAGTCCCGAGCCGGGCCCAGGTCCACGTAGACGAAGCGGCTGTCGAACTCGTACATACCGGTCTCGAAGAAGCCCGTCACCACGAAACGGCGGCTCTCGGCCTCCAGGTCCGCCGGGTCCAGGTCGCCGCTGGGGGCGGTGATCACCACCGTGTCGCCCCGGGCAGCGTAGAGGCTGTTGGCCAGGTCGGCGCCGAGGATGACCCGCGGGGCGCCTGCCCGGCCCAACTCGTCCAGGACCGACGCGTCCGGCAGGAGGTACTCGCGTAAGGGTTGGACGCGGTCGATGCCCGCCGGATCCACGCCCCACACCACCACGCCCCGGTGGCGCATGCGGCCCAGGCCCAGTTCCGCCGAGACAATCGCCTCCTGGCGGATGACCGGCGTGGCGCCCGTCACCTCCTCGTCGGCGCGAACCGACGTCATGATGCCGTCCAGGTCGGAGAAGCCGGCCGGGTCGGACGTGACGACCGACACCATGGGCATGTTTTCCACGAAGGTGCGGCGCATCTCCGAGTGGAAGCCGTTCATGATGGCCAGGGTGACGTTCAGGACGGCCACGCCGATGGCGATGCCCACGATGGCCGTGACGCTGCCGCGGCCCAGGAAACGGCTGTGCCGGCGGCTGCGCAGGTAGCGGCGGGCGATGTAGGCCGGGAACTCCATCCTATTCCTCGGGCCTCATGTGGGGGAAGAGGAGCACGTCCCGGATGTTGCTGCTATCCACCAGGAGCATGATCAGGCGGTCGACGCCCACTCCCAGGCCACCCGTAGGCGGCATGCCGTGTTCCAGGGCCTGCAAAAAGTCCTCGTCCACGGGCTGGGCCTCGTCGTCGCCGGCCTCCATGAGCGCCCGCTGGGCCTCGAAGCGGCGGCGTTGTTCCCGCGGATCGTTGAGCTCGCTGAAGCTGTTGGCAAGTTCGAAGCCGCACACGAAGAGTTCGAAGCGCTCCACGAGGCCGTCCGCGGAGCGGTGGGCCTTGGCCAGGGGTGACAGTTCCTTGGGGTGGTCGGTCACGAAGGTGGGCTGGACCAACCCCGGCTCCACCAGTTCGCTGAATAGCTCATCGAGCATCTTGTCCCGGCCCATGCCATTCTTCAGGGGAATGTCGTGCTGCTTCAGCAGCGCCACGAGTTCGTCCGTGGTGGCTTCCATGAGATCCCGGCCGCACTTGTCGGCCAGGGCGTCCATGAAACGCACTCGGGCGAAAGGCTGCGCGAAATCGAGATCGACGCCTCCGTAGATGAGCTTGCCTTCGTCGCCGAAGCGCAGGGCCAGGCGCCGCAGCATGCGCTCGGTGAGGCCCATCATGTCCTCGTAGTCCCAGTAGGCGGCGTAGCACTCGAGCATGGTGAACTCCGGATTGTGGGTCCGGTCCATACCCTCGTTGCGGAAGTCCTTGGCGATCTCGTAGACCTTCTCCAGGCCGCCGACGATGAGCCGCTTGAGGTAGAGCTCGTCGGCGATGCGCAGGTAGAGGGTCATGTCCAGGGCGTTGTGGTGGGTGGTGAACGGGCGCGCCGTGGCGCCGCCGTACAGGGGCTGCAGGACCGGCGTCTCCACCTCCAGGAACTCCTCCTCCGCGAAGAAGGACCTGATCTCGGTGACGATGGCGCTGCGGCGCTTGAAGCGTTCGCGGCTCTCCAGGTTCATGGCCAGGTCCAGGTAACGCCGGCGGCTCTTGTTCTCCAGGCTCAGGTCGTGGTACTTCTCCGGCAAGGGCCGGATGGCCTTGGCCAGGAATTCGAACTCCTCCACCTTGATGGTCACCTCGTCGGTCCGGGTACGGAAGACCGTGCCCGACACACCCACCCAGTCACCGATATCCATGAGCTTGTTGATGACGTGGAAGCGGTCTTCGCCCAGGTCGTCCTTGCGGAAGTAGGCCTGCAGGCCCCCGCCCTCGTCGTGGATGGGGACGAAGAGGGTCTTGCCCGTGCCCCGCTTGGCCATGATGCGGCCCGCGAAGCGGACTTTCGTCTCCGTCGCGGTGAGCTCCCGCTCGGCGGCGCGCACCTGCTCGCTGGTGTGGGTGCGCTCGTAGGCGTAGGGATAGAGGGCAACCTGCGCACCCAACTCCTCCATCTTGGCCAGACGGTTCTCCACCAGGCGGTGGGGCTGTTCGGCGTCGTCCTGGGGCGTGTTCTGTTCGTTCTCGGTCACGTCGTTCTCCCGGCGGATCAGGTTTTCTGGGCCCCGGCCCAGCGCAGATAGGCGTCGATGAAGTCCTCGAGGGCGCCGTCCAGCACAGCGGTGGAGTTGCCCGTCTCGTGATCGGTGCGGTGGTCCTTCACCTTGGTGTAGGGCTGCAGCACGTAGCTGCGGATCTGGCTGCCCCAGGCGATCTCCATCTTCTCGGCCTCGATGGCGTCCCGCTCCTTCTGGCGTTCGAGCAGGACCTTCTGGTAAAGCTTGGCCCGCAGCATGGTCATGGCGCTCTCGCGGTTGCGGTGCTGGCTGCGTTCATTCTGACAGGAGACGACAATGCCGCTGGGTTCGTGGGTCAGGCGCACGGCGCTGTCGGTCTTGTTCACATGCTGGCCGCCGGCGCCCTGAGCGCGGAAGGTGTCCACCCGCAGATCCGCCGGATTGATCTCCACCGCCACGTCGTCGTCCACCAGGGGGTAGACAAAGACTGAGGCGAAGGAGGTGTGGCGGCGACTCTGGGCGTCGAAGGGCGAGATGCGCACCAGCCGATGCACGCCGGACTCGCTCTTGAGGTAGCCGTAGGCGAAGGGCGTGTCGATCTCCAGGACGGCGGTCTTTATGCCGGCCTCGTCCCCCGCCTGCAGGTCGAGGGTCTCGGTCTTCATGTCGTTGCGTTCGAAGTAGCGGGTGTACATGCGCAAGAGCATCTGGGCCCAGTCCTGGCTCTCGGTGCCGCCGGCCCCGGGGTGGATCTCCAGGACCGCGCCGCGCTCGTCGTCCTCGTCCGAGAGCAGGAACTGGAAGTCGAGTTTCTCCACGGCCTGGTCCAGCTCGTCCACCCCCGCCGCCACTTCCTGACGGGTCCCCTCGTCGTCCTCCTCGGCAGCCATCTCGGCCAGCAGTTGCAGCTCCTCGGCCTTGTCCACGGCCGCGTCCAGGGGCACGGTCCACTGCTTGAGGGTACCGACCCGGCGCAGGACGCGCTTGGCTGCCTCCTGGTCGTTCCAGAACTCGGGATCGGTCTGTTTCTGTTCGAGGGTGCTCAGCTCGGACTGGAGGGAGGGGAAGTCAAAGACCCTCCTTGAGAGTCGCCAGCCGGCGCAAGGCTTCGTCGATGCGTTCCAGATATTCCTTCACGTGCCCATCTCCTCATTCTGTCCGCGTTGCCCGCCGGCCGGACCGTGCTGCCGCCACAGATGGCGGGCAGCTCGTGCCAGGTCCCCGGGTTCACCGTTGTTCTCCACCACCAGATCGGCGCCATGGTACAGGTCCGCCATGGGCGTCTGGGCCGCTAGACGGTCCTCCGCCTCCCGTCGCGTGAGGCCCTTGGCCTCCAGGCGCTCCTGCCGGACAGCCCGTCGGGCCAGCACGGCCACGACCAGATCCGCCGCAGGCGGCGTCGGCAGAAGAAAATACACGGCGGCTTCGAGCACGGCAAGGACGCAGCCCTCCCGCGCCAGTCCGTCGAAGCGCTCGTTCATGAGCAGGGCCAGGTCCGGATGGACCAGGGCGTTGAGCCGCGCCAGAGCATCGGGGTCGGCAAAGACCAACGCTCCCAGGGCCGCGCGGTCCACAGCGCCGTCCTGCACCGTAGCCGATCCGAAAATCTCCCCCACCGCCGCCACGATCTGCGGGCGGGCCAGGATCTCGTGGCCCAGGGTGTCGCCGTCGAGCACTGCCGCTCCCTCGTCGGCCAGGGTGGCGGTGAAGAGTGATTTGCCAGCTCCCGCCGGTCCGGTGACGATCCAGCGGATCATCCGTGGGCCTCCGCCCAATCGCTTCCGGTGTGGATGTCCACCACCAGCGGCACTGCCAGTTCCCGTACCCCTTCCATGCCGGCGCGCACGAGTTCCGTGACCTGCTCGACCTCGCCGCAGGGCACCTCCAGGACCAATTCGTCGTGGACCTGGAGCAGGAGCAGAGCGCCCAGGCCGCTCTGGTCCAGGTCGGCCTGGACCTTCAGCATGGCCAGCTTGATCAGGTCCGCGGCCGTGCCCTGGATGGGGGTGTTGACCGCCACCCTCTCCTGGAAGGAGCGGATGCGGTTGTTCTCCGAGTTGATATCCGGCAGCAGGCGGCGCCGTCCCAGTAAAGTGGTGACGACCCCCTCGCGACGGGCCCGGTCGCGGGTCGCCTCGATGAAGCCGCGCACGCCGGGATAGGTGGCGAAGTAGGCCTCGATGAAGGCGGCCGCCTCCTTGACCTTCACCCCGATCTGGCGGGACAGGGACCGGGCGCCCATGCCGTAGATGACGCCGAAGTTGATGGCCTTGGCAGCCGAGCGCATTTCGCCGGTCACCTGGTCCTCCGGGACTCCGTTGATGAGGGCGGCGGTGCGGCGGTGCACATCGGCTCCATCGGCGAAGGCCTGCAGCAAGCCTGGATCCTCGGCCAGATGGGCCAACAGGCGCAGTTCCACCTGGGAGTAGTCCGCCGAGAGGAAGACGTGGTCCGGATCCCTGGGCACGAAAGCCCTGCGGATACGGCGGCCCAAGGCCGTGCGGACCGGGATGTTCTGGAGGTTCGGATCGGAACTGGAGAGCCGGCCCGTGGCCGCCACCGCCTGGTTGTAGGAGGTGTGGACCAGGTTGGTTCCCGGCTGGACGAGCTTGGGCAAGGCCTCCACGTAGGTACTCTGGAGTTTGGCCACCTGCCGGTGCTCCAGGACCGTGGCCGGCAGGTCGTGCTCGTCGGCCAGCGCCGTCAGGACCGTCACGTCGGTGCTCCAACCCGTGGCCGTCTTCTTGATGGGCTTGAGTTCGAGCTTCTCGAAAAGGATCACGGACAATTGCTTGGGGCTCTGGAGATTGAACGGCTCTCCGGCGAGTTCGTGGGCCCGTTTCTCCAGGCGCGCCAGTTCCTGTTCGAAGCCGTCGCGCAATTCGGTCAGGAAGGGAAGATCCAGGGCGATGCCGTGCTGCTCCATGCGGAAGAGGACCTGCGAGAGGGGCATCTCCAGGTCGGTGAAGAGGTCGTTCAGCCCCGCCTCGGCCAGGGCCGGCGCGAGTTTCTCCTGGAGTTGGAGGGTGAAGTCCGCGTCCTCGGCGGCGTAGAGGGCCAAGCGGTCCGGGTCCACCCCCAGGATGTCCTTCTGGCGGTCGCCTGCGGCGAAGAGCTCGGCGAAGGGCATCATGCGATGGCCCAGGAAGCTGGATACCAGATCGTCCAGGCCGTGGCTCATGCGGCCTGGATCCAGCACGTAGGAAGCCAGCATGGTGTCGAAGCGCGGTCCCGCCAGGGGCAGGTCGTGCCGGGCGAGGATCCACTCGTCGAACTTCAGATTCTGGCCCACCTTCAAGGAGTCGGCGGCGGCCAGGACCGGGGCCAGGGCGGCCACGACCTCCGCTTGGCGGCATTCCACTTCGCCCACGGGAAAGAGCGTGTCGCCGGCGGCGCCGTCCGCAGACGGTTTGCGCCAACGAACCGGCACGTAGGCCGACGGCAAGCCGTCGCCGGCGCGGTCGTAACCCGCCAGGCAGACGCCCACCAGGGCCGCCGTGTCCGGGCGCAGGCCGTCGGTCTCCGTGTCCACGGCCAGGGGCCGGACGGGATCCAGACGGGCCAGCCAGTCCTGCAGGTCGGCGGCGGTGGCCAGGGTCACGTAACCACGTTCATGGCGCAGGGCCGCCCAGTCGTCGGGCGCCGGAGATTCCCTCTTCTCGGCCGGAGAGGTTTCGGCGCCGGCGATCGGAGCCGCTTCATCCGGACCCGGGTCGCCCCAGGTTCGGACCAGATCATCGACCAGGGCCTGGATGCGCCGTAGTCCCAACTCCTGCAGGATCTCCGCGAAGCGGGGACCCGCCGGCAGAACGTGGTGCGTGGCCTCCCAGTCCAGTTCGAAGTCCACGTCACGCTTGATGATGAAAAGGTCCCGCGAGAGGAAGACCTGTTCGCGGTTCTCGCCCAGGACTCGTTTCAAGCGCGGGGTGAGTTTGCTCGCCTCGAGTCCGGCGTAGAGCGATTCCAGATCGCCGAATTCCGTGATGAGCTTGCGGGCGGTCTTGTCCCCCACCCCAGGAGCGCCGGGAATGTTGTCGGACTTGTCGCCGGCCAGAGCGAAGACCTGGATCAGGTCGAGGGGTTCCAGACCGTATTGTCGGCGTACGCCCTCGGCTGTCAGTTCGGTGACGTCGTCGCCCCGGCGGCCCGGTTTGAGCATGCCCGCACGCTCGTCCAGGAGCTGCATGAAGTCCTTATCCCCGGTATAGAACCAGACCCGTTCGCACACGCCGGCCGAGCGGGCGGCCACCGTGGCCAGGACGTCGTCGGCCTCCACCCCGGACACGGTCAGGACTGTCACGCCCCAGGCGTCCAGCAGTTCCCGCAGACGGGGCAGTTGTTCGGCCAATTCCTCGGGCATGGGCTTCCGGTTGGCCTTGTACTCCGGGTACATGTCGTGGCGGAAGTTCTTGCCCTTGGCGTCGAAGACCACGACCAGACGCTCGGGGCGGCGGTCCTGCAGCAGGCGCAGGAGGCTCGCGCAGAACCCGAAGGCCACCGAGGTGAGTTCGCCGCTGGGGGCGGTCAGGGGCCGGTTCGCGAAGGCGTAGTGGGCCCGGTAAACCAGGGCGGTGCCGTCGACGAGGACGAGGGACACGGGGCGGGCCTTTCGTCGAAGGGATTCAGACGAGATCGTAGAGGCCGCGGTCACGGATGTGCGCCGCCACGGCGGGGTCGAGGCCCTGTGCCGGCAAGCGGCCTGCGGCCAACATAGCACGGATTTCCGTGGACGACACTGGCTCGTCGAAGTCCCGAATGATCCGCAGACGACCACGCGGGAGGCCCGGTGGCGGGACGGTCCCCGTGCCGCGGCGGGCCAGCACCACCAACTGCGCCAGTTCGAGTAGCTCCCGGTGGTCGCGCCACTGGGTGAACTGGTCCAACTGGTCGCCGCCCACCACCAGCAGCCAGCTATCGTCCGGGTACCCGGCCGCCAGTTCGCGCATGGTGTCGATGGTGTATGAGGGACCGGGGCGGGAGAGCTCGCGGGGGTCGACCTCCACTCCGGGCAGAACGGCGAAGGCCAACTCCGTCATGGCCAGACGCTCGGCCGCGGGCACCGTAGGAGCGTCCTTCAGGGGCGCGGCGGCGGCGGGGATCACGTGGACAATGCCGGCCAGGCCGTCGTCCAGAACGCGGCGAATCATGGCCACGTGGCCGTCGTGCGGGGGGTCGAAGGAACCGCCGAGCACGGCCCGGATCATGAGTCGGCGACCGCGGCGTCGTCCAGGGAACCCAGGGCGTTCCGCGCCCGGTCCGCCAGCTTGGTGTCAGGGTACTCGTCCACGAGCCGGCGATACATGGTGGCGGCAGTGGCCTGATCGTCCAGGCGCTCGGCCACCTGGGCCCGCTGCCAGATCACCTGGTCCAAGAGGGAACTGCCCGCCTCGTAGCGAATCATGTCGTCCAGCACCAGGGCCACGGCCTCGTAGCGGCCCAGCTGCCCGTACACCCGCGCCTGGCCCAGGCGCTTCTCCACCATGATGTCGGAGATGGCCTGCAGGTGTCCGAGGACTTCCTCCGAATGAGCCGAATCGGGATACCTTTCCAGGAAGGACACGAAGTGCAACCGGGCCTCGTGGGCGCCGGTCACGTCCCGGGCCACGCTTCCCACCTGCTGGAGGTAGGCCACACCCTCTCGGTAGTCCGCATCCACCACCAGCGGGCTGGTGGGGTAGTCCTTGCGCAGGATCTGGTACTCCACCGCAGCCAGGGGGTACTCCTTCATCTGCAGGTAGGTCTCGGCCTTGAGGAACTGCGCTTCGGCCGCCAGGCTGTCCGTGGGGTTCTGGCGAACGAAGGTCTCCAGGGCAGCCACCGCCTCCAGATTGTTCCCCCGCTCGGAGTAGTAGGCGCCGCGCTCGAAGCTGCCGATGGGATGGGGATTGTGCAGGCCGCAACCGGCCAGCGTGGCCAAGGCCAAGGCTACCGTCAGCGACAATCGGCGCGGGCAATGGCGCGGCACTCGAACAGTCATGGAATCGTCCTCGTTCCCCGGAATCAGGTCCGGATCAATCGCTGGTGTTGGCAAAGTAGATGGCGACCAGGCCCGCCAGGGCGCCCAGCACGACGATCTCCTCCATGCGCCGCTGCCAGGCGCTCTCGCTGGTCTCGGCGTTGGTGAACTCGTACATGCCGGAATTGACCGCGTTGAAGTCACCGCCCGGCACCCTGTCGTTGTAGCTGCGCGTGACGCGGTCGCTGAGCAGCACGCGGCCCGAGGCCGTCTCCTCGATTCCGACAATGACCGAGACGCTCAGTTCCCGGTCCACCCAGCGGCGCCAGATGCCCAGGGTGCGCCCCACGTCCGGATAGGTCAGGGCCACCTCGGCTACCCGGAAGCGGTAGGCCAGTTCGGTGTCCACGACCACCGAGTCGGCGTCGTCCGCGGCGGGCCGGTAAACCTCGTAGCCGGCGGCCATGAGCTGGCGAGCGGCCAGGGTCCCGAAGAGTTCGTCGTCCTCGTCGTCCGTGCTTCCGGCCAGCAGGATCGTGCGCGGCGCGGCGGGCAACACCCGCATGACGGCGGTGCCCACGTCGGCCATGAGGGCCTCAGTGAGCCAAAGGTTCGTGCGCACCGTGTCCGTGGCGGCGGTGTCCTGCGCCGCCGCCGGCGACACCGTACTCGCGGCGAATGCCAGGACCAGGACGAGCAGGCAGGGCAGGAAGCGACCGGAGATTCCCCTGGGATTCATGACTGACCTTTCCGCCCGCCGGCAGCCGCCGGCCGGGCCCAGATGTCGTAGGGACTCGCGCCGCAGAAGCGCGCGTCAAGCCAATCGCCCGGTGCCAGACCGTCGGCCGGGAGCAGGACGCCGCCGTCCAGATCGTAGCCGAAGTGGACGCTGCGGCCCACGGCCAGCCGTCCGCCGTCGCTGCCAACACCAGTGCAGACCGTTCGTTCCGCCTCGTCGGTCCAGACGCCCTCGTCCAGAGCGGCCAGCACCTGCGGCAGGTCCTCGTCGGCCGCCGAGACAATGCGGTCCACCACCACTTCCCAGTTTCGATCCAGTCGCCGCTCCTGGCGGCCCTGGGAGATCTCCGCCTGGAGGTCCATGATCCTGGACTCGCGGTCCAGCACGACCTCCGCGGGCACCGGGTCCGGCAACGTCGCTGCGGGCGTTCCCACCTCCGGAGAATAATGGTAGGTCCCGAGGTGGTCAAACTCCACGGCGGCCAGGAAGTCCGCCAGGATCTCCACGTCCTCCTCCTCCTCGCCGGGAAAACCCAACAGGGCGGTGGAGCGCAGGACCAGGTCCGGACGGTTTCGGCGCAACTCGGCGAAGAACTCCATGCTGCCGGCCATGCCTCCCGGCCGCCGCATGGCCTTGAGGATACGCGGCGAGGCGTGCTGAACGGGCAGGTCCAGGTAAGGGGCTACCGTGGGCAGGTCCAGCAAGCGCCGCAGATCGTCGGTCTTCACGAGACCGGCGTAGAGGTAGAGCATGCGTTGCCGCTTGAGACCGTCCACCCCGTCCAGGGCGGTGACCAGGTCCACCAGGCTCTCGTCCGTGTCCCGCCCGAAGTCACTGGTGTTCTGGGAAACGAGCTGGATCTCGCGCACGCCCCGGGCCACCAGACCACGCACCTCGTCCACCACCCGGGCCACGGTCCGGCTGCGCTGCTTGCCGCGAATCAGGGGAATGCGGCAGAAGGTGCAGCTGCAATTGCATCCCTCGCCGATCTTGACGAACGCCACGTGGGGCGGCGTCAGCAGGGGGCGTCCCACCATGCCGCCGTAGGGGGCCTCCATGGGCTCTTCCACCATGGGCTGGCCGGCCATGGGGAAAGCCAAGTCCGGTTGTCGGGGCTCCGGGGCATCCCGGCCCGTGCAGGCCGCGACCACCCGTTCGAACTGTCCAACGCCCGCGACCACGTCCACCTCGGGATAGAGTTCCCGCACCCGGTCCCCGTGTTCCTGGGACCAGCAGCCGCATACCACCAGGGTGCGGTCGCCCTTGGCGGCGGTGAGTTCGCGGACCGTATCCTCGCTGTCGGACCGGGCGGCGTCGATGAAGCCGCAGGTGTTGAGCACCCAGATGTCGGCGTCGTCCGGATCGTCCACGTGGGCCACGCCGCGGCCGGCGAACATGCCCAGCAGGGCCTCGGAATCCACGAGGTTCTTGTCGCACCCCAGGGTGGCGCACCACACGCGTCGGCTCATGCCTCGACCTCGCCTTCGGCCGGCAGGTCCTCGGGCTTGATGAGCACTTCGCGCGCCTTGCTGCCGGTGAAAGGACCGACGATTCCCGCCTCCTCGAGCATATCCATGAGGCGGCCCGCCCGGGTGTAGCCGATGCGCAGGCGCCGCTGCAGAAGGGAGGTGGACCCGCTCTGGTGCAGCACCACCACGCGCATGGCGGCGTCGAAGAGATCGTCCTCGCCCCGGTGGTCGGCACCGCTGCCGGCAGGCTCGTTGAAGCTGATCTCCTCGGTGGTACCCTCCCACTTGCGCCAGTGGGCCGCCACGGCCTCGCATTCGTCCACGTCGATGAAGGAACCGTGGACGCGCACGGGCAGGGCGCGCCCGGGCTGCAGGTAGAGCATGTCGCCGTGGCCCAGGAGCGCCTCGGCGCCGTTCATGTCCAGGATGGTCCGGGAATCGTTCTTCTGGATGACCCGGAAGGCGATCCGGCAGGGGATGTTGGCCTTGATGACGCCTGTCAAGACGTCGACGCTGGGCCGCTGGGTGGCCAGGATGAGGTGGATGCCCACGGCCCGCGCTTTCTGGGCCAGGCGCGTGATGGGTCCCTCGAAGTCGCCGCCCATCTGGATCATGAGATCCGCCAGCTCGTCCACGATGGTCAGGTAGAAGGGCATGGGGTCGACCACGGTCTCCCCCTCGGCGTCGGTGATCTCGCCCCGGGCCACCTTGTCGTTGTACTGCTGGATATTCCGTACCGACCACTTGGCCAGCTGCCGGTACCGCAACTCCATCTGGGCCACCATCCACTGGAGAGCCTTCAAGGACTCGCGCGGGTCCGTGACCACCGGCAGCAACAGGTGCGGGATCCCGTTGTAGACGTTCATCTCCAGCATCTTGGGATCGATGAGTACCAGACGCAGGGTGTCCGGACTGTTCTTCAGCAGCAGATTGCAGATGACGGCGTTCAGGCAGACGGACTTGCCGCTGCCCGTGGAGCCGGCCACCAGCAGGTGGGGCAGAGCGGCGATGTCCACGCTCACGGATCGGCCGACCACGTCCTTGCCGAGGACCACCGACAGGGGGTTGCGGGATTTCTCGCCCGTTCCTTCGAGGACCTCGCGCAGGCGCACCATGCGCGACTCGGGGTTGGGAATCTCGATGCCGACGGCGGCCTTGCCGGGAATGGGCGCCTCCATGCGGATGGAGCGGGCCCGCATGGCCAGGGCCAGGTCGTCCGTGCGCTGGACGATCTGGTTGACGCGGATGCCGGCGCCGGGCTGGTACTCGTAGGTGGTGACCACCGGGCCGGGCCGCACGTCCTTCACCTCACCCTCCACGCCGAAGGAACGGAGAGTGTCCTCCAGAAGATCTGCCGCCTGGTCCAGTTCCGTGGTGGAGACCGGGGCGCCCTCGGGGCCCGCGGGAGTGAGCAGGTCCAGGGTCGGCAGCTTCACCGGTCCGCCGGCCTTCTTCCGCTTCTTCTTGGGCCGTGGCGCCGGAACCGAGCCGGGATCCACTTCCGCCTCGGCGGCCCCGGGCAGGAGCAGTTCGTCCGGCGGCGGCGGCGGGGGCAGGTCTTCCTGATGGATCGCCCGATCGCGGGCGGGCACCGCCGAGTCCTCCGCCGGTTCGTGATAGACCCCCGCCGGTTCGGTAGCCGGGGCCCGGATCGGTTCAGCGGACGGTGCGCGGTGCGGCCGGTCCCGCCATTTCTGCACCAGGACCATCACCCCGCTATAGGGCAACATCACCACTGCCAGCAGGACCTTGCCCACCGCCTGCAGGGCACGGCCGACGGCTGTCAGTACGGTCCCCACCGGGCCGAGCCACGGGCGCAACAGCACGATGACCGCTACCAGGACCGCCAGGCCCAGGAAAATGCGCCCGCCCCACAGTCCGAACAGGGAATGGAAGCCGCGGGAGAGGAAGTAGCCGGCGATGCCTCCGAGGCGTATGCCGAGGTTCTCCTCCAGGGGCCCGCCGGGCTGGGCGATCCAGGCGGTGGAGACGATCCAGAAGGGGATGGCGCGCAGCAGCCAGAGATGGATGCCACGCTTGCGGCCGGTCAATTCGCCGATGCCCAACACGAGCAGCGCCGCCGGAAAGACCCAGCACCACAGGCCGCCAAAGAGGAAGTGGAGCGCCAGGCTGGCGTAGCCGCCGACGGGTCCGCCGGGGTTGCCCGGGCGCACCCAGGATGCGGCGGTATCACCGGTGAGACTGTTCTCCCAGGGGCCCACGCCCCCGGTGAGGGAGAGTCCGAGGTAGACGCTCACGGCCACGGCCAGCAGTCCGCCCAACCAGGCGGACTCGTACCAGGCGCCCGCGCCTTTCTTCCTAGCCTTCTTCCGAGATCGCCCTGACACGCAACCCCTCCTGCAGGTGGGATGATTCCTCTTCCAGGAAGCGTGTCGTAGCCGCTCCCGCCAGAAAGACCGGATTCTCCAGGACTTCCAAGTGGAACGGGGTGCTGGTGGGCAAGCCTTCGAATACACATTCGGCCAACGCCCGTCGCATCCGTGCGACAGCCTCCGCGCGATCCTTGCCGTGGGCGATGATCTTCGCCAGGAGCGAGTCGTAGTGGGGCGGCACCTGGTAGTCCGAATAGACGTGGGTGTCGACCCGCACGCCCGGTCCGCCCGGCGCGTGGTAATACAGGATCCGGCCGGGGCAGGGCATGAAGTCCCGTTCCGGATTCTCGGCGTTGATGCGGCACTCGATGGCGTGCCCCTCCACCACCACGTCCGACTGGTCGAAGCCGATGGGTTCGCCCGCCGCCACCCGGATCATGAGCTTCATGAGATCCACGCCGGTGACCATCTCGGTCACCGGGTGCTCGACCTGGATCCGGGTGTTCATCTCCATGAAGTAGAAGGAGCCATCCTC
Source organism: bacterium (assembly GCA_024231905.1). Taxonomy (GTDB): domain Bacteria; phylum Krumholzibacteriota; class Krumholzibacteriia; order LZORAL124-64-63; family LZORAL124-64-63; genus JAAEQC01. The sequence continues at coordinate 187,630 of JAAEQC010000092.1, read as the reverse complement.
GTCCAGGAGGAACTCAACCGTGCCGGCCGAGTGGTAGCCCACGGCGGCGGCCAGGCGCACCGCGGCCTCGCCCATGCGGCCCCGCAGGTCGTCGTTCACCGCGGGCGACGGGGCCTCTTCGATGAGCTTCTGGTGCCGGCGCTGGACCGAACAGTCCCGCTCTCCGAAGTGGAGCACCTTGCCGTGACGGTCGCCCAGGAGCTGGACCTCCACGTGGCGCGGGTTGACCAGGTACTTCTCCAGGTAGACGCCGTCATTGCCGAAGGCAGCGCCCGCTTCGGTGCGGGCGGCCACGTAGTTCTTGCGCAGCTCGGCCTCGTCCCAGGCTACGCGCATGCCCTTGCCGCCGCCGCCGGCGGTGGCCTTGATGATGACCGGATAGCCGCAACCGTTGGCCCACTCCGCGGCGGTCTCCACGTCGTCCACCAGCCCCGTGCCCGGAACCACCGGAACTCCGGCCTCGGTGGTCATGCTGCGGGCGGTGGCCTTGTCCCCCATGGCACGGATCACCTCGGCAGGCGGCCCGATCCAGGTGAAGTCGTTCTCGGCGCAGATCTCCGCGAACTCGGCGTTCTCCGCCAAGAAGCCGTAGCCCGGGTGGATGGCCTCGGCACCGGTGATCTCCGCAGCGGCGATGATATTGGGGATGCGCAGGTAGCTCTCGGCGCTGCTGGCCTTGCCCACGCACACGGATTCGTCGGCGTATTTCACATGCAGGGCGTTCGCGTCGGCGGCCGAGTGGATGGCCACGCTCTCGATGCCCATTTCCCGGCAGGCGCGCATGATGCGCAGGGCGATCTCACCCCGGTTGGCCACGAGGATCTTCTTGAACATGCCAGCCGTCCCGTCAAAAAGGCGTACAAAACAGTCAGACACACTCGACCATCACGGCCGGGCGCTCTCCGTCGGAAGCATACATTGTCGGGGCCGGATCGGGCGATGGCAAGAGAAAACGGCCCCCGGGCAGGGGGCCGTCGGTGAACCGGGCGTGGCCGGTACTTTCAAAGGCGGGAGATTTCCGTCTCGGGCTCCCTGTTGGCCGGACTATCCTCGAAGGCGTCCCAGGTCTTGTCCGAACTGGCGTGGATGCCTCGGATGCGCAGTTCGAACTCGTGGGGGTTGCTGCTGGCCTTCATGGCCGCCTCCAGGGTGATCTTCCCCTCCTTGTAGAGCTGCATGAGGGACTGGTCGAAGGTCTGCATCTGGTGCTGGACGAAACCTTCCTGGATGGCCTGCCGGATGGTCGAAGTTCGTTCGGGATCCTCGATGTACTCCTGCACGGTGGGCGTGTTGATGAGTACCTCACAGGCGGGAAAGCGCTGCAGACCGTCGGCGTCGGCGATGAGACGCTGGGACAGCACCGACCGCAAGGTCGACGCCACCAGGTAGCGGATCTCCTGGTGCTGGTGGGGCGGGAAGAACGAGATGATACGGCTGATGGTCTGGGTCGCATCCGTGGTGTGCAGAGTGCTGAGTACCAGATGCCCCGTGTCGGCCGCCGTCAGTGCGATCTGCATAGACTCGGCGTCGCGGATCTCCCCGATGAGGATGACGTCCGGATCCTGCCTCAGGACATGCTTCAACGCATCTCCATAACTCTCTGTGTCGCCACCGATTTCCCGCTGAGAAATGATGCTCTGCCGGTCCTGGTGGAGGAACTCGATGGGGTCCTCGATGGTGATGACGTGGCGGGCGGTCCGCTCGTTGATGATGTCCACGATGGAGGCCAGGGTCGTGCTCTTGCCCGAGCCCACGGTGCCGGTCACGAGGATCAGACCGCGGGTGGACATGGCAAGTTCAGCCACCACCGGCGGCAACCCCAGATCGTCGGGGCAGCGAATGTCCACGGGCACATGCCGAAAGACCATGGCCACGCTGCCGCGCTGAACGTAGAAATTCGCTCGGAAACGTGCCACGCCGGGCACGCCGAAAGCGAAGTCGATCTCGCGGGTCGACTCGAATTCCTGGCGCTGGGCGGGAGTCAGCACTTTCTGGGCCACGGCGGCCATATCCTGGACCGACGGCGCGTCGTAGTCGGTGAACACCAGACTGCCGTTGATGCGGAAGACCGGAGGCGTGGCGGCCTTCACGTGGAGGTCACTGGCGCCGCGGTCGATCATTTCCTTGAGGATGGTCTTCAGGTCCATCGGTGCGTCCCCTTCCCGGAGTTGGGCCCCCGGCCGACTTCCGGTCGGGGCTTCGTCCTCCAGGATCGGCAGAAAACGGGCCGACTTGACCGTGGCGCCGGGAACCCCGGCCCGTCACCCGGACACACGAAGGCCCGCCGCGATGCGCGCGGCGGGCCTCGAAGCGGTTACCGGCAAGCTCAGTCCGGGTCCACCAGGAAGAGCACGGCCTCGGCTTCCACCGGGGATCCGTTCTCCACCAGGATCTCCTTCACCGTGCCGCCGAATTCGGCTTCGATCTCGTTCATGACCTTCATGGCCTCGATGATGCAGAGAGGCTGCCCGGCGCTCACATGGTCCCCCACGTTCACGAAGAACTCGGACGTGGGCGAGGGCGCCCGGTAGAACGTCCCCACGATGGGCGAGCGCACGTCCTTCCACTTGGTGGGGGGCGCCGCGGCCACTTCCGCCGCCGGAGCGACCGTCGCCGGTACCGGAGCCACCACCGGCTGCACCGCCGCCGCGACCACCTGGGCACCGCTGGACTTGCGGATGCGGATGGTGGTCTCCCCGTGGGTCAGTTCGAGTTCCTCCACGTCGCTGTCCTCGACCAGTCTGACCAGATCCCGAACCTTTTCGATATCCATCTTGGCTCCTTCAGTACGCCCGGTGTCGGCCATGGGGCTCTCCCCTGCGCTTAAACCCGACCCAGGTACTTGCCCGTGCGGGAGTCGATCTTCAGGACCTCACCCTCCTCGATGAAGAGGGGGACCTGCACCACCAGTCCGGTCTCCATGGTCGCCGGCTTCGAACCGCCCTGCGCCGTATCGCCGCGCAGACCCGGGTCCGTCTCCTTGACCGCCAATTCCACGGTGAGGGGCGCTTCCACCGTCAGAGGATTCCCCTCCAGCAGCATCAGGCTGCAGATGTCGCTCTCTTTGATGTAGAGCGGGACGTCACCCAGGGTTTCCTTGTGGAGACTGATCTGCTCGTAGGTATCCGTGTTCATGAAGACGAACGAATCGCCCTCGGGATACAGGTACTGGTAGGCCCGCTTCTCCAGGCGGACCTCCTCGACCTTCTCGCCGGCCCGGAACGTGTGCTCGACGACCTTGCCGTTCTCGATGTTCTTCAGTTTCGTGCGCACGAAGGCCGGGCCCTTGCCGGGCTTCACGTGCTGGAACTCGGCGATGGACCACAGGCCGTTCTTGTGGCGCATGGTGAAGCCGGTCCGGAAATCACTGGTGTCTGCCAAAACCCACCTCGTTCAGCTCGCGTCCGGCCCACCGTGGCGCCGGAACCGCCCATTGATAACATGAGTAATGCGTAAAGGCAACGAATCTCAGGATTCGTCGCTCCCGGCCCCCAGTCGAGCGGCCAAGCCCGTGATGGCCAGGCGGTAGCTGTCCGTACCGAAACCGGCCACTCGGGCCGTCACTACGTCCTCAAGCAGATTCGTGCGGCGGAAGTCCTCGCGGGCCGCGGGATTCGTCAGGTGCACTTCCACCACCGGGATGCCCGCCGCCGCCACGGCGTCGCGCACGGCCACGGAGGTGTGGGTGTAGGCCGCGGCGTTGAGCACGAGGCCGTCGGCCCCGTCGGACGCCGCGTGGATCAGGCCCACCAGTTCTCCCTCAGCATCGGTCTGCCGGCACTCGCAACGGCAACCGGCCGCCTGGGCCCACGCCCGACACGCCGCTGCCAACTCGTCCCAGGTGGTCGTGCCGTACAACGCCGGCTCCCGCTTGCCGAGCCGTCCCAGATTGGGGCCGTCCAGGATCTGGATCAGCGGGGTCATTCCCCGGGCTCCTGGGGTTGGCTGGCCTGCTCCAGCCAGCGGGCGAATTGCTGCCGTTGTTCGTTCCGCTCCTGCCGCCGTTCGTCGACCGCCTCGGTAGCCGCCGGTTCCGGTTCCGGCGCCGGGGGCGGTGGCGGCGCCTCGGCCGCCTGCTCCAGCAATACGGCGATGCGCTCGCGAACGTCGTCACGACCGGGATTCACCTCCAGCATCTGCTCCAGAGCGGCCACCGCCCGGCCGTGGTAGCCCTGGGCCACGTAGATGTCCACGAGGGTCATGGTGGCGAAACTCGCCGCCCGGCCGCCCTCGCCCGGTGCAGGCTGATCGCCGGGATCGAACTGGTCCAACTGGGCGCGGGCCTCGGACAGGGACGAGCGCCAGCGCGGTTCCTCCGGTTCCAGTTCTACGAGTCGCTCCAGGGGCGGCAACGCCGCCGCCCAGTCCTCGGCCGCGGTGCTCACCTCGGCCATGAGCCGCAGGGCCAGGGTGTTGTCCGGGTCCCGCTGCAGCGCCGCCGCCAGGACCGTTCGCGCCTCGTCGCCGCGGCCCGATTCCAGCAGGGTGCGCCCCATGACCACGGTGGCCGACAGAGAGTCCGGCCGCGCGGACAATCCCTGTTCGAGGACCCGCAACGCCTCCTCGAACTCGCCCTCGGTGCGCAGGAGGTCCGCCAGGGCGATGAAGACGCCCGAGTCGGGATCCTTCGCGAAGCGCTCGCGATAGGCGGCCAGTTTCGCTGCAACCTCTTCAGTGGACAAGGCTCAACCCTTCGCCTTGAGTACGGCGCCGAGGTCGGCCAGGTCCCGCCAGTATCCACTGGTGGCCGCGGCCGGCAGGCGCGTTTCCAACTGCTCGAGTACCACGGTGGCCGCACCCAGCGCCTCCGCGTCGTCCGGGCCGTGCAAGCCGGTCAGACAACGTCGCGCGCCATCCAGTACCATGGCCGCCGCCCGCTTGGCGAAGGCCCGCGAAGCCACCGGCAACGCACCATCGCCAGCGGCCGCCTGCGCCGTGTACGCCGCTGCCACCTCCGCCACCATCATCATGTCCGCGAAGGCGAACATGACGACTTGGTTGCGGGTCAGCCTCGCAGCATGCATGTGCTGCACCACGTCGTTCACGGCCCGCAGGGAGCCGGCGACCACGTCGGCGCCCACCTCAGGATGGGTGGCATGCAAGGCGTCCTGCTTGGCCGCGAGTCCTTCGTAGTAGGTGCCCTTGGAGCGCACGGTCTCCTTCCAGCGGTACAGGGAGATGATGCTCTGCTGGATCTCGCTCGTGCCCTCGTAGATGGTGGTGATACGCACGTCACGGCTCATCTTCTCCACCATGTACTCGCGCGTGTAACCGTAGCCGCCGAGGGCCTGGATGGCCAAGTCGGCGGCCCGGTTGCCCGCCTCGGTGCACCACAGCTTGGCGATGGCGCCCTCGGTGCCCATGTCCTTCTCGCCCTCGTCAATGTGCAGGGCGGTCTGCTCCACGTAGGCACGACCCGCGGCCAGGTCCAGCCAGGGCTCGACCAGGATCTTGGCCAGGTAACCTTCCTTCTCGATGAGCGGCGCGCCGAACTGCTCCCGGGTACGGGCGTATTCGAAGGCCCGGTCCAGGGCGCCCTGTCCGCCGCCGAGACCGAAGGCGCCGACCATCAGGCGCGTGTACCCGAAGACGGCGTTGGCCTGCTTGAGACCCTGCCCCTCCTCGCCGCCGATGAGATTGTCCGCCGGCACCTCCACGTCCTCGAGGATGACTCCGGTGGTGTTCGAGGCGCGGATGCCGTGCTTGTCCTCGTGGCGCCCCACCTCCAGGCCGGGGGTGTTGCGCTCGACGGCGAAGAAACTCGGCCCGCCGGGGGTCTTGGCCAGCACCGTGTAGAGCTCGGCCACACCGCCGTTGCTGATGAACTGCTTGTTGCCGGTGATGCGGTAGCCGGTGACGTTGCCGTCGGCGTCGAGGATCTGGTCGGCCACGGTTTTCAGGGCCGCCACGTTGCTGCCCGCCTCGGGTTCGGTGACGGCGTAGGCCACGATGAGACCGTCACCGGCGATGCGGCCGAGCCACTTCTTCTTCTGCTCGTCGGTCCCGCCTACGAGGATGGGATCGGTGCCCAGGCAGATGGCCAGGAAGGCCGTGGCCACGCCCAGGTCGATGGAGGCCATCTCCTCGCTCACGCGGCAGATGTCCCGGGCGCCCCCGCCCAGTCCGCCGGCCTCCTCGGGCAGGAAGATCAGGTGCATGCCCACGTCCGGCGACAGCAGCAACCGGATGAGGTCCTCGGGGAAGACGTCCTGCTCGTCCAGTTCCAGGATCTTCTCGTCGGGCAGTTCGCGGCCCACGACCTGGCGCAGTGTCTGGATGATCATGTCGCACATCTCGCGCGACAGTCCTGCAGGTGCGTTCATCGGCGTCCTCTCTCGCTGGCGCCCGCGTCGGTCGCGGGGGCGCGTCATCAGGGTATTTGGATGCGGCCTGCTCCGACTTCGACGCAACCGCCGCCCACAGCGATGGCACGCGCCTGGCCGTCGACCACGTCGGTCTCGGCGATGATCCGGCTCGGGCGGCCCATCTCCAGCCCCTGTTCGCTCACGATGCGAACCTGGGGTGCGGGCTTGACCAGCCGGTGCTTCAGGAGGTACGCCATGAGGGCGCCGGTGGCGGCGCCGCTGGCTGCGTCCTCGGGAATTCCAAAATGAGGTGCGAACATGCGGCAGTGGACCGTGGCCTCAGGCGACTCGGTCTCGCAGGTGAAGACGAAGAGATCGCCGAAACCCAGGTCGCGGGCGATGGCGTCTGCCTCTCTCCGCCGCAAATTGATCCGGGCCATGGTCTCCAGGGAATCCACCGGGACCACGTGGATGGGCAGGCCCGTGGAGATGACCTCGCAGGGCAGGCCGGTGATGGCGATGGCGTCTTCGTCCAGGCCCAGGGCCGCCGCGACCTTGCCGCGATGGTAGTACTGGCCCATGAAGACCGGGGGGTCCTGGACCAGGCTGTAGGAGTGGGCGCCGTCCTCCTGGCGAATCACCACTTCGTAGTCCCCGGCTTCCAGTTCCCAGACGTGGGATCCGGAGGCCGCGTCCGGGCGCCGGCCGTGCCGGTCCAGGGCAAAGGTCGCGCCGAGGACCGAGTGGCCGCCGAAGGGGATCTCAGCCGCCGGGGTGAAGACCCGCAGGCCGGTCCGGTCGCCGCCCCGCCGCGGCGGCACCACGAACGCCGTCTCGCCCGTGCCCATTTCCATGGCCAGGCGCTGCATGAGTTCCGGCGGCACCGAGGAACCGTCGAAGAACAGGTTCAGGCGGCTGCCGCCGAAGGGCTCTTCGGTGAAGACGTCGATGAGGAGGAAGTCCAGTTCCATCGTAACTTCAGCCCACTCCGGGACAAGCGGCGGCGACGCACCGCGGTGCACGGTTTCCGAGGGCGCGAATGTAGCACAGGCGCCAGACCGGTCCAAGATCTTTAGGGGTGGAATCCCCTTCTGGCGGGGAAAAACCGGGGATCAGCCCTCGATGATCACCACGGCCACTGCGTGGTCCCGTTCGTGGCTCAGCGAGAGGTGGGTTGTCCGTCCACCTCGCTCGGCGCAAACCGTCGCGGCGCGGCCGTGCAGCGCGAGCCGGACCGGGCCTTCCGGATCCCGCACCACCTCCACGTCGCGGTACGGCACATACCGGACATTCGTCCCCAGGGCCTTGAGGAACGCCTCGCGGGCAGCCCAGCGGGCGGCCAGGGCCGCAGCGCCCCGTTCGCCCCGGGCGGCCACCAACTCGCGTTCGGCGGGCCGGAAACAACGCTCCAGAAAGCGGGCACCGTGATCGGTGAGTAGGGCCGTGATCCGCTCCACAGCGACGATGTCCACACCCACGCCGATAATCATGGGGTCGCGCCTCCCGGTCGTCCTTCAGTAGGCACCCTTGCGCTCGATGACCGCAGGTAGGGTACGCAGCAGGATGTGGAGATCCGTGCGCAGACCGCGGGTCCGCACGTACTCCTGGTCCAGTTCCATCCAGGTATCGAAGTCGATGTGGCTGCGGCCGGACACCTGCCACAGGCAGGTCAGTCCGGGCGTCACCAGGAGCCGCCGCGCCTGGGCCGGGGTGTACTCGTCCACCTCCCCGGGAATCTGCGGTCGCGGTCCGATAACGGCCATGTCGCCGCGCAGGACATTCAGCAGCTGGGGAAACTCGTCCAGGCTGCTGCGCCGCAGGAAGCGGCCCACGGTGGTGATCCGCGGGTCGTCCTTGATCTTGAAGGCCGCGCCGGTGGCCTCGTTGAGCTCCGCCAGGACGGTCTTCCGTTCCTCGGCGTCCACGACCATGGAGCGGAACTTGTAGCAGTCGAAGAGTCGGCCCAACCGGCCCACCCGTCGCTGGCGAAAGAGAATCGGGCCCGGCGTCTCGAGCTTGATCAGCAGCACGATGAACGGCAGCAGCGGCAGCAGCAGGAGCAAGCCTCCCAGCGCCGCGACCATATCGAAACCACGCTTCAGCACACGGTAGGGAAAGCCCGCCGGCGCCAGGTTCCGCGCGCCGTCACCGATGCGTTCGAGGTAGGCGTCCGGGCTGCCGTAGAAATACTCGACGCTCATGGGGCGTCCGATCCGGCGACCGCGCACCAATGGAAGATACGCACTCCGGCCAGCGCAGGGCCTGCCTCCATCTCGCCGGCCCGTTCGAGGGCGGGCACCAGCAGTCCCCGCGGATCCAGGTGCCATTCCCGGACCAGCACGATCCAGGCGGCGCCGTACCCGGCCAGTTTTGCAGCCACCAGGGTGTCTGCCTGGTCGGCCCGGTGCAAGGTGCCGTGATCGAAGGTGTGGACGACCTCGGTCTGTCCCCGGTCGTAGTAGCGGTAGACTCCGGTGACGGTCGGCACCACCACCGCCTCGAGACCCGGGTTGCGGCCGGCGATCCAAGCCCGGGCTCCGCGTATGTCGGCCTTGGCGTAGCGGTCGAACCCGTAATAGCCCCCCAGGGAAACCAGCGTGAGCACGCACAGCAGGACCGTCGCCCCTACCCCGGCACGACGCGGCAGACCCGTGGCCCCGGCGGCCACCAGGACCAGGAACCAGGGCAGAGCCACCGCCAGGTAGCGAGGATTCCAGGGCTTGACGTTGCGGAACGCCAGCACCGCCAGCAGGCAGGCCGGCACGGCGATCCAGAGCGAAAGGAGCCACGCCCGCCGGCCGCCCCGGACCAGAGCCCCCACCACGAGGGTGCCGACGATCCCGGCCGCCGCAGTCAGCAGCGGCCACCAGGTGGTCACCGCGGCCATGCGGTCCGGTCCGTGCAGGTCGCGCAGGGAAGGTCCCAGGCTGCTGCCGAAGACGAAGCTGTAGAAAGTGAAGGGGACGGCCAAGAGCGAGAACGTGGTCTCCCCGCGCAGGGCCTCGCCCGTGCCGGCCCCCGGCATGATGCGCTCCACGGCCCAGATGCCCGACGCCTGCAGCAACCAGGGCAGCGCGGCCAGGAGCCCGCCGGCGAAAGCCGCCGCCAGGAGGCCGGCCCGACGGCCGCGAGGCAGGAAGAACGGGGCGGAAAGGAGCAAGGCCACCCACAAGAAGATGCCGGACATGTTGCTCCACACGGCGCCCGCACTGGCCAGGGCGAAGCCCACCGCGTGCCTCCGGGTCGGGCTCTCGCCCACCAACTCCAGGAAGAATCCGACCATGCCCACGGCGCACAGCATCACCAGGGCATAGCCTCGCGCTTCCTGGCTGTACCAGAGGTGGAACGGATTGATGGCCAGCAGCAGCACCGCCAGGCGCGCCGCCCGTGGCGGCACGAGTTTCGCGGCCACATGTCCCAGGGCCGGAATCGCCAGGATGCCCGCCACCGCCGAGGGTAGGCGCAGCATGAGTTCCGTGTCCGCCAGGCGCAGCAAGGGCCAGAGGATCGCCAGGTGCAAGGGTCCCTGGACGTTGTCGCGGATCTGTTCCAGGAATGTCAGTCCGACGCCGGGACGCACCAGGTTCCAGGTGATGACTTCGTCCACCCACAGGGACTGGCCGGTCAGCGCCGTCAAGCGCAAGAGGGCCGCCAGGGCCGTCGCCGCCATCAGGAAACCCGGCGAAATGGGCGCGAGCTCGGGGCCCTCTTCGCGGAGCCAACCGCGCGGCGGGACCAGCGGCGAGTGACGGTCCGTTTCAGTCATGGATCAGGGCTGCTCCCCGGGAATGAGCGGGTTCAGGGGCCGGCCGGGCCGGTACCGGGTCAACTGGACGTCGATGGAGCCCACCGGCACCTTGGTTTTGATGAGCACCGGTACACGCCGGGCGTCGTCGGAAATGTAGAGGGTGATCTTGCCTTCGTGCTTGAACAGGCCCTCACCCTCGATCACCGGCTCCACCACGAAGCACTCCCACGTGCCGGCCTCGACCTCGACCCGTTCCCGACCGTGCACGATGACCCGCAGGTCGTAGGTGCGGCGGGAACTGTGCGCCGGAACACTGTAGACCTTTCCCGGCGCCAGGTCCAGGTTGCGCACGTAGTAGAAAGCCGACAGCACGTCCTGGGTGCCGGGCATGGTCTCGAAGGTGCGACCGTCGGCGTAGCGTGCCACGTTGTTGGCGTGGTCGAAGCTGATCTCCACCGTCTTCTTGTAATCGCCCTCGCGGAGCCGCTTGTGGAAGTACAGGCTGCGGAGGGTCGCCGTGTCTATGTAGGAGACGATCTTGTCGCGCACCTTGTAGAACGACGAGAAGAATCGGTTGCTGTTAGCCTTGGATTCCATGTGGTAGACCGGCCGGCCCTGGTAGGTGGTGATCCCCAGGCACTCCAGGGAACCGTTACCGGCATTGATCACGCCGTAGTCGATGGAGAACTCCATCAGTTCGCCCGGGCCGAAGACGCTGGCGGCCGCTGCTGTATCCGCCGCCGCGCCGCCCTCGTCGGCGAAAGCGTCGCCCGCCGCCGGGAGCACCAGCAGGATCGCGAACACGGTCAAGCCGAGGCATCGGTCGCAGGGATTTCTCATGGTTCCTTCCTCACGCTCGGTCGCGGACCCGGTATGCGCGCGACGATCACCTGGGCGACCCGCTCCGGAGTCAGGTCCTCCAGGCAGGGATGGCCGGGGACGGGACATTCGCGCAGGTCGCAGGGCGCACAGTCGGCGCCGGTCCCCAGGGAAACATGCGCCGGGTCCGCCGGGTTCCAGCCCGCCGGATCCGTGGGGCCGAACAGGGTCACCGTCGGTCGGCCCAGGGCCGCCGCCAGGTGGCGCGCTCCGCAGTCCGTACCGGCGAAGAGCCGGCTCTCCTCCAACAGATCGGCCAGTTCGAGAAGATCCGTAGGTGGAGCCAGCCGGCCGGGTTCGACCTCGTCCGCCAGGGCGGCCAGCAAGGACTCGTCCCCCGGTCCCGGCACGATAAGCGGGTCGAGTCCCGCCGCGATCAGGAGTGCCGCCAGCCGCGCCACGTGCCGAGCCGGCCAGGCCTTGGCCGGCCAGGTGGCGCTCATGACCAGAGCGACCGTCGGCTTCTCGCCGGGCCGCCAGGCCGATTTCCATTCCCGGTAGACGGCGCCGAGCCGGATTTCCGCCGCGGCACCTTCCTGCCGGCCCAGGGACGCTCGCCAGGGCCCGGGCGCCAGGCCCATCAGGCGGAGGGGGTCGAGGAAGGCCTCCCCGGCGAAGCCGCGCACCCGGCGGCCGCCAGTCCGGTTGCGCGGGACCCGCACGTTGTAGGCCCAGGCCCGGCGGGGCAGGTCGTAGCCCACGCGCCAGCGCGCGCCGCTGAGGGCGCTCCAGAGGGCGGTCCGCGGGTTACCGAGCCAGTCGACGACCAGGTCGTAGCGGCCGCCCCAGAGGGTTGCCAGCCAACTGCCCGCCCGGGGTGGCCAGGACCGCACCTGCAGGCGTTCGTCCAGTCCCGCGAAGAGGGGCGCGAAGGGTCGGTCGACCACCAGATCGACCTGCGCCGCCGGCCACGCTCTCATGACCTCCAGCACCGCCGGCATGGTCACCAGGGCATCGCCTAGGGCGCGGCGGCGGATGAGCAGGATGCGGCGGATGTCGTCCGGGAGCTTCACCGTTCGCCTCCGCTCGCCGCCAGGACCTCGTCGAGAGCGTCCATCACCACCTGGGGCTCCAGATCCGGAAGACAGACAAATTCTCCGATCGGACAGTCGTGGCGATCGCAGGGGTGGCAATGGGGACGAACGGCCAGGACCCGGCAGGCGGACCGGTCCGCGTAGGGGAACCAGATAGCCGGGTCGGTGGGGCCGAAGAGTGCCACCGTCGGCGTACCCATGGCCACGGCAGCGTGCATGACGCCACCGTCGACCGTCACCAGCGCCCGCGCCTGTCCGGCCAGGCCCAGGGCCTCTGACAAGGGCAAGGGCGCCAGGGCGCCGGGCAGGCGAGACCACGGCTCTGGCGCGCCCGGTGGCACGAGAACCGCCACCGGCATTCCCGTGCTCCGGGCAATCCGGGCGAGCAGGGTCCGCCAATGCTCCTGGGGCCAGGCCTTGGCCGGCCAGGTCGCACCGGGAGCGGTCAGTAGCCAATCTGCTTCCGGCTCGATGCCGATCATCTCCAGGGCGGCGCGGCCTGCGTCCATCAGCGGCGGCGCCACCGTGCAAGGTTGTACCGTGCTCGCATTCATCGGCGCCGAGAGCCACTCCAGGAACGGACGTTCGTCGGCCCCGTGGACCAGGGGCGCCAGGCGGCAGACGTGGTCGCCCAGGGTGCCAGGCGCCATCCGACCCAACACGTCCTGCGGATCCGCCACCGTCTCCCGCAAAATCGAATGGGTGTAGAGGCGGCGGCGTCCGCCGACGGTTCCACCCACGCGCAAGGGAAGGCCGGCTAGGCGCAGGAGCCAGGCGCTGCGCGGATTGAAAAAAAGGTCGACCGCCAGGTCGTAACGGGTGCGGTGGAGTTCGCGGATCAGGCCCAGAGTGCTCCGTCCCACACCCGGCACCGACTTCGTGCGCGCCTTGGCGTCGTCCCCGCGGCGAGTCGTCCCCAGCACGTGGACGCGATCGATGGCCGGATGATCGGCCAGCACCGGCGCGTAGGCCGCCTCGCAGAGGAATCCGATCTCCACCTGCGGGTCGCCGCGTTTCAGCAGGTCCGCCACCACGGTGGACAGCACCACGTCGCCCAGGTAACGCAATCGCGTGACGAGGATCCGGCGCAGGGGACGATTGCGCAGTCGCCAGGTCACCGGCCCTCCTCCGTCGCGGCGAGGATCATCTGCACGGCCGCCGGCAGATCCGCCGCCGCGAGCACCAACGGGTCGTCACCCCAGGCCGCTTGAACCGCGGCCATTTCTTCGGTCCCGTGTCCCGTAGCCACGTGAATCGCCCGCAGTCCCGCCCGGCGGCCCAGGGCCACGTCGCTCTCCTTGTCCCCCACCACCCAGCTCTGCTCCGGGAGCCACGGAACTGCGGCCCGGAGCTCGTCCAACTGGCCCATGGCTGGTTTGCGGCAGGCGCACCCGGCGTCCGGTGCGTGCGGGCAGTAGGCGAAAGCGTCGAAGGACGCTCCGGCCGCGGCAAGCAGGCCATCCAGGCGCACCATGACCGCTGCGAACTGCTCGGCCGTGATACGCCCGCGCCCGATGCCGGACTGGTTCGACACGCCCACCAGGGCGAAGCCAGCGCGCCGGGCCGCGGCCATGGCTTCGGCAGCGCCGGCCACGAGAGCCACGTCATCGGGCTCGGCCAAGTAGTGCCGGTCCTCCACCACGACGCCATCCCGATCGAGGAAGAGCACGGGGCCCATCGGCAGCGGCCGGGCGGGAACACGCCAGATGGCCAAGTTCATCCCTCCTTCGGGGGTCGATCCAGGAGATCCATCAATATGGACATGACTCGCGATGCCGGCACCTGGTCCAGGCAGAACACCGGTTGGTCACAGCGGCGCAGATAGCAGGGGCGGCAGGGAAATCCGTCCGCTGCCACAACCGCCGTCCGGGGCCCCCGGGGCGCGGTCCAGTCCGGGTTGCTGGAGCCGAAGATGCCCACGGTTGGGACACCCAAGGCCCCGGCCAGGTGCATCAGGCCGCTATCGTTGCCCACGAAGGCCTCGGCGCCTTTGAGAAACGATACGGCCTCCATCAGGTTCGTTTTGCCGGCCAGGTCCACGAGACCCGCACCGCCGGCCATTTCCTCGCGACACGGTACGCCGGACTCCCGGGTCAGGTCCCGCGTGACGGCAGCGGCCTGGGCGTCTCCCAGGACGACGACCCGGCGGCCGGCGGTCCGGACAGCCTCGGCCACGAAGGCGGCTGCCGGACCCAGGGGCCACACCTTGGCTTCGCCGTATGTGGCGCCCGGCGCCAGGATCCAGACGGGCGGTCCCGCAGCGAGGAACGGCGCCACCTGTGCGCAGCCCGGCAGGATATCCGGCACCAACGGCATCCCGGGAACGGACAGATCCACTGCGGCCAGCAACGTCCGGCCCAGTTCCGTCAATTCGTCCGCGTGGTGCCACTCCCCGCGCCGCGGAACAGCAAGACCGTGATTCAAGAGGACGCCGCGGCCGTCGGTGCGGTAGCCCGCCCGGTGGCGCAATCCCGCCAACCGCGCCACGAGTCCCATGCGCAGGGAAGGCGGGCCGAGGACCACACCGGCACAGCGCGCTCGGCGCCAGTCGGCCGCCAGACGCCACAGCCCGGCCACGCCCCGGTGGCGACCGGTCCTGGCCATGGGCAGAATCTCCGCCACCCTCGGGTCATCCTTGAAGAGGGGGGCCCAGCGGCGCCGGATCGCCAGGATCACCGTCGGCGGCCGGTCCCGATGGTCCCGTGCGCCGGCCAGCAGATCCAGCAGGGGGGAAGTCATGACCGCGTCGCCGAGCCAGTTGGGCGCCGCCACCAGCAGGCGGACCGCGGCCGCGGCGGGGTCAGTCGCCCGGGTCATCGCCGGCGGCCGGTTCGGAGTCCGGATCCACGTCCGGGGCGGAATCCGGGCGACCGGCAGGATGCTCGTCCGGGTCGGCGATCACGGTGGAAGCTGTGCTCGTGCGGCCGCCGGTCACCGCCTCCACCGCTTCCATGAGGGTCTCGATGTCCACCTTCTCACCGCGTTCGATCTCCAGTACGCGCACACGGGGCCGCTCGCTGGGCCGGTAGTGGGCGGCCTCGGCCTCGGTGAAGAGACCCACCGCCGGCACGCCTTGGGCCACAGCGAAGTGGAAGAGGTCCGTGTTCCCGGCCAGAAAGAGATCGCACTGGGTGAGCAATACGAGCATGTCCAGCAGGGACTCGCGCTGAAGCCCCACCGGGGCGTCCGCCAGCCGGGTGGCGAAGCGGTCCAGGTTGCCCTGGTCGTTCGGGTGGCCCAGCGGCAGCATGGTGCACACGAACTGGCTCGTCAGCTGGCGCACCAGAAAGTGCCAGCTCTCCTGGGCGAAGCAGTGGTTGCTCTTGGTGGTGCCGGGATCCAGTCCGATGAGCATCTGGTCCGGATTGGGTTTGTGGAAATGGACCTGCTGGGCCGCCCGCCGAAGGAGGTCGTCCGGCAGAGGCCAGCCCGAGCGGATCTCCGCCGGCGCGAAGCCCAGGAAGGGCGCCGTCATACCGATGCGGTCACCCCAGTAGCGCGTGTCGCCGGCCTTGGGGCGCACCTCGAAATTCACCGCGGGCCAACCATCGTCGTGACTCGGTCCCAGGCGGAGATTGGCCCCGCTGGCCAGGGCTCCCAGTTCCAGGCGCGGGTGGGGTGTGAAACTCATGACGACGGCCATGTGGTACTCGGCGCCGGAAAGCTTCTTCAGCAGGGAACCGTAGGCCGGACGCCAGGGATTGAGCTGTCCTTGGCGGTAGACGATGCACTCCCGGGCCAGACCTGACCGCGCCACCAGGTCCAGGTGTTCCTCGGGCACGAGGAAGTCCATCTCCCCCGTGGGGTAACGGCGCCTGATGGCCGTCAGCAGGGGCATGTGGAAGACGGCGTCGCTCAGATCCCCCACGTCGATGCACAGCAGGCGCGACTCGGCGTCGATGCCGCCGGGCAGGGTGAAGGACGTGCTCCTTCCCTTGCGGAAGAAGGGGCGCATCAGGGAAGTGATCAGACCGTGCTCCATCGTCGGCCTAGGCCTTTCCGTGGTCCGTCAAGCCAGCACTCCGGGGAAGATCGTGTCCCAGACCTGGTCCACATGGGATACGGGCACGAATTCCACGGCCTCGCTCACCTCTTCGGGAATGCTCTCCAGGTCCGTCTCGTTGGTAGCCGGGATGATGATGCGGCGGATGCCCGCCCGGTGGGCGGCCAGCACCTTCTCCAGCAACCCGCCGATGGGCAGAACCGCTCCTGTGAGGGTGAGTTCCCCGGTCATGGCCGTGCGCCGGTCCACCGCCTTGTTCACCAGCAGGGACAGCAGCACCGTGGCCATGGCGATGCCGGCGCTGGGGCCGTCCTTGGGGATGGCACCCGCCGGCAGGTGGATATGGATATCCCGCTTGCCGAAGAACTCGGCGTATTCCTCGCGCCCGCCGAAGCGGTTCCGCAGGAAACTGTAGGCCGCACTGGCCGACTCCTGCATGACGCTGCCCACCTGGCCGGTGAGCTTGAGCTGACCGGTACCGCCCGGCAGGCTGAGTCCCTCTATGTAGAGGATCTTGCCGCCCACCTGGGTCCAGGCCAGGCCCGTCACCACACCGGCCTTGGCGTAGCGCCGCAGGCGGTCGCCGCTGTAACTGGGATTACCCAGGTATTCCGGCAGATTCCGGGCGCCGATGACCTGGCGCTTGCGCTTCCCCTTGGCCACCCCCGTGGCGACCTTGCGGCACACCGATCCGATCTCCCGCTCCAGGGACCGGACACCGGCCTCCCGCGTGTGTTGCTCGATGATGTTCATGATGCCGGCGTCGGTGAAGCGGATGTGCTTGCCCGTGAGCCCGTTGCTCTCCACCTGGCGCGGCGCCAGGTAACGCTTGGCGATCTGCAGCTTCTCCAGGTTGGTGTAGCCGGCGAGCTGGATGATCTCCATGCGGTCCAGGAGCGGCCGGGGGACCGTGTCCAGCATGTTGGCGGTGGTAATGAACATGACCTTCGAGAGATCGAAGGGCAGGGTGAGGTAGTGATCGGTGAAGTCGGAATTCTGCTCCGGGTCGAGAACCTCGAGCAGGGCGCTGGCCGGGTCGCCGCGGAAGTCCTGCCCCAGCTTGTCGATCTCGTCGAGCATGATGAGCGGGTTGTTGGTGCCTGCGTCTTTGATGCCGTGAATGATGCGGCCGGGCATGGAGCCCACGTAGGTGCGCCGGTGCCCGCGGATCTCGGCCTCGTCCCGCATGCCGCCCAGGGAGAAGCGGAAGAACTCGCGCCCCACGGCCTCGGCCACGCTGCGCCCCAGAGAGGTCTTGCCCACGCCGGGCGGTCCCACCAGGCAGAGAATAGGACCGCGGTGCTCCTTGTTGAGCTTGCGCACCGCCAGGTATTCGATGATCCGTTCCTTGACGTCCTCCAGGCCGAAGTGGTCGCGCTCGAGGATCTTCTCGGCCCGCTTGAGGTCGAGGATGTCCTTGCTGGAGTGGCTCCAGGGCAGGTCGAGCAGCCAGTCCAGGTAGGTCTTGCTGACCGTGTACTCGCTGGCCCCCGGGGACATGCGCGAGAGCCGGTCGAATTCGCGGTCGGCCGCCGCCTGGACTTTTTCCGGGAGTTCCGCTTCGCGGATGCGGTCCTGGAGGTCGTCCAGTTCCACCGAGCTCTCGTCGGCTTCGCCCAGTTCGCGCTGGATGGCCTTGAGTTGCTGGCGGAGATAGTACTCACGCTGGTCCTTGTCGATGGACTTGCGCACGCTGGACTGCAGCTTCTGGCCCAGTTCCAGCACGTCGAGTTCGCGCATGACGATCTTCGACAGGAGCTGGAGCCGTCGACGGGCCGAGGCCTCCTCCAGGATCTCCTGCTTCTCCGCCACCTCGATATCCAGGTTGGTGGCGATGAGGTCGGCCAGGCGGCCGGGCTCGTCGATGTTCATGACCACGACCTTCAACTCATCCGAGAGGGACTCGCTGGCGTCGATGATCTTCAAGAAGTTGTTGGCCACGCCCCGCATGTAGGCCAGGGTGCGCGAGTCGTCGGGACTGTCCTCCTGCAGCAGCTCCACCGAGGCCTTCATGTAGGGATGATCGGCCTCGAAGCCGGTGATGCGGCAGCGGGCCACCCCCTGGCCCAGCAGGCGCATGGAACCGTCCGGGAAGCGGAGCATCTTCTGGATCTTGACCGCCGTCCCCACGTGATAGATGAGGTCGGTGTCGTCCAGCTCCTCTTCTTCTTCCTCGCTCAGTTCACGCTGGGCGAAGGCGCCCAGGAGCTTGTCGCCGGCCAGACAATCATCGGCCAGTTGGACGAGGTTGGCATCGCTCAGCACCAGCGGCACCATCATCGCCGGAAAGATGACGGCCTCGCTGATGGGCAGGATGGGCAATTCCCTGGGCAGGTAGATCTCCGTCCCCTGCTCCTCGTCGAGAATGACCCGCTCGTTGTCCGCCATGGAAGTGGCTCCTTGCTCGTGCGGCCGTCCGGGACGGCGCCGACTCAGCTATCGATGGCGATCTGCCGGCCTGGCCCGTTGCCGCCGGCGCCTTTTTCGAAGGTGACGTAGAGGAATCCGTTGCGGTACACGGCCCGCGCGCTCGCCGGAGCCACCGCCACCGGCAACTTCACCCGGCGGGTGAAGGGCCCGACGCTGATTTCCATCTCGTGGAAGTGCTTCTTGCCCGGCACGGAGATATCGCGGCGGACGCCCTTGACCACGAGGCTCTCGGCGTCGGCCAGCACCTCGATGCCGGCGGGATCCAAGCCGGCCAGGTCCATCTGGACCACGAACTGCTCCGCCGTCTCGTAGGCGTCCGTCGGCGGCCGCCAGCAGAGTTCCCCGTCCCCGGGGCCCAACCCGCCCTGGTGCGTGTACGACTTGACGAGGATCTCGAAGATCTCCACCGCGTCGCCCATCCTGTCGTGTTTGCTCATGGCGGCCTCTTTCACGATACCCGGACCAGTCCCGGGGTTCGGGCCGGATGCTCAAGTTGTCGGGTATGCTAGCCCGGCGGCACGGGACCGTCAACCAGACGTGCGGCGGTCAGGACGCGAAACGGCGCAGCACCCCCACGACCACACCCTGCACCCGGACCCTTTCCTCGGGCACCACCAGCACCGGCACGGTGGGGTTGGCGGGTTGGAGCCGCACGTTGGGACCCTCGCGGTGGAACTGTTTGAGGGTGACCGAGTCGCCGTCCACCAGGGCGATGACGGTCTCGCCGTTGCGCGCCGTCTCGCGCGCCTCGACCAGGACCGTGTCGCCGTCGCGGATCTGCTCCTCGATCATAGAGTCGCCGCGCACTCTCAGGGCGTAGGTGCGGCCGCGACCCAACCAGGACTCGGGCAGGACGATCTCTTCCTGCTCGGTGAGCGCTTCGATGGGCAGGCCGGCCGCCACCGTACCCAGCAGAGGCACATTGGCCAGCCCCTCGGTGCCGTCGCTCCTGCCCACAACGGCCAGGTCCCGGCTGGCGTTGCGACGTTCGCGCTTGAGGAAGCCCTTCTCCACCAGGTGGGCCACGTGCTTGTGGACCGTCGCCACGGAGGAGAGGCCGAAACGGTTGCCGATCTCCTGCAGGGTAGGAGCGTAGCCTTGTTCTTCACTGTATTCGGTGACATAGGCAAGGATCTCGGCTTGGCGGGGAGTCAGGCCCATGAGCGCCTCCTGGTTCGGGACCATTTCCTGGCGTAGATACCCAACCTAGGCGAAAACCGCGCGAAACTCCAGAGGGAAATTCAGGATTCCCGTCGACGGAGGGGAATGCCGGCCAGGGGACCGCCCGGCGCACGGACCGGACCGGTGGCAAGCAGTTCCTCCACGGCGGCGGCCGTGGGCAGGCCGCCACGACCGCCCCAGGACCGGCACTTGATGGCCGCCGTCGCCGCGCCGTAACGCAAGGCGTCCGCGAATCCACGGCCCGTGACCAGAGCATAGGCGTATCCCGCGTGGAAGACGTCCCCCGCGCCGGTCGTGTCCACGGCCTCCACGGCGAAGGCCGGTACAGCGAAGAAACCATCTCCGTCCAGGGCCAACACGCCGTCGGCGCCGAAAGTCATGGCCACCCGTTCCGGCCCCAGGGCCCGCAGGGTGCGCAAGGCGACGGCGGGATCGTCGCTTCCGGCCAAGGCCGGTGCGAAGACTGTCGAGGAGACCACGTCGGTGCAGGCTGCGGCCAGGTCCCGGCTACCAGCGCGGAAGGTGCCGGCGTCCATGACCACCGGCAGGCGTCGGCGGCGAGCGACCAGGGCACAGGCAGCGGCCGCGGCCGGTTCGTGCCCGTCCACATAGAGCAAGTCGGCCGTACCCAGCAAGGCCTCGGGATCCTCCGGAACCGCCAAGGCCGGCAGTTCACCCCGTGACCAGAGGATAGAACGGGAACCGTCGCGGGGATCGACCAGAATCGCCGCCAGCGGTGTTGCAGCCCCCTGCGCTGCGGGACACGCGGAAACATCGACGCCCGCCGCCTTGAGTTCCGTCCGCTGCAGGCCACCGGCCGGGTCGTCCGCCAGCGGTGTCGCCAGCCGGACTTGCGCGCCGAGCCGGGCCAGGGCCACCGCCGCCGTCGCGCCCGGACCGCCGCCGCCCAGCCGCATGTGATCCACCTCGAGCTTGCCGTCCACCGGCGGTGCTCCTGGGAGGCTGACGGTGAGGTCGCAGGCGTTGTAGCCCACCACGAGGATCTCCGGTTCGTTCCGCTGCAAGACACCCTCCTTGAGCACGACGTCCGAATCGTGCTAGCCTGCCGTAGGTTCGACGATCCGCACCGCCGAAAGGACGACCATGGCCAGTTGCCTCTTCTGCGACATCGCCGCCGGCGAGATTCCCGCCACCCAGGTCCACGCCGACGAGGACTTCGTTGCCTTCCGCGACATCGACCCCAAGGCCCCGACCCACGTGCTGGTCATCCCCCGCCGCCACGTCACCGGCCTGGACCGTCTGGGCGACGACGACGTCGACCTGGTCGGCCGCCTCCTGGTGACCGCCACCCGTATCGCCTCCGCCGAGGGCCTAACCGGCGGCTACCGGTTCGTCATCAATTGCGGCGACGACGGCGGCCAGACCGTCCACCACCTCCACCTGCACATCCTCGGCGGCCGCGCCATGAAATGGCCCCCCGGTTGACCGGCCGTTCCCCGGTACGACGACGGCGCCCCGCTACCAGGCGGGGCGCCGTCGTCATCCCGGCATGGTAACCGGCGGCCAAAGGATCAGGCGGCGGCGTAAACGCCACGGCCGATCCGCTTGACCTTCTTGCTCGTCGACAGGGTGCGCCGTAGCACGTTGTCGAACTTGGCGCTCTTGGTGGCGAAGAGCTTGCCTTCCACGATCGTCCGGTGGAGATCCTTGAAGGACATGCCCTTCTTGCGGCGGCCCAGCACCTTCACGATCACGTCCTCGAGGCGCGGTCGCGGCGCGGCTTTCTTGCCGATCTTCTTGGCGGTCTTGCGGACCGTCTTCTTGGCGGTCCTCGCCACGGCCTTCTTCCCGGCTGTCTTCTTGCGTGTCGCCTTCTTCGTGACCTTCTTCTTCGCCGCCTTCTTGCGGGTGGCCTTCTTGCGGGTCGTAGGCGCCGCTCCGCGCGCAAGCTTCGCCAGTTCCTTCTCGATCGCCGCCAGCTCCTTCAGGAGCCGGCCCTTCTCCTTGTCCAGGACATCGATGCGTTCACGCGCGGCCAGGAGACGTTTCAGTTCCTGTGTGGTCAGGCTCGTCAGGACGGTGCTGGTTTTGCGCGCCATGGAATCCCTCCGGTTCCGGGGCCGGATAACGGCCGTACATAGTCGTGTTGAATCTTACTCTCAGATTATGCAGAGGCCCGGTAATGTCAACGGATAAATATTACCGCAACGGTCAGTCGAGCTCGTAGCCTGCCATGTCGACGCCCTGCGCCATGTTGGTGATGGCTCGCACCACTCGCATTTCCGACGCCTTGATGGCGTTGGCCGGACCATCGGCGAGGATGCCGAAGGCGCCGCCGTTGTCCATGAGATTACCCTTGCCGGACAGACAGAAATGATCGTAGAGACCGAGGACGTGACCGAACTCGTGCAGGGCGACCTCGGTGGCGACGACCGGTCGCATGACGTCGTTGGGAAAGTAGTACTCGGGATCGAAGTAGACCTCAAAAACGCGCGGGACGGCCACTTCGAGACGGTCCAGGTGGTCGGGCGACCACACCCGGCCGGCCAGAGCACCTCCCAGGGAACGGAACGAGCATTGCACATGGGCCGCCGCCACGTCCGCTGTCTCGGTCATGATCTCGAAACCCACGTGATCGTTCCAGATCGCCATGGCCGACCGCAGCGAATCGGCGAACTGGACCCCCAGGGTGTCCCACTCGACGAAGTGCACCTGGATGGGATACTCGGACCAGCGGTAGAGCTTCCGATTCGGTCGCTCCGGCACCTCGGTATCCGTCCGCGTCATGTACTGCATGAAGGACATGAACTCCGTCGCGGGGGTAGAGATCCCGCAGTCCACCATGTCCAGGACATAGCGTTCGACGAGGGTGATCAGGAGAGGACCGTCGTCGAGGCCGTGCGGAGGCGCCGAGTAGTTGTAGAACATGGCGTCGGCACGCGTGGCCACCGGTACGGTATCGATGTTGCGAAACGGTCCGAGTCGGCAATCGCCGCTACCGTCCGTGGACGAGCGCTCGTCGTCGGGACCGTAGACCAGGATGAGGCTTCCGATAGGTAGGCCGCTGTCGTCCTGGACGTGGACGTCCAGGTACCAGGGATAGGTCACGACCCAGGACAGGGACTCCTTGATGAGGGAGGTCTGCCCGAACACGTCGACGGCCCGCACCGCGAACCACGCCTGTTCGCCGGGATTCAGGCCGTGCTCGGCGTTCGAGACGGTGACGTCCTGCCGGTACGCCAACTCGTCGTGGGCTTCCGTCACGACGAACGCCGCCTCGTCCCAATTCTCCACGTTGATGGGTCCCGTATAACTGACCGCCACCTCGTAGCTCTCGAGATCGAAGACGGTCGGCGAAGACCTCAACCAACTGACGACGACCGCCGCCGGGTCGCCCGCGTCGTCCACGGCCAGGCCGGACACCTCGCGCGGCAGGCTCGACAGGTCGGGCACTACGTCCACCCGCCAGTTCCGGTTCTGCTCCCGTTTCGCAGTCGCCACCGTGGCCCAGACCGTATCGATGCCGACGTTGTCCGCCAGGAGGTGGAACGTGTCCGTGTCGGCCGTCTGCAAGCCATAGCGCCAGGACACCGTGTAGGAATCGGTCCCGTCCACCAGGACCCACAGGTCCTGCGATTCGCCCGCCGTCAAGTTCAGCCCGGTGCTGTTGGGGCGGAAACCGACGGTGACCGTGCCCGGCGGCGGGCCGGTCGGATCCGACCCTCCTCCGCAGGAAGCGAGAACGAATGCGAATGCGATGGCGAGCACGATGGTGCCGTGGCGCGGCTGGCAGGTTTTGCTGGCGTTCATGGAGTCAATCTACGGATGCTTTACTCTCGCGACAACCCTTTGTCATTGGAACGGTACCGGCGTTGTCCGGTCGGTATCCACCACTCGGCGAGATTGTTGAAGGGAGACAGCATATGCGGACGCACGTCGCGCAGGCGAGGTCCGACGCCCACGAGAATATCCGGGTGGAAGAGGTACGCCGCCGGCGGGTCCTCCATCAGGGCCTCCTGGAGTTCCTGCCACAGGGGTAACGCAGCGGTCCGATCGCGGGTGGACAGCGCGCTTTCCAGCAGGGAATCGATCATCGCGTTGGCGTAGTGCCCCAGGTTCATCCGGCCGGTCGAGCGCGAATGCACGTAGCCGGAGGGATCCCCGTAGAGATTCAGGTTGAGGAGTCCGAAGTAGGCGTCGAACTCGCCCGCTCGCAGCAGGTCGATACCGGCACTCAGCTCCAGCACCCGGATGCTCACCTCGGCGCCGACCCGCCGGAGATTCTCCCGCAGGATCACCGCACCCTGCTCGCGCACCGGATCGCCCTGCCGGGTGAGGATCTCGAAGCGCAGGGGTTGGCCTTGCCGTTCAAGCACGCCGTCGCCGTCCGCGTCCGCCCAGCCCACGGAGGCCAGCAGCCGGGCGGCTTCCCGAGTATCCATGGGCGGAACGGCCAGGTCCCGGTGATGATTCCACATTACCGGCGCCACGGGGCTCACCGCCGGCCGGCCGTAGCCGTCGACCAGGGCGGCGATCATGCGCTCACGGTCGAGGGCCAGGGACAAGGCGCGCCTGGTGGCCGCGTCGGCGAAGGCGGATCGCCGACAGTTCCACTGCAGGTAATAGAGCTGGCGGCCGCCCGTGGGTACGATTCGGATGTCCGTTCCGTCCGCGAGACGCCGCGCCGCAGTCGGGGGGATCTGATCCACCAGATCGACCTCGCCGGCCTCCAGGGCCAGGACCCGTGTCTCCACGTCGCCGAGCACCCGGAAAACCACGCGATCCAGCAACGGAGGCGTACCCGTATAAGCGGGATTCCGCTCGAGGATGAGTTGGCGGTTGTGCTCCCACGCCGCCAGGCGGAAATGACCTGAGGACAGGGGATGCGTGTTCATTGCCCAGGAGCCGGCGGCCGCGGGATCGAGGTCACGGACCATATGCAGGGGCAGGATGTCGTGGCGGGTCCGCGCCAGCGGATCGTTGAAGGCGCGGGCGAATTCATAACGCACCGTCGCCGAATCCACCGCCACAGCCCGCGTCACGTCGGCAAAGAAGCTGCGCTGGGGACTGGCCACACGGGGATCGCGAAAGAGCTCGAAACTCGCCACCACGTCCGCGGCAGCCAGGGGCGTGCCGTCCTCCCAATTCCAGGGCCGCAGATGGAAGGTCACGGCCAGGCCGTCCGGGGCCACATCCCAACTCGTGGCGATGTTGGGTTGCCAGGTCAGGTCTTCGGCCATGATCAACAACGGATCGCCGAGCGCCGAGATCACCCGCCCCGCTTCCGTGGACGTGCGCAGGAGAGGATTGAGCGTGTCAGGATCTCCGTCCAGGGCGATGACGACGGTGCCGCCAGGCAGCCGTTCCCCGCCCGCTGCCGGCGCCGGGTCCCGCTCTGCTCCGCACCCGCCCGCCAGGAGAGCCCAAGCCACCAGTAACACACCCGACGTATATCCTCTGCCGGCTCCGAGTCCACGCACCACGTTCTCCCGTCGGCCGATGGTCCACATACGACGAGGCGCGGGCCGGTCAGGTCCGCGCCTCGTCTGAGCGTAGGTAGGGCCGCCCCCTCAGTCAACCTCCGTCACTTGACGAGGGTCATCTTCTGGACCGAAACCTCCCGGTTGCTGGCCGCCTTCATGAAGTACAAGCCGCTGGCCTGCGCGCGACCGCCCTCGTCCCGACCGTCCCACACCATGGTGTGCCAGCCGGCATCGATCTGGCCGCTGTAGAGGTTGCGGACCACACGTCCCTGCAAGTCGTAGACCCGCAGGCGCAGGTCGCCCCGCTCGGGCATGTACAACCGGACCTTGGTCGAGGGGTTGAACGGATTCGGATAAGCACTCCCCACCGTGAAGCCCGCCGGCGGAACGACGCTGTCGTCCCCGACTGCCACCACCGTGAAGTCCAAGAACTCGCCGGTGCGCGCCCGGTCCGACTGGAAGGTCGCCCAGGGGCAATCGGTCACGTCGTAGGCGAAGGGCATGTCCCATACGTGGAGTTGCCGGTCCCGGCTGCCCAGGATGATGTCCACATCGTGGTCACGGTCCGGGTCGGCGACGACCGGCGAGGCCGCGATGGGTCCGCGCAGGGTGATGGGGAAGCCGGCGATGGGAACGCCCTGCCAGTTGAAAGCGTAGAGATTGTTCGGTGACGTCGTCGAACCGCCACCGATACCGTGCACCACGTCCAACTCGCCGTCGCCGTTGATGTCCGCCAGGAGCGGGCTGGCCTCCGAACTGCCCGGCAGGTAGACGGGCCAGCCGGACATGACGTCGCCGGAGGTACCGCCGGCGATGTCCGTATCCACGATCAACAGCCTCGATTCCTTGCCCTCCATGCTACCGGCGGTATTGGCGGCGATCAGAATCTCGAGTTCGCCGTCACCATCGACATCGCCTAGGCCGGGACTCGTAACGAAACCGATCGAGAACGTGGCGCCGACCGTCGTTGGGAAGCCCGGATAGTCGGAACCGTCCTGTCGGATCACGCAGACCTGATTGAACGTGGTGTAGAAAACGATCTCCTTAGTACCGTCCCCTTCCAGATCCGCGATCGCAGGGTGGCAGACAATCGGACCATTGGATAAATAGGGGAATCCCGGTAGATCCGTGCCATCGTACCGAACGACGTACATGTAACGATTCCCCGAAGAATCATTCCGCGTACCGAATATGATTTCACGGGCGCCGTCTCCGTCCAGATCGGCGAGTGCCGGACCGGCCAGATCCCATTCGAAATCCGATCCCGCTCGAGTATGAAAAACCCCGTCGGTCGCCGGATCGCTGTCCCCGTCCCGAACTTCGACCCCGTCGTGATGCCAAGCCCAGACGCGACCGTTTAGTGTAATGACGACGACTTCGTTGTCACCGTCGCCATCAATGTCCCCGACCGCAGGGGTCGCCCAGTTCCAGTCGGCTCCGGGCAATCCCCTAGTGGACTTAGGCCAGCCGGGAGCCTGCGTGCCGTCCCAGCGGAACACGTTGACATGATTGTATCCTTCGCCGCGGCTGCTCACGACGATATCCAGCCCCTTCTCCCCGTCGATCTGCGCCAGCGCAACACCACCCGGCTCGTACTGGGAGTCCAGGGCCGTGATCGGACCCAGGGTCTGGCTGTTGCCGTCCCCATCGAAGTTCTCGGTGCCGTCGTGATTCCATACGTAGATTCCGTCGGCGCCCAGGATGATCTCGTCCCAGCCGTCGCCGTCCACATCGCCGAGGGCCAGGTGACCGCTCGTCTCCAGGCCGAAGTCGATGGGGAAGTTGGTAGCCTCGGCAGGCGCGGTCGAGACCATCACCGATGTGGACAACCCACTGGGAACCAGGGCCTCGTCCACGGCCACGATCCGATAAAAATACTGGGTGAGAAGATCCAGATCCACGTCACGGTAGTACGTGGTGCCGGTGACGAGGTCCCGGTTCGCCTGGACGAAAGGTCCGGCTTCATTGGCGGACCGGTACACGTTATAGCCCACCACGTCGCCGCTGGCGCTCGGTGTCCAACTGATGCCCAGCAGGTCCGGTCCCAGGGTCGTGTCGGCCCATAGGGAGTCGGTGGTCGCCGGCCTCTGCAGATAGATGTCCTGGACCGTGGTGCGACCGTAGTCGTCCTCCAGCACGATGCGACCGTGGCTGACCAGGGCCGCGTCGACCAGGCCCATGGAGAAGGGTACGCTGCCGGCCGCATCGCCCATCAGATCGAGGGCGGGCAGGGAGGCCAACGTGTCGTAGAGCACGACGTTGCCGTCGTCGCTGCGCAGGTAGGCGTTGAGCAGGTTGGCCCGTCCGGCGCCGAAGTTGCGAACGTCGAACGTCACCTCCACCCGTTCGCCGGGATCGAGGACGCCGTCGTCGTTGCCGAAGGCGGAATCGGACCAGTCCACGGCGGTGATCTCCATCTCCGGGGCCAGGATTCTGGCGTCCCAGGTGGAGGGATAGGGACCGCCTCCGGCGCCGACATTGAATAGGACCGGCAACTCGGTGCCGTCGGCCACGTCCGGCGCGACCTCGAAGCGGAACGCCGTGGCGGCGACCGTAGTGCCGCCGGCGGCCACGTCGGGGAACGACACGGCGCCGTCCAGAATCGTGACACCAGGCACGGTGATGGTCATGGATGCGAAGATCCCGGTCGCCGGGGCGCCGCCGGTCTCCCGTAGGGTCGGCACCAGCGCGATGGTCTCGCCAGCCTCGATCTCGCCGTTACCGTTGCCGGCGCTGCCGAGGGTGCCCGAGTCGTGGACCACCATGGACTCCACCGCCAGGTAGGTCGTCCCCACCGTGACGGGAATGGTCGAGGTGGTGCGTTCGAGGTTCAGACCGCTGATCGTCAGCACGGCGTCGCCGCCGGCCACGGGCCGGAAGCCCAGGATGACCTGTCCGCCGGCGTCGGTTACCCCCGTGGCGTAGTCCTCGCCGTCCTTGGCCAGGCAGACGATGGCGCCCTCAACCACACCGGACGAATCACTGACCGTGATCGCCACGGACTGGTCCCCGAGGGCCAGGGCCGTCGGCGCGGAGACGATCAATCCCCGCGGGGAAGACGTCCACAGGGCAAGGGCGGGATCACCGAGCAGCGTGTAGTTCAGGAAGGTCCAGCGGTCCGTGTAGTTGGAGCCGGTGTTCACCAGGAACGGCAGCCTGCTCAGGGCGAGCGTGCGGCCGATCCGGTATTCGTCCTGGCAGTAGAGCAGGTCGAAGAACTCCTGCTGGTACATGTTAGCCGTGACCGGGAAGGCAGCCTCCACCGAGCCGATGGACGCCACGGCGCCACCGTCGGGATTCTGGAGGAAGCGCTCCATGAGGCAGGAGTAGTGGAAGCCCGCCGAGGAGCAGTTCAGGGCGTAGAGCATGAACAGGGCGTCGCCGTTGGTCAGGGCGTCGGCGTCGCCATTGGTGAAATTCGCGTCACCCACGGACATGTTGAAGTAGAAACCGTGTCCGATCTGATTGACGATGCCGTAGCCGCCGCCGTTCAGAGTGTCGATGAGCGCCGAGCGGGTAAGGATCGCGTCGCCGATCACCGATCGGAAATCCTCATACATGGCCCACGACTCACGGGTGGTGCACGGCAGGATGTGATCGGTGATCTGCTGGTCGGCGTAGATGGAGCCGTCCAGCTGGATCGTCTCGGTCCCCGTGTAGGGATCCGGGAAGAGGACCTCTGCCGCGTACAGGCTGCGGTTGGGCCATTGCTGCCCGGCGGCGGTCCCCTCATAGGTGATGACCTTGTCCACGAAGATCGCCGCGGTCGCGAGGGTCGCGACAGGCGCGCGGCCCACGTAGACCTCTTCCGCGAAATCGGCGTCGTCGCTGGCCATGCCCGTGACCGCGGTCTCGCCGAACCTGTGGTTCCCGTTGGCGTTCCAGTTACCGTCGAGGCAGGCGAAGTAGAGGTCGACGGGAATATCGGTGGAGCCGCCCAGGGGATAGAGCGAGTTGTTCACGATGCGCGGAGGCAGGACTTCCGAGTCGCCCGCCAGCAACACGTATTCGGTGCCCCACATCTCGTAGGCGTCGCGGATGAACAGACGGATCGACTCCTGCACGTCCACGCCCTGGCGGTAGTTGGCCTCGATGAATTCGCGGGTGACGACCACCGACGGCATGCCGAGAGACGCGCGGTAATCGGCCAGGCGCTGGAATTCGGGCGCCAACGCGGCGCTGGTCACGATCAGATGGTTGACGGCACTGCCTTCGAGACTCGGCACCGGCGTGGGCTGGAAGCCGTCACCCGGGGCGGCCACCACCGTTCCGGACTTGCGATCGTAGGCGGACAGCACGTCGGCATTGTCCACCACCTCGGCCAGGATTCCCGTGTTGCGCTCCAGTTCCCGCGGCATGAAGCGGCGGCGCTGCGCCACATCATCGCCCATGGGTCCGCCGAATTCCACGTTCACGGCGTAGGCGTCCAGGAACTCGAGTTCCCCGCCGGCGGCCTTACGCACAGGCCGCACCTGCACCGTCAGCAGACGGTAACCGCGCCACACATGGGCGCCGGTCATCCCACCCCACCCGGCGGCCG
This sequence comes from bacterium, assembly GCA_024231905.1. Taxonomy (GTDB): domain Bacteria; phylum Krumholzibacteriota; class Krumholzibacteriia; order LZORAL124-64-63; family LZORAL124-64-63; genus JAAEQC01. The sequence continues at coordinate 158,065 of JAAEQC010000092.1, read as the reverse complement.
GGTCGGTCGCCGCCAGCGAAGCCACGTTGATCGGTCCTTCAGAACTCACCTCGGCCACGGCGGTCGCCAGGGCGTCAGGAGCACCGAAGCGATGCACGGCCAGGGCCTCGATTTCCACCGAGACGATACGGCGGTCCAGGGGGACGAGCAGCGTCAGTTCCCGGACCGGCAGGTCGGTTTCACCCGGCAACGCCACGGAGCGGGTGCCCTCCAGGACCGGACGGGTCGAACCGTCGGCCAGGACTTCCCAGGTGAGGTCCCTGATCTCGAACGTACCCTCGTGAAGGACGTTGGCCGCCAACGAGGCGACGGGCAGGAGAGCGATGATCAGGGCGGTGAGGACGAGGGTGCTCGCGGACGAGCGGAATGCGACGACGCGCATGGAGTGCCTCCGGTGTCGGTGGCCGGTCGGGGTGCGTTTCCACCCGACCCGCCGGAGTGGTCGTACCACGATGACGCGTATCCGATTCTCGGCGATGTGATTGCTGTCCAACAGCACCATTTCGGCTTCGAACGCGCTTGGTATCCAACGGATCCGTGTAAGGGAGCGGATCTACCAACTTGTCAAAAATAATTGCCTTCAGTGAATGGTGTGCGGAGCAATTCCGAAGGATGACTATATCACAGGGTGCTGAACGCGTCAACGCGGCAAAATACCAACTATATGGACGGTTTTGCGTCTACATAGTCAAAACGAGGCACTATTCGGCATTTCGAGGAACGATGGGCAGGAGGGTCACGCGGTCACCGGCAACAAAGACCCGGCCGTTTCCGCCGGCAGGTATCGCCACACACAATGGTCGTGGATCGCCGGTCCCACCCGCCTGCCGCAACAGCGATCGCGGCACGGTGACCACCCGGCGGCTGCCCGTGGCGTTGCGCAGCACGATCGATCGACCCCGCAAGGTCCGCGATACACCGTTGCGCCCGATCTGGGCCAGTTCGTCGTCGGTGAGGTACACCGGGCCCCCGGGTCCGATTATCGCCAGCAGAGACGCCAGCGCGCTCCGGCCGGCGGCCTCCACCTCCGGATCCGTATGCACGAAGTTCACCCGATGGGTCTCGATGACGGCCGGTTCACCCCGGGTCCAGGCAGAGGCCACCTCGGCGGCGCAGCGTTGCACCGCAGCGGCGGGATCAACCTCTTGCACCGGCTCGAAACGGCAATTGCGCTCCAGATAGATCCGATCCGGATGGACCAGGGCGTCCATCTTCCGTCCCAGCAGTTTCAACACACGACCGGCCATACCGCGGGGCAGATCCGGGTTCCGCTGTTCGCGCTTGCCCTGGATCACGGCCATGGTGTGTTTCTGCCACATGTCCTCCACGGTGGAATTCCAGGTGTAGTCCGGGGCGATGATGGAGTCCGCCGGCCGTCCGAAAACCTCCTCGAAGCGGGCCAGGGACGACTCCAGTTCATACTCCAACGCCGCCCGTTCCCGCCAAGGCCCCAGTTCCCTGGCCTGTTCACTGCCCGGGAAAAGTGTGATCCCCCGGCCGGTGGCCTCGGTGGCCACACCAGGCTCCAGGGCCGCTGTCCGGCGCAGGTCAGGATCGTAGTGCCAGGTCGCATGGAACTCCGCCCGCCACACACCCCTGATCCGGGCGTCCTGCACCGCCTGCCATAGGCCGGGTCGCGCGTAGGCCGACGGCACATCCGGCCAGGCATAAGTCCGCCAGACACCCTCGTCCCAGCCCTGGGAGGCCATGACGTAATTGGCCTGGAGCACCGCCGGCAATCCGTCGCGGCCCTTGGCCTCCGCGAGCAGGTCGGCCATGGCGGCCATGTCGCCGCTATCCTCGAGAGTCGTGGTCCAGTAGACCGGCGGGAAGCGCCCCGGGGCCAGGGCTTCGCGATCCAGGCCGGTCCAGGCGTCGGCGTCGGGCACGAAACCGGCGAAACCCCAGTCGTCGCTCTCCATGGCCACGGCGCGCACCCGGGTCCAGTCCACGGCGGAACGCGGGCCGCCCAGGACCAGGGCCCCCGCCAGTAGAACGAGGACAAACAGGAGGGCAACCGACTTCATCCGGCGATTCAAGAGACCTGCCTCCGTTCCACCCTGGCCCACCAGTAATGCCCCGCCGCTATGCCGTCCCGTGCTATGTCCGCCGCCAGGATCGCCGCCTCGCTGCCGGGGGGCGGCTTCCCGGAGGCGAGCATTTCCACGACCGCCCCGGCGTCCATGGGGTAGCGGTTGGCTGCCCAGCCGTCCTCGGCGATGCGCACGGCGCCTCGGCGGCAAAGGCGCCGGAAGTCGGCCAACGGCAGCAGCGGTCCCCGTCCCGGCAGCCCCGCCAGCAACGCCTGCAGCCGGGAGTAGTGGCCAGCGGGTCCGGCCGTCGCGGCCGGCTCGTCCTCCAGGACGAAGAATGCGCCGCCGGCGGCCAGGAGATCGAACCATGAATACCAAAGTTCGGCGTCGTTCGCCGCCCCGGGCAGGTGGCGAAGCAGATTGGCCACGATCACCAGGTCCCAGGCGGCGGGCCGCAGGGGCGGCCGCGTGGCGTCGCCGACGACGAAGGGGAATCCGCCCTCACCCGACAGGTTCATCCGGTCCAGGCCGACCACTTGCGCCCCTTGGGCATCCAGGAGACGCGCGAGCTGGCCATCGGCGCAACCGAGGTCCAGGATGCGACCATCACGGGTCCGGTGGAGAACTGTCAACAGGGAGGCTGGCAGGGGATCGAAGGACACGGTCCGGCTCAGCCGGTGGTGCCGGAACCGTCGTCGCTCTCCGGATCGGCCTCGCCGGTGGTGCCGTCCCGCGAGAAGCGGTTCTTGTTGGCCACCCGGCGGCGCTCGGCCTGGAGATCGATGACGTCCGCCACATTGCGGCCCACGGTGCCGATGATCTTCTCGAGACGGTCGTCGAAACCGATGGCGTAGAAGACTTCGGTAAAGAGGTCCAGGCCACGCTGCCGGTTCTGCAGGTGCCGCAGGGCGCCGAGTTGGGCGGCCACCATCCACATGCCCATGGCGGGCAGGCCGAGCCAGGCCGAGTCCAGGAAGTCGCTCAGGCTGAAGAGGATGGTCCCGGCGGTGATCAGGAGCAGGCAGACCACGGTGTTTCCCGGTGTGAAGCCAAGGCGCAACAGACGGTGGTGCAGGTGATGGTCATCGGCCTGGAAGATGGAGGTGCGACGGCGGGACCGGCGCACGATGGTGGTTCCCGTGTCCCAGATGGGCACGATCATGGGCGCCAGCAGCACCGGCAGGCTCACGCCCTGCTGGCGGCTGAGGTTGAGCATGAGGCTGCCCAACACCAGGCCCATCCACATGCTGCCCGAGTCGCCCAGGAAGATCTTGCGACTGGATACGTTCCAGTAGAAGAACGCCAGAGTCGCTCCACACAGGGTCGCAGCGAAGAGGGTGGAGTCGAAGTCCACCACGGCGATGCCCACGACGATGAGAGCTGCCGAAGCCAGGACGCTGATGCCGCTGGCCAGGCCGTCGAGGCCGTCGATAAGGTTCATGGAGTTTATGAACCCCAGGTACCAGAACAGCGTGAAGGGCCAGGCCCAGCCGCCGAGGGCGACCTCCCCCAGCCCGGGCAGCACGACCGTGTCCAGGCGCATACCGAAGAGCATCATGCCCGTGATGACGATGAGTTGGCCGTAGAGCTTCTTCTCGGCGTGGATCCCGAAACGGTCGTCGCCCACGCCCAGGGCCAGGATGGCCAGACCGGCGGCGCTCAGCACACCCAGCCAGGACCAGGGCAACGCGGTCTGGAGGATGATGTGCTGCAGGAAGAACAGGGTGGAGAAGAACGAGATGAAGATGGCCATGCCACCGGTCCGCGGCACCGGTTCGCGGTGGGGACGGCGGTAGCCCGGGAGGTCGACGACATCCGTGAGGAAACCCAGATTGCGGAAATGAGGCTGGACCAGCCACGACATGAGAAATGCCGCCACGAAGCCCAACGCCCCGACGATGCCCAGGTCCACGGTTCCTCCCTGAATTGACCCGCCCGGAAACCTCTTGAAACAAAAGCAAATTATCCCAGGCCACGCAACCGAGCAATACCTATTTTTAGCCGGTCGCCGCCTGGTCCAGGACCTGCCGGTACACCGCCACCGTCGCGTCGGCCGTACGCTCCCATTGCCAGATGCGTGCCTGGGCGAAGCCCTGCGTGCGCAATCGACCGCGCAGATCCCCGTCGACGGCCAGGGCGGCCAGTCCGTCGGCCAGGTCCTCGGCATCGTCCGGGTCCACCAACTGCGCCGCGTCACCGGCCACTTCGGCCATGGCGCCCCGATTGGCGGTCAGAACGGGCAATCCAGCGGCCATGGCTTCCAGGATGGGGAAGCCGAAGCCCTCGTGCACCGAGGGAAAGACCAGGGCCAGGGCCGAGCGGTAGCGCTCCCACAGGACAGCGGGCTCGCAGTAGTCCTCCACCGCCAGGTGTCCGCGCTCCCGCAGGTCGGAAATGCGCCGCCGCAGCAAGGAATCCCGCCATCCGGCACCGCCCACGAAATGCAAGGCCGGGCAATCCGCCTCCCGCCCTCCGGCGGCGCGGGTACGGGCCAGGAGCACCTCGTAGGCCGTCAGCAGTCCTTCCAGATTCTTGCGCGGTTCCATGGTGCCCACGAAGAGGAACCGCGGGCGCTCGCCGACCGCCGCGGTAGGGGGCTCACCCGCTCCCGGGGACTCCCAGACCCAGGATGGCGTGCCGAAGGGGGTCACCTGGATCCGATCCGCCGCGGCCGGGTGGAGGGTCCCCACGTCCGTCGCCGTGGCCGCGCTGTTGGTGACGACCGTGTGGGCCCGGCGCAGAGTGGGTGGCACCAGGAGGCGGTAGTAGGTTCGCCGTGGCTGTTCCACCGTGTCGGGGAAGAGTTGCCACGCCAAATCGTGGACCGTCACCACCGACGGGCAGGAGAGTCGGAGCGGGGCCACGAACTGGAGGCTGTGCAGGATATCCGCGCCCAGCCGCCGGCACAGGCCCGGCAGCGCGAACTGCGTGTAGAGGGCTTTGCGCAACACGCCGCCCCGGGCGCCGGGGCAGGTGACCACCCGCCAGCGGGGCACACCCTCCAGAAAGGCGAACATCTCCGGCGTGGTGGTGGCCACCAGAAAATCCAGCCCCCGGTCCCGTTCGGCCAGCGCCCGGGTCAATTCGAGGATGGATCGTCCGACACCCGTGGGCCGGCGGTTCACCAGTAGGGCGTCCAGCAGCACGCGCGGAGCTCTCACTGCGTTTCCTCCCCCGTCTCCCGCAAGGCCGCCAGCAGCAGGCCCGCCACGAGCCAGATGTGGGGCAGGTTGTATTGGGAGAAGACCAGGAATTGGGTCCACACTCCGGCGACGGCCACGGTACAAGCCGCCACCGGACGCAGCCGCTCCGGATCCACGTCCGGCCGGCGCACCGCCCTTGCCACCTGCCGCACAATCGCGGCCGCCGCCCCGGCGAACACACCGAAGCCCACCAGTCCGGTTTCGCAGAGGACCCGCAGGGGGAAACTGTTGACCACCGGCCAGGTGAACTGGCTCTGCAGTCCCATGGGGTCCACCAGCACCGGAAAATGCCAGGCAAATTGCCCCCAACCCACACCCACGGCAGGGCTGAGCTGGAAGGCCCGCCAAGCCGCCTGGAAACTGTAGAGCCGGGTGAGATTGGACCAGTCGCGGGTGCTGAGGCTCTGGATCAGTCGTTCCCAGGGCAGCAGCAAGCGGTCCGGACCCAGGGCCACCGCCAGCACCACCACCGCCGCCACGGATCCCAGAAGCACCGACCGACCCGGCCGACGCCAGCGACCACGGGCCAAGACCAGTGCGACCAGGCCCGCCACCGCTCCGGCCGCCCATGCGCCGCGGGACCAGGTCAGCAGCAGCACCACCGCCAGCAGGAGGGTCGTGGCCCGGGAGAGCCAGCGGTTCCACCCGGCGAGCGACACCAGCGGCAGTACCGCCAGCAGGTAGTTTCCCAGGTACAGGGGCTCGCACATGGTCCCCCGCAGACGGGGCATGTCCCGGAAGCCGTCACCCACGTGGAGCTGCTCCGATCCGCTGAGGATGGCCGGGTTGGAAGTGAAGATCTGCTCCAGGGCAGGCAGGAGCGTTCCCGGGTGGTGCCAGTGGAGATACTGGAGGCCCGCATAGGCCACCTGCAGCCAGGCGCCCGCCACCAGCCAGCGGGCCGTGAAGCGCCAGCGCGCAGTCCCCCGCACCCAGCAGGCCGGCAGGACGAGGAAGGCGGCCATGAGTCCCAGCTGGACGACCTGCCGCAGAAAACGCCCGGCCACCACGGCCGACTCCTCCTGGACCGGAGCGATGCGCAATCCCAGGGCCGACAGGGCCAGGGCGGCCACCGCCGCGCCGGCAAAAACCAGCCAGGACCGGGGCAGGCAGGAGCGGATGTCTTCTGGGCGCACGGCGAACAGCAGCGGCACCGCCGCGGCGCCGAGAAGGAACCAGGCGGGTTGTAGTCCGAAGCCCAGGTCGCGGCCGGTGACAAGCCGCCCCACTCCCATCCCCACCCAGGGCAGGGTCAAGAGCATCCCGGCCAACAGCCGGCGGACGATCGCTGGGGTGTTCAACGTCCTCTGCCCGACTCTCGTGTCCGGCGCGCCCGGCGCAGGAGCACCACCGTCAGCACCACCATACCGGCCAGCATGATGAACGAGGCCCGCGGGTCCTTTTGGCGGCTGGCCGCGCGGCTGTAGCGGATGCGGCCGGCGCGGATCTCCAGTTCCCCGTCGGCGGCGTAGAAGTCGAGCGAACCGTCGCCCAGGCGCAGCGGTTCGTCGATGGGGAAGGTGCCGGGTTCGAAGACGAGGCGTCCGCCGCGTCCGTTGCCCGCCAGGGTCGCGCCGCAGGGGAAGCCCAGGTCGTGGCGGCCATAGGTCTCGCCCACCAGATCGGCCGGGACCGTGAGCATGCCCTCGTCCCAGACCAGGGACCGGCGCCCCTCGCCCGGTCCGTCCTGCCAGATGTAGACGTCGGTGCTGTCGGCCGCGCCCGCCAGGACGAGATAGCCCGGCTCGCCCAGGGTGTAACGCAGCGGTTCGTCGTCGGCGGCGGCGACGGCAACCAGGACGCAGGCTGGAATCAATGCCAGGGCGACAAGTCTCGGCAGGGTCGCGCGGAACATGGTCCTCCCGGAGTACGGAAGAAGGCCGGGTGCGGCCCGGCGCCGTCAGTGGCGCCGGGACCGGAACAACGGATGGAGCCTAGGCTCTCCGGGGAGACCGGTCCACAGCAAAAAGCTTCAAGGTGTCGCGGGAAACAGCAGTGCCGGCAGACCAGCGAGGGTCGCCGCCCGGGCCCCTGGTCGCGCCGCTTCCGGTAGGATCACGAGACTCGCATCATCGCCGATGGCGGCGCCGGCCCGGGCACGGATACTTTCGAGTTCGGTCGCCGCCCGGTTGCCCGGTCCGACAACCAGTGCCGTACCGCCGGTGTGCAGGGCACCCGTCAGTCGTCCCAGACCGATGAGCGGGTGCCACGCATCCGCGACACCTGGTGCCACGCACCAGAGGATCCGACGCCGCCGTCCGAGGCCCGGCAGTCCGGCGCCGGGTACGCGGCCCACGGCGTCCAGATCGTCCAGGCGTCGGCGGTCCGGATGGCCCAGGTGCCAGAAGAGGGCGCTCTCCCCGGGCCGGTCGGGATCATCCGGAGCCCGGCGCACGACACCGGTCAACCGTTCGGCCTCGATTTCCGCCGCCGCCGGAGCCGAATCCACGAATCCGACCGTCCCGCCGGCGGCCCGGGCCCAACCCGCCGCCAGTTCCAGGGCCAATCCGGTCCCCGCCGCCGGTCCGGCCACGAAGATGCACGGCGCTTCGGTCCGGGCGTCGGCCAGGAAATGGTGGGCCACGTCGGCGATGTGGTGGGAACGTTCGTGAGGTCCGCGGCGGGAGGTCTGCCGTCCTCCCGCCGCGTTGCGTAGCGGATCCCGGTTCAAGGCACGACGCAAACGCTGTTGGCGCCGCCGAACTCGTTGGGAGCCGTGGCCTCGTTGTGCGGATCCGGCAACCAGGCCCCGTCCACGATGTAGCGGTACTCGTGGTCGCCGCGATCCAGTTGCAGGCGACAGGACCAGATGCCGTCCTCGCGTCGCTCCAGGGGGATCCCCTGGGCAGACCAGTCGCAGAACGATCCGGTGATGCGCACGGTCTTGGCCCGGGGGAAGTCGGCCTCGAAGGCCAGGCCACCCTCGGTGGTGCGCGGACCGTGGAGCAAGGTCGCCCAGCGGTCCACTGCCGTGACACTCACGTCCTGCTCCTCGGCCAGCAGTTCCCGCGCCAGGAGCCGGAAATCCACGGCGCCCCGAGACTCGGCGTCGTAATGGAGCAACGGCACGCCCGCTCCGGCCGCCTCCTTGAAGCGGACCGTGTGGTGGATGATCGTGTCCATCAGGTCGCCCTCGTACAGCTCCTCGAGCTCGGCCATGAGCGACCGCACGAAGCGTGGCCGCGTGTCGAAGTCGGCCATGAGGATGTGGGGAATGGCGTCGTGGCCGCGCCGTTCGCGCAACAGCGTCAGGGTCTCCCGCATCTTGCGCACGGCCTGCAGGCCGTAGTAGCTCGGATCCACCGGGATCATCACCTCCCCCGCCGCCAGGAGCGCATTGAAGGTGAGCAGACCCACCGCCGGCGGACAGTCGATGAGCACGTAGTCGAAGGGCATGGCACTCCGCCGCAGCTTATTCCGCAGGCGCAGTTCCTTGTCCTCCTCGCGGGCCAGGGCCTGTTCGACGGCCGACAACTCGACGCCGGCCGGCACCAGTTGCAGGTTGTCGCCTGCCTCCAGGAACGCGTCTTCCACGAGGATGTCCGACGTGAGGTAGAGATCGTATGTGGAAAGGGAGAAGTCGCGTTCCCTGAAACCGAAGGCCAGGGTGGCATGTCCCTGCGGATCGTTGTCGACGAGCAGGACTCTCTTGTCGGCGGCGGCGAGAGCGGCGGCGAGGTTGGTGGCCGTCGTGGTCTTCGCGCATCCACCTTTCTGGTTGGCCAGGGCGATGATCCTCATATCGAATCCTTTCGACGCATGAGGGAACCCTCGATCCGGCTCGCGGCCGGACTGCGGAATCTATGTCGAAAGGCGTCTGGGCCTCCTGCCCGACGACCCTGTTGGACGGATCATACGCGATGAAACCCCTCTGTCAACCCCTGGTTTTAATGAATTCATTATTTTATTCGAATACCTACTCGAGACGCCACCAGATCAATGTGAAGAGCACACCGAAGGCAAGTCCGCCGGCCACCTCGGTCCAGGTATGGCCCACCAGTTCACGTAGGCGCTTCCGGTCCACACCGCCGCCGGCCAGAGCCCGGTCCATCATCTCGTTAAGGATCTGGGCCTGGTGCCCGATCTCCTGGCGCAGGCCGGTGGCCTCGAGAATGACGAAGAAGGAGAATACGAGCACGAGGCTGAAGATGGACGAATCCCAGCCTTCGGCCCGCTGGACCGCCAGCGTCAGGGTCGTGACGGTGGCCGTGTGAGAACTGGGCATGCCCCCGTTCTCGAGGACCGCCAGGGGTCGCCAGCGGCGGCGCAAAACCAGTTCCACCGGGACCTTCGCCACCTGGGCGGCGAGTCCCGCGGCCAGGGCCATGATACCGGGATGGAGCATGGGGACGGGACCTCCTGGCCATGATCCGCGCGGCCCGGCCGGATGCCGGGCTACCGCGGTGCCCCATTCTACACCATGGCCCGGTCGGGCTACATGGACATTCCCATCCGGGGTTTCTGTCTACCGGAGCAACGGCGAACTTGTGGATTGCCGCCTTTTGCACCATTTTGGGGGACTGTCTCCGCGTCGGGGTCGGTCGGCCGCAACCCCTGTCGCCCACGTATGTCGTACCGCCAACCTGCCGAGAGGTCGTCAGTCATGTTCAAGTTCCTGCGTTCCCGGGCCAAGATCTTCTACTGGGTGATCGCCATATCCTTCATCGGCTTCGGCACCTTCGCCAGTTTCGGCAGCGGCAGTTGCGAAGGCCCCGGGGCCCGGCGGATGGCGCAGGGCGTGGTCGGCACGGTGAACGGCGTCGACATCCCGGCCCAGGCCTACGACAACATGGTGCGCCAGCAGACCGGCGCCATGCGCCAGCAGGCCGCCGGCAACGAACTGACTTCCAACCAGTACGCCATGGCCCGCGATCGCGCCTGGAACGCACTGGTGCAGGACGCGGTCATCCAGTCCGCGGTGGACGAGCGCGACATCGACGTCACCGACGCCGAAGTCCTCGAGGCCTTCCAGACCAATCCCCCGCCGGAACTCCTGTCGGCCTATCGCACCGAGGAGGGCGGGGTCGATCTCGACCGCTACTTCGCCGACCTGAACAATCCCGATGCGGACTGGAGTCTCGCCGAGTCCTACGTGCGCCGGAACTACCTGCCCCGGCTGAAGCTCATCGAGGAGATCACCGCCGACGTGGTCGTGTCCGACCTGGAGATCCGCGAGGAATATGTGCGCCAGTCCGGCCGCGCCGTGGCCGAGTACATGGGTATGCGCTTCAACGACCTCGAGGACGTGGGCGATCCCACCGACCAGGAGATCCAGGCCTGGTACGACGCCAACCTGGCGGACTACCAGGAGCCCGTCCGCGGCCAGTGCAAGGTCGTGCGCTTCGCCAAGGAAGCCGGTGACGGCGACTGGGCCGAGGTGCTCAGCTTCATCACCGAACTGCGTGACGACATCCTGGCCGGCACCCGCACCTTCGAGGACGCCGCCCGCGACTTCGGCGAGGACGGCACCGCAGAGGCCGGCGGCGACCTAGGCACCTTCGACCGCAACCGCATGGTCGACGAGTTCACCGCCGCAGCCTTCTCCCTGCCGGTGGGCCAACTGAGCGAACCGGTGCGCACGTCTTTCGGCTACCACCTCATCGAGGTGCTCGAGCAGTTCACGGCGCCGGAGAGCGACGAGGTTACGCAGGTCCACGCACGGCACATCCTGCTGAAGGTCACCCCCGGTCCGGCCACCATGGACGCCCTGCGCGATTTCGCCGGGGACTTCCGCGACCGGGTGGACGGCGGCAGCTTCGTGACCACCGCCCAAGCCGAGGCCCACGATCTGGTCGAGCCCGGCCCCTTCGCCGCCGGCCGCGACATCCCCGGGCTGCGTCAGACCATGGGCGGCGCCAACTGGGCCCTGGGCACCGACGCCGGCTCCGTGAGCCCCGTCTTCGAGAACGACCAGTTCATGTACGTGGTCCTGGCCCTGGACAACCTGCCCGAGGGCCCGTCACCTCTCGAAACGGTGCGCGGCCGCGTGGCCCTGGCTGTACGCCAGGACCGTGACCTGGCCCGCAGCCGTGCCCTGCTCTCGCCCGCGGTGGGCGAAGTGCAGATGGGCACACCCCTGGCCGAAGCGGCGGCGGCCCACGGCCTCATGCACGCTGTCTCCGACACCTTCGGCGTGAACGACAACATCGCCGACGTGGGCTACGGCACCGATTTCAACAAGCTGGCCGTGGAAGGCGCCGTGGGACAGATCGTCCCCGAGGTGGAAACCCTGCGGGGGCTCTTTGCTCTGGTCCCCGTGTGGACCAGCGGCTTCGACGAGATGGACTTCGCGGTTCGCCGCGAGGGCCTGCGCGCCGCCTTGTTGAACCGCGCCCAGACCGAGCGTTTCGGCGAGTGGCTCCAGGAGCGGACCGAGGCGGCCGACATCGACGACTTCCGCTACTCGGTACCCGGCATCATCTGATCCAGCCCGCTACGAACACGAGGGCCCGGCGCTGCGGCGCCGGGCCTTTTCTTATAGCGGTCACCGGTTTCAGTCCCCGAAGGGGTTCTCCGGTTTCTGCTTCCGGAACGACTCTAATTCCTGGTCCATCTGCCGGTGTTTCTCCTTGAGCCGATCTTCCTGCTCGCCGGACTCGAATAGCTGGGACATGCGCTCGGTCTCCTGGCGCTTCTTCTCGTCGAAGGCCTTGAGGTCGTCGGTGATGGCCGGACCGCCCTCCTCGGACAACTCCTCCAGGCGCCCGTAATCGCGCACCTCGGCGTGGGTCTCGAAGGCGCTCTCGACCATGGCCACCGCCCCCAGCTCCGCCAGCGCCACCAGCTGCAGGCGCACCGAGCCCGAGGCCAGGCCCAGCAGTTCAGCCAACTCGTCCGGTGTCGGTCCCCGGCCCAGGCTGTGGACCAACACCCGGATCCCGGCCACCACGAGATGGCCCTCGTCCCTGGTCATGCGACTCATGGTCGTTCCTCCTCCCGTGTCGTCCCGGACAAACGGCGTTCCAGCCGCGCCGTCCGACGATCATCGCCCGCCGCCCTCGCGTGCGCAAGGGCCCGCTCCAGATCGACCAGGCGGTGCTCGTAGAGCATGGCGGCCTCCACGTGGAGCCAGGGCTCGTCCAGGCCCGCCGCCAAGGCGGCGGTGATCAGGTCAGCCAGCGACGGCCAATGCCGGAGCCGCTTGAGCATGCGCACGCCGTCGGCCACCAGGGGCGCGTGTCCCGCGGCCGGCTTTGCTTCCCGGGAGCGGGCCAACCAAGCGGCCGCCCGGTGGTGGTCACCGCGCAGGCTGCAGATGCGCGCCCGGGACCAGGCGTCGCGCCAGGCGGCCACGTCTTCCGGCCGGTCCAGGCCGGCCGCGGCCTCGCACACGGCTCCCAGGATACGTCCCATGCCCTCCATGTCGCGGCGGTTGTGGCGCAGAACCGCCGGCAGCAGGTCCGCCCGGCCCTCGGCCAGGAAATCGAACCATACCTGGGGAATGCGGCCGCCGGGAATATCGCCCTCGCCCCGGGGCCGGCCGTACACTTCCACCTCCACCGTCTGTTGCCGGCAGTCGGGCAGGCTCCTGGACCAGAGGCGCCGCGCCGGGACCACCAGATCCCAGCCGGCCAGCTCGGCCACCGGAGAAGGATGCCGCTGGAGCAGGGCGCGGGTCCGCAGCAAAGGCAGGTCGAAACTGGCACCGTTGTAGGTGACCACCACGCGACGATGGGACGCCGCCTCGGCCACCGCCGCCAGCAGGGCACCCTCGTGAGCCGGTCCCGGCAGGAAGATCTGTTCGACTACGAAATCGGCGCCGTCCCACCAGGCGAGCCCCACCAGGAAGGGGACCGTGCCCGTGCCGCCGGCCAGGCCGGTGGTCTCTGTGTCCAGAAAGAGTAGATCCGCGGCGGTACGCGCGGCTGTTTCGTGGCGGGACAGGAAGCCCGCCAGATCCGGCAGGTCCGGTGGTGGCAGGACAGCCGGGCAGCGCCGGCGCCAGATCGTGCCCTCGGGCATGACCTTCTCTTCCAGGCCAAACTCCGCCGCCGTGCGCTCAACCGCCGCCGGCATGGTCGCCGGTTCCCTATGGCCGGGATCCAGCCGGGCAAGACGTTTGCGGAGATCCAAGATCAGGCCTCGGCGGCGTCGGCCAGGAGGGCATCCAGCAGGCGCACCGCTCCGTTGCGGGCTGTGCTCCCCGACTCCACCGCCGGCCCCACGCAGGCGGGACAGCCGGCGCCGCAACCGCAGGCCCGGCCGTGGGTCCGGGCGGCGGCGGCGATTTCCTCAAACTGGTCGAAGATGCGGCGCGAGAAACCGACACCACCAGGAAAGGCGTCGTAGAGATAGAGCGTGGGCTTGCCCGTGAACGGCGAGCGGACCATGGCCGTCGCGTGGAGGTCCGAAGGATCGGCCATGACGAAGACCGGCGCCACTCGGCCCAGCAGATGAGCCAGGCCCTTGAGAGCGTCGCCCAGGTCCAGCCCCGCGGCGGCCAGATCCTCCGGCGTATCCTCCGGAAGTTCCCACCAGAAGCTCGTGGTGTGCATCTCCATCTCGGGCAGATGCACCCGGCCAGCCCCCACGTTCTCGTGGGTGCCCAGCTTGATCTTCTTGTAGACCGTGACCTTGGAGACCAGCCCCACTTCGCCCAGGGCCGCCGTTCCCGTGTGCAGAGGACGGCTCTCCTCGGCGGTGAGGGTCTTCAACTCGCTCTTGCGCTGGGCGTCCGTATAGTGGTCCACTGTCACAGGCTGGACGTGGGCCTCCTGTCGCTCCCAGTCCAGATTGTCCACGTGGTACTGCTGGGCACCGTGGATGTAGACAGCTTCGTCGTGGAGCATTTCCTGGGCGCTGAAGAGGTCCATTTCGCCGATGATCCGCCCGCCGGGCCGCGACTGGTCGATGATGACCACATTCTCCGGCGCGGCGCTGCGGAGGCTGACATCCTCGGCGGGGTAGGTGTCGGTCATCCAGTGGTAGCGGTCGCCGCTGCGGTGCAGGACCCGTTGTTCCACCAGGTACTCGAGGATCTCGTCCACCCGCTGGCCGCCGTAGCGCTCCTCGGTCAGGAAGGGCAGCTCAAAGGCAGCGCACTTCAAGTGACTCATGAGGATAACGAGGTTATCCGCATCCAGGGTCGCGTGTTCCGGGCTGCGTCCGAAAAAGAAATCCGGATTGTTGATCACATACTGGTCGGCGGGGCTGCTGGACGCCACGAGGACCACTGCGCTCAGATCCTGTCGGCGACCTGCTCGGCCCGCCTGCTGCCAGGTGCTGGCCACGGTGCCGGCGTAGCCCGCCATGACGCATACGTCCAGACGACCGATGTCGATGCCCAGTTCGAGGGCGTTGGTGGAGACCACCGTACCCACGGAACCGTCTCGGAGTCCGCGTTCGATGGCTCGCCGCTCGCCGGGCAGGTAGCCGCCCCGGTAGCCCCGCACTTCCCCGCTCTTGATGCCGACCTTGCGTCCCGCCTTCTCCAGGTAGGTCAGGAGAAGTTCGACCCGCATACGGCTGCGGGCGAAGATGATCATCTGGCTGCCGGCGCCCATGAATCGCTCGGCGATGCGGCGTGTGGTCTTGATCACCGACTGGCGAATGCCCAGCTCCGCGTTCACCACCGGCGGGTTGTAGAATACGAAGTGCTTCTCACCCCGCGGTGCGCCGTTCTCGGCCACCTCGGCCACGTCCATGCCCGTCAGGCGCGTGGCCAGTTCCCGCGGGTTGGCGATGGTGGCCGAACAGCAGATGAACTGGGGCGACGCCCCGTAGAAATCGGCCACCCGCCGCAGACGCCGCAGCACGTTGGCCACGTGACTGCCGAAGACGCCCCGGTACTGATGCACCTCGTCCACCACCACGTAACGCAGGTTCTCGAAGAGCTTCACCCACAAAGTGTGGTGGGGCAGGATGCCCTGGTGCAGCATATCCGGATTGGTGACCACGATGTGGCCGCTGCTGCGGATGGCCCGGCGAGCGGTCTCAGGCGTATCCCCGTCGAAGGTGAAGGTCTTGATATCCACGCCCAGGTCCTGCACCAGGCCGTGCACTTCGTGCATCTGGTCCTGGGCCAGGGCCTTGGTCGGGAAGAGGTAGAGAGCGCGAGCCGACGGCTCGCGGAGGATGCGGTCCAGCACCGGCAGGTTGTAGCAGAGGGTCTTGCCCGAGGCCGTGGGCGTGGGCACCACCACCGACTCCCCCGCCAGGGCATGGTTCACCGCCGCCGCTTGGTGGCTGTAGAGCCGGTCGACGCCGCGGCCACGCAGCACTTTCTCCAGGCGCGGATCCAGTCCCGCCGGAAAATCGGCGTAGCGCCCCGCCGCAGCCGGGATCCGTTCCCAGCGGGTGACGTGACGGATGAAGCGGTCGTCTGCCTTGAGGGTGTCCAGCAACTGGGCGAGATTCACGGCCGTCCTCCCGGACGGCACCGTCGCGTCCCTCGACCCGGCGTCACTTGGCGTCGCTTTCCTTGGGCTTGTCCTCCGGCGCGTCGTCGGCGCGGACCTCGCGGGCCACGTCGTCCAGCTCGCGCTTCACCTCGTCGGTGGCACCGCGAGTGGCGGACTTGAACTTGCGGATGGACTTGCCCATGGCGTCGGCGATCTCAGGCAGACGCTTGGGTCCGAAGAGCAGGAGCACCAACGCCAGGATGAGCAGCAGTTCCCACCCACCCGTCACACCGGGGATAATGGCGAGGGAAGTGGTCATGTCGAGACCTCCGATAGCGAGCCGGAAGACCGGCTAGCGGTACCACCTGAGGAGCTGCGAGGCGATGAAGACCCCGATCACGCTCATCAGGTTGAAGTGGATCTGGAATCCGAACGTCAGGTCGAGGATCACCAGGTTCCAGTGGGTGACCTCGGGCCCGAAGGACACGTAGCGCACGAAGAGTTGCTCGGCGACGCTGCCTTCGCTGAGAAAGAGGCCGATGACCTCGCTGAAGATGGCGCCGATCAGCACGCCCAGCAGCAGCGAGATGATGATGGTGCCTAGTGACTTGCGCATGTCCCGCCTATCGGATGGGTTCCTCCCGCGGACCGAAGCCCGTTCCTGATCCTTCATGATAACCGTCGCCCGGGCGGCGAACCACCTTCAATTTGCAGGATCGTCGCCCGCGGCCGCCAGGGCCGTGCGGACCCGTTCCCAATCGGCGCCCAGGACCAGCACCGCATCCTCGGCCGTCCGCCCGTCCCACTCCCGCAGGACCGGCAGGTTCCCCAGGCGCCGGGCCAGACGGTCGGCGTGAACGTCTGGCAGCCGCCGGTTCACCAGCACGCTCGCGGCGCGCGCCGGGCCCGGGGCGTTGTCGACGCCCGCGGCCACACAACCGGCCGGACCGAGCAGGAGGGAGATCTCCCGGGCCAGACCGGAGCGGCCGGCACCGTTGAGGACGAGCAGGTGGGGCGCCCCGACGGGTTCGGTGGCAGCCGGAAAGGCCGTCGTCCCGTCACCGCCGCCGGTACCGCGCACGCCGGCCACCAGCGCCGCCGCGCCCAGGGCCACCGCCAGGATCAGCCAGGTAACCGCCCGCGGCCTCACGCCCGTTCCGCCACCAGGCGGGTCATGACCGGGTGCAGCAGTTCCCAACTCTGATCCAGGGTCTGGGGCATGACCCGGGTCTCACCGATGGTGGTCATGAAGTTCGTGTCCCCGGACCAGCGGGGCAGCATGTGCAGGTGGAGATGTTCGGGAATGCCCGCTCCGGCCGGGGTGCCGCCGTTGTAGCCGGCGTTGACCCCGTGGGGTTGGTAGCACTCGGTCAACGCCTTCTCCATGACACCGAAGAGCTGGGCCATTTCGGCCAGTTCCTCGGCAGTGCAGTCGCCCAGCAGGCCCAGGTGGCGGTTCAGCACCAGCAGCAAGTGCCCGTTGTTGTAAGGGTAAAGGTTGAGGATGACGTACCAGTAGCGCCCCCGGTGCAGCACGTAGTGCTCCTTGTCGGGAGCGTCCAGCCGATTGCAGAAGACACACCCTTGCTCTTTGATGGCTCCGGTCACGTAATCGAACCTCCAGGGTGTGCAGAGACGCTCCACGCTCACTCCTGCCGCCCGGCCAGGATGGCCGCGGCTGCCGCCAGTTCGTCGACGGTGTTGATGCCCACCACTTCGTCCGGGTCCTCGGTGGCCACGGCCGTGACCTCGTGCCCGGCCTCCACCAGCCAGGATACCGTATCGGTCAAGTAATACTCGCCCTGGTCATTATCGGTGGTCAGGTGGTCCAGGGCTTCCCGGAGCAGGTCCGTGCGGTAACAGAAGACGCCCGTGTTGTATTCGCCGATGGCCAGTTCCTCGGGCCCGGCGTCCCGGGCTTCGACGATGCGCAGCACACGCCCCGCGGTGTCCTTGACGATGCGTCCGTAGGCGCCGGCGTCGGGCACCACGCAGGTCAGGACCGTGGCCGCCGCTCCGCCAGTGGCAGCGCCATCCAGGAGCCGCGCGAGGGTTTCCGGGCGCAGCAAGGGCACATCCCCCGCCAGCACCACCGTGTGGCCGCCGCCCTGCAGGGCGGGCGCCGCCACCTGCACCGCGTGTCCGGTCCCCAGCTGGGGATCCTGCACCACGAAGTCCAGGCCGGACCGGCCGCAGTTCGCTTCCACTTTGTCCGCCATGTGCCCCACCACCACCACCGTGTGTCCTACGCCCACCGCCGCCACCGTGTCCAGCACGTGATCCAACAGGGGCCTACCGTCCAGGGGGTGCAGCACCTTGGGCAGGTCCGACTTCATGCGCGTGCCCTTGCCCGCGGCCAGCACCACCGCTTCCATGCTTCCGTGTCCGCCGCTCGCCGTCATGCGTTTCCTCCGTGATCGAGCAGGCCGCATGGGGCCGCTCCGTCGTCGGTTATGTCCAAAACCAGGTTGTCGATGAGCCGCGCCGGGCCCACCCGGGCCGCTACCGCCAGGAGCGTACGGCCGGTCACCCGGTCCGGGGCGGTCCAGTCGCCGACACTGCGCACCTGGATGTACTCGATTTCGTCGGCGTCCGCCAGGGCCGCCGCCACTGCCTCGCGCAATCGGGCAGCGGATCGCTCACCCGTCTGCGCCAGAGCACGGGCGGCGCTCAAGCCGCGCCACAGACAGGCGGCCCGCGCCCGTTCCGCATGGTCCAGGTAGCGATTGCGGGAGGACATGGCCAGGCCGTCGTTCTCCCGCACGGTGGGCACGTCCACCAGTCGCACCGGCAGCCGTAGGTCGGCCACCATCTCGCCGATGACCAGACACTGCTGGGCGTCCTTCCGCCCGAAGACGGCCACGTCCGGCCGCACCAGTCCGAAGAGCCGCGCCACCACCGTGAGCACGCCCGCAAAGTGGCCCGGGCGATCCGCGCCGCACAGTCCCTCCGCGTAACGACCCGGCTGGATCGTCACGCCCCGGCCGTCGCCGTACACGGTGGCCGTGTCCGGGGCGAAGACCGCTGCCGGCGCCAGGGGCGCCAATAGATCCAGGTCCTGCTGCAGGTCACGCGGGTAGGCGTCGTAGTCCTCGCCGGGCGCGAACTGGGTGGGGTTGACGAAGGCCGTCACTACCACCGGACCGTGGGAGGCCGCCGCCCGTACCAGGCTCAGGTGGCCCTCGTGCAGGGCCCCCATGGTGGGGACGACCGTCAGGTTCCCGTCGCGCAAGCTGTCCAGAGTGCCCAGATCCTCTGCCGTGCGCAGGAGCTTCATGAAGCGGGCTCGTCCTTCCCGCCACCGCCCAGGTAGCCGGCCATGCCGGGCCCCAGATCCTTGTCGTCGTCGTAAACGTGTTCGGGTCCCGGGAAGGTGCCCGACCGCACCTCGTCCACGTAGTTGGTCACCGCTGCGGTGGCGTCCCGCCCCAGTTCGGCGTAACGCTTGACGAAGCGGGGCGCCAGACCGTCGAAGAGACCCAGCAAGTCGTGGAAGACGAGCACCTGGCCGTCGCAGCCCTGGCCGGCGCCGATGCCGATGGTGGGGATGGGCGAGGCCTCGCTCACGGCCTGGGCCAGGGGCGCCGGAATGCACTCCAGCACCAGGGAGAAACAGCCAGCGTCGGCCAGGAATGCCGCCTCGTCCGCCAGGATGCGCGCGGCTTCCCCCCCCCGCCCCTGCACCTTGTAGCCGCCGAAGCGATGGATGGACTGGGGCGTCAAGCCCAGGTGGCCCATGACCGGGATCTCCGCGTCCAGCAGGGCGGCGATATGCTCGGCGCGGTTGCGGCCACCCTCGAGCTTCACCGCCTGGACACCGGCCTCCTTTACCAGGCGCAGGGCCGACTCGACGGTGAGCGCCGGGTCCAGGTGGAAGCTGCCGTAGGGCATGTCCGCGATGACCGGCACGCCCGGGCGCGCCCGGACTACCGCAGCGCTGTGATGGAGCACGTCATCCACCGTTACCGGCAGGGTATTCTCATGGCCCAGGACGACCATGCCCAACGAGTCGCCCACCAGGATCGCGTCCACGCCGGCGGACGCGGCGATGCGCGCGCTCGTCAGGTCGTAGGCCGTGAGCAGGGCCAGCTTCTCGCCGCGCCGTTTGCGGCGGGCGAAGATGTCCAGGGTGCGCGGCCGACGCTTCGCTACCATGTCCCCGTCCTTTCCGGGCCGGCCGGGCCGGCCTCGCGCTTCAGGAACTCCGGGTGTCCGGTGCGAAGTACCGGGTCCCGGCGAAGTGTTCGGTGAGTTGTTCGAAGAGCAACTCGAAATCCCCGGGCACGTTCACGAAGTCCAGCTTGTCGGTGTTCACCACCAAGAGGGGCGAGTCCTTGTAGTGGTGGAAAAAATAGCTGTAGGCGTCGTTGAGCGCCTCCAGATAGTCAGGATCCATGTCCTGTTCGAAGGCCCGCCCCCGCCAGTGGATGCGCTGCAGGAGCATCTCGGTGCGGGCCTGCAGGTAGATGACCAGGTCCGGCGGACGCACGCGCTGCTCGAGGATGACGGCCAGCTGGTTGTAGAGGACCAGTTCGTCGTCGCTCAGGTTCAGGTTCGCGAAGATCTTGTCTTTGGCGAAGAGATAATCCGAGACGAGGGTCTCGGTAAAGAGCTCCTGCTGGAAGAGATTCTGCTGCTGCCGGTAGCGGCTGAGCAGAAAGAATATCTGGGTCTGGAAAGCGTAGCTCGACCGGTCCTGGTAGAAGCTGCCCAGGAATGGGTTCTCCTCGACAACCTCCAGGTTCAGCCGGCCCGAAGTGCGGGTGGTGAGCAGCTTGGTGAGGCTCGTTTTGCCGACCCCGATGACCCCTTCAACGACGATGTAGCTCCAGGGCAGCACGCCCGTCCTCCTCCGTGTCGGCCACGCGCGGCGGCCATGCGGGATCCGGCAGGAACCGGACCCACGAACCTCCTTCGCGGCGAATCTTCGCACACGCCGCGTTCACTGTCTTCCCCGAATCCGGCAACACGCGCGCCGGTGCGATCTGGGCCAGGGGCTCCAGCACGAAGGCCCGGGCGGCCAGTCGCGGATGGGGCAGCAGCGGATCGGCATCCGACTGGTGCAGGTCGCCGTAGAGCAGCACGTCCAGGTCCAGGGGACGGGGCTGCAGGTGGGTGTCCGGTGTCCGGCCATAGGCCCGTTCAAGGGCCTTGCACAGCCCCAGCAGCACCGGCGGGGCGAGGTAGGTCTCCACTTCGACACAGGCGTTCAGATAGGGGTCCTGCTCCCCCGGTCCCACATACTCCGACTCCCACAGACCGCTCACGGCCGTTACGCGCAGCCCCGGCTCGGCGGCCAGGTCGAGCACGGCGGCTCGCAGACACGAACGCCGGTCCCCCTGGTTGGCACCCAGCCCCAGCCAGGCCCTGGTCTTCTTCGCGGCGTGGGTCACGACCCGCTCTCCCGGGCGGCGAGCCAGGCACGGTCGCGGGCTACGGTCACCGATGCGCGGCCGAGGAAATTGGCGATGGGCGGATTGGGCTTGTGGACAGTGACCTCCACGTGCTCCACGGCGAAGGCCCGCAACAGGTCGCGGCAGATGCGGCCGGCCACGGCCTCGATGAGCTGGCAACTGGTCCCGGCCGCTGTCTCGCAGACCAGGCGGTGCACGGCCGTGTAGTCCAGAGCCCGGGCCAGATCGTCACTGCGAACCGCCTCCTCGCAGTCGGCCCACAGATCCACGTCGATGACGAAGCGCTGGCCCAGTTCGCGCTCGGCCGGATGCACGCCGTGATGGGCGTAGACGTCGATGCCCTGCAGGCGGATCCGGTCCATCACCGCCACCCCCGGAAGCGTTCGGCCGCCGTGGCCACGTCCTCGTCGGCGGCGGTGAGACTGATGCGGAACCAGCCCTCGCCCCCAGTGCCGAATCCCGTGCCGGGAGTGACCACCAGATCGCACTCGGCCAGGGCACGGGCGCAGAAATCCGTGGAGGTCTCGCCCACCGGTACGCGGGCCCATACGTAGAAGGTCGCCCGAGAGGGGAAGACCTCGAAGCCCACCTCTTCCAGCGCCGGCACGATCATCTCCCGGCGGCGGGCGTAAGGCGCCATGACGCCGGCGCGGAGGTCGTCGAAATCCGGTCCCAGGGCCTTGGCGGCCACCTCCTGGATGGGCGTGAAGACGCCGCTGTCCATGCTCTCCTTGACCCGGCCCAGGGCACCGACCACGTCGGCGTGGCCCACGGCGAAGGCGATGCGCCAGCCCGTCATATTGAAGAGCTTGGAGAAGCTGTGCAGTTCGACGACCCGGTCGGCGCGGTGGTCCACCGCCGCCAACATGCTGGCCGGCCGGCTGCCGTCCAGGGTCACCTCCAGGTAGGCCGCATCGTTGACCATGACCAGGTTCCGTTCCTGCGCCACCCGGGCCCAGGCCCGCCAGTGGTCCGCCTCAGCCACGGCACCGGTGGGATTGTTGGGATAGTTCAGGAAGAGCAGGCGTGTGCGTTCGTCGGCCAGGTCCGACAGTTCGGCCGCCTCGGGCAGGAAGCCCCGTTCCTCGCGCAGCTTAAACGGCCGCGGCTCGCCGCCGGCAAGGATGGTCGCTTGGCCGTACACGGGATAGCCCAGGTCCGGGACGAGAACGTTGTCGCCCTCCTCCACGCAGGTCAGCGGCAAGTGGCCCAGGCCTTCCTTGGAACCGATGAGCACCAGGACCTCGGTAGCCGGATCCACGGTCACGCCATAGCGCTTGCCCATGAAATCCGCCACAGCGCTACGCAGGATCTCCGCTCCCCGCTGGGCGGGATAGCGGTGGCCGGCCGGGTCGGCCACGGCGGCGGCCAGAGCCTCCACCAGGGGTCGCGGTGTGGGCAGGTCCGGGTCGCCTACGCCCAGGTCGACGATCGGACGACCAGCCGCCCGCGCGGCGTTCTTGGCAGCGTCGATGGCGGAGAAGAGATAGGGCGGGAGGCGATCGGGTCGGGCCACGTCAGGGATCCTCCAGGGTCGCGTCAGAGGGCCAAAAAGAGCCGCGGACCGGCTCAACCGGTCCGCGGTGCAATATGCCACATCTGCGGCGGATCATCCACCCTGGCGGGCTTTTTTCCGCTCGGCTTCCTCCATGGCCAGGAAGTCGTCCATGCGCCCCACCTGCTGGCGGGCCGAGGAGGCGTACTTCTGGTGACCGCTGGCCGCGCATTGGCCGAACTTGGCCTTGGCCGTATCAAACTCACCGGTGCATTCCAGGGCCAGTCCCCAGGAGTAGAGGATGGGCGCCAGGGCCTGGCGGCCCATGGCCGCGTGATCCGCGTGGGCCTGGGTGGCGGCCGCCTTGGCATCGGCGCACTGGCCCGCCTCAACCATGACCTGGATCATGGCGCCGATCTCCGCGGTGTTGTCGGGCTTCAGGGCCAGATACTTCCGGTAGGACCCGACGCTGGCCGCTTCCTGACCGGCTGCGTCCCGGGCGCGGGCCAGGGTGAGCAGCGCGTTGGGCTGGTCCGGATTCTGGGCCAGCATCTGCTCGAGCAGGTCGATGGCTCCGGCGTAATCCTGCGCGCGCATCTTCTGCTTGACCATGTCGTAGGTGGTCGACCCACCGGCCTGGCCCCCGTACTGGGAAGCGAGGTCCGTGTAGTAGGTGGCCTTGGTGTTGTTGCCCGCCCGGCGCTGCTGCTCGGCAGCCTTGGTGGCGGACTTGGACAGTTGCTTCAAAGCCGGTGCCTTGGCGCGCTCGCAAGCGTCCACGTTGAGCACGTGCTCAAGGACGTCCACGCTCTGGGTGTAGAACCCGGAGGCGTAATGCATGACGCCTAGGTTGAACAGCACGCCGCAGTCGTCCGGCGCCAGCACCTCGGCCTTCATGAACTCGGCGCGAGCCTCCTTGTAGAGCTTCTGCTGGGCCAGGGATTTGGCCAGGTTCGCGAAGTCGCCGGCCTCCACCTCGTCGCTGCGCAGGTCAATGACCGTGGCGTAGTGCTCCGCTGCAGTGGCGAAGTCCTTCTTGGCGAAGAACGCCGTCCCCAGGCCGCGAGTGGCGTCCACGTGCTCCGGGCACACGGACACGATGGACTGCAGGCGTGCGATGGCCTGGTCCCATTGCTGCTGGGACAGGAACTGGGCCGCCGACTGGTAGGCCAGGTTGGCCTCCTGCATCTGGCCCGGCAGGCATTGGGCGGCGGCAAGGCCCGGAATCAGCAGGAGCGAAAGCGAAAGGAGAGCCGCACGCACGGCCATACTGGTTTTTTGCCTCGTCGGGGCCACGGGGTTACCTCCATGGGGGCGCTGGGTCCGGGAAACACAAAAATGCCCGGAGATTCCGGGATCCCGATGAATATACGCGCGCCCCAGCGGGGTGTCAATCAACGCGCGGTTCAGCGGGATCCTGCCCGGTAAACCGTTCAATCGACGTCCGGTTCCCCTTCGTCGGCACGGTAGGCCGCGCGCAGGACCGGCGGTTCGGCATCGGGATCTCCCAGGACCACGATGGGCAACCGGGGATGGGCCATGAACCGGTCCACGCAGGCGAAGAGGCCGATGGAGTCCGGTTGTTCGGACAGGCCAGTGAGTACCAGGGCCACCGGTACTTCAGGAGGCACGCCGTCCAAATAGCCGCCGGGTTCCAGGACCAGGGCCGCAAGATGGTCCCACTCCAGCAGATCGTCGGGACCGAGCCCCGGCAACAGCGGCGACCCGGCGCCGAAACCGGCCACCACCTCACCCGCACGGGACCCCACCGCGTCCGCACCCATGACCAGGAGCGCCAGGGAGGTTCGCGTGGGCCAGACCGGCGGCGATGCTTCCGGCACGGCGGCCGGCAGGCCGACCTCGGCATCGGCCAGGACCATGACCAGGCGCTCATGGTCCGTCTCAGGATGCCCGGGGGCGGCCACCGGAGCGCCGTTCGACGCCAGGACCTCGGCACACGCCGCCAGCAGACCGGTCTTGGCCCCCGCGCCGGCGCAGGACACCACGTGCCCGCATTCCCGGGGCAGGAATCCATGCCAGGGATCGAAGAAGCGGAACTCCACCGTCATGCCTCCGTGGGACCCAGGAGGGTCCCGTACCAGTCCAGCAGTTCGTCCACCATACGGTCACGGCCGTAGGCGGCGGCGCGGCGGCGGGCGCCTTCGCCCAGCCGCGCCGTGAGTTCGTCATCGCCCTGGAGACGGTCCAGGGCCGCCGCCAGGGCCGCCGCGTCGCCCGGCGGCACGTAGAGGTGGCTCTCCCCCTCCACGCCCAACTCGCGCACGCCCGTGGGCAGGTCGCTGGCCACCACCGGCACGCCGGCGGCCATGGCCTCGAGTTGCGCCAGGCCGAAGGTCTCGCTGGTGTCGAGGCTGGGCAGGACCAGGGCGCGCGCCTCTTCCAGCCGGGCCAGCAGGTCCGGCTCGTCCAGCTCACCCGTCAGTTCGACCCGGCCGGATAGCGTGGGCTGGGTCGCCAGTTCGCAGAGCTGTCGCCGCAAGGGTCCGTCGCCCACCACCACCAGCCGGCCCGCCGGCGTCCTGGCCAGAGCGTCCAGCAGCACCCGCAGCCCCTTGTAGGGCACGAGGCGTCCCACGAAGAGAAACGGCCCGTCGCGCCGCGGCTGCAGCGCAGACCAGGGCTCTTCCGGCAGGCCGAAAGGCACCACCCGCACGCCTTCCTCCAGGCCTTTCAGCTCTTGCGAAGCCACCCGCAACGCCTGGGAAGACACACAAACGCCCGCCGCCCGTTCCAGGCACAACCGCTGTAACGGCCGAACGAAAAACCGCCCCAGGCGTTGGCGGCGGATGTCCGCGTGGTGCCACACGGCCAGGGGTGGCGCCGGGCCGCCGGCGGTCGCCATGAGCCAGGCCGCACAGGCCAGGGGATTGGGCAGGTGTAGGTGGACCAGGTCCGGCCGGTCCTGGGTGAGAATCCGGCGGACCAGTCCCGCCAGGGTGGGTGTGACGGGTTGGGAAGCGACTTCGCCCCAGGTGAGGGCCCGGGTGACACGGACGCCGCCACCGGCCACGGCTTCGCTGGTGCTATCGGCAGCGTGACCCGCCACCAGCACGTCCACCCGGTGGCCTCGCGCGGCCGTGCCCTCGGCCAGGTGCCGCAACACGGTCTCCATGCCGCCCCGGCGGGGGTGGTAGTACTTGCCCAGATGAAGAATTCGCATGGGCGGCAGTCTAAGCCGTTTCGACGATGGGTCCAAGGAAGGATGGACAAAAAACGGCGGCCCCTCCGTCGAGGGGCCGCCGTCGTCCCAGTCCATGGAAGCGGGCTACATCATGCCGCCCATGCCACCCATGCCGCCCATGCCGCCCATGTCCGGCATGGCCGGGGCGTCCTGCTCCGGCTCGTCCGTGACGCAGGCCTCGGTGGTCAGCAACATGGCCGAGATGGACGCAGCATTCTGCAGCGCGCTGCGCGTCACCTTGGCCGGGTCGATGATGCCCGCGGCCATGAGGTCCTCGTACTTGCGCGTGGCTGCGTTGAAGCCCACGTTGCTGGACTTCTTCTCCTCGCGGAGACGGGCCACCACCAGGCTGCCCTCCACGCCGGCGTTCTCGACGATGAGGCGCACGGGTTCCTCCATGGCGCGCGCGACGATGTCACGGCCCACGGCGGCCTCGCCCTCGAGATCCAACTTCTTGACCGCGTCGCTGGCCCGCAGCAGCGCCACGCCGCCGCCGACCACGATGCCCTCGTCCACCGCGGCGCGCGTGGCGTGCAGGGCGTCCTCGACCCGGTGCTTCTTCTCCTTCATTTCCACCTCGGTGTAGGCACCGACGCGGATCACAGCCACGCCGCCGGCGAGCTTGGCCAGGCGCTCCTGGAGCTTCTCCCGGTCGTAATCGCTGGTGGTCTCCTCGATCTGGGCGCGGATCTGGGCGATGCGGGCCTTCACGTCGCCGGCCTTGCCCTTGCCACCCACGATGGTGGTGTTGTCCTTGTCGATGGTGACCTTGGAGCAGCTGCCCAGGTCCGCGGTGGTAGTGTTCTCGAGCTTCAGACCGGCGTCCTCGCACATAACCCGGCCACCGGTAAGGATGGCGAGATCCTCGAGCATCTGCTTGCGGCGGTCACCGAAGCCCGGCGCCTTCACCGCGGCGATGTTCAGGGTGCCGCGCAGCTTGTTCACCACGAGGGTGGCCAGGGCCTCGCCCTCCACATCCTCGGCCACGATCAGCAGCGGCCGGCCCATCTGCGCGATCTTCTCGAGGATGGGCAGCAGGTCCTTCATGCTGGCGACCTTCTTGTCGTGGATGAGGATGTAGGGATCATCCAGTTCCACGCGCATCTGCTCGGCATTGGTCACGAAGTAGGGGCTCAGGTAGCCGCGGTCGAACTGCATGCCCTCGACCACGTCCAGCTCCATCTCCATACCCTTGGCTTCCTCGACGGTAATGACGCCGTCCTTGCCGACCTTGTCCATGGCCTCGGCGATCAGGGCGCCAATGTCCTCGTCGTTGTTGGCCGAGATCGACGCCACCTGGGCGATGATCTGGCTGTCCTTGACGGGCTTGGACTGCTTGGCGATGGACGTGACAGCAGCTTCGGCCGCCGCCTCGATACCCTTCTTCACGAACATGGGGTTGGCGCCGGCGGCCAGATTCTTCAGACCCTCGTGGATCATGCTCTGGGCCAGGATGGTCGCCGTGGTCGTGCCGTCGCCGGCGATGTCGTTGGTCTTGCTGGCGACTTCCTTGACCATCTGGGCGCCCATGTTCTGGAACGCGTCGCCCAGTTCGATCTCCTTGGCGATGGTGACACCGTCGTTGGTCACCAGCGGAGCGCCGAACTTCTTGTCCAGGATGACGTTCCGGCCACGGGGGCCGAGGGTGATCTTCACGGTGTTGGCGAGGGCGTCCACGCCCTTCTTCAGCTGGTCGCGCGCATCCTCGCTGAACTGGATCTGCTTGGCCATGGGATTGACTCCTTTTCTATGTGCGCCGGACACGGCCGGTCGCGAAACTCGTGCGTAGGGCGCGCTAGCCGAGGATGGCCAGGACGTCGCTCTCGCGCAGGATCAGGTAATCGTTGCCGTCGACGCTGACCTCGGTGCCGGCGTACTTGCCGTACAGCACGACGTCGCCCTTCTTCACCTCGGGCTTGACGCGCTCACCGTTGTCGCTCACCGAGCCGGGGCCGGCGGCCACGATCTTGCCCTGCTGGGGCTTCTCCTTGGCGGTGTCGGGAATGATGATCCCGCCCTTCATGGTCTCGCGTTCCATGGGCTGGATGATGACGCGGTCAGCCAGGGGCTTGATGTTGAGGGCCATTCTGCTACCTCCATCCGGGGTCCATTGATCCGGGCCGCCGCCGGTCTGGCAGTCTCAGCCCTTGAGTGCTAATCAGGAGCGTAAAGTAAGAAGAGAGACAAGAGCCGCAAGCAAAAAGCGGCAAAATTCGGGGGAAACAGCGTTAGGGGACACGATCTGCCAACATGACAGGGCCGGCGGTGACTTATGGCAGGATCAATTGCGGAATCGTCAGCCGGCAGCGGGACGGCCGAGGGCCAGCCAGGCGGCGCCCCGCAGGGTCCAGTCCCCATCATGGAATCCCAGGTCCACCAGATGCGAACCCAGGCCGCCGGTGACGACCACCTGCAGGGGACCGTGGGCAGCCAGCAGACCACCGGCCACGGCGGCGACTCCGCCCCGTCCGGCGTGCCACGCGCCCGCCCGCATGGCCGCGGCCGTGGTGGTGGCGGCGATCAGGGGCGCCTCGGCGAAGGGTTCCTCCGGCAGGCGCGCCGCCCGTATGCCCAGAGCTTCGGCGGCCAAGGCCATGCCTGGAGCGATGATCCCGCCCAGATGCTTGCCGCCGGACAGCACGTCGAAGGTGGTGGCCGTGCCTGCGTCGATGACCATGGCCGAGTCCAGGCCCGCCGCCACGGCGGCGGCCACGTTGCAGTAGCGGTCGGCACCCACGGCGGCCGGGTCGCCCACGGCCAGGGCGAAGGGCAAGTCGGTCCGGTGATCGATGACCGTCACGCCGGGGCGCAGGGACCGGACCACGGCGGTCACCGCGGGCACGACACTCGACAGGACCACTGGCCCCGAGCCGGCGGCGTCCAGGAGCGGTCCCAGGATCTGGGGAAGGCGCTCCAGTTCGTCCTTCGAGTGAGGTGTCGGAACATGGCCCAGGTCCGTCAGAGGACGGAGCGTCCCCGGCGCCGCGCACAACCGCGGAAGCTGGTCCTCGCCGTCCAGCCCCCGCAAGGCCAGGCGCGTGTTTCCTGCATCGATGACCAGGGCCTTCACGGTGTTTCCTCTCCGTCGCCGGTGGTGGGCACCAGGTGGACGTCGCCCACCGGGTGGGCCTCGACCTTGCCGGCGGCATCCTTCAGCAGCAACCGTCCGCCATCGTCGAGCCCCGCGGCGCGCCCCTCCCAGATCCGGTCGCCTGATACCAGCCGCACCGGTTGCCCGAGCAGGCAGTCCAGGCAGGCCAGGGCCGGGCGGAAGGGCTGCCAGCCTTCGGCGGCGAAGGCGTCGAGGCCCTCCTCCACCCGGGCCAGGATGCGTCCGGCCAGTTCCCCCAGGCGCGGCGTGCGGCCCGTCTCGCAACGGATGCTTGTGGCGTTGCCCTGCAATTCGGGCGGAAAACCAGCCGGTCCGACTTCCGTGTTCAGTCCCAAACCGGCCGCCACTACGGCCGGACCGTCCCCGGTGACGGCTTCAACCAGAATGCCCCCCAGCTTGCGGCCCTGGACCAGGAGATCGTTGGGCCACTTGAGACGGACGTCCAGGTCGAACTCCTCCCGCAGCGTGAGCACGGTGATCAGCCCCAGCCACACGGAAAAACCGCGGGCGAAGGAGGCCCGGTGTTCGGGCACGAGCACCGAAAGGTTCAGACCGCCGCAGTCGAACCACTGGCGGCCCTGCCGACCCCGGCCCGCGATCTGGCGCCGGGCCACGACCACCGTCCCGGGCCGCGGAAGCCCCGGCGGATCCTGGTGCGCCCGTTCCCTGGCCTGCCAGCCCCAGCCGTCCCACTCGCAAAGTCGCCCCTCGGCGGCGTCTCCGCGGCCGAGCAGGAAGGCGTTGGTGCTACCCACCTCGTCCAGCAGATAGAGGACCGCGCCGTGACGCGTGAAGCGGGGACCCGGACGGAACACATCCAGACCAAACCAGTCCCGGTGGATCGGACCGCCGCCGCTCGGGGCCTTCACGACCGGGACTCCGGGGCTTCGTCCAGTCCGAAATCCAGGCCCAGGTCCAGCGCCGGCGCCGAGTGGGTCAAGCGCCCCACCGAGGCCGCATCCGCGCCGGCCCGGGCGTAGGCGCCGATGGTGTCCAGGTCCACGTTGCCCGAGGCCTCCAGGCGGGTGGAGCTGCCGACGGCATCGCGTCGGGCCACGGCCTCGACCACTCCCTCGACCGGGAAATTGTCCAGAAGGATCCACTCCACGTCCAGGGGCAGCACCCGGTCGAACTGGTCCATGTCGTCCACTTCCACTTCCACCGCCAGGCGGGGGTGGTCCCGACGGGCCCGGGCCACCAACTCGGCTACCCGGCCGCCGCCGGCAGCCCAGTGGTTGTCCTTGAGCATGACCCGGTCGTAGAGGCCCATCCGGTGATTGTGTCCACCGCCGCAGCGCACGGCGTACTTGGCCAGGGCGCGCCACCCGGGCAGGGTCTTACGGGTGTCCAGGACCAAGCAGTCGGTGCCCGCCACGGCCGCCACGTAGCGGGACGTGAGGCTGGCGATGCCACCCAGGTGCTGCAGGAAATTCAGGGCCGTGCGCTCGCCCGTAAGCACGGCGGCGGCCGGGCCGTCCAGGCGCGCCACCGGGTCGCCGGGCGCCACGATCGTCCCGTCGGGCACCAGGCGTTCGACCCGGACCGCCGGATCGAGTTCACCGAAGACCAGGTCCAGCAGCGGCAACCCCGCCACCGTACCGGGCTGTCGGGCCCGCAGGCTCGCCGTGGCCCGGGTCCCCACGCGGACGGTCACGGCCGTGGACACGTCGCCGAAGCCCACGTCCTCGGCCAGGGCCGCGCGCACCAGGGCGGTCGTGGCCGGTCCGGCGGGAAAAGTGGTTTCGACGTCGCTGGCCATCATCGTCCTCCGATGCCCCACTGGGCCTTGAGTTCCTCCAGGCGGTCCCGGATCCGGGCCGCCGTCTCGAACTCCAGGGTCTCGGCCGCCTTCTCCATCTCGATCTCGAGCATGATCACGATCTCCTGTGGCGTGCCGCCCCCGCCGATAATCGCCTCCCAGGGCCGTTCTTCCGCGTCGGTCCGCGGCGTCTCGCTGCGGTCACCCGCCGCCACGGTGGATTGGAGGATCTCCTCGCGGCTCTTGAAAATCGTCCGCGGCTCGATGCCGTGCTCTTCGTTCCAGGCCAGCTGTCGGGCCCGGCGCCGGTTCGTCTCGTCCAGGGCCGCCTGCATGGAACGCGTCACCCGGTCGGCGTACATGACGACTTCGCCCCGGACGTTGCGCGCCGCCCGCCCCGAGGTCTGGATGAGGCTGCGGGCCGAGCGCAGGAAACCCTCACGGTCCGCATCCAGGATCGCTACCAGGGAGACCTCCGGCAAGTCCAGACCCTCGCGCAGCAGGTTCACGCCCACCAGCACGTCGGTCTCACCCAGGCGCAGGTTGCGCAGGATCTCGATGCGGTCCAGGGCCGTGATGTCACTGTGCAGGTAGGTGACCTTCACGCCCGCCTGGGCCAGGTAGCCGGTCAGATCCTCGGACATCTTCTTGGTGAGGGTCGTCACCAACACGCGCTCACTGCGGGCGGCGACCACGCGGATCCGCTCCAGCAGGTCGTCCACCTGGTGCCGGACTGGCAGGACTGAGACGGGCGGATCCACCAGTCCCGTGGGCCGGATGACCTGCTCCACCACGACGCCGCCGGACTTCTCCAACTCGTAGTCCGCCGGGGTGGCCGAGACGTACACCGTCGTCGGCACCAGTCCCTCGAACTCGTCGAATTTCAGGGGCCGGTTGTCCAGGGCGCTGGGCAGGCGGAAGCCGTGTTCCACCAGGTTCAACTTGCGGGAACGGTCCCCGTGGTACATGGCGCCGATCTGGGAAACGGTGGCGTGGGATTCGTCGATGATCATGAGGTAGTCGTCGGGAAAATAGTCCAGCAGGCAGGCGGGACGTTCCCCTTCCGCGCGCTGGTCGAAGTAGCGCGAATAGTTCTCCACGCCGGCGCAGTGCCCCACCTGACGGATCATCTCCATGTCGTATCGGGTGCGCGAAGCCAGGCGTTGGGCCTCCAGGTTGCGGCCCTGCTCGTCCAGTTCGCCCAGTCGAATCTCAAGGTCGAGCCCGATGGCGTCCAAGATACCGTCCACCCCGCCAGGAGCGGTGACGAACTGGGCGGCCGGATAGATGACCGCGTCCGGCGCCCGCCCCAGCCCGCGGCCGGTGAGGGGCTCGACCCAGGTCAGGGTTTCCACCTCGTCGCCGAAGAACTCCACTCGTAACACCCGGTCCTCGATGGCCGAACGGATCTCCACCGTGTCGCCCCGGGCGCGGAAGGTGCCGTGGTCGGGCTCGATATCGTTGCGCCGGTACTGGACGCGGATCAGATCCGCCAGCAAGTCGTCCCGGTCCAGCTCCATGCCTTCCCGTAGGCTGATGCGGCTCTCCTTGAACGTGGCCGGATTGCCCAGCCCGTAGATGGCCGAGACGCTTGCCACGACGATGACGTCCTCCCGCGCGAGCAGGCTGCTGGTGGCCCGCAGCCGCAGGCGTTCGATCTCGTCGTTGATGGACGTGTCCTTCTCGATGTACGTGTTCGTGGAGGGGATGTAGGCCTCGGGCTGGTAGTAGTCGTAGTAGGAGATGAAATACTCGACGGCGTTGTCGGGGAAGAAGCCCTTGAGTTCGCCGTAGAGCTGGGCTGCCAGGGTCTTGTTGTGGCTGAAGACCAGGGCCGGCCGGTCGAGCTCGGCAATTACGTTGGCCATGGTGAAGGTCTTGCCCGAGCCGGTGACGCCCAGCAGGGTCTGGTGGCGGGTGCCGCGCCGCGCCTCGTCCACCAGGCTGCGGATGGCCGTGGGCTGGTCGCCTGCAGGCGAGAATGGTGCGACGAGCCGGAAACGTCCCATGGCTAATCGGCCGCGTGGGCGTCGAGGATCATCTCCTGGCCAGGACGCAGCCGGCTCAGGTCCCGCTCGCGGCCGTTCACGGCCACGGACACACCGTCGATGGGATCCAGTTTCAGGCTGAAATGGTCGCGGGCCCGCCAGTAAACAACGCTGCCCTCCCGCACCGCGTACGCGCGGCCCGGCACCACGCCCTGCGCGGGCAGGGGGTCCTCATCCGTGCCGTCGCCGGCCAGGTCCACGGTGCGGTAGACGTGCTCGCCGTCCCGCCGCACCCGCACTCGCGCCGGGCCGGTGGCCAGGACGCGCAACACCAGGTCGCCGCGGTAGGGGCCGGCCATGTTCAGGTCCGGGTCGCCGGCCAGAGCCGTCGGCAGCTGGCGGGCCGGCAGCGGCGCGGGCGTCGTCGCCACGGGCTGCGGGTCGGCTTCCACCCGCATGGCGGCAGGCTCTTCGGCGCCCGGGTCCCCGGGCGCGGAATCCTGGTCGCTCGCCGGCAATTCCCCGGCATCCGCCACGGATTCCGCCGTCGGGGCCAGCAGAGATTCACGCTGAGCCACCGCACCGGCAGCCGGATCCAGAGGCTGGTCCACAGCTGCTCCGGAATCGGGGGAATCGCCCCCGCAACCACGGATCAGCAGGGCGATGACCACCACACCCAACACAACCCCCGCCGCCAAGGGTACGATCCGCCCCCAGGGCAGGCCGACCCGGTTGATGGTAACCGTCTTTTCCACCCAAACGCCGTCGGGACCGGGAGCCGGCGATCCCCCGCCGGTGGACCGCGTGTGCAGATCCAGCACCTCGTTAGGATCGAGACCCACCTCGACGGCGTAGGCTCGCAAGAAGCTTTTCACGTAGAGGGGATCGGACAGACGGTGGTACTCGTCCCGCTCAATGGCTTCGAGCATGGGCGGAGCGATCTTGGTGCGCTCGGCCAGTTCGTCCAGGGACAGGCCCGTTTTCTTGCGGGCCGCCACCAGGATCTCGCCCGGCGTGCGCAGGAGGTCATCGGCGGTCATGGCAGACTCCTATCCGGATTCCATGTCCTGTTCAGCCGGCGGTAGCCAGCCCGGCTGCAACGGCGGTTCAACCGTTCGCCAGGCTTGCCAGGCGTTCCCTGAGCTTGGCCGCCGCATCCTCGTTATCCGCCAGCAGGTCCCGTTGCTTTTGCACCACGTGATCGGGGGCGTTGGCCGTGAACTTCTCGTTGGCCAGTTTAGCCCGGCACCCCTTGAGCCAGCCCTCGATCCGGGCCAGTTCCTTCTCCAGGCGCGCCCGCTCCTTGTCCAGGTCGATCAACCCGGCCATGGGCAGGAAGACCTCCACCGTGCCGGCCAGTCCGGCGCCGGCCGGCTCGGGATCCGCACCGCCGCACACGACAGCCACGTCCTCCAGCTTGGCCAGCAGGGCGATCAGCGGCCCACCGGCAGCCAGCGGGTCCACCTCGGCCGCCGACGGCACCCGCAGCACGGCCCGGCCGCGCTTGCCCGGCTGTACGCCCAGTTCGTTGCGGAGGTTCCTCACCACCGTCACCACTTCCATGACGGAGGCGAATTCGGCCGCTTCCGCGGCGAAGGGCACCGCGCCGGTGCATCGCGGAAAGGAGGACGTCATGAGGTGGCCGTTCGCCGGCGGGAGCCAGCTCCACAGTTCCTCTGTGATGAACGGCATGACCGGGTGCAACAGCTTGTAGGCCACACCCAGGTTCAGCAGGGCCACACAGAGGGCCGGTCCGCGGCGCTCCTCGTCACGCATGCGCGGCTTGGCCGCTTCCAGATACCAGTCACAGAATTCGTGGCGGAAAAAGTTGAAGGCGCCGTAGGCGGCGTCGTTGAGCCGGCGTTTCTCCAGGTTCCCATCGGCGGCCGCAGCGGTAGCGAACAGGCGCGCCAGGATCCAGCGGTCCTCCAGGTGCAGGTCCTCATCGGTAACGGCCACCGGGAGATCGCCTCCGAAGACCCCTCGCCAGGCAGCGGCGAAGGCCAGAGCCGGACGCTCGGCGAAGTCCGTCGCCGGCGCCACTTCGGCCAGGTCCAGGGTGCGCGGCGCCTGTCCGACCGCGGCTTCGAGGCCGGCCTCGTCCCAGGAACCGAGCACGAGTTTTGTGGCCTGGAAGATCTTGTTGCAGAAGTTCCGACCCACTTCGAGGGTGGTCTCGTCGAAGAAGATGTCCTGTCCCGTGGGCGTGAGCATGACCAGGGAGCAGCGCAGGGCGTCGGCGCCGTACTGGTCCATGAGGTCGACGGGGTCAGGACTGTTGCCCAGGGACTTACTCATCTTGCGGCCCTCGCCGTCGCGTACGATACCCGTGAAGAGCACTTCGCCGAAGGGCTTCTCCCCCAGAAATTCGTAGCTCGCCATGATCATGCGGGCGACCCAGAAGAAGATGATGTCCGCCGCGGTGACCATGACCGTCGTGGGATGGAAGCGCTCCAGGTCGCCGGTGCGATCGGGCCAGCCCAGGGGCGAGAAGGTCCACAACCAGCTGCTGAACCAGGTGTCGAGGACATCCTCGTCCTGGGTCAGTTCGGTGCCGCCACAGGACGGGCAGACCTCGGGCGCAGCCGTGGCAGCGATCTCCTCGCCGCAGCCGCCGCAGTACCAGACGGGAATACGGTGTCCCCACCAGAGCTGGCGGCTGATGCACCAGTCGCGGATGTTGCGCATCCAGTTGTGGTACACCCCCACCCAGCGTTCGGGAAAGAGGGTGATCTCCCCGTCCTCCACCGCCCTGACCGCGGGCTTGGCCAGGTCATCCATCTTCAGGAACCACTGCTTGGACAGGTACGGCTCGATGATGTTGCCGCAGCGATCGTGGTGACCCACCTGGTGGACGTTCTTCTCTTTGCCGTCGAAGAGACCGGCCTCCTCCAGCAGGCGCAGGGTCTCCTTGCGGGCGGCGAAACGGTCCAGTCCCTGCACCGGGCCCGCGTTCTCGTTCATGACCCCGTGCTCGTCCATGCAGATGACCTGCGGCAGGTCCTGGCGGCGGCCTACCTCGAAGTCGTTGGGATCGTGGGCCGGGGTGATCTTCACGAAACCCGTGCCCTTCTCGGGGTCGGCGTGATGGTCGCCGATGACGGGGATCTCCCGGTCCACCAGGGGCAGGCTGACCATACGGCCGATGAGGTGCTTGCGCTCCGGGTCCTCCGGATGCACTGCCACGGCCGTGTCGCCGAACATGGTCTCCGGACGGGTGGTGGCTACGGTCACGTGGCCGTCGCCGTCAGCCAGGGGATAGCGCAGGCGCCACATGGTGCCTTGCTTCTCCACGTGCTCCACCTCGTCGTCACTGATGGCCGTCAGACAGTGGGGGCACCAGTTCACCAGGTAGACATCCCGGTAGATGAGACCTTTCTCCTTGAGGGCCACGAAAGCTTCGGTGACGGCCCGGTTTCGGGCCGCGTCCATGGTGAAGGCCTCGCAGGACCAGTCCAGGGAGCAGCCGAGGCGCTTGACCTGGCGGGTGATGCGCCCGTGGGTGTGCTCCTTCCAGGTCCATGCCCGCTCCAGGAAGGCTTCCCGGCCCAGTTGCCGCTTGTCCAGGCCTTCGGCGGCCATCTGACGCGAAACCACCTGTTCGGTGGCGATGCTGGCATGATCGGTGCCCGGCACCCACAGGGTGGCGTAGCCGCGCATGCGCGCCCAGCGGATGAGAGTGTCCTGGATGGAATTGCCCAGGCAGTGGCCCATGTGCAGGATGCCCGTCACATTGGGCGGCGGCAGGGTGATGACGAAGGGTTCACTGTCGGCGTCGTCCGCCGGCGCGAAGAGCCCGGCCTCGTCCCACGCCTTGTACCACTTCTGCTCGATCCCCTCGGGACTGTACTGGGCCAGATTCCTGATTTCGTCCACGGATCCGCTCGCTCACTGGTCGTCAGGACCGGCTCGGGTCGTCGAGATCGTTGCGAACGGAGAATCTAACACCTGGCAGGGACGTGGGCAACGGCCGGTAGCCCTCCCTCTCGCAGCGCAGAAGGTCCTTTCGTTCCCCATGACTCCTCGTGGGCGTGCTCCCGTCACCAAACTGCAACATCCCCGGTTCCGAACCGGGGATTTCCAACCAAAACCCTTGAATTTCGCTTGTTTTTTTCAAAAAAAGGCTTTTCACGTCCATCCATTTGCGGTACGTTCGCGGATGAACGAATTCGATTCGTGCGTATCGACTGATTTTTAGGGGGGTTGCACATGAAAGTTCTCGCCGTCTTGGTCCTCACTAGCGTCCTCTGCGCCGGTTCTGTCCTTGCGGACCCGATCGATCCCGATAGGGACGGTATCGGAGTGTACTTCGATCCCTGCGCTTGCGTGAATTGCATTCCCATGGATGCGAGCCCGACTCCCCAGTGGGGCTACGTGGTCATCACGCACCCGACGAGCGCCGCCGTCGGCGGTTGGGAAGCTCACGTCACCTATGACGGGCCCGCCATCGTCGGTAGCTGGGAAGTCATGGGCGATTCGGTCAACTTCCTGACGCCGCCCCAGTTCTATGTGGGCATCGGCACGCCGATCTACAATCCGTTCACCTACCCTGCGGTCATCGCCGCCCGCTTCCAACTCGTGCTGACCAGCGAGACCGAGCCGGTGAACTTCTACATCGACGGTATCTTCAACCCGTCCCTGGAAAGTGGCTATCCCGCCTATCTGGACGGCGACGACTACAACATCATCAAGGCCCTGCAGCAGCCCACCGGCGGTCCCGACATTCCGGTGGCCACCATCAACGGTGACTGCGCCGTGCCTGTCGAAGACATGACCTGGGGCTCGGTGAAGTCGTTGTACCGCTGATCAGTCGCAGGAGATATCTGAAAGAGCGCCGCCCGCCGGGCGGCGCTCTTTTTCGTCTCTCCCGTCAGCAGTGGCTCCTGCTGCCGGGCCGTGGTAGCATCCGGGAGCATTCGCCAGTCGAAAGGTTCCCATGAACCGATCGCTTCACCAGACCGCCCGCCCCCATCGCGCGCTCCTGCGCCGCCTGGGCCTGTTTCTCCTGGCCCCGGCGCTCGTAGCCCTCTCCCTGCCCGTGGCCATCCACATCGCCGAACGCCAGGACCGCGGCTTTGCCGTTCATCGGCTCGAGGTCGTGACGGTTCGACCGGGCGGCCCTGCCGATCAGGCCGGCATGCAGGTGGGTGATCGCATCGCCACCGTCGGCGACCGCCCCGTGGCCGACATGCGGGAATACTATTCGGCCATGGCCAATGACCGGCAAGCCGTGGCCCTGGGTCTGGTATTGACCCGCGCGGTGGAGGTGGTCGAAATCTCCGTGCCGCAGGGTTCCCCGGACCAGCCCACCATGATCCGCCACTACTGCCTGTGGACCGTGGGCTTGAGCTTCCTGGCCATCGGCTGGTGGGTGCTGTGGAGGCGCGACGATCCGGTGACGCGCACCTTCTTCTCTCTCTGCTTCATCTTCGCGTTCTTCCTGGTGGACGTGCCCGACCTGGACGACACGGTCTACATGTATGCCAAGGAGTACCTGCGTCTCCTGCTGCAACTGCTGCTGCCTGCCTTCTTCCTGCGCTTCTTCCTGGGGTTCCCGGGCGGGGGCCGCCGCCTGGGACCGCGCTGGGCGGGGCCGCGCGCGCCGCTGCTCTTCCTGCCCGCGGCCGTACTCTTGCTGGCCTCCGCCGCCAACGAGATCTGGCACCCGGCCCCGGCCGGCAGCCCGGTGGAGATGATCCTGGGGACGGTGATCCTCTTCTACATGCTCACCTTCGTGCTCACCGGGCTCGTCATCTTCGCCCGTCACGCCGTGCGCAAGGATCGCCCGATCCAGCGTACCAAGCTGCTGGTGGTGTTCGGCGGGCTCCTGCTGGGCCTGGTCCCCTTCCTGGGCGTGGTGCTGGTGGGCGAGGCCACCCCCGTGCGCATCGCCGGTCCCGTGCAGTATCTGAGCCTATCGGTGATCCTCGTGCCCAGCAGCTTCGCCCTGGCCATCCTGCGCTACGGCGCCATCGACCGCACGTTCATCGTCCGTACCGGCCTGGTCTACGGCGCCCTGACGCTCCTGCTGCTGGCTGGCTACTTCGCCGGGGTGGTCGTCCTGGGCACAGCCCTGGCGCGGACCTTCAACGTCTCGACCTTCCCCGTGCTCCTGGCCATCGCCGCCGGTGGCGGACTGGTCATCCAGCCCCTGCGCCAGGCGGTCCAGGGCTGGATCGACCGCGCCTTCTACCCGGAACGGCAGGTTCACCGTCGAGCCATGGTCGCCCTCGCCGACCGGCTCAGCAGCCTGGTTGCCACCGAGGACATGGCCACCGAATTGCTGGACAGCCTCACGGAGCTCTACCGCCCGCAACGACTCGCGCTCTACCTGAGCGAGGGGCCGGACCAACCGCTGCAGGTCCTGGGCACGAACGGCGGCCAGGACGCCCTGTCTCCGGCCAGCGCCCTGGCCCGCCTGCTCCACCGCCTGCGCCGACCCGTCTTCACCGAGGAATTGGAAGACCTGCTCCTGGGCACCGGCAGTGACGCCGATTCCCTGGCCACGTTGACCCGCTCCGGCGCCCTTCTGGCCGTCCCCTTGGTGGGCGGCAACCGGCTGGTGGGTTTCCTGGCCTTCGGTCCCAAGCGGGGCGACATCCTCTACACCCAGGAGGACCTGGCCAACCTGAGGGTTCTGGCGGTCCAGGCCGCTTCGGTCCTGGAGAGCCGGCACTTCTACCACGACAGCTTGCAGCGCCAGAAGCTCGAGACGGAGATCGAGGTGGCCCGGGGTATCCAGTCGAGCCTGTTGCCCGTGGGTCCGCTGGAAACGCCCCGCTTCGTGGTGGCCGGCCGGCACGAGCCCAGCCGGCGCGTGGGCGGCGACTTCTTCGACTTCTTCCTGCGCGAGGACGGCAGCCTGGTCCTGGCCATCGCGGACGTGGCGGGCAAGGGCATCCCCGCGGCCCTGCTCATGACCTCCCTCTGCACCGGCTTCCGCCGGGAGGCCGAGGCGCGCCTGCGCCCGGCGGCGGTGGCGAACCGCCTCAACGCCGCCCTGGGCGCCCACATCGCGCCGGGTCGTTTCGTTTGCTTCTTCTGCGCCATCTGGGAACCTGAATCGGGCCTCTTGCGCTACTGCAACGCGGGCATGGATCCACCGGTCCTCTTCCGGCAGGGCCAGGATTGGTACGACATCCTGCGAAAAGGGGGGCCCGTCCTGGGAGCCGTGGCGGATCATGCGTACCGGGAAGGAGCGCTCACCCTCCAGGGGGGCGACCGCCTCTTCCTGCGCACGGACGGTTTGGCCGATCAGCGCAACGACGCGGGTGAATTCTACGACGAGGAACGCCTCATGGCCGCCGTGTCCAGCCGCGCAGATGTCGCTCCACAGGATCTCCTCGACGCGATTTTTACCGAGGTCAGACACTTCGGGCAGGGTGGCGAGGGTGACGACATGACCGCCATGTTGTTACATATCAAAGAGTTGAAAGAAAAAACGACCAACGGTCCTCTTCTTGCTCAAGCAGGGAGGGATCGTGTCGATCATCGCGGGTTGCCCCGCGACTGAAGATTTCCTCAAGCAGGGGAACGATCGGCCGATGCCTGAACAGTCCGCACGACCGATCACCTCAACGGCGGAAAGGGGGGGTCAGCATGGGCACGGAAGTCGCGATCTTGATGGTCATGACGCTTGTTGATCTCTTTTGGTGGCTGCGTAAATGATTACGAGTGTCTAGGCCCCCGGCTCCAAGGTTCGCACCAGGCCGGGGGTCGTTCTCTGTCCAGTAGGATCGATCAGGAAACCACCAGCCCCCGCGCCAGCCACCAACCCAGCCAAACGCCCCCCAGCCCCAGTACCAGATTGGCCGTGACGTTCAGCAGCGCCAGGTCCGTGGACCCGTCCGCTACGTAGCGAAAGGTCTCGTAGCCGAAGGTCGAGAAGGTGGTGAAAGCGCCGAGAAAGCCGACGGCCGCCAGGAGTCGCAACGGGTGGCCCACCGCGCCCGTGTGGCGGTCGATCTCCAGGAGGACCCCCAGCAGGAGACAGCCCACCACGTTCACCGCCAAAGTACCGTAGGCGAAGCGGTCGCCGAGGGCACGCACCGCCAACAGCCCCACGGCATAGCGGCTCATGGCGCCGGCGCCGCCGGCCAGACCTACGAGCAGGAGGTTGCGCACTGGATACCTCCCGCCCTCAGGCGCCGATGAGCTGGCGAACGGCCGTCTCGTAGACATCCGTCTCACGGGGATTGAAACCCACGATCTGCTGCTTCACCACGCCCTCGGTGTCGATGATGAAGGTCGTGGGCAGGCTGTTGACGCCGCCGTAGGGCGCGAAGGCCCGGACCGCGTCGAACTTCTCGTCCATCAGGACCACCGGGAAGGTCAGGCCGTATTGCTTGACGAAGGTCTCCACGGCCGGTTTGCCGTTGCGCCCCATGGCCACGCCCACGACCACCACGTCGTCCGGGAACTCGTTGCTCAGCTGCTGCAGGTGCGGCATGGCCTGGCGGCAGGGCGGGCACCAGGTGTCCCAGAAGTCGAGGACCACGATCTTGCCCCGCAGACTCGAGAGGCGCACGTGGCCGCCGCCGATCCGCTCCAGGTTGAAATCGGGCAGGGCCAGGGCGGACTGGGTCGACGACGCGGGTACGCCCTCCACCACTTTGGTGGTGCCTTGGGCTGTGCCGTCCCCGGAGCCACATCCGGCCAGGACGAGAATGAAGATCAAAAGGGCGGACAGGCGGACCATGGTGTCACTCCAATAGTGGGAATCCGTGTGCCGTGCGATTTCGTCGGGAACAGCGCGGGTGCTTGGCGTCAACGCCGGATATGCGCTCTCACGGGTCAATTTGGTATAGAATGCAAACCTTCGCAACTCTTATCGATCATCGGGAACCGGGGCTTGTGCAAACGGGTATTCGTCGTATGCTTTCCCATGACGAACGTGACGCGGCGCCCCGGTTGGCGCCGCCTTCCCTGTCCAGAGGTGCGGCTCAAGATGACCACGAAGCACGTTTCAGGCGCCGGGAAACACCTGGCGATCCTGGCCACGATCCTGCTCCTGGCCGCCACGGCCCGGGCCGCGACCCTCGAACCGGCGGCGCCGCCGGCGGCGGAGATCGGTCGCGACCTGGTCATCGAATTCTCCGTGGGACTGGACGGTCCGGTGGCGGCGGATGCCCTGCGCCTGGAAGTCGCCGGAGGCCAGGACGTTCTGGGTGCGGCCTACCCCCTACGCGTGACGGCGGGTGATCCGGCCGCCGGCGGCCAAGTGCGCCTGGAATGGGCCGCCCCCGTGGCCGAGGACGCGACCCCCGGCCCGCGCGATCTGACCTTCACCCTCTTCGCCGGCGAGGCCGGCGCCGTGTCGGCATGGCGTGGCGAAGTCGCCGTGGACTACGGCCAGGAATGGTCGGCCGACCGGATCAGCGCCTTCATCGAGCGCCGCGGCCTGCCCTTGTTTCTGGTGTTGGTGTTCGGTTTCGGCATCCTCATGAGCCTATCGCCCTGCATCTACCCCATGATCCCCATCACCCTGGCGGTGATCGGCGCCCAGAGCCAGGAGAAGGGCGTCGGGCACGGACTGGTCATGTCCGTGACCTACGTGCTGGGCATGGCCCTGGTCTACGCCGTGCTGGGCGCACTGAGCGCCACGGTCTTCAGCGGCATCACCGCCTACATGCAGAGCCCGGCCGTGGTCGGACCCATCGCCGTCCTGCTGGTGGTGCTGGCCTTCAGCATGTTCGGAGCCTTCGAACTCCAGGCCCCCGCTTTCCTGCGCGACCGCCTGGGTGGACCGGGCGGCCAGGGCCGCGGCGGCGTCGTCGGCGTCTTCGCCATGGGTATGGTCGCCGGCCTGGTGGCCAGCCCCTGCGTCGGCCCCTTCCTGGCCGCGCTGCTGGTGTGGGTGGGCACGACGGGCAACTGGGTCCTGGGCTTCTTCGCCCTCTTCACCTTCGGCATCGGCATGGGCCTGCTGCTCATCGGCGTCGGCACCTTCCCCGCCCTCCTGGGCAGCATGCCCCGTAGCGGCGGCTGGATGGACACGGTGAAGAAAGCCATGGGCCTGCTCCTGCTGGTCATGGCCTTCTGGTTCGTGCGCCCGCCGGTGCTGCTGTCCGCCAAACTCTTCTACCCCCTGGTGGGCGGCACGACGGTGCTGGTGGCGGTCTTCATCGGCGCCTTCGACCCGGTGGTCCAGGGCGCCCATTGGTGGGACCGCGCCCGCAAGGGAATCGGTCTGATCGTCCTGGCGGTGGGCCTCTATGTCCTGGTGGGATCCTTCGTGCGGCAGGGCGTGTTCCTGCCGGAGCCCGCGGCCAACGGATCCACCGTGGCCGCCTCCGCCCCGGCCCGGGTCCAGTCCCCGGCTGCCGCGTCGGCGCAGACAGTGGCGGCGCTACCCGCCAAGGTCCAGTGGACGAAGATCCACACGGGCGAGAACGTGCAGGCCTTCCTGGACGAGCAACGCGCCGTGGCCAAGGCTGCCGGCCAACCCGTGATGATCGACTTCTGGGCCGAGTGGTGCATCTACTGCAAGAAGCTGGACAAGGACGTGTGGAACGTGCCGGACGTGGTGGCCGAGAGCGAGCGCTTCGTGCGGATCAAGGTCGACGCCACCGATCCGGACGACGCGGAGATGGAAGCCATCAAGACGGAACTGCGGGTGCCCGGCCTGCCGCGGGTGGTCTTCATCGACAGCCGCGGCGAAGTGCTCCACGGACGCACGTCGGCCTTCAAGCCCGCCGCCGAGATGCTCGAGGTCATGCGGGGCATTCGCTAGGCAGCGCCACCTACTGGAAGCGCACCTCTGAACGGTAACCGGCGTTGAAGACCTTGAGACCGCCGCCGATCTCGTTCTCGGTGAAGATCTCCGGCGTGCCGTCGCCGTCGATGTCCAGCAGTTCGATGCGGCTGAAGAACTGCTCCTCGTCCCACTCCACTTCGCCCGTACCAGTGTCCACGATCTGGCCCGAATTCAGGACTATCTCCGGGCGTCCGTCGCCGTCCACGTCCCCGCAACGCATCATGGTGGCCGAGTAGTCGGCGATGCTCGTGAACTCCTTGGCGAAGCTCGTCCCGTCCACGTAGTGGATCTTCTCATCCCCCAGCAGGATGATTTCTCTGGCCTCGTCCTGGTCCACGTTGGCGGTGGTGAAGCAGCTGATCCGCTCGTACTCGCCCTGGAGGGATTCCCAGGTCTGGGCGTAGTTCTCCAGGCTCCAAACGTAGATCTTGCCGGCAGACGTCCGGCAGACGAGCGAGTCGTCGAAGCCATCCCCGTCCAGATCAGCCACCAGCAGTTCCTCGGGGATCCCGCCCAGGTGCGCGCTCTTCCACTCCCGCCGGATTCCCTGGGCCGTGGACCGGTAAACCAGGATCGTGCCGAAGCGTTCAGCCACGGCCAGGAACATCCCCGGCTCCCCGGCCATGGGCTCGAAGGTCGTCATGTGGTCGATGCGGTCGGCCGCCCAGGACAT
Source organism: bacterium (assembly GCA_024231905.1). Classification (GTDB taxonomy): domain Bacteria; phylum Krumholzibacteriota; class Krumholzibacteriia; order LZORAL124-64-63; family LZORAL124-64-63; genus JAAEQC01. The sequence continues at coordinate 114,090 of JAAEQC010000092.1, read as the reverse complement.
GGCCCGATATTGGGCGTAGGAGAGTTCGGGCTGGGCCGACGCCGGGGCCGCGGCCAGGAGCAGGCTGCAGGCCAACAGGAACACGGACCCGGGCACGGACAGGTGTCGCAGGCGAATCATCTCAACCTCGCAGGGATGTGGCGCCGGCGGCCGGGGGCCGCCGGGTGCCGGTAGCAGGCGGGGTGACCATGCCAATATAGCGGATCCGGAGGCGGCGGTCACCCCCGGTCAGGAGCGATCTAGAACGGCCAGGGCAGTCCGGCGCCCGCTTGCACGGACCAGACCCGGTAGTTGCGCCCCTGCTGGAGATGGTAGCGGAACTGGGCTTTGACGAAGAAGTAGCCGCGGCGGTCCACAAGCCACTCCTGGCCCACTTCGCCCACGGCGCTGAAGTACTTGTCCGACGCCAGGCCGCCGGTTCCGGGCACGCTGAAACGCGTGGCGCCGACGCCGACGCCGGCGAAGATCCTCACCTCGGTGTTGTCGTCGCCGCGGTTCCTGAAGTAGCGACGGACGATGCCGTCGCCGGACAGGACTTCGTCGTTGCCGCCCAGGTTCTGGTGATCGATCTGGAGGACGGCGCCCGCATTCCAGTCGTAGAGGAAGTCCAAAAAACTGTTGGCAGCGCCGGGGCGGAAGACGAGAGCGCCGCCGTACCCGATGCGGCCGGACTCCCACGCGCTGTGGATGCCGCCGCCCACCGCCGCATAGCCGGCCACCAGGACGTGATCGTCGAAGGGGTCATGCAGACTGCTGCGCGGCAGCGAGAGACGCGGATTGGGATAGGTCCTGGGTTCGGCATCCGCCGCCGGATCGTCGCCGGGGGCCTTCTCCTGGGCGGCCACCGGCAGGACGAGTACCGCCAGCAGCAGCACCGCGAGGATGGACTGCAGCCCCGTCCGCACCCCGTTGCCGAACCTGTCTCTCATGATTGCCACACGCGCCTCCCGGCTGGAACGACCAAGACCTCGCGACGGCCGGAAGGCCGCCGACAGGACCGCAAATGCAAGCCGGGTGCCAGTTTCCCAAACCCGGTGCCATGGTCGTTGCCGCCTGCGGCGCCATGGTTTAGGCTCTTTGGAGTAGTGGCCGGAAACACAGGTCGCGCCGTCCCCAGAACCCGGCCGGACGGAATCCGGACACCGCGGGAGGATCCGCTCCATGACCGCCGCCCCCCCTCCAGGGTCCTTCGACACCCTCGGTACTCCGGGCCAGGCAGAGACCCGCGTCCAGCGGTCCCGCTTCGTGGCCTACGCCGCTCCGGTGGCCGACGAAGCGGCCGCCCGGGCCTACGTGGACGAAATCGGCCGCCGCCACCACGACGCCCGCCATGTGTGCTGGGCCGCTCGGTTCGGCCTGGTTGACGACCCCCGGGAGATCCGCGCCGACAGCGGCGAACCGGCCGGCACCGCCGGCGAACCCATCCTGCGGGCCCTGCGCCAGGCGGGCATCACCGACTGCGTGGGCGTGGTCGTGCGCTGGTTCGGCGGGGTGAAGCTGGGTACGGGCGGCCTGGGCCGGGCCTACGGGGAAGCCGCCGCCCTGGCCGTCGCCGCGGCCGCGCGGCGCACCGTCCTGCTGGGCGTGCGGGCGGAACTGGTCTTCCCCTACGCCCTGCAGAAGACCGTTCGTCACCATCTGGACGGTCACGAAGGCCGGATCGAGTCAGAGGAATACGGGGCGGAGGTCCGCTGGACGGTCTGGTTGCCCCGTGGACGGGCGGGCGAACTCCGTGAACGTCTCGTGGAAGCGAGCGCCGACGCCCTGGCCTGGCGCGACCTGGGTGAATCGGCCGTCTGAACAGAGCTCGACCAAAGAAACAGGGCCCCGTTGCCGTCGGGGCCCTGTCCTTCTCCCAAGTGATAGGATCGTTCCGCTGGTTGCCGAGCGTCAGGTACGCTGCTGCTCCTCGGCATAGTCGTGCATATACTTGAAGGCCTTGCTCGACCGAATCTTGTCGAAGGCCTCTTCCTTGATCTGCCGGATACGCTCGCGGGTCAGCCCCATTTTCTGGCCGATCTCCTCCAGCGTCATTTCGTGATCCGTGCCGAGGCCGTAGTACATGCGGAGTACCTTGGCCTCGCGCTCCTTGAGGTCGCCGAGCATGCGGCCAATGGACGTGTGCAGATCGTCCTCCATGACCTTGTTGTCGGGACCTACGCCATTGGTGTCCTCGAGGAAGTCCAGGTACGTGCTGTCTTCGTCATTGCCCACGTAGTCGTCCAGAAAGAAGTTGTCCTGCATGAGGGGCAGGGTGTCCTTGACTTCCTCGAGGGATAGGCCGAGCTTCGCCGCGATTTCCTCGGGCTCGGGCTTGCGCCGGAGCTTCTGCTGGAGTTCGCCGCTCGCTCGCTTGATCTGATTCAGTACACGCGCCCGGTTCAGGGGCATGCGCACGATCTTGCTGTGGTTGGCCAGGGCCGCCAGGATCGACTGCCGGATCCACCACACCGCGTAGGAGATGAACTTGTAGCCGCGCGTCTCGTCGAAACGCTGGGCCGCCTTCAGCAGGCCCAGGTTGCCCTCGTTGATGAGGTCCTCCAGGGGCACACCGTAGTGGGCGTATTCCTTGGCGATGGACACCACGAAGCGCAGGTTGGCCTTGACCAGTTTGTGCAGGCTCTCGCTGTCGTTGGCGTGGATGCCCCGCGCGAGTTCGCATTCCTCGTCCCGGGTCAGCAGGTTGTATGCCTTGACCTCCTGGAAATACAGATCCAGGTTGCTCATGAGCTGGGCCGCGGCGGGGGAAGTGCTGCGCCGCGTCTTGGCGGAGCGGGCCTTGCTCGCCCTGGTCGTCTTGGCGGCCTTGGTGGTCTTGCGGGCCTTGGCCGTCTTGGTCTTCTTGGCCGTTCTCATCGTCTTCGCCATGCTTCTCTCCTCTGCGTCCGGGTCCCCCTGGTCAGTGTATTCGGGGCGGGGGCTGCCGTGATTTCACTCGTCCTATTACAATTCACGTACCACATCTTAGGAATTCCTTAACTTTTTCACGGTCGAATAACGTCTTGCTTCTGTTGACTTTACAAATTTGAACATCGATAATGAGGGTCGCTTGAGATCAAAACCGGTCGCGGTCTTGACATTTTGTCAAGGCACCACCTGTTCCTCGAGCCAGTTTGTCAAACGAAATGCTGTCCCGCCGCAGGGCCCGATGTTAGGTTTTTGCGGGACGTCCACATCAACCCCGGAGCCGCTCTTGACCGCTTCGTCCGCGCGCCGCATGCACCTCCTGCTGGCCTGGAGTTGGCTCGCCGTTCTGGTTATCACCACCGGGCTTCTGGCCTGGCACAGTCTCTCGGACCGGGACGTGTGGCTCCACGCTCGTGCGGGACGGGACATCCTCGCCGGAGACGGCTTCACCGGCACGAATACCTACAGCTTCACCTTTCCGGACGAACCCTGGGTGAACCACGAATGGGCCTTCCAGGTGCTGGTGGCCGCGCTGGGTCCCCCGGAAGGGAATCCGGACGCCGTAGCCGGCTGGCACGGTCTGCGGACGGTCCTGGCCCTGGCCCTGGTGGGCGTGCTGCTGCTGGGCGACGGCGGTCGCGACCGCCTGCGGGGCACCACGGGAGCAGGAGCGCTGCTCGGAGTGGGTCTGGGACTACTCCTGGGCCTCGGACTCCTCTGGACGCGCCTCATCCTGCGCCCCGAGCTGATCTCCTTCGTCTGCCTCGTGTTGATGGTGCGAACGGTCGAACGGGCCCTCGGTCCGGATTCCCTGGCGTCCGCGCCGGGCTGGCGTACCTGGTTGGATCCCCGCTGTCCGGGTGGACAAGCCCTGGTCATCACCCTCGCCTGGGTCCAGTTCCACGGTTTCGCTGCTGCCGCGCCGGTGCTGTGGGTGCTGGGTACGGTCGGAGCGCTGCTGGCCCCCTGGCTACGGTCGGAGACGGCAACCACCTCGCCGAGACCGTCGGCAGGCCGGATCCTGGCCGTGGGCCTCGGTGGCGCGGTCCTGGCACTGGCGGCCCTGGGAATCTCACCCAATGGATCCGCAGGCTGGACCTATCCCCTGCGGGCCTTGGGACAGTTCGGTGCCGATGGACCGAACCTGAGCAGCATGATCGCCGAATTGGTACCGCTCCTGGAAACCACCAACGCCCTCGGGTTCACCCTGATCCTGTTCCGCCTGAGCCTCGTCTGGGGAGCCCTGTGGATCGTTGCCCAGTGGGGCCGGATCCCCTTGCTGCGAGTGCTGGTATGGCTGGCCGCGGTCGGTGTGGCGCTGGCGGGTCAGCGGGGTCTCGGACCCTACGCGGTCGCTCTCATGCTGCTGCATACGGCGCCCGTGACCGGCCCCCGCACTCCCTGGTCCCGTTGGTGGCCCGGCCCGGCCCGCCGTCTTCCGGCCGCCGTGGCCTCGGTCATGTTGTTCGCCGTGGTGGTCGGGCTGCTCTGGCCCCGCCTGGTGAACGACGACTTCTATCTGCGGGAAGGCGTGGCGCGCCGCTTCGGCGGCGGACTGACCCCGTCCCACGCTCCCGGCAACGCGGCCCTCTGGTTGCGGGGCCACGGCGCCGGACGTGTGGCGGCCAACGTGGACGCCGCCGGTTGCCTCCTGGCGGTCACCCGCGCGCGACTGTGGATCGACGGCCGCACGGAAGCCTACCCGCCCCGTGCCTGGCAGGGCTACGACATCCTGCGCCGGGGCGGCGCCCCAGCCCTCGAACTGCTGCAACGGACCGGTCCCGACGCGATCTGCCTGACCGTCGGCAGCGTCTTCGGGCCTCTCATCGACGATCTGGCCGCTTCCCCCTCCTGGCGCCTGGCCCATGCCGGCCAGGCTGCAGTCGTCTTCATCTCCGCCACGGATCCGTCCGCCGGCACCGCTCCGGACGCGCGTGCCGCGGGGCTCCTACGCAGGGCCGAGCGCGACGACCTGGGCACCGCCCGTCGGGCGGACTTCTATCTGGCCGCAAGCCGCTTCCTGGGTCTCGCCGGCGACGAGGACGGCGCCCTGGCCGCCCTGCGCCGCGGCGCCGCCGTGCGACCCGACCATGCCATCCTGCGCCACAACCTGGGCACCGCCCTGCTGGGCCGCCGGGAGGCCGCGGCCGCCCGCGAAGAGTTCCAGGCCGCCCTGGCCGCCAATCCCCGTCTGGCCGAAGCCGCCGTAAATGCGGGCGTGTGCGCGGTTACCCTCGGCGACACCGAGGCGGCCGAACGGGCCTTCCGGCGTGCGGTCGCCATCAACCCACGGCTCTTCCAGGCCTGGGCCAACCTGGGCGGTCTCCTGGCCCGCCGGGGCGACAGCGCCGAAGCCCTCGAAGCCGTCTCCCGCGCCCTCGAACTGCGGCCCGATGACCCCCGTCTGCGGGCCGCCCGGGACCGTCTGCGATCCGAGGTCCGGCGCCGCTAAAGTCCATGCCCCCCATGTCGATCAATTAGGTGTACGAGGCAGAACCGTCCCCCGGCGCCCCCGAACGCGCCGCCGGTGGCCCGACACCCCTACGATCCGCACGGAGGTGCACCTTGGCCCATACCGTCCTCATCGTCGATGACGCCGACTTCATGCGGGTGATGCTCAAAGAGATCGTCGAGGACATGGGCTGGCGCGTGGTGGCCGAAGCGGTGGACGGTTTCGAGGCTCTGGCGGCCTGGCGTCAGACCCGGCCGGAAGTGGTCCTCATGGACATCACCATGCCCAACCTGGACGGGACCGAGGCCCTGGAGGCCATCCTCCACGAGGACGCGGACGCCCTGGTGGTCATGATCTCGGCCCTCGGCCAGAAGGACCAGGTACTGGCGGCCATCAAGGCCGGCGCCCGCGACTTCATCATCAAGCCCTTCGACCACGAGCGGGTCCAGGAAACGCTGACCAGGCTCGTGCCTTCCGGCGCCCCCCGCTGATCCACCTCAGAGCAGCACTCCCAGGGCGACGGCGCCCACCGCCAGGCAATAGAAGCTGAACTTCCAGAAGTGCGCCCGTACCACCGCCAGGGCCGTCCAGCGAATAGCCAGCAGGCCCACTCCGAAGGCCGCCGCCGCCGCCAGGAGGAAGGACGCCGCCGTGCGGGCGTCGAGACCCGTACCGACGGCGCCATCGGCCAGCTGCAGCACCAGCGCGCCGGCGATGGCCGGCACCGAGAGCAGGAAGCTGAAGCGCGCCGCCTCGGTTCGTTCCACACCCAACCACAGACAGGCAGCGATGGTAGAGCCCGAGCGGCTCACCCCCGGCAGGATGGCCAGGGCCTGGGCCGTCCCCACCACCAGGGCCCGCCAGGGACGGGGCGCCCGGGGCTCCCACGCCCCCGCCGCCGCCTGGCCTGACCGGTAGGCGGCCCGCGTCGAGAAGAGCACAACGGCGGTCAGGAGCAGTCCGCCCGCGGCGAAGATCGGCCGGCTGAATACGGCCTCCACGGCGTCCTTGGCCACCAGGCCCACCACTACCGCCGGCAGGGTGCCCACCACCAGGGCCATCACGTAGGCCCGGGCCGCCGCGTCCAGACGCAACAGGCGCCGCACCTCGGCCCGGTAAACCACCAACACCGACCCCAGGGTGCCCACGTGCAGGACCACGTCGAAGAAGAGGTCACCCTCGTGGGCGCCGAGCACCCGCTGCAACAGGACCAGATGGCCGGAACTGCTGATGGGCAGGAATTCGGTGAAACCCTGGACCACCGCCAGCAGCAGCATATTCAGCAGATCGATCATGGGTCATGGGCTCCCGGGAATAGAGGTGCGGAGTCGGTCAGCGGCCGGCGGCGTCGTGGGCCCGGGCGCGTCCGTAGTGGGTACGGGCTTCCTGGTGCAGACCCAGAGCGTCGCAGGTCAGGGCGAGTTGGTAATGGATCCGGCCGTCCTCGGGGAAGGCCTCCAGCGCCTGTTCGAATTGGGCTCGCGCCTCCTCGTAGCGCTGCAGCTTATGGCAGCACACACCAAGGTGGTACGGCGTGCGAGCCAGGCGCGGGTCCAGCTCCCAGGCCCGGTCGAAGCGCGTGCAAGCGTCGGCGTAGCACCCGGTTTTCATGTGGCACAGGGCGGCGTGGTAGTGCCCCAGGGCGAAGCGCGGTTGCTGGTCCACGCTGCGGTCGAAGGCTTCCCGGGCCAGGACGAAATCCTCCCGGGCCAGGTGGACGAGACCCAGGTTGAGGAACGCCTCCGCATCCGGTTCCAGGGCAATGGCCGCCTCGAAGGACCGAATCGCCTCTCCCGGGCGCCCCTCCTCCGCATGGATCGAGCCCAGATTGTGGTGGGCTACGGCAGACCCTCCGCGACGGATGGCCAGCCGGTAGGCTCGAACGGCATCCGTGCGGCGTCCCAGACGGTCGTAACACACGCCGAGATTGGTCAGGGCCTTGACCGCGGTAGCCTCGTCGCCCGCCGCCGCCTCGAAGCAGGGCACTGCCGCCGCGGGATCGTCCTGCTTCAGGCACACGCAGCCCAGGCGGTACCGCCAATCGGCCCGCTCGCCACCGGACTCCAGGGCCGACGCGTAAGACGTCCGTGCCTCGTCCAGGCGACCGTCCAGTTCGGCACGGCGCCCTCTGTCAAAAAGCTCCGCCCAAGCGGAGCCATGAGGGTTTTCGCTGCTCTCGGCAAGGTGTCCTGTTTCCATGGGGGAACTCTACCGCAAGGGCATGGGCAAGTAAACAAGGGTCTGGGCAAGTCGAGCGGAGAGAGGCTGCCCGGGCACGATTCGTGCCGGTCGATCAGTAGGCTTCGTCGTCGTCGACGATGCGGGCCTCGAGCAGGATCCGTACGGGCCGGTCCCCTTCCAGGAGCCGACGCGGGATCTTCACCGGAATGACCACCGGCGGCCGCAACTCGTCGAGAATAGCGTCGCCACGTTCGGCCGCGGCAGCGGTCACTTCGTTGCCCGGAACCGGCGGGCCGTAGTCCAGACCCATGTTCTCCACGGGCTCGACCACGGGCTCCGGCGGGGCCGCCGCGGGCTGCGGTGGCGTCGGCGAAGCTTCCTTGGCCGCAGGGGCCGGTTCGGGTTCGGGCTCGGGCTGGGCCTTGAGATGATTGATGGCCAATCCCAGGATGGACTTGAGGGTCTCGCGTACGCCCTCCCCCTTGGCCGAATCGGCCGGGAAGGACAGGAGTCCCCAGGGGTTGAGCAGGCTCTCGAGACGGTCGACCGGCAGGGCATCGGACGCCGCGCGACGGTTGTACTGGAGGACGACGGGCACTTCCAAGAGGTCCCGGCCCCAGCTGTCCAGGTAGTTCTTGAGGGCCTCGAAGGCCGACAGGCTCTGGTCCAGGTGGGCCGCACCGGAATCCACGGCGAACACCACGGCGTCGAATGGAGGCCTTTCGACCATGCCCGCGGCTCGCGGACGCTCGCGCCCGGCGTCGATCGCCTGCACGAGCACCTGCCAGGAGTCGCCCTCGGGCTGGTTGAACCGGAAGGCGATCTGCCGCTCCGGATCCTCCACGGCCAGGCTGAGCTGGGACTCGGGCGGGATGGTCCGATGGATCAGGCTGAGGTTCTCACGCTTGCCCACGCCCGTGGCTCCGTAGTAGAGCAGGCGGCAAGTCCTGACCGCTGTCGTCGCGATTTCCGCCACCGTGGTCCCTCGATTCCCGTTCCAGACTGCGCATTGCGCGTTTCCGCGCCTTGTGCGAACATTTCTGCAAAGCGCGTGCCACCTCTGCGAAACTGGACCGGTATTCCCACGGAAGCGTGGAAACGGCAAGCATCTTGCATAAGGGACGTGCTCACGAAGATGTTCCCGCCGACGGTCCGCGCAGGCCGTCCGGCGCTATCCATGGCCACGACACCGCCGGGAGCGGATCCATGACGACCTCCAACACCGAACGCATCCTCCGCACCATGTTCTCGCGCCTGCTGCAGATCGAGGTGACCGACGAGATGTCCGCCAAGCTGGCGGCCGTCATCGACAGCGTCACCGGCAAGGTCGGCGGCAATTTCGACCTGGAGACGGTCCAGGGGCAGAACACCTTCCGGGCCCTCCTGTGCTCCATGGTCGTCCACGGCTGGGGCAACGGCATGCACCCCTACCACAACCCGGCCGAGAACCAGGACGGCAACCCCATCGAGGTCCGGGTCAGCAAGGACATTCTCATGTCCATGACCGATCTGCAGTCCCTGCGCTACGTGAAGAAGGACGATCAGGGGCGCGTGAAGCAGGCCCTCTTCGAGCCCGATCACAACGAGAGGGTGCGGCAGCAGATCGACGATGTCCTGGGCGAGATCAGCAAGGGCAAGTGGTCCGACTGACCGGCGCCCCTGTCCCTCGAAAATGCGAAGCGCGGCCCCTCAGGAGCCGCGCTTCGTCTTTCAGTCCACCGGCAGGCCGGCGGTTCCGGCCTAGAAGACCTTCTCGCCTTCGGCCAGGATCTCGTTCAAGGCCTCGCGGAAGTGGTTGGTGCTGTTGGCCACTTCGGGCGTAACCTTCTCCTTGTACAATTCCCAGGACTTCTTGATCTCGGCGCCCAGGGCCTCCAGGAGGTTCCCCTCGGCCAGGGCCGTATCCCGCAATTCGCGGTTGTAGACCAGGATGTCCGACACCAGAGCCCGGGCCAGCATCTCCTCCTTGGAGCGGCGGCGGCGCGTCGGGGCGGCCGGTTCGGCTTCGGCGGTGGCCACCGCGGCGGGGGCGGTATCGACCACAGCAGCCGGGGCCTCGGAGACCGGGCTTTCCACCGGGGCGGACGCAGGCGGGGTGGCGGCGACAGCGGGCTCGTCCTCCGGGACGGGCTCGGGCGCAGGGGGCTCGACGGTCGCCGGAGTTGCCACCGGCACGTCGTCGTAGGCACTCACCGGCGGCGCCGGCTGTTCGACCTGGGCGGCCGGGGCGGGCGCGCTGTAACCGGTTTCCAGACCGGCCACGGGGGTCTCCTCCGGCGCGACGGGCGCCGTGCCGTCGAGGACGAAGACGCCCCCGCAGTCCGGGCAACGGACGCGCAGGACGCGCGGCGGGACCTTGGCGGCTTCGAGTCGGTAACGGGCCTGGCAAACGGTGCAGGTGGTGATCATGCCCCGCTCCTTTTCAGCTTCCGGGGATACGAACGAATACGTCTGCGGCATTCATCGGCCCGGATCAGCGGAAATTTAGCGCGGAATGCGCTTCACGGCTCGTAGATCAGCGAGAGCAGGAGCCGGCCCACCTGGTCCAGGCTCTCCGGGGCACACACCTCGGGCGTATCAGCCGTCGTATGCCACTGGGGAAAATCGAAATCGATGAGATCCACCGCCGGGATCCCCGCCCGCAGGAAAGGCTCGTGATCGTCGATGACAGGCTGGCCCGGCACGGGAACGAAGGCGTGCAGGCCCAGTTGCCCGGCCCGATCGAAGACCTGGCGGGTCCAGGCCGCGGCCCAGGCCAACGAGTAGCGTTCCATGGGGATGCGCAGATCCTTCTCCCCCACCATGTCCAGGAGGATCAGGCCCCGGGGCTCTCCCGCGGCCAGGGGGCTGCCCATGTCCTGCCAGGTACGGGCCAGGTGCTGGCTGCCCAGGCAATAGGTGCCCGGCGCCCCCGTCGTACCCGAGTCCTCTCCATCGAAGAAGATGAAATCCACGCCCGCGGAGGGCGGCGTGCGGCCCAGGATCTCCATGAGGTGCAGCAAGACCGCCACGCCGCTGGCCCCGTCGTTGGCTCCCACCAGGGGCTCGGACCTGCGGGCGGGATCCGGATCCCGGTCGCACACGGGGCGGGTGTCGTAGTGGGCACCCAGCCACAGGCGTTCGCCGCCGGACGGGCCCGCGCTGACCACCATGTTGCACACCTGGATCTCGCCCCCGCCCAGAGGGTCGGTGGCCGTGAAGCAGAGACGGACGCACGCCAGGCCGTGTTCCTCGGCCGTGGACTCGATCAGCTGCCGCAGTTCCTCCAGGCCAGGCGAACCCGGCTTGCGCGTGCCCATTTCGCACTGGGCGCGCAGGAGGCCGAAGGCCCGGTCGGCATCGAAATCCGGCACCTCGGCGGCGGCCGGGATCGCCATGCCGGACAGGGCCAGTGCCAACGCCAGGGCCGCGCCGCGGATACCGTTCCTAGAACACAAAGGTGGCCTCCAGTCCCATGCCGAGAGTCGTGGTCGTCTGGCCGCTCTGGATGTTGTTGTTCCGGCTGTAGATCAGCCGCATGGAGCCCGTGAGGTTCCGGGTGATATTATAGCTGAAGCGCGGATTGACGCTCATGCGGTTGATGCCCGAGACCGAGGGCTCCGCACCGGTCTGGTCGGTCCGCGTGTTGCGATCCCGGCCATAGGACATGTCCACGTCCATGGTGACGGTGGGGTTGTTGCCGGGGCGGTAGAGTCCCATGCGCGCCAGGAGGCCCTGGGCCCGGAATTGGTGGCGGAGCTGGACACTGACGCTCAGGCCGTTGTTCTCGGTCACCGAGCCCACAGACACCCGGCGGTCACCGGTCATGGTCACCGAAGTGGAAACGGTCATGCCGTTCTGCAGGGTGGCCTGCCAGCGGGGCATCAGGCTGGTCTGGGTCGTGGGCGTGTAGAAGGTCGCCGTGCTGCCGTTGGCGTATTTGCTCTTGCGATAGCTGAAAGTCAGGGACGAGGTTTTGAACCAGCTGTCGTCCCGGTTCTCCTTGGCCCCCAGCACCGGCCATCGCTCGAGGCCCGACAGGTTGATGCGGACGTCGGGCCAGTCCTGCTTGTAGTCGGTGGTGGTGGAGTTGGTGCCGTCGGTCTCCCCGGTGGACTGGTTGAATTTCAGGTCCACCGACACGTTGCGGTGCATCTTCGTCGACGTGGTCACGTTCACGCTGCTCGTGCTGTTGAGCGAATGGGTGATGTAGAGGCTGTCCGCCCGGTTCAGGGTCTTGACCAGTCCGGTCCGGTACCAGAAGGACACGTCGCTGGTGTAGCGCGTGAAGCGCGACGAACGTTTGTTGCTGAAGGTGAACTTCACCGGAGTCAGGTTGCGCATGGACTCCAGCACGATGTCCAAGGGATTGGGGAAGCCCGGTTCGCCGCTGGACAGGGACCGGCCGCTCCGCTGGTCGGCCTCCGCCTGCTCCCGGCGCTCGACCGCCTCCAGAAGACGTTCCTGGCGCAGCTCGTTGATCTCGTCGGGGGTCAGTCCCCGGGTTTCCGCGGGCGTGAGCACCACGGTGGAATCCTGCAGCCCCTGGCGGTTGAGCTGGTTGAGGCGCGCCTCCTCCTGGGCGAGGATCTGCTCCTGCTGCTGGGCCGAGTAGCGCTTCTTGGGGAAGAGCTTCTTGGTCGTGTCCCCTATGGGCAGGCTGAAGCGGAGCTCCCACAGGCCGTTGTTGCCCACGGTCTTCGTACCCGGTGGGTCATCCCCCTTGCGAACCTCGGGGCCATGGTTATCCGAGAACCCTCCCTTGAACTGGACGCTCGGGCGCAGGGCCGTCAGGGCCCGGGCCGCGGTCCGCACCGGTTTGAAGAACACGTTGTGCGGCAGTTCCTTGGCCAGGGGTGGTTTGATGGTCAGGCGTGTCCCGTAGGTGCGTCGGTTCTCCTGGCCGATGTTCACGCCGAACTGTTCCGATTCCCGCAGCAGGTCGCGCTCCGAACGGCCCGAAACGTTGATGTCGAGTACGTTCAGGGGCGAGTAGTCCAGGCTCGCATCCATCTGCAGCGGCCGGGTGCGGGACGGCGCCCGTGGCGACTCGGTGCCGTCGGTGAGGATGTTCACGCCGGAACGGTAGGTGCTCGTGAAGCCCGCATTGAAACTGAAGTGATCCGGCACCACGTCCACGGCCCTGAGCAGGGGGATGTGTTTCAGCACCGGATAGGCGCTCAGGCGGTAACGACCCTGGATCCGCAGGTCGTACTTCACGCCCCCCTGTAAGCTCTTGTTGAAATTGCGCACCAGGGGATCCGAGTGATTGCTCTGCGACCCGTTGAGGTTGAAGGACCAGGGATCCACGGCGTAGCGGAGGATCGGGTTCTTGGATCCCGGGTGGCTGAGGCGCACCGAGAAGGACTCGGAGCGTTCGATGGTCGACAGCTCGTTGCGCACGTCGTCGTCGATGATCTCGATGTCGCTGTTCAGTTCGTACTTGGGTCGCTTGATGGTCTGGCGGCGGCTCAGGCCTACCGGCAGACGGAAGCCCAGGAGCGGCACGAAATCCTCGACCTTGAAGTTCATGGACAGGTTCCACTGCCGCTGGTCGATGCCGCTGCCCTTGTCGGCGTTCAGGCCGTGATACTCCTGGTCCGTATGGGACCAGTCGAAGTCGAGCTTGTAGACATCGGCCATGTTCAAGCGCACGCCGCCGCGTTCGGCCATGCCCTTCTCCCGCTTCACCCCCAGCAGGCGCACGTCGTTCAGATAGAGGCGGCCGCTGGCAGGCTGGGCGAGATCGTTGTTGGCGATGATGAAGTAGTAGCGCTTGATGCGCCGCAGGTCGGGGCGGCCGACCACGCGCACGCGGTACACGTCGTCGGTCCGGCTATCGCCGACCAGGGCGTGGCGGGCGCCGTCCTCACCCAGTTCGCCGTTCTTCACCTGGGACAGTTCGACCAGGTCCAGGGTGATCTGCTTCCAGCCGGTCTTGGGATTGTCGTCGGCGAAACTGTAGGCGACCTCGTAGTAGTTGAGGGTGTCGGCGCCCACGCGGAAGAAGAGATCCAGGTCGGCGGTCCGGAAGTCGGTGTTGTTCCAGAACCAGCTCAACTCCTCGTAGCCCGTGTAGTCGTCACCCTGGACCGAGACCTGGCGCGAGGTCCCGAGCTGGTGACCCTGGGCCAGGTCCGTGTAGTCGATGAGGAGTGCCTGCTCCTTCTCGGTGATGTTCAGTTCGCGCTTGGGCTGGTAGGGCGGCACGTATTCCGGGTTCTCCTTGTTGTTCATCTCCCCCAGGAAAAAACCCTCATCCGGCAGCAGGTCCGCCGGTTCGAGGATGCGCTCGTCCTCCACGCGACGGATGCCGTTGCGCTCCCAGCGGGAGCCGAGGAAACGCAACTCGGAGAGCTGCAGGCGGACGACATCGTTCGACCGTTCCTCGTCCTCGAACCACAGGCGCACATGCTTGATACGGAGCAGATCCGGATCGCCCGAGGCAGCGACGGGAACGATATCGCTCAGCGGGATGCGGTACTTTCGCCAGGCCTTGCCTTTGTTCCGGAGTTCATCGGCACGTTCGACGGTTCCACCCGAAAAGCCGTTCGCGGCGGTGTAATCATAGACGACATCCACCTCGGTTGGAGTTTCCCCAAGATCGATGACGGCCGTAAAATACTCGTTCTTCGTATCGAAGAACCCGTTCTTGTTGCCATCCTCCCGATCCCAGGTCCTGTTGTTCCTCGTGCTGTTGATGCGGCTGAAGGTCTTCGAGCCTTCATCGAATTCGGCGGACCACTCCGGTTCGGCGTCACCGACCAAGCCGGTATCCTCGTTGTAATCATCCTTCTGCTCGAAACTGCCGTTGTTGTTGGCGTCCTCGTTCTGCGGGCTCCCGACTTCACCGTCGGGCCAGTAGCCGTCCTCGCTGATCTCACCGAAATCGATGTGCAGCCGCCCCGTGCGCCCAAGACGATCCGTCTGGCCGTCGTTGAGCCAGATTTCGATGAACTGGGCCTGGGTCAGGTCGAGGCCGGAAGCGCTGACACCGCGGGAGATCCCGCCCCAACTGCCGGTGTTCCAGACATCTCCGGCCTCGTCCTTCAGGTAGAGCTCCATGACCGACTGGGCTTCGTCCAGTTCCTGGCTCTCCAAGGACGGGTTGAGATACCAGCGCGGCACACGATCGTTGGGGCGGTACCAGCGGGTGGTGCCGACGCGCTCGGTGGATCCGAATTGCGGCAAGGCGCCGACGAAACCGTCGGCATCCTGGATAGGGAAGGCCGGCAGCGTCCAGGCGGTCCGCACCAGGGAGATCACGTTGGAGGCATCGATGCCTTCGAAGTCCTCCAGGTAGACCTGGCCCTTGGTGTTGGGGTTGGGGATGCTCACGGCGACCTCCCCCTGGAGCTGCACCGAGCTCTCCTTCTCGGTGTCGTGCCGGCTGAGCAGGTTGGCGACGCTGGTCAGGAACTTGGGCCGCATCGTGTGTTGCAGGTTCACCGTGCCCACCAGATTCTTGGACGGCTCTTCCCCCAGCTTGGCCTTGTCCCCGACGATGACCTCGGACTTGTACAACCAGGTGGTGGACAAGCGGCTGTCGCGACCGATCTGATAACCGAGGTTGCCGCCCAAGAGGCTCGTGGAGCCTCCGCCGATGAAGGGCGAGTAACCGTAGGTCACCGATATCTGGCTCTCGGCCGTGAGTGTGAAGTTCCCCTCCTTGAGAACGATCTCGCCGAAGACGTAGTCGATGTCGTAGTCCTCGCCCCGCTTGAGGGTCTTGCCGTCGACCTTCACCACCTCCGAGTTCTCCTCGATGTTGCTCGAGCCCAGGGAGAGGGTGTTGCTGGCCGAGGCGTGTTCGGCCACGAAACGGAACTTGCCGTACTGGGGCAACAACGAAACCTGGGCATCAAGTGAGTACAGATCGGGAACGAGGTTCGTGGCCAGATAGGACGTATCGTCCCAAGCGAATGCCGTACCCGAGGCATTGTTCTTGTAGGTGGTCGAATCGGCAGCGAAGGGTTGGGCGAAGTCCTCGGGGAACTTGAGCAGACCCTTGTCGAGATCGAACAGGGTGTCCCGCGTCAGGTCCGGCTCCTCGTCCCGGGATCCCAGTCCGTAGTCGTCGCCGTTGTCCAGACCGAAGATCTGCAGGTAGGGGACACCGTTCTCATCGTACTGGGGTGTATCGTCCCGAAGATCCGTATTTTCGATGCGGAGCGAGAAACTGCCCGGATCGATGTTGGCGCCGCCCAACGAATAGATCTGCCGGATCATCAGGGCATGGGCGAATCGATTGTCGTCCGAGGCAGGCGCCTTGAGCAGCTTCAGCCGCCACCATTCCCCCTCCACCGGTGCGCCGTCCTGAAAAACGGTGCCGGGCGCCGGATCCCCCGGATAGTCGCCGAACCGCGTGCCATCTCTCAGTGCGTAGGTGACACCCAACACCGTGTCGTCCCCCTGGTCAGAACCGAGATCCACCCCCCACAGGAAGTTGTCCTTGTCCACCAGGAGCGAATAGCCGGGGCTCGCCGGGTCCGTATTGATGGGCACCGGAGCCCAGCGGTCGGCCCGGAATGCCGGGGTCACTGTCAGATCGTTGGTGTAGAACGATCCCGTGGAGTCCGGGTAGACGGCTAGCTGTCGGACCTCGTCGCCGACGACCTCCCCGCCGCCGATTAGCCTGTAGACGAAAATCGTCGCCGGATCGATGGCGGCCATGGAGATGCGGTTCGCCTCTTCGGTACTCGTCAGGCGGAAGAAGCGGTTCCGGAAGTAGTTGTGGGACAGGATCTCGTGGGAGGTAAGCTGCCCGCCCTTGGCGTTGAAATTCTGGCTCGAGCTCTCGGCCTTCTGCTTGGTGGCCAGCACGGTGAAGTCGGCCGGGCCCACCTGGCCTTTGACCTTGATGCCGAACAGTCCGGTCTTGCTGGAACTGTAGTTCATGAGACCGCCGCCGGGCAGGGTCAGGCCCACGTCGCCGGTCTCGATGGTCTGGATGATGTCGTCCTCGTCGCCCCGGTACATCAGCTTGATCTTGGTGGCGTCCGGACCGATGGCGGCGCTGTTGTGGTCCACCTCCAGGATGATCTTCTCGCCGATGGTGCCCGAGAGGTTGACCTGCAGTTCCTGCTCCATGTCCAGGGACGGGAACAGGGACTGGCTCTGGATGCGTTCGTTCCCCAGGAAGGGCTTGGTGACGGTGCTTTCGCCGGTGATGGCGATACGCTCGCGGCCGCTGATGCGAATGCTCGTCTTCTCGCCCTTGCCGATGATGCGCTCGAGGGTGCGTGGCAGCTTGATGGGGATCGTGAGGTTGATGAGGCCGCCTGCGTCCCGGGCCCGTTTGCCGCCGCCGGCCAGGTCCAGGGAGGTGGTCCAGTGCTCACGGCCGGCCACCGCGTGCCGCCGGGCGATGCCCGCCCCCAGTTCGTCCACGAAGATCGTCACGTCCGGGTTGTCTAACCGCCGGGGTGGGTAGTAGACGAAGCCCCCCGGCAGGGTTTCCCGGGGCGGGAACAGGATCAGGTACCGGTGGTATTCGATCTCCACGTAGGTGCCCCGCCGGCCGTCGAACTCCACCAGACGTTCCAGGCGCTCCAGGTCCACGCGGGCCCGTTCGAGCCACAGCCGGCGCATGGTATGGGTCAGGCCCGGGCGGTCGCGTCCCACTTCGGTGGGCCGCACGCCGGCGGCCTCCAAGCGCTGCCGCATGATCTGGCGCTCCACGCCCAGCAGGCGCGGGTCGCGGGTGGTGCGGATCACCGGATCGAAACCGTAGAGGATCGGGCCCTGGTAGACGGGGTCCGCGGCGACCGGAGCGGCGGTCAACAGCAACGGCAGCAGGAGGGTCAGGAGCAGGAGGCCGCCGCCGCCACAAGGGCGATTACGGGAAACCCGGTTCCCGGCGGAGCCATGTTCCGGACGGCCTCTGCTCAACCTCGATGCTCCTTCTGGGGTACGCCGCCGGCTTTTTTCCTGGCCGGGACGGGGATCGTCCACGAAAATGGTCAAGCTGGCCCCGGGACCGGCCAAGCCGCTACCGGTACCCGACCTCGCCCGGCGAGTCATCCGGGCGCGGTCCGGTGGGGCGATGACCGCCGGTCCGAGTCCGGCGCCCGCTGAATCTCCGGCCTCCCGGAGGGGCGGGAACCTTGTCCAGGTTGGATTGTATCCGGGCCGCAGGCAACGGAAACATGGAGCTATGTACCTGATCTACAGATACTTGCTACGCTCGACGGTCGGCCCGTTCTTCTTCGGGCTGTTCGTCATCACCTTCCTGCTGATGATAGAGATCCTCTACAAGTACGTCGATCTCTTTGTCAGCAAAGGTGTTCCCTTCCTGCTGGCCACCAAGGTCCTGGGCCTCAGCCTGGGGCACACATTTGCACTTTCCGTGCCCATGGCGGTGCTGGTGGCCATACTGATGGCCGTCGGGCAACTGGCTGCCGATCATGAAATTACGGCCTTCAAGGCCAGCGGCATCAGCCTGTGGTCGATCCTGCGCCCGCTGCTCGGCGCGGCCACGGTGGTGGCCATCGGCCTGACAGCCTACAACCACTGGGTCTTTCCCGAGTCCAACCACACCCTGGCCAACCTGGTCTACGACATCAATCGCAAGAAGCCCATGCTCGAGATCCAGCCGCGCCGGTTCAATGAACTGAACGACCGCATGACCATCCGGGTCTCGGCCAAGGACGATCTCACCGGGCGCATCGAGGACGTGCAGATCATCGAGCGCGAGAAGCCCAACGACGTGGCGCCGCGCCTGACCGTCGCCACCTGGGGCCGCATCATTCCCGACCACGAGACCGACTCCATGCTCATCGAGTTGCACGACGGCGAGGTCCACGAGCGCCCTGACAAGGAGGCGCCGGACAAGTACCAAGTCATCCGTTTCAAGCAGCAGAACGTGTACGTGAACAACGTGGAGCGGGACTTCCGGGAGTCGGGGCGCAAGGCCCGCGGCGATCGGGAGATGAACCTGACGTCCCTGTGGGCGGCCGCCGCCGAGGAGCGCGGCAAGCAACTGGAATCGCGGAAGCACGTGGCCAGCCAGGCCCACAACCTGCTGAGCTGGCACTGGCAGCTGCTGGATCCCGACCGGCGCGGGGACGTCCTCGGCACCCGGGCCGTGCCCCCGGCCGGCACCCCGCAGCGGCGCAGCGTGGTGGAACCCCGCTTCCGGGCCACGCGCCTGAAGGTGGAGCGCACGGTCGAACAGTCCGAATACCAGGGGAAGATCGCCGCCAGCTATGAGGTGCGCCGGAACAAGTACATGGTCGAGTTCCACAAGAAGTTCGCCATCCCCTTTGCCTGCGTGGTCTTCGCCCTGCTGGGAGTGCCCATGGCGGTGACGACCTCGCGCAGCGGCAAGGGCGTGAGCGTGAGCCTGGCCATCGCCGTCTTCGCCGTCTACTACCTGTTCCTGGTGGGGGGCGAGAAGTTCGCCGACCGCGGCCTGTTGAACCCCATGCTGGCCATGTGGTCGGCCAACATCGTGCTGACGGCGGTGGGGATCCCCGTATTCCTGAAGACCGTGCGGGAATCCACGCTGCTGAGCATCACTCTCAAGCCCGGCGCCGTCCCGCCCCCGGCAGGAGAATCCGCGGACCCGGACGGGGCGGCCGCCTGATGCGCATCCTCCACCGGCATATCCTGGCGACCTTCCTGCGCAACCTGGGTTACACCATGGCCGGGGCCCTGGTGCTGTTTACGCTCATGGACCTGCTGGAGCACGTGGGCAGCCTGGTGGACAACGAGGCCACCATCTCCCAGGTGGGCCGCTACTACCTGTACAAGGCCGCCTGGATCGTGGACATCGTGCTGCCCATCGCCATGCTCATGGCCACGCTCTTCACCGTCGGCACCATGGCGCGCTACCTGGAATTGACCGCTCTCTTCGCCGCCGGCTGGTCCCTCATGCGGATCACGGGCCCCCTGCTGGTGCTGGCCGCCCTGACGATGATCCTGTCCCTGGCCTGGCGGGAGTACGTGCTGCCCGAAGCCAACCTGCAGCGGCACCGGGTGTGGGAAGTGGAAATCCACGGCAACCCCGACCGCATCCGTCCCACCCAGCGCATCGCGTTGACCGGGCCCGACGGCCGTCTCTACTTCGTCCGCCGCTTCGATCCCAACACCGGGCTCGTGACCGGCCTGCGGGTCATCGCCCATGACGGTGCCGTGGTCACCGAGCGCATCGACGCTGTCCGGGCCGAATGGGACGGACGCCACTGGACCCTGGTGGACGGCACACGCCGGGTCTTCACCGGTGACCAGGAGGTAGTCACACCCTTCGACCGCCTCACGGCGCGGGACCTCACGGTGGATCCCAAGAGCCTCTACCGGGACCGGATCCGCCAGGAGGACATGAGCATCCGCCAGTTGCTGAAACACGCCTCGTTGATCCGGCAGAGCGGCGGCGATCCCACCGGCGCCCTGGTGGACATCCACTGGAACCTGGCCTTTCCCGTGGTCAACTTCATCGTCGTCTTCATGGGCGTGGTCCTGGCCTCCGGGCCCCGCAAGACGACCATCGCCTCGGGATTCGGCCTCACCCTGGCCGTGAGCTTCGGGTATTACCTGTTCATGAACTTCGGCAAATCCCTGGGCCACAGCGGCACGGTGCCGCCCCTGGCCGCAGGCTGGTCCGGAAACGCCGTTTACGCCCTCATCTGCCTGGTCATGTTCGTCCGCGCGCGGCGGTGATTTGACTGGACTCCTTGATCCGGGCGACGTAGCTTCATACATTGATTGCGACCAGGCGGGAGGGGATCGGAACGGGGTTCCGGTACTCCTGGATGCTTGCCACCCCACAGGGAGAATCACGTACCGATGAAACGTCTGATCCTGCCTATGTTGGCCCTGCTGACGATGCTCGCCGTGTGTGTGGGCTGCAGCGAAGATGAGAGCGAGCCCGTGATCACCCGTATCCACGTGGCCCCCGAGTGCGGGGTGCTGCCCGTGAGGGTCGATGTCTACGGAGCGGCCTCCGGCGGCGACGAGTCCGGCCCGGCCACCGGCGGCGCCAACAACCTGAAGTACACCTGGAACTTCGGCGATGGTGCCACGTCGACCACGTCCCTCGCCTACCACATCTACGATACGGCCGGCGACTTCGCCGTCAGCCTGAAGGTGGAGGATCCCGGCGGCAAGACTGCCGTCGCCGAACGCGTAGTCACGATCATCGCCGACTCCATGACCATCGCGGCCGAGGCCGCGCCGGCCGCGGCCGTTCTCGGCGAGCCGGTCAACCTGGACTACCGGGCCATGTCATGCGAGATCGACCCGGACGTGGCGGGCGACTACCGCAACCTGGTCCAGACCTGGGAAATCATCCGTATCTCGGACGGAGTCAGGGTCGGCCGTTATGCGGGCAAGTCACCGAACCACACATTCACCGCCGCCGGCACCTACGAGGTCCGGCTGTCGGTGGCCTATCCGGCCTGGTCCGTGACCCGCCGCGACGTGCTCACCATCGAGGCGAACTGATCCGCGGCCGACAGCTCTGGTTTGAATAGAAGGAGGCTCCCCGTCGGGGAGCCTCCTTGCTTTTCCCTCCGGCGCGCGGGAGCGCCTGTCCCCGATCCCTAGCCGGCCGCCCGCTTGAGCTCGGCCACGAGATCGCCCCGTTCCCAGGTAAAATCCGCGTCGTCCCGGCCGAAGTGGCCGTAGGCCGCCGTCTGCCGGAAGACCGGCTCGCGCAGCTTCAGACGCTCGATGATGCCGCGGGGCGTCAGGTCCACCACCGTGCGTACGGCCTCGGTGATGACCGCGTCGGGCACGCGCCCAGTTCCATAGGTCTCGATGTTGATGCTCACCGGCTCGGCGACGCCGATGGCGTAGGCCACCTGCACCTGACAGCGGTCAGCCAGCTCGGCGGCGACAACGTTGCGCGCCAGGTGGCGCGCCGCGTAGGCCCCGGAACGGTCCACCTTGGTGGAGTCCTTGCCGCTGAAGGCGCCGCCGCCGTGGGCGGCGCTGCCCCCGTAGGTGTCGACGATGATCTTGCGGCCGGTGAGGCCGCAATCGCCCTGGGGACCGCCGATGACGAAGCGTCCGGTGGGATTGATGTGGGCGGTATAACCGGCGTGGTCCACGTCGAACTTCGCCAGCACCGGCGCGATGACGTGGTTGGCGATGCCGTCGCGGATGTCATCGTTGCTCACGTCGGGGCCGTGCTGGGTGGAGACGACCACCGTATCGATGCGCACGGGACGGCCGTCCTCGTACACGGCCGTCACCTGGGTCTTGCCGTCGGGCCGCACCCAGGGCAGGGTGCCGTCCTTTCGCACCGCCGCCAGCTGCTGGGCCAGGCGGTGGGCCACGGTGATGGGCAGGGGCATGAGCACGTCGGTCTCGCGGCAGGCGTAGCCGAACATGAGGCCCTGGTCCCCCGCGCCGCCCGGGTCGACGCCCTGGGCGATATCCGGCGACTGCTTGTCGATGGACGTCAACACGGCGCAACTGTCGGCGTCGAAGCCGAAATCGGCCGAGGTGTAGCCGATGTCGCGGATCGTGCCGCGGACGATCTCGGGGATGTCCACGTAGGTCTTCGTGGTGATCTCGCCCGCCAGCATGGCGACGCCCGTGTTGACGAGGGTCTCGCAGGCCACGCGACCATCGGGATCGTCGTTCAGGATGGCATCCACCACCGAGTCGGAGATCTGGTCCGCCACCTTGTCCGGGTGACCTTCCGTCACCGATTCGCTGGTGAAGAGAAAACGCTCACTCATGTATTCAGTCCTTTCGGGCCGGCTTATCCGCCGGATCAGTCTGCAGATCGATCACGCTAAAATCGCCAACATTCACCCGTCCGTCAACCCCACGCAGCTCACAAGACTCTCCCACCAAGCTGTCCCGCAGGCGGCAGCCGATCAGGCGCGTGCCGGCGCCGACGACGCAATCGGACAGGACGCAGTTCTCCAGGACGGCGCCCGGGCCCAGGGTGACGTTGGGACCCACGGTGGAGTCGCGCAACTGCACGCCGGGAGCCAGGTCGACCGGCGCCACGATGCCCTCGCCCGCGGCGGTATCCGGCGCCCGCTCCAGGAGCACCCGGTTGGTCTGCAACCAGGTGTCATCCTTGCCGCAATCGTACCAGTCGGTCACGGTTTCGGTGACGAAGGGCACGCCTTCCTCCACCATCATCTGCAGAGCGTCCGTGAGCTGGTACTCGTTCTTGGTGCGGATGTCCTCGGCCACGACCCGGTCCAGGCTGCGCCAGAGGGCGGCCGGATCCCTGAAGAGGTAGGCCCCGACGATGGCCAGGTTGCTGGGCGGTACGTCGGGTTTCTCCACGAAGCGGCGCACCTGGGCGCCGTCCATCTCGACCACGCCGAAGCGGCGGGGGTCCGCCACCTCGCGCACGGCGATCATGCTGGCGGTCGAAGCCAGCAGCTTGTCGTAGTCCGCCTTGAGGATGGTGTCGCCCAGGATGCAGAAGAACGGATCCTGGCCCAGGATGTCGCGAGCCGTCCACACGGCGTGGCCCAGGCCCAGGCGCTCGGTCTGCTCCACGAAGGTGATGTCCAGGTCCGGACGCTCCCTGGCGAACCACTCCCGCACTTCGTCGCCGTGGTAGCCGACGATGAGCACGAAGCCGTCGATGCCGGCCGCGGTCAGGTCGTCCATGATGTGGGCGAGGATGGGCTTGCCCGCCACCGGCAGCAGGGCCTTGGGCTTGTTCAGGGTGTGGGGACGCAGGCGCGCGCCGACGCCCGCAGCGGGAATGAGTGCCTTCACGTGGTCGTCTCCTGTCCGCCCGATCACGGGCGCGGGTGATGGGTCAGGGATCGAGCCGGCGCTTCAGTTCCTGGATGCGTTCCACGGGCACCGGATCGACACCCCGCACGCGGGCCAGGTGCCAGCTCAGCGCGTCGCCGTACTGGACCAGGGCCATGGTTCGGGCCAGGACCGGGCCCGGCGATGCGACGATCTCGTGCCGGGCGGCGAAGGCCGCCGCTGTCGTCTCGACGGTGATGTCCACGCGCCGCGCGGTGCGATCATCCAGATCGGCGTCGCGTAGCACGACCAGGGCGAAGGGCCCGGGCTCGCCGTCCTCCCCCCAGCCCACGATGTCGTTGTGGTCCAGTTCGGGGTAGGCCGCGAGCAGGGCCGGCACTTTGGCGTTCTCGTTGAGTTGGGCCGCCAGACGCCGGGCGGCACCATGGGCTGCCGTCCCCGCGCTGTGGATCACCGGCAGTCGATTCCGCAGGTCCTCCGCCACTGCGGCCGGGTGGGGCCATCCATCCGGAGCGTCCGCCGCTGCGGTGAACAGGGCCTCGCCCCGGTCCGCAAGCAGGTCGGCGGCAGCGGCGATCTCCGTCTCCGCTTCGCCGGCCAGAGCGCCCAACCGGCCCAGGGCCCGCACCAGGGTACCCAGGGCGTGGCCCAGGGCCGCCCGGGGCGGCAGGCCCCCGGGCAGCGTGAGAACCGGTACATGGCGCCGGGCCGCACGGTCCGCCAGATCGCCTCCGGAGGTTATGGCCAGCAGGGTGCAACCGCGCCGGGCGGCTTCCTCCCAGGCCGACAGGGTCTCCTCCGTATCTCCGGAATAGCTGGCGGCCACGACCAGATCGCCGGCGCCCACCCAGGCGGGCAGGCCATAGTCCCGGTGGACGTGGAGCCCCGTGCCGGCGAGCAGCGGACGCGCCAGATCGCCGGCGATGGCCGACCCGCCCATGCCGGCCAGCACCACGTGGGGCGGCGAGCCAACGTCCAAGCGGTCCAACCCCCCGGCTACCGTCCGCAACTGGTCCGGCAGTTCCAGGATGAGCCGGCGCATGGTATTCGAGCCCTGGTTGTCGGCGTTCACGGGGTTCCCTCCTCGACCCGGTCGCGTTTCCGGCGCGCGATGTAGTCGGCCAGCCAGGCGTTGGCGTCCTCGGCCGTGGGCATGTCCAGCAAGGTGTCGACGATGCTACGGGCCTCCGAGAGATTCGTCCAGCGGATGACCTGCTTGATCTTGGGCAGGGCCGGACCGTGCAGGCTGATCTCGTCCAGACCCAGGCCGAGCAGCACCTCGGCCAGGCGGGTCTCGGCTCCCATCTCGCCGCAGAGGCCCACCCAGCGGCCCGCCGCATGGGCGGCCTTCACCGTGCGGTCGATGGCCCGCAGCACGGCCGGATGCAGGGGCTGGTAGAGATAGGAGACGCGGCTGTTGCCCCGGTCCATGGCCAGCATGTACTGGATGAGATCGTTGGTGCCGATACTGAAGAAGTCGCACTCAGCGGCCAGCAGATCCGCGGCCAGCACCGCCGAAGGCGTCTCCACCATGACCCCGATCTCGAGATCGGGATCGTGCTCGATCCCCTCGCGCTCCAACTCGGCCGCGGCCTCCTCGCACACTTCCCGGGCGTCCCGCAGTTCCTGCACGCCGGAGATCATGGGGAACATGAGCTTGGCCTGGCCCACGGCAGCGGCGCGGAGGATCGCCCGCACCTGGGTCTTGAAGAGGGCCCGGTTGGCCAGCAGGAAGCGGATGCCCCGCCAGCCGAGGAAGGGATTGTACTCCCGCTTGGCCCCCAGGTAATCGGACACCTTGTCGCCGCCCACGTCCAGGGTACGGAAGACCACCGGTCGGCCCTGCATGCGCCTCACGAGCTCGGTGTAGGCCCGGACCTGCTCCTCCTCGGTGGGTATGCGCTGGTGCTGGAAGAAGAAGAACTCGGTGCGCAGCAGTCCCACGCCCTCGGCCCCCCGCGCCAGAGCCTCGTCCACCTCCAGCAGCATCTCCACGTTGGCCATGAGCCGGACCCGGTGCCCGTCCGGGGTGAGGGCCGGCAGATCGCGCAGACCCGCCAGCTTCTCGTTGGTCACGGCCGCGGTGCGCGCCAGGCCGTGGATGCGGTCGATGGTGGCCCGGTCGGGATCCACCACCACCTCGCCGATCGACCCGTCCAGGGCCACCTGGGTGCCCGGTTCCAGGGCCAGGGCGCGGCCGCCCAGGCCAACCACCGCCGGCACACCCAGGGAGCGCGCCAGAATGGCCACGTGGCTGGTGGTTCCGCCCACGTCCATGAGGAAACCCAGCACATTCTCCCGGCCCAGGGCCGCCGTGTCGCTGGGCGCCAGATCATGGGCCACCACCACCGAGGGAACCGTCGGTACTTCCGGCCCCGGGTCGCCGGCGCCGGTGAAGGCGCGCAGCACCCGCTGTTCCACGTCGCGCAGGTCGCCGACCCGCTCGCGGAAGACCTCGTCCTCGATCTGCAGGAAATTCCGGGCCACGTCGCCCACGGCGGTGGTGAACGCCGCCTCGGCGTTGACCAGATCCTTGCGCATGACTTCCAGGGTGGCGTCCCAAATGAGGACATCTTCGAGAATAAGCAGCTGGCTGGCCAAGATGTCCGCCTCGTCCGTGCCCAGTTCCCGGGCCAGACTGTCGGCCAGGTACTGGATCTCGGCCTGGGCGCGGTCCACAGCTTCGCGGAAACGCACGGTCTCGCCGGGCAGGTCCGCCTCGGTGACGGAGCGGCTCACCGGCACGATGCTACGCCGGCGTACCACATGCACCGGTCCAACCGCGTACCCGGGGGAAGCGGGAATGCCGTGCAACGGGGCCATCTCTACTCGTCGGGTTGAGCCAGATCGACTTCGATCAGCGTAACAACGCGGTCGAGGGCCGTATCTTCGTCGGAACCAGTGACTTCGACTTCCACGATCGCACCGAACTCGGCCGCCAGGCTGGCGAGTCCCATGATGCTCTTCGCGTTGGCCACACGGCCATTGTAGCGGATCGTAACGTCCGCCGCGAAGGTCTTGGTGAGCTTGACGATCCTGCCGGCGGCACGCAGATGGAAGCCCACCGGGTCGGACACGGTCACGTTGGCTGTTCTCAAGGCTGGGATCCCTTGTCGGGTCGGTTTCTGAGAATCGGAACCATCAATCTAGCCTTTCACCATTGGATTCGCAAAGGACAGAATGAGCGCCAGCACCAACGCCACCACCACCAGGACCTCCCCCGGCAGGCGGCGCCGCAGGACCAGGGGCAGCCCCAGGCCGAGGGCTGCGCCGGCCGCCAGAAGTCCGCCTGAGCCCTGGCCCTCCAGGGCCAACAGGCGCACGGCGTAGACGCCCGCCACGGCGCCGGTCAGGAACATGCCCAGGCGGGTGGCCGCGGCGATGGCCCGGTGCCACAGGGGATGGGCGACGACCTCCACCACGTCCATGCCCAGGGCGTAACCCCGTTCGAGGGCCAGCCAGCGCAACAGGAACTGGCCCAGGGCGAAGCATCCCACCAGGGTCAGGACCCCCTCCACGTTGCCGTCGAGGGCCAGCAACCCCATACCCATGACCAACGCCGGCCGCAGACCGAGCCAGAACAGCTGGTCGCCCAGGGAGGCCAGCGACCGGCCCAGGGAATCCCGCACCGTGGCCGCCAGGCCGCGAGGCGTCTCGGCGCCATGTTCCCTCTCTGTTTCCAGGCGTAAAAGGGCGCCCACCAGGTAGTTGGCCAGGTAGGGGTTCGTGTTGAAGAACTCGTAGTACCGCCGGCAGAAGAGACGGTCCCGCTCCACGTTCCGGGGCAACCGCCGCAGCCAGACGGTCATGATCGACAGCAGCCCCAGATTCTGCATGCGCTGGGGATTCCACGAGCCCTGCAGCCCCAGGGACTCCACGAAGAGCAGCCAGCGCAGGCGCAGGCCCAGGCCCTTGACCGGGGCGCTCACGGCCCCCACCTCACGGTGGCCAGGGCGGCGGCCAGGCCCAGGGCGAACCAGGGCAGGCTTCGTACCACGCCGTAACGTTCGATGGTGACGCCGAGGCCGAGTCCCGGCAGCAGTACCGCCAGGATTCCACTCGCCGCCTGAACCCGCTCCGGCAGGACCGCCAGCAAGGGAATCCACAGGCGTGCCAGGAATAGCGTGGCCAACAGGGCACCCAGGGCGCCGCGCAGGAACGTCAGGGCCAGGCTACGGCGGTGCAAGCGCTGGATGCGCGACAGGTCGCCGTCCCGCAGGGTGCGGTGCCCCTGCAGCATGAGCGGCACGTGGGCCCGGCGCTCGGCCTGGACCAGCAGATGCCCGGCCAGGCTGAGCAACGCCGCACCCAGGATGAGCCAGCCCAGCAGGGGCAGACCGAACTCGCCGGTCACCAGGGCCGACCGCAGGTTGTGCCCCGAAAGGACCGCCGCCGCCACGGCGCCCACCACCGCCACGGTGGGGTCGCCGATGAAGCTCTGTCCAACCGGGAGGTTGCCCACGAGGACCAGTTGCAGGGGCAGGCCGATGGCCAGGCCGGTGAGGGGATCGCCGCCGATCAGTCCCGCCAGCAATCCGGCCGGCAGGGGCTGGCTGAACCAGGTCTGGGACCAGGCCGTGTCGTCGAGGGTGAGCCAGCCGCCGAGCAGGGCCACCGCCAGCAGGCGAAGAAGATCCCCGTCGGACGCCAGGAGGTCCATCAGAGGAGGTCCTCCATGCGCTCCAGTTGCTCGTCGCCGACGGGATAGTCGCGACCGCCAGGCACCTGCTGGGCCGAGAGGCCGACGCCCGCCTTGAGCAGGCGGTCCAGGGCGATCAGATCCTGGCGGTCCACGTAGACGAACGGCAACATCTCCTGCTTGCCGGCCGCGAAGTGGAGACCGCCCACGTTCACCTGCTCGATGGGCGCTCCCAGACGCACCAGTTCGGACATCTCGCCCGGGCTGCCGGTCAATAGCAGCACCCGCTCGCCCGATTCCTCGGCGGCGGCCAGGCGCGCGGCGGATTCAGCCACCGAGAGGATCTCGACAGCGATCTCCGGCGGCACGCTCGAGGCGTAGACGCGGGCCTGCCAGGCGTCGGCAGCGATGGCGTTGTTGGCCAGCAGGATGAGGTCGGGGCGCAGTTGCTGGCCCCAACCGACGGTGACCTGACCGTGGATCATCCGGTCGTCGATGCGGGCCAGCGCGATGGTCATCAACGGCCTCCCAGGCGCACGATGGCCTCGCGCCCCTTGTCCACGATCCGCTGGGAGAGTTCCTCGAGCTCGTGGGTCTCGCGCCAGGTGAGGAAGCCCAGGATCATGGCCAGGTTCACGCCGCTGACGATGGCCGTGTCGGACCGGTCGCCGCAGGCCAGCTGGGCGGCGTTGGCGCAGCTCCCGCCGTAGTCGTCGATCATGATGAGCGCCGGTTCCCGGCCCGCGGCCAGCCACTCGGCGATGCCGGCGGTGATGTCCTGGGCGGAGCGGCCGGCATTGGACGCCGCCTCCAATCCCACCTGGGGTCCGAGGATGAGCGTCGCGACCCGTACGAGTTCCTCGCCGATCGCGCCGTGGGTGATGACGTAGCCCCTGGTCATGGCCGTCTCCTGCACGCCTACTCCCGGTCCTGTTCCAGGTACTTGTGCAGGCGGCTGCTGGATTGCATGGTCTCGATGATGCGCTGGTTGAGCGCCTCGGCGGCGTCGTAACCGTACACCTTGAGCATGAAATTCAAAGCGATGGTCTCGCAGATGACCGTGATGTTCTTGCCCGGGAAGAGAGGCACGACGACCTGGGGAATGCTCACGCCGAGGATCTCGGTGTAGCGGTTCTCCAGGCCCATGCGCTCGTAGTCGGCGGCGTCGTCCCACTCTTCCAGTTGCACCTCGACCTCCACCCGCTTCTGCATGCGGATACCGCGGATGCCGAAGATGCCCTGCACGTCGATGACGCCCACGCCGCGGATCTCCAGGTGGTGGCGCAGCAGATCGCGGTAGCGGCCGATGATCACGTCGTCGCTGCGGAGAGTCATCTCGACGATGTCGTCCGCCACCAGGCGATGGCCGCGCTCGATGAGGTCCAGGGCGCACTCGCTCTTGCCGATGCCGCTGCGGCCGGTGAAGAGCAGGCCCACGCCATACACGTCCACCAGGGTGCCGTGGGTTTCCGTGCAGGGCGAGAAGGCCTTCTCCAGGTGCCGGCCCAATTCCGCCAGGAGATCCACCGCCGGCAGGGACGACCGCACCAGGGGCAGCTTCCGCTCGCTCATGATCTCCAGGATCGGCGCGGGTACGGCCTGATCCATGGCGATGAAGATGACCGGCGGATCCAGTTCGAGAACACGGGCCACGGCCGTGCGCTGGCCGCCCGCATCCAGGGTCGCCAGGTAGGACATCTCCGATTCGCCGAAGACCTGGATCCGGCGGTGCAGAAAGTTTTCTGCGAAGCCCATGAGGGCCATGCCCGGCCGGTGGATGTCGGCGGCCCGGACGATCAGGTCCTCCTCCGGCATGTCCGTCAGCAACTCGCACAGGAGCGGTTCGCGCAGATCCTCGCACAGCCGCTGGATGGTGACCGTCTGGTTCACGCCCCGCCTCCTAGGCTCCGGCTTCCGGTTCCTGCGATTCCAGGTGGCCCAGCTCGCCATCCTTGTCCCGGTAGATGACGCTCAGCCGGGAATTGTCCACGTTGCGGAAGATGAAGAACGGCAACTCGGCCTCGGCGAACGCCGACTTGGCCGCGTCCACGGCCATGTCCTTGAGGATGAAACCTTCGGCCGCCTCCTCGCCCGCACCGAAGACGCCGCCGCCGTCGATCATGGCGCGGCCCAGGCCGCCCTCCTCGCCCCGCTGACGGGCGCTGACCTTGCCCTTGAACTTGACCAGCTGCTTGCGAAGGGTCTCGGCTATCTCCGCGGCCACCAGCGGGGGCTCGGTGGAACCGCCGGCCTCGGCCCGGAAGTCGGCGTTCTTCAGGTGCAGCACCGCGTCGCCGTTGATGACGCCGGACTCGTGGGTCAGGGTGAGCCGCAGGGACTGGATGGGTCGTGGGCTGAAGCGCTCCACCTTCTCGAGGGCCTCGGTCACAGCGTCGCGCTGTTCGTCGCCGAGCGTGAAATGACGGGTGATGATTTCCAGTTCCATGGCGCCTCCTTCATGGGTTCCCGGGGATCAGAACTGCTTGCGCATGCGGGCGCTCAGGATCCCCATCTGTTCCCGGTACTTGGCTACGGTGCGGCGGGCGATCTTGAGCCCGCGCCCCTGCAGAATGTCCACGATCTTCTTGTCCGACATGGGCTTGCCGGAATCCTCGCCACCGATGATCTCCTGGATCATGATCTTCACGGCCTTGGCCGCAACTTCGCCGCCGCCGGTGCTGTCGAGACCGGCACTGAAGAAGAACTTCAAGGGGAAGACGCCGCGCGGAGTCTGCACGTATTTCTGCCGCGTGACCCGGGACACGGTGGACTCGTGCATGCCGATGGCCGAGGCCACCTGCTGCAGAGTGAGGGGCCGCAGGGCGATGGCCCCCTTCTCGAAGAATTCCCGCTGCTCCTCGACGATGGCCTCCATGACGCGGATCATGGTGCGCCGGCGCTGCTCGATGGTCTTGATGACCCACTCGGCGTGCTTCTTCTTCTCGTCGATGAACTTCACGGCGTCGTCGTTGGGGGTGGTCTTGCCCTCGTAGGCCTGGCTCACCCGCAGGCGCGGCAGGTTGGAGTCGTTGAGGTAGACGGCGTATTCGTCGGAGTCCTCGTCCACCTTCACCACTTCCAGGTCCGGCACGATGACCCGGGCGCCCTCGTCCGAAGCGGCCATGCCCGGCCGCGGATCGAGCTCGCCGATGCGCAGGGCGATGTCCTGCACGTCCTTGGCGGTGATCTTCATCTCGCGCGCTATGTCGGCGAACTTACGGTTCTTCAGGGCCTCGAAATGGTGGCGGATGATGTGGCCTTCTTCCGAGTCCTCGAGACCCTTGGCCCCCAGCTGCAGGAGCAGGCATTCCTGGATGTCGCGGGCCGCCACGCCGGGGGGGTCGAATCCCTGGATCACGCGCAGCACGGCCTCCACCGTCTCCTCTTCCACCTCGTGGTAGGTGGCGATCTCGTTCACCGGGCAGGTGAGCAGGCCGTCGCCGTTCAGGCAGCCGATGATGTACTCGCCGATCTTGCGCTCCAGACCCTCGGGAACCGCCAGCTGGAGCTGATCCGCCAGGGCCTCCTGGCCGGATGGGATGTACTTCTGCGGACGTTCCAGGTCGTCGTCCTCGTCGTACCCCCGCTCGTTGGACACGCCGCGGAAACCCTCGTCGAAGCTGTCGCCCCAGTCGCGCTCGACGTCTTCGGGGGCGGATTCGCGCTCCGTCTCTTCGATGGTGGAGAGTTCATCGTCCTGCTTGGTCTCCTCCTCGATCTCGTCCTCGGGCTCGATCTCCTCCAGCAGGGGATTGCCCTGCAATTCCTGGCGCAGGATCTGTTCGAGCTCCAGGGTGGGTACCTGCAGGAGTTTGAGGGCCTGTTGCAGGCGCTGGGTCATGACCAGCTGCTGGCGCAGCTGCATGCTCTGGCGCAGACCTAGGTTGGGAGCCATGCCCGTCCTTCCTTCCCGATCATCCCAGTGCGGGTCCGTCCGCGCCGTCCGTTACAGTTGGAACTTCTCGCCCAGGTAGATGGCCCGGGCCTTATCCGACGCCACGATTTCCTCGGCCGTGCCCGACATCTCGATCCTACCCTCGAAGAGGATGTAGGCCCGGTCGGTGATGTGCAGGGTCTCCCGCACGTTATGGTCGGTAATGAGCACGCCCAGCCCTTGCTCCCGGAGCTGACCGACCACCGACTGCAGATCGGCCACCGCGATGGGATCGATGCCCGCGAAGGGCTCGTCCAGGAGCATGAACTTGGGCTCGGTGACCAGAGCTCGCGCGATCTCGACCCGTCGTCGTTCGCCGCCGCTCAGTTCGTAACCCCGGTTGCGGCGAATGTGGGTCACGCCCATGAGTTCCAGCAGCTCCTCCATGCGCTCCTTGCGCCGGGCCCGCGACATCTTCACGCTCTGCAGGATCGCCATGATGTTCTCTTCCACCGTGAGCCGGCGGAAGATGGACGATTCCTGGGGCAGGTAGCCGATGCCCAACCGCGCCCTCTTGTACATGGGCAGCCGGGAGAGGTCGCGGTCGTCGATGGCCACTTGGCCACCATCCGGCGAGATGAAGCCTACGATCATGTAGAAGGAGGTGGTCTTGCCGGCCCCGTTGGGCCCCAGCAATCCGACCACCTCGCCCTGCCGCAACACCAGGTCGACCCCGTCGACCACGGCCCGCCGGCGGTACACCTTGCGCAGGCCCGTGGCTGTCAGGATATGGCTGCCGTCGCCGTTGCCAGCGCTCAAGATCCGCCTCCTTCCCCGGCGGCGTCGTGGATCGTGCCCCGGGGATCCTGCTTGATCTCAATGTACTCCAGATCCGGCGTGGCCTCCAGCCCGATCCCCGTGACCACGTCGTCGTCGTCGTTGGTGAAACGGTCGAAAACGTCGTTGGTGATGAGCTGGCTCTCGTTGTCGAAGAAGAGCTCCTCGGTCTCGAGCTTGCGGCCGTCCTCGGTCAGGACGACCACGTTGCCCCAGGTGTGCACGTTCTTGGATTGGAGGTCGGCGCGTCCGCTGTCGGAGGTGAGGGTCGAGAAGTACTCGCCCTCCCGGTAGAACTCCATGCGGACCGTCACCAGTAGCACGTCCCGCTCGCCGGCGAACTTCTGCATCTCGTCGCTTTCCAGGACCCAGTGCCTGACGCCGGCGTCCGATTCGATGAGCACATAGTCGTAGAACTGCTGCTCCGGTATGACGCCCGCCGGACGCGATGACGTCGCCGGCTCTTCTTCCCCGGAGCATCCGGCCAGCAGGGCCATGAGCAGCAGCAAACAGATCGTACGCATCATCCGGTCACCTCGGTCGGTCAGTCGTCCGTCTCTTCATGGTCCCAACGCCTGTGGAACCACACCCACTCGGCTGGGTTCCGCCGGATCAGCTCTTCCAGGGCGGCGTTGCAGCCGGCCAGCAAATCGTCCTCGCTGCGACCGTCCACCGCCAGCGGCTGCAAGTGCACCACCCGATGGCCGGGACCTTCCGGGTGCCTGGCTATGGCCACCGGCAGCACGGGGATCCGCCGCCGCAGGGCGATCCGCGCCAGCCCCACCGGCGTCGGCGCCGGCCGTCCGAAGAAGGGCACGTCCCGGTTGCTCGCCCGGGTGCGCTGGTCCAGCAGGACAGCGGCCACGCGGCCCGCCCCCAGGTGCCGCAACAGGGGTGCCGCTCCAGCTTCCCGCGGCAGGGCACACATGCCCAGGGCGCGTCGCCGGCCCTGCAGCAACCGGTCCACCGGCGGATTGCGCACGGTGCCGGTGACGACCCCCAGTGGGCCCAAGCGCGCGGCCGCCAGTTCGCGGGCCAGCCAGCCGCCCAGCAGTTCCCAGCAGCCCAGGTGGCCGGTGAGCAGGAAGACGCCGCGGCCGGGTTCCGCGAGCCGGGCGATCTCCGCAATCACCGATGGTCCCGCCTCGTCCACGGGCAGGGCGCCGGCCAGGATACGGTGCGCGGCCAGGGTGTCGGCCAGGTTCTCCCCCAGTCGCACCACTGACGCCGCCAGGAGTCGCTTGCGAGCCGGTTCGTCGACCTCCGGGAACGCCAGGGTCAGATTCCGCCGCGCACGCGCCGTCTCCCGCGGCCGAAGCCGCACCGCCAGCCGGGCCAGGCCGCGGCCCAGGGCCCGTCCGGCCCGCACCGGCAGCAGACCCACCAGTCCGAGCACGCCCAACAGCAACAACCAGTAGAGGCGCCGGCGGATCCGTCGCCAGCGCGGCACCTCGGCCTCGGACATGGCGCCTCCGTCCTCCGTTTCCACAGCCTCTCAGGCGCACATTAGCCAGCGGAGGGGCGCATCGTCAAGCATGGTCTGTGCCAGTCTGACAACAATCATGTTTGCAAGGTATTATCGACACACGGCGCGCCGACTTTTGATGTTATATGCGTAAAGATCGAGCCTAGAGCAGCCCCGCCCGCAGCACGTCGTGGATGTGGAGCAGTCCCGCCGGCCGGCCGTCGGCACCGGCCACGATGAGCAGGGTGACCGGACCGCGTTCCCGCTCCTCCATCTTGCGCAAGGCGGCTATGGCCAGCAGGTCCGGTTCGATGGTCATGGGTCGGGGATTCATGACTTCGTGCATGGGCAGTTCCAGGGCGTCGTCCCGTTCCAGGAGAATGCGTTTGACGTCGCCGTCCACGCACACGCCCGCGAGTTTGCCCTCGTCGTCCACCACGCAGGTGCCGCCCAGGCGCTTGTCCACGATCTCGGGCAGGGATTCGCGCAGGGTCAGATCCCGGTGCACCACCGGCAGTTCGTCGCCCGTGTGCATGAGCTCGGATACCTTCACCAGCAGGCTGCGGCCGAGCACCCCGCTGGGGTGGAACATGGCAAAGTCTTCGGTGCGGAATCCGCGCAGGCGGATGAGGGCCACCGCCAGGGCGTCCCCCATGGCCATGGCAGCCACGGCGCTGGTCATGGGCGTGAGGTTCAGGGGGCAGGCCTCCCGTTCCACAGGGACCGGCAGCACCAGGTCCACTGCCGCGGCCAGTTCGCTGCCGGAGGCGCCGGTCAAGGCGATGGCGCCCATGCCGAACTGCCGGCAGCGGGCGACCAGGGCCACGACCTCGCGGTTGTTGCCGCTACGGCTGAGGGCCAGGATCAGGTCCGAGTCCCTGACCACGCCCAGGTCGCCGTGGACCGCTTCCACCGGGTGGATGAACTGGCTGGGGGTGCCCGTGCTGGTCAGGGTGGCGGCCAGCTTGCGGGCTACGATGCCCGACTTGCCCAGACCCGTCAGCAGCACGCGGCCCCGGCAGTCGTGGATCATGCGCACCGCCGTCACGAAGGCTTCGTCCAGGCCCGCGCCCAGGTCCGCCAGGGCGGCGCTCTCCTGGAGCAGGGCTTCCCGGCCCATGGCGATGATCTCGGGGGCGGTGGCGTCGGGTCGGGCGTTCACGCGTCGTCTCCTCCGGCCTCGCCGGTCTCGCCCGACGACAGCTCTTCCGGGGTGGGGCGCCAGGCTTTGTCCGCCAGGCGCTGGAGGGCGGGACCATACTTGCCGCCGGCCTTGAGCACCAGGTCGGTCATCTCGCGTACGGCACCCTGGCCGCCCGCGGCGGACGTCACGTGGACGCAGCGCTCGCGCACCTCGGCCGGAGCAGCGGGAACGGCCACCGGGACTCCCACCAGGTCCAGGACCGGCAGGTCGATCAGGTCGTCCCCCATGTAGAGGGTTCGCGAGGCCCGGCAACCGGTGGCGGCCAGGATTTCCGCCAGGGCGGCCTCCTTGTCGAAGCGGCCCAACTCGATGGCGTCGAAGCGCAGCTCTTCGCAGCGCCGGCCCACGATGAGGCTGTTGCGTCCGGTGAGCACGGCCCGCTTGATGCCGGCAACCCGCGCCAAGACCAGTCCCAGTCCGTCGTGGCTGTGGAATTCCTTGAGAGCCTCCCCTTTGGGACCGTAGACCAGGTTGCCCGGGGTGAGCACCCCGTCAGCGTCGAAGATCATGAGTTCCACGTCGGCCAGGGTGCTGGCCAGATCGGCGCCCACGGCGTCCTCGACCTGGCGCCGGTAGGTAGCGTTGCCATGGGGCGGCCAGGGGCGGTCGCTCATGATTCCAGCTCCAGGTAGAGTTCGCGGCAGCGCACCAGGCCCGCCAGCAGGTCCGGAAATGCGTCCAGGGGAAATTGGCTGCCCGCGTCGCTCTTGGCCCGCGCGGGTTCCGGGTGCACTTCCAGGAAGAGTGCGTCGGCGCCGGCGGCCAAGCCGCAGCGCGCCAGCAGCGGCACCAGCTCGGGCTTGCCCCCGGTGGTGTTGCCCGTGCTGCCGGGGGACTGGACCGCGTGGGTGGCGTCCATGACCACCGGGTAGCCCAGGTCGCGCATGATCTTCAACGACCGGTAGTCCACCACCAGGTCGCGGTAGCCGAAGAAGGAACCGCGCTCCGTGAAGAGGATGCGTTCGCCGCCGGCCGCGGCCACCTTGTCCGCGGCGTGGGCCATGTCCGCCGCCGCCAGGAACTGGCCCTTCTTGACGTTCACCACGCGGCCCGTGCGACCCGCCGCTTCCAGCAGGGAGGTCTGCCGGCACATGAAGGCCGGGATCTGCAGCACTTCCGCCACCTGGCCCACGGCATCGGCCTCCTCCGGGTGGTGGATGTCCGTCAGCACCGGGGCGCCGACCGCCTCGCCGATGCTCTCCAGCAGGCGCAGTCCGTCCTCCAGGCCCGGCCCCCGGTAGGAGGTCGTGCTCGTGCGGTTGTCCTTGGTGAAGCTGGACTTGAAACAGTAGCCCACGCCCAGACGGTCGCAGGCCGTGGCCAGGGCGTCGGCCGTGGCCAGCATCTCGTCCGGGTCCTCCAGGACACAGGGACCGGCGATGACGAAGAGGGGGCGTCCCGCGCCGACCTCGTGTTCACCCACGCGCACGGGCGCCGCGGTCACGACGAGGCCTCCTGGGTCGCCCGCTCGGAGCCCTGGTGGGCCAGCGCCGCGCCCACGAAATCGCGGAAGATCGGGTGCGGCGCGCGGGGGCGGGACTTCAGCTCCGGGTGGAACTGGACGGCGATGAAGAACGGGTGGTGCGGCAGCTCCAGGATCTCTATCAGCAGCCCGTCCGGTGAGGTGCCCGAGAAGACGACACCGGCCTCGGTGAAGACATCGCGGTAGTCGTTGTTCACCTCGTAGCGATGCCGGTGGCGCTCGCTGATCTCGTCCCGGCCGTAGCAGCGGTGGGCCAGGGTTCCCGGCTGGATCCGGCAGGGCCAGGCGCCCAGGCGCATGGTCCCGCCCAGGTTCTTGATGCCCTTCTGGGTCTCCATGAGGTGGATGACCGGGTGGGGCGAGTCCGCGTCGAACTCGGCGCTGCCCGCCCGTTCGAGGCCGGCGAGGCTGCGGCCGATCTCAATCATGGCGCACTGCAGGCCCAGGCAGATGCCCAGGTAGGGGATGCCGTTTTCCCGGGCCCAGCGCACGGCGTTGATCTTGCCCTGGATGCCGCGGTCGCCGAAGCCGCCGGGCACCAGGATGCCGTGGCAGTCCTCGAACATCTCGGCCAGGCGGCGGTCCCCCACCTCGTCTCCTTCCAGATCCTCCGAGTCCACCCACACCTGTTCGACGCCCACCTTGTTGGGGATGCCCGCGTGGATGAACGATTCGGTGATGCTCTTGTAGGCGTCCTTCAACTCCACGTACTTGCCGACGATGGCGATGCGCACCTTCTCCGGCGGGTTGACGATGACGTTCACCATGCGTTCCCAGGACGCCAGATCCGGCGCCGGCGTCTCCAGTTCGAAGTGGTCGCAGACGAGCTGGTCCATGCGCTGCTGGTGGTAATTCAGGGGGACCTCGTAGATGGAGGCCACGTCCTGGCCGTCGAGCACCCGTTCCGGGGGCAGGTTGCAGAAGAGGGCGATCTTGCGACGCGCGTCGTCACCGATGGGCTTCTCGGCCCGGCAGATGAGGAAGTCGGCGATGATGCCGATGCTCCGCAATTCGGCCACCGAGTGCTGGGTGGGCTTGGTCTTGATCTCGCCGGCGGTGGCGATATACGGTACCAGGGTCAGGTGCACGGAGATGGTGTCCTCCCGGGGCCGCTCCAGACGGAACTGGCGGATGGCCTCCAGGAAGGGCAGGGACTCGATGTCGCCCACGGTGCCGCCGATCTCGGTGATGACCACGTCGATTTCGGAATCCTGCTTGGCCGGCAGCTGGATGCGCCGCTTGATCTCGTCGGTGACGTGGGGAATGACCTGCACCGTACGCCCCAGGTACTCGCCCTTGCGCTCATTGGCCAGGATGGTCTCGTAGACCCGGCCGCTGGTGAGGTTGTTGATCTGGGAAAGGTTCGTGTCGGTGAAGCGCTCGTAGTGGCCCAGGTCCAGATCGCACTCGGCGCCGTCGTCCAGGACGAAGACCTCGCCGTGCTGGAAGGGGCTCATGGTGCCCGGATCCACGTTCAGGTAGGGATCGAACTTCTGCAGGATGACCTTCAATCCCCGCGCCTTGAGCAGGTTGCCGAGGGATGCCGCCGCGATGCCCTTGCCCAAGGCGGACACCACGCCGCCGGTGACGAACACGAACTTGGCCATGGAATTCCTTTCCCGGCGCGACCGTTCAGCCGCGCGCTGTCCAGAGCCGGCGGACCGCTTCCAGGTCCTCCGGCGTGTCCACGCCCACGGGGGCGTCCTCGATGGTCGTCACCAGGATGCGCAGGCCGTGTTCGAGAGCGCGCAACTGCTCCAAGCCCTCGGTGCGTTCCAGCGGCGTACGTTCCAGTGTCAGGAACCTCTGCAGCGCGCGGCGCCGGAAGGCGTAGATGCCCACGTGGCGCAAGGCGGCCAGGTGCCCCTCCGCCCCGGACCCGGGAAAGATACCGGGTATGGGTGCGCGCGAAAAGTACAAAGCCCCGCCGTCCTGTCCGACGACGACCTTCACGAAGTTCGGGTCCTGCCAGGAGGCCGTATCGGTGAAGGGATGGCCGCAGGTGGCCAGGTCCGCTGCCGGGTCGGCGCGCAGGGCCGCCACCAGGTCGTCGGCCACGGACGGGTCGAGCAGCGGTTCGTCGCCCTGCAGATTCACCACGATGTCGGCCTCGTCCCCCACCGCCACCTCGCCGATGCGGTCAGTGCCGGTCTCGTGGGCGCCGGTCATGACGGCCTCGGCGCCGGCCGCCTCCACCGCCGCGAGGATACGCTCGTCGTCGGTGGCCACCACGACCCGGTCAGCCGTGGACATGCGGGCCGCGTTCCGTGCCACGCGCACCACCAGGGGTTCGCCCCCCAGGTCGGCCAGGGCCTTGCCTGGAAACCGGCTCGACGCCCAGCGGGCGGGAATGACCACCAGCACACGCCCCTCGTTCACGCCCGTTCTCCGTTCACTACAAAAGAAGAGCCCGCCCCGAAGCGGGGCGGGCTCGTGTCGCTTCGCGTCACCATGGTCAGAAGGGCTGGATCGTGACCCGCTTCTTGCTGCCGCGGAAGTCTTCGAATTTCACCGTACCATCCACCAGCGCGAACAGGGTGTCGTCGCCGCCCTTGCCCACGTTCTTGCCGGGGTGGATCCGCGTGCCGCGCTGCCGCACGATGATCGTGCCGGCCAGAACGGCCTGGCCACCGAAACGCTTGACGCCCAGATTCTGGGCATTGCTATCGCGGCCGTTGCGTGTACTGCCGCCTGCCTTCTTATGAGCCATTTCGCGCTCCTCGTTCTCTCGCCGTGCGGCGATAGCTAGCCGTTGATACCCGTGATCTTGATCTCGGTGTACTGCTGACGGTGGCCGTTCTTGCGGCGGTAGTTCTTGCGCCGCTTCTTCTTGAAGACGACGATCTTGCGGCTGCGGCCGTGGCTGACGATCTCGGCGTCCACCGAAGCGCCCTCCACCGTGGGCGCGCCCACCTTCACCTCGTCGCCGTCGGCGAACATGAGGACCTCGTCGAACTTGACGGTCTCACCCACTTCGTTGTCGAGCAGGGGCACCTGGAGACTCAGGTCCGGGCTCACCCGGTACTGCTGCTTCTTGATCTTCACCACGGCGTACATCGAAAT
Source organism: bacterium (assembly GCA_024231905.1). Taxonomy (GTDB): domain Bacteria; phylum Krumholzibacteriota; class Krumholzibacteriia; order LZORAL124-64-63; family LZORAL124-64-63; genus JAAEQC01. The sequence continues at coordinate 74,310 of JAAEQC010000092.1, read as the reverse complement.
CTCTCCACGTTCGCTTCGACTGAATTTCGGTCATGTGCGCGTGCTCGTGCGCCGTCACAGGCGCGTGGCACACAAAAAAGCGCCGGGGAGACTCGGCTTCCCGGTCTTCGCACATCGAAGGAGGTATAATAAATGCGTAAACCCCGCCCCGTCAAGGAAGATCGAGCGATTTCGCGACCCGGCGGACCTCGGAAAGTTGACACTCCGGGCTTTCGGCACTACAACTTGGCGTGTTGAACGACGTTGCGGGACTCTTGAGCCCCCATCCCCCGTGGCGGTCCCGCCGCCAGAACGGAGCGCAACGAACATGAGCGAACAGAACCATCGCAAGACGATCGTCATCGGTTCCGGCCCTGCCGGCTACACGGCAGGCCTGTACCTCGGCCGCGCCAATATCCAGAATCTGGTTTTCGAGGGAGAGCAGCCCGGCGGCCAGCTGACCATCACCACCGACGTGGAGAATTACCCGGCCTTCCCCGAGGGCATTATGGGCCCGGAACTCATGGAGAAGTTCAAGGCCCAGGCCGTGCGCTTCGGCACCGAGGTCGTAAGCGCGACGGTCAAGTCGGTGGACCTGTCGGCGCGTCCCTTCAAGGTCTCCACGGGCAAGGACGACTACACCGCCGACGCGGTCGTCATCGCCACCGGCAGCAGCGCCCGCTGGCTGGGCCTGCCCGACGAGGACGCCTTCATGGGCAAGGGCCTGTCCGCCTGCGCCACCTGCGACGGCTTCTTCTTCCGCGACCAGGAGATCGCCGTGGTCGGCGGCGGCGACACGGCCCTGGAAGAGGCCACCTTCCTGACCAACTTCGGCAAGAAGGTCACGCTCATCCACCGGCGCGACGAGTTCCGCGGCTCGAAGATCATGCAGCAGCGGGCCCTGGACCACGAGAAAATCGACATTGCCTGGAACAGCGTCATCGAGAAGTACCTGGCCGACGACAACGGCAATCTGAAGGGCCTGCTCCTGAAGGACACCGTCGACGGCTCCACGCGCGAGCTGCCGGTCACCGGTTGCTTCATCGCCATCGGGCACACGCCCAACACGGCCTTCCTGGACGGGCAGCTCGACGCGGACGAGAACGGCTACCTCGTCACCAGGCCCAACGTGACGGCCACCAACGTCCCCGGCGTCTTCGCCGCGGGCGACGTGCAGGACCACGTTTACCGGCAGGCCATCACCTCGGCCGGCACCGGCTGCATGGCGGCCATTGAGGCGGAGCGGTGGTTGGCTGAGGAAGGGCTGTAGATCACCCCTTCCGCCGCTTCAAAACGAAGAATCCCGCGCAGGCCTTGAGCCGCGCGGGATTCTTCATTCCAGGACCGGACTCTGCCGGCACGGACCGGCGGATCAGAATTCGAACCGCAGCCCCATCATGCCGAGCAGTTCGTACTTGGGCTGGTCGATGGCGTCGTCGGCCGAGGCGTAGTCGTATCCGTCCCGCGGATTGACGTGGTCGCCGCTCGGCAGGTAGGACGTGTCGTGGCCGGAGATCTCCGCGTCGGAGTACCAGTCGAAGCCCAGCTGGAGCACGAAGTCGGTCCGGTCGCTCACGGCGAACCAGCTCTCGAAGCCGCCGCCGGCGCCCCAGGAGTTGGACGTCACGTCGAAGTTCTCGTTGCCGCCGATGTAGTTGAAGTTGGCCTTGTAGCGGGCGTACCGAGGACCGGCGAAGACGTAGAGCTGCTGCGGCCCCACGGTGAAGGCCGGGAAGAGCAGGTCGAAGCGAATCTGCCAAGACTTGGCGCTCTTTTCCGGGTCACCGTTGGTGTTGTCGTTAATGAAGACCTGGCGCGCATCGTAGGGATCGCCCGCCGACGCATTGTTGTAGCCCAAGGTCATGCGCGCCGACAGGGGCAGATCCCGCGTGAACTCGTGGATCGTGGCTGCCACGTCGACGCCCAGGCCGCCGGTGTAGCCGGTGGTCACGCTACCATAGATTCCGCCGGCCGCGGCGGGCAGGGCGATCAGCAGCGACAGGCAAGTGAACGTACCGATGAACATCGCAGTCTTCATGGCAACCTTCTCATTTCTGAGTTGAAGTTCTTTCGATTCGGAAAACGATTTTGCAGGATCCGGCCCCGATCACCCCTGGATTCCGCGCGACGGCTCGACGTGGTCTAGACTTCCGCATCCTGCATCGTCCCCGGCCTAGGGGCGATCCCGCAACAACTGCAGGAACTCCGCCCGCGTCTTGGATTCCGTGCGGAAGGCGCCCAGCATCTCGCTGGTGGTGGCGTAACTGTTCTGCTTCTGGATCCCCCGCATCATCATGCACAGGTGCTGTGCCTTCAGCACCACCGCCACGCCCAGGGGCTCCAGGTTCTCCATGATGCACTCGGCGATCTGGCGCGTCATGCGCTCCTGCACCTGCAGGCGCCGGGCGTAGGCCTCCACCACCCGCGCCAACTTGGACAGGCCAACGATCTTCCCGTTGGGAATGTACGCCACGTAGGCCTTGCCGAAGAACGGCAGCAGGTGGTGCTCGCAGGTGCTGTAGAAGTCGATATCACTGACCACGACCATCTCGCGGCTCTCGGCCTGGAAGAGGGCGCCGCGGATCATGGCCCCCGGATCCTGGCCGTAGCCCGCCGCATTTTCCTGCCAGGCCCGCGTCACCCGGCCCGGCGTGGCCAGCAGGCCTTCGCGGGACGGGTCCTCGCCGATCTCTTCGAGCAACTGGCGGATCAGGTCTTCCATGGTGCATGCTCCCGGCCTGGATCGTGGGGTAGGGACGATCCCCGCACGATAACGCCGAAAGACGCTCCGTCAAGCCGCGACTCCCGGCTTTCCGGGACGGCATGATCCCTGCAGGAATTGCCTGGTTCCCCCCGGCGGCAGTGCATCTTGCCATGCCTGCCGTTGGCTTTCGGGCCGTCACCCGCCGCGCATCTGTCGATTTGCTCCCCCCATTTCGACGGCGACGGAGTGTGCGGCCCGAAAATTCATCCCCCGGTCACATTTCTTCTGACAATCCATATCATTATCATCATTACGGTCGCTTGATTTCGCAGGCGCGGTTCCTACCTTTGGCTGGCACGGACCTCCAACCCGGCGGTCCACGCCCGGTGCCGCCGATCGCGCGCCGGTCCCAAGTTCTTGCGAAGGAGTGCCTGCCGTGGGGAACAAGATCGTCACCGCCATGGAACTCGCGCCCAAGACCATGCTCTTCGAGGTCGAGGCCGAACACATCGCCCGGCGCGGCAAGGCCGGACAGTTCATCATCCTCCGGGTGAACGACGAAGGTGAGCGCATCCCGCTGACCATCGCCAACCGCGACCCGGAGAAGGGCACCATCACCATCGTCGCCCAGGAAGTGGGCAAGACCACCGAAGTACTCAACGCCATGGGTCCCGGTGACGAGATTCACGACCTGGCCGGCCCCCTGGGCAAGCCCACCGAGATTCCCACGGGCAAGACCGTGGTCTGCGTGGGCGGCGGCATCGGCAACGCCGTGGTGTGGCCCCAGGTGCAGGCCCTGAAGGACGCGGGCAACAAGGTCATCGCCATCCTGGGTGCCCGCACCCGGGAACTGCTCATCCTCGAGGACGAGATCACCGAGATCGCCGACCAGGTCATCGTCACCACCGACGACGGCAGCTACGGCCGCAAGGGCATGGTCACCCACGCGCTGGATGAATTGATCGACGGCGGCGAGAAGATCGACGAGGTCATCACCATCGGTCCGGTGGTCATGATGAAGTTCGTCTGCAAGACCACCGAACCCCACGGCATCCCCACCCAGGCCAGCCTGAATCCCATCATGGTGGACGGCACGGGCATGTGCGGCGCCTGCCGGGTCACCGTGGGCGGCGAGACCCGCTTCGCCTGCGTGGAAGGCCCCGAGTTCGACGGACACCAGACCGATTTCGACGAGCTGATCACCCGGCTCAGCTACTACCAGCCCGAGGAGCGCGCGTCGCTCGACAACCATCACCGTTGCAAGCTGGACGCGGCCGCCGAGGCCCTCGAGCGCCAGGACTAGGAGGGCCGGACATGAGCGACACGCCGAAGAAGCCCAAGAAGAACATCAACAAGGCCAAGACCAAGACGCCCATGCGGGAGCAGCCCGCCGGCGAGCGCATCTTCAACTTCGAGGAAGTGCCTCTGGGCTACAACGAGGAAGAGGCCACCCTCGAGGCCCTGCGCTGCATCCAGTGCAAGAACAAGCCCTGCATCGCCGGCTGCCCCGTGGGCATCGACATCCCGGCCTTCCTGAAACTGGTGGGCGAGAAGGATTACGAGGGCGCCCTGCGCAAGATCAAGGAGAAGAACTTCCTGCCGGCCATCTGCGGGCGCGTCTGCCCCCAGGAGGACCAGTGCGAGATGGTCTGCACCCTGAACAAGCCGGACAAGGGCCGCGACCCGGGCGGCGTGGGCCGGGTGGAGCGCTTCCTGGGCGACTACGCCATGGAGCACGACCTGACCATCACTCCCGAGTGCGCTGCGCCCACGGGCAAGAAGGTGGCCATCATCGGTTCCGGCCCGGCGGGCCTGACCGCGGCCAGCGACCTTGCCCAGAAGGGTCACGACGTCACCGTGTACGAAGCCCTGCACAAGCCGGGCGGCGTACTCTTCTACGGCATCCCCCAGTTCCGTCTGCCCAAAGAGATCCTCTTGCGCGAGGTGGACGGGCTGAAGGACATGGGCGTGAAGTTCGTCATGAACTACCCGGTGGGGAAGGCCGAGTCGCTGGAGTCCGTCCGCGAGCGCCACGACGCCACCTTCATCGGCACCGGCGCCGGCCTGCCCTGGTTCCTGGGCATCCCCGGCGAGAACCTCAACGGCGTCTACAGCGCCAACGAATTCCTGACGCGCGTCAATCTCATGGGCGGCTACAAATTCCCCGATGGGGCCGACACGCCGGTCAAGAACATCAAGCGCATCGCCGTAGTCGGCGCCGGCAACACGGCCATGGACTCGGCCCGCACGGCCAAGCGCCTGCAGCCGGAGATCGTCTACCTGGTGTACCGCCGCAGCCGGTTGGAGATGCCTGCCCGTGTGGAGGAGATCCACCACGCCGAGCAGGAGGGCATCGACTTCCAGCTGCTGCACTCGCCCATCGAAATCGTGGACAACGGCAAGGGTGCCGTGGGCGCCATCCGCTGCCAGGAGATGGAACTGGGCGAGCCCGACGACAGCGGCCGGCGCCGTCCGGTCCCGGTGGAAGGCAAGATCAAGGAGTGGGCCGTGGACACGGTGGTGCTCTCCATCGGCCAGAGCCCGAACCCCCTGCTCACGGCGGACTGCCCGGATCTGGCCCGGGACGAGCGGCGCGGGACCATCACCATCAACGACTGGATGCAGACCTCCTACGAGGACACCTTCGCGGCCGGCGACATCGTCACCGGCGGCGCCACGGTGATCCTGGCCATGGGCCAGGGGCGCAAGGCGGCCGACGCCATGCACCGCTACCTGACCTCCGGCGACCCTGCCGCCCCGGCGGGCGAGGACTCGGACGTCTGCGACGGCTTGTCGTAGATCATCCCGGATCGAAAAACGAAGCCCCCCGGCCCGACGGCCGGGGGGCTTTTTCGTTCAGCGGAAAGGACTCAGCGCAATTCCGCCGCCAGTCGCGCCAGGACGCGCGGATAGAGTTCGCACTCGGCGGCGAAAACCCGCGCCGCCAGATCGTCCACCTGGTCGCCGATCAGCACCGGGACCTTTTGCTGCCCCAGGATGCGTCCCTCGTCATAGCGGTCGTTCACCAGGTGGACTGTGCAGCCGCTCTGCTTCTCCCCCGCCGCCAGCACCGCTTCGTGGACATGATGCCCGTACATGCCCTTGCCTCCGTACTTGGGCAACAGTGCCGGGTGGATGTTCACGACAGGTCCCGCGAAGTCCTCCGACGGTGTGTAGAAGCACAGGTAACCCGCCAGTACGATCAACTCGGGCCGGTGCGGGGCAAGCCAGGCGTTGAGGGCGGCGTTGTGGGCGGCGGTGTCGGGATGGTCTTTGCGGCGGAAAACCCCGCAGGGTAGATCCGCGCTCCGGGCGATATCCACCCCGCGCACGTCGCTCCGGCTGGACACGACGGCGACGATCTCCAGGGGCAGTTCTCCAGCCTCCATCCGCGCCAGGAAGTTTTCCAGGGTGCGGCCGCTGCCCGAGAGCAGCACTGCCGCGCGCACCGCGTCAACCATGATCACCGGTTCCTTTCCGGTTCAGTTCCTCGGCCAGCCGGGCCAGGACCAGCCGGTGGGCGGCGAAGGCCACCGGGCCCGGCGGTTCGTCCGGCCGGTAGAAGCCCACGTCGGCTGCGTCGTCCCCGGCCACCAGGAGGCCACCGGTCTCCCGCGCCCGGTAGAAGACCACGAGCACCGGGATGTCCGGGGGCAGGATCCCCGACTCCACCGCATGCAGCCCCGTCAATTCCACCTCCAGGCCCGTCTCCTCCCGCGCTTCGCGGACGGCGGTCTCTCCGGAGGTCTCATCCCACTCCATGAAGCCCGTGGGCAGGGACCACTGCCCGGCCCTGGGCTCGAACTTTCGGCGTACCAGGCACACCCGGTCCTCGCGCAGCAGGATCACGCCGGCGCCCGGAGCCGGGTTCAGGTACTGGACGAACCCGCACGACGGGCACACGGGCCGCAGTTCGCCGCCTTCGGTCCGGCGAGCCATTTCGGTCCGGCAATGGGGGCACCAGCGGAAGACATGGCGGCCGCCCTTCACGTCCGCTCCCGGCGGGCCGCCATGACGTAGATCGTCCACAGGAGCAGCAGGAAGAAGAGGGGGATGTTGCCCCAGCGCACGAAAGCCGTGGCGGCGCTGCCCGGCGCCACTTGTCCCATGACGTGGCCGCGGCGGCCCAGGTCGAGGGTATCCAGGTCGCGGCCCCGGTCGTCGCAGACGAAGCTGATGCCGTTGTTGGCGCAGCGCACCACCGGCACGCCGCACTCGGCCGCCCGCAGGCGGGCCAGGGCCGCGTGCTGGCGGGGCCCGGCGCTGCGGCCGAACCAGCCGTCGTTGGTGATCACCGCCAGGCAGCGCGCTCCCGAGCGCACGGCGTCCCTGGCCAACCAGGCGAAGGCCGATTCGAAGCAGATGAGTCCGGCAAAGGGGAAGTCGCCGTCCGGCGTGCGCACGACCAGGGGTCGCGGTGGCGGTCCGGGCTCCCACTCGGCTTGCCCCACATCCACCCCGCCCAGGAAGGGCAGCCAGCGCTGGAAGGGCATGGTCTCGCCGATGGGCAGCAGATGGTGCTTGGCGTAGTCGCCCACGAAGATGCCGGCCGGACTCAGGAGGGCCGAGGAATTGAAGCGGCGAACCACCCCTTCCGGATCCCGCTCGGCATCCGGAAAACCCATGTACAGATGTACGCCGGCGTCCTGGACCACGTCCCGGGTCCAGGCCAGCAGTTCGGCGTCGAAACGCACGTAGGCCGGGATGGCGGTCTCGGCCCACACCACCCACTCGGCACCTTCCCGGGCCGCCAGCACCGTGTGCAGGGCGTAGGGTTCCTTGGTGGAGTCGATCTTGGCGTCGTTCCACTTGTCGGCCAGGGCCACGTCGGCCTGGACAGCCGCCACGGTCATGGGAGTCGTGCGCAGATCCACCGGTCGTTCCCCGGGCAGGGTCGGCGCTTCCGGCGGGGATGGTCGCAAGGCCGAGCCGCCGGCCACAAGGAGCCAAGCCACGGCGGCCGCGGCCAGGGCCGGGCGCCGGATATCCGCGTGGCGGCGACCCACCACGGTAACCAGGGCCACGGCCGTGAAGGCCAGGACCGTGCCCAGGCCCAGTTCTCCCGCAGCCCTCAGGAAGACCGTCAGCGGAGTGCCGTGAACGGCCGCCCCGCTCAGGCACCAGGGAAAGCCCAGCTCGCCCAGGGCCCGCAGATGCTCCATGACCGTCCAGGCCACCGGCATCAGCAACAGCGCCGGTCCCGGGCCCAGGCGGCCACGTAGACGGCCCCAGGCCCAGCCCATGAGCAGGTAGAAGACCGAGACGTAGAGCATGGCGGCCAGGGCCTGCGCCGGCACCAGCAGCGGGGTGGGAATGGACTTGGCCGGGTCCAGCAGGAAGAGCCAGTACAGGAGGCTCGCTTGATGGACGCAGCCAAAGATCCAGGCCGCGCGGCCGGGCCGGGGATGGACCGCCAGTTCGTGGAACAGGAGGGCCAGGCCCACGATCACGAGCAGTCCGGTCCAGGGGTAGGGCGGCAAGCCCAGGCTCGTGACGAGCCCGGCCAGCACGAGCCGGTTGGTGGCCGGGGTGGGACGCCAGTCGCGGCGTCCGGAAGTGTGGGGCAAGGCGTCCATGGGGCGCACGATAGCCCAAGGCCCCCACCCTGTCCAGCAGGGGCAACCGTCAGTCGGGGTCGGGCAGGTGGAGGCCGCCGGTTGCTTCCAGCCAGGCGGCGATCCGGTCCGCGGCAGAGGACACGTCCCCGTCGGAGATGTCCACTTCCAGGACCGGCAGAGTGGATTCGGCCACCAGTTCCCGGAGCAGTTCCTGTTCGCGGACGAAGACATCCAGATCGTCGTACTGCTCGGGCTTGCCGGAGACCTCGAGCCGCGAGCGGCGGGCCTCGACGAAACTCTCCGGGCGGCGGACGCAGTGCACGAGCCGGAAGCCCAGGGGACGCAGTTCGTCCTCGAGCCAGCCGAAGTCGTAGTCGCGGCCCGCATGGAAACGCTGCCAGGCCCGGGTGGAAATGTGGAAGCGGTCCACGAACCAGGAATAGTACCGCAGCTGGGAGAAGAGCGTGGCCCAGGTGCGGTAAGTGGCCAGGGCCAGTTCCTCCTCGGCGGCGTCGAAGTTGACCAGACCCCGACCCCAGGGGTGGTTGGTAAAGCCGCACCACTCGGCAGAGACCACCGGCGAGTGGTATCGGTAGCGGCGCGGGCCCACCAGGTCCGGATGCTCGTTGAGGGCGAAGGCCAGGTCGGTCTTGTGCGTGAGCCGGGTCCCCTCCAGGATGACCTTGGGAACGAGCTTGTCCCCCATCAGTCCACTTTCCAGATGGCTGTTGCCCGGGCGGGGATGGTCAGACCGCCGCCGGCGGGCAGGCCCACGCCCGGATCGCCCCACACCAGTTCGTAATTCCGGACGCCGGGCAGGCTCCAGGACACGGTGCGGGCTGCGTCGGCCAGGTTGTGAACCACCAACAGCCGCTCGTCCCCATGGATACGCAGCCAGGCGGCCACGTCGCGGGGCGCGCCGGACAGGGCCACCGGTTCGATGCCGCCCACGGCCAGGGCCGATTGCCGGTGCCGCAGATGGATGAGCTGCCGGTACCGGGCCAGCAGGCTGGCCGGATCGTCCGTCTGGACCGCCACGTTGGCGGTCTCCCGTCCCGGCGCCGCCCGGTGCCAGGGTACGCCCGTGGTGAATCCCGCATCCGTGTCGTTCCAAGGCATGGGCGTGCGCTTGGCCTCGTCACCGCCGGTGGTGTGGTTGCGCAGACCCACCTCTTCGCCATAGTACAGCCACGGTGTGCCGGGCAAGGTGAGCAGGACCGCCGCCGCTTGCCGCAGCCGCGCCGGTTCATCGCCCAGTTGGGAGGCCAGGCGTACCATGTCGTGGTTGGTCAGGAAGACCCCGTCCAGGACCCCCTGGGGATAGGCTTGCCTCATACGAGTCAAAGCCGCGTCCAGGGGGCCGGTGTCACCCAGGTTCACGGTCTGGACGGCACCGCCGGCCACGGGGAAGTTGAAGGTCATGGCGAACTCGTCGCCGCCGTAGAGGGTGGCCGTATCACCGTAGTAGGGAGCGATCTGCTCGGAACCCGCCCACACCTCGCCCAGCATGAGGCGATCCGGGTACTCCTGGCGCATGAAGCCGGAGAACTCACGCCAGGCCGCGTGGGTCCCGGGCGTGTCGTTCTGCTGTTCGCCGGGCCCGGCTTCCATCAGGTGGCGGGCCGCGTCCAGGCGGAAGCCGTCCACGCCGCGATCGAGCCAGTGGCGGGCGATGGACTGGACCTCCGCCATCACCTCCGGGTTGCGAAAGTTGAAGTCCGGCATGCCGCCCCAGAAGATGCCGTAGTAGTAGGCGCCGTCGCGCTCATGCCAGGTGGAACCGCTGCCCCAGGGCTGGGTCCAGCCCGGGTTCGCGTCGCGCCACACGTACCAGTCTCGCTTGGCGGCGCCGGGGCCGGAGGCGGCGTCCACGAACCAGGGGTGCTGGGCGCTGCTGTGGTTGATCATGAGGTCCAGGACGATCTTGATGCCCCGCTCCCGGCAGGCGGCGAGCAGGCGGTCGAAATCCGCGTCGGTGCCGTACTGGGGGTTGAGACGGTAGTAGTCGATGACGTCGTAGCCGTGGTAGCTGGGCGAGGCGAAGACGGGCATGAGCCAGATCAGGTCGATCCCCAGGTCCGTGTCGGTGGTGGGGTCGCCGTCGTTGAGGTAGTCCAGGTTGGCGGTCAGACCATTGAAGTCGCCGATGCCGTCGCCGTCGCTGTCCTTGAAGCTGCGGACGAAGATCTCGTAGCCCACCTGACCGCGCCAGCGTTCCAGGTCCCAGGCCGGACCGGAGGCCGTGTGCTGCACTCCGCCGCCGGGGACGATGCCCGGCAGCACGGCCCGCCGGTTGCGGGCGCTGTCGAAGTCGCCGAGGACCGTTTCCTGACGCACGTTCGCCGGCACGAAGAGATCCACGATGGGCGGCTGCAGGGGCTCGCCCCGGCGACCGCCCCCGAAGCGCTCCTGCCACTCGCCGGGTGAGACGGGCAACACGCCCAGCTGGGCCTCCAGGCTCTCCCGGCCGCCCACGCTCGACAGGAGTTCCAGGCTTGATTCGAGGCTCGCACCGGTGACGAAAACCGTGTAGGCCCAGGTGTCCCGCGCCTCGCCGCCGAGCACCTCGTGGGGCACCTCGAAGGAGATGCGTTTTCCGCGCACCTGGAACTTGGTCGGGTAGTGGACCTGGCGGTCCATGGTCGCCGCTAGCCGGCGTTGCATCACCTCGTCCGTGGCCTCCCGCGTGCCGTCGAGCACCTCCGCCCGCAACTCGGCCTCGATCAGGCCGCGCAGCATGCGCGACATGACCGTCGGCCGGGGACTGGCGATGAGCGCCACCTCCCAGGCCGTGGAGGGATCGATCTGCGCCAGGCGGCCCGGCAGGGTACGCACCTGGCCCGAGCCCCGGCGCCGGTCCGTGTCGATGTAGATGTCCAGGTTGAACTGGTAGAAACCGTGGCGGGCGATGCGGGTGAAATCGTTGCCGAGCTCGTCGGCGGCGCCCCGCTCCGGTTGTTTGATGCGCCGGTCGAATTCCACGGTGAAGACGGCGTGATCGCCCTTGTTCTCCACCTTGAAGCCCGTCAGGTCCAGGTCCCCCGCGGCCAGGCGCAGGCCCGGGTAGATCAGGTTGCCGTCGCCGTGGTCGTCCCCCACCGGGTCCTCGAGCTCGAAGATCGCGGCGGTGGCCGGGAAAGCCGCCGCCAGGACGAACGCGCAGGAGGGAACGAGAACCGTCAACAGACGCGGGAACCGGGACATGGAAAATCCTCCGTTTCAGAGACGGACCCCGGGGCTGCAGCCCCGGGGTCCCTGTCGGCCGCGGAAGCGGGGCCTAGAAGTTCAGCTTCATGTAGGCCTTCATCCGCTGGTGCTCGAAGTACTTCTTCTCCAAAGAGTTCCAACGGCCCCAGCGACCGGTGAAACCGGCTTCCTGGGATCCGTCGGCCTTGGTGCGGTACTCCACCGTGTAGCCGTCGCCGTAGTCCGGCGCGTAGGTGCCGTAGGCGAACTGCACCGTGCCGCCGAACTCCACGCCACCGACGATGTAGGACGCCGCCAGGACGATGTCGTTCCGCTTGTGCTTGCCGCCGGCCATGGGGTGGGCGTTCCAGGCCTGGAAGGCCGTGGTGCCGTCCACCAGGTCCACGTCGTAGTATACCCAGGTCAGGTCGGCGAAGAGCTCGTCGGTGAGCTGCTTACCGGCGCCCAGGGACACGACCGTCATCTCCATCTTGCGATCGTCGTCCTCGAGGCTGTCGAAGTTCTTCCAGCCGCCGCCGTCGGCGAAGTGGCTGGCCACACCGGGATCGGCCGTAGCCGCGCCGGGCAGATGAGCCTCGTCGTTGATCCGCAGGTCTTCCTCGTCCACGTACTTGAAGCGACCGTGGAGTTCGACCTCGAGGTTGGCCAGGTAGTACTCGCCCTTGAGGACGCCGATGGTGGTCGTCTTCTCCTGGAACGGGTTGTAGGCGTTGCGCGCCGACAGCATGGCCGCGCCGGGCTCGGCCGTCGGGTAGGGATGGACGCTCCACGAGTAGGCGTCGTCGCCCCACAGCTGCCAGTTGGTGTTGTAGTCGATGTAGCTGAATTCGCCGGCCAGGTCCAGGTCACCGCTGCCCCAACTGGGTACCACCGTGATGCCCTTCCAACCGATGACGGTCTCGGCCAGGGGCTCGTCGAAGTCGATGAACTCGTTGTCGACGTTGGTGGTGGCCACCTGCTGGGCGTGGCCCAGGAAGCCGCCGTAGCCCATGAGGGTGGGGTTGGCCCAGGCGCCGTTGTTGGTCTGGGGCATGAACCAGGCGGCCTCGTGGCCCTCGGTCAGCAGCACGTCGGACTCCCGCCGGGCCGCCATGACCGACACGTAGTCCGCGCCGATGTTGAAGTACTGCACGTTCAGCGACAGTCCAGTCTCCATGATGTCGGAGACGTTGAGGTCGCCCATGAACGTGTAGTCGTCCAGGTTGCCCACGGGGTAGGCGCTGTAGGTGCCGATGCCGCTGTTCAGACCGACGAAACCGTCGTGGGTGTAGTACTTGGAGTAGTACCCCTTCAGGTGCACGTCGACCAGGTCGGTGGCGGTCCAGTCGGCGCGCAGGCCGTGGACCGCGTTGCGCTGGCGCATGACCACATCGAGACCGTCGTCCACGTTGAAGTCGTTGGCATCCTGTTCGATGTCGCTCACGTAGCTGAAGACGTAGGCCAGGTCCAGGTCGTCGTTGGCGTCGAACTTGAACTGGAGCCCGTAACCGGCATCCTGGACCGTGTAGTCACCGGTGGCGTAGCCCGCGCCCGCCCACAGGCGCGGCAGGCTGATGCGCGTCGCGTCGTAGTTCAGGCGGCCGTCCATGAAGTTGCCCTGAAAGACCAGGCCCTTGCCGTTGTCGCGATCGATGTAGCGGATCTTGCCGATGGAGAACGCGTCGAACATGCCGAAGTCGTTCGAACCGATGGTCGCCCGCTGCAGCCACGAGTAGCCCGGGGTGATGGCTACGGTGATGCCGCGCAGCTTGATGTACTGGTTGCTGCGGGGATCCCACTCGCCGCCGTCGCCGGCCTCGGTGGTGCCGAAGTCGGCGCCGGGGTAGCCCCCGAAGCCGCCGAAGTTCGTCCAGTGGTTCTGGTTGAAGCGGCTCTTGATGCGGCCCTTCACCTCGACCTTGTCGCTCGGTTTGCTCTGGAAGAGCAGCTCGAACTCAGTGCCCTGACCGTTGTCGCCGCCACCCTCGTTGGGGATGGTGGTGAAGTTGTACATGGACCCGTCGAAGCGTTGGTTGCCCCAGAGGAACTTGGTGTAGTTCACACCGGTCCACTGCAGTTTCTGTCCGTCGGCAGCCATGGCGACGCCCGCGGCGAGCCAGGCCAGTGCGACGACCGCCAGCACGATTGCGTGAGTGCGTTTCATCGGTACTCCTCCCGGAATTGATCGGTCGCGGTCCTAGGGCTTCTCGAGCCCGACCACGGCCAACGTCTTGGTCGTTCCATCTTCGTTGCACTCGTAGGCCTTGAGCTGGGCGTGGTCGCCCAGGATGTCGATGGCGTGGGGATCACAGTCGAAGTCCGTGCCGCCGCCGAAGCGGTGCTGGCCCTCGAACTCGTTCACCTTGCGCGTCAGCAGGTCCTGTCCGTCGGGGAAGCCCTCGTTGGACTGCATGACGACCTGGTACTTCCAGGTGGCGGGATCGCCCTCGCCCAGGTCCGCCATGTCGACCGTGCCGGAGATGGTCGAGCGCTTACCCTTGACCCGCGTGGGCGCGATGATGCTCGAAGCCATGGCACCGGCCTTGGCGTCGGCCTCCTGGCGCACCCGCGACATGGGCTGGGGCGACAGGACCACGCACACGTCCCAGGCCGAATCCTCGGCGAAGGCCAGGTTCAGGCCCGGCGGGCAGGTGGTGAAGCCGCCCTCGGCGTTGTCGATGAAGACGAAGGCCATCTGCACGGAGAACCCGTTGCCCATGCGCCAGGGATCCTCGAGCTTGGAGCCGACGGTGACGGCGATTTCCGCCTTGTCGCCCTTGTCCTTCAATTCGAACTTGGTGACGTCGAACGATCCGGCCACGTAGACCGCGTCCGTGGGGTAGACGTACTCCCCTGGGCCGAAATCGTCGCCCTTGGGATCGCTGATCTTCACATCGCCGGCCAGGACGGCCGCCGGCAGCGCCAGCAGTGCGATCAGGACCAGCGTTTTCATTCCTCGCATGTCGACTCCTCTCGGTTGAGGTGATCTGACAGTATCGGACATGGTGTTCTTCCCTATCATCCCTTGACCGCGCCTGCGGTCAAGCCGGAAATCAGATATCTCTGCAGGATCAGGAACAGGATCATCACCGGCAGGGCCGCCACGATGGACCCCGCCGCGAAGTATCCCCATTGCTGCTCGGCGTAGCCGCCCACGAAAAAGCGTAGGCCCACCGGCGCCGTGTACATGATCTCCTGGTCCATGATCGTCAGGGCCAGGACGAACTCGTTCCAGGCGGTCATGAAGCTGAACAGCGCCGTCACGGCGATGGCCGGCTTGGATAGAGGCAGGATGATCCGGTAGAAGATCGTCAGCGCCGAAGCCCCGTCCATCTTGGCCGACTCCTCCAGTTCGATGGGGATGGTATCGAAGTAGCCCTTCAGCATCCACACGCAGAACGGGATCGCCGTCGTCGAGTAGAGGAGGATGAGCCCCAGGAAATTGGAGCCCAACTCCAGCCACACGACGATGATGATGTAAAGGGGCACCAGCGTCAGCGTGCCCGGGAACATCTGGGAAACCAGGAAGCCCATCATGCCCGCCCGGCGACCGGGGAACTTGAAGCGGCTGAAGGCATAGCCCGCCGTGCTGGCCAGGAAGACCCCGCAGAGGGTCGTCGCCCCCGCCACGATGGTGCTGTTCAGGAGCCACCGGCCGAAGGGCTGCTGGGAGAAGACGTCCGAGAAGTTGGACCAGGTCAACTGTTCGGGCCAGGGCACGATGGCGCGCAGCCGGTCCAGCACCCCCGGGTCCGGCGGCAGGTCGGCGAAGGCCAGGCTCTGCCCGCCGCTGAAGGCCACCGAGAGCACCCACAGGATCGGGTAGACGGTGATCACCACCATCACCAGCAGGAACAGGTGCAGCCAGAGGTGCCCGACGCTGTCGGTACGTCTGCTCATATGCCCTCCGTCGCCTTGGTCGTCCGATTCTGCCAGATCCCGTAGGCCAGCAGGATCATGAAGATCACCACGGAATAGGCCGCCGCGTAGCCGTAGCGGTACTGCTCGAAGGCGATCTTGTACGCCTCGGTGATGAGGATCTCCGTGGCGCCGGCCGGTTCGCCCTGGCTTACCAGGTAGATGATGTTGAACATGTTGAACGTCCACACCACCGACAGGATCACCGCCGGCACCAGCGCCGGTTTGAGCGAGGGCAGGGTGATGAAGCGGAACTGCTGGAACTTGCCCGCGCCGTCCACCCGCGCCGCTTCGTAGAGGTCCCCCGGGATGGACTGCAGAGCCCCCAGGGAGATCACCATCATGAACGGGAAGCTGAGCCAGGCGTTGGTCATCAGGACCGCCGCGAAGCTCGTCCCCCAGGCGTCGAACCAGGCGATGGGCTCGCCGCCGAAGATCTGCACGATCTGGTTGATCACCCCGAACTGCTTGTGGAACATGCCCTTCCAGATGAGGGCCGTGATGTAGTTGGGCACGGCCCAGGGTAGGATCAGGATGATGCGGTAGAGGGGCCGCAGGGCAAGTCCCTTGGTGTTGAGGATCAGCGCCAGCAGTAGGCCCAGGCTCACGCCGATGGACACGTTGCTCACGGTCCAGAGGATGGTGAAGCCGAGGGTCCAATAGAAGCTCTGGAAATTGATGATCCGGCTGCCGTCCTCGGCCGTCGTGAAGACGTCGATATCCTTGAGGATCTGCACGTAGTTCTCGAAGCCCACGAAGAGGTCGACCAGAGGCTCGTTGACGTTGTAGAGGGTCTTGCCGGTGAAGCTGATGGCCAGGCCGTAGGTGAACGGGTAGAAGACCAGCAGCACCATGCCCACCATGGCCGGCAGCACGAAACCGTAAGCGCTCCGGTTCTTCACGAGCGCCCGCCAGGAGGCAGTCGCCCAGCCCCCGGCCACCCACCACTGCAGCACCAGGGCGATCACCGACAGGACGGCGGCGCTCTGGCCGAAGCGGCGCAGGGTGGGCGCGGCGCCGGCGCGGACGACCTCCAGGTCGAGTTCGCCGGCGGCGTCGAAGCGCCCGCGCGGCTGGCGGTAGCGGTCCAGGTCCCAGGCCGAGGGATCGGCGCCGACGCCCGGCAGCGACGCCGCGCAAATCTCCTGCAGCGCGAAGGCGTGGTCGCGGAGCCCCTCCTCCAGGCGCACGCGGTGGTCGGCCAGGCCGTCCACGGCCAAATCGGCATGGAACCAGAGGCCGGCCGCCAGGATCACCAGGGAGACCAGGACCCGGGCCCGGGGGGACGGCACCAGACGCATCACCACCAGGAAGACCACGATGCAGACCGCGGCCACCAGCCAGGGCGCGAAGCCCGGTCCACCGATGCGGTCGGCGGGCGCGCCCCCGCACCAGGCCTGCACGGCGCCCGTCACCCGGTCGCCCTCCATGACCGGCACTACCAGTTGCAGCCGTCCGTCCGGCAGCACTTCGGCGAGCACCTCGTTCTTGCGGGCCTCGGCCTCCTGCTCGTTGGTGCGGCGGGCGGCCTGCAGTTCGCGGGCCTGGTCGTAGAGGGACTTCTCGTCGCGGGTCAGGCGCCGCGGCGGCACCCCCGCCTCCCGGTCGGTCGCGTGGGTCGAGGCGGACAGGCTGCGCGAGCCCACGTCCACCACCCGCAATTCCTCGAGGTCGGGGATCCGCTCCACCAGGCGTTCGACCAGATCCTGCGCGTCCTCGCCGCCGGCGGCCAGGGCCTCGGCGGCGGCGGCCGTGGCGATGACCGCCCGCTGCTGGGCCGCGACCCCGTTCAGGCGCCGATGGCCGGCGTCCACCACCAAGGCGGTGAGCAAAAGGCCGGCCACGAGACCCGTCAGGAGTCCCGCCAGCACCTGCCTGCCGGTGGCAGTCTTCAGCGCCATGCTACTTCCTCAGGCTCTTGACCCGTTCCTCCACATCCTCCTGGGCGGCGTCGAAGGCCGCCTGGGGCGAGGAGGCCTTGCGCACGACGGCGTTCATGGCCGTGGTCACGGGCGACCACACCATGGTCATCTCCGCGTAGTTGGGCATGGGACAGGCCACCTCGACCTGCTCGCGGAAAGCGGCCAGAACCGGGTCCGCAGCCACCTCGGCGTCCTCGTAGACGGCCATGTTGGCCGGCGTCTGGCGGCCGCCGAGAGCCATGACCCGGCCCGCCTCCACGCCGGTCAGGTGCTGCACGAAGGCGAAGGCCTCGTCCTTGTGCTCGCTCGGTGCCGCGATGTAGGCGCCTTCCACGGTCATCCAGGGAGCCATGGGCGCGCCGCCGGCCTCGTCGATGGTGGGCAGGACGGCCAGGCCGTAATCGACGCCGTCGGCGATCTCCGAGAGGAACCAGGGGCCGGAAAAGACCATGGCCGCGTCGCCCTTGTTGAAGAGCGTGGTGATGAGGGTGCTGCTGGGCTCGGCGGGCAGGATGCCGTGGACGTCGAACCACTCCATCATCAACTCGACCGATGCGATGTTCTCGGGCTTGTTCACCAGGGGCTGGTTGCTGCCGGCGAAGACGTTGCCGCCGAAGGCATTCATCAACGCGCTGTGGTAGTAGAAGTCGCCGAAGTTGTAGGCCAGGCCGAACTTGCCGGCACCGGCGTCGGTCAGGCCCTTGGCGGTGGCCACGAGTTCACTGCTGGTGGCGGGCGGCGTGGTGACCAGGGCCTTGTTGTAGATCATGGTCAGGACCTTGAAGTTCACCGGCAGGCCGTAAACGTTGCCCTGATAGGTCATCGCTTCCATGGTGGCAGGGATGAAGGCGCCGGTCATCTCCTCGTCGATGTAGAAGTCGATGGGCTCGATGGTGCCTCCGGCTTCCACCCAGCCGCCGAGACGGTCCTGGGCGTAGATGAAGACGTCGGGTCCCTTCCCCCGCGGCACCGCAGCGGTGATCTTGTCGGCATAGGCGTCGTAGGGCACACCCAGGGTCTTGACCGTGAAGTCGTGGCCGCCGGCGTTGAAATCGGCGACGACCTGTTCGAAGGCCACCTTCTCCTTGCCGCGGTAGGCGTGCCAGACCACGATCTGGGTCTGGGCCAGGGCCAGGCAGGGCGCGACCACGGTGGCGAAGACCGCGAGTGCGAGCCAGGTGATCCGCTTGTTCATCGTTATTCTCCTTCGCTGAGCCGCAACTCGGTGGCGGCGTCGAAGAGGTGCAGGTGGTCCAGTTCGAGATGGAGCTCGACCTCGGAATCGATCTCGGGCGTGTTGTGGGGCTGGAACTTGGCCACGAGTTCATGGCCGGCCAACCGGCCGTGGGCCTGGACCTCGTGCCCCAGGGTTTCCAGCAGCGTGACCTGGAAGCGCAGGGTCGTCGTGGCGCCCACGCCCTCTCGGCGGTCGCCGCGCAGATTCTCGGGCCGCACGCCAACCAGCACCTCGGCTCCGTCCCGGCCCCGGACCGCCGCCCGCAGAGGCGCCGGCAGGTCGAATCCGTAGTCCTCGGACACGATCTGCGCTCCGTCCCCGGCCACGCGGCCGGGCAGGAAATTCATGGGCGGCGTGCCGATGAAGCGGGCCACGAAGAGATTGGCCGGAGATTCGTAGAGTTCCAGGGGGGTGCCCACCTGCTGCAGGTCCCCGTCCTTGAGGACGGCGATGCGGTGGCCCATGGTCATGGCCTCCACCTGGTCGTGGGTCACATAGACGGTGGTCGTGCCCAGGCGGCGCTGCAGACCGGTGATCTCGGCCCGCATCTGCACGCGCAGCTTGGCGTCCAGGTTCGAGAGCGGCTCGTCGAAGAGGAAGACCGAGGGCTGGCGTACGATGGCCCGGCCCACGGCCACCCGCTGGCGCTGGCCGCCGGACAGTTGGCGGGGACGGCGATCCAGGTATTCCTCGATGCCCAGGATGCGGGCCGCATCGTTCACGCGTCGGTCGATCTCGGCCCGGTCCATCTTCTGGATGCGCAGGCCGAAGTCCATGTTCTCGCGCACGGTCATGTGGGGGTACAGGGCGTAGCTCTGGAAGACCATGGCGATGTCGCGGTCCTTGGGGTGCAGCTCGTTGACGACCCGGTCCCCGATGACGATCTCGCCGGCGGTAATCTCCTCCAGACCCGCGATCATGCGCAGGGCCGTGCTCTTGCCGCAGCCGGAGGGGCCCACGAGCACCATGAACTCGCCCTCGCGAATCTCCAGGTCGAGCCGCTCGATGACCTCCACGTCATCGTAGCACTTCTTCACACCTTGTAGGACGACTTGCGCC
Source organism: bacterium (assembly GCA_024231905.1). Taxonomy (GTDB): domain Bacteria; phylum Krumholzibacteriota; class Krumholzibacteriia; order LZORAL124-64-63; family LZORAL124-64-63; genus JAAEQC01. Next base: position 54,747 of record JAAEQC010000092.1, on the reverse strand, counting down.
AAGGCGTTACTCCTCCCGCGGCCGTGGCCGCTACTGTTCGGCCGCGAGGATCCGCAATCCCCGCGCCGGTATCGTCACCGCGAGTTTGCCTTCTTCGGGCGCGAAGTGTGCTCCGTCCAGGAGGTCGACCATCGGGACGACCGGGACCGTCGGCCACCCGGCGGGCAGTTCCACTTCCGTCGCGCACACCTGTTCGGACCGATTGACCGCCACCAGCAGGCGGTCGCCGCTCTGGGCGTCAAAGCGCATGAAGACGAAGTGGTCCTGGCCGAAATCGAGTCCTTGCCGCTCGCCCCGGCGCAGGGCCGGATGGGCGCGGCGCAGGGCGATGAGTTGCCGGTACCACTGCCGCATGCCCTCGTCGCGGGCCACACCCGCGCCCGGCGCCAGGTCCCGCCCGCCCCAGGGCATATCGCTGCGGTTGTCGGGCCAGGTACCGCCGGTCCGGGCCACTTCCTCGCCGTAGTAGATGCAGGGAATCCCCGCGGCGGTCATCTGCAGGCCCACCGCCAACCGGAACAGTTCGCGATTGCCGTTCAGGGTGAACAGGGCCCCATCCGTGTCGTGGCTGGACAGGTAGTGGGACAGGTAGTGGCCTTCGCGGACCTCTTCACGCCGCTGCAGGTAGCGGTCGTAGGCGATGGGGCGCCCCCGGCCCAGGACCCAGCCCACGGTGCTGCCCTGGAACCCGAAGTCGAATCCGGCGTCCATCTCGTCGGGCTCGAACCAGGGATCGAGGACCCGGTTGTCGCCGCCCCACACCTCGCCCAGGAGGAAGAAATCCGGGCCCAGTTCGGCCCGGGAACGCTCCCGGTGCAGGCGCCAGAAGTCGTGCTCCACGTGCTTGACCGTGTCCAGGCGGAAGCCGTCGATGCCCGTGCGCGCGGCCAGGCCCAGGTGGGCCTCCAGCAGGTACTCTCTGACCTCCGGATTGTCGGTCTTGAAGTCGGGCAGGCCGGCCAGGCAGCTGGTCAGGTCGTCGTCGCCGCAGTGGCTGCCGAAGCGGAGCCAGTCACGGCCCTTGTCGAAGATGTAGTGGGAGTCGTAGCCGCAGTGATTGTAGACCACGTCGAGCAGGACCTTCAGGCCCCGGGCGTGGGCCTGGTCCACCAGTTCCTTCAGTTGTTCCTCCGTTCCGAAGCGCGGATCGATGGCGTGGAAGTCGTCGGCCCAGTAGCCGTGGTAACCCCAGTCGAAGAAACCGGCCCCCGAGACGAAGCCGGGGATCTGTTGCTGGACCGGGGTGATCCAGAGGGCCGTGGCCCCCAGGCCGGCGATCTCGTCCAGATTCGCGATCAGGCCGGCCAGGTCGCCTCCGTGGAAGCTGCCGACACTCCCGGGCTCCGGGTCGTTCTGCTCGTTGTTGGACGGGTCGCCGTCGGCGAAGCGGTCGAGGATGACGAAGTAGAGGACGGCGTCGTCCCAATCGACCTGGGGCACGACCCGCGCCGGACCGGGCGGGGGCGCATGGACGGCGGCTGGCGGTCCCTGGGCGGCGCAACCGGCCAGGAGCGCGCAGGCGAAGGCGAAGGTGGCGGCGAGGGCGGTGAGTCTTCCGGGCATCAGCCTCATATCATCTCCGTGCTGCGGCGGTCGGGACGGTCCCCGCGCCAGCATCGTCGAGTATCCGCCAAGGACCGGACGCGGTCAAGGAACCTCTAACCGACCATATTGCAATGTTTTATTTGCCGCCCGCAGGTACCAGATTCACCAACAGGCTGCCGTAGCCCGCCAGGTGGGCGACCGGGGACCAGCCCGATATGGCGCCGTCTTTTGCCACCGCGAGGCTCCCCAGGTCCGCGCCGCCGACCAGGTCGGTGGCGGTGTACAGGCCCGGCGAAAGTTGGCTTTCGTCCACCGACAGGGAGAAACCGGCCACCGTGCCGCTGCCCAGGTTGTGAACGGCGATCACCGCGTCGTCGTACCCGGAGCCGAGGTAGCGGCGCAGGAAGGCGTAGACGGCGCCGTTGCTGGCCTCGAGAGCGTGGTAAGTGCCCCGGCGGAGGGCCACCGAGGCCGCCCGCGCCTGGACCAGGGCGCGGTAGGTGTTCCACAGGGAGTTGGGGTCGGAGGCCAGGGTCTCCACGTTCCACAGGGCGTAGTTGGTACTGATGGTGTTCCAGGGCGAACCGGTGGTGAAGCCCGCGTTGGCGCCCGGAGTCCACTGCATGGGCGTGCGGATGTTCTCGTGTCGGCCGTAGCCCACCATGCCCACTTCCTCGCCGTAGTAGAGGAAGGGCACGCCCGGCGCCGTGAGCAGGATGGCTGCCGCGATCTTGTTGGCGCCTTCGCTGCGGCCCAGACGGTCGAAGACCCGGTTCTGGTCGTGGTTGGTCAGGAAGGTGCAGTACTGCTGGAAGGGGTAGCCGTTGGCAACGGTCTCGATCTTGGCGGCCAGGTCGCCCGGACTGCCGGTGCCCGCGGCTACGAGCATGGACTCGGCCAGGTCGAACTCGAAGCAGGTGTGCAGACCGGCGTCGATGTACTGGAGCACCACAGAGGTGTTGTCCCAGGCCTCTCCCACCAGGACGGCATCGGGCGCAACCACATCCAGGTGGGCGCGGAAGCGGCTCCAGAAGGAGAAGGTGGACGGCGCGTTATCGATGACCGCCCCGTCCTCCATGAGGTACTTGACGGCGTCCAGGCGGAAGCCGTCGGCGCCCATGTCCTGCAGCCACCAGGTGGCCGTGTCGAACATCTCGGCTTCCACGGCCGGGTTGGCGTAGTTCAGGTCGGGCATGCCGCTCCAGAATACGCCGTAGTAGTAGCCGCGGTCGCCGCCGTGCCAGACCGATCCCCCACCCCAGGGCTGCTGCCATCCCGGGTTGTCGCCCCGCCAGTCGAACCAGTCGGCGTAGGTCGGGTCGTTGGCCTCCGACGCCGTGAACCAGGGATGGCTGTTGCTGCAGTGGTTCATGACGTAGTCGACGATGACCATCATGCCGCGGGCATGGGCTTCGCTCATGAGCTGCTGGAAATCGGCGTTGGTCCCGTAGTCCGGCTCGATCCGGCGGTAGTCCGTGGCGTCGTAGCCATGGTAGCTGGGCGACTCGGCGACGGGCATGAGCCACAGGGCGGTGACGCCCAGGTCGTCGGTCGTCTGCGGGTCGCCGTCGTTCAGGTAATCGAGCTTGCCGATGAGGCCCTGCAGGTCGCCGAAGCCGTCGCCGTCACTGTCGTGGAAGCTGCGGACGAAGACCTCGTAGAAGACCTGGTCGTTCCACCAGTGGGTCGGGCCCTGGGCCTGCAGGTCGCCGCCGCCCGTGACCGGGGCCGGTGGAGGTGCGTTGCCCTCCTGCTTGTCACAGCCCGCGAGCAGGAGTGCGAAGCCCAGGAGCGCGAGAACCGGCACGGTGCTCCCGACGAATCCACGTCGCATGTCGGTATCCTTCCCGGACCGCCGTTCAACCGGCGATCAGTTCCTCGATCTTCGCGGCCAGGAGACCGCGGCCATCCACGGTGCCCACGTCGGCGGTGAAGCCGGGTTCCAATTCCTGCACCGCGGCCAGAGCCGCTTCGAAACCGGCCAGGGCGTAATGGGACACGGCGCGGACCACGATCACGTCGTCGTAATCGATGGTGGTGTCATGGGTGAACACCCAACCGGCAGCCACCTCGGCCGCCGCGTCGAGGCTGGCCTGGTGCTGGCCTTGGGCGCTGGCCGCGAAGGCCTGGCCGGCGCGGGTCTGGTCGCCGATGGGCAGGGCGTCGGCGCCCTCGGCCACCGCCGCGGCGAAGTGGACGGCGGCCGAGTCGGGCTCGTTCTCGCTGCTGAACATCCAGCCCAGGCCGTCGTGCGCCTCGGCCAGGAGCTTGCCGCGGTCCAGCAGTTTGCGGAACTGTTCTTCCGCCTCGATCGGATCGTCGTTGCCGTAGGCGGTCCAGCCCAGGCTGAGAATGGCGGCGTCGGTCACGGGCGGCGTGGTCGGACCGCCGCCGCTGTCGCCGCCGCAGCCGACAGCCAGGGCCAGCGCTGCGATGAGGATCACGTGGGTCAGGGTCTTCATGGCCGTCCTCCTACTTGATCATCAGCATGCGGCCCGTGAGGTCGCCTGCCTGGGTCGTGAGCCGATAGAAATACACGCCTGCCGCCGTGGCGTTGCCGGCCGTGTCGCGTCCGTCCCAGGTCACCGTCTGGTAGCCGGCGGCCAGGGCGCCCGTGCGCAGGGTGCGGACCAGGCGGCCGCGCAGGTCGAAGATGGCCAGATCCAGGGAGCGACCGGCGTCGGCCGTTCCCAACTCGAAACGGATCTCGGTGGACGGGTTGAAGGGATTGGGCACGTTGCCCAGCAGCCGCGTCGCCGCCGCCGGTAGCTTGCTCTTGTTCAACCGGAACTCGCCCAGAGCGTCCACGGGCGCCTCGAGCCAGCCGTCACCCAGGTCGCGGGTGGGCAACGCCGTCCAGCTCCCGGCACTGCGGCGCTCGATGACGCCGACACCCTGGACACGCAGGACCGCACCGGGCAGGGTCGCTGCCGCGGTACCGAAGGACCAGGCGTCGTCGCCCAGTTCCGGACGACCCGCCTTGTCCACCGCCAGCAGCCAGCCGGCCGTACGGCCCGCCGGCGGCACCAGCACCGCCCGCCCGTCCAGGGACGCCGCGGCGCCGTCGCCCAGGGCGCAGGCGGCGACCCGGCGCACGATGGACGCGTCGGTGTTGGAGATGCTGATCCGCAACTCGCCGGAAGCGTCCATGAGGTAGGAACCGAACCAGCTGCCGGTGGCCTGGTTGGTCACGGGCACGACCGTGCCGTTGATCGTCACCACCATGGCGACCGACTCGGACCGGTCGTTCACCGCCAGGTGGAGGTAGGCGTCCAGGGTCGGGTTCTGGAAGATGTTCAACTGCAGCGTCGGGGCGCTCTCCTGGTAGAGGACAACCGTGGAGCGGGCCGGCACCGACAGGCTCGAGGGTGCGGACGCGGCGCTGATATGGGTCGCGAAAGGCGTGGTGCCCGCGGCCGTGCCACCCACCACTTGGGCCCACTGACCCGCCGGCAGGGGCACGTCCACCGCGGAGAAGTCCACGTTGTGGATCACCAGCCAGTCGCCGGCGCCGTCGCCGGGGGTCACGTCGTCGAGGGTGTAGGCGATGGCCGTGGTCGGCAGTCCGGTCAGGAAGTGCTGGTGGGCGCGGATGCTGTCGGCGGTGCCCAGCTTGAACTCGTGGCGCAAATGCCGCAGGGCGATGAGTCCCTTGATGTACTCGACCATGTCGTCGTTGTCGGCCCGGAGCTGCCAGTCCAGCTTGTTCACCGCGTCGTTGGATGCGTAGCTGTTGCGGATGGACTCCTCGTCCTGGCCCGGCTCGCCCGTGCGCTTGGTGCGCAGGAACTCGCTGCCCGCGTGCAGGAAGGGCACGCCCTGGGCCGTCAGCACCATGGAGAGCCCCAGGCGCGACATCTGCTGCAGCGTCGCCTCGGGGTAGTGGGGCGGCGGGGTCTCGTTGGGGTTCCAGCGGTAGTCCAGCTTGTCCCACCAGGTGTAGTTGTCGTGGGCGGAGATGTAGTTGATGGTCTCGGTGGGCCCGTCGGTGAAGTCGTCGATGGCGCCGGCCAGACCGCGGATGACCGCCGCGCGATCGGCCACGTCCCCCATGGCGTAGCCCGCGTCGGTGCCGTCGGTGGAGCCGCGGATGGCGTTGCGGATGTTGTCGTTGAAGACGCCGAAGCCCAGGCCCCGCTGATCACCCTTGCCCGTGAGGATCGTGCCGCCGTAGCCGCCCCAGGGTTCGCCGTAGATGATGGCGTGGGGATTGATGGCCTTCACCGCGGCGGTGATCTCGGTCATGAGCGGCGTGTCGATCAGGCCCATGAGATCGAAGCGGAAGCCGTCGATGTGGTACTCCTGCACCCAGTACAGGCAACTCTGGAGGATGAAGCGGCGCGCCATCTCCTTCTCGGTGGCCACCTCGTTGCCCACGCCGGAGCCGTTGCTGTAGCTGCCGTCGGTCTCCAGGCGGTAGTAGTACTTGGGCACCATGGCGTCGTAGGTGGAGCCCTGGGGGCCCACGTTGTGGGTGTGGTTGTAGACCACGTCCATGACCACCTTGACGCCCTGGTCGTGGAAGCCCTGGATCATCTGTTTCATCTCGGTGATGCGGGCGCCGGGATCGTCGGGATCGGAGGAGTAGCCGCCCTCGGGGGTGTTGTAGATGTAGGGATCGTAGCCCCAGTTGCGGCTATCGGGGTTGTTCTCGTCCACACTGGAGAAGTCGTACATGGGCAGGATCTGCACCACGTTCACGCCCAGGTCCAGCACGTGGTCCAGGCCCGTGGGACGGCCCTGGTGGCTCGTGCCCGTCTCCACCACGCCGGTGAACTTGTGCTTGCCCGCAGCACTGCCGTCCCAGAACTCGCTGGTGGTGACGTCGCGGACGTGGGCCTCCCAGATGACCGACTCGAGGGTGGGGAAGTCCGGGTAGGCGTCGCCTGCCCAGCCCGGCGGGTCGGTGCTGTCCAGGTCGACGATGGCGCTGCGGCGGCTGTTGCTGCTCATGGCCACGGCGTAGAGGTCGGGAGTGAGCCAGGTCTCGCCGTAGATGGTCATCTCGAAGAGGTACCAGCGGCCCTCGTGGTCGCCAGGTACGGTGACCGCCATGACGCCGGTGGCGTCCGGTCGCGTGAGGATGTACTCGTCGTAGGCGTCGCTGTCGTCGTCGCCCCAGGCGTTGTCGTAGATGCGCACCCGGGCGGTCTCGGCCACGGGGCTCCAGAGCTTGAATGTGGTCTCGGCGGCGGAGTAGGTCGCGCCCATGTCCTCGCCTTCGTAGACGTATTCCGTGTCGTCGAAGTCGTGGTGCACCGCCAGGGTGTTCTCGCCCACGCCGTCGTATACCGTGTAGGGCGCGGTGATGTCGACGGGATCCTGCAGGGTGAGGGTCACCAGCTGGGGCGTGGTCACCACCCGCGCGGTCACCGTCTCCTCCACGCCGTCCTTGTAGACATGGAAGGAGTCCACCAGCGTGGCCGTCACCGCCAGGTTGAGGGCGATGGCGTTGGCGCCGTCGCTGACCGCGGACATGAGGCGTACGTCCGGGTTGGGCTCGGCGGTGAAGATCTGGGCGAAGCCCGAGAGGACCCATATCTCGTTCTCGGTGGTGTAGTCGTCCCAGAACTGATCGGGGCCCGGATCCTTGGTAGCCCCGTTGTGGATGATGAAGCCCAGTTCCTGATCCGGATAGACGATGTCGATGTCCCAGTAGACGCCGTAGGCGTCGGTGCCCGTGGGCAGCAAGGGGCTGTTCCAGTCGTGGCGTGTGCCGTCGATGTAGAAGACGCCGCCGTCCTCCCACTCGATGGCGTTCCACAGGTGGATCCCCCAGCCGGCGTAGGCGTCATCGAACCGGTGGTAATGGATCCGCAGGGTATCCTGGGCCAGCGCGGGCGTAGCCAGCAACGCCATCGCCAATAGGACGAGTATCGTCTTCCGCATCGTCGGACCTCCAGGCCTTCAGCGTGGCTCCGGGAGGATTCCCGGAGGGGGACCTATCCTAGTCGGTTCGGGAAAAAAAATAAAGGCGGCCCCGGCTAAAAAAAGGGGCCGCCTTTGGTTCAGCTGATTCAGCGGCTATCGGCTAGCCGAGCAAGCTGCCCAGGGTGCTAAATAACTCTGGCTCTCGATTCCCATCAGTACACGGCGATTATAGTTCGTATAACCATCATCTACGATGTCTTCATCTATGGTGCAGTTGTCCGGCTCAATCTCCTCGTAATTCGAACCGTCGGTGATGAACTTGAAGAAGATCTCAGCCTCCTGCTCTACGGCCAATTCGACCGTCCAAATACCGTCCTCATCGGGATCGGCCAGGTCCGTCGGAGCCATGGCCCAGCCGTTGAAGCTACCGCGCACATGCACCGTGGTGAAGCCGCTCGCGGCGGTCATGTCGCAGTTCAGGGTGAGGATCGTCTCGGGCTCGGGGGCCTCGATCAGGAAGTCGAGGTCGCCGGAGAGCGCACCGCCGGCGCCAACAGTGACCGCGAAGTTCCCCTGCGTAGGTTTGAGCCAGAAGCCGAGATCGGTGCCGTCGTCATGGATGGCGCCCCACTCGTAGATTCCTTCGGCCAGGCCGCCGGGAACGTTGCGGAAGACGACCGTGCCGTCGGCCGACATACCGTCGCGCTCCACCGTGGACCAGTCGATATCCCACAGGGCGCCCTTGAACTTGATGTTGTCGTAGACCGGATTGTAGTTGTAGACGACGATGCGGAAGCCGTCGGTGGCGTTGCCGTCGAGTTCGACCTCCGTGTCACCCGTCACGCTGCCGCCCTCGCCCACCGTGACCGAGTAGGGTCCGCCCACCTCGACCTCGGCCTTGGTGCCGTCGTCGGTGTAGAGGTTGTAGCCGTAGCCACCGGTGGCGCCCACTTCGACCTCGGCCGACCAGCCCAGGCCGTCCGCGGTCAGATCGACGTTGCTGCCCCCGGTGAGGGTGCCCCTCATGTAGAGATTGTCCCAACCCACCATGTCATCCACTTCAACTTCGACCGTGAAGCCGGCGGCCGCCGGGTAGACGGGATCGCCGGCGTCGGTGCAGCCGATGACCGCCAGCAGGCCGATACCCGTCAGAGCGGCCAGGATGGTAAGAAGCTTGCGCATGAACCTCTCCTTTCGACTTGAGCGGCGGCGAGCGTCCGGCCCCCGCCGTTGCCCTTTTCACAGAGCGAAACAGCACGCCTGAGCGTGGGACATTCCCATTCACCGGCGACATTAGACCACGAGCGTACCGTCGCCAACCGCGAATTGAGGATTTTCCGCTGGGCATATTCACGCGCGGGCGGCCGCCGGTTTGACCAAGTCGGACATGCCGTAGCGGGCGATCTTCTTGTACAGCCCCTGCCGCGACAACCCCAACCGCCTGGCAGCCGCAGCCTTGCGTCCTTCGGTGGCCGCGATGGCCTTGCGTATGAGGTAGCGCTCGAGGATCTCGTTGGCCTGGTCCAGGGGGCGCAGGGTGCCCAGATCCGAAGCCCGGTGCTGGCGACCCGAACGGGCGGCCTGGATCTCCGCCGACAGGTGCCCGCAGCGAATGACGGGCTCGGTTCCGTGGAGGGCGCACCAGCGGAGGGCCTCGTTTTCGAGCTCCCTCACGTTGCCCGGCCAGCGCCAGGCCTGCAGGGTGGCCAGGGCGCGCTCGGAGATGCGGCGCGCGGCCTCGTCGATGCCGTTGCGGCGCAGGAACCAGGCGAAGAGGTGGGCCACGTCCTCGGGGCGGTGGCGCAGGGCGGGGATCTCCAGGTTCACCACCTTCAGGCGGTAGAAGAGGTCGAGGCGGAAAGTCCCCCGCTCCACCTCGGCCTCCAGGTCGCGATGGGTGGCGGCCAGGAAGCGGATATCCACGGGACGGCTGCGCAGTTCGCCGATGCGGCGGACGCGGCGTTCCTGCATGACGCGCAGCAGTTTTATCTGGAGCGCCTGGGGCATGTCCCCGATCTCGTCCAGGAAGAAGGTGCCCCGGTCGGCGGCGGACAGGAGGCCCTTCTTATCCCCGGCCGCCCCGGTGAACGCGCCGGCCCGGTGCCCGAAGAGTTCGCTCTCGAAGAGGGTTTCCGGCAAGGCGGATCGGCTAATCTTTAACTAAATACCGAGAAAATACGGCAGATCGAACGAGATGCTTGCTTTGGATTTGGCCCGGTTGTATAGTGGGACATGAGCGTGCGAGTCGGAGTATTTGTTATGTCTCTTGCGACGGTTCGCTGCTCGTCTGTGTATTGCAACCTATTAGCACCTCGGTCCCGAGGTGCAATAGACGATTTCCCGCAGCGTCCATTTAGATATCATCGAATCTCGCGCCGATTCCGGCGCGTTTTTGCGTTGGTCCCTGCAAGAGATATGGCACGACATAAGGGGTTCAACAGAGGAGTCGAGAGATGAATGAGAACCGAGTGATCCAACTGCTCACGCCCGGCGAGACTGCGAAGATTCTCAAGCTCTCACCGTGGACCTTGGCGCGCTGGCGACGTAAGGGCATCGGGAATTTGCGCTGCGTGGAGGTCGGTCCCAGGACATACAGGTACAGGGCCCAAGATGTAGAACGACTGGCGTCTGGATAGTCAGAATGAGCGCGCGGACAGGAGATGGTACCTCCTGTCCGCGCATTGAACCTCGCACGCTCACTTAAGCTGGAGGGTTCTAATGGACAAACTAGCCCACCCACCTTCGCCCGTCAATCGGCGAACTACACCTGCGCATTTCCTAGTGCAACAGCTCACGGATGAGCAGGCCGCCGCGGTCCTACTGGCCGCGGTCGGCGCCCAAGTACTCGAGGATTTGCGGCGTTTCCGACAGCAGAGGGAAGACAAGCTCGCTGCATAAGCCGAAGGAGCGGCACATGAATACAATCGACGATCACTTCCAGCGGGAGGCGGCAGCGTGAGCGAGAAGCCCAGTGTGGCCCGCTACCGCAAGGTCGAGCCTCTGGTCTTTAACCGGACCCGCGGCGCCTCCGACCTGGCCTTCCGAGCGTACATGTTTCTTCGCGTTGCACCGCCTATGACGCAGCTCCTGGGCCTCGTGACTACCGGCCCGGGCACCGTTACGGACGCAATCGGCGCGAAGTATGAGGCCGTCCAGGAAGCTCTCCAAGAACTCCAAGACGCGGGCCTGATCGTCTGGGACAGAGAAAACCAAGTGATCTATCTGCCCGGCATCATAAGTAGGTACCCACCCCAAAATCCCAATATGGTCGCGGGCATCGCCGGCGAACTCGGCACAATCCCCGTATGTCCGGCCTCTGAGGCTTATCTGGTCGAACTGCGCGACGGGATGCTTAGATCCGAGAAAGAGTTCAGAGGCGTACCTGTTCTCCTAGAAGAGCTTAAGACTAAGGCCGGGGACCATCTCCCAACCCTTGCCGAAACAGTTCCCGAAGGGTCTCTACAACAGTCACCCGAACAGGATGGCTGTAGGACTGCAGGGCTTGAGGACTGCATGGATGAAGGAGGGGTGGAGGATGGCGACGCTCCCCCGCCCGCCACATTCGTCGAAGGTGACCGTCCGGATGCCTTGAACGCGAATCAGCGGGCCATGCTCGAGGACATGGCCGGCAAGCGAGGCGTCACCGTCCTGGGGGTGGCCGCTGATCTCGGCATCGCCAGAATCGGCTGGGGCCAAGTGTCACAACTCAAAGCTCACCTGCAGGCCATTCCCGTGAGCATGCCCGCCGCGGCCGCGAGCCCTGCGGCCGACGCAGCTACGCTCCGCACGCTCAACGAAGACCTCGACTTCGAATTCAACGAAGACGGTGCCGAAGCTGCCGCGGCCTGGATCGAGCGTCAGAATCCCGACCTCCAGGACTATCTCCGGGCCAGGCTACAGGCCCTGATTGCGGACGCGGGCACAACGCCTGCCGACGCCGAACACGCGGGCGCTGTCGCGGCCGCAAACGACAGGAGTAATTCATGAAAGACACGCCCAAAGCACTCAAAGCTGCGAAGGCGATCCACGAAAGCGACGAGACTCACCAAGCGATTCACACGATCGAGAGATTCGCCGAGGAGAATGCAGCGGCACTCTCGCCGGGGTGGTGCGGACACGAGATCGATGAACTCAAGGAAGCGCAGGGGAAGGTCGAGTTCTTGGCGGAGGTCATCCTGCTCTCCCTTGTCGATGACGGTTGCGGTCTCACATCAGAAAGCGAGGACGACTTCGGCTTCGACGCGAGTGACCTGGTCGCGCGGTTGCTGTCTCAGGTCGAAAGACTGATCGCGCACGGTGGGCGCCCGGGGAACTGGCAGGGCCGGTGCCCGCTCCCCTGCAACCACAAGCTGACGCCCTCGGCCGCGAAGGAGTCGGAGCAAGGGTGACGATCGACACGACGCAACAACGTCAACCGATGTCCACCTCGGGAGGTGCTCTAGTTGTGACGAACGAAGATCGAGTAGACGCCGCAGAGAGCCGTCGAGAGCTGTTCTGCTTGGCATTCATCGAAACATTCAATGCTGCAGAGGCCGCCCGAAGAGCCGGCTATGCGGCCAAGAACGCGAAGCGCCAGGGCTTTCGGCTCCTTGAGGAGCCGGAGGTCCAAGAATGAATTGGGGAATTACGGGAAGAGTTGATCTCCCTCAGCAAGCTTTCGGTGTTGTCAGTAGTGCAACGAACCAATGGCATCGTGAATCAAGCAATCGAGTCTGGTGACCATCAGGTGGCGCTTCGCGGTCTCGACATGCTCGCGAAGCACACGGGGGCATATGTCCCAGAGAAACCCGAAATCACTACCGAGGAAGCTAAAGACGCGATTCGCAATGCTATAAAAATAGTAGCCAAGCACGTTTCCGGAGAGCAGATGAAGGTGATCGCCGCCGAATTGGAGACCCAATTGGAAAGGGACTCAGATCCCCTGCATTGATGCGAATCGCAGGCGCCCCCTTGGCCGGGCGGCATCTCGAAGGTGCGTGCTTTATGCGCGTTACTCCAGCGACCGCCAAAACCCCAAGAGCTGCGAGGACCAGCTCGCCGAAGCGCGTGCCTACGCACAGCAACAGTCGTGGGCTATCACTGGCGAATTCCAGGACGACGGGGTCTCTGGAACCCTTGGAAGAGGGGCACGTCCCGGCTGGGGGGCCGTCCTCGATCTCGTAGAAAGCGGCTCCTTCGCTGATGGGATCATTCTGACGTGGGACCTCGATCGTTTCAGTCGAGACTGGGGCGACTGGCTCTTGGCCCTCGGGCAGCTCTACAAGGCGGGGGTTCACCTCGCGGACACTAAAGACGGACTCCTTGACCAGGGCGCTATGATGGGCAAGGTGTCGCTTTTCATGAAGTCCATGGGCGCATCGGACTTCATCGACAAACTGCGGCGCAATGTCGTTCGCGGCCGAGCGAAGAAGCGCGAGGCGGGCTACTGGACCAGCCCCCCACCTTTCGGATACCGCACCTGGGCGGACGGCAATGCAGGCAGGATCTTGGTTCCTGATCCTGTGGAGGCCCCCACTCTGCGCCGCATATTCGTGATGCTATCTCGTGGGATGACTCCGGCAGCAGTTGCTAGACAACTCACAAAGGAGCGGATCTACACCCGCGCCAGGAAACGTGCTGATGGTTCTGTTCAGCCAGGGCTGTTTGGACCAAGCACGATTCGAGAGATTGGCCGTTCGAAGACGTATCTCGGATACATCCCTGTCTATCCGAAGGGGCCGGGCGGCAAGCGGCTGGGTAGGTCCCAGGTCTCGCCGGACAAGGTGCAGTACGTCGAAGGCCGTCACGAGGGTCTCGTCTCTCCAGATCAATTCGAAGCCGTCCAAGAGCATCTGAGATCCACCCCCCGCGGCCCGAATTCAAAGCGCCTGTATCCGCTCTCCGGGCTCGTGGTCTGCGGCAAGTGCAGGGGCGTCGCCAACGTCACCGGCGGCGTCTGGCCCTACCGAAACTACCGCTGCAAGCCGTATGATGTTCCTCACCCCTGCGGTTCGAAGCGGATCGTCCGAGTTGAGTACCTCGAGGACGCCGTCAAGGAATGGTGCCTTTCGGCCTCGAAGAGCCCCAAGTGCATCAGAGCCGTCGCGCGGCGACTTGCGCAGATGGATCTAGACCGGGCAAGGAGGCGCGCGTCGGAACGTGCCCCAATTGAGGCCGAGATCCGCGAACTCGTCGCCCGACAAGATCGCGTATCCGAAGCCATCGCCGCCGGGGGTGGCGCGTTATCCGCGCTCGTAGAAAAGCTTCGGCAGATTGAGGATAAGCTGGAGGATGCGAGGGCGAGCCTCGAGCGTGCAGGTGCGTCGATCAAGCCGGTAGCTATCGACGAGATCGAGGCGTTGATTCGCAAGCTCCTGGACGCCGGGGCTGTGGACCTCATGCAGGTGAGATCGACTCTCGAAAAGATCGTGCTCCCCCCAGAGCACTACAGCCCGCCGATCCTACACGCATTCGGGCAGGAGTTTCCGCTTGTGGTCCAGAAATCCCCCCGCGCCCGAATCCCGAAATAGTAGATCCGGCTGTTCCGCTGGATTCGCGATCTCACGCGCGGGGATCAACCGATCTTCTAGCGGTCAGTACCGGATGGAATTCGCCGTCACTGATAACGGAAATATGTGTCCGATAATGCTTCTTTAGGGACTCATCGGGTTGAGCGATAGATCGACCTAACCTGGTTCTCTCCTCACGAACTGTTCACTTTCTCTCGTACAGGTTCCCAAGCAGGGGTCAGTCAGTTCGCCGACATCTTCGTCCCAAACTGTGCGTGCGATAGCGAAACATTTGACTCGGCGATCAGGCAACGTGTCCAGAAGTCGCCAGCAACATCCTATAAACGTAGCTCCACGCGTGACGATATCATCGACGAGAATGATATTCCGCGCAGTGCTAATTGGGGATGCAGAAAGCGATTGAAAATGCTGCGTCGGCCCAGTACGGGTCTTCGAATAGCTCGACTTCGGGACTGGTATTTCCCGTCGCAGGATCGGCTCATACCTAGCCCCAAGTCCTTGACTCACTAGCGCCTCGCAAATTCGAAGGCTCGGCCAAAGCGCATCCTTCTGAAGAATGCCGCTCCTTGGAACAGGAACCAAGACCGAATCTGGCTCAAAGAAGTCCGTCAAGACTGTATCTGTAACAGACTCTGCCAGCCTGCGCGCCGCATACTCCGGCATTCGACACTTGGCTGTAAAATTGTATCGATCTTCTTTTATCTGGAGAACCATGTTCTTGAACTTGGCGGCACAAAGCGACCGGCAGCGCGTCGGATATATAAGGTAGGAACCGAAAGTTACCTGATTGGGTCTGGACAATTCAGACAATGGTATCACGCTCAAATCGGCAGGAACTCGAAAAGATCTTCCGGTTCACTCAGAACGATAGCTCCGTAATCCAAGAATTTTTGGGGCCACGACAACCCAGCCTCTAAAACATCAGCAAGAATGAACAACGGTCGGCCCAGCCGAAGGGTCTCGATGCCCTGACTCATCGTTCCGCTTGTTTCGCCAGCCTCAATTATGATCGTACCATTGCTAATCAGCGCCATCGTCCGATTTCGTTTCGGAAAGTTCCCAGGATACACTCGGGATCCAGGTGCAAACTGTGATACTAGCAAATGGTGCTCACCGATAAATCCCTGCAATTCTGTATTCGCTTTGGGAGTTACAACACCGATCGGAGTCCCAAGAACTGCGATCGTCAGGCCTCCAGTCTCAATTGCCGAAGTATGCGCAATCGTATCCACACCCATGGCGAGACCACTGACCACTGTCGCCCTGTTCTTGGCCAAAAACGAAGAATACCGACGCGCGTTTCGAATGCCGAGTTCGCTAGGCTTGCGAGTGCCAATCACGCTGACTCGAGGGCTGCGACTCAAGAAGGCTCGGTTGCCTGAGATGTACAACTCAGGCGGAGCCCACTTATCTTCGACAACGCTCAGTTCGCCTAGCAATTCTTGGACTGCGGCTGTGACCACGAGCAAATCCTGCGGTTGGAGGGTTGAGTCGCTTGGAGAATAGCCTTTCATGTCATTTGGTCGCAAGGCAAATCACCCCATTTCGAGACCGCTGGATTGCCTCCTGGATGAACACAATAGTCGGACTCAGAGTAAATGGTCTATTTGAGAGGCCGCCCCGCTTTCAATTCGGCCTTTCTCCGAGGAAACTCTCCATTTGATCGCCCGTGGCTCCGAGCTAAGCGACGAATCTCCTTCCGCAATGCCGCCTCAACTAACTCAGCAAGAGATATTCGAGACCACCACGCCGCATCTCGGGCCTGCTCCATGAGGTCGATTGGTAGATAGAAGCTCGTCTTCTTCTTCGCTGGCCCCGGTTCATTCGCCATCGTCTCTCCTCGATTCAGACCGCAGCCGCAACCAAGCGTGCGACCTCACCCCCCAGATCCTCGCGGTTGTCATCGTAGAGGCTCAGAACGCGGATGTCGGCGTGCCTAGAGAATCTGGCTACCCGTCGCACGTCGCCGCCAGTGGCCTCAAGAGCCTCCGTGATAGCCGTATGCCGCAGGCCATGTGGGCGGACTTCCAGGCCAACCCGAGCGCCCAGAGCCGCAACCAGACGGCCCACGGAGCGCCCCGTGAGGCGACTGCCCTTCCCCGCTCTATCGAAGTTGACGAACAGCGGCCCCTCGCCGGTCGGGTGGGCGGTTAGCCAAGCCGTCAGGGCCTCAGTAGTCGGCGCCGGCAGGGTCACCGGCTCCCGACCTGTCCGACCCTTCCCCAGAACGAAGACTCGATCGCCTTCAAGGTCGAGATCCCCCACGTCGAGACCGACGACCTCCCCGCGGCGCAGGCCGCAGTCGTAGAGGAGCCGCAGCACGGCCCGGTCCCGCAGGGCCTTTGGCCGAGTGTCGCCATCCAGAGTGCCCAGAATGGCCCTCACACCACGCGGGCCGGGCCCGCGCGTATCTCGATAGGAGCGTGCCTTAACGCTCTCAACCTCCAGAGACCAGGTCACAAATCCGAGAGTCCGGGCCATCTTCACCAGCGCCCGAAGGGCGGCGAGTCGGCGATTGATCGTAGCTGGGGCAAAACCACGGTCGAAAAGGCCGGACCGATAGAACAGAGCCAATGCGTTGGCTGATCCGTGGCCGCGTCCCAATAGAAGAGCGGCGGCAGTTGGTACGTCGGCCGCGTCGGCGAACTTGGCGAAGTCTCTGAGATCTCCGTTGTAAGCGCGCAAGGTCCGTTCGTTGCGGCCAGAGAGAAACGCCTCAACGAGCCGTGCCGTATCCGTGATCGCGAGAGCCGTCTGCCGTGCTGCCTGGATCTCAGTCGTCTTGAATTCATTCTGGGTGATCACTGTCGTCCTCCAGACAGCCGGAAGGTATACCTCTAATACTTCCATTTCTACCATTATACACCATATACACGGTGTGTCAACCGGGTGGAGGGACGTTTCGCGACATCCTCGCCGCCTACCGCGACTCGCAGAACATGCCCGGCAGGTTCCTCGCAGCGATTACAGCCCGAGCACCCATCGAACGATGAGCTCGACCAGAATGCACTTCAGGGCGCCCAGCGCCCAAATCGGAATCGCCGCAGATCTTCTGATTCGGGGCGTGGGTTTCTCGTCGTTGGCCATGGTTTCGTCCTCCCATGTGAGCCGGAAATCGCGGTTACACGGGAAGAATGGCGAATAAGTATAGTGGTATGATATCCGATTCGGCACAGAGGATCGGGCCAGAGCTACACCACCGGGAAGGAGACCTCGGCCAACGCCACGACCGTCACCATGCCGACGACCTAGTCAGGGGTAAGCTACCTGGAAATCGCCGTCCGTCGCTGGAGAGCGTCACCAAGCCGGTGGCCTCCGCGTTCTTTGGCTCAAACCTCGATTTCGGTGTGAACAGCCTTGAGAGGGATCTTCGACGAGTCCGCCACAACCTTCATCGGGACGCCCCCACCTACGCCTGCAGCGGCACCCGCGTTCTGACCAGTGGCGAGTGGCCATTCAGGAACTACAGGTGCGCCCCCTACGGCGCAGCCACCGACTGCGGATCCAAAGCCATTGTCCGTGTGGAGATGCTCGAGAAGGCCGTGCAGCAATGGGCCTTGGACTTGGCGGCCGGCGCCAATGCCGTGAAGATCGCGGCCCGGGAGATCGCACAGGCCGAGGTGAAGCGGGCCCGACAGCAAGCAAAGGACCGCCGTCCCCTGGAGCGGGAGGTCCGGTGTCTGCAGACACGCGTGGACAACCTGGTCGAGGGCATCGCCTGTGGGATTCCAAGGCCCTCGCGTTCAAGTTAGCCCAGACAGAGCACTCCCTTGAGACCGCCCAGGATCGACTGTCGACCCTCGGCGAGAAGACCGCCGCCGTACCCCGGGCGCAGGTGGAGGCGTCCATACGGGCCGCCCTGCGCGACGGTGCGGCCGACCTGGAGGCGCTGCGGGATATCATTGAGAAGATTGAGTTACTGGCAGACTGCGACATTCCCCCCGTCCTCCATGCACTGGGAGGCAGATTTAGCCTGAAGATCTGATTCCGAACGAATGCAAGAGCGCCCGATTCGCCCAATTCCTCGCATAGTACAGACTCGTCACAATCGGCGTAGAGATGATTCTGGGAACCCGGATAAACAAAAGGTGTCCCAGCCTCCAGCACGGGGGGATTTGAGCCGGGGGCGATTTCGCCGTATTCCTAATACGGGTGTTTGGTCGCCGCCATCAAGGTCTAAAGCACGGTATTTATCTCGCCGATACCGCTTGAAGAATATGTAGCCGTATCGGAGGAATGTGATGCCGACCAAACAGGCCGTAAATCCCGAGTTTATTCGGGCCGTCAATGACATCGGTGACGACGCTGACCACCGATTCGCAATAGGGTCATATAGGTCCGAGACTCGCAAGCCAAGGCGTAGAAGCTTCTGGGCGAGACTACTGAGATTCTTCGCCATTTCCAAAAATGGATAGACCGAGCCGAACCGCTCCCATCAGGAAGCCTAGAATACCGAGAAGTGTTCCGTGCCTATATATCCACGGCACGTACTTAGTGGTGAATCGAACGCCAAAGTCACCATGTTCCTCGTACTCCGCAATCCGAGGCAACTGCGCTTTGCCGCTTGCCCACTCGTAGTACTCTGAATTATCGCCACCGTTGTCCTTGCGCTTCTCAAAGTTGGGCTGATCTCCGACAACGCGAACCGCGCCGTCAATATGTCGCTCTGTAAAGGGCATCATAGGATACTCAAAAAACCTCGTTCGCCAGTCATTGATCTCCACTGAGGTCAAGTCGTGGTGGGTTCCGTTAGTGATCAGTTGCTCCTCAAGTGTCTGGAGCGCGTCATACAGATTTCTGGTCGCTTCGGGGCTGTACTTCTCAGGGCTGTACTTGATTCTCAGATCAAGCTCTCGTCGAAAAGCGGTGAAGTTATTCCGCGCGCCCTTGCGAACTCTGGCTGGCCCGTTGACCTGGTAGGTGAAGCAAACGGAATTCCTGGATAGCGCCTTGATGAAGGACCGCTTCGTCCTCATGCGCGAGGGCCCTGACAACGCTCGAAAATGCCACCTAAACCAACGCGAGGCTCCGGGCGCCATTGGCTTGAATAGTTTCACCTGGACCGAACAGGTCGAACGGTTGTTCATGATCACGCGTTCTGCGGAACTATCCGAGAACGGCTCCATCTTATTGCCGGAATAAAACTCACCCACATAGTGCAGCTCGTCATCCGCGGCCTTCGGGTCTGCAATAGACAGCCTTACGATCGTGCCATTCGTCTTCTCGTCAATGTGGTAGCTTTTCTCTCCAGAGAAATCGGATTCAGGACTTCGCAGGTCGTGAGTCAGGTCGGCGAATGCGATCGGCTCTTTTCGGATTGATCCATCGAACTCAAATAGCCGCTGAGGCACGATACAAACCAGGGATTCGATCGGCGCTTCATCTTTGTTCGCGATGAGCAGGTCAACGGCGAGCTCGACGCATCCGAAATACTTATGAAGCCAAACGGACTCGGAGCCATATCTGATACAAATCGCCTGTTTCGGCGCGAATACGGATACGCACAAACCAACTCCTCCAAAGTCGAAGTTGCACGGACTGCTGCGGCCATACGCTAGCGGAATCTTGATCCGCTAAGGCGTCTGGCCTCGAAAAATACCAATGAATCTCCGAAAAGCCCCAGAGGCACGGGGCGGGGAGGGAGTTGGACTATGTCCACCCTCTTGAAGGGGGATTACCGTCCGGCAGTTCGTCTGCTGGCGGACGTCCGCACTGTGGCCAATCTCATTGACCATGCTTACGAACTCCGGCGACGCACCAGCGACTTCGGCACCTTTGGTCTTCGATACTAACAAACCCATCGTCCATCTCCTTGGGCCAAGCTCGCGATCGGGCACCGATTGCTGACTCAACCTAATGCTCAGATACACAGCGTGTACAGCAGTAATTCAAATAAATAGCTCAGTAGTCGCTTGTGTTCAGGTGCGGGATACTAGGCGAATTCGAGGCATCTGACAACCCTCTTTCGGCGCCACCCCCGCGGGTTGAGGTGTCTCTCCGGACTGATTTCGCTGGATAGTTCTTGCCGTCGCGGCCGGTGCGGGGCTCCGAGGTGGTAACGGATGCCACCTGACTCGCCCCCACCATTGTGCTGCTGGCGCCCGGGGGGTCTGTGGCTACCCCGAAACCGGGCCACGCACACTAGCGCGTCCAGAATCTCCCGCCAGGGCCCGACGGAAGCTTGAGTCGCCCCCCTTGCACGTCTACAATGTAACCGTAGCGTGCTGCGCGAAGGGAGTGTGTGTGAAGAGCTTCTGGTCCGGATTCGTGAACCACCTCGGCATGATCGCCGCGACGGCCGCAGCTTTCCTGATCGGCCTGGTGGCAACGGCGATCAGGGAGCGGCTTGAGCGCCTGATTGACGAGGCGGATCCTACAATGCTTCTGGCGATGATCGTGCTGTGCCTGATCGTGGCGCTTCTATCGTTGGCCCTGTACCTATTCCACCGGCCACGGCTACGCTTCAGGGAGAAGTACGGCTGCTGGCAGGACAAGAAGAACGGCTACATGTACTGTGCCGAGTGCCGGTCTAAGCGGATCTTCAGCCCCATGAAGCACGAAGAGCACGCTTGGAGGTGCATGGTCTGTAGCGAATACTACCCGGACCCCGACAATCCGATGCCTCGTAGACCGCGTGTCGGCGTGGGATAACTCTATAATCCACAGAAAGCGGTTGCCCCGGCAAGGCCGCGCAGTTCTGCCCCAGGAACGGCCCCTTGCGGCGGTCGCTGCATTCGTGGAGCGCCCGGGCGACGATCTCCTTGCCCGTGCCACTCTCCCCCCGGAGCAGGACATTCACGCCGCTGTTGGCGACCGGTCCCAGGCGACGGCCCAACTCGCCCATCTCCCGGCTCACTCCCACGCAGCCGGGAATACCCGGCACCATCACCGGCCGGGGTAGGGGCAGGGTGCCGCGCGGGCCGGTCTCGCCGGTGGTCAGCGTCGGAACCGGCGGCAGAGGAAAGAGTGTGGGCTGGGCTACGGGCCGGGGCGCCGCGGCGGGCAACACGGGCGATAGTTGAGCGAGCATGGAGCCCAGACGCGGCGCCAGTTCCTGGGACCACAGGAACACGGATTCCCGCCAGGCCTGGGCCGCGTCGAACCACACGGCCAGGCACCCCTGGGGACGGTCGCCCGTCAGCAGTGGCTCGACCCAGAGGGCTTCGTCCCCCTCCCGGTTCTGGAGTTCCTCGCGGGCCGACGACACCGCGCGCAACATGGCTCCCAGGGGCGGTCGTCCCACCAGCCCCTCCTCCCGGGCGCGGCCCCCACCCCAGGCATAGACCAGTTGGAGTACCGTGGTGCCTCCGCCGCTGTTGACGCGCGCCACCCACAGGGCCGCGCCGCCTCCCCCGTGGGGAAAACGGCGCATTTCCTCCTGCCAGAACCGTTGCGAATCCATGGTGCCCCCTTCCTTTTCCCATGCGGTGTCCCGCGGACGGTGTCCCGTTGCGGGGTCGTGAGGAGGGGTATTGCAGGGGTGGTGCCGTGGCCGGCGAGAGTAGTGCGGCAACTTCGTGATCTCCAAGAGACCCGGGCGGCAATTGCCTTCAAAGGCTTCGGTTACGGGATCGGAAGAGATTGCGATATCAGCAATGATCGCCGGGAGAATTCGGGCCGTGTGTCCCACGAGTGTCCTGTTCGCGGTCCCGACGGCGCATCGGTGGGACACCGTGTGTCTCGGCGCGGCTCAGAGCGGCAAGTCGACCTTGTCCGGTCCTGCCTTCACCTCGCCCATGAGCATGGCCCCGCCCACGCCCGCCAGATCCGTGTCCGGCCCGGTCAGGACCACCATGCCGACACCCATGTTGAAGACCCGGTGCATCTCCGCGGCCTCCACGCCACCGTGCTCGGCGATGAGGCCGAAAACCGGGGGCACGGTCCAGGCCGTGGGATCCAGGTGAACGCACAGGCCGTCGGGTACCACGCGCGGGATGTTGTCGTAGAAGCCGCCGCCGGTGATGTGCACCAGGCCGTGGACCGCCTCCCGGCCGTGCTGTTCCCAGATGGCGCGCACGTCGGCCAGGTAGCTGCGGTGGACCGCCAGCAGGGCGTCTCCCACGGTGACGCCGCCCAACTCCGCCGGCTTGTCGCCAACCGCGAAGCCGCCCTGCTCCAGCAGTGCGGCCCGGGCCAGGGAGTAGCCGTTGGTGTGGAGGCCGGTGCTGGGCAGTCCCCACACCTGGTCCCCCGCGGTGATGCGCGAGCCGTCGATGACGTGCTCGGCCATGACCTGGCCCACCACGGTGCCGGCCAGGTCGAATTCGCCGGGACCGTACACGCCGGGCATCTCGGCGGTCTCCCCGCCCAACAGGGCGCAGCCGTTGCGTCGGCAGCCCCGGGCGAAGCCCTCGATGATGGCGGGCAGCACGTGTTCCACCAGCTGGCTGGTGGCGAAGTAGTCCAGGAAGAAGAGGGGTTCGGCGCCCTGGACGAGGATGTCGTCCACGCAGTGGTTCACCAGGTCCTCGCCCACCGTATCGTAGCGGCCGGTGAGACGGGCGAGCATGACCTTGGTGCCCACGCCGTCCACGCTGGCCACCAGCAGGGGCGCGCCCGGTTCGGGCTCGAAGATACCGCCGAAGGCGCCCAGTTCGTTGCGCACCCGCTGGTCCCAGGTGCCGCGCACGGCTTCCTTGGCCTTGGCCAGGGCCCGCGTGGCCACGTCGATGTTCACTCCGCTGTCGGCGTACTTCATGGAACCCTCCGGGTAGGACGGGAGCAATGGTGCCGATGCCGAAGGTAAGGCCCCCGGGGCGGTGGGACAAGGGGCGAGCGGACGATCATCCGGATCATCCGGATCACCCGGATCACTCGGCGGCGGTCTTCATGCCGATCAGGGCCAGGCGCCGATTGAGAGCGTCCAGGATGGCGTGGACAATGGCCTGCTGCCGGTTGTGGTCCGCGGCGCAGGCCCCGAAGAGGGTCTCGGTGCGGCGTCCCTCCACCAGGTCCACCGCCACCAGGACGACCGTGTGGCCCCCCAGGGTCTCCATGCGGACGTCGTGCAGGTGGAGCATGACCGGGTCGGTCAGGAGTTCGGCCAAGGCGGCCAAAGACGCGCGCGCCACCAGTTCCACGTCGCTGCCCGCGTGGTTCGGGCCCTCCTCGGCGCCGCGGGCCTCCATCTCGCCGGACTGGAGCTGCACTTCGGCGCGCACCAGGGTGTCGGAGGACATGACGCCCACACCTACGCAGCGCAGGCGCGCGGCCGGGTCCTCGGCCACCAGCACCGCGGGCACAGGCAGGGGCAAATCCGTTGCGGGCTCTTCAGCGGGAATCTCCATGACCGGCGGCGCCTCCGGCTCCGGTTCTACCGGGTCTGGCGCCACCGGATCAGGCGCGGCAATGGTCTCGACGGGCGCCGGATCGGCAGCCGGTTCCGGGACAGGATCCGCGACGACCGGACGGGAGACCTGCGGCGCCGCCACCGGCGGGGGACCGTTGTCGACCACCTGCACCACGCCGATCTTCTTGTAGTAGACGTCGACGCCCAGGCGGGCCTTGAGCAGGCCCTCCACGTCACGGACGACGTGGCGCGGCTCGCGCTCCATACCTGCCACCACGTGGACTCCGGCCACTTGGCCGTCCGCGTCGATATCGATCTTGCACTGCAGAATGCCGTTGATCTGGGCGATCCATCGCTCCGCGTCGGCGACCCACGCATCCCGCTCGTTCGGGTCCCACTCCAAATCGGACTCCCTCGTGCCGGCGTCCACCCGGACGGCACCGTATTCGTCTGTTATTCCCGGGAATTCGGGCGAGAAACGGATCTTACCACATACCAATTATTCCCACAAGACGCAGGATGCCCCGTCCGCGGGATTTCCACGGATCCCCGGCGCACCGTCCCGTCTCAGGGGGTCATCATGTCCAGCAGGACCCGGCGGCGGGCGGCGTAGGCCTCGTCGTCGGTCCGCAGCAACCCTTCCACGTTGAATCCTTCGGGGCAGAAACTGGCCGTGACCGTACCTTCGATCATGGCCTGCCGGAACGGGGCATCGTCGGAATCCCGGTCGGCGCCGGCCGCGGCCAGGCTGGCCATGAAGCCGCCGGCGAAGCAGTCGCCCGCGCCGGTGGGGTCGATGACGTCGTCCAGGATGATGGCCGGCACCGCCAGCACCCCGTCGCGCCCGAAGAAGAGGGCGCCGTGCTCCCCCTTCTTGACGATGACCCGGGCCGGGCCCATCTCCCGGATGGCTGCGGCCGCGTGGACCAGGCTGCGGCGGCCGCTGAGCTGGCGCGCCTCGCTGTCATTCACCAGCAGCACGTCGACCTTGGCCAGCACCGCGCGCAGGTCGTCCGGGGTGGTTTCGATCCACAGGTTCATGGTGTCCAGGGCGGTCAGGCGCGGACCGTTCATGGCCTCCAGCACCTGCAGCTGCAAGGCCGGATGGATGTTGGCCAGGAAGAGATACTCGTCGTCTGCCCAGTTGGCGGGGATCTCGGGCCGGAAGTCGGCGAAGACTCCCAGCTCGGTGGCCAGGGTGTCGCGCTCGATCATGTCCGCGTGGTAGCGGCCGGACCAGTGGAAGCTGGGACCGTTCTCGCGGCGGATGCCGGAAACGTCGCCGCCGCTGGCGGCGATGAGGTCCAGGTCCTCCTGGCGGAAGTCCTCCCCCACCACGCCCACGCAGCGCACGGGCACGCGGCCCCGGGCCGCCACCGTGAAGTAGGACGCGCTGCCGCCCAGCTGGCGATCACGCTTCTCGCGCGGCGTCTCGATCGTGTCGTAGGCCACGGACCCCACCACCAGGATCGACATCTCAGTCCCTCTTTTCCATGGACTCTGGCGCGTCCACGCCGATGAGTTCGCACACGATGCGGATGACGTGCCGCGTGATCAGGCTCAGGTGCAACTGGGCCAGACGCCGCTCGTCGTCCTGTTCGAGGATCTTCTCGCACTGGTTCCAGAATCGGTTGTACAGGCTGGCGACCTCGTCCACGTAGGCGGTCAACCGGTGCGGTTCCCGGGACCGGGCCGCCGAGACGATGACCTGGGGCAGGCGCAGCAGTTCGCGCACCAGGTTCCACTCGGGTTCGTCGGCCAGGTGGGCCAGGCTGGCGGCCGTGGGCTCGCCCGCCTCCACGCTCTTCTGCTCGACCGCCTTGCCCAGCAAGGAGCAGATCCGCGCGTGGGCGTACTTGACCTTCATGACCGGATTCTCGTCCGACTGTTCCTTGGCCAGGTCCAGGTCGAAGTCGAGATGGCTGTTGGGTTTGCGGGTCAGGAAAGTGTACTTGGCCACGTCCGCCCCCACCTCGTCGATGAGTTCGTCCATGGTGATGAACTGGCCCCGCCGCTTGGACATCTGGACGTTGCGGCCGCCCTCGATGAAGGTCACGTGCTGCAGGACCTGCACCTCGAGCCAGTCCCGGCCCACGCCCAGGGCTTCCATGGCGCCCCGCATACGCGGGATGTAGCCGTGGTGGTCCGGCCCCCAGAAGTCGATGGCGTACTCGAAGCCACGCTGGAACTTGTGGAAGTGGTAGGCGATGTCGGCCAGGAAGTAGGTGGGCATGCCGTCGGCCCGCACCAGCACCCGGTCCTTCTCGTCGCCGTAATCGGTGGCCCGGAACCAGACGGCGTCGTCCGCCTCGAAGGTGACCTCGGATTTCTTGAGTTTCTCCAGGGCCCGTTCGACCCGCTTGGTCTCGTGCAGCTCCGACTCGAAATACCAGGTCTCGAAGCGCAGGCCGAAGCGGCGGCAGGTCTCCCGCTGCCAGGAGAGGATCTTCATGAGGGCGTACTTGGCGAAACTGCGGACGGATTCCTCCTCCGGCAGGCGCCGCCAGTCCTCGGCGTTCCCCTCGGGGGGCTGGACCCGCTGGAAGCTCTCGTCGTCGAAGGCCTTGGCCGAGTCCTTGATGGCCTCCGTGTCCCGGTCCAGGAGTTCGGCCGCCATGATCTCCAGGTAACGCCCCTGGTAGCCGCCCTCGGGCAACTCCGCCTGCTCGCCCATCAGTTGCAGGTACTGGGCCCGCAGGGAGCGGCCCAGGAGGCCCACCTGGCGGCCGGCGTCGTTGACGTAGTATTCGGCGTGGGCGTCGTAGCCGATGGCCGTGAGCAGACGCACCAGGGTCATGCCGAAGGCGCCGGCCCGGGCCGAGACCACGTTCAGCGGTCCGGTGGGGTTGGCGCTGATGAATTCCACGTTGATGCGCTTGTCGCCGCCGGTGCGGATGTCGGCCAGGGCGCCGTCGGGGTTCCACACCTCCAGCAGCAGATCGATCTGGTAGGGGCGGGCGATGCGGAAGTTGATGAAGCCGGGACCGGCGATCTCAACCGACTCGATCACCTCCTTGGGCAGGTCCACGGCGGCAGCGATCTCGCCGGCCAGCTCCCGCGGTTTGCGTTTGAGCCGTCCGCCCAGGATAAGCGCCAGGTTGGTGCTCAGATGGCCATGGCTGCGGTCGCGGGGCTGTTCCAGCTCGATGTCCACGTCTTCTTCGTAGACGCCGTACTGCTCCACGGCCGCCAGGAGGCCTTGCCTCAGGATATCCTCGAGCATGATCGTCCTCAGTCAGTGCCGCCGGCACCGGCGGCCGTGGCGAAGTTCAGGTCGGGGTGGCGAACAGCCACCTGCGGGTCGGCGAACCAGGCGGGTTCCAGATCCTGGCGCCCGCCTTCGGACCACAGCCGTTCCAGCTGAAAGTACTCGCGGCTGCGCACGTGGAACACGTGGACCACCACGTCGAAGTAGTCGAGCAGCGCCCAGCGGCCTTCGTTCATGCCCTCGCAGCTCTTGGCCTTGTGGCCGGCCGCGGCCAGGCTGTCCTGCAGGTGCTTGGCCGCGGCCCGCACCTGGACATCCGACTCGCCCGAGGCCAGCAGGAAGAAGTCGCACACGTCCGAGTGGCCCCGCAGGTCCAGGACCACCACGTCTTCCGCGTTCTTCTCCAGCAGGTGCCAGGCGGCCCGCTCGGCCAGTTGCCAGCCGTCCGATTCATCGGGCAGGGTGAACTCGACGGTCTCCTGCTTGTCCTCGTCGGTTTTCGACTCGTCGTTCATGGCGTTCCCGGAAAACCGGGTCCTCTCAGTTCAGGCGGTTGATCACGTATTCCACGGCTACGGCCAGCAGGTCCTTCTGGGGACCGGAAGCCAGGGGGCCCAGGGCATCCTTGGCCTGCTCGCCGAAATCGCGGGCCATGTGGAAGGCGTAGTCAACGCCCCCGGCGTCCAGCACGAATTGTTTCACTTCGGGCCAGCATTCGGCGCGCGCGGTCGTGTCACGTTGTTCGGCCAGGCGGCCGATGCGCTCCCGGTCCGCCCCGCTGGCCCGCTGCCAGGCCGCGATCAGGGGCAGGGTAATGCGCCCCTCCTCCCAGTCCTGGCCCGTGGGCTTGCCCAGGCGGCGTTCGTCCCCAAGATAGTCGAAGATGTCGTCGGTGATCTGGAAGACCAGGCCCACGTGCTTGCCGAATTCGCCGAAGGCCTCGACGGCACCGGCCAGGCGCGGGTTGAAAGAGACGCCGATGCGACAGCTGTTCTCGATGAGGGACGCCGTCTTCTGGTAGATGATCTGGCGGTAGCACTCCTCGGAGATGTCCATGTCCCAGCGGTACTCCAGCTGGAGCATCTCCGCCTCGCTCATGTGGACCGTGGTGCGTGCCAGCAGCTCGACCGCGTCGCCCAGCCCCGCCGTGCACAGGTTGTGCAGGGCCTTGGAGTAGAGATAGTCCCCCATGATCAGCGCCGCGCTCGGCCCGAACTTGTCGTTCACCGAGGGCAGGCCGCGCCGGGTCACCGCCTCGTCGATGAAGTCGTCATGGACCAGGGTCGCTGTGTGGACCAGTTCCACGCTCGCTGCGGCGGTGATGGCCGCCGGCGGGAAGGTGTCGCCGTCCTGGGCCGCGAGCAGCAGCAGGGTGGGCCGGAAGCGCTTGCTCCGGCCCTGCCTGATGTGGTCGCAGATCTCCCGGGTCAAGGGGCTGTCGCCGTCGGTGATACGGCGGAACTCCTCGTCGACCTCCGCCAGGGCGGGGGCGATCTTCTTCTGCAATGTGGCGAGTTTGACGCGCTCGCTTTCCAGCATCGACATGGATCGTACTCTCATGGACGAAAGACACCCGCAGCGGTCACGACGATCAGCTTCGCACCGCCCGCGGGAAGGCCGCCCGGAATGTATCACGGCCATCCGGGACAATCACAAATATTCGCAAATTTGCGCCCGTGTCAATCCTCATTCCCGCGGCGCCGCGTGACCACCAGCGAGACCAGCACCGAGCCGAAATACAGCACGAGCACCGGACCGGCCATCATGATCTGGCTGGCAATGTCCGGCGGCGTCAGGGCCGCCGACAGAATGAAGATGAGCACGATGGCGTAGCGCCAGGTCCGCAGCAGCATGCGCGGGTTCACCAGGCCGATGGCGCTCAGCACCAGCACCAGCAGGGGCAACTGGAAGACGAGGCCGAAAGCCAGGCAGAGCCGCGTCACGAATCCGAAGTAGGGACCGACGCCGATCAGGGGCTCCATGACCTCCGTGCCAAAGCTCAGGAGGAACCTCATCACCTGGGGAATGACCACCAGGAAGGCGAAGGCCACGCCCGTGTAGAACAGGAGCGTGGTCGACAGGAGCAGGGGAGTGACGACCTTCCGTTCCTTCCCGTACAACCCGGGCAGGACGAAGCCGTAGAGCTTGAAGAAGATGAACGGGGCGACCACGAAGAGCCCCACCGCCGCGGAGATCTTCAGCCGCACCAGGAAGGCTTCGTTGGGGGCGGTGAAGTACACGCCCTGGTCCTTGATGGGCAGGATGAGTAAGTCCAGCAGGCTGGCGGACCAGAACCAGCAGAGGATCGTCGCCGCCAGGCCGGCCAGGGCCGATTGGAAGAGCACGGACCGCAACTCGGCCAGGTGGTCGAGTAGGCCCATGGCCCCGGGGTCTTCGTCCGATGGTGTCGGAGGTTCGGGCGGCTCTGGAGGTTCCGGGGGACCGGACGCATCACCCTGGGGCTGGTCCAGGGGCCCGTGGGCATAGTCCTCGTCCCAGGGTTCCCGTTCCGGAGTGTCCGGCGTGCGTTCCATCACCTGCGCCCGTTCCTCTCCTGCCGCAACCCGCGCAGAAGGTCGAAGAACTCATCGATGCTGCGGAAGCTGTGATACACCGAGGCGAAGCGCACGTAGGCCACGTCATCCACCTCGTACAGGTGGTCCATGACGTAGTTGCCGACGGTCTCGGCGGGAACCTCGCGCCGGCCCGAGGTGGCGAGCCGGTGTTCCACCCGGTCGACGATGGTCTCGATCTCCTCCAGGGAGACCGGGCGCTTCTCGCAGGCCTTGGTCACCCCCAGGATGACCTTGGACCGGTCGTAGGTCACCCGCTCGCCGCTGCGCTTGATGACCACCACCGGGCGGGTCTCCAGGGACTCGTAGGTGGTGTAGCGCTCGCCGCAGGCCGTGCACTCCCGGCGTCGGCGGACGGCGCGGCCCTCACGCACGGCACGGCTGTCCACCACCTTGTCGTCCTCGTTGCCGCAGCTGGGGCACTTCATGGCCGGCCTTTCCTAGACCAGTTCCTGGTAGAGCGGATAGGCCGCGCTCAACTCCGCCGCCCGGCCGCGCAGGGCAGCCAGGGCATCCTCGTCCTCCCGGGCGCGCACGGCCTCGTCCATGATGGCGGCGATGGCCCGCATCTCGTCGGGACCCATGCCGCGGGAGGTCAACGCCGGCGTCCCCACCCGCACACCGCTGGTGACGAAGGGGCTCTCCTTGTCGAAGGGCACGGTGTTCTTGTTGACGGTGATGCCCACGTGCTCGAGCAGGTGTTCCATGTCCTTGCCCGTCAGACCCTTGCCCGCGACGTTGACCAACACCAGGTGGTTGTCCGTGCCGCCGCTGACCAGGTGGAAGCCGCGCTCGACGAGTTCCTCGCCCAGCACGCGGGCGTTCTCCACCATGTTCTTCGCGTAGGTCTTGAACGAGTCCTGCATGCACTCGTGGAAGCACACGGCCTTGGCCGCGATCACGTGCATGAGCGGTCCGCCCTGGATGCCCGGGAAGTTCATCTTGTTGACGTTCTTGAAGAAGCTCTTCTTCGCCAGGACGATGCCGCCCCGGGGGCCGCGCAGGGTCTTGTGGGTGGTGGACGTGACCAGGTCGCAGTGGGGCACCGGGCTGGGGTGCACGCCGCCGGCCACCAGGCCCGCGATGTGGGCCATATCGAAGACGAGCACCGCTTCGATCTCGTCGGCGATGGACCGCAGTTTCTCGTAGTCCCAGAAGCGCGGGTACGCGCTGGCCCCGCCCACGATCATGCGCGGACGTTCGGCCAGGGCCTGCTCCCGCAAGCGGTCGTAGTCGATGGTCTCGGTGGTCTCGTCCACCTCGTAGTGGTGGGCCTCGAAGAGCAGACCCGAGAAATTCACCGGGTGGCCGTGCGTGAGATGACCGCCGTGGCTGAGGCTCAAACCGAGGATCTTCTCCCCCGGCTTCAGTACCGACAGGTAGGCGGTCATGTTGGCCGTGGAGCCGCTGTGGGGCTGGACGTTGGCGCGCTCGGCGCCGAAGAGGGCCATGGCCCGCTTCTTGGCCAGCATCTCCGCCTCGTCCACGTGGACGCAGCCACCGTAGTAGCGCTTCCCCGGATAACCCTCGGCATACTTGTTGGTCAGCACCGAGCCCATGGTCTCCATCACCGCGCGGCTGGTGAAGTTCTCGCTGGCGATCATCTCCAACTGGTCCCGCTGACGGCCGAGTTCCGCTTCCAGGACAGCGGCGATCTCCGGGTCGGTCCTGCGCACTTCGTCGTACATCTCGGTCACTCCCCTGTCGTGTGTCGGTTCTCGTAGTCGGTGATGATGTCCACGCGCCGCCCGTGGCGGCCGCCCTCGAATTCCGCGGCCAGCCAGGTCTCCACCAGGGACAGGGCCGTGTCCGGGTCCACAGCGTCCCCGCTGAGACAGATAACGTTGCTGTCATTGTGCTGCCGCGTGGTGTTGGCCTGGTCCGGGGTGAAGCAGAGGGAGGCGCGCACGCCGCGCACCTTGTTGGCGGCGATGCTCACGCCGATGCCCGAGCCGCAGATGAGCACGCCTGCACCGGCCTCGCCCGCGGCCACCAGTTCGCCCACAGCCAGGGCCGCGTCCGGGTAGTCGGCCGATTCTAGACCCGGGCAACCACAGTCGCGGATCTCGTGACCCGCTTGCACCAGGGCCGCCCCGATGTGCTCCTTGTGGGGGAATCCCCGGTGGTCCGATCCAATGGCGATGATCATGGCTGCCTCCGTGGGCGGAGTTCGAGCACAATACTCATGTGCGGACATAAATCGCTGGCGAAACACGTCTTCCAGGGCAGTCCGCGGCCACCCGGTCGCGGACTGCCGTACCGGCGAAGTTAGACCTCGTCCCAATCGGCGTCAAGATCGTCCACGGGCGGCGGCGTAAGCGGGCCCGGCCTGATTTGGCGGGGCGGCCAGGTCGTCAGGTCGATCACCGCGCTGGGCAGGGCCGGACGCCCGGGTTCAGGCGGCGATCCACCGGGATCCCATACGCCGTCCACCGCGTCACCGAAGCGTGCCACGGCTTCGTCCAGGGTGCGGGCCGGCGCCTGGCCCGCCGCATTCACACTGGTGGAAGCCAGGGGACCGCCGGCGGCGGCCAGGAACTCGCGCAAGGCTTCGTCCCCGGGCACGCGCACGGCCACGGTCGGGCCACCGGCCGTCACCGCATCGGGCACCTCGGCCCGGACCGGCAACACCAGGGAGAAAGGGCCCGGCCAGCAACGTTCCACGTAAGCCAGTTGCCTCCGGTCCAGAGGACCCGCCACCCGCAGGGCTTCGGCCGCGGAAACCGCCAGCACCACCAGCGGCTTGGGCCGGCGGCGTCCCTTGAGCAACTGGATGCGGTCCACGGCGGCGGGCCGGTCGACCCGGGCGTGGAAACCGGGCAGGGTGTCGGTGGCCAGCAGCAGGACGCCGCCGGAAGCCAGGACCCCGGCGGCGTCGCTGTGGTCGGAGATCCGGCGCACCTGAGTCAACGCCCGCCCCGCGCCATCTCCTGGCGGTAGGCGGCAAGGGCCGCGGCCACCTGCGGATCGGCAAGGGCGAGGATGCGCGCCGCCAGCACCGCGGCATTGCGCGCACCGGCGCTGCCCACAGCCACCGTGGCCACGGGCACGCCCGGCGGCATCTGAACCATGGACAGCATGGCGTCCACGCCGGCCAGGGGCCCGGAGGCCACGGGCACGCCGATGACCGGCTTGGCCGTCAGGGAGGCCACCACGCCGGGCAGGTGGGCGGCCATGCCGGCCACGGCCACGAAGACCTCGGTACCACCGCGGTCGGCCTTCTTCAGGATGCGGTGCAGCTTCGCCGGCTGGCGGTGGGCCGAAGCGATCTCGACGCCGTAGGTCAGGCCGAAGCGCTCCAGCAGCGGCTTCATCTTCTCGATGACCGGCAGGTCGGACGCGCTGCCCAGTAGCACCAGGACCCGGGGTTCGGTAGTCTTCTTCCTGGTCGTCACGCCTTCTCCCCCTTGTCTTCCTTCCCGGCCGCGGCGATGTCGCGGCGGAATGTCAGTCCCTCGAAGTGGGTTCCGTCCAGCAGGCCGTAGGCCGCGCCGCGCGCCGCCTCCAGATCGCCGCCGGTGCCCACGGCGCCCAGCACCCTGCCGCCGGAGGTGACCAGGACCTCGTCCTTGCGCGCGGTGCCCGCGTGGATGACCCAGCGATCATCCTCGCCGGCAGTAGGCAGTTCCACGGTCTTGCCCTTGGTGTAGTGTCCGGGATAACCGTCCGCGGCTCCGACGACCACGACTGCCGAACGCTTCCAATCGGTCAGATCGGCCCCCGGCCAGCCAGCGGGCGCGCCTTCGGCCGTGCGTCGCAGCCCCTGGAGGTAGGCCCCCAGGGCGCCCTCGGCTGTGGCCGTGCACAGGTCCAACAGATCGTTCTTCAGCAAGGGCAGGACGACCTGGGTCTCCGGATCGCCGAAGCGGCAATTGAACTCCAGGACCGACGGGCCCTGGTCAGTGAGCATGAGCCCGGCGTAGAGCACGCCGCGGTATGGGATGTCCCGCCGCCGCAACTCGGCCAGCACGGGCAGGACGATGCGCGTGTCGATCTCCTGGTGGAGATCCGCCGGCAACTCCACCGGGGCGAAGGCTCCCATGCCGCCGGTGTTGGGGCCCGTGTCCTGTTCGCCGATGCGCTTGTGGTCGCGGCTCGGGGCAAGCAGACAGTAGTCCTGGCCGTCGGTCACGATCAGCACCGACAACTCGGGCCCGAACAGGCAGTCCTCCAGGAGGATGCGCAGGCCCGACTGGCCGAATTGCTGGTCGTCCAGGCACAACCGGATGTGGGCCTCGGCCTCGTCACGATTGGAGCAGACGGCGACGCCCTTGCCCTGGGCGGCGCCCACGGCCTTGACCACCACCGGTAGGTCCATCTTGTCCAGATGCTTGAGCGCCGCGTCGGTGCTGGAGAAGGCGTGGAAGTGGGCGGTGGCCACGCCGGCGGCTACGAGGACTTCCTTGGCGAACTCCTTGTCACCCTCCAGGCGCGCGCCCATGGCCCCGGGACCGAACACGGCGATGTCCTCCCGGCGCAGGTGGTCGGCCAGGCCCGCGATGAGCGGATCCTCGGGGCCGACGACCACCAGATCGATGCCCTCCTGCCGGCAGAACGCAGTCACGGCGTCGGCGTCGGCGGGATCCAAATCCATGTTGGCCGCGAACTCGGCGGTGCCCGGATTGCCCGGGGCGGCGAACAGCTGCGGCTGCCGCGGCGAGGCGGCGAGTTGCCGGACGAGGGCGTGTTCGCGCCCTCCCGACCCGATGACCAGTACCTTGCGAGACATGATCGACGTCCTTTCCGGGCGTTCCAGGGCGAACGGCGGCTTCTCCCCGAATCTAAACGAACCGGGGAGAGGCCACAACGGCAATCGGGCCGTCGGTAGGGGAATCAGGCCGGGACGATGCGGGTGCCCCGCGTGCCGTTCACGGCGTCCAGGATGAGCTCCGGCGTGGTAATGATCACCTCGCTGCCGCCGCCTTCCAGGAACGACAGGGCAGCCTCGATCTTCGGGCCCATGCTCCCGGCCGGGAACTCGCCGGCCGCCAGCAGCGCGGCCGCCCGGTCCGCGGGCAGCACGTCCAGGGGCTCCTCGTCCGGCGTGCCGTAGCCTGCGCACACCTTCTCCACCTGGGTCACGATGACCAGCAGATCGGCTTCCACCAGGCGGCCCAGCAGGTCGCTGGCCCGGTCCTTGTCGATGACCGCGTCCACGCCTTCCAGGTCGCCGTCCTCGCGACGCACCACCGGCACGCCGCCGCCGCCGGCGGCGATGACGAGCACGCCCGCGTCAAGCAGGGCCTTGATGGCCGGCCACTCCACAACCTCGCAGGGAAGAGGACTGGGCACCACCCGGCGCCAGCCGCGCCCGGCATCCTCCACCACCGACCAGCCGAACTCGTCGCGCACGCGGCCGGCCTCCTCTTCCGTGTAGAAGGGGCCGATGGGTTTGGTGGGCTTGGCGAAGGCCTTGTCGGAGGGATCAACCCGTACCTGGGAGACCACCGAGGCCACCGGCCGGTCCAGCCCGTGGCGGCGCAGGGCATTCTGCAAACACTGCTGCAGCATGTAACCCAGGCCGCCCTGACTGTCGGCGCCACACACGAACATGGGCATGGGCGGGATGCCGTGGATAGCCAGGCCGGCGTCGCAGCGCAGCACGATGTTGCCCACCACCGGGCCGTTGCCGTGGCTCAGCACGACCTCATCCCCGGCGGCCGCCAGCCGGGCGATCTGGTCCATGGTCGCCCGGGTGATGGCCAGCTGCTGCTCGTAGGTGCCCTCCTGCCCCGAAGGGATGATGGCGTTGCCGCCGAGGGCAATGACCATCCTGCGGGGCTCAGCCATTTCGCACCGAGGCGACGAACTCGCCGAAACGCTTCAGCGCCTTCTTGATGTTCTCCTGGCTGTTGGCGTAGCTGAAGCGCAGGAAGCCCTCGCCGTAGGAACCGAAGGAGGTGCCGGCCAGGGCCGCCACACCGAATTCCTCCAGCAGCATCGTCTCCACTTCCTTGCTGGTCAGGCCCAGCTTGCTGATGTTCGCGAAAACGTAGAAGGCGCCCCGGGGCCGCTTGCAGCTGACACCCTCGATGGCGTTCAGGCCGTCCACCAACAACTCGCGCCGCACCTTGAACTCGGCCACCATGGCGACGGCCTCGTCCTGGGGACCGGTCAGGGCCTCGGCGCCGGCGACCTGGGTGAAGGCGGCGGTGCAGCTGGTGCAGTTGGTCTGGAGCTTGGCCACCGCGTCGGCCAGGGCAGCGGGCATGATACCGTAGCCCAAGCGCCAGCCGGTCATGGCGTAGGTCTTCGAGTGACCCTCGAGGATGATGGTGCGCTCGAGCATACCGGGACGGGTGGAGATGGACTCGTGGGTCCCTTCGTAGACGATCTTGCTGTAGATCTCGTCGCTCAGCACCCAGAAGTCGTGCTTCACGGCCAGCTCGGCGATGGCGTCCAGGTCCGACGCGGACAGTACGCCGCCGGTGGGGTTCTGGGGGGAGTTGATGATCAACAGCTTGGTCTTGTCGCTGGCCAGCTTGCGCAGGTCCTCGATGTCGAAGCTGAAGTCCTTGTCCTCGGTCAGCGGCAGGGGCACGGGCTTGGCCTCGAGGAACTTGATCATGGACTCGTAGATGGGGAATCCGGGATTCGGGTAGATGACCTCGTCACCCGGATCCACCAGCGCCATCAGCGGGAAGAAAACGATGGGCTTGCCACCGGGTACGACAACCACGTTCTCGGCGGAGACGTCGATGCCCCGGTCCTCGGCGATGTGCTTGGCGAAGGTCGCACGCACGTCCGGCAGGCCGGCGGACGGCCCGTAGTGGGTGAATCCGTTCTGCATGGCCCAGACGCCCTTCTCGATGACGTTCTTGGGCGTATCGAAGTCTGGCTCGCCGATTTCCAGATGGACGATGTCCCGGCCTTCGGCTTCCAGGGCCTTGGCCCGCGCCAGGACAGCAAAGGCGGTCTCGGTTCCCAGGTTCTGCATACGCTTGGCCAGCATGGTTCGCTCCCTTGGTACGGAAGTTCCTCGTCACTGACCGGGGGAATCGACACTGCCGCATCCGCCGCCGGCAACAGGTGCCGGTCCGGCAGGAAGGGGTCGTTTCAGCCGGTCCTTCAAGGAGAGAAACGTAGGCAGCGGAAAGGGGCAAGTCAACCGGATCAGGCCAGCGTCGTCAGGTATTTCTCAATCTCCCGGTGGACCTCCTTGCGCAGGCCGGACTTGTCCGCCGCCATACGCTTCAACTCCAGCTTGGACACGTATTTCACGTGGATGAAGCGGCGGAGCGTTCGGACCGAGACATTCACGGGGCTGCGGAGCAGGGCCAGGGGCACGTTCCGATTGGCGAAACCCGTGTGCAGGTTGCGGGTCGTGGCGATGGTTTCCAGGACCTGCGGATTGCGCGTGCGGTTGGCCACCTCCTCCACGAGGCCGGGCAGGGAAATGATCTTGGCGTCGCGCAGGAATTCGAGCAGGACGCTCGTGGTGCCCATATTCGTCATCACCAGTTGCCGCCGCGCGGCTGCGCCGTCGTCTTTCTCCTCCTCGGTGGCCGCTGCCCGGGCCCGGTTGGGCTGTTGCGGCAATTCCGCGTCCGCGGGTGTGCAGGCCACATGAAGGGTCTCCCCCACGACCACCACGCCGGTCGGCGGCTCAAAGCCCCGCCGGCGGGCGTTGGCCAGACGTTCGCCAGGCAGATCGAGGGCGAGCCAGGCGCCGCGCCCCCGCTCGAGCACGAAAACGCCCAGCAGCAATGGATCCGGATCTGCCGCCAGCAGCGGACGATCGCCCTGGGCCGCCACGATCGCCATCAGCCGGTCTATCGCCGCCGCTGGATCCTCAACGCGGAGTTCCGATTGCGCCAGTTGCTTGAGTACCCGGGCGAGGCGCTGGCCGCCGGGCCACGATTCGGTGCCGGCCACAAGTGCCGCCATGCCATCGGGGCCGACCACGGCCGCCAGCCGGGACCGGACCGCTACCGGATCCAGCGGATCGTCGCCGTCCAGACGATCGGCCAGATGCGCCAGGTCCAGCGCGGATTCGCACCAGCGCGCCACCAGGGATCTCCGGCCGGCCGTAGCCGTAGCCGCCTTCTCCAGGCGATCGGAGAGACCAGCGGAACGGGCCAGGAGGCAACGGGACTCGAGACGGGCCAGAGACGACAGGATCCGCGACTGGGCCGGAGCCAGACTGCGTCCGGCAGCCAGGGCCGCAGCCCCGGCCGCCACCTGTTCTTTTGCCTCCGCCAGGCGGGATTCGTCGTCCGCACCGGGCGCCGTTTCATCCAGGCCCGATCGGTATTCTCCGGGGTCGCAAGCTTCGACCCGACCGCTCAGGGCGCGGTCCAGGGAGGTGAGTCGCGACATGCGGGCCAGTTGGGTGACTGGCGCGGGTTCCGCCGCGAGCAGACTCTGGACCAGACCGGTGGCCGCCGGACCTCGTTCCTCCACCAGATTCACGAATTCACGGGTGGCCATCGCCGGTCCGTCGACTACATCCGGCCAGCCGCCCAACAGGGCCTGGCCCAACACGGACGCCGGCGCGAAATCGCCGGCGCAGCCACGAACGACCTGGCGCAGGGTCTGGTCTCCGGCAGCTTCTTCGGTATGGGCCGGCGTGTCGGTCGTTACGCTCATGGGTCCACCTCGATATCCAGCTGGACGGGACCGGCCCGGACAGTAGCCCGGGACGCTGGGACGATCCCACCCTCCATCTCCCCTATCGGCGCTGGCGCCTGCGCGTTGAGGTCTACCAACGGAGGCGTAATCGGGCACGGACTTCCAGGGTTCCGGGTCCAGGCGTAGACGGACGTCGCAAGTGGCATGCACAGGCGATCCCGCCCCGGCGGCCGTCACAGGCCATTCCGACCCAGGCTTCACCGCGCCAAGAGCCCCAGTGCCGCGGTACCAGGCGACCGGGCAAAGGGCTGATGGCCGACACCAGGTCCACCGGATCGCCCCAGGCCTCGTGCCAGCCCGTTCGCAAGACCAATCCGCCGGCGGCGCCATGGCGCGCTTCCAGCCCCAGCAGGGACCGGCGTCCGACCGACCTGTCGCCCGATAGCGAGAGAGTTCGCAGATCTGCACGGAAAGAGGACTCGCCCGCGGTCCCCACCACAGCCAGGCCGAGTGTCTGCCGTCGCTGCACGGGTCCGTCGCGGGGAGCTTCCCAAGGCCAGTCCGGGTCCCACACGGGTCCATCGGTGACGGCACCGCGGTAGCGGACCCGCGCTTCGAGTCCGACGCGCGGACGACACCGGACCTGCAGTTCGAGCACGCGGCGGCGCTCGTGGCCGGGCTCGTCCCCGCGCCGGCGGCGGCCGGAAATGAGAGCCAGGAAACGGACCTGTGGCGCCGCTCGCCAGGCGCCGCGTACGGCCCACCCGTCCCCGCCCCTGCGGCCGGTCAGTTCGTGCCCGGCTGCCAGCGGGGATGCGGAGGGACCCGATGACATGACACACGTGGCCCCGAGGCTCACCTGGTGTCCGGGTCGCCAGTCCAGGGCGCCCGCGATACCCGCCGGGGCCATGGCTCCGGTCGTCGATCGCCACACGGTCTCCCATGCGCCGCGCCAGGCAGCAGTCTTCCAGCGGCCGGCGGCGCTGACGCCAGCGACCTCACCCGCTGCAGACACCGCCGTGACCATGAGCGTCCCGTTACGCCGCCCTGCGGCCGCCACGGCGACCCCATCCTCGCCGCCGTCGGCCGGGATCCCGATGGCTCCGCCGAGGCGCCACCCTCCCCATCGCAGGTCCACGACGCCACCTCGTCTAGCCCGTTCGTCCGCACTCCCGGTCCAGGCCCGGGGGCCCGAGGTGGCGGGCAGGACACTCCCGTCGGCGGTGATTCCCGGCGGGCGGCCCGCCGCACCGACCAGCAGTCCGAATCCGGCCCGCCAACTCCACCAACCGGCCGTGAGCTCCACCGCCTCCGCGGCAACTCCCAGCGCGCCCGCAACTTCTCGTTTCCGCGTGCTGCCCGACCGCATGCGCACCCGGGCCTTTGCCGGTCCGGCCAACAGGTCCAGGCGCACCAGATCGTACGTATCGCGATCCTGCCGCCAGCGACGCTCCCAGCCCAGGGCATTGTCCAGAGCCACCCCTTGGCCGGCCAGATCCGCCAGATCTTGGATCGACGCAGCCGCCTCGGCACTGGACAAGGCCGCCAGGGTCTCGTCCCAATCCTCCTGGGAAACGCCGCCTGGTACGCCCGCCAACAGGAGAATCAGCAACAGGGGCGTCAAGGCGAACCCGCTGTCGGCAGGCGTCCCCTGCCGGCGGCCACCTGCCACCGGTGGGTGGCGCCGAGATCCGGGTGGACCAGATGGGAGGATCGCACCAGGAGGGGGCCACGGCGCAGCACCAGGCCCCAACCCAGGCTGCGACTGCCCCCGTCGTAACGCCAGGAGAACGCCGCCGCTGGGGACAGTTCCACGACCACTTCAAGGCCCAGCAAGGGCGTGCCGTCGCCACGGCGGTCCCAGGCCAGGGCGCAGGAGACGGGCGGCAATCGTAGAACCAGAAGCATCAGCGGCGCCACATGGCGTGGGTCGCCGGCCATGCCGTCGACCAGGGCCAGGTGCAGGTCGCCGCGGCCGGAAAATCCCGCCGGCGCCCGCCACTCACACCCCAGCACCGCCTCCACCCGCCGCCGCGCGGGAGTCGCCGAACCGGCCAGGGTCCGGCGTTCGGAGACACCGCGGACCCGGCACCGCCAGCGGCCGTCGCGTCCCGCCGACACCGCCAGGTGATCGACCTGCAGCACCTCCCGTCCCAGGCGCTGCCAACCGGCGGCGAGACTCCAGGCTGAACTCTGCCCGCGACGCCCCGCCGTCAGGCGCAGGGCCGAGAGTGGCAATTCGGGCATACCGAAGAGTCGTCCGGTTCCTGCAGAGGCCCAGGCGAAGCCGCCGGTTTCAAGGGCCGCCCCGCCCGGCGCCCAGGCCGGCTCGTGCAACCAAGCATCCTCCAGCAGACGCGCTCCGGCCGCCGTGGCCGAATCCACTCCCAGCGTGATCGTGACGGCAATCGCGACGAGCATCCGGCGGATCATCGGACCACCACCACCACCCGTTCCCGCCGCAGGGTTCCGCCCGCGCCGCCCTTCACCAACAGCAGCGCCACGTAGCCGCCCGGCGGCAGGACCATCCCCCGGTCGTCCCGTCCATCCCAGACCAGGTCACGTGGCCCCGTGCCCAGATCGTCCCCCCCGAAGTCGCGGACCGGCGCTCCCCACAGGTCATGGAGCCGCGCGCGCCAGCCCGTCTCGCCTGCGATCAACTGGAAGCGCAGATGCACGGCGCCCGGGCCGGCGGCCCCGTCGAGCACGGCCGGCTCCACGGTCAGGGTCGGTCCGGCGGTACCCGGTGTGGACAGGCTGTTGGGGCATCCGGGCGTGGCCCCGGTTCGAGCCGTGCAGGTCCCCCAGTTCGCGCCGGTCGGGTGGGCCGGCTCGATCCCGACCCGTTCCCAGGACAGACCGTCGGGGGCCTTGCCGTCCAGACCGCCGATCGTCGCGTGGTCCACCACCAGACCGGTGGGATCGGCCAATTGCAGCCGTTCGGCGAAAGCCCGGCCGTCCGGGGCGGTGTTGTTGAGATTCGGCCATCCCGCCAGTTCCAGGGCAGCCGGCACGGGACCGTCGCAGGCTGCGAATCCACCCCGCGCCCGCGCCTCAAGGATCCATTCTTCCAGGGCGACCGGTTCCTGGGCCAGCAGGATCCGTTCCCCAGCGGCCAGGGTCCGGACCGGCAGGTCGCGCCACTCCCCGCCTTCGTCCCGGAGGCGCCAGCCGCCGAGATCGCCCGGCATGACGGCCTCGATCTCGATCCATTCGCCCTCGTCCCGGCGGGGGGCTGCCATGATCTCGCTCAGGAACAATGCTCCGGCGCCCACGTGCACGGCGCCCAGATCCAGGACAATGGTGTCGCCGTTCCCCGGCGCCACGGCGACGGCGCCCAGGGCAACCCGGCCCGACTCACCCGGCCGCACCTGCCAACTGAATCTCCGGACATCTCCGGCGGGGCAGGCGTCCAGGAGGGCCGTTCCCCGCTCCTGGCCGGCCGCCAGGATCAGCGTCGTCACGGGCCAGTCCTCGAGTCCGTCGTTGCGCACCTCCACGTCCAGCAGCAGCGGATCACCGATCCTGGCCAGGGACGGTGGATCCATGGCGACCGTCAGGACACTCAGAGCCCAGGGCCGGAAGTTGGACCAGCCGGGAGTCGGGTCGGCGACCACGAAATCGGCGCCGTTGTCCTGGGAGTCCCATCCGTCCGGCCGCCGGGACAGGGCAGCGCCCGGAGCCGACGGTGCCGGGGTGGCCTCCATGAGTTCCGGATCCGTCAGGGCCCCCCAGCCCACCAGGTCGAGAACCGAATCGCCCCGCACCAACCGCAAGGCGTCGGGACCGTTCTGGAGCCCCAGCCACACCTCCACCTGGGCCTGGCCCGGCCCCTGCCAATTGCGGTCCGCCAAGAGGAAACGGGTCCCCGGTGCCAGGAGCAGACCGGGCTCCGCTTCCCAACGCGTGCGCCAGACCGCACCTTCGGAACCGTTGGCAAACTGAAGCATAACTCCCGTCATGTCTTCACTTATGCTTGATGCGTTGATGATTTCCACGAACTCGCGACCGGTGTCCGCGCCCGCAGGGTCCGGAGCGAGTTCATTGATGAGCAGTTCCGCTTCGGCGGATGCCGCGGACAGCAGGACGCACAAGATGGTCAACGGAGTGCGGTGGATCGGCATACGGGCCACGGTGCACCCGCTCTCCGGGAGGAAAAGCAGGGAGGTTCTAGCGGCGGGAGCGGATCAGAGCATGCCGTGGTGTCGTCGCAACACCCATTCGGCGCCCAGCAACAGGGCCATGGCCGCCAGGAACGGCCAGCCCGACCAGGGGTCCAACCGGCGACGGCGTTCCGCTCCGCCCGGGGACCAGTCACCGTCCTCCAGATCAGCGGCGATCTCTACCGGCAGTGGCCAGGAGCCGTCAGCCACGAGCCGACCGTGCCAGCGCCGGGCCAGTGCGGCGAGTGCACGGACATCCCGGCGCACCTGGGTGTCCTCCACGGTGCGGCGAAGGATCACGAAGGACGTGGCGGCACCGGCCGTCCCCCCGTCCCCTTCGCCCTGCAGCGACGCCTCATAGCGGCCAGCGGCCAGGAGCGGCAGATCGACCGCGAGCGCGCCCGTGCCGTCACCGGTGGGCGCCAGGGCGTAGGTGCGTTCGGCGTCCCGCCTCCCGCCGCCGTCGGTACGGCGCAGGGTCAGGGAAACACGGTCCTCGCTCACGGTGCGCCCTCGCATGTCCCGCCAGTGGGCACCAAAGCGGATCCGCTCCCCTTCGGAAAAGGTCGGCTCGTGGGCCGTGAAATGCAGCCCGGCCTCCTGCTCGCCCCCGGCGGTCCACACCAGGAGATTCCTTAGCAAGCGGTGGCCGGAGCCACCGGCGGCGTCGGCCCGGGTCAGTTCGCCGAAGGCCAGTTGCCACAGGGGCGCGCCACACCAGCCCACGCGTCCGGAGCCCCGGTCCCCCACCACCAGCAGGGGCGAGGCAGCGGCGTTTCCGGCTCCGGGCGCCGGTATCCGCAGGAGCGTTCGCGCCGTGGGCGCCGCCAAGGTGGGCAACGAAGACCTCACCGGCGGCAACCGGGCCAGATCCCGGCCCACTCCAGCCAGGACCGGATGGCCAGGTACGTCGCCCGGCACCACCGGTTGTTCGCCGCCCCGCCAACGCCACACGCTCGCGGTCACGGGCAACATCTCAGCCAGGGTCCGCGGCGGCGGCGCCGCAGCGACACCCGTCGAAGGCGCGGTCGGCGCCAGCACCGTCAGACCCAGGCCGTCGGTAACCGCCGCGTCGAGGGCTTCCCAGGCGGCCGCGGGCCATCCCGGATCCCAGCCTGCGAGCATCACGGCGTCCCAGTCCGCCCAACCGGCTGCCGCCTGCGGCGGCGTCCAGTCCAGCAGGCTGTCCGCACGAACCAGGCCACGGGCCGTCCGATGGACGACCGTCAACTCCAGGCGCGGTTCCGCCAGGGCCGCCTGGGCCAGGAACCGGGTATCCCATCCGGGTCGGTCAGCCACCATGAGTACGCGCTGCCGCCCCCGCCGGACGTCAACCACCAGGGACGCCCGGTTGTTGGCCTGGAAACGCTCGTCGTCCAGGGGCGAGACCGAGAGTTCGTATACGTGCAGCCCCTCGTCGCGAGCCGTAAAAACCATCTCCAGCGGCGTCGTCTGGCCGGCGAGCGTCACCATCGTATC
This sequence comes from bacterium, assembly GCA_024231905.1. GTDB lineage: Bacteria > Krumholzibacteriota > Krumholzibacteriia > LZORAL124-64-63 > LZORAL124-64-63 > JAAEQC01. The sequence goes on along the minus strand of JAAEQC010000092.1, from coordinate 11,539 downwards.
CCGCAGGACACCTTCAGGGCCCTCCAGACGGACGTTCACCGTACCCAGGGAGCCAGGTCCACCCCGGTGGTCGACCACCGCGTGGACAGCAATCTCGTCGTCCACGTGGGCCGTGCCAGGATACCGGATGTCGGCCAAAAGGCGGTCCGGAGGCCCCGCCGGGTCGCCGACTCCCACCACGAACAGGCGCGGCGCTTCCGGAGACCCGGCCGGCGGTCCCACCGCGGGATTCCGGCGCGTCTCCTGGCCATCGCTGACCAGGACGAACGACCGCACGGGTCGGCCCACGGTGCGACGGCTGGCCGCCGCCAGGAGGCCGTCCAGATCCGTGCCCACGGCTTCGGGCGCCCGGTCAGGTGTGAACTCCTCCAGGGAGCCCAGGCCGTTGCTCCGCCACACGTGGAGCGCCACGGGCTGGTCGCGACCGGCCAGGACGTCCTCCAGGGCGTCGATCAACTCGCGCGCACGCTCCCAGCGGGTCTGCCTGCCGCCGTCCCCCGCATCGGCCACGGCCATGCTCGCCGAATCCTCGATGATGACATGGAGTTCGGGATCGTCACCGGACCGGGCGCGCACGCCGAGCACCGGCGCAGCCACGGCAGCCAGAAGCAGGACGAAGGCTGCGGCCCGCAATCCCGTCAGCAGCCGGCGCAGGCCCGGGTCCGCCGCCGGCCGCGAACGGGCATACACCCACGCCGTCCACAAGACGGCCCCTGCTGCCACGATGGGCAGCAGGGGCCATAGCCAGTCCGGGGCGGACCAGTGGATCGCCACCGGCCGCTACTTCCCGGCCTCGAGCTTCTCTTGCACCACGACCTGAGCCGCGGCCAGGCGCGCGATGGGCACCCGGAAAGGAGAGCAACTCACATAGTCCAGACCCACCTTGTGGCAGAACGCCACGCTGGCCGGGTCGCCGCCGTGCTCGCCACAGATACCCAGGTGGATATCCGGGTTGGTCTGGCGGCCCTTGACGCAGGCCATCTCGACCAGCTGGCCGACGCCGTCCTGGTCAAGCTGCTGGAACGGGTCGTTGGACAGGATACCCTTGGCCACGTACTCGGGCAGGAAGGTGCCCGCGTCGTCGCGGCTGTAGCCGAAAGCCATCTGCGTCAGGTCGTTGGTCCCGAAGCTGAAGAAATCGGCGTGCTCGGCCATCTTGTCCGCCAGCAGGGCCGCCCGCGGAATCTCGATCATGGTACCGACCAGGTAGTCGACCTTCACGCCGGCCTCCGCCATGGTCTTCTCTGCCACCGCGATGGACAGCTTGCGCAGATCGGACAGTTCGCGCACGGCGCCGGTCAGGGGGATCATGATCTCCGGGCGTACGTCCACGTCGTCCTTCTTGACCGCGCAGGCCGCGCCGATGATGGCCGCCACCTGCATCTCACAGATCTCCGGGTAGGTCAGGCTGAGCCGGCAGCCGCGGTGCCCGAGCATGGGGTTCAGTTCGTGCAGCGAATCGATCTTCCGCTCCAGCAGTTCCAGGGACACGCCCATCTCCGCGGACAGGGCCTTGATGTCCTTGGCCTCCTGGGGCAGGAACTCGTGCAGGGGCGGATCCAGCAGGCGGATGGTCACCGGCAGTCCGTGCATGGCCCGGAAGATGCCGTCGAAGTCCTCCTGCTGCATGGGCAGGATCTTGGCCAGGGCCGCCCGGCGTGCCGTCTCGTCCTCGGCCAGGATCATCTCGCGCATCTTCATGATGCGGTCCTCACCGAAGAACATGTGCTCGGTGCGGGTCAGGCCGATGCCCTGGGCGCCGAACTCGCGGGCCTGCAGGGCGTCGTGGGGCGTGTCGGCGTTGGTGCGGACCTTGAGGCGCCGCGTCGCGTCGGCCCAGTCCATGACCGTCTTCAGGTTGGGGTCGTCCAGGGCCGGCGGCACCAGGGGCGGCGTGCCGTCGATGACGGCGCCGGTTGTGCCGTTGATGGTCATGGCGTCCCCGGCCTTGAAGGTCTTGCCGCCGATGGTGGCCTCGCCCTTCTCCACGTCCACGAAGAGGCCGCCGCAGCCGGCGACGCAAGGCTTGCCCATGCCGCGAGCCACCACGGCCGCGTGGCTGGTCATGCCGCCGCGGCTGGTGAGGATACCCTCGGCCACGTTCATGCCGGCGATGTCCTCGGGACTCGTCTCACGACGCACCAGGATCACCTTGCGACCGGCGGCCGCCACCTCGACTGCCGCTTCGGCGGTGAAGGCGACCTCGCCCTGGGCCGCGCCCGGCGAGGCCGGCAGGCCGGTGCCCAGCACCGTCAAATCGGCGTCGGGATCGATCTGGTCGTGGAGCATCTGGTCCAGGTGGTCGGGCTCCACCAGCAGCAGCGCCCGCTCCTGATCGACCAGACCCTCGGTGTGCATCTCGGCAGCGATGCGGATGGCCGCCACGCCGGTGCGTTTGCCGTGCCGGGTCTGCAGCATCCACAGCCGGTTGTCCTGGATGGTGAACTCGATGTCCTGCATGTTGCAGTAGTGCTTCTCCAGCCGGTCGCGGATATCGACCAGGGTAGCGTAGGCCTTGGGCATGGCCTCCTCGAGAGTCGGCAGGTCCTTGGCCGCATTGCCGTCGGGCAGTTTCTCACGGCCGTGGATGTTGAGCTGCTGCGGCGTGCGGATGCCCGCCACCACATCTTCGCCCTGGGCGTTGATCAGGAATTCGCCGTAGAAGTGCTTTTCGCCGTTGCTCGGGTCGCGGGTGAAGGCGACGCCAGTGGCCGAGCTCTCGCCCAGGTTGCCGAATACCATGGCCTGGACGTTCACCGCGGTGCCCCAGTCCGAAGGGATGCCGTGGATACGCCGGTACTCGATGGCCCGGGGCACGTCCCAGCTGCCGAAGACGGCCGCGATGCCGCCCCATACCTGCTCCCAGGGCTCGGTCGGGAAGGGCGCACCGGCCTCGCGCTCGACGATCTCCTTGAAGGTGGCGATGAGACCCTGCAGCTGGGCGACCGAAAGCTCGGTGTCCAGCTCGACGCCGGCCTTCTCTTTCAGGGCGTCGATGGCGTGCTCGAAGAGTTCGCCCTCCACGCCCATGACCACGTCGCCGTACATCTGGACCAGGCGCCGGTAGCTGTCGTAGGCAAAGCGCTCATTGCCGCTCTTGGCGATGAGGCCCACGACCGTCTCGTCATTCAGGCCCAGGTTCAGCACCGTATCCATCATGCCCGGCATGGAAACACGGGCGCCCGAACGCACGGAGAAGAGCAGGGGGTCGGCCGGGTCGGCGAACTTCTTGCCCATGACGCCCTCGACCTTGGCCAGGGCCTCGCGCACGTCGGCCTTCAATTCGTCGGAGATGGCGCGGGTGGACTGGTATTCGATGCACTCTTCGGTGGTCACCGTGAATCCCGGCGGTACCGGGATTCCCAGGTTGGTCATCTCGGCCAGGTTGGCACCCTTGCCACCGAGGAGACCCTTCATCCCGGCGTTCCCGTCAGCCTGCCCGTCACCAAAGTAATAGACCCTCTTGCCGCTCATGATTCCTCCATGGGGTTAATGGGGTGACTCACGTCGATACATACCGGTCCTCCACGGGGCCGGTGCCGGCGCACGTCCACATGGGTCAAATCTAATCATCCGCGGGAACTATCAACAGTCAAAAATACGCAAAAAGCGGGGCGCGGCCGCAGCCGCGCCCCGCGGGGACTCTGTCGCCCGGTCAGCGGATTACGACAAGGCGGCCCCAGTAGGCATCGCGCTCAGGCATGATGACCTTGTAGAGGTACACGCCCGGAGCCACCGGTTCCTGGTCGTGGTTCACGGTCCGCCAGCGGATCTGGCCGCCCTCCTGCAGGTCCGACGGCAGGTCGGCCACGTCGTCACCGGCGGTGGTGAACACCCGGATGTGCGAGTCCGGCGGCAGGTTCGTGAATACGACCGTCTGACCCTCCTCGCCCGGCAGGCCGGCATCGTTCCGCAAAGGGTTCGGGTAGACGAAGATCTCCTCGTCCCGTTGCGTGGCGGCTGCAGAGAAAGTGATCCGCTCGAATTTCCGATTGCCCGGACCGTCGAACACGGACTGCGCGTCCTCGTCCCAACGGGGAGAGAAGAGCAGCGTGTTCGTGTTGTTCGCCGGCGCCAGCAACGCCGTGTTGCCGTAGTCGAAGGCGCTCACTGCGTAGTAGTAGGCGAATCCGTTGTAGATCTCCTCGTCGAAGAACCGCACCGTGTCCTGTGTCGAAAAGTCGAAGCACGCGGCACGCTTGGCAGCGAAGCAGGAGGCCACCGGCTCGAAGTTGATATTGCCGCAGTAACCCTCGATGCAGGCCTCGGGATTGACCCGGTCGTAGAGCCCGACGAGGGTCATGTCGTCGGAATCGTCGCCCGTAGAACGCCACACGGCCCAGCCCTGGTAGGTCTGGCAGACCAGATCGAAGGCTTCATCCTCGGCGAGCGTGCCCCCGGCGAAGGTGACATCCAGGCCCAGGTCCAGTTCCCGTAGTTCCAAGGAAGTCCCCGAACTGTAGGTGTCGCTCAGATGCAGGGTCGTGCCCGCTTCGAAGGTGCCGCCACCCCAACTGCCCACCAGGAAATCGCCGCTGCCGTCGTCAAGAACGTGCAGGGCAAGGTTCTGGCTCAGCAGGGGCTGGGTCGTCATATGGTTCCAGGTCAGGCCCGCGTCATCGCTCACGAGGATGCTCCACTCGTCCTCCACCGCTATCACGCGGCCTGGAACGTCGTCCACGAAACGGGTCAGCGATCGGCGCAACAAACCCAGGTTGGCAGGCTGAACGCCCTCGCCGACCCGAACCCAGTTCGCGCCGCCGTTGGCGGTCCGGAAGAGTCCCACCTGCGCCACGGCCAGCACCATGACCTGGGGATCGAGCGGGTTCACGGTCACCGAGAGCCCGTTGGTCACCCAGGCGCCGCTTTCCACCGGATCGCCATCGTCCGGGACGACCAGGTCGCCGTAGAGGTCGGTCCACGTCGCGCCACCGTCCATGGATTCATACAGTCCGTGAAACAGGAGTGCGGCGAGGATGTGATCCTGGTCCGTGGGATCCACCGTGAACGAGGACACCGTCGGCTGGATATCCACGTAGACTTGTGCGTCCAGGTCGTGGGGCACCACGAATGGCGATCGCGTCCAGGCGGAACCGGCGTTCGTCGAGATGAAGACGCCGAAATCGGCGAGGGATGTGATGAGACGCCCCCCGGTCCAGTCGACCGCATCGACCCGGTACGGCGAAGCCGATGGGAACCCCGCATCGAATTCCGAGGTGTACTGGGTGAACGTGCCGCCACCGTCGGTGCTCACGAAGAGTCCGTAGCGCTCGGTGGCCACGGCCACATTGTTGGCGTCGGTATCGTCGACGACAATGTCCGAGATGAGGATCGACTCATCGAAGGTATCCGGGGCCAGGCGGGTCCAGGTGCCGCCGAAGTAGTGGTAGAGTCCCTCAGGGGACACGCCCGGGGCGCTGCCGGAGGTGATGGCCGCATAGATGTTCGTCCGCGAGAAGGCGGCCAGGGCCACCACGTTGGTCTGGCGCCAGTAGCGCGGGAAGCCATCGTTGATCTGGACCCAACCTCCGGCGCTCTGGTCCCAGTTCAGGAGTCCGCCGTTGTTGGTCAGGTTGATGGAACCGGCCAGGTTCCCGTAGGTCGAAGGCCCTTCGTTGCGCCAATTCAGGTACAGGGGATCGACCTGCGCCGCTCCCACGTCGCCGTCGCCACTGACGGTGAAACGCAGCAGGCGATCGACCCGATCGCCGAAGCCGCCGTCCACGCTCGTGTCGATATTCAGGGTGTCGGCGCCCCGCAACGTGAAGCACGTGGATTGGAGCAGGTCGAGAGTCGGCCAGCTCAGAGTCACGCCCACGCGTCCCCGCTCCTGCAACCGGATGTCGATTTCGTCCGGCGAGAAGAGATAGAGGGAGTCCGCCGCGCAGGCCGCCGGCGGGGTCTGGGCGGCCGCCGGAACGGCCACGAAGACCAGCAGGGAAAGGATGATCGCATACCGCATGGTTCGCATGTCCAGAGCGCTCCCCGGTTACCTTGTCCAGAAATCGAATCGTCACGGGTGCGGCGCGTTCCGCGCACCGCACCCCGGTTCCTGGCGGGAGGCGTCGCGGCCGTCCCGCCGGTCTTGCTAGTCGGGCAACACCGTCAGGTTGAAGTGGTCGCTCAGGACCCAACGGATGGCCTTCTTCATCTTCTCGTGATTGAAGCGGTAAGGATCGAAGCCCCAGTACACGTCGGCCGCCTGGCTTTCCTTGTCCATGGCGAACTTGTAGGAGAAGTAGCCGAAGACGAGGCCGTTGGTCTGGGCCGAGCCGCGGCTCAGGACTTCGCCGTCCTCGCCTTCCCAACTTCCCAAAGCCCAGGCGCCGCAGGTTTCACTCAGGGCACTCGCGAGTTCCTCGACGGGGACCGGCATGTAGCTCTCCGGCCAGTTGGGCTCGCCGTTGGCGCGCTTGTACTCACGCAACCAATCGAAACGGGCGTAACCGCGCCACATGGGCTCGACGCACATACCCGTGGGAGACGTGGTTTCCTCGCAGGCCTGCTGGTTCACCTGTCCGGACCGCGGACTGAGGTTCTCGTCGATGAACTCGTCGAATCGCCACAGGAACCGGTTGGTCACGATGGGCAAATCAGGCACATCGAATCTCTCGTCCCGGAAATCGATGCAGGATTCGGTCATGACCGTATCGGAAACGACACCCGGGCCGATGGCGTGCTCGTCCCTGAAATCGGGATCCAGGACGACACCCTTCAACCCGACGCAATCCGCACGGCGCTCGAGACTCGCGGGCGTCTGGTGGACCGAATAGATCTTCATGTTCGAGGGCGAGGTCCAGTCCAGGTTCGCGATGCCGGCCACCGCATACGGGTACATGAGAGGCCCGCGAAGCACGTCCGTGCCGTTGGGCAGTTCCTTGGTCCCGAAGCCGGTCTTGTAGGAGGTGCCGTTGGGCGCGGTCCAGTTCTCCTCGTTGGATGTGAAGACCACCGGCGTCATGTACACCGTCTGCTCGTGGCGCAGGAATGACGCCATGGAGTAGGCACCGACGAGGAAGAGGTTGCCGCCCCGTTCCTGGTACGGAGTGAGCCAGACGAAGCGGTCCGCCGTCTGGGTGGGACGGAACTGGGAGAACATGCTCTGGGTCGAACCGTAGCGGGCATAGACCATGAGCGCCTTGTAGCCGACGATGTCCGCATAGGTGATGACGCTCGAGTGCGTGAGCAGATCGCCGTCGTTCGCGTCCCAGACCAGTCCGTCCACGCCGCCGGGCCCGTTCTCCAGGAACTGCCAGAAGGCGTTCCGGTGGACACCCTGGTCCCGATAATCGCCGTGGCAATCCGGCCAGACCTGGTTGTTGCTGTCCACGACCTGGTCGATGACCACAAGGTCGGCCTGCTCCGCGTAGTCCACGTACTCGATGACCTCCAGGTTGACCTGGAAGATCGTCGTCTGGTTGGAGTCGTCGATGACCCGCAACCAGAAGGTGTGGGCGCCGTTCTGGAACGACTGTTCCGCTGCGAAGCGGTTGATATCCGCCGTGCCGGGAGGTACCGACCAACGGGGATCGTCCGGCGGATCGTCCGGGGAGAGCAGATCCCAGCCGTGCTGCATGGAGATGATGTTGCCGTTATAGGAGGAAGCGTCCACGGTCCAGGAGAAGTTCAACGGCTGCCCGGCGGCGATCTGCAGGAACGTGTTGTTGCCCACGTCGGCCAGGAACGGATCCACCATGGTGATCAAGGGCTGGAAACCGTCGGCCACGAAGAGGTTGCCCACCTGGGTCTGGTAGCCCCGGCCCACGCTCACCGCGCCGGCCGTGTCGGCCACCTGGACCGCGAACAGGAAGACCTCACCGGGTTCGTTGCCGTCGAAAGAAGCCCGGCGGTCCACCTCGTCGGGTTCGTATTCCAGCCACGGCGACCAATCCGGCGAGTCGAAATCGATCAACTCCTCGTAGTAGGTCCGGTACCGATCCCACAGATCGACCACGGTGCCGTCGGAAGCCACAGCGTCGATCCACAGGTAGCGCGCCCGCGTGGGCGTGTGCTGGGCGAAATCCTCGTCGTAGCCCGACCAGCCGATGTTGATGGTGCGCGGGGCCCGCTGCGCCTCCCCGGGGTCCAACCGGGGATACTCCACGCGCGCCGAAGGCACGATGGTCGTGGAGGTGAAGCTGATGTGGGCCGGTGTCGGGTCCACGGCGCCGTCCTCGTCCACGGTCCGCACAAAGAGCGTATGCGAACGGAAGCTCCGGGGATCGGCAGGATTGTCCCCCGGGAAACCCGGTTGATCGGCCAGCACCACGAAGATCGAGTCGGTGCGGGTCGTGTAGCGCCAGGGGTTGACCACGGCGCCCGTGAGCGGATCGACCGTCAGGGTGTCACGAGCGCTGATGCCGTCAACTCCGTTGTCGCTGATCTTCCATTGGTAGCCGGCGATCCGCCCGTCGGGATCCGTGCCCGTCCAGTAGAAGCGGACCTCGAAGGCCGCTTCCAGGAGGGTCGGCGGCTGACCGGTGATCCGCGTGTCCGGGTTGGCGTTAGGCACCCGCACTCCGCCGAGTTCCGTATCGGTCGAACATCCGGCGGCGACCAGCAGCAGGCAGGCCGCCACCAGTATCGATGCACGCGTGGTCATGTCGTCACTCCTCGTTTCCTCGTTCTGGTCGCCGGTTCCGAACGTCGCTCGCGCCCCGTTACTTCGTGCTCGGCGGTGGCGTGTTGCAGTCCACCACGTCACCCCCGCCCGCGATGGCCGTGATACGGAAGAGCTTCTTGACGGGCACTCCGCCCTGGCTCTCCATGGCGAAGGCGCTCAGGTCGAGCGAGCCCGCGCGGTCGGTCACGCCCGAGACGAAGAGGTCGGCGGACCGCCAATTCTTGTCCGGCGGCGGCGTGGCCACGGACGGCCGTACGCCCCGGAAATAGTTGTACAAGTAGGGCCGGGGGGCGAGACCCGAATAGGAGTCGAGATGGGTCTGATCCAGGGCCACCGCCTGGATCTCGCCGTCACCGAGCTGGCGGATCAGGATATTCCACAGCTTGTCGGCAATCTCCGCGTCCCCGTCGGCCAAGGTCGCGCCCATCAGCACCCAGTTGTAGAAGAACGCCGGTGGCAGCGAAAGCATGTCGGACGGGACGTAGATCTGGATGGATACGCGCCACAGGCCATCGGGGGTGACGTAGAGGCCGTCGCCATCCTCCTGGGTCTCGGTCGCGGACCAGGTGATGCGGTCGATGGAATCAGAGCCGTCGCCGTCCTGGATCGTGTTGAGGGGATCGCACTCATAGTCCACCTGGTAACGCCAGGCCAGGGTGCGCCACTGGATTTCGGACCAGGCCTCTTCCGGGTCATCCTGTCCGTGCAGGAGGGCGATGAGGGTGAAACGCGTGGCTTCGATACCGTATTCGTCGGCCCTGACCTCGGCCTGGGAATCCACCACACGCGCACCGGACAGGGTGCTGCGGTCGATGGCCAGCCATTTGGTGCCGGTCCTCGTCAATTGGCCAGGGGGCGCCAGAGTCGCACTCGATACCGCGTACTCCACCCGGCTGCCATCCATGCAGGCATGCCCGGAAACGGTCGAATCAAAGCAGGCGAGAGACGGCGTGAAGGCCGAAGGCTCGCTGCGGTTGGGCAAAAGTTCGATGCACTGGACGCAGGGCTCGCGGCCGGCCGAGAATCCCAACTGGGCCGCCGTACCGTCGCGGCGCAGGTGTTCGTCGATGGCCGCCATGTTGAAGACGTAGTCCGAGCGCGGCGCCACCATGAAGCCCAGGGTGTCGGCGTACCAGCCGTCCTCGGCCACGGGACCCCAGGTGGGGATACTGTCGTGCACGCTGGAACCCGTCTTGAATTCGAAGACGCCACCGGTGAGACTGCGCCGGAATCCTTCCACGAAGCCGGGCAGCGCCAGCTGGAAGCCCGCACGGTAGGTCTCGTCGCGCGGATCATCGCGCCCGAGGGCCTTGACCACCACGTAGGTGCGATCCGGGATGGTGTCACCCGCGGTGAAGGGATGGTGCACCTGGGCCGGGTCGTTCAGCAGGATATAATAGGGGTAGATCTCCGGATCCGAAGGATGTTCCCAGTCGGTCTCGTTGTTGAGGATGATCGTCTCCGGGTCGTAGTTCACCACGAACTTCAGCTCGCGCCGGAATTCGGCGACCTCCACCCCCGCCACGTCGATGGAATTGACTCGCAGAGTGACGCCGCCACTGGGCAGCAGCCGCAGGAACGGGTTGGACGGATGGGGTAGTCCGGTGCCGTTCTCGAAGGTCAGGCTCGTGAGGTCGGCGAAGTAGGAGAAGCTGTCACCGGCAGCCTCGTTGAACAGGCGCGGGTTCCAGCAGTCCTCCAGGGACGGGTTGCAGGGAGCGGCCACGTCGCCCAGGAGGCGCCACTTGAAGCCGAACAGGCCATCGTCGTAGGGGAAGACCGTGTCCACCAACGCCAGGGCCTCGGCGCTGTAGCCGCGGATGTTGGGGCTCTCGCCCGACCAGCCGATGGTATAGCGTCGGGCGAAGCCCACCGTGTCGGTAGCGCCCAAGGCCAGCGGTATCTCCTGGTCACCCTCGACCCGGAAAAAACGGATGATCGGGTTGCCCAAGGTGTTGCTGAAGAAGTGCAGGCGGGCCGGCGTTCGGTCGAAGTCCCCGAAGTCGTCCATGGCGACCATGTGCAGCGTCATGTCGGCGGACTGGCGCACGCCCTGCTCGATGCGGAAATCGAAGATCGAGTCGGTGCGCGTGGTCCACTGGGCGATCTCCAGGGTCGAGGCGTCCAGGGCCGGGTTGAAGCGCTGGTCCTCCTCGTCCCCCGGCACGTCCTCGTCCTGGATCGTCGTGTCCGTCAGGGCCCAGACGAACCGCTCGACCGAGCCGTCCTCATCGGAGCCGTACCAGTAGACGTGGAAATGATAGTATCCACCGCCTCGTTCGGACGGCGCGCCGATGATGTAGGTTTCGGGTGTCTTGTTCACGATCACGGCCTCGGGCTCGAAGGCCCGGCAACCCGTCAGCACCAAGACGATGAGGACGGCGGCGGCGAACAGCCCCCATACGGTGTCTCGCCTGTTTCTCATACTGGTATGCGCCCCCTCGGAAGCGTGGTCGCGGCAACAGGTTCACTTGCCGCCGCGGTGGTGGGACTGGCGGCGGATGTCCGCGCGGGACCCCTCTGGGTTCCGGCCGGCGGGTTGGTCGATTTCGACCTCTGAAATATAGGGAGCGGCTCCGCACGGTGTCAACCTCGGCTTGCCGGAATCCCGCACGTTTTCGGGCCTTTAGTCGACCACGAACCACTCTCCCGGGCGCCGCCGGTTATCCGACGCCCTTTCCGTGCCCGCGGATCTCCTTTGCGGCACCGGAAACCGTCGTCCCGGGATAAAAACGGGAGCGGCCCCGAAGGGCCGCTCCCTGACGGATCCGAATGAAGTAGGACTACTTCACGAGAGCCATCTTGTGCACCTGAACGTCGTTGCCCATCTGCGCCTGGTAGAAGTAGACGCCGGAGGACACCTTGCCGCCCTGGCTGTTGGTACCATCCCACTCGATGAAGCTGTCGGCCTCGACG
>JAAEQC010000091.1 GCA_024231905.1 bacterium | reverse complement strand
GCCGGAATCCCTCAACGCCGGGGTGGTGGTCGAGCGACTGCAACCCGGAGGCGGCTGGATGGGCGTCGATGCCACGGAAGTGGTGATGGGGTTGGACGAGGCCGAGCCCGCAGATCTTCTGATTCTGCTCCGCAGCGGTTGGCTGCGTGGAGTTTCGTATCGGGTAGGTCTTACCGCGTCGCTGGAGGACCCCGCGGGTCGCAGCTTCGAGGGCTCGGAGAGCCTGGAGTGGAACGTTCCGCCGTCGAGCGGCGAGCAGCCGGAACCGCCGGTGATCTTTGAGCAGCGGTTCGGGATTGCCTACGAGAGCTACGCGGCTGCCGGCGATACCGTGAGTGGCCGCTTTCCCGGCGGCCAGACGAGTCTGTTCCAGGGCCTGTGGACCGATCCGGTCACCGGCGTGGCCCATGCTCGGGCGCGCTGGTACGACGCGCGCAATGCCTCGTGGTTGAGCGAGGACCCCTACGACGACCTGGATTCCCCCAATCTGTACGCATTCGTCGCCTGGCAGCCGAACATGGCGACGGATCCCAGCGGTGAGCTCCTCGAAACCGTGTGGGACGTGGCCAACATCATGATGGGGCTCCAATCGTTGAAGCACAACTGGGAGGAGCGGAACTGGGGTGGCATGGCGCTCGACGCATTCGGGATTCTCGTCGATAGCGCGGCGACAATTGTGCCGTTCGTTCCGGGGGGTGCGGGAGCCGCCATCAAGGGCGCCCGGGCGCTATCCAAGATGGATCGGATCATCGACGGCTTGCAGACCGTCGATTCGCTGATGAACATCGGACAGGGGGTGTACCAGGCCCGGGAGGAAGCGGACCAGGGCAACTACGGTTGGGCCGCGTTCTACGGCGGGATGTCGGCGGTGGGGGCCCGGGGTCTTGCGAAGATCCCCGCCAGGTTTGATTCACGAGGCGTCGGCGCCAAGCCCAGTAGCCCGGCCGTCGGTCGGTGGCCCGACGAGGTCCCAAGGGGTGCGGCAGTTTCTCCGCAGGTTGTGGTGCCGCCGGTTGGTATCGAGGTTCTTGACCGTGCTGCGGTCATGCGAGCCCTTCGGCAAGCCAATACGCCTGAAGCGCATGCAACCGCGAAGCTTCTCAAGCGGGGCAAGATCGATCTCGAGATTCTTGATGCAATACCTGCCGGCGTAAATGTCCACCCTGCAGCGGCTGCGTACTACCTGCCCGGTTCAAATCGTTTGACACTAATCCGCCCGCGGGTTGGTGGTCCTCGCCATGCGGCTGGTTACGCGGGGCATGAGGCTCGCCACTGGCTGCAAGAACGTGCCGGCGCGCATATCCGGACCAAGCTGTCAGAGCTTGAGGCGTATTCCTGGCAGGCATCTATTGACCCAGGGGCTCACCTGATCAACACGGCAGCTAAACGCTTACATATAGTGAACAGTCACCCCGCATACAGGCTCACACCTGTGTTTGACATGTTCTATTGAGGATTTGCGCGATGAATAAAGACCATTCCATGATATCCTGGAATCCGGTTGTTCATGAGGAGTGGCCCGATGCTCCATCCCAGAGCATATGGTTGAAACCAACTGGCAATCTTCCATTTCCCGCTTTGAAAGGACTCAAACAGGTATTCGCTATCGATGTCAACAACATGCTCGAGCTGAAGAGGAAACTGTGTGACGATTCCTACCATCTTCTTGCGGATGACCTTCACCCGGACCGGGCGTCAGAGTTAGCCCTGCAGCTTTGTGAACTTGGCATCGAGTTCGAGGTTAGGACTAACGCGGCCGGATAGGGTTGTTGTCGTGCTCCGCAAAAATGCCGTCCCGGGACTTCTGAACGCGGCAGTGCCGGCTCAGAGTCAGCGCCGCGGCCTCGCGGAAGCCGAAAACGCCCGCGAGTGTGTCGTCCGCAGACTCCTGGGCGGCACCGCGCCCGTTCACAGCCCACGGTGTGGCCGCTCGCAAGCTGAACACGCCCGCGACCAGGACGGTTCTTGAGGCTCACGATCGGCAACCTTACCCGGAGTCAACCTGCGCAGCACAACCGAGGAGTGCTCGGAGGCCCGGGATGCGGTGACCGAGCGGGCCTTCGACGCCGCCGGTCACGTGGTCCGCGAACGGTGGTTGCAGGATTACGTCGACGCCGATGGAGTGACCCGTTGCCGGTGGGTGGAGGCGCGTTTCAAGTACAACGCGCGCGAGCAGCTGGTGAGCGTCGAGCAGACGCATCTGGCGTCGCCCGACCAGCCGGGGGTGGTGATCAGCGCGGCGCAGCGGGTAGCGGAGCTCGAGTACGACGTCTTTGGGCGCCTCGAGCGGGAGAAAGCCCTCAACCTGCGCAATCCCCACCTGGTGACGTCGT
>JAAEQC010000090.1 GCA_024231905.1 bacterium | reverse complement strand
GTCTGTAGAGAGTATGATAAAGACGATACAAGAAGGAGTTGAAGATACAGGACTACATATTGCTACTCGAGATTTTGCTTATGGTCAAATAAAAGATGGTGTTAAGCCAGGAGCAGTTAAAGGCATACTTCGAGGTTTGATGTCTGGATATAATTTAAATGATTCAAGACAAAAAGAAAATTTTAGTACAATTGATAGAACAGTAGATAAAGCAGTAATAAAAATAGAAACAGAAAAATCTCAAAATCTTAAAACAAAGTCATTAGAAAACATTCTTGATGAAAGTAAAAAAGAAACAAAAAATGTTATACCTAAAGAACTTTTAAAACCAGGTGGAATATTACAAGATATAATGGATATGTATTATTGTAATTCTATATTTTATTATCCTGATTTGGCATTAATTACAGCTCTCTCATTATGGGGAGGTGTTATGTCAAATAGAATAATGTCAGAAACATATCTAAGAACTCATTTGTATTGTTTTGTAACAGCAGGAACAGGAGTTGGCAAGAATGCTATATTTACTACAATCAATGGATTTTTAAACCAAAGTGGAGATGAATTAAAATATAATTCTCTTAGAGATTTATGTGGATCAAATGAGATAACTAGCGCATCTGCTTTAGTTGCTGAACTTGAACCTGAAGTATTTGAAGAAAATAAAAATGCTCAACAACAAGATACATCACAAAAATTAATGATATTAGATGAAATTGGTTTTATATTTGAAAGAATGAAGCAAACAGGTAATCAAGAAGCAATTGGTACATTAAACAAATTGTATACTATTAATTGTGCAAAAGAAACTAGTAAACATAAAAAAAGACATGCTAAAGCAACTAAACATAATAATATAGAGTTATTTAATCCATGTCTATCTATAATAGGTTTGAGTACAAAGAATAAATTTTGGCAAGGTATTGATTTAGAGAATATAGATTCAGGATTTTTTCCACGTATTTTGTTAATTAATATACCAAAAAGATCCACAAGAAAAATGGTTGAGCCATATGATATTGAAAAACTTACTAAAAAGATATTTGTTTTAATGAAAAAATATCCTAAAGCAAAATCTCCTCCTATATTTAAATTGACTGATATGCTTAGAAATAGATTGCATGAATGGGAAGATAAGTTGTTAAATAAGCATGAACAGGATACTATTGATTATAGTATATATACAAGAGCTGAAGAATTTGTATATAAATTAAGTTTATTACATAGTAGTTCATTAGGTTTAAATTATATTGATGAAAACTCTCTTGATTGGTCAATGAAATTAACTGAGTGTATATTAACGTATAAAATAAAAGAAAGTAAATTATATATACATGAGTCTAAATTATCTGAGGTTTCTGATAAGATTATATTTAAAATGAAACGATATATGATAAATAAAAAAGAAAGTAAAGTAACTAAAGAACATATGAGTAAATATATTAGAAGAGGATTTGAATCCAGAGATTATAGTGATGCATTAGCATTTTTAATAGATTCTGAAATTATCATTAGAACTGAAGAACAGACTAGTAAGAAAAAAACTATATTTTTTCAGTTAACCACGTAGGTGATTTATAGAATGTCAATATATGTAATAAATTCAATAAGTTATTGTAAAATATCACATATCACATTTTGTGATGTGATATTTTACGCGAATATTTATAATAAAAACAATAGGTTAGGAATATATCACATAAATCACCTCTTTTTGAGGTCCTATATAGAAGGAGAAGTGACTTATGTATAGAAAGGATGTGATTTATTTATTTATTTATATATTATTTTTAATTATTATCAATCATTTCAATAGTTTGCAAAATTTTAATATATCACATCAATATGTGATATATTACCTTAAGTATTTGATTTTATTATAAATAGTAAAAATGTGATTTTTGTGATATATGTGATAAAAATAAATAAGGAGAGCTTATGGCTGAAGAAAATAAAAAACATACTTTAGACGAAATTATAGAAAATTTAATTGACGCTGTTGGAGAGATCTTAGAATATAAAATAGCTAAAGCTCTAGGTTTAGGTACACATGCAGATATTGAAGG
>JAAEQC010000089.1 GCA_024231905.1 bacterium | reverse complement strand
TGTTGACCTCGTAGAAGGCGGTGCGCGAGGCCGGGGTGTTGCCCGCCGAGCCGCCGCCGGTGGTGCAGTCGTGGTCGCCGTTGACGCCGGCGAGGTCGATCGAGGGCGACCCGCTGATCGAGATCGAGCCGCAGTTGTCGCTGATGTCGACATACAGGCCGGACAGCGTGGTGTTGGTCGAGCCGCTGCCGGTGAACACCCCGCCCGAGTTGGTGTAGTTGTTCGGCGAGGCCAGCCCGGTGTCGGCCCACGGCATCGGCCAGTCGCTCTGCATGATGCCGCAGGTTCCCGGGGTCGGGCAGATCTCGGTCGAGGTCACGGGGTAGACGCCGCCGCTGACGGTCGCGTAGTCGTTGACGTCCTTGAACGAGATCACCTCACCGCTGTGGGCGTCGACCATGACCTCCCAGGTCGCCCCCTCCGGCGGGCGGCGGAATTGGAAGGTCCACACCAGGCGATGGCTGTAGCCGTCGCCGATCGGGCCGCTGAAGGCCGGACCCTGCTGGTGCTCCGGCGGTGCCAGCGGGACGATCTCGAGGCTCGGCCGCAGGACGATCTCGTCCATCGGGCTCGCGCCGGTGTACTCGAAGCCGATCTCCATGGCCTGCTTGGCGCTGATGCTCGGCACGTGGCTGAGGCCGCTGACGTTGCCCCAGGTCTCGGTGCCGATCAGGACCAGGTTGCCGTTGTTCAGCGTCGCCGCCATGCGGCCGTCACGCACCTGGATGTCGTGGTAGGTCTGCGGGATGCTCACGTTCCACAGCTCGTCGTTGACCCGGACCGCGCGGACGTTGCCGAGCTGGCCCATGTCGATGCCGAGCAGCTCCCGGTGACGACCGACGAAGTCGAGCACGGCGTCCGCCACCTCCGACGGTCCGACCTGCCGGACCTCATAGCCGAAGCGGCTGCTGAGCTCCGCGAGCGTCACCTGGTTGCCGACGCCGTTGCCGGGGATCAGCGACTCGACGTCGATCATGTTGGTGGCCGCTCCCGAGCGCGGATCGATGAAGGCGTGTAGCCGGCCTTTGCCGGCCGACTCCCGGAGCGCCTGGAATCTCGCCCAGGCGCGGCGGTTGGGGAGCTCCGCCATCGCCTCGTCGACGGGGCGTTGGGAGCTCGAGATGTAGAGCTCCGCTTGGAAGAACTCCTTCGCGCTCAAGGCGTCGCCGGCCTTGAGGTCGCCGGAGTCCTTCGGGACCAGGGCCCACGAGAGCCCGGTGGTGAGGGTCAGGCAGAACGCGACGGCTACGCACAAGCCGAGCGCACGCCCACTGGAAGTGGTCTTGATTCCCATGCCTCTCTCCTTTGTTTTACCGCGGATTCATGCCGCGGTGGATCCATGTTCCATGTTCGGACGACTCGCAGGGCGTTGTAGTACCACGTAGTACCACGAATGCCCTCCACAAAAAGTCACCCACCTATGCAGCGT
>JAAEQC010000088.1 GCA_024231905.1 bacterium | reverse complement strand
GGCGTAAGTACCAGCTTGAATCCAGAGGCTCGTCGGGTTCCAGGTGGGTTCCTCGGATTGCTCCGGCCAGACGGTGAGCAACTTCTGCACGTGGGGTAACCAGAGGCTGGCCTCAGGCCAGGCCGCAGGAGATTGGGGATCCTTGGGGAGACAGGCCTCCAGCGCGCGATGGCCCTGTTCGTAGACCGTTGACTCCTGCCCCGCATCCTGTAATCGGCGACGGATCACCTCCTGCACCAGCCGGTGAAGAAACAGATGTCCACCGTCCTCAGGGTCGAAGCGGGCCAGCGAGTAGCGGGTCAACGGTTCCACCAGTTCCTCGTGGAGCGCCAACGGTTCGGCGGCGAGCTCTTGCGCCAGTGCCCCGAGGGCAGGGCCCAGCCGGTCGCCGGTACCGACAAAGAGCTGCACCGGGATCCTCTCAGGGGCCAGCAAACCACATACCCACAACGCCTCGGCCGCAGCCGGCGAGGCCTGCTCGACTCGCTGGAAGCTGATATCCCAGGTGGTGGCCACAGTGGCGTGATACTCGCCCTGCTCCGGGCTCAGGCGATCGAGAAGATCGAGCCGGCGCCTGGCGAAACTCTCCAGATAGGCACTGGCCGCTATCTGGTGGCGGGCGATGTAGGCACCGGCCTGCTCCAGGGCCAGGGGCAGCCGGCCCAGGGCGGTCGCCAGCTGGCGCGCCGCGGGGCGCTCGGAAACCGGGCGGTGCCCACGTTCGAGCAGGAAATCGGTCGCCTGCCCGAGGGGCAGGACATCGACACCGATCGGCTCGGCGCGGCCGATGCCGGGCGCGGTGGCGCGGGTGGTCACCAACACGTGGCCGTTGGTGTTGGGCGGCAACAGGCCGCGGATGGCGGCAGGCTCATCGGCGTTGGCAAGCACCACCAGCCAGCCCGCCCGCACGGCGAGGTCGCGCACCAGGGCGCTCGCCGCCTCGTCGACCGGCACTTCCGGGCCGAGGGCCACTGCCACCTCGGCATACTGGGCGGCCAAGGTCTCGGCCGAGCTGGCGTCAACCCAGAACACCCCACCCTCGTAGGCC
>JAAEQC010000087.1 GCA_024231905.1 bacterium | reverse complement strand
GCTCTCCCAGCCCACGTCGAGCAGGACCTGGGCGGCCCGCTCACTGGGCGAAACCTTGAACTCCAGGACGCCGGCACTGCCAATGGTGTTGCTGCCCTGCTCGGCCGGGTCCAGGCGCGGGTGGTAGAGCACCAGGTCGGCGCTGAAAGGTGCCTCGAGCAGCTGGCCAGCACCTCCGGCAAGGATCAGCTTCTCCTCCAGGTATACCTGCACGGCGAGGCCGCTGGGCCACGCGGTGGTGCGGTCAACCGAACGTGCCACGACCCGGGCAGTGGCGTTGCCAGTGGCGAGCACTACCGGCGGGTCGAGGGAGAGCTCGGCCTCCAGTTCAGGGAAGGCTTCGGGCAGGGTGGTACCAAGCAGGCCCACTCCCCCACCCTGCTCCGGAATTGGCGGCGCGGTGGCGACATCTGAATCAGCCACGACGATGGCCACGGTACCTGGCCCGACCAGGGAGACCCGGGCAATCGCTTCGCCGCCCGAGGCATGAGTCTGCTCGACATCGGCAAGGGTAAGCCATAACCCGGCGGCGAGTTGGTAACGCACGGCGATCAGGTGGTCGCTCGGCTCGACCCAGTCGGGCAGGGGCAACTCGAGACGGACGCCATCGGCGGCAAAGGCGCTTGCCTCGCCCTCGGGCAAGACTGTGCCTGCAGCCTCGAGACGGAGCTCGGCAGCTGCCACCGGGGTCCAGCCCAGGGGCAGGAAGTCGGTCAGACCCTGGTTGCCAAGCGAGGAAAGCCGGACCTCGAGGTCGTCTGAGCCAGGCACAGCAGCCGGATCGATCTCGACTGCGACCAG
>JAAEQC010000086.1 GCA_024231905.1 bacterium | reverse complement strand
TCGGTGCCGTTGGCAAGGGACACCGTGCCGCTGATCAGTGCGCCTGTCGGCTCGCCGCGGGCGTTGGCAAGCTCGAGACTCAGTGTCTGGGAGCTCACGCTGGCTTCGTCCAGGGCCTCTGAGAGGTGGACGATTACATTGCTGCCAACGAGTTGTTCGATGGCGCCGTCAGCCGGGGTCAGGCCAACGACCGTGGGCCCCACAGGGGCAACGGTGATGTCAACAGTGGCGATGGCGCCAGGGTTGAGACCGGCCAAGGTTGCCGAGCCGATTTCGTCGAGGCTTGGATGCACCGCGAAAAGATTTCGGTTGACGCCCGCCGCCACCACTGTGGCGTAGCGGCCAGCGTCGCCAGAGAGATCAGCGGTACCGAGTGTCTCAGCGGTTACCCGCGATTGGCGAAGTCCGCGATCGTTGGGCGCCCGAACGGTGCCGGCGCAAAATCCCACCGGGACCTGGGCGTGGAGAACCAGGTAGAGGCCCTCCTGGACGATGCCCTCGAGCAGCAGACCCGATCCAAAGTCCTCCGGGGCCGCGACAATGCGCTCGGGCCTGCCGTCAGCAGGCGGAAGCCGCGAAGTGCGGGCCACGAGGTGGGCGAAACTGCCACGGCCATCGGCCGGGTCCTCGACCATCTCGGTCAGGATGAT
>JAAEQC010000085.1 GCA_024231905.1 bacterium | reverse complement strand
CAGTTGGGCACCTTCGGCTCGTTGCGCCACGGGCCCAAGCTCGCAGAACACGAGCGACTGGCCATCAGGCGAGAAGGGGGTCGGGGTGATCGTCCTGAGGAACCCGCCCAGCTGGGTGGTCTGACCAGTTGCGAGGTCAAGGAGCCTGGTGCCGCTCTCGAAAAAGGCCACCGTGCTGCCATCTGGGCTGTAGATTAGCGAACTCGGCCAGGCGCTGGTCGAGTAGACGACGGTGTCAGTGCCGGCCTGGATGTCGTGGATCACGATCTCCCTGGTCGCTCCGTTTCGGCGGCTGTAGGCCAGGTTGAGCCCGTCCGGAGAAAATGCCGGGGAGAAGACAAAGGTGCCGTCCGGGGTAAGCCGGGTGCGTACGCTGTCGGCCAGACGGTAGAGCCAGAGGCCGCGATAGTCGTCCCAGTCTTCGCTGGCATAGGCAACCATGGTCCCGTCGGGGCTGATAGCACCGTCGTAGGTCATGGGCCACTCGTCCATCTGGACCTCGGTGCCGCTGGCCAGAGACCGTACGGCCACAACTTCGTCTTCCGGGCCGTCCACGGGGTAGACGGCCAGCTGGCCAGCGGCGTCAAGGCTGATGGCATGCCAGGAGTAGCCGGGAATCGGGTAGCTGGTCTGACTCGCCGCTTCGTCTACCTGGAGGGTGCTGACCGGGAAACCGTCCTGGATCAGAGTCAGGGTCGAGCCGGGCAGGGCGAGGCCGCCGATGCCCACCACCAGGTCGGGCCACTGGATCGGCTGACCGGCCACGGTGGGATCGGTTATCACTGGCGGCGCTGGCTGCTGGCACTGGGGCGTGCCGCTGGCTTCGGCCGAGGGTGCGGAGGGAACACTGACCCCGTCAACCAGCACCACGGTGGTCACGACGTAGAAGTACGCGGTCCCTGCTGCGCCCCGGTCGGTGAACGCGAACTGCCCCGGAGCCACTTCGGTCCGCAGCAGGTAGGGACCGCCGCTGGTTTCGCTACGCAGGATCCTGAAACCGGCCAGGTCCGGTGGTACCGGATCCGGCGCCTGCCAGGTTATGGCAAGGGTGCCACAGCTGGTTCCTGCGGCCACGGTGAGAGCCTGGGGCGGGGCCGGCGGTGCAACGTCGACAAGGGCCACGGCGGTTGCCGAGGGCGATTGCTGGCCCCATCGGTTGACCTGGCTCAGGTCGTAGTGGTGGGCCCCCTGGGTCAGGCCCTGATCGGCGTAGGGGGAGGCTGTTGTGCGTGTGACGGTG
>JAAEQC010000084.1 GCA_024231905.1 bacterium | reverse complement strand
TTCCAGGCGTTTCTGGCCCGCATCACGGGTCAGGACGACGTCGCGGTGGGCTCGCCGATCGCCGGCCGCAACCGGCGGGAAGTCGAAGAGCTGATCGGATTCTTCATCAATACCCTGGTACTGCGCAGCGATCTCGCGGGCAACCCGAGCTTCGTTGAGGTCCTGGGCCGGGTGCGTCAGGTCGCCCTCGACGCCTATGCCCATCAGGATCTTCCCTTCGACTACCTGGTCGAGGAGCTGGAGCCGGAGCGGGATCTGAGCTCGACGCCGCTCTTCCAGGTGATGTTCGCGGTGCAGAACGCGCCCCAGGGCGACCTGGAGCTGCCCGGGCTGACCCTCCGCCCGGCGGCCGGGGAAGGCGGAACGACGGCGAAGTTCGACCTCACGCTCGCGCTCCAGGAAAGCGCGAGGGGACTTGTGGGCGCGGTGGAGTACAGCACCGATCTGTTCGATCCGACGACGATCGATCGCTGGCTCGGGCACTTCGCGCGCTTGCTCGCGGGCGCGGTGGCCGATCCCGAGCGC
>JAAEQC010000083.1 GCA_024231905.1 bacterium | reverse complement strand
GCCGCCGCGGAGAAGAAGGCCGCCGCGGAGAAGGCCGCCGAAGAGAAGGCTGCCGAAGAGAAGGCCGCCGAAGAGAAGGCCGCCGAAGAGAAGGCTGCCGAAGAGAAGGCCGCCGAAGAGAAGGCCGCCGCGGAGAAGGAGGCTGCCGAGGAGAAGGCCGCCGCGGAGAAGAAGGCTGCCGAAGAGAAGGCCGCCGAAGAGAAGAAGGCCGCCGAAGAGAAGGAGGCCACCGCGGAGGCCGAAGAGGCGAAGAAGCCGGCGGCGAAGAAGACCGCGGCGAAGAAACCGGCGGCGAAGAAACCGGCGGCGAAGAAACCGGCGGCGAAGAAACCGGCGGCGAAGAAGACCGCGGCGAAGAAGACCACGACGGCGAAGAAGACCACCGAGAAGAAACCCGCGGCGGCGAAGAAGACCGCGGCGGCGAAGAAAGCCACGGAAGAGCCGGCTGGGGAAGAGAAGGCCGCGAGCTCCGAGGAGAGCGGCCAGGAGACAACGTCCGCCGAGGAAGGCGACTCCTAGCCGGGTGGCAGCGGAGCATGCCGATGAAGATTGCAATAGGTGCCGATCACGCTGGTTTCCGACTCAAGGAACGACTGGTCTGGAGTCTCGAGAGCCGGGATCACGAGGTTGAGGATTTGGGGACCTTCTCCGAAGACGACGTCGACTACCCCGAGATCGCCGTGGCGGTCGCCGAGGTGGTCAAGGAGGACGCGGCGACGCGCGGGGTGCTGATCTGCGGCACCGGTGTCGGGATGGCGATAGCGGCCAACAAGATCGCCGGCATCCGGGCCGCGACCTGCAATGATCTCTACACCGCGCGCATGGCCCGGGCCCACAACAATGCCAACATCCTCGCCGTGGGCTCGCGGGTGGTAGGCCCCCAGCTGGCCGAAGAAATCGCCCGGACTTTCATGGCCACCGAGTGGGAAGAGGGGCGCCACAAGCCGCGGGTCAAGAAGATCCACGACCTCGAGTGATCGCCGCCGGCCGCCTCGGGGCGGCGATTCGCGGGCATTCACGAAACCACCAACGTCTCATCAGTCGTTTTCCACAACCGTCGACAAGGAAAGTGCCATGTTGAGCTACGCGTCCTTGAAAGCCACCGATCCGGAGATCTACGCCGCCGTCACCGATGAGCGCCGCCGCCAGGAGCGGGGATTGGAGCTCATCGCGTCCGAGAACTTCGTCAGCAAGGCGGTGCTCGAGGCCGTTGGTACCGTCCTCACCAACAAGTACGCCGAGGGCTATCCGGGACGCCGCTACTACGGCGGCTGTGAGTTCGTCGACGTGGCCGAGCGCCTCGCTCGGGACCGGGCCAAGGCGCTTTTTGGCGCCGAGCATGCCAACGTCCAGCCCCATTCCGGGACGTCGGCCAACATGGCCGTCTACTTCGGCTTCCTGCAGCCGGGCGACAAGCTGATGGGCATGGACCTGTCCTGCGGCGGTCACCTCACCCACGGCCATCACCTCTCCTACTCCGGCCGCGACTTCGAGGTCATCAGCTACGGCGTCGATCGCGAGACCGAGGTGATCGACTACGCCGAGGTCGAGCGGCTCGCGTGCGAGGCCCGTCCGAAGATCATCGTCTGCGGCGCCAGCGCCTACAGCCGGACGATCGATTTCGAGCGTTTTCGTCAGATCGCCGACGCCGCGGGGGCCCTGCTGATGGCCGACATCGCCCACATCGCCGGTCTGGTCGCGGCGGGAATCCATCCCTCGCCGGTGCCGCATTGCGACATCGTGACCACCACCACCCACAAGACCCTGCGCGGGCCGCGCAGCGGTCTGGTGCTGTGCAAGAAAGCGCATGCCAAGGTGGTCAACCGCGCGGTCTTCCCGGGCATCCAGGGCGGTCCGCTGATGCACATCATCGCCGCCAAGGCGGTGGCGCTCAAGGAAGCGTCGACCGAGGAGTTCCGCGACTACCAGCGGCGCATCGTCGTCAACGCCAAGCGCCTGGCCGAGCGCCTCCGGGAGCGCGGTTTCCGCATCGTCTCCGGGGGCACCGACAACCACGTCTTCCTGCTCGACGTAGCCTCCGCGGATCTCACCGGCAAGGTGGCCGAGAAAGCGCTCGAGGACGCCGGCATCACGGTCAACAAGAACACCATCCCGTACGATCCCCAGCCGCCGATGGTGGCCTCGGGCATCCGCATCGGAACGCCGGCCCTGACCACGCGCGACATGGGCGAGCCGGAGATGGACGAGATCGGCGACCTGATCGCCGAGGCCCTGGCCGCACCGGAAGACGAGGCGGTCCTGGCAGGCGTCCGGCAGAAGGTCGAGAAGCTCTGCGAGCGCTTCCCGCTCTACCAAGACCTGCCCTGATCAGGAGGGCCCGCGTCCCTGGAGAACATCGCCGCTGAGATCGTGGCTCTGCCGCGGCTGGGCCGTGGGATCGGGATTCATCGAATGATGGATCTCTGCCGCGATCTTGCCCAGGGGGACTGGTATTCCCAGCTCGACGCCGTCAAGGTGACCGGCTCGAACGGCAAGGGCAGCGTCTGTGCGATGCTCTCGGCGATTCTGAGCGCCGCCGGAGTCGAGAACGGCCTCTACACGTCGCCGCATTTTTTTGACTTCCGGGAGCGCATCGCGATCGAGGGACGCCCCATCCCGGAAGGCGAGCTCGCCGCGGCGGTGGCGTGGTTTCAAGAGCGCCGTCGCCGCTATGCGGAGCTTCATCCGGACGACGACGTCAGCGGGTTTGAGGCGTCCACCGCCGTCGCGCTGCGCTTTTTCTCGGAAAGAAAACCCGCGACGATCGTCGCCGAGGCCGGCATCGGCGGCCGATACGATCCCACCCGGATCATCCCGGGACGCCTCGCCGTCCTGGTGTCGCTGGATCTCGAGCATACGGAGCTTCTGGGAAGCTCCCTCGAGGAGATCGCCTACGACAAGTGCGACCTGGCTCCCGACGGCTCGGTGTTGGTGGTCGGATCGCTCCCTCCCGAGATCCTCCGGCGATTGCGGGCCTACTGCCGGCTGCGCGGCGTCCGGATCGTCGTCGCGGAAGAGTCGTGCTCGATAAGAAGGACCGCCTTCACGCGCTCGGGCATGCAGGCGGATCTCGCGTGGGGCGAAAGGCGGCTGGAGACGCTGGAGATCGGGCTATTCGGCGAACACCAGGTACGAAACGCCGTGGTCGCCCTGGTCACCGTGCGGGAATGGTTGGCGAGGCATCGTCCGCGGCTGAACGCCGCGGAGCTCGAATCCGCGGCCCGGCGGGGGCTGCGGGAAATCCGCTGGCCCGGCCGATTCGAGAGACTGCAAACCGATCCCGAGGTGTTTGCGGACGTCGGGCATACCCCCGCGGCCGTCGCCGCCGTCGTGGACTCGGCCAGGAAGCTTTTCGGGGGTCGGCGCATTCTTCTGGTCACCGGCGTCTCGTATGACAAGGAGGCACGGACGATCGTCCATCGGCTGGTGGAGATCGCCGACGTGGTGATATGTACCCGTGCCTGTCACAAAGGTCTGGCGGCGCCGAAAATCGCGGAGCTGATACGGGAGCGAAGACCGTCGGTGCCGCTCCTCGTCGAGGAGAAGATCGAGCGAGCGATGACCAGGGCCGTGGAGCAGGCCGGGGCGGAGGGGATGACGGTGCTGGTAGCCGGCGGTCTTTTCGTGGCGGCGGAAGCGGCGGCGGCGCTTCGGGGGCGTGATCCTCGGGGCTTGCGGTTCTTCTGATCTGATGAATGCGGCTGTTTAGGGCTGTTTAGGGCTGCGGATCGCCGTCCGTGGATCCCTGGCACCACGACTCGATCTGCCGGCAATGGTGCCCGTAGTCGGCAATGAGATCGTCGGCTGTGTTCTTGATGGTGATCACCGATCCCTGGTTTCTGACACCATAGTCGCAATCCCACGAAGCGGGATTGAGCGACGCGAGGAAGCTCCCAAGCTCCGCGGCGGACTCCCGCAGTTCACGGAGCAACTCGGCCCGGTTCGTCGAGGGATACGTTTCGAGAATGGCTGCGTTGACTTTCGCGTAGTCCTCTCCGGGGTCGACGTCGTAGAACGGCAGCTCACCCTTCATCAGTTGCAGGCTCCCTTTCACGACGTAACGGTTCCAGCCGATCAAATGGGCCAGGATATCCCGCGGCGTCCACCCGTTGAGTTTCCTGAGCAACAGGTCCTCGCTGAGGGAAGCGAGGCACGCGGCGAGCTCGTCGACGCTGCGATCGAGCTCTGAGATCTGGTCGGCAATCGTCATGGTCATGAGTACCTCCGAAAGAATCGGCGTCACCGAGCCGCCGACGCGGTTTCCCGCAGACGTCGGGTCGCTCTGTTCAGCGCCGCCACCACCCGGACGGTGCCGTGCCGGAAGAGCTCGGCGTCCTTGTTCTCGATCGCCTCGGCGAGCTCGGGGAAGGGCCACGCGGCGTAGCCGGTGGTGGTACCCGGGGCGTAGAGCAGGTGGCGGAACCAGGGACGTCCGGGGAGTCCGTCGTCGGAGAGGAACGTCTGCTCGAGGGTAATCAGCCGGTCATTGACGCGCCGGGCTGCGTCTGCGTCCTCCCGTTCGATGAGCTCAGCCAAGGTCTGGTCGAGGGCTTCGCCGGCGCTCTCCAGGGTGTCAAGCGCGCCGAGAACCGGGCCGAAATCGAGGCTTCCCGGGTCCCAGCCGTCCTCGGTCTCACCCTTCCTGGCCAGGCGGACGGTCTTGCGACGATGTTTGTCGAGCTCGGCACGGAGCGCCCGGGCGTAGCTGCCGAAACGCAGCGGCACGACCTCGGCCGAGGCCAGACGCATGGCCGTCAGGCCGAAGAACCGCGCCGCCACGGCGTGGTAGACGAACTGCGGATCGCCGAATTTCTCCATCCAGCGGAAGTTGTCGTAGACCGAGTGGTAGACGCCGTAGGAACCGCGGAAGCCGAAGGTGGCCGCGGGAATGCCGAGGTGGTCGACGAAGACGGTGTAGTCGGAGCCCGAGCCCAGAGTGCCGAGGTGGAGCTCGAACGGTCGATCGGTCCTGTCGAGCTCGACCGGCGCCTTGTCGGCCCACTCGGAACGTAGGTGTTTCTGCCACGCGTCACCAATGCTGCCACCCTGAAGCGGCTCCGGCACGTCGGCCGCGACGCTGCGGACGAGGTCGCGCAAGGACGGTGTGCCGCCGGCGCCGAGGCGCGGACCGGTGACCGCCGAATCGAGGTTGACGTAGGCGACGGCGTTGGCCTGCAGGGTCGCGGCCCGGTCCTCGCCCCACTCGGTAGAGCCCACCAGTCCGTACTCTTCCGCGTCCCAACTCGCCAGCACGATCGTCCGCCGCGGGCGCCACCCGGCCGCGACCGCGGCGCCTAAGGCGCGGGCGGTCTCGAGCAAGGCGGCGGTGCCGGAGTTGGGGTCGGCGGCGCCGTGGGTCCAGGCGTCGCGGTGGTTGCCGAGGATCACCAGCCGTTCGGGCTCGTCGGTCCCCGAGATCCGTCCGAAGACGTTGTAGATGGGCTTCAGCCCTTCGTCCATCTCGACCTCCATCGCCACCGAGGCGCCCCCCGGTCCGGCGTGGTAGGCGAACGGCAGACCGCCCTGCCAGTCGTCCGGCACCCGCGGTCCGCCGAGGTGACGGAGGATCTTCTCAGCCTCGCCGTAGCTGAGCGGCAACGACGGGATCGACGGTACCGACGTCATCTCCTCGCGGGCCAGACGCCTGGCACCGTCGGTCGACGGCCAGCCCGGGGTGCTCGGGTCGCCGGGCTGCAGGGACAGGAACTGCACCGAGCCGCGCTGGATGGCCGACGGCGGACGCATCGGTCCGTCGGGATAGACGTCGCCTTTCATGTAGCCGTCGTCGGCGGGGTCGGAGTAGATCAGAACGCCGACGGCGCCCCGTTGCTCGGCCTCGCGCACCTTGAGGCCGCGGAACACCTCGCCGTAGCGCACCAGGACGATCCGTCCGGTGGGTGAGATGCCGAGGTCGTCGAGCTTCTTGAAGTCGTCCGGGGTGCCGTAGTTGGCGTAGACCACCTGTCCCTCGGCCGTGCCCGAGGCGCCATAGCCGTGGAAGGCCGGGAAGACGTCGCGGGCCGCGGAGTCCTTGTCGACGCTGAGGAAGTCCTCGCGCAGGGAGAGCTCGGTCTGCTCGGGTTCGGTCAGGCGCAGCGCCACGTGCTTGGGATGGTTGAGGAAGACCTCGTAGCGGACGATCTCGGCCTCGAGACCGAATTCCTCCAGCCGCTCGTGCACGTACTCGGCGACGACCTTTTCCTGGGGCGTGCCGGCCACGTGGGGCTCCTCGGTGAGCTGGGCGAGCCATTTGCGGGCCTTGGCCGGGGCCGGGGTCGCCGAAACGACCCGTTCCGCCTCGGCCATGGCGTCGGAGCGCGAGGGGAAGAACCAGGCACCGATGGCCTGGTCGACGATCGGGAGGCGTTCGAGGGACTGGGACGCGACCGGACCGGCCATGAGAGCCAGCGCCGCGAGAGCGAGTGCCGGGGCTGCCGGGGGCAGCCTACGTCGGGACGTGGTCTGGGGTTGGATCATGGAGCGGATCTTACCCCACCGGCCGCCGGATCCGATTCTCGCCCGACGGCGGATATCTTTCCCTGATCCGCGACGGCAAGGACGGCGATCAGCTGTTCCTCCTGCCGCTGGACGGCGGCGAGGCCCGGCAGCTCACCCGGCACCAAGGCGGAGTGAGCGACTACCGGTGGTCGGCGGACGGCCGGCGGATCGTCTTCCTCTCCCCGGAGCCCCGCGACGAGGAGCTCCAAGAGGAGTGGGAACGGGGCGCGGACGCGGTGTTCGTGGACGAGGGCCCGAACGGGATGCGCGCCGGCCGGTGGTTGAACCTCTGGCTCTTCGACGTCGTCCGCAAGACCGAGACCCGGCTCACCCGCGAGGAGCTCCTGATCGACGAGCTCGAGCTCTCGCCGGACGGCAAGCGAGTGGTCTTCAGCGCTCGTCCCGACAGCCGAACCAACCATCCGCAGCTCTCCGAGCTCTACCTGCTCGAGGTTCGGGATCGGCGCCTGGTGCGCTTGACCAACAACGCGGCGCCCGAGTGGGAACCGAGGTGGGCGCCGGACGGCCGCAGCTTCGCCTATCACTCCCCGCACGCCGAGACCTACGACCTGAGGAACGGATTCCTCCGGATCATGAGCCCGGATAGCGGCGAGAGGCGCAAGCTCGAGGGCCAGAACCAGGGTGAGATCGACCGGCTGACCTGGATGCCCGACGGCAAGAGCCTGCTGTTCAGCGAGGTCCGGCGCACCAACACCAACCTGTACCGGCTCGATCTCGCTACCGGAGAGGTCACCGCGATGACCCGCGCCGAGGGGACGCTCAAGCCGCTGGCCTTCTCGCGCGACCGGGCGCGGATGGTCTACTCTTTCGACGACTTCGTGACCCCTCCCGACCTCTACGTGTCCGATCTCCGGGCCTCGAACCCCGTTCGTCTGACCCGTTCCAACCCGTGGATCGGGGATGAGATCCTCCTGGGCAAGGGCGAGATCCTCCGCTGGTCGAGCAAGGACGGCATGGAGATCGAAGGGGTGCTGGTGGTACCGGGAACCGCCCATTTGTCCCCCTTCGGGGGAACCCGCCGCGAGGGCGAGAAGATCCCGGTGATGCTCAACATTCAAGGGGGACCCGGAGGATACTGGGGCAA
This sequence comes from bacterium, assembly GCA_024231905.1. Taxonomy (GTDB): domain Bacteria; phylum Krumholzibacteriota; class Krumholzibacteriia; order LZORAL124-64-63; family LZORAL124-64-63; genus JAAEQC01. The sequence continues at coordinate 1,438 of JAAEQC010000083.1, read as the reverse complement.
CCACTTCGAGCCGGACTTCCACGTTTTCGCCGGACTGGGATATTCCAGCCTGGGTCCCAACATCCGCGGCTGCAGCGGTTACGGCGACGATCTCCTGCGGGCACTGATGGGAGATGTAGGAGGAGGCGAGCTCGACGACTTGATGTCGGGGCTCGATCACCTCATCGAAAGGGGTCTCGCCGACCCGCGGCGACTGGCGGTGCGCGGCTGGAGCTGGGGCGGCGTCCTCGGTGCCTGGGCGATTACCCATACCGACCGCTTCAAGGCCGCCGCCCTCGGCGCCATGGTGGGCGACTGGACCTCCGAGACCGGTCCGGGCCTGATGTGGGATCTGCGCGAGCACTACATCGGGAGCAACCACTGGGACGATCCCGACGAGTGGCGCAAGCGCTCGGCCCTGACCTACGTCGGCCGGGTGAGAACGCCGACGATCCTGCTCCACGGCGAGCGCGACACGGTGAGTACGGTGAACCAGAGCATGGCCTTTTTCACCGCCCTGAAAGATCGCGGCGTCCCCGCCCGGTTCATCCTCTTCCCGCGCCAGGGACACGACGTCGAGGAGCCCCGGCTGCTGCGAATCTGCAAGATCGAGGAGATCCGGTGGTTGCAGAAGTACGTGCTCAGGAAGGACTGGCAACCGTGGAAGCGAGGGGAGTAGCGATCACTTCCCGAATCAGGAACGCTCTCGCAGATCTGAAAGGGTAACTCAATGGGATCGACGTGACCGTCGGCGTGGTCGACGCGGAGACCGGCAAGCCCGTCTGCCAGGGGCGGACCAACGCCGCCCCGAAGACCAATCCCAGGGCCTTCGAGGTGAGGTTCCTGTCGTCCGGCATAATCTTCTTGCCACGATAGGCGTAATCTACTTACCAGGCGGGCGGCGCACTGTGCCTCCCAGGACAGCTGCCCAAGCTGCGCCAGAACCCTCTCTACGCGCTCAGGTCGACCAGAACACGGAGCCGAAGTAGATCCTCGACGCGGAAATGCGCCCGCCCAGCCGAGGCGAGAACGGACGGATCCTCAGGCGCCCAGTCGGTCCAGCGGAGCGGGACATAGGCCCGTCGCCCTTCGGCGTTGTGGTAATAGAGCCGCTCTCCCCCGCGTCCCCAATTCTGGTACTCGACCAAGTCGAACTGGCGCCCCGAGAGGGGGTGGAAGGGATGGGTGATCTGGAACTGTGATCGTCCAGTCGACCCATCGGGTGTAGTTGGTAGCTCTGTCCTGGCCGACTACGGCGTAGCCGCGGAGGCGCTGCTGTCCGGCCGACTGGACGCGGTCTCCTGGTTTCCGGAGGGGAGCTATCTCCCCGCGATGGTATTCGTTGGCGATCCCGCTCCCCCGACGCCACCGCCGCCGCCCACACGCGAGGTCACGGCGCTGGAGTCGGGAACGGTGGAACGGGGTGAGATCCCGGTGGTCGTGATTCCGGGGAGGTGGC
>JAAEQC010000082.1 GCA_024231905.1 bacterium | reverse complement strand
GCCCAGGTCGTCCTGGTGGTCTCGGCCTTCATCATCCCGCGGGTGATGGGCGCGCAGAGCTACGGGCAGTACGCGGCGTGGCTGGCGATGATCGCCATCCTGCGCAGCGCCTCGACGCTCGGCCTGCCGATGGTGGAGGTCCGCTTCCTGGCGCCGCTGTGGCGTCTTGGTCAGCGGGTCGCAGCCCTCCGGTTGGGATCGACGATCTGGACGGTGAAACTCGTCCTGGCGGTGGTCGGCGGTGGTGCGGTCATGATCTGGCTCGAGCTTACGCCGCGGCTCGCCGGCGAGCTCGACCTGGTGCTGGTGTTGGGGCTGCTGGCGCTTCTGAACTACGCCCACGAGGCCGCGATCAGCTTCTATCTGCCGTTCGGACACGTTGGCACCCTCGCCGGCTTCCTCCTGGCGCGCGCGCTCCTGACCCTCGTCGTCGTCGTCGCCTGCTTTCCCGTAGGGGGATTGTGGGGCGTTGCCACCGGGCTCACGGCGCTTTACGGCGGACTCTTTGCGCTGAGTTGGGTCTTCCTGCGCCGCATGGCTCCTCTCGGGCTCCGCGGTTTCCACTGGCCATCGCTGCGGCCGCACGCGGCGTTCAGCCTGGCGGCCTGGGTGGGCACCCTTGCCTGGATGGTCCAGGCTCAGTTCTCGATCTACGCGGTGGCCAACTGGGTGACCCGGGAGGAGGCCGCCTATCTCGGCCTGACGCTCCAATTCTACGGCTTCCTCCAGCTCATCTTCCTCACCGCGCGGCGCGCCCTCACCCCGGTGCTCTCCGAGCTGCACACCGCGGGCCAGAGCGAGCGCCTCCGCTATTGGGGGGAACTGATGATGCGCTACACGGTGGCGGCCTCCTGCGTGAGCGCACTCGCCTGGGCCCTCGTCGGCGACGAGGTGATCCGGATCCTGCTCACCGATGCCTTCTTGCCGGTCCACCGGAGTGCCACCATCATCCTGGTCTGCGTGCTCTTCTACTGCGGTGC
>JAAEQC010000081.1 GCA_024231905.1 bacterium | reverse complement strand
AGTTCATCGACCGCTACACCCTCAAGCAGTCCGAGGCCGACGGCATGACCGTGCCCATCCTCTACGAAGGCCGCACCGCCGAGGGCGCGGTCTCCGACGGCCGCGACCTCGACCAGCTCTTCGAGGACCTGTTCCGCAACCGCGGCGAAGCCGAGCTCGAGGCCGTCAAGCGAAAATACGCCACCCGCGGCGCGGTGCTGGAAGCGCCGGCCCTGATCGCGGCCAAGGCCCGGGACATGCTGCGCCACTACGTAGAGCACGTCCTGCCCAGCGGGCTCAAGGCCCAGGTGGTCACCAACAGCCGGCGGGCGGCGGTGCGCTACCAGCAGGCGTTCACCGCGGCGCGCGACGAGCTGGTGCAGGAGGCCCTGGAGCTCGACGACGCGACCCGCGGTCTCGACGACCTGGCGCTCCAGGGCAAGCCGCGCAAGCTGCGCGCGGCGGTAAGGGCGTGGCGTCACCTCGAGACGGTGAGCGGGCTGGAATTCGCGGCGGTCATCTCTCCCGACAACAACGACCCGCCCGAGTGGCGCGAGTGGACCGACGCCGACAAGATCAAGTCGCGCATCGCCCGCTTCCAGAAAACGCTTCTCGGCGATGGCGGCAAGACCGACCCGCTCGCCTTCCTCATCGTCAAATCGATGCTGCTCACCGGCTTCGACGCCGCCATCGAAGGCGTGATGTACCTCGACCGTCCGATCCGCGAGGCCGAGCTGCTGCAGGCCGTCGCGCGGGTCAACCGCACCGGCCACGGCAAGGAAGCCGGGATCGTGGTCGACTACTTCGGCGTCGCCCGTCACCTCAGCGAGGCGCTGGCGGCGTACAGCGCCGAAGACGTCGAAGGCGCCCTCCGGAGCCTGGCGGACGAGATCCCCAAGCTGCGCGACCGCCACCAGCGGGTCTTCGACCTGTTCGTGAGGCACGACCTCGAGCCGCGGACCCAGGTCGAAGACTGCGTCTACCTGCTCAAGGACGAGCGCCTGCGGGCCGAGCTGGCGGTGAAGCTCAAGCAGTTCCTCGCCACCCTCGACCTCGTCCTGCCGCGGCCCGAGGGCCTGCCCTACGTCAAAGACGCCGCCACCTTCGGCGAGATCTACACCCGGGCGCAGCGCCGGTACCGCGAGGGCCTGCCGGCGCTCGGCAAGGCGGTGGGACGCAAGGTGCAGCACCTGATCGACGAGCACATGATCGCCCTCGGGATCGACCCGAAGATCCCGCCGATCGCCATCACCGACCCGGATTTCGCCGCCCACGTCGCCAAGAAAGTGTCGGACCGCGCCAAGGCATCGGAGATGGAGCACGCCGTGCGCCACCACATCAAGAAGCGGCTCGACCAGGATCCGGTCTTCTACCGCAAGCTCTCCGAGCGGCTCGACGAGATCCTGCGGAAATTCGGCGACAACTGGAAGCAGCTCGCCCTCGCCCTCGGGACCTTTGCCGAAGAGGTCGTCAAGGGTCGGGAAGCGGACCAGGACCTGGGCCTCGATCCGCAAACCCAGGCCCCGTTCTTCGACCTCCTCAAGAACGAGCGCGAGCAAGAGATCCCGGTCACGGGCGCCGACGTCCGGTGGCTCGCCGAGCTCACCGTGCGGCTTGTCGATCAGATCGCCGAGGCCGTCACCGTGGTGGGATTCCGGACCAACGAGACCCGTCAGGAGGAGCTGCGCGGGCAGCTGTTCATGTTCGTCGACGACAACGAGATCGTCGACTTCGAGCGCGCCGACGCCGTGGCCGACCTGCTGATGGAGCTGGCCAGGGCCAATTGCGCCAAGCTGGTGCGCACATGAGAACGCTCACCGTCGGCGATCTCGAGCTCGAGGTGCGGCGCAGCGGCCGGCGCAACGCCGTACAGATCACCGTCGACCGTGGCGGCGAGCTGGTGATCACGGCGCCCGCGGACTGCCCGGCGTCGACGATGGAAGACTTCGTCCGCGAGAAGCGCTTCTGGATCTACACCAAGCTGGCCGAGAAGGCGCTTCTCGAACAGCCGGTGGGGGCCAGGCGTTTCGTCAGCGGGGAGGGCTTTCCCTACCTCGGCCGCAGCTATCGCCTGCTGCTCGTCGATGAGCAGAACGCGCCGCTCAAGCTCGAGCGCGGCCGCTTCCGCCTGCGCCGCGCCGCCGCCGCCGCGGGCCGCGAGCATTTCATCCGCTGGTACCGGACCCACGCCCAGCCCTGGCTCGAGCGCCGGGTCGGCCTCATGGCACCGCGAATCGACGTCCGGGTGGCCGAGGTACGGGTGCTCGATCTCGGCTTCCGCTGGGGCTCATGCGGCAAGGGCACCGTGAACTTCCACTGGGCCGTCATTCTGCTGCCGCCGCGGATCGTCGACTACGTGATCGTCCACGAGCTCGTCCACCTGCACGAGCAGCACCACACCCCCGAGTTCTGGCGCCGGGTCGAGCGCGCGATGCCGGACTACGAGCGCCGCAAGGCATGGCTCGCGTACCGCGGCGGCTCGCACCTGGCGCTTTGACGGAGGGTTTTTCACCAGCCGCATTGGACGCAAACGCTGACCCCAGCGCTCCTGAACACCGGACGTCCGCCAGGGCTCCTACGGGCGAGCGCCGGAGCCCGATGCCCCCGGCCCATCGTAGAATCCGGCCCGACAGGTACCCATCGGGGTGGCAAGGGCAAGCCGAGAGGAGAGTGGCCGGAGCCACGGTGGTGACCCCCTCCCGAGGAGTGGTCCAGCGGCGATGGCTTGCCCTTGTGTTCCCGGATGATCACGCTTCTGCGCAAGGGCAAGCCTGCGTACGCT
>JAAEQC010000080.1 GCA_024231905.1 bacterium | reverse complement strand
GGCGCACAAGAACTCGATGACGAGACCGATTACTACTGGCGGGTGTGGCCCGTGGACACGTATGGCGCGAAGCCCGCAACAGCCGAAGTGCGCTGGCTGCACACGGACAACGCGAACCCGGCGGTACGCGGTGCCGTGACGGGCAAGGTGCGCGACGCGGACACGGGCGCGACGCTTGTGAATGCGACCATCGACGTGCAACCTTCGGACGAGGCGGGCACGAGCAACCACGAGGGGCTGTATTTCGTGGGCGATTTGCAGCAAGGCATCTATCGCGTGGAAGCGAGCCTGGCGGGCTATACCACGGCGCTGCAATACGATGTGGTGATCGAGAGCGGGCGGTATACCATGATCGACCTCGTACTCGAGCCCGACGGCGGCAACCGTTCGCCCGTGCTGAGCCTCGTGGGCGACCGGACGGTGGCCGTTGGCGAGACCTTAGGCATCGAGCTCTCCGCCGAAGACCTTGATGCGGGCAACCTACTGCTCTTCTTGTTGGCGGGCCTGCCCGAAGGCGCATCCTTCGATGCGGGTTCAGGCGTATTCGCCTGGACGCCGGCGGCCGGCCAAGAGGGTGTGTATGAATTCGTCTTCAGCGTTAGAGACAACGGCAGCCCGATGCTGACCGATGATGAGACGATTACCGTAACCGTAGGGAGCGGAGCAACAGGCGGCCCACGCATCGAAGGCCCAGGCTGGGTAGCCGTGGG
>JAAEQC010000079.1 GCA_024231905.1 bacterium | reverse complement strand
GTATTCGTATGCAACCTCTTGAACGAGGCGGTCGATGGACTGAGTGCCTCTGGCCTTGTCGCGAATATCACCCAACTGCCGACCTCGGGCTCGAAGACGGTTGCGGAGGGCTCGTTCCTCAGGCGACATCGATGTGTGCGGTTCATGACGGTCAACAGCTAGCATCTCCAGGGCGTTCTTGGCTCCAGCTTCAGCCGATTGGCGGGCCTTGATGATAACTTTCTCAAGTAACTTTCTCAGATCTGTCGGCAGAGGGGCCATACAAGCACTCCTAGTTGATAATGACCGGACCCTTGGCAATAGCGGCCATGAGTTTTACTTCCTGTTCCTTGACCCAGGCGCCCACTTCATCTGCATTGGCAAGAGTGCACCTCCGGACAGTAACTGGTGTCGTGGTTTTGTCAGGATCTTGGCGCTTGGCCGCTTCCAACAAGGCATTAGGCACACGCGTGGGCACGGCATCAATTTCGGCGTGCATGGCATTGAGAGATAGGTTCTCAAGCGTGCAGCGCAGATCCTCGTTGGTCGCTACGCTCAGAGGGGTTGGCTTGTCGATGCCAACTTTCCTCGCCAATTCGGTGCGGACAGTGCCATCAAGCTTGCTCCAGTTGGCGTCTGATTCGAGATCTTTAAGTGCCCGGTCTACGGCCTTGGTAAGTTGCTCATGGACGCGGGTTGCTTCCGCTCTGAGACTTTCGCCGAGCTTGGCATTCAGGGGTGTGACCAGGTCATCGTTTGCCAGCAATGAGCGATCGGTTCTGATGGCGTCCAGTTCCGGTCCAACCTCGTCGACAATGGGAAGACCTGAGGCAAGTCCACGCAGCTTTACGGCCAACTGCCAGATAGGCATCCGGGCTCCCGAACGCCCAGCGAGCGTCTTCCAGCCCTGCACGGTCGTTTCGAGCTCAGCCTTCTTGTTGAGCATGGCCTGCAACTGCTCGTTGCCGGTATATCCTTTTAACTCGTTGACCAGTACCAGATCTGGCGTGGCCGGCAAGGGGGCCTCACCGCCGGCCGACTTGGCCAGCCGTTCAAGTTCGCTCAAGAACAGCGGAGCCTTCTGCTCTTCTTCTCCCGTTTTGCACTTGATGTCGGCGAGATTCTGGTAGAGGCCCCGGATGGCTATCTTCTGGGTGGCGCTGAGTCGAACCGCCTGCGGACGGAACTCGGCTGCCTTGATGCCGGCCTGGTCGAGCTGGCCCGGTTGGACCGGCTGGCCGTTTTTCGTGGCGCGCAAATGGTCTGACCGGTGGAGAGCAATGAGGGCCGCGTCGATAGCGTCCTGGGGCCAGCCGAACTTCCCACCTTTCAGTATTTTCTGGACATCCGAGCCTTTGGCTCCAGTACCGACAACGTTTAGAACCTCTTTGGCGACCGGATGTTCTTCAGTGGCCCGGTCCCAGCCAACGACTTTGAGCGGTTCATCCGATCCGTCCTTGGCGCGTTTGACGGCCGCCTCCCAGGCTTTGCCGTCGGCATCGTCGAAGCGAGGGAACAGACGCACCAACGACTGCTCCGCACCCTCGTTGATCTTGTCCCGCAGGCTCTCGCCGAAGACTTCTGTGCCGCCTCCCTGATAGACTTTGGCCGCCCGGATGATCTCGCGGACGATCGTGTCGCGGCTCTGCTCTGCAGCCTTCTGGCGGCTCTCCATGGACGCCCGGGCTTCCTTGCCCTCGGGGCTGCCAGGTGTGCCGTTCTGCTCCAGTACCTTGCGGGCGGCCTCCACATCCACGATGCGGGCCATCAGGTCATCGGCACTCTTTTTCGGCAGGTGGATATGCAGAGTAGGATCTTCTGCCCCTATCTGTCGGGCTTGGGATTCGACTTCCTTCTGGGATGTTTGCCAGCCGTCCCGCAGCCAGACAGAAACGTGCTGTCCGCCCTGGGCAGGAGATTCGTCACCGATATGGAGGGCGAGGTTGCGTTTCACCTTGGACTTGCCCTGGAGAAGCTTGATCTGGCCGACGACGGCTTGAACCTCTTGTCCGAATAGGTGTTCTCGTACTCTGGCAATCTCGATCTCATCCTGCCGGACCGATTGCTGCTTCTCGCGGAACGCTCGATCCCACTCGGCCCCTTCTGTAGTTTGCAGCCGGTATTCGTCCCCGACCTTCATGACAGCGGCATCGTTGACAAGTTCATCGAGCAGCTTCTCGACATGTTTCCGGAAGGGCCCGCTGTTCTGTGAGAGGTCGGCAATCTCCAGGTCGGCCAATGTGCTCGCGTCAGCCCGGACACCGAGGTCCACGCCTTCCTCACGGGGCAGCTTGCCGATCAAGAAGATGAGACCACATAGGGACTGTTTTAGGGTGCCATCATCGGTACCATCGTTCAGCTGCTGAATGCGAGTGTTGATCTCATTGAGGAGGACTCCATTATTGACCAAATCTGGAGCAAGAACGTGGAACAGGTCGCTGCTCGGTACCAACATGCCGAGTTGGGCTACTGCGATCTTCTGAAGTGAATCGTGGATGATCCTTAGTTGTGACCGCAGCTGACTGTTCGTTCCTGGCGGATCAACTGCACGGAAGGATTCCTCCCAAAAGCGGCGCCGAGTAGGAAGCAGTGGGTAGTCGGCCACTCGATACTTCCTGTCCTCGGGCACCGGGCCGATCTTCGTACCCTTCAAGTGCCGGTCAGTCTCGCCGGCGTGGTCCTCCAGCATCTTCTCGACCTTAGTATTTGCACTGGCCTTCTTAAGCAGGAGAACCTTGCGGGTCACGGCTTCTACGTCGGCGTCCGACAGTTGGGACGTGATGGTAAACCGATCCCGCAGCTTCTGGAGATTCGGCGTACTCGTCAGGGCCGACTGCCCCGAGGCCACCAGCATGACCCGGCTGTCGAGCTGGGTCTGGATGGCCTCGGCCGTCTCGGTGATCATCACAGCGCGGTCCGAGGCATCACTGATGTACTGCTGTACCTCGTCCAGCACGAGGATCGTCAGCGGCAAGTCGTCGTCTCCAGACAGCGCCTTCCTGGCCGCCTCGATAAACTGGGCCGTTGTGATGTCAGAGCCGGACTGGGGGTATTGCTGGATTAGGATCTTCCGGGCGGTGGCCTCGTTTTCGGCGAACTCCGGACTGGCTTTCAGAATGGCTTTCGCGATGAACGGGCTTACATAGAGGTTGTTCAGCTCCTTTAGCCAGCTACGGCCGGCGGCCTCGACATCCGTCCGAACTGCCTCCAGCAAGCCCTCGTCGCGAAGCCAGAAGCAGAAGCGGGCCTGGGCGTACTGGTCAGGCCATCCGGTGGCTTGCAGGATGATCGACAAGATCGTGCGGCGCACGTGGTCACCGCTGCCGGCGGGCAGGGTGCCAGCCGCGGCGACCGGGGCCTTACCTGATCGGGTTGCTTCGGTATCCAGCTCCTTCAATTGGGCTTCGACGTCCGCAGGCAGTCCGCGTACCAGGCTACGGGCTGTGCTCCCGTCGGCGAACTGTGTGTTCACCCACAGATGCCCGAGCATCTTGAGCAAATGCGACTTACCGCTGCCGAAGAATCCGCTGACCCACGCTGCGCTCTGCCTTGGCCGGTCGAGATTCGTAAGGTAGTTGCTCAGGATTCGCTGGATCGCGTCGCCATACTGGCCGTCGCAGACGAAGGTTTCCAATTCAGCCCGCAGTTCCTTGTTGGCCCGCTCGTCCATCAGGCCGGTGATCCGAGCCTGTCCGTTGTTGGCCAAACCGCTACTCCGAGGGTCCCGATCGAGAATCTCGTGGATCTTCATTCTGCGCTCCCTGTTCCGTGCAGCGTGATGCTGTTTGCCAAATAGTTCCAGCCATCCCGGGCATCCAGGAGGCGATAGTTGTTAGCGTCTTTGGTTCCGGGGAAGAAGACGATGAACCGGCCCTTGATGGACGACTCCACGGCGCGGATCAGTTCCGAAACCCGGACGAATCCATACAGCGAGGCCAGACCCATGAAGGCCACGACGGTGTCCTCGTCGGCGGCCTCCAGTTCCTCAGACAGGCGCTTTTCCACCTGCGGCTTGAAATCACCCTCGAGGTTCATCTCGAGCAGCGAAGGGTCTTTGAAGTAGGCGTCCCGGTAGTCGTCACAGGCCATCCATTCGGAGAACCACTTCGTGCAGTCGACGAGCTTCCAGCCGTGGCCTGTACGCTGAGTCGCATGGGCGAACTCATCGACACGGGCCCTCAGCTTGCGCTCGTTTTCTTTCTCGTAGACGACCAGCATCACCCGCTGCGCCCCGGCAACAGTCCGCTGCCACGGCGCGCCGATATGGCGTTCGTACTTCTTCGCGAGATCTTCGATTTTGCCCATGTTCGGGATTACTCCATAGTTGAACTAAATAACCGCTCGGCCTCGATCTCGACGACTCCACCGCCAATCCGCGCGTCGACCAGCCCGAGCTGCTTCGCCTGGAGGACGTAGTCGATTAGACCTTCACCGGACGTATCGAGCATGCGGGCCCATCTACTGGACAGCAACTGATTACCCGCCAGGTCTTCCAATGAGCCGAGCCAGAGGGCGTAAGCGGTCGAACCTGCCGTTGGCTGCACGCGCTGTCGGATCTTGCGGACTCGGCCTTCCAGGTGACCTGACTGTGACCACGAGCTGCCGGCATTGCGAGCGACCTTGTCGAGGATCGAGTCGTTCAGGCGCGGGCCGACAGCCTCTCGGATGGTGTCCAGGAAGCTGGAGCGCATCAGCTCGGCATTCAGAGGCAGGTCGATCACCGTGCGGGCCGTCGCTCGGAGCAGGGGGTCACGGCACAAAGCACACAGCAGTGCGATAAGGGGCCGGCCAGCTTCGTCCAGCGACCAAACACGCCGCAGGACACGGAAGAGGGGGAGCCGCGGGTCGAGCCCGTACAGTTCGCCGAGGCGCTGGTTGGTCAGGCGTCGGGTGGCTGTCGTCTGCTTGCCGAGGACATTTTCCTCGATGATGGCGGCTGCGTAGTCGGCGCGCTCGGCCTCAGGTGGAAGATCGTTCAGCAGGTCGGACAGCTCGCTGAGCATCATGGTCCGACTGGTATGCGTACCCTTGTCGCCGAAGCGGAAGCCGGCTTGGAGGAGTCGTTCGGTGGACTGAATTTCGTTCATATAATTCATGATTTGGGATACGTTAGCATTCTGACGGGGCGATGTCAACATATATATCGAATTTCGCCGGCAAACTTGCCGGCGAATTGTTATGCCTCTCGGATTGGTCGACTATGGAATGCTCTAACGCCGGGGCCTCTGATGGTTCCTCAGTGCAAATGCCTGGGGCTGGCTAAGTTCGGCCCTTCATAACGCACAGCATAATAATGAGATAGAATTGCGATCCGAGGAACGTGCCGATTACCTGGGCAATGTGGTGCAGCTCTGGTGCGCAAAACAACCTCGATTTTACCCCTGATGGGTGAGGCTCATGCGCAGGTCTGCGAGAGGGGATCGCGGTGATGGGACCACTGGGTGTCCAGCTCGGCGAGAAGCCGGGGAGCCCGCCGGAGGCGACCATCTAGCCACCTCCAGCGGGTCGGTGAGGGTCTACTTGGCGATGTTGATCGCCACGGACTTCACCCGGTCGAGGTTCGCAACTACCCAGTCACGAACGGCCTCCAGATCCGCCACAGGCTCCGCCTCGTCGGGGAGGATGAAGCCTTCGGCGCTCCACTTGATCATCTCATGCAGGACCAGGAGGGCACCGAGGGAATACTCGTCATCGATGCCACCGTCGTAGTCCGGGTAGAGCGGTGCCGGATTGATAGTCTTGTCGAGGTACTTCGTCGAAGTCCACGCCGCGGCATTCGGCCGAGGAGTCAGCCCCTCATGGAAATCGGCTCCGGGAGCCTCCTCCCACGGGAGGATGATGGTTCTGGCGTCAACCAGGGAGCCCTGGTCCAACTGGGGCCTCCAGACGCCTCCCTGAGGGTCGTCGGTGGGGTCTTCCAGGGTGTGCTCCAGCAGGAGCAACGCGCTGTCGAGGGACTCAACAACCTCCCTGCAGTAGCGCAGGAATGCGTTCCTCGCCGTCCGGAAGCACGGGGAGCAAGGAAGGCCCTCATCATCGGTATAAGGGGTGGGGCAACCCGACGGATTGAGGGAGATAGTGTCGACGATGATCGCGGCGTAGTGCATGCCCTCGTCCTTGAGGACATTGAGCTTGCGCTCGACCTGACCGTACGTCGACCGACAATACACGTCGAGCCGCCCCCGGGAATGACCGTCTTCCGAGGCGGCGTGGCCACCGGTCTCAGGAATCGGGCTGGGAAGGGGATTGTCCACGATGCAGAAGTAGGCGACGTTCTGACCGCGCTCCACGAAGCCGTTGATGAGCTGACGGGTGATCGCCATGAAATCCACGGCATCGTCCGCACGGAGTTCGCAGATGCCCCCCTCGGGCAACCCAGCGCCCCAGGCCGCATCCAGTGTGGTGAGCCCGGTCGGGTGAAAGGCGGAGACGAAGAAACTGTTATCGGGGGAGTTATAAGAAGTGGCGTCCAGCATGGCTATCTCTCCTTGTTAAGCTGGTAGTGGTGACTGCCACTCCTATATATGGATGAGCCCGTTTTCTTCGTATCCGTCGTTGGCAGGGTCCCTTGAAAAAGGGGGGGGGAGGTTTGAATAATCGGTGCGTTCGGCCGAGCTCAAACCCTCGTCTCGGTCATGGTCGATTCGAAGGGGTTGGTCCGTGGGTGATATTCATTGGATCCCGGAGAAGGGCATAAACTCGCTTCCATGGAGATCGAGATTGGTTGACCTTGGAGTTGGCCGGCCCACACCACGAAAGCTGCGGCACCAGCCCCCAGCGCTAATACGTATGTTCGTGTACTCATCTTCGTCGGACACGGTTAGACGTTCGGTTGTATGGTCACAGCAGGGTAATTACGCATAACGTCAATAGGTTCGGCCGGTTATGAATCTCTTACGCGAAAGTGGCATTCCTACCGATTCGGTCCCTCGCTCCGCCACGTCAGTGCTAAACAGGGAAGCGATATTCAGGAGGCGTCTGTGGAGACGCCTCCCGATTCGGATCCATGCCGGATTCCTGTGCCTGCCTCAGCACTTGAACTCCTTGAGCCAAGCCACCGCCATCCCGGCGTTGGCCTTCACCCAGTCATGGACCTTCTGCAACCCCCGGAGGGACACCTCCGGTTCCGCAGGATTGTCATCGGTGCCCACAACCGTGTACCAGCCGGACTTCGAGGACTGGATGATCTCGCGGTCCCTTAGGAGCTGGGTGACCGACAGAAGATTGTCGACACCGATCCCGTGGAGGAAGTGCACGGGAACAGCAAAGTGAGGCATCGCGATCTTGTTCTTGATGGTCGCGGCCTGAAGCTTCGTCCCGGTGATCATGTTCTCGTCATCGGGATCAGTGATATTCCCCGTCCTCCAGAGCGCGGTCCGGATATCCGTCGCGTGTTCCAGGGCCTTACCACCGGCCGGCTGCGGGGTGCCCTTGAAACCCTTCAGGCTGACCCGCATCTGATTGAGGACGATCATGGTCGTCTCGCTCTGATACAGAAGGGGCTTGTACTGCTTCAGGAAGTTGGCCCGGACCCTCGCACCCTTCCCGGCGTCCTCGTCTGAGATCTGCGCCTTCTTCTTGGCGTTCTTGGACCGGTCCGGGATAGCCATCGTCAGGGAATCGAAGATAACGAGGGCGTAATCGGCCTCCTTGGTGAGAACCTCCCGGAGGATCTCGTCGATCTTGTTGAAGGTCGAGACCCGGATATGGCCGAACATGGGCAGGCCATTCTCCCGCTCCTGTTGCTCGTACTCGAGAAGGCCCATCTTGGCTTTCAGGTCGTCGTCGAGCGAGTTCTCCACATCCAGATAGAAGACGGCCAGCCCCTGCTTCAGAAGCGCCAGAGCGATCTGGAGGGAGATGGTGGTCTTGCCGACGCCGCCGGCCCCGTGCATCTCGATGAGCTTGCCAACCGGAAGGCCCCCGCCCCAGATGAGCGCGAGAGTGTAGACGTCGATCTGGATGAAGCGGGTCGGCTTGGGCGCGAACTCATCCATGAACGTTTTGAGTTTCGAGGACATGTGGAATTCCTAACGTTGCGCTCGGCTGGACTTCGAAGTCGAGCCGAGTTCTCGGTCGAGGCAGTCTTTTCGACTCGCCTCGCTGGATCTCGGGTGAGTCACGAACTCGTGATCATCCCCTGATCCAAGCCAGTAGTTCTGAGCGTTTAACCCGCCCTAACTACTGGATATGGGGTTATTCCCCCTTGGTGAACCAATCCGGTTCGATGTTGGGACCCTGACCAAGAGCGCTCGCACACACACTCGCGCTTCAATTGGAGGGGCCAGGACAGCCGGAGCTGCCTGCTGCTCTACTACTACCATGACTATCATCAGTACTGCCGGTTTCCGTGCTCGGTCGGGTTCGCATCCCTCTTTTTTGCTCGGTGGCTTTGAGGTGATGGGCCGCCGTCAGGGGCAGGTGCAGGCCGTTTCGGTCTGGCCTGAGGACCCGGACTGAGTTTCCTAGTGGGCCCCACCTCCGATCTTCTGGTTACGGATGAACGCGTAGAGGTCCTTGCGCTCGTAGTAAATGTTCCGTCCGACCTTCGCGTACGGGACGTTCTGAGCGCCGGTCCGTCGCCAGAACTCGAGGGTTCCGACCGACACCCTCAAAATGGGCGCGGCCTCCTTCGGTGACAGGAAGTCGGGATCGGGGATGTCCTGCTTCCGCCTGTGGGAGTTGTCCTTCTTCTTCCTGGGCATGGGGGCGGCTCCTTCCGTGAATGCTGCCCTGTGATCCGATATTGTGGTCAAATCGGGGCCATCATTGCTCATCTGTGCAAAGAATGAACCACGCGTGCCAGTTGCTCGTTATTATCGATTTCTTTTGGCCAGCAACAATGGCTGCATCCGCAAGGCATATGTTTGCAATAGATTATGCGGACAAGCAGCCGTGTGTTTACCGCGAATTACACTCGATTTCGGCCCCGTAAATCGCCAATTTTGGCAAACCACTGGTTGTCGAGCTTCGATTTCGAGGAGTGCTGTGGTCACGGCAGGCTGGATCGAGCTAACTTGAGTTTCCTTAGATCGGGAAACGAGGGGCACCGGTCTCGGTCCTTGATGACTGTAGCGAAGCCCGACGAATCGATTCCGCTAACTTGAAGCCCTACGCCCCTCCGATTTCGAACCGGAGGGGCGTATGACTCACCGTTGACTGTACGGGACTAGCCCGAGCCCGCCTCGGCCAGAGGCACGATGGGATTCGGATCAGCCGGCGGCTTGGCCGCATCCAACATCCCGCCCACGGCCGCCCCGCGCTTCGCCCGCGTCCGGCCCCGCTTTCTGTGGGCGTACCGCAGCGACGTCTCAATCTTCTTGTGCCCGAGCGCAGCCTGGACGTCCGAGATGTCCGCCCCGGTCTCGATCAGCCAGCTGGCGTGCGTGTGCCGCAGATCGTGCATCCGGAGGTTCTCGATGCCAGCAGCCTTCAAGAACTTCCGCCAGTGGAACCAGGGGCGAACCATGTGGCCGGTAGGCTTGGTGTCATCGGGGAAGACCCACTCCTCATCAGGATCTTGGCGCAACCGGCGACGGGCCAGGAGCGGCCGCGTCTCCTCGACCAAATCAACGGTCAGGGATTCCCCGTTCTTGGTCTCCGGAATGGTCCAGACCAGTTCCTCGAGGCTGAGGTCCTCCCACCGCATGGCGATAACGTTGGCCTGGCGCGCACCGGTGTACAGACTCACCAGAACGTAGTCCCGGAAGTCCGTGCACGGGTACTGGTCCAGGCACGCCATGAAGTGGGGCATCTCTTCCGGGGTGATCCAGCGCTCTCGGCCCTTCGTCCTGTAGAGCGTGGTCTCGCCAGTGGGATTCTCACCCTTGAAGAGCCGCCACTTCTTGGCTTTGTTGTACATGGTCTTCAGAAGCGTCACCACGGCGTTGGCCGTATGAATCCCGACCTCCTCGCCGAGCTTCTTGTGGTACTTGTCGATCTCGCCGGGCGTGATCGACGAGAGCTTGCGCTTACCCCAATGGCTCAGCCGCCGACGGTAGAGATCCTGGTCCTGATCCCAGGTTTTCTTGTTGGGCTTGGCGTGCCGGACGAGGTAGTCCTTCATCAGGTCGTCGAGGGTCTTCTCCTTCCGCCTGTCCCTCTTCGCCTGTGTCGGATCCTCGCCAAGCTCCACCTGGGCGGCGAGCATCACGGCCTTTTTCCGGGCCTGCTCCACCGTGATGCTCTTCGTGTCACCGATGCGCAGTCGCCGGGACCGCCCGTCGATGTTACGATTCAGGTAGAAGCTCTTTTTGCCCGTCTTGGTGACCATCACGCAGAAGCCGGGGAAAGAAGAGTCGTAGACGAAGTAGCGGTCGCGATCGGTCGGAGCTTCGAGATCGGCGATCGCGGTTTTAGTGAGTTTGAGATTCCTGGACGTGCTCATCTGCTTACCTCCGTGTAGTCCGCTGGTGCGGTTCTGGTGCAGTAGTTGAACGTGGTTTTCCGTGGTTCAACTTGGTAAGTAGATGCAACAGGAATCTCGTAAGTGCAATAGTACCAGGCAACAAACGGCTCAACGTGGTAAGGAATGGTCACGGCGTGTCTCCTTGTTTCCTCGTCGACACTCAGTGCCACCCCACGATTCAGCATATACGGTAAACGTGTTGTACTACAGCTAGTTATCCGATCTGAGCCGCGCGGTGTCGGACTGCCCGTGCAGCATCAGTGCGGTAACACCGTGAACTTGGCCGTGCATCTAAGCCCGTTTCACGCATACTCGAAACTCGAACGACAACGGCGGGCACCCGATTCGGTTTCGCACCCCACACGCAACACGCGACTCGCAGCCTACACCAAAATCCTCCCCCTAAATCCCCCCTTCCGGCAACGGCAACCGCACTCCCACAAACCAATAACTCCGATTCTGGGCAAAATTCTGCCCCACCCCCACCTGAACCATATCCGCCGCCACCGTTGCCACTCCCGCGAACCCCAATTCGATATTGTCATCATTATCAAAATCCAACGCCGAAATATTAATCCCGAACCCGATCCTCCCGAATCGATTCCGAAACGCACTCTTCCGACTCCCCCGCGACACGACCATACTCACCCCCGGCGCCGCCTGATAAACATTCGTGTGCCGCGGCTGCGCATAGACCAACACCGGCGACGTCACGATGAACGGCGCCACCTTGAACATGTGCAGGTCGAAGCTCTCCAGCTCCGCCGACGACCCACCCGCCTTGCCCACCGCCAGGCGGAACGACAGCGCGTCCCCGTCGGCCCGCACGCCGGTGTTTTTCAGGGCCAGGCGCGTCGAGCCGGGTACCGAACCCAGGTCGTGCTTGAGCACCTCGGAGCCGAAGACGAGGGCCTCGTGGTTGATGGACCGGGACGCGTCCAGGAGCGCCGCCAGGCGGCCCAGGCCCGTCGACTCGTCAGCCAGAAGGTCCTTGAACTCTCCCGCGCAGTCGTTCAGCGCTGTCTGGATCTTGGCGCGATCCGCCGCGGCAGCCGCGGGAAGCCCGTCGCGGAACTCCTCGAGCACCTTCAGCAGGCCGGCGGCCTGGCTGCCGAGTTCGCCGAACTGCTGACCGAAGCTCGTCAGCATGGCAACGCCCGAGTCCGCGTCGTGCTCCGCTTTCGCATAGGCCGCCAGCGACGCGATGGCCGTCCTCATGTCCGCCACCTCGTCGCGCACCTTCGTCGCCTCGGCGGCCGTCGCCAATCCGTCCAGCGCGGTCTCCAGGCGTTTCAGGCAGCTCTCCCAGGTCGGCGTCACGTCCAGGCTCTTCTTGACCGTATCGCCTACTTGCGACAGCAACCCCGCCTCCTTCTGGCGGAGATCCGCGGCGGCCGTCGAGTAGTTCTCCAGTTCCTGCCGCTCGTCGTCGTCGATGCTGAAGTCGAAGCGTGTAACCTCATAGGGCTCAGCGTTGGGGTGATTGTCGAAGCCCGTCAGGTGGACGGGTATGGTCCCCTCGCCCGTGGCGACCCAGCCTCCGAACTGAATGTAGAGGCCCTCTCGGCGCGCCAGATCGTCCAGGTCCCGGTTCATCTGCTCGACCTCGCGCGCGGTCTGCTCCAGGATAGCGCGGTACTTGTCGAGCATGGTGCCGCCGGCCGCGGTGCGGATGATGGTGTCGTTGATGCGCGCGCGGGCCCCCGTGTCAGCCGGGAAGGCGTCTGCGAACTGCCGCAGGACACGACCCAGCGGTGCGACCGCGATGGCCATTCTCCTACGTGACGCATCGGACCGATCCAGGCTGTAGGCCACCAGTGCATCGCCTGCCGTGGGCAGCAGCTTGAAGCCTTCGGCCACTGCCGCCTGCAGCTTGGTCACCGTGGAAATCTGTTCGGCGAGCTTCTGGGAAGCGATGCCGTCCACACGCCCCACCGCCGTCTTCAGGGCGTCACGATCGATGGTGAACGCCAGGACGCTGTTGATGTCGACGATCGTATTCTCGGTGCCCGGACCGACCTGATGCTTGCCGCCGTCCGGGTCCGTCTCGGTGATCGTCACGACGCGGTCGTCGGCCCGGACCTGGCCGGCCGGGAGCAGCGCCCCGCCCAGGACCAGGGCGCAGCAGATCGTCAGGATGCATCTGTTCATGCCAGCCCCTCTGTGACCACGGTGATGAGTTCCAGCGCGTCGGGCATGGCCTCGCTACGCGGGTAGGTCTTCTGCACCTGGTCGGACATGTTCAAGCAAACGGCCCGCAGGTCCGCCGGTGTGGCCGGTAACGTCCCGTCTTCGACGGCGCCGTCGATGACGGTCCACACCACATCCGGTCGCCGGGCCCACACTACGTGGCAAAAGCTGTCGTCGCCGCCGAGCACGAGGGAGGCGCGTTCGCAGAGCTGCCGGTCTTCCTTCCCGCGGCCGAGCACGATGAACAGCACGACCCCGTGGTCGTAGATGAGTTCGCGGAGTGTCTTCTTGGCCTCCGCTTCGCTGTCGGTCGGCAGTATGACGAGTGTGCGGTAGTCCATCATCGTCCCTTCTGTTCGGGGATAGCCGGTCCAGGAAAATCAGTCACCTCATTGGATCTCCCGGATCGGGTAGACCTCCGTCAGGTACAGATAGAAGAACCCCAGCGACATCAAGAGGATCAGCAGCCCGAGGACCGAGGAACTGATCTCGATCCCCTCCTTGCCGAGTCTGATGTTCGTGGCCTTGCCGTCGCCGTTCCGATTCAGGTCCTTGCGGAATTGCAGGAAGGACAAGAGCAGGCCGCTGAGGATGATCATGATCACCAGCACGAACACGACGGCCGACGTGATCCTGTGCTGTCGGAAGACGCGGTCGCGATGCTCCAGATCCGCGATGCCCTGGTTGATCTTGGCCTTGTAGAAGGCGATCTCCAGGGTGGCCAGCGAATCGCGGTAGGAATGGTTGATCGTAACGGGGCGGGATGGTTGCGATGAAGCGCCGTCGGTCTCGCGGACCTGGTTCCACAGCCGCGAGAAGTCCGGGCTCGACGCAGCCGTCGAGTCCTGAACGCCCTGAGCGAGCCCATTGCCGACCGTGCCCACCAGAACCCCCATGCAGATCAGTGCCGCCAGCCGCTTCATGGTTGACCGCCGGGCAGTTCCTGGTTCAGGACCAGGATCTTGAACTGGTAGTTCTCGCGAGGGCAATCCTTGTTCTTGGCGAGTTCGGACTCGACCGCGGCGAGTTCCTCCGGTGTCAGCACGCGCTTCAGGATGGCGTCCAGGACCGATTCTGATTGCTCGAGCCAGTTGGGAAGCCCGCAGGCCAGGGACGGGATGTTTATGGCCTCCCAATCGTCGTCGATCGTGGGTACGTTGGCGTGAAATGTGTCACCCGTGGGTACACCGGACGAAGGCGGAACGTAAATCCAGGTGCCGCGGTCCTTCTCGACCGTCAGACAGTCGGGACAGTTCTCTTTCAACAGACCGGCCAGGTCCGGTCGACTCTGCAACTTCTCCACAAGGACCCGGTCGGGGATCTTCAAGAGGCGCCAATCGTTTAAGCCCAGCATATCCGTATTGATGAGCGGGAACTGTGGTTCGCCCGCTACAGAATATCCCAGCATCCATACCGCTTCGTCCGGCGGCTCGGGAGGTATGTTCTCCTGGGCGAGAACCCCACCGGCTGTCAGGCCCACGGTCACTAGCAGCGTGAAAAGTGTTATTGCTCGGCGTTGTATCGTCATGACTCCCCCTCTCCCCGGTTCGTATCACACGGGAGCAACCCGTTTTATAGAAGACCCAACCATGGCGGCAATGAGGGAGCGGATCTGTTCGAGATGTCTTTTGGGCCCGTGGAGGACCACGCCATGGTCAATCAGGTCGGTCGATATCAGTTGGTGCTGGATGTTGAAGGCACCGTACCATAGCCCCCTAATCAAGACAAGTGAAGTTCTGATTGGGTGTGGGCGCACGAGGTCAATAGCGTCGAGTTACGAGGCGGAGCCCGGAGAGTGAGCGGTAATACCAGTAAATGAGCATGTGTGTTCGGTTCGCGGCAGTAACTCGAACTCGCCCGATTTGGATTGAACCGATCCCCGGTATCCCCCACAATCCCCCGAAATCCGACCACCCCTGAACCTCGACTTTCAGGCCCGTTAAAAATGTCACATTCCCCCCTTGCAAAGACCCACCTGCTGACTATCTTTGTCGCGGCAGCCGTGTCCCTGGTGACCTGGCGCACCATTTCGGCCGACTTCGCCCTCGGCGTCTTCCTGACGGCGCTCTGGGCGACCATCGGCTTCCGGGCGTTGGAGGGAATCCTCCGGGCGGGCGTCAAGCCTCCCGGCCAGGCCAAGGATGATAGAGGCCTTCTGGTCTGGGGCGCGGTCAAAATCGTGGTTTACGGACTGGCGATCTGGGTGTTATTTTCTCGCCCGTTTCCACCCCTGAGCCACGCTGTGGGCTTCACCCTGATGATGGTGGTCCTGGTCGTTGTCTCGGTCACGCAACGCGTGCAACAACGGCCCGCGACACCGCCGCGACAGGAAGACGATGCGCACTCTGACGACGGTTCGCCGACTCCATAGCTCCCGCCCTGCTCTCCTTGTCCTCCTGCTGTGCGCCGCCTTGTACGCGTGCGCCGCCGGCGACGTCGTCGCCCAGGAGCACGGCTCGTCCAGCGACGACCATGGCGCCGACTCTGGGAGTGTAGAGGAGAGCCACGCCGCCCCCGCTGACGCCCACGCGACCCCCGCGGACCACGGCCAGGCCACCGAATCCCACGGCGAGGATGCCCACGGCGCTCCCGCCGACGCCCACGCTGCCGAAGGCGAGCACGGCGAAGGCGACGCCCACGGCGACGGCCACGGCGGCGCCATGCCCCACCTCCCCAACGCCCTCACGTTCATCAAGCAGTGGACCCCCGACTCCGTCGACGCCAAGCTCGACAAGTTCCTGGACCCCATCTTCTCCCTCACCATGGCCCTCCTGCTGGCCCTGGTCTTCGTCCTGCTGTCCAGGAAGCTCGACCCCCGCAAGCCCGGCCGCCTGCAGATGGCCGTCGAGATGCTGCTGGGCGGTCTCTACTCCCTCTTCGAGACGATCATCGGCCCCTCGGCGCGGCGCTACACGCCCTACCTCGGGTCGCTGTTCATCTTCATCCTGTTCAACAATCTCTTCGGAATAGTCCCCCTGGGTCATGCAGCGACGAGCAGCTTTGCCAACACAACGTTTGCCCTGGGGGGGCTAACCTTCTTGTACGTGCAGTTCATCGCCCTCAAGGAGAACGGCATCGGCGGGTGGCTCTTCCACCTGGCCGGGTCGCCCAGATCGGGCGTGGAGTGGGGCCTGGTGGTCCTGTTCTTCCCCCTGCACGTGATCGGCGAGCTCATCAAGCCGCTCAGCCTGTCCCTGCGCCTCTTCGGCAACATCTTCGGCGAGGACACGCTGGTGGCGACCATGGTCCTGCTGGGGGCCGGCATCAGCTACTCCCTGAGCGGTGGCATCTCGCACATTCCGGGACTGCCCCTGCAGTTCCCGTTCTATTTCCTGGGGTTGTTGTCCTGCACCATCCAGGCGCTGGTCTTCACCCTGCTGTCGACGGTCTACATCGCCCTCTGGCTGCCGCACGAGCATCACGACGAAGCTCACGCGCACTAGAGGGAGTTGAGATGCCGGGCCCGCGGGGGCCGGGCTAAAACGGCGGGGCGGTCGCAACCCCGCGAACCTGACACGCACGCACGCGTCAAGGAGTGAACAATGGATCTGCTCGGATTTGCTCTCCCCATCGGTCTTGGTCTCGCCGCTATCGGTTCGGGCCTGGGACTCGGTCGCGCCATCGAGGGTGGCATGAACGCCATGGGTCGCCAGCCGGAGGCCATCGGCCAGATCCAGACGGCCATGATCATCGGTTGCGCCTTCATCGAGGCCCTGACGATCTACGCCCTCGTCGCCACCATCCTGCTGATGGGCAAGGTCGGTGTCTGACCGGAACCGACCACATGGAACGCGTGCGCGCCGGTAACTGAGCGGGGGCGGTTCATCCGCCTCCGCCACCGGCACTCCGCAACCGTGAAGTGACTGAAGGGAACCGTCATGGAATTCGTGACACCGAATTGGACCAACCTGCTGACCACGGCGGTCGGGTTCATCCTTTTCGTGTGGGTGTTGGCCAAGTTCGCCTGGGGTCCGATCCTCAACCTGCTCGATCAGCGGCGTGAGACGATCCAGTCCGACTACGCCGCCGCCGAGAAGAACCTGGTCGACGCCGAATCGCTCAAGGGCGAGTTCGAGCTGAAGCTGCAGGACATCAAGGTCATCGAGCGCGAGAAGGTCCAGGAGGCCGTCAAGCGTGGCGAGGACCTGGCCGACGGCATCGTGACCAAGGCCAACGACACCGCAGCCGCCCGCACCGAGAAGGCCGAACAGGACCTGGAAATCGAGACGCAGAAGGCCCAGCTCCAGCTGCGCGACGACGTCGTCACCATGGCGATCGGTGCCGCGGAGAAGGTCATCGGCGAGCGCCTGGACGACGGCCTGCACCGCAAGCTCATCCAGGAGTACATCGACTCCATCGAGGTCAAGGGCGATGCGTGATCTGAAGGTCGCCGTCCGCTATGCCGGAGCGCTCCTGACATCCGCTCGGGAGCAAGGGGTCGTCGAGGGTGTCGGTGAGTCCTACGCCGCCATGCTCCAGGTCATGGAGGGGAACCGCGACCTGCGGACCTTCATGGATTCGCCCCAGGTCGCCGAGCAGGAGAAGAAGGACCTTGTGAAGTCCGTATTCGGCGACCATGTCGAATCCGTGCTCCTGCACTTCGTGTACCTGCTCGTCGACAAGAACCGCATCGAGAACTTCCGGGACATCGGCGAGAAGTACGCCGCCCTGGTGGAAGCCGAGAAGGGTGTCGTGCGGGCCCAGGTGGTCACCGCCATCACCCTGTCCGACGACCTGTCCGAGCAGCTGAACGCCAAGCTGGCCGCCCGCACGGGCAAGACCATCATCCTGGAGAAGCGCGTCGACCCTGCGGTGGTCGGGGGCGTGAAGGTGACCCTGGGGGACTACGTCCTCGACGGCACCGTCCGCACCAATCTCGACCAACTGAAGAAGACGCTGGGCAAGACCACGGTCCGCTTTTCTGACTGAGCGAACCGACCCGTAACGAGGAGATAGCCGTGAAACTTCGGCCCGAAGAGATCAGCTCCGTCCTGAGCAAGGAGCTCAACCGCTACGACCGCGACCTCGAGGTCGAGAGCGTCGGCACCATCCTCCAGGTGGGCGACGGTATCGCCCGCGTCTATGGCCTCGAGGACGTCATGATGGGCGAGATGGTCGCCTTCCCCGGCGACACGTACGGCATCGTGCTGAACCTCGAAGAGGACTCGGTCGGCGTCGCCATCATGGGCTCCGACATCCACATCAAGGAAGGCGAGCAGGTCACCCGCACCGGGACCATCGCCTCCGTGCCTGTGGGCAACGGCGTGGTCGGCCGCGTCCTGAATGCCGTGGGCCAGCCTCTGGACGGCGAGGGCCCCGTGCCCAGCGACGAGACGCGGAACATCGAGATCAAGGCGCCCGGCGTGACCGCCCGGCAGCCCGTGAGCCAGCCGCTCCTGACGGGCCTCAAGTCCGTCGACTCGATGATCCCCATTGGTCGCGGCCAGCGCGAGCTGATCATCGGCGACCGCGGCACCGGCAAGACGGCCATCACCATCGATGCCATCATCAATCAGAAGGGCAAGGGGGTGCACTGCTTCTACGTGGCCATAGGCCAGAAGCAGTCGACCGTGGCCGCCGTGAAGAAGAAGCTCTCCGAGCACGGCGCCATGGAGTACACCACCATCATCGCCGCCAACGCCTCCGACCCGGCGCCCATGCTCTACCTGGCGCCCTACGCCGGCGTCACCATGGCCGAGCACCTCATGTGGCAGGGTAAGGACACGCTGGTGGTCTACGACGATCTTTCCAAGCAGGCCAACGCCTACCGGCAGATGTCCCTGCTGCTGCGCCGGCCTCCCGGCCGCGAAGCCTACCCGGGCGACGTCTTCTACCTGCACAGTCGCCTGCTGGAGCGTGCGGTGAAGCTGTCCGCGGAGAACGGCGGCGGTTCACTGACGGCCCTGCCCATCATCGAGACCCAGGCCTCGGACGTGTCGGCCTACATCCCGACCAACGTGATCTCCATCACCGACGGCCAGATCTTCCTGGAGAACGACCTGTTCTACCAGGGCATCCGTCCCGCCATCAACGTGGGCATCTCCGTGTCGCGTGTGGGTGGCGCCGCCCAGACCAAGGCCATGAAGAAAGTGGCCGGTTCCCTGCGCCTCGACCTGGCCCAGTACCGCGAGCTGGCGGCCTTCGCCCAGTTCGGCAGCGACCTGGACAAGTCGACCCAGCGGCAGCTCACCCGTGGCGAACGCATGGTCGAGATCCTCAAGCAGGATCAGTACGTACCCATGGACATCGAGAAGCAGGTGGCGATCATCTTCGCCGCTTCCAAGGGCTTCCTGGACGACGTGGCCGTCGAGGACGTGGCCGCCTGGGAGAAGGACTTCCACACCTTCATGGCGGAAAAACATGCGGGCGTGCTGCACGCCATCGCCGAGAGCGGCAAGCTCGAGGACGACACGGTCGAGCACCTGACGGCGGCCATCAAGGAATTCGCGACCGGTCGGTCCAAGTAAGACAGACAAGTAAGGCAGAAGTGTAGCGAAGCAGCAGAAAGGGATACCCGTGGCTGGTGCCGGGGTCAAACTCCTGAACAAGCGGATCCGCTCGGTCAAGAACACCCAGCAGATCACCAAGGCCATGAAGATGGTTGCGGCGTCCAAGCTGCAGCGGTCCCAGGGCCGGATGCTGGCCGCGCGGCCCTACTCCCGCAAGCTCGCCGAGCTCATGGGACAGCTGGCCGCCAAGGCCGACATCGAGGATCCGCTCTTCGAGAAGCGTCCGGTGGAGCGCCGCCTGTTCGTGGTCATCACCTCGGACAAGGGTCTCTGCGGCAGCTACAACATGAACGTCATCAAGATGGCCCACAAGGCCGTCGACGCTTCCATCGAGGCCGGGGTCGAGACCAGCGTCTACGCCGTCGGCAAGAAGGGCGCCGCCTTCTTCCGCAAGCGCGGTTACACCGTTTGGCAGAGCCACGAGGACTTCAGCGGCGAGGCCAACAGCGACCGGGGCCGCACCGTGGGCGACAACGCGGTCGAGTCCTTCCTCGGACGCACCTTCGACGAGGTCCGGGTGGTCTACTCCCAGTTCGTGTCGACCATGACCCAACGGCCGGCCGACCTGCCGCTGCTGCCCATCGCCCCGGAGGACACGCCGGACGAGGACACGGCCGCGGGCCAGGACTACATCTGGGAGCCCTCCCAGGAGGAGATGTTCGCGGTCCTGCTGCCTCTTTACCTGCGGAACCGCGTCTTCATGACCCTGAGCGAGGCCTTCACCAGTGAGCACGCGGCGCGCATGACCAGCATGAGCGCGGCCACCGAGAACGCCGGTGAGCTGATCAGCGCGCTCACCATGCAGCGGAACCGTGAGCGCCAGGCGGCGATCACGTCCGAGCTGCTCGATATCGTGGGCGGCGCCAACGCCCTCTAGTTTTTGGAATGTCGGGGCGTGAGCCCCTGAACGAAGCAAGTAGCCAAGGAGAACGCCAATGGCCGGGACGATCGGAAAGATTCAGCAGGTCATCGGTCCCACCGTGGACCTCGAGTTCGATTCGGACCACCTGCCGAAGATGCTCAACGCCATCCGCATCGTCGATGAGGACAAGGGCATCGACCTCATCACCGAGGTCGCCCAGCACATCGGCAACAATGTGGTGCGCACCATCGCCATGGACTCGACCGACGGCCTGGTCCGCGGCATGGACGGCATCGACACCGGCGCGCCCATCAGTGTGCCCGTGGGCAAGCAGTGCCTGGGCCGGCTGTTCAACCTCATGGGCAAGCCGCTGGACGGCAAGGGCGACCTGGAGTCCCCGGACACCACTTCGCCCATCCACGCCAACCCGCCCGAGCTGACGAACCAGGGCGAGGTCAACGAGATCTTCGAGACCGGCATCAAGGTCGTGGATCTCCTGGCGCCCTACGCCCGGGGTGGCAAGATCGGCCTCTTCGGCGGCGCCGGCGTGGGCAAGACGGTCATCGTCATGGAGCTGATCCACGCCATCGCCACCCAGCACGGCGGCTACTCCGTGTTCTGCGGCGTGGGCGAGCGTACCCGCGAGGGCAACGACCTCTGGCTGGAGATGACCGAGTCCGGCGTCATCAACAACACCGCCCTGGTCTTCGGGCAGATGAACGAGCCCCCCGGAGCCCGCCTCCGCGTGGCGTTGTCGGGCCTCACCATGGCCGAGCATTTCCGCGACGTGCTGAAGCAGGACGTGCTGCTCTTCATCGACAACATCTTCCGCTTCACCCAGGCCGGCTCGGAAGTGTCCGCCCTGCTGGGCCGCATGCCTTCCGCGGTGGGCTACCAGCCGACCCTGGCCACGGAGATGGGCCAGCTCCAGGAGCGCATCACGTCGACCCGCGACGGTTCGATCACCTCGGTCCAGGCCATCTACGTGCCCGCCGACGATCTCACCGATCCGGCGCCGGCCGCCGCGTTCAGCCACCTGGACGCCAACACGGTGCTCTCGCGGCAGATCGCCGAGCTGGGCATCTACCCGGCCGTCGATCCCCTGGACTCCACGAGCCGCATTCTGCAGCCGGGCATTCTGGGCGACGAGCACTACAACCTGGCCCGCGAGGTGCAGGTGATCCTGCAGCGTTACAAGGATCTGCAGGACATCATCGCCATCCTCGGCATGGACGAACTCTCGGACGAGGACAAGGTCATCGTCGAGCGCGCCCGCAAGATCCAGAAGTTCCTGTCGCAGCCCTTCTTCGTGGCCGAGGTGTTCACGGGTATGGAGGGCCGCTACGTGAAGCTCGAGGACACCATCCGCTCCTTCCGGGGCCTGGTGGACGGCGAGTACGACCACATCCCCGAGCAGTGCTTCTACATGTGCGGCGCCATCGAGGAAGTGCTCGAGAAATACGAGACGATGCAGGCCGAAGGCTAACAATGTTGTACGCGGAGGGCTAGATCATGGCCGCGAGCTTTAACGTCGTCATCACCACCCCCGACGCCACGGCGTGGGAAGGCGAGGCCGTCTCGGCCACCATCCCCGGCCTGGTGGGCTACCTCGGCATCTGGGCCAATCACGCCCCCCTGGTGGCGGCCACGGTGCCGGGCGTCGTGACCCTGCGCACGGACGACGCCGGGTCGGAGAAACGCCTGGCCGTGGGCGACGGATTCGTCGAGGTGAGCGACAACGTGGTGAACCTCATGGTCGATACCTGCGAGATCTCCTCCGAGGTGGACGCGGACCGGGCCCGCAAGGCCTTCGAACGCGCCAAGGAGCGCCTCGAGTCCATGACCGCCGACCTGGACCGTGAGCGGGCTCGGCTGGCCTTGAGCCGGGCGCGGGCGCGGCTGGGGGCGTTGGACGACGCGCGGCGGTAGGTTGCCGGCGGCGTTGCAGTGCACGGGAAATCCGAGATTGGTTGGCACGCCAACTGAACTGGAAGAAACAGCCGGTCCTCGGCTCCCGGGGGTCGGCTGCTGTTTATTGTCCGATTGCGGTGTGGGTCATGGGATCCCGCCGAGCGCGCGCAGGAGTATGTCTTGGAAGTCGAATTCGACACGATAGAGGACGGGCGCATCGTCGCCACCCGCCTGATCGGTACCATCGACGACGGCGACGTCGAGGGCCTCTACCGACGACTCGTCGAGTCCGGGCGGGCGGACGACCCGCGTCCCCATCTCGTGGATGGCCGGCAGCTCGTCGAACCGAAGCATACCCGTCTGGGCATGGAACAGTTCGCCTTCCGGATGGAGAAGCACCGACGGGCCGAATCCCGGCGCGTCGCCTTCGTCGCGGACCAGGACGTGATGTTCGGCATGTTCCGTATGTGGGAAGCCGCACGGGACGAGGTAGGCGACGAGACCCGCGTTTTTCGCGACGAGCACGAGGCTGTCACCTGGTTGCTGATCACGGACCCGGATGTCGACTGACCCAGCCCCCCTTGGATTCGGAATCGAGATCTCTCGCCCCCGGAGGACACCCGGTGCGCTGGTTCGCCGGGGCCCCCGGGGGACACCGCCCGCGGAGTCAGGGGTGAGTCACCGCAGCCGGAACCGATAGGGCACCGCCACCCACGCCTTCACCTTCAACGTCCGTTGCCGCGCCGGTTCGAAGACGCAGCGCAGGGCCGCCCTCCGGGCCGCCTTGTCCAGCAGCGGATGTACGCCATGGGTGACGACGGCCTCGTCCACCATCCCATCCATTCCCACCAGGACATTCACCAGGACCGTGCCCTCGAGACCGGCCTTGCGGGCGATCTCCGGGTAGTCGGCCTTGGGTTGCAGACGCAGGAGGGGGTTGGCCGAGCTGGCGACGAAGCCGTCGTCGGAGGTCAGGTTCGGGTTCGCCGGGGGCACCGGAGTCCAGGGGTCCGTGATCCAGGGCGGGAGTTCATCGACCCCGCCGGGATCCTCGTCATCGACGGGCTCGATGTTCCGGGGCGGGAGGGGCACTTCGCGCGGCTTGATCTTCTCCTCGATCACCGGGGCCTCGTAGATGTTGATGATCTGGATCTCTTCCGCCCGCGGCTTGTACGGCACCGGTTCGTACCGCGGCATGAGCCACACCCCGAGGGCGGTCAGCAGGATTGCCATCAGCAGGGCCCAGCGCAGGTAACGGGGGTAGTTCTGTTTGAAGCGGTCGTTGGCCGATTGCGCGGGGACGAGGACGCGTACGTCCACGGTCGCCAGGTGGGTGATGGTCATGGTCGCCTTTGGTCCGACACCGGCACCGTGGAAGCCCATGCCGGCTCCCCAGGGTTGCGCCGGGCGGCGCGTGGGGTGGGTGGCCGGCATCGCCGGCTGAATGAGAGAAGGGAATCGGGGGAGGGGGCGCAAGAGGGAGATTCCGAACCGGCGGCCCATGGCCCCCCAACTCAAGGTCCCCGGGGGCCTTTTTCGGCAGCCATATGGGGTTATGCGATTCCAGATGCGCATAACCGGCAGTACGGGGGGATATGCCGAACTCCGTATCCCGTTACATCGCCGAAACCGCCAGCCGGCTGGCGGTCGCAGCACACCGACCAGATACCGAATACACGATCAACCAGCCGGCGGCCCGGGCCAGTCCCTACTCCTCGATCTTCAGACAGATCACCGTCATGGCCTCCACGTCGCGCTCCGGTCCCGGCGGCAACGGCGTGCCCCGCTGGGCCAGCCGGGCTTCCCGTCCACCCACGACCACCACCAAGTACCCGTGTCCGGGCAGGAAGAAGAAGTCACGGTCCGCGTCGAACACACCGGGGATCCGCACCTGGCCGCGGTACTCGCCGCCGGGACCGAACTCGTCCAGCGCCAGGATCGTGCCGGCCGGCTGGTGGTGGCCGCTGCGGCTGGTGCGGACCCACAGGCGGCCGTCGTCGAACACGTACAAGGTCTCGATGTCCGGTCGCGTGGGTTCGAACTCGTACTCGCAGCTGCCGGGCAGCTGGGCCACGAAGTCCTCGTAGTACTCGCGGATCACGGCGGTCTCGGCGTCGGAGCGCATGAGGCTGCGGTAATCGCGTTCGATGGTGCGCACGAGTACGCCGTCCGGCGCGTAGACCTCGATCTGGTAGGCATTGCGTTGCGATGCCACGTAGACCCGCCCGTCCGGACCCACGGTCCAGCGGCCGGCACGGGGGCGATCGTCCGCCGCTTCGCTCATGTGGCAGTCGCCGAAGTCCATGGACAGGGTGGTCTCGAAGTAGCGGCACAGCTCCTTGCCCTCGGGGTCGAATGACGCCAGGTAGAGGTTCGACTCCTGACCGCCGTCGCCGGGCATGGCGCGGCTGCAATCCAGGACCAGGTTGCCCCCGCGGCAGGTGGCGGCGTGGATGCCGGTCAGACCGTGGCCGCCCTGGTGACCGGAGTCGGCCACGCCAAGGCGGAAGGTGCCGGCGGGCAGGCCGTCGCGGTCCAGTCCCACGATGCTGCCCGGGTGGGCCTTGGCGACGCCCAGCCGTCCATCCGGGAAGAAGATCATGTCCTGGGGACGGCGGACCTCGCCCGGACCCTCGCCCGCCCGCCCGACGGTGCGCACATGGGTACCGTCCGGAGCCATGACCGGCACCTGCGCCAACTGACGGTCCAGCAGGTAGACCAGTCCCTCGTCGTCGCACAGGATCTGGGAGACGACACCGAACATCAGTCCGTCGTCGTTGCCGCCGGTACGCCACAACTCGCGCAGTTGGAGGGTGCGGACGGCAAACGTGTCATCGTCGGCCGGGGCGACGGTGGCTATCAGTGTCACGGCCAGTACCAGGTTCGCCGCCAGGCCGGGGAATCGTGCGTTCATGGGCATACCTCATCTGTTGGCCCGACTGGGCGGGCGGGAACTGTCGGAGCAGGGCTCGTAGGGATCAGGCTTTCAAGGACTCGGTCGGATCTTCGGCGCCTCCTCGGCGTGGGGCAGCACGTCCACATGGGGCATGGGTCGCCCGTCGTCCAGGACCAGGACCTGGGTAGGACCCCGGCCGGGCACGTTGACCAGCACCGTGTCGACGGCTACCGGTACGGCGGTCAACTCCCGGTACCCGGGGGTCTGTGCGGCGACAGCGCCGAAGTCGCCGGCTGCCAGGGGCAGAGCCAAGGCCGTCCCGACGACCACAGCCAAGACGCCGCCGCGGGTGCCGGGATCGCGCCGGGACCGCCGATCTTCCAGCAGGGCGTCGACCCGTTGACGCAACTGGTCGCGACCGCCGAGAGACAGACCGGCCGGCACCGGGTTTCGCGCCGAGTGCAGGTGGCGGGTCACGCCCACCAGGTGGGCGGCGTAGTCCGTGGCGGTCGATCCCTGGGCGAGTACGCGGTCGTCGCAGGCCTGCTCCTGGGCCAGGCGTAGGCGTCCCGCCATGAGCCACACCAGCGGGTGGAACCAGAACAGGACACAGACCAGATGCACGATCGTCTGGGTCAGCAGATCTCCCCTTCGCACGTGAGCCAGTTCGTGCAGCAGGACGTCGCGCCGGCGGCTCGCATCCCAGTTCGAGCATCCGGCGGGCAGCACCACGACGCTGCGGGGCCAACCCCAGGTCAGGGGCACCTGGCCCGGGTCGCCGATGCGGAACCGGACACGGTGGGTCAGGCCCAGCTCCAGGGCCAGGGCCTCGGCCTGATCACGGACGCAGCGGCCGATCTCGCCGGTCCGTCGCACCAGCCGACCGACGCCCACGTGGCCAAGGACGAAGACACCCGCCGTGACGCCGGCGCCGGCCAACCAGACGAGGAACAGGGCCATGGTCATGCGACCGAGTGGCCGACCGGACACCTCGGTGACCAGTCGTACGGCGTCGGCGTGATCGCCGCCGTCCACGTGGATGACGCGCGCGTCGCCGTCCAACATCTGACCACGGACGACGGCCGGGGGATGGGTCCCGGCGTTCGCGCCCGACTGCCAGGTCGCCGCTCCCAGGCCGAGGACCGGCAGCGCCAGCAAGACCGTCGCGCCCACCGTCCACACCAGATGCCGCTGGGCGGCCGAAAGTCGCGTGACCGAACGAGTGGCCAGCCAGCACACGGCTACCAGAACCGACGCCTTCCAGCACAGGGGCCAGGCGTGCTGGGCCCAGATCGCCGCCAGGTCAGTCATGGTCGTCCTTCCCGCGCTCGCGGCGCCGGGCTTGCTCGATCTTCGCGGCCAGGCTATCCAGTTCGTCGGTCAGTTCCTGCGACGGGGGCAGGTCCAACAGGGCGGCCACCACCTGGTCGCGGGAACCGCCGAAGAAGTCGTCGCACAAGCGCCGCAGGGCGGACTTGCCGGCCTTGGCGCGCGGTACGGAAGGGAAGTAGACGAAGGAGCGGCCGTCCTTCTCGTGACGCAGGTGGCCCTTGCGCTCGAGGATGGTCAGCAGGGACCGCACCGTGGAGTTACCGGGCGCGTCGGGCAGCTCGGCCAGGATCGCGGTCGTAGTGGCGCGACCGAGGCGGTAGACGATGGTCATGATCTGCCGTTCGCGGCGGCTGAGCTGGTTCTGGTCGGGTCGGCTCAAGGCTGCTCCTCGCTGTGCCCGGGATGGCGTGACGAGGTAAATGCGAAAAATTCCGCATTTTGTTGCAGGGAATTTCAGGGGGTGGATGAATAGACCGGCGCCGGCGGCAGGCCCGAAGCGGGCGAACGGGTCACCGGGGACGCTCCGGGGGGCGCCAGGAGGCGCTGAGGGGTGCCGGCGCCGGGGATCCGTATGCATGAGTGAACGGATTCCGGGCTGAACACGCAAACCCAGCACCTTTTGTCCGCCGGGGCCGTATTCCCTATCTCAATACTGTGCTATGATCGAGGCCCACGACGTGGCCCAGCCGAAGCGGAGTTACCCCATGCGCCAACTCGCTTTCCTGCTTGCCGCCGCAGTTTGCGCCACCGGCCTCGCAGCCTGTTCCGGCGATGGGTCCTCGCCTACCGACCCCGTGGCCGACCAGCTCCCCGCCGCCGTCGCCGACCTGCGCATCATCGCCGGTGAGGACGGGGCCCTCACCCTGGCGTGGACCAGTCCCGTCTCACCCGGCGGTAAGAGCGTCACCTACGAACTCCGCCGCACGACCTGGGACCAGGTGGGCGCGCCGTTCAGCTCGTGGACCGCCCTCGTGGCCCCCGGGGGTGACGACACGGCAGGCAACGAACGCGAACACCGCGTTGCCGGTCTCACCGCCGGCGAGACCTACGCCTTCGGCCTGCGCGCCTCTGCCAAGCCCGACGTATGGTCCGCCACCTCCAACTATGCCGTGGGCGCCGCCGCTCCTGATCACGACCGCATCCGCCCGGGCCCCGTGACGCGCCTGTCCATGTGGGCGGCCACGGACACGTCCCTGACCGTGGCCTGGGTCCCGGCCGGGGACGACTCGGTCTTCGGCACCGGCGTCACCGAGCACGACGTGCGCTGGTCCCCCGTGCCGCTCACCGTGAGCAACTGGGACGCGGCCTCCCGGGCCACCGGCCCCATCACGGCCTCCAGCCGCCCCGGCTTCTTCAAGGTGGCCATTCCCGATCTGGAGCCCGACGCCTTCTACTACGTGGCCGTCCGCGGCATCGACGAGATCGGCCACCTGGGCGCCCTGGGACCGAACATCAGGCCCCAGGTCCGGTCCATGCGCACCATCTACGTCAACGTGGAAGGCACCGGCGACGCGCCCACCATCCACGAAGCGGTGAACCAGGCTACCTGGCGCGACCGGGTCATCGTGGGACCGGGCCGCTACACCTGGACCAACCAGGGGACGGGCAGCCACAAGCAGGGGCTGATCCAGGTCCACCGCGGCCGGATCGGCTTCCTCGTGAGGTCGGAAGCGGGACCCGAGGAGACCATCATCGACGCCGAGGGCCAGGGACCGGTCATGCGTCTGACCGGCGAGCCGAACGAGAACGGCATCATCGTGGAAGGGTTCACCTTCACCGGCGGAAACTCCACCGGACAGCCCAACTCACCCACCGAGGAATACGCCGGCGGCGGACTCATCCTCCACCATTCGAGCTCCACGTTCCGCAACTGCATCATCACCGGCAACGAGGCCATCGACGGCGGCGGCGTGTGGTGCGGCGGCGTAGGGGAGATTCTCTTCGAGGACTGCATCGTCACGGGCAACGAGGCCCACACCGGCGGCGGCTTCACCCTCATCAACTCGTCGCTGCGGATGACCCTGCGCAACACCGAGATCCGCGACAATCGCGCGTTCTACGGCGGAGGCATCTGGTCCTACCACGTTCTCTTCACCCTCGAGGACGTGCTCATCGCCGACAACCACGCCACCCGTCAGGGCGGGGGCCTGTGGTCCCTCAACGTCCACCCCGGTTGTGAGCTGACGCGCACGACCATCGCCGACAACTTCTGCAGCCTGGGGTCGGCCATCTACGTGGTGCGGTCGACGGCCACCGAGGATCCGCCTCCGGACGAAGTGGTCCTGCGGCTGGACGGCGTGCTCGTCACCGGCAATGAGGGCAGCGCCGCCTTCGGCTATTCCATGCGGGCCGGCTTCCGCATCGGCTGCACGGTGGTTTGGGGCAACCCCTCGGGGGACAACCGGCCCACCCTGTACCGGGACATGGGGGGCAACTTCGCCGCCGATCCCCTCTTGTGCGACCAGGACGACTACACCCTGGCCGCCGGCTCCCCCTGCTTGCCGGGCAACCATCCCGCCGGCACGGACTGCGGGCGGATCGGGGCGCGGGGGCAAGGCTGCGCCGAGTAGGTTCAAACCGGTTGCGCGCGGCCCCGGGGCGCGGGATAATACCCTGGTCATCCACGTGAGAGAAGGCAGCCGGCGGCCCCACCGCGGGTCCTGCGAGGAGCATCATGCCCACATTCGAGTACGGGCGCGGCCGGGTCGAACTGGACGACCGGGGCTACCTGGTGGAGTTCGACCAGTGGAACGACCGGGTGGCCGACGCCCTGGCCGCCCACGACGGCATAGAAACGCTGACCGAGGACCACTGGCACGTCATCGAGTTCCTGCGCGAGCACCAGGAGGAGCACGGCATGGCGCCCATGATCCGGGTCCTGTGCAAAGGCGTGGAGATGACCCTGCAGCGCATCTACGACCTCTTCCCCGGTGGTCCCGCCAAGGGGGCTTGCCGGGTGGCGGGCCTGCCGCGTCCCGATTCCTGCGTCTGATCCGGGCGGATCGGACCCACCTACAAGGAATGCCATGCAGGTCCGGTCCGCGCTTCCCGAGGACATTCCCGCCATCGTCGACCTGTGGGTGGAGTTCATGGACTTCCACACCACCCTCGACCCGGACTTCGTGCGCGGGCAGGACTCCGTCGCCCACTGGACCGAGTACGTCACCGGCCTGCTGGACGCCGCCGACCACTGCGTCCTGGTGGCCGACGACGAGGATGTCCTCGCCGGTTACATCGTGGCCATCGCCAAGGAGATCCCGCCCTACCGCACCATCCGCAAATACGGCTACCTCCAGGAGATCGGCGTGGCCCGGCGGTTCCGGCGGCAAGGCGTGGGCCGGCGCCTGGTGGCGGCGGCCGAAGAGTGGATGCGTGCCCAGGGCGTGCCCCACGCCGAGGTCCGGATCTATGTGAACAACGATGCGTCCCAGAGGCTTTTCCGGAGCGCGGGATTCGCGCCCCACACGGAAGTCCTCCACAAGAAATACGACAACGGCGCCTGACAGCGCGTCCCCAACGAGGAGAAATCCCATGAAGACCGCATGCCTGCTCGCCATCGTGGCCCTGGCGGTCCTGCCCGGCTGCTCGTCCGGTCCGGCGGCCGACGAGGAGTTCGTCGGCCTGGCCGACCGCTACCTGGACAAGATGCTGGAGATGATCCCGGAATGGGCCACCAGCCTGGGCGACCATCGCTTCGATCACCTGACCACGGACATGAGCGCCGCCGGCCACGTCGAGTACATGGATTTCTGCCGGGCCTACCTGGACTCCCTCGAGGCCATCGACCTGGCCGAGCTGAGCACCGTGAACCGCATCGATTGCGAGATCCTGCGGGACGTCCTGGCCCGCGACATCTTCCTGATCGAGGAGTTGCGCGAGTACACCTGGAATCCCACCTGGTACAACGCCGGCGACGGCATCTACAACCTGGTGGCCAGGGACTTCGCCCCCTTGGAAGAGCGTCTCGAGGCGGTTCTGTCCCGGCTGGAGCAGATTCCGGCACTGCTGGCCGCCGCCCGGGAGAATCTGGACGCGCCGCCGGCGGTCATGACCCGCACGGCCATCGACCGCAACCGTGGCGTGGTCAACATGATCATGGACGGCCTGAACGAGTACCTGGACCAGGTACCGGGGATGCGCGAACGCTTCGCCGGTCCCCGGGCCGCGGCCATCGCCGCCCTGGAGGAGCACGGGACCTGGCTCGAGGACGACCTGCTGCCCCGCTCCACCGGCGACTTCCGCATCGGTTGCGAGCGCTTCGAGCAGAAGCTGCGCTTCGCCCTGGCCAGCGACCTGTCCGCGGCCGAAATCCAGTCCGCCGCCGCGCGGGCCCTGGTGGAGATGCGTCGACAGATGTACGAGGTCGCCGCACCCCTGTACATCAGCTATGGCCTGGGCGACCTGGAAGCCGCCCCCGGCGAGGACCACGTGATCCGCACCGTTCTGGACCGCCTGGCCGAGGACCGTCCCACCAACGAAACCATCGTTGAAGAAGCTCGCGAGGGACTGGCCCACCTCACCGACTGGATGCGCGAGGCCGACATCATGACCGTCCCCGACGAGCCGGTGGAGATCATCGTCATGCCCGAGCATCAGCGGGGCTTCTCCATCGCCTACTGCGACTCGCCGGGCCCCCTGGAGGAGGGCGGCACCACTTTCTACGCCATCAGTCCCACCCCGGCCCACTGGACTCCCGAGCGGGCCGAGACCTTCTACCGCGAATACAACGACTGGATGCTCCTGAACCTGTCCGTCCACGAGGCCATGCCCGGCCACTACCTGCAGATCGCCCACGCCAACGCCTTCGAGGCGCCCACGCCCCTGCGGGCCATCTTCGGCAGCGGCACCTTCGTCGAAGGCTGGGCCACCTACGCGGAACAGCTCATGGTGGAGATGCAGTACGCCGGCCCCGAGCTGCAGATGCAGCAGCTGAAGATGAGTCTCCGGCTCATCATCAACGCCATCATCGACTACCGCATCCACTGCGAGGGCATGTCCGAGGACGAGGCCATGCAGATGATGATGGTCGAGGGCTTCCAGGAGGAGGCCGAGGCCGCGGGCAAATGGGTGCGGGCGCAGTTGAGCAGCACCCAGCTTTCGACCTACTACGTGGGCAACCTGGAGATCAACGGGATCCGGCGGGACTACGAGGCGCGCGCGGGGGCGGGGTTCGACCTGAAGACGTTCCACGACACGATGCTGAGTTTCGGGTCGCCGGCGCCGAAGTATGTGCGGGAGTTGATGGGGTTGGATTGAGGGTGTGCGTCGCCAGGCCCCTCGACACGGTCACCGAGGGGCTCATCCAGCGGTCCCTCGAAGAGCTGGACTGCACCCGGATCGTCATCGCCCACCGCTTGAGCACGATCCAGAGCGCCGATCGCATCGTCGTCATGGATTACGGTCGCATCGTGGAGACGGGGACGCACGCGGAGCTCATGGCCAACCGGGGCACCTACTACGAGTTGCAGATGGGGCAGTTGGTGGAGAAGGAGCAGGCGGGCTGAGGGGGTCGATTCAGGATTGGCACCGCGGACAGAACACGGTCCCTCGCCCGCCGACCACCGTCTTCTCCAGCGTCCCCCCACAATCCCGGCAGTCCTCCCCGCCCCGCCCGTACACCCGCAGCTTCCGCCGGAAATTCCCGGGCCGGCCGTGGAAGTCGGCGAAGTTCATGAAGGTCGTCCCGCCGTGTTTGATGGCCAGGCGCAGCACCTGCTTGGCCCGTTTCAGAACTTCGCGCAGGGTGGCGTCGTCCAGGTCGCGGGGGCGGGCCTCGGGATGGACTCGCGCCAGGAAGAGCGACTCGTCCACGTAGATGTTGCCCAGTCCGGCGGCCACGCCCTGGTCCAGCAGCACCGCCTTGATAGGCGCGGCGCGATGGGCCGCCCGCGCGTGCCATTCGGACCAGCGTACGGTGAGCATATCCGGTCCCACGTGGTCCAGCGCGGCAGGCCGGCGCCCGTCTTCCACCAGTACGAGCCGCCCGAACTTCCGGATGTCCCGGTAGTGGACCGGCACTCCGTCGAAGTCGAAGCTCACGTGCACGTGCTTGTCGGGCACGTAACCGTCCATGACGAAGATCTGTCCGGTCATGCGCAGGTGAATCATGAGGTGGGCTTCGCCGCCGCCCTCGCCGGTGAAGTTCAGGATCAGGTACTTCCCGTGCCGATGCACATCGGCGAGCTGTTTGCCCACCAGCGCCTTCCGGGTCGCCCGCAACGATTGCCCCAGGACCCCCGAAAACGGCGCCTTCACACCTGTCACCGCACGCCCAATGAGCGCCGCCGCTATAGCTCTCCCGACATTCTCGACTTCAGGCAGTTCAGGCATGGGACTCCTTGGGGGGTCCGGGGGTGTGGTGGTCTTATTCGCCGCTCCGCGCTTCGGCCCCTGCGGGGCCTCGCTCGGGCCGCAGACGGCTCGAGTCGCGGCGAAGAAGACCACCACACCCCCGGACCCGCAAGGGCGACCCAAGCCGGACCGCCCGAGTGTTCAATGTAATATCGCAACAGACGATTCTATTGGCCGGTAGCTCGTCTTAATGCCCCCTGCCCGTCGACAGGAACCACGCCCAGTCGTCTCGATTCTGCTTCTTTGCCTCGGCAGCGGCTTTCCGGTAATCGTAGGGAACGAGGATATTCTGGACGGTCCACCCGTCCGCACACTTCTCGATCATGGCGTAGGCGGCGTGCGGGCTGAAGTTCTCCATGGCATGAGCGACGGGTTCATCGTCCGTGTACGCGGGCAGACCGACGCTGCCGGGATTCACGATGAGCTGACCCGAATCCAGCAGGACGGTACGCGGGGTGTGCGTGTGTCCGCAGATGATCAGGTTCGATTGCTGACCGCCGAGCAATTGGACGATCTCCCTGTCCGAACGAAGACGCGCGTGCCCCGACTCCACGTTCTCGAGGAGATACTCCAGGTCATCGGTCGGCGAACCGTGACACAGGTAGATCTCGTCATTCAGCCGGTAATCGAAGGGAAGGGATTCCAACCAGGCAACGGGGTCCGCGCCGAGGTCATTCAGCACGAATTGCAGGGTGGGGTTGGACTCGATCTCTTCGGCGGTCGCTTCGTGAAGCTGGCGGTCCTGGTTTCCACTGATCGTGACGAATTCGTGTTCCGCGAGCAGGTCATAGGTCGCTCTCGGTGCAATGGGACCATAGAATACGTCCCCGAGATTCAGCATCATTTCGGCGCCACGCCGCTTCGCGTCCCCGATGACGGCGTCCAGTGCGAACACATTGCTGTGAATGTCGGACAGGGCGGCGATTTTCATGATTTCACTCCGTAGTAGTAGCGTCGGCCGGGAAGGCCAGGTACTCCAGCGTCGGGCTTGGGGGGAGGTGTCGGACTGCTCGGCGCTCCGCGCTTCGGCCCCTGCGGGGCCTCGCTCGGGCCGGGACGGCCCGAGTCGCGCCGAGCAGTCCGACACCTCCCCCCAAGCTCAACCTAGAGTCCCCTGGCTTTTTCGACCTCAGACCAGGCCGCGTTGATGGCCTTCATCTTCTCTTCCGCGAACTTGTTGAAGTCCTCGCTCATGCCCTTGGAGGCCAGTATGTCCGGATGGTACTCCTTGGCCAATTTGCGGTAGGCCTTCTTCACTTCCGTGTCCGTGGCCGAGGCGGGGACTCCCAGGACGGCGTAGGCCGTGTCCAGGTTGGCGGTGGGGTTGAACATGGCCATGGACTCGTCGTAGTCCCGCTGGGTCAGGCCCAGTTCGCCGGCGATGGACCGGATGAGGCGTTCCTCGGCCGGGTGGAGTTGGCCGTCGGCCATGGCCACCGCAGCCAGCAGGGAGACGATGTCCCGCATGCGGTGGGGCTGGTGGCCGAGGATCTGACGGATCTGGCGGGCGAAGTCCTCGGCGGGAATGGACGAATCGCGGGCCTCGTTGAAGATCCGCGCGGCCATGCGCCGGTCGGCCGGGGGCATGGCCAGGTTCTTCCGCAGGAACTCGTCGAACTTCTTCACCTCGGCCGTGCTCACCTGGCCGTCGGCCTTGGCCACCTTGGCCGCCAGACTGATGACCGCCGTCAGGAAGGCCTGCTGGACCTGGAGGGGGTCGACGCGGGCGCCGCCGAAGGGACCGCCGCCGCGGGCGCCGAAACCGGGTCGCCGCCCGCCGCCTGTCCCGGGGTGGACCGTGCCCCGGCCGAACTCGCCCAGGTTGGAGCCGATGGTGCCGCCGATGATGGCGCCCAGGGGCCCGCCGAACATGAATCCCAATCCGCCGCCGATGATCGTGCCCAACAAGCCCATGTGTGTCGTGTCCTTCCTTGGCCTCTACGCGATACTCGCTCCCGACAATGTGCGTGAACGTCGGTCAACTGGCAAAGTTACCGGAGACGATAGGAATTATTCAAGAACCCTTGAGCCTCGCCGATCAGGGGAGTGTGACCGGGACGCCGACTCGCCCGCCCCGGGCCCGATGCACCGACGAGGAGACGGTCTCATGCAGATTCTGGTCGTGGAAGACGACTTCATCAGTCGTCGCTTGCTTTGCCGCTATCTCGAGTCCTACGGGGAATGCGACGTGGCCATCAATGGCAACGAAGCCCTGGCGGCGGTCCGCCAGGCTCTCGCGTCGGGCGGCAACTACGATCTCATCTGTCTCGATATCATGATGCCCGGGATCACGGGCCAGGAAGCTCTGGAGCGCATCCGCGCCCTGGAGGCGGACCACAACCTGGGCAAGGGCTTCGGCGCCCGCGTCATCATGACGACCGCCCTGGAGGACGAGGACTCCGTGCAGCAGGCCTACGAAGCGGAAGCCGACGGCTACGTCACCAAGCCCATCGACAAGAAGCGTTTCCAGGCCGTACTCGAGGAGCTCGGTCTCGGGACAACCGTAGAAAACTGAGCAAACGCCGCCGGGGGGATATCCGGCGGTTCGCCCCAGCAGCCAACTCGCCCTGGCTCGGTCACCTGGAGATGACCATGCCCAGGATTCTCATCGTCGACGACGATCCCCAGAGCAGACACCTGCTGGCCCGGGCCGTTTACGGCCTCGATGTCGTGTGCCACTGCTGCAGTGACGGGATCCATGCTCTGGACGCCCTCCGATGCAACCCCGACTACGACCTTGTGATCGCCGACGTGGCCATGCCTGTTCTGGGTGGCCGGCAGTTGCTGGAGGTCATCCGCAGCGACGAGGATCTGTGCCACCTGCCGGTCCTGATCACCTCGGGTGTGGCCGGACCGACGGAAATCACCCAGTTGCTGGACCTTGGCGCGGCCGCCTTCCTGCCCAAGCCCCTGAACGTGCCGTTCATCCGCGACAGCGTCGCTGTTTGTCTGGACGCCGCAATGGTCGCCACTCCGGCCTGACCCGGAACCGCCACCGCCTCACCGCCGCTGGCCAAGCGCTGCTCTTTGTTCTATCGTCCCCGCAGCACCGGACGGCCGCCCCACGCCGTCGGAACAGGGAGTAACAAATGCTGACCCATCGTATAGCGCGACTGCGCCTGGCCGCCGCCGCTCACGAAGCCGCCGGCGGCGCCCCCGCCGACCGTGCCGATATCCCCGAACGTTACAAGTGGCGCCTGGAGAACATCTTCAGCGGGACCGAGGCCTGGGAGAAGATCTTCGAGGCCATCGAGTCCGCCCTACCCGGGCTCGCCGCCTTCCAGGGCACCCTGGGCGAATCCGGCGCCGGTCTGCTGGCCGCCATCGAGGCCATCCACGACACCCGCCGCCGTCTGGAACAGGCCCTGGTCTACGCCAGTCTCAAGAGCGACGAGGACACCCGTGTGGGCGAGAACCTGGCCCGCCGCGGCCGCATCGCCAGCCTGGCGGTACGCTTCGACGAGGCCATCTCCTGGTTCGAGTCCGAAGTGCTGGAGCTGGGTCCCGAGCGCGTCTCCGGACTGGTGGCCGATACGTCCGGGTTGGAGCTCTACGCCCACTTCTTCGACGACGTCCTGCGCTCCGGCGCCCACACCCTGCCCGCCGAGCAGGAAGCGCTGCTGGCCGGAGCGAGCCTCATGTCCCGCGGCGCGGGCCAGGTCTTCAACGCATTCGACAACGCCGACCTCATCCTGCCCGAGGTCGAAGACGAGGAGGGCCGGTCGGTCACCCTGACCAAGGCCCGCTACCAGAAGTTCCTGAAGTCCCGGGACCGCCGCGTGCGACGGGATGCCTTCGGCGGATTCCTGGGCGCCTACGGGAAGATGAGCAACACCCTGGCGGCCAACCTGGACGCCAACGTCAAGAACCACGTCTTCTTCTCCCGGGCCCGGAACCACACCGGTTGCCTCGAAGCGGCCCTGCATCCGGACGCCGTACCGCCGGCGGTCTTCCACTCCCTGGTCGAGACCGTCAGCGCCCA
Source organism: bacterium (assembly GCA_024231905.1). Lineage (GTDB taxonomy): Bacteria > Krumholzibacteriota > Krumholzibacteriia > LZORAL124-64-63 > LZORAL124-64-63 > JAAEQC01. Next base: position 16,993 of record JAAEQC010000079.1, on the reverse strand, counting down.
CAAGGACGTCATCCACCGCTACACGGCCCTGAAGCAGCGCGTCCTCGGCCTCGAACCCATTCACGAGTACGACCTGGCCGTGCCCCTTTTCCCGGACGGCGAGTTCAAGTACGACTACGACGAGGCTTGCCAGGTCATCCTCACCTCCTGCGCGCCCCTGGGCTCGGACTACATTGAGACCGTGCGCGGCGGCATCGCCGGCGGCTGGATCGACGTGCACGAGAGTGCGGGCAAGCGTAGCGGCGGCTACAGCAACGGCGTCTACGACACGCCGCCCTACATCCTCCTGAACTGGGCCGACCAGCTGGGCGATTCCTTCACCCTGACCCACGAGCTGGGCCACTCCATGCACACCTGGCTGGCGGTCCACAACCAGCCCTACGTGTACGGCGACTACCCCATCTTCACGGCCGAGGTCGCGTCCACCTTCAACGAGCTGCTGCTCATGGACCACCTGCTCGCCGAGACCACGGACCAGCGCCGCCTGCTCTACCTGCTGGACTACCACCTGGCCCAGATCAACAACACGGTCTTCCGGCAGACCATGTTCGCCGAGTTCGAGCACCGGGTGCACCGGCTGGGCGAGACGGGCGAGACCCTCACCGCCGAGGTCATGGGGGAGATCTACCAGGAGCTGCTGATCAAGTACTGGGGCCCGTCCGTGGAGTTCGATCCGGAGCGGAGTCCGCTCACCTGGTGCCGCATCCCGCACTTCTTCTACAACTTCTACGTCTACCAGTACGCCACGGCCTACGCGGCTGCGGTGGCCCTGTCGCGGCGGGTCCTGGCCGGCGGGGCCGATGAACGGGAACAATACCTGGATATCCTGCGTTCGGGCTGTAGCCGTTATCCGGTGGAAACCATCGCCCTGGGCGGTGTGGACGTATCGACGCCGCAGCCCCTGGAGGACGTGCTGACTCTCTTCGGCGACCTTGTCGATCGGGTCGAATCGATTCTGAACAACTAGGCGGGGAACATGCGCAGCACCAAGATCATCGTCGCCCTGCTCCTGCTGGTCGTCACGCCGGCCGCCGGCCAGGACTTCCAGATCGAGTCCACCGACTCGACGAACACGGCCACGCCCATCACCGATGCCTACACCTATCGGTGCGGCCAGGGGGGCTTCAAGACGCGGTTCCCCGCCGGCTGCGGCGCCGTGCGCGAGAACTGGTCCGAACCCGATGAGGACGCCGATCCGCGGACCGCCGTCGAGCTCGTCCACATCTTCTGCGACCAGCACGGGGAGCAGGGATCCGGCGTCTCGGTCACGGCCATTTTCAACGAGCGCAACGACCAGGGCGAGCCGGCGGGACCGGCGGAGGTCCGGGCGCGCATCGAGGAACAGCTTTCCAACTACAACGCCCGCGTGGTGCACCAGATGCCCCTGCGGCGCGAGCTGCCCGAGGGCCGCTTCTTCGAGGGTATGGACGTGATGGCCCAGGACAACGAGGGCCCAGGCCGGGTCTGGGTGCGTGGGCTCCTGGAAGGGTCGGACATGTACATCCTGTCGGCCTGGAACAAGGACGGGGGGGTCTGGACGGAGAAGGAATTTCAGGACTTTTTCAATCAGTTCGAGTTGTTGGAGTAGTCGTGTGGGGCCCCGCACCGAGGGTGGGGCGTGATCGGTTTCTAACCTGCATTTCATCGGCGCCGCTGCGTTCGTCACTGCGCAATCTCGTTCACACCGTTTCCGTTTTCTCTTGCTGGTGCTCGAGTATGTCCTGTCCCGGCCGCGTTGATCGGCACCCTGTTCACCGTTAGCCCGCTGGTTCGACCGTCGGCGACCGTCGCCCGGTCGCCATCTCCGTAACCTTTACGCTGCACCCCCGTATACTAGTAGTTAAAGCTACCATGAAACCCAACCCGGGAGATCCTCTTGACCCCGTCCCCCCCCGACCCCTCCCGTCTCGGCAACGAAGCCCTGGTCGAGCTGGGCTTCTCTCCCCTGGAAGCCCGGGTCTACGTGGAACTGCTCACCGGCGCGCCGCGCACCGGATACCAGATCGCTCACGCCATCGACAAGCCGGTGGCCAACACCTACAAGGCCATCAAGTCGCTGGAGATCAGGGGCGCGGTCATGGTCACCGCAGGGACCAAGCGCGTGTGCCGCGCCGTCCCCTACGACAAGCTCCTGGGCCGATTGGACCGGGAATTCCGCAGTCGGCGCGACCGCGCCGTGGAGGCCCTGTCCACCCTGCCCGCACCCGCCGCCGATGAAGGGGTGTACGACCTGCGCACCGCCGACCAGGTCTCCGAACGATTCCGTCTCATGCTCGAGCAGGCCGAGGACCAGGTGGTCGTGGATGCATTTCCGCAGGTGCTGACCCTCTTCACCGACGACATCGAACGCTGTGCCGCCCGGGGCATCCAGGTCACGCTGAAGGTCTACGAACCCATCGACGTGGCGGGTGTGGATCTGATCCTCGCCCACCCGAGGCCCAACCTCATGGAGCGCTGGCCGGGACAGTGGCTCAACATCGTCGTGGATTCGTCCCAGCACATGCTGGCCTTCCTGACCCGGGACTGCCAGGGGGTGCTGCGCGCCATCTGGACCGACAGCCGGCACCTGACGGCCATCTACTACTGCGGCATTCGCGCCGAGACCACCCTGGACAGGGTCGGCGCCGTGCTGCAACGCAAGGGCACGCACGCGGAGATCAAGGCCGCCTTCGACACCTTCGGCCAGGTGGACTTTTCCGGAACGCCCGGCCGCCGCGAGCTCCTTGCCAGCTATTCACCCGATCCCGATCCCACCCACGAGAAAGGACAGGACGAGCAATGACAAAACGAACAGGACGGAGCAGCCGGGCCGTGATCCTGGCTCTCGCCATCGTGCTGGCGGCCACGGCTACGGCCTGGGCCGATCCCGCGTACATCCGCCAAACGGACCTGCACGGGGACAAGCTCGTGTTCTGCGCCGAGGCGGACCTGTGGCTGGCCGCCGCCGACGGCAGCGGTGCCCGCCGGCTCACCACCCACGTGGGCGCCGAAGTAGCGCCCGCCTTCAGCCCCGACGGCCGCTGGATCGCTTTCACGGCCACCTACGACGGCAACGACGACGTCTACGTCATTCCCGTGGAAGGCGGACAACCGCGGCGGCTGACCTGGCATCCGGGCAGGGACACGGTCATCGACTGGACCCCTGACGGCTCCCAGGTCATCTTCCGCAGCATGCGCGTCAGCCCCGTGGGCGGTACGCACCTGTTCACCGTCGATCTCAAGGGCGGCGACCCGGTGGAACTGCCTCTGGGTTGGGCCTCGCGTCTCGCGGTGGATCCCGCGTCCGGCCAGTGGGCCTTCACGCGCAACAACCGCGAGAACCGGCCCTGGAAGCGCTACCGCGGCGGCTGGACCAGCGATATCTGGGTGGGTCATCCGGATCGGGCAGACTTCCGCGTCGTCACCCTGTTCGAGGGCATGGACCACTTCCCCATGTGGTCCGGTGGCCGACTCTGGTTCCTGAGCGACAAGGGCGGCACCTCGAACCTGTGGTCCATCACGCCCGACGGCGGCGACCGGCGGCAGCACACGGAGTTCGACACCTGGGACGTGCGCTGGCCCGCCCTGGCCGACGACGGCCGCATCGTCTTCACCAAGGCGGCGGACGTGTACGTCTTCGACACGGCCACCGACCGGGTCGAACGTCTGTCCATCGACCTGGGCAGCGAGATGCAGCTGACCCGCAACCGCTATCCGCGGGCCGGCAGCAACATCACCGAATTCGGCATCAACCCGGACGGCGACCGGCTGGCCGTGGTGGCCCGGGGCGAGATCTTCTCCGTGCCGGTGGAGGAGGGCGTGACCCTGCCCGTGACCTGGGGCTCGGGCGTGCGTGAACGCAACCTGATCTTCGGTCCCAAGGGCGAGAAGGTTTTCTACCTGACCGACAACGGCCTCGAGGAAGAGATCCACAGCATGGATTCCTGGGGCCGCGGCGAGCCCGAGGTGGTGCAGAAGGGCGAGGAGGGCGTCTGGCACTACCAGCACCTCGTCTCGCCCGACGGCAAACGCATCGCCTACTCGGACAACAGTTACGGCCTGTTCGTCATGGACGCCGACGGTGGCGGCCGGCGCGAGGTGGACCGCGGCGCCGAGAGCGAGATCCGCACCTACACCTGGAGCCCGGACGGCCGCTGGCTGGCCTACAGCATGGAACTGCCCAACGAGTTCCACTCCATCTTCATCTACGACGCCCAGGAGAAGGAAACCCACGCCGTGACCAGCGAGTACACCTCGGACTGGTCCCCGGCCTGGGATCCGGACGGCCGGTACCTGTACTTCCTGTCCGACCGGGACATCAATCCCGTGTTGGGCGAACTGGATTTCAACGTGATCGAGACCAGGAACGACCGCATCTACGCCCTGCTGCTGAACGAAGACGTGGAGAACCCGCTGCTCGACTTGGCCGGTCTGCCGCCGGAGGACGAGGACGCTGAGGACGAGGGCGAGAAGAAGGACGACGAGGACGAGGAGAAGGACGAGGAAACCCTCGACCCGGTGAAGATCGACTTCGACGGCCTGGCCGGGCGCCTGATCGAACTGCCAGTGGAGCGGGGCCGGTACAGCAGCGTGAACGCCACCGCAAGCCACGTGTTCTACGTGCGCGGGACCGTGCGCGGAATGGCCGAAGCCGGCGGCTTCTTCAATCCCTCCGGCCCGGCCAACGCCCTCATGTCCTACAGCCTGGAGGACAAGGAAGCCGCCATGTTCGTGGAGAACATCGGCGGTTACCAGATCGCGCCCAAGGGCGCCAAGGTGGCCGTCATGAAGGACGGCGACCTGTTCGTGGTGGCCACGGGGTCGGCCCCGGGCGCCGGCCTGGCCAAGGGTAAGGTGGACCTGTCCGGCGTCGTGGTGGAGCTCGATCCCCGTGACGAGTGGGCCCAGATCTTCAACGAGTCCTGGCGCCAGATGCGCGAATTCTACTGGGACGCCGACATGAGCGGCGTGAACTGGGACGACCTGCGCAAGCAGTACGGATCGCTGCTGCCGCGTCTGGCCAGCCGCCGGGATCTGAGCGACCTCATGTCTCAGCTCAGCGGCGAGATGAACACCTCCCACACCTATGTCATCGGTGGCGACGCAGGCGTGCGGGTGCCGCGGCGCTCCACCGGCCTGCTGGGCGCAGAGCTCGAGCGCGCCGGCGACGGGGCGTACCGGGTGGCGCGCGTCATCCGCGGCGGCGACCCGGACCGCGTGGTCGCGCCCCTGGACGTGCCCGGCGTGGACGTGGGCGAAGGCGACTACATCCTTGCGGTGAACGGCAAGCCCATCACGGGCGGGCGTCCGTTCCTCTTCTACATGGACAACCTGGCCGGCCAGGACGTGATCCTGACCGTGGGCGACGAGCCAGGCGCCGACGACACCCGCCAGGTGGTCGTCACCCCCATCGCCCACGAGGGCGAACTTCGGTACGCCGAGTGGGTGCGCAAGAACCGCGAGTATGTGCTGGAGAAGACCGACGGCAAGATGGGCTACATCCACGTGCCGGACATGATGGGCCGCGGCATGATCGAGTTCAACACGTGGTTCTACCCCCAGCTCGCCAAGGAGGGCATGGTGGTGGACATGCGCTGGAACGGCGGCGGGTCCTTCTCCCAGATCATGCTCGAACGCTTCCGTCGCGAGATCGTCAGCTTCACCTGGTACCGGGGCGGCGCTGTGGCACACTACCCGCGGAGATTGGTGAACGGCCCGTTCATCGTGCTGGTCAACGAGAGCTCCGGGTCCGACGGGGACATCTTCCCCCAGGCCATCCAGCTCGAGGGCCTGGCGCCCATCATCGGCTCCCGCACCTGGGGTGGAGTCAACGGCATCACCGGCCTGCGTCCCCTGGTGGATGGCGGTCTGGTGACCCAGTCCCAGGTCGCCTGGTGGGACCGCAAGGACGGCTGGGCCCTGGAGAACCGCGGTGTCATTCCCGACATCGAGGTGAAATCCCTGCCCCAGGATGTGGCCCGCGGCGTGGACTCGCAGCTGGACCGGGGGATTGCCGAGGTGCTACGGATGCATAAGGCGAATCCGCCGGAGAAGCCGGAGTTCGGGCCGAGTATGAAGAGGGCGCGGAAGGCCTATCGGGTGGAGTTGGGGGACTAGGCCGTTTCGAATAGAAGAGTGTCGGAGGAGGGGGCCGCTGGGTGGTCCCCTTCTTCCGTTTTCTCGGGGGGCGTTGACGGGTTTTGGAGGAAATGATACGGTTATATCGGTATCTGGGGTGGATACGCAGAACTAGATATTACTAGTTTGGCTCGGCGCGTAGTGTACAGGACTACTCACGCATCGACCGGAGGTTGAGATGAACGACCAGGCCAAGTACGAGCGTGCGAGGAAGAAAGTCGAGGAGATCCGGGGTTTCTACTATCACCTCCTTGTGTACGTGCTTGTTAATGTGCTCCTGTTCCTGACCAACATCCTGACGTCTCGAGGCGATTGGTGGTTCTACTGGCCATTGTTTGGCTGGGGGATTGGGATTGCTGTGCACGCGTTCTCGATCTTTGCTGGCTCGGGATTGTGGGGTAGAGACTGGGAAGAGCGCAAGATCAAGCAACTTATGGAGAAGGATCGGCAACAGGATGATAGCTGAGGCGCTCGGGGACGACTGACTGCAGCCTAACAAGAGCTTCCAGCCGACGAAGTCGCTTGTCACGCGCCTGGCTGGCGCCAGGCCCGCGCCAATCGTCCTCGCAGCTGAAGCCAACGTTATACATACTGAGGAGTCTTCGAGGTGAGCATTGCTGATTTGGTTGGGGTTCTTGGGTTCGTAGTTGCCCTGTCAACGTTCATCTTGACTCGTTGGGAAAGGCGACGGAAGATCGAATACAGAATCTATACTGACCGGGATCAGCGGTTCTTGGATGTAGTTGATGATCGGGAGAATAATCCAATACTGCTTGTCGAAATCATTAACACCGGCAAGCAATATCTAGTACTGGATCGTGATAGCTTTGTGTTCTACTCCAATAGAGCGTCTATCCCATGGTACGAGGTAGACTTCTTCGGTCGAGAAGATGTTCCTTCTCCACTATGCCCCGGCGAGAAGGCCGAAGTTGGCATACTTCTCAAGGCTTTCTGTAATTGTTACGGTAGCGAAACACAGGGGCCGGTGCCGGTCGGATTCGAAGTGAGCGACGTGGACGGCAATACCTATAGGACTAGCGATAAGTTCGTCCTGCTTCCACAGGTTGGTGAGATCGAAGCACGTCCCTAGCGCACGTGATGTATGACAAGAGCTTCCAGCCGACGAGACCGCTTGTCACGGCCCTGGCTGACGCCAGGCCCGCGCCAATCGTCCTCGCAGTTGAAGCCAACGCTATGATGATCGGGAGGCAATAGTGGATATCCTTTTGGACGCAGTCGGACGTGATGGAATATTTGTCGTGCGGCTATTGGTGGCAATGGTCCTCGGTGGTCTTGTTGGTATAGAGCGCCAGACCAGGGGTAGGGCGGCTGGATTGCGGACCAATATTTTGGTATGTCTCGGCTCTGCCGCGATCATTGTTGCCTTCCAAAAGCTTTCCTTAGAATCTAATTTGGATGCAGAATCCGTAATTCGAATGGACCCAGCGAGGGCCGCGGCCGGGGTGATTACCGGAATTGGATTTCTTGGCGCCGGCACAATCGTCAAGAGCAATGACTTTGTGCGTGGGCTGACAACAGCGGCCTCGATTTGGGTTGTTTCAGCGGTTGGAGTGACCGTTGGACTTGGTGAATATGTTATCGCAGTTGTTTTGACCCTTTTGGTACTTGTAGCCCTGTATGTGCTTCATCGTCTACCAATCAAGGGCGACTACTATTTCCCACTTCAGCTAAAGTGGACGGGCGATTTTGAGTTACTCGCTGAAGTAACCGACCAACTCCTCCAAAATGGAGTTCAGATCAAGAACCGAACCATAGTTCGCCAACCGAAGACCGAAAGCTGTAGCGCGACGTTGGTTCTACGAATACGAAAGGACGAGGATGACAACGAGATATTTAAGCGTTTGCAGTCGGACTTGCGTTTTGACGAAGTTAGATGGAATTGAGTACGGTACAGATACTTGGCGGATTTCATAACAAACGCTTGCGGCCGACAATCATGTCTGTCACACCTCGTGCGAAGCGCACAAGCTGCGCCAGCCGCGCATGCAGCTGAAGCCAACGCTATACATACGAAAGGGAAGAAGTGGAAACTGCAGATTATATTCCCTAGCGGCGGCATTGATCGCGGTCGGGGCACTCTGGTACCAGATACGAGAGAATACCACGCAGTCGAAAACGCATACGTTCCTCACGTATAACCAGCGTTATCAGGACACAAAGATCGGCTTACCCATCGAGATTGAGTCACCCGATTTCGGTATTGATGATATCGTTGATGAATCCGTACGGGATAACATGTTGAGATGGATGCGTCCGTACTTCGATCTATGTTCAGAAGAGTATTATCTACACAAGAAGAAACTCATCGATTCAAGAGCATGGGAACTCTGGGAGGCGGACATAGTTGACTCAATGAAGCAACCAGCTTTTTGCAGTCGTGGATGATTATCCAAGGAGCCGGTTATTATGACAGCCGGTTTGCAGACTATATTGAAGACGTCATGTTAAGGGCTGCAAAAACGAACGAGAAGAAATAGAGGTGTCGGACTTGTTTGAACAATGCATCAACAACACTCAATATGGGCACGGGCTATAGATATATAGCAGGAGTTTCCAGTCGACATGAGGTAAACGACGATGAAGATGTTGTGGCGCACCGTATCATTCATGATCTTAGGCCTATTCGCGATCCCCCTCACTTCCTGCAGCGACTCCGGCGACTCGACCCCCGACTTCGCCGTCTACCTGGTCGACATCTACGACGAGGCCTACGGCGACCTCTCAGACGAAGACAACCCGCATACGAGCCGCGTGTTCGCCAACATGGACCAGGAGTACGTCATCGCCCACGCCCGGATCCGGAAGCCGGCTCTGTTGACAAGCCGCGACATTGCGACGTACTGCTGGGACACCCACAGGATCGAACTCACGCCGCGCGGAGTAGCCCGGTGGGAGTCCGCGGGCAAGTATGAGGTCCCCCTTCAAGGCATCCCGGTGGTGGTTGTTGTCGACGGCGTCACCTGCTATGCGGCGATGATCTGGAATCTGCTCTCCTCGAGTTGGTCCCGTTTGCCCCAGTTCTGGTCGTCGGCCCTGGAGGGCGTTCTGGTCACGGGCTGTTGTATGTATCCGGTCGGCGAGGATCCTCCACCGGACGTGCGGGAGAACGACCTCGTCAGGGGCATCATGGAGCAGGACGGGAAGCTGGACGAGGAGTGTGGAGAGCGATAGTCGTTGTTTCTGACTGGAGCCTCCGGCAATTGCCACGATGCGACGGTATCGAGTTCGACGGCCGCCTGGGTTTGGTGGCCCTCGACGACCCTACCCGCAAGGACCTCCGCGTCGTCCCCGACTCACCCTTCGTCTGCGTCCGCTCATCATCAAAGAAAAAGCACACGACCTCCCGGCCACGTACTTCCTCAACCCCAATCCCTAGCGCCACAGCTCTTCCACGCCCAGCGGCGCCGGCACCCGGTGAGGGTGATCCATCTTCGCCGCGAGTCGGGCCGCCCCGGCTCGAGCGAGCCCGCAGGGCGAAGCGCCGAGCGCCGAAGATGGATCACCCTCATCGGGTGCCGACAGCCCCTACTCGTCGTTGATCACCTTCAGCAGATACTCCGCCGCCCGCGGATCATCGAACTGCCCGATCCAGAACACGGCCTCGCCCCGCACGTCCGGGTCCGTCTCCTTCTCCAGGATGGACATCATGACGTCGAAGGCCTCGCCCTGGTCGTCGATCTGGGTCAGCACGTGGCAGACCTGCACCTTCAGCTCGGCGCTCTCGGCGGCTTCGTAGATCTCCCTCAGCTCCCCGGCCTCGATGTGGCCGTGGATACCGGCCATGAAGAGGGCCTGGGCGCGCATCTCATCGTCCAGGGCGCTGTCGGTCGCCATGTCCATGAGCGCCTCGGTGGCGGCCGTGTCGTCCAACTGGGCCAGACCCATGAGGGCTGCTTCCAGGACTTCCTCATCCTCGTCACGGTCGCGGATGATGGACAGCAGCACGTCGGCCGTGCCCGGGATATCCGCCTGCATGAGGCCGATGATGGCGTGGGAGCGGACCTCTTCGTCGCGCGACTTGTCCCGGGCCATGTCGCTCAGCAGCTCGAAGGCCTCCTCGCGGTGGCTGGACTGGCCCAGGCTGATCATCACTGCCTGCAGCACTTCCGGATCGTCGCTGGTGCGCGCCATGTCCACCAGGGCGCGGTGGGCGCGGTCGATGTTCGACTGGCTGAGGCAGATGACCGCCGTCTGGAGCAAGTCCGCATCCTTGAGGGTGGGCAGCACGTCCAGGAGGATCTCGACGCCGTCGTCATCGGTCTGGCACAGCATGAACAGGGCGGTCTGGCGCAGTTCGTGGGAGGCCTCCTGCTGGCCCTTCACGATCTTTTCCAGGATGGGCAGGGCCTTGTCCGAATCCATCTGCACCAGGGCGTGGAGGGCGGCGATGCGGGTCTCCTCCCGCTGGCGCTCCTTCTCGGCATTCTCGTAGGTCTCGCGCGCTTCGATGGACTTGCCCCGGCGCCCCAGTTCGCCGGCCACCCGGGCGGCCAGGGCCTCGGCCTCGGCGGCGGTGGCGGCGTCCTCGTAACGGTCGGCGTGGAGACGGAGCAGTTCCAGGGACTCCACGAGTTCGTGGGTCTTTTCGGTGCGGTAGCGGGCGAAGGCCTCCCAGTAGAGAGCCTCCGCTTCCGTGCGTTCGTTCTCCGCCTGTTCGCGGGCCTCGGCGAAGAGAGCTGCGGCCTGGCGGTAGGCGCGCTCGTTGAGGGCCGCGCGGCCCGCGTCCAGATGCTCGTCATCGTCGGCCAGGGTCGCGCCCGCGGCCAGCAGCACGGGCAGGAGGACGGCCAGAGCGAGCACCGCCTTGAGCGTCCTGTTGGTGTTCGTCGTCTTCATAACGTCGTCCTTCCTCGGTCAGACCATGCCCTGCCCGGCGGCAGCCAGGCGCAGGCGGTCCAGGGTCGCATTGTCGTTGAGATCACGGCGGATCCGGTTCACGTCGCCGGTGCAGTCCACGTTGGACAGACCGGCGATGCGCGCCAGGACCAGTTCGAGATCCAGGAGCAGGGCCCGCGTCTCGACGTCCTCGCACAGGGGCGAATCCAGCAGGAGTCGCGTCTGTGCGAGCATGCCGCCGGCCCAGGCGGGTACGGGCCGGCTCTTCGTGTCGCTGCAGGAGGAGATCTTCAGGTCGGTCAGCAGCACATCTGCCCGGCCGAAGAGGTTCTGGGCGGCGTGGCGGACCAGGGTCGTCGCCTCGCTCCGCGGCGCCGGTTCCCCGGTGGGGACGGCCACGGTGGGAGGCGTCGATCCCGAGTCCGCCACCATGGGCGGCGCGTCGGGTGTCGTGGTCATGCGTCCGATGGCGATGCCCAGCACCAGGACCGCCGCGGCGGACAGTCCCGCCCGGACCCAGGTGCTCGCGTACCAGGGGCGCGCGGGCATCCGGACGATCTTCCGCTCGCTGCGGGCGGCCTCGATGCGCTCCCACATGCGGTCGCGGGGCGTCTGCGGGGGCTTGTTGTGGTTCTCGCGCATGGCGTCCACCAGTTCGTCGAATTCTCGGTCGCTCATGACTCTTCCTCGTTCATTCCGGTTCGGGCAGGGGCATGGGCCCCGTGCCCAGCAACAGTTCGCGCAAGCGGCTCCGGGCCCGGGACAGCCGCGCTTTGGCCGTGCCCACGGGAGTGCCCATGGCGTCGGCGATCTCCCGGTGGGTGTAGCCCTCCATGTCGTGCATGACGAAGACCAGGCGGTGGTTGTCGTCCAGCTCGTCCACGGCGAGGTCGATGGACCGGCGTAGCAGCGGATCGCCGTCGACCCTCGCTCCGGCCATGACCGTCACGTCCTCCACCTGGGCCTCCCGGCTCTGCACGCGCTTGCGCTTGCGGAGGTGTCCCAGGATGACCGTGGTGGCGACCCTGTGGAGCCAGCCGCCCAGGGGACCGTCCCCGCGCCACTCGCCCAGTTTGTCGAAGGCGCGGATGAAGGTGTCCTGGGTGGCGTCCTGGGCAAGGGCGTCGTCGCCGGTCATGCGGTAGGCCAGCCGGAAGACCCGATCCACGTGCAGGTCATAGAGACGACGCTCGGCGGCGGCGTCTCCCTGCAGGATGTCTTGGACCAGGCTGGCGTCGGTCACGTCATACTCCTCGGATTCACGGTTCGCTAACCATCATGACACACGAACTCCGGGAAGGGTTGCGGCGGTTGGTCCGAAATTTCTGGACGACCACTCAGGTGGGACTTATGTTTTTGGTACAACAAAAATTTTTCGTCAGGGCGGGAAACGCTCGCAGACTGGAAGAGGGGAGGGGAGCCATGGCCGGGACGGTGAAAGTCAGCGCGAGCCTCGAGGATTACCTCGAAGCCATCTACCACACGGTGGAGGCCAAGGGCGCGGCGCGGGCCAAGGACATCGTCATGCGCCTCGGCGTTCACAACTCCTCGGTCACCCAGGCCCTCAAGTCGCTCTCCGAAAAAGAGCTCGTGAACTACGCTCCCTACGACACCATCACCCTGACCAAGGCCGGCAAGCGCATCGCCGCCGACGTGGTCCACCGCCACACCACCCTGCGGGACTTCCTGAGCAAGGTGCTGGGTATGGACTTCCAGGAGGCCGACGAAGGTGCCTGCCGTCTGGAGCACGCGGTCAGCGGCGAGGTGGTCGACCGTCTCGTTAAGTTCGTCAAGTACTTCGAGACGTGCCCCGCCAACGACATCCGCTGGGACGACGAGGCGGGCTACTTTTGCGGTAATGCCTCCGAGGGCCATGAACACACCTGCGGCCGCGACATGTGCGGCAACGGACTGGATCTGAAGATCCCGCCCGATGCGAAGGACACCAAGGAGAACTGAGATGCCGTTGACGATGGTGAGCGAAGGCACCAAGGCCATTCTGAAATCCATCGACGGCGGGCATCAGATGCGGGGCCGACTGGCGGCCCTGGGCCTCTTGCCGGGCACCGAGCTGGAGGTCATCCAGAACTCTGGCCACGGACCTTTCGTGGTGTCCGTACGCGGCAGCCGCATCGTCATCGGGCGAGGCATGGCCCAACGCATGGAAGTGGACGAGTAGAACCTACGAGCCGGGACCGCGCCGCGGCCCCGGCCTTTTTTTTGCCAGGGGTTTAGTCATGACAAAAACCACCGACCCGGCCGTCCGGACGTTGAACGTTGCCGTCGCCGGCAATCCCAACGCGGGCAAGACCACCATCTTCAACAACCTCACGGGCGCGCGGCAGCGGGTGGGCAACTACCCTGGTGTGACCGTGGAGTGGAAACAGGGCACCTGCCGCCGCGGGGGCCTGGACCTGGAACTGGTGGACCTGCCCGGCACCTACAGCCTGACCGCCCTCTCGGAGGAGGAGCTGGTCGCCCGGGACTATCTCCTGACCCGTTCGCCCGACGTGGTGGTCGACGTGGTCGACGCTTCGAACCTGGAGCGAAACCTCTTCCTGACCACCGAACTGCTGGAGATCGGGCTGCCCGTGGTCCTGGTCCTGAACATGACCGACATGGCCCAGGATCGTGGCCTGCAGATCGACGCCGCCCGCCTGTCCGAAAGGCTGGGCGTGCCTGTGGTGGCGGCCGTGGGCAACAAGGGCCTGGGCATGGACGACTTGGTGGCCGCCGTGGCCAAGGCGGCGGGCGACGTGCCGAACCTGCCCGCGTCGGTGGGCGTGTGCGTGGACGGCAGCCCCCAGCCGGGCGAGGTGTCCGACGCCGGCCCCGGCGGGTGGTTCGTGGAATACGGCGACGACGCCGAGCGCACCATGAGCGAGATGGCCCGAACCCTGGTGGACGACAAACCGCGCCGCTGGCACAAGGTGAAGCTGCTGGAGCAGGACCACCGCGTGCTGGAGGGACTCTACACCCCCGGCGCCCGCGAAGCAGTCACAGGCCTGGCCGCGCGATTCACCGCCGATTGCGCCGAGGACGTGGACACCTACGTGGCCCGCCGCCGCTACGAGGCCATCGGCGAACTCTGCGCCGAGGTCCTGCGCCAACCGGACCGGCGCACCATCACCCGCAGCGACCGCATCGACCACTGGGTCATGCATCCGATCCTGGGCGTGCCCCTCTTCCTGAGCATGATGTACCTGGTGTTCACCCTCACCTTCAGCGCCGGCACGCCCCTCATGGAGGTCATCGACCGGGGCTTCGTCTGGCTGGCCGCGACCATCAACGGCTTCTGGGAACCGGGTGCGGACAGTCCTCTGCGCTCCCTGCTGGTGGACGGCATCATCGGCGGCGTGGGCGGCGTCCTGGTCTTCCTGCCCAACATCGTGCTGCTCTTCCTGGCCATCGCCGTCCTGGAGGGCACGGGCTACATGGCCCGCGCCGCCTTCGTCATGGACCGCTTCATGTCCAAGGTGGGACTCCACGGCAAGAGTTTCATCCCCCTGCTCATCGGGTTCGGCTGCACCATCCCGGCGATCATGGCCACGCGCACCCTGGAAACGCGCCGCGACCGCCTGATCACCATGATGGTGCTGCCCCTGATGAGCTGTGGCGCGCGCTTGCCCATCTACGCCCTGCTGATCCCGGCCTTCTTCTCGCCCACGTGGCAGGGCCCCATGCTGTGGATCGTCTACGTGACGGGCATCGTGCTCGCCCTGGTGGGGGCCCAGCTCCTGCGCTCGACGGTCTTCCGGGGGGACACCACGCCCTTCCTCATGGAATTGCCGCCCTACCGCATGCCCACGGCCACCAGCCTGCTGGTGCAGATGTGGACCCGGGCCTGGCTGTACGTGAAGAAGGCGGGCACGCTTATCCTGGGCGCGGCGATCATCCTCTGGTTCCTGACCTTCTATCCCAAGCCCGACGCCGACTACGTGCCTCCCCAGGACTTCGATCGGGCGCCGGCCACCGAGGCCGTGTCCGCCCCGTCGATACCCTACGGTCAGATCACCGACCCGGCCCAGGCCCAGGCTGCGGAACTGTCCTACAGCATCGCCGGCCGGGTGGGACGCCTGCTGGAGCCGATCATTGCGCCTTTGGGCTTCGACTGGCGCATCGGCACCGCGTTGATCGGCGCCGTGGCGGCCAAGGAGGTCTTCGTGGCCCAGATGGGTATCGTCTTCGCCGTGAGCGAGGCCGACGCCGAGTCCGAGGCCCTGCGCGATCGCCTGCGGGCCCGCTACACGCCCCTGGTGGGCTTCTGCATCATGATCTTCGCCCTCATCGCCACGCCCTGCATCGCCACCTTCGCCGTCACCCGCCAGGAATCCGGCTCCCTGGGCTGGGCCGTGGCCCAGACCTGGGGCCTGACGGCCCTGGCCTGGATCGTGACCTTCGCCATCTTCCAGGTGGGCCAGCTGCTGGGCTTCGCCGGTTCCGTGGGGGCGGCGTGATGGAAGGTTTCTGGGAAATCGTGGTCGTGTGCGTCATCGGTGCGGCGGCGATGGTGTGGGCCGTGCGCGGCATATGGCGGGCCACGCAGCGGAAGAAGGTGTGTTCGTCGTGCGCGTCGTCGGGAGGGTGTCCGTTGGCGGAGGGGAAGGTGGACAGGGCGGTGAGTTCGGAGTGCGAGACATCGGAGCGGAAGGCCCTGTCGGCACCGGATGATCGCCGGATGCCATGACCGCAGTCGGAGTGGCCCGTCTCGAGAGAAGAAGGCAGCCGTCGGCCTCTTTTGTCTGGGGGCTGCCCAGAGATATCTCGTAACCCTGCTGTTCCTGCTCGACCTGCCGCACTTGGCGGCCGTGGACGAACTCGATCCCGCCGGCTGATAGGCCCCCCCCCACTTCCTGTCATAAATAAGGAGCGGCCCCGAAGGGCCGCTCCCTGATGGCGAATCCTGAAGTAGGTGACTACTTCACGAGAGCCATCTTGTGCACCTGAACGTCGTTGCCCATCTGCGCCTGGTAGAAGTAGACGCCGGAGGACACCTTGCCGCCCTGGCTGTTGGTACCATCCCACTCGATGAAGCTGTCGGCCTCGACGTGACCATTGATCAGCGTCTTGACCAGCTCGCCACGGACGTTGAATACCTTCAGCGTCATGTGGCCAGGAGCCTTGATCGTGTAGGAGATCTTGGTGATCGGGTTGAACGGGTTCGGAGCGTTCTCGAGAGCGAACTTACCCGCGAACGGGGTCACGCCCGAGACCAGACCGAGGTTGTCCGACACGCCGAAGTAACCCAGGACGTCCTTCAGGATCCGCACCCGGGCGCCGGTTTCGGCATCGAGCTTGGTGGGCTCGTTGGCATCCGTCTCCACGTAGGCGAGATCGGAAGTCAGGGTGATCACGCGGGAACCCGACGCGAGGGAGTTCAACGTCAAGGCAGAGTACGGGTAGCCGCCGGGGGTGCCGGAGGCGTTGGCGTACTCGGCCAGACGCGTGCTGCCGGTCGGAGTGACCAGATCGAAGTCCCACAGCTGCTGGCAGCCGCCGAACGCGATCCAGCTATCGATCGTGTTGAGCACCGGGTTACCGGCGACGGCGAGCACGCGCGGAGCGAGCTGACCGCCGAGCAGGTCACGGTGCGTCTCGGCGTTGAACGTCAGACCCATCCGGTTGGACAGGAATGCCGCGGTCGTCGCACCCGAGCCGTTGAGGTCAAAGGCCAGACCGTTACCGGTCAGGAACATGTCCTTGTCGCCCAGGTCGAGCCAGTTCTCCAGACGGGTGATGTCGTCCGAACCGCCGTCATCCCAGTCACCGTTGCAGATCGTCGTCGTCGTCAGGTAACCGGTGGAGTAGAGCAGTTCGTTGTACCAGCCCAGCTGGTTCGTGCTGGCTCGGCGGGCGAGGCCCGAACCGATGGACGAACTCGGGGCCATGGCGTAGTACTTGTCGTAGTGCACACCCAGGATCAGACCCAGGTTCTCGAACGCACCGTCCCACTCTTCGTCGGTGCCGCGAGTCTCGCTCTCGGCGTCGTCCCAGAACAGGACCGGCGGGCAGATGTACT
>JAAEQC010000078.1 GCA_024231905.1 bacterium | reverse complement strand
TCCTCAATGCGGGCGGTGCCTGGCTGCCGCTCGATCCCGAATATCCCCGGGAGCGGCTCGCCTTCATGGTCGCCGACGCCCGCCCGGGCGTGATCCTCACCCGGGAGCGGCTCGTGGATGCGCTCCCCGACGACGGCGCGCAGGTCGTCTGCCTCGACTCCGCCCGGACCGGGTGGCAAGGGCAAACGACGCCGGCGGTGGCGCGTACCACCAGCCGTTGTGTCGAAGTGCCTCAGGCGTCGGGGGTCAAGAAGTTTGCTCTTGTTTGCCCAGATCGCGTCACGGACTCCGCCGCGCAGCATCCCGCCTACGTGATCTACACCTCGGGATCGACTGGCCGTCCCAAGGGCGTGGTGGTCAGCCGCCGCGGACTCAGCAATCTCACCGCGGCGCAGATCCGCCTCTTCGGCCTGCGTCCCGAAGACCGGGTCCTCCAGTTCGCCTCCTTGAACTTCGACGCCTCGGTGGCGGAGACCGCCACCGCGCTGGCGGTAGGAGCGTCGCTCCACTTGGCATCGCCCGAGCGTCTGCTTCCCGGCTCACCGCTCGTCGAGACCTTGCGGCAGCAGGAGATTACCTGCGTGACCTTGCCTCCTTCGGCGCTCGCCGTGCTGGAGGGCGAGGACCTGCCGGCCCTGGCCACGCTGATCACCGCCGGCGAGGCATGTTCCCCCGAGCTCGCCCGCCGCTGGTCGGCCGATCGCCGCTTTTGGAACGCCTACGGTCCGACCGAGACCACGGTCTGTGCCACCGGCGGCCGCTACCTCGGTGGCCCGCGTCTGCCGATCGGCGTCCCGATCGCCAACACCCGGGTTTATCTGCTCGATCGTCGCTGGCAGCTGGTGGCAACGGGGTCGGTGGGCGAGCTCTGCGTCGCCGGCGCGGGAGTGGCCCGCGGCTACCTCGATCGCCCCGCGCTGACCGCGGAACGTTTCCTACCCAACCCGCTCAGCGGCGGCCCCTTTGCCGTGGGCGAGCGTCTCTACCGCACCGGCGACCTGGCGCGCCACCTGCCCGACGGCTCGATCGAGTTCCTCGGCCGCGTCGACGATCAGGTCAAGATCCGCGGCTTCCGCATCGAGCCCGGGGAGGTCGAGGTGACGCTGGCGCGGCATCCCGCGGTGGCGGCGGCGGTGGTGATGGTGCGCGCCGACGTGCCCGACCTGGGCGCGCGGGAGAAACGGCTGGTGGGGTATGTGGTGGCGGAGCAGGGCGCGGCGATCGACCGGGTCGAACTGCGGGACTTCATGAAGGAGCGACTGCCGGACTACATGGTGCCGGCGGCGCTGGTGGAGCTCGGGAGCCTGCCGCTCACCCCCAACGGCAAGGTCGACCGCGGGGCCCTGCCGGCCCCGGAATGGGGCAAGCCCCACCAGGAGACCGCGCTTCGCACCCCGGAGGAAGAGATTCTGGCGGGGATCTGGACCGCGGTGTTGGGAGTGGAACGGGTAGGGGCCCACGACAACTTCTTCGAGCTCGGGGGGCACTCGCTGCTCGCCACCCAGGTGGTTTCGCGCATCCGCGAGACGTTGCGGGTGGAGTTGCCCCTGCCCAAGCTCTTCGAGGCCCCGACCGTCGCCGAGCTGGCCGAGCTCGTCCACCGCTTGCGGCGCCGGGAGGAGGGGGTGACGGTGCCGCCGCTGGTGCCGGTCGCCCGCGATCGCGATCTGCCGCTCTCTTTTGCCCAGCAACGCCTCTGGTTTCTCGATCAGCTCGAGCCCGCAAGCCCGGTCTACAACATCCCCTCGGTCGTCGATCTCGGCGGGGCGGTGCTGCCCGAGCTCCTGGAGCGGGCCTTCAACGAGGTGGTGCGGCGCCACGAGGCCCTGCGCACGACCTTTGCGGCCGAGGCCGGCCGGCCGCGCCAGGTGATTGCCGAGCACCTCGACCTGCCGCTGCCGGTGGTGGACTTGCAGCCGCTGGCGGCGCCGGAGCGGGAGGCCGAAGCGCGGCGTCTGGCCGCGGCCGAGGCCCTCCGTCCCTTCGACCTGACGCGGGGTCCGCTCGTGCGCGTCACCCTCTTGCGCCTGGCGGCGGAGCATGAGGTGGTGCTGGTGACCATGCATCACATCGTCTCCGACGGCTGGTCGGTGGGGATGCTCATGCGCGAGCTGACGGTGCTCTATCAGGCGTTTTCCGAGGACCCCGAGGCGCGGCGCACCGGCCTGGCCGATCTGCCGGTGCAGTACGCCGACTACGCCCACTGGCAGCGCCGGTGGCTGAAGGGAGAGGCCCTCGAACGGCAGCTCGGCTACTGGAAGCGGCAGCTGGCCGGGGCACCCCAACTCCTCGAGCTGCCCACCGACCGCCCCCGTCCGGTCCACCAGAGCTTCCGCGGCAGCCTGCTGCCGCTAACCCTCGACGAGGAACTGGCCGCGGCCCTGACCGCTTTGAGCCGCCGGCAGCAGGCGACCCTCTTCATGACCCTGCTCGCTGCCTTCGCCACCCTGCTCGGCCGCACCAGCGGCCGGCAGGACGTCGTCGTCGGCTCGCCGATCGCCGGCCGCAACCGCCAGGAGCTGGAAGCGCTGATCGGACTGTTCGTCAACACCCTGGTGCTGCGCACGGAGCTCGCCGGCGATCCCAGCTTCCGCCGGCTGCTGGCCGCGGTCCGCCACACCGCGCTCGACGCCTACGCCCACCAGGACCTGCCATTCGAACGCCTGGTCGAGAAGCTGCACCCGCAACGCGACGCCGGCTCCAATCCGCTCTTCCAGGTCATGTTCGTGCTGCAGAACCTCTCCTGGCGACGCCGGGAGCTCCCGGAAGTGACCTTCAGCCCGCTGCCGCTGAGCGGGGTCACGGCCAAGTTCGACCTGACGTTGCTGCTGGAAGAACGCGGGGCCACCATCGCCGGCGTCATCGAGTACAGCACCGACCTCTTCGACGATGCCACGATGCAGCGGCTTGCCGCTCATTTCCAGGGCCTGCTGCGGGGGATCATCGCCGATCCCGGCCGCCGTCTGTCGCAGCTGCCGCTGCTGACCCCGGCCGAACGTCACCAGTTGCTGCGGGAGTGGAACGACACCGCGGCCCTGTGGGCGCGTTGGGAGCTCAACGCAGCGGCCACCGTGGGTGAGCTGTTCACCGTCCAGGCCGAGAGTACGCCGGCGGCGGTGGCGATGATCTGCGGTCGGTCGGGCGCTCCGGACCGGGCGCTGAGCTACGGGGAGCTCAACGCCCGTGCCAACCGGGTGGCGCATCAGCTCAAGGCGCTGGGGGTCGGCCCCGAGGTGCCGGTGGGCATTGCCGCTGAGCGCGGACCCGAGGTCGTGGTGGGACTATTGGGCATCCTCAAGGCGGGAGGCGTCTCGCTCCCCCTGGACCCTGCCCTGCCCGCCGACCGGCTGAGCTTCATGCTCGCGGATGCGGGGGCGCCGGTGGTCCTGGTGCAGCAGGCGGTCGCCGGTTCACTGCCCCCGGCAGCGGGTGTGCAGCTGGTGTACCTCGACGGCCCGAGCGCGGAGTCGCCGGCGGCAGCCGGCAGCGAGGATCCTGAATCATTCCCGGATCCCGAGAACCTGGCCTACGTCATCTACACCTCGGGCACCACCGGGGTGCCCAAGGGAGTGGCGGTCAGCCACCGGCAGGTGTTGCCGATCCTCTGCTGGTCTCTCCGGCACTACCCCATCGACGGGCACAGTCGGGTGGTGCAGACCCTTTCCTACTGCTTCGACATGGGATGGTTCGAGCTGATGAGCACGCTCGCAGGCGGCGGCAGGCTGTGCTTTTTGCCCCCCGCGGAGCAGACGAGCCTCGACGGCTACCTCGACGTCATCGCGCGGCACGCGATCAATACCGTCCACACCACGCCGTCGTTTTTCCGCGCGTTGGCCGGCCAGGGGCGGAGCCTTTCGGGGCTGGAGACCGTGCACCTGGGAGGCGAGCCGCTGAGCCCCGAGCTGGTACGGGAGATCGCGGCGGTGGTGAGTCCCCGCTGCCGGATCCACAACGGCTATGGACCCACCGAGGCCGCGATCAACAGCGCGATCTTCCCCCTGCGGGATCTCGGGACCACCACGGTGCCGATCGGCAGGGTGACGGCTCGCAACTTGCTCTACGTGGTGGATCGCTACAGCCGGCCGCAGCCGGCCGGGGTGCCGGGCGAGCTCCGGATCGGGGGCCGGGGTCCGGCCCGGGGCTATCTCCGGCGGCCGGCCCTGACCGCCGAGCGTTTCGTGCCGGATCCGTTCAGCGTCGCGGCGGGAGGACGGCTGTACCGTTCCGGGGATCTCGCCCGGTACCGTACCGACGGAACCCTGGAGTTCCTCGGTCGCATCGACCACCAGGTCAAGTTACGCGGCTTCCGCATCGAGTTGGGTGAGATCGAAGCGGTGCTCGGCGAGCACCCTGAGGTGCAGCAGGCGGTGGTCCTGGCGCGCGAGGACGTGCCGGGAGACAAACGGCTGGTGGCATACGTGGTGGCGGAGGCGGAGGCGGAGCTCGATCGTGGCCGGTTGCGCGCATGGCTCACCGCAAAGCTCCCGGAGTACATGGTGCCGTGGGCTTTCGTGCTCCTCGAAGCGCTGCCGGCGACCCCCAACGGCAAGGCCGACCGCGCCGCGCTGCCGGCGCCGGAGACCACCGGACGACGTCGATACGTGGCACCGCGAGATCCTCCGGAGCTGGCCCTGGCGCAGCTGTGGCAGGAGCTTCTGGGAATCGAGCGGGTGGGGGTCCGCGACGACTTCTTCGCCCTCGGCGGACATTCGCTGCTGGCGGTGCGGCTGATGGCGGCGATCCGTGCCCGGACCGGCCACGACCTGCCGCTGGAGGTCCTCTTCCGCGGACCGACGATCGAGCGCCTGGCGGCGCTCCTGCGCCGGCAGGACGGAGTACGTCCGTCGCCGCTGGTGGAGATCCAGGGTGGTGGCGTGCGCTTGCCGCTGTTCT
>JAAEQC010000077.1 GCA_024231905.1 bacterium | reverse complement strand
GGTCACCCGCACGATCTACGAGAGCACGGTCATGGGCGGCGCCCAATGCTTCTTCGGCGTCAACTTCGCCGACGGGCGCATCAAGTGCTACCCGACGCGTCGCGGGAAGGGCTACTACGCCATCTACGTCCGCGGTCCGCGTTACGGAGAGAACGACTTCGCAGCGAACGGCGACGGCACGATCACCGACAGGGCCACCGGACTGGTCTGGCAGCAGGCGGACAACGGCGCCGGCATCAACTGGGTTGAAGCCCTCGCCACCTGCGAGGACCTGGTTCTGGCAGGAGAGGACGACTGGCGGCTGCCGAACGCCAAGGAGCTGCAATCCATCGTCGACTACACGCGGTCCCCGGACACCACCGGCAGCGCGGCGATCCACCCCGTGTTCTCGACCAGTCGCATCATCAACGAGGCGGGGCAGGCCGACTACCCCTTCTACTGGACCAGCACCACGCACGTCAGGGAGCGGGGCGCCGCCGACGCGGTCTACGTCTCCTTCGGCCGCGCGCTGGGCTACATGCGCGGCCGGTGGCTGGACGTCCACGGCGCCGGCGCGCAGCGCAGCGACCCGAAAGCGGGCTCTCCCGAGGACTTCCCGACAGGCCTGGGCCCGCAAGGCGATGCGCGGCGGTCCACGAATCACGTCCGCTGCGTCCGCGGGGGAGCGGAGCCGTCGGCGGGAGAGCCGGCGCGCACCGCTCCGAAGACCGTGGCGGTGCCGAGCAGGCCCCGTCGCGGACGCGGCGGACCGCCGGGCCGCGTCCCGCCCGGCGGATCCTCAGCTCGGCACTTTCCACCTCAGGAAGCGATCGACGCCTGCCGCGGCAAAAACGATGGTGCCGCGTGCAGCTTCGTCGCGCCCCACGGCGCCGTCAGCGGCAGGTGCCGGACCATGCGGCGGCAGCAGGCGTGCGCTCCCGCCCGGCCTCCGCGGGGAAGGCCGCCGGCGTGAAGGTGTGAAGAGCGTGCACAGCAGCACCCCTCTGCCGAGCAATCTTTGCCCGGTCGGTCCGGAATCGACGCGAAAACCCCCTGAATTTCTCTTCTGAGCCGGTGGCACGGCGATTGCTTTTCTTCCCTGCCAGCGCCCCGAGCGGGGCCGGATAAAGGGAGCAGGACTTTTGACCGCGAAAATCACAACATTGGTATGGAATGGAGAACCATCATGAAATGCGCACCGCTCGTCCTATCGCTCATCGCCCTGGCCGCCGGCTTCGGTCCCCGGGGGACCGCCACCGCCCAGGTGGTCGACGGCTACAACCTGTTCACCCCGATCCGGTCGACGGATACCTACCTGATGGACAACGACGGCAACGTGGTCCACACCTGGTCGAGCGCCTATAACCCGGGGATGTCCGTGTACCTCC
>JAAEQC010000076.1 GCA_024231905.1 bacterium | reverse complement strand
CAGCCAGCGATCAGGCAGACCGCACCGCCACCGCCACGATCGAGGTCCTGGTGGCCGCAGGTGATCCCCGGATTTTCATCCTCTCACCTGGCGACGGCAGCAGCACCAACCGCAACGCCATCGACGTTGCCGGTGTGGTCGTGGGCGGGCGCCGGAACACGGCCGACGGGACCGTGACCGTGGCCAGCATCGTCACCGAGGTCGACGCCGACGGAGCATTCCGTACCCTGGACGTTCCCCTGGCCGAGGGTGCCAACACCATCGTTGCCGAGGTAACCGATCCCGAGAACCGAACCGGCCAGACCAGCGTCACGGTGATCACCGATCTGACTCCACCCACCATAGCCCTGCTCGTGGATGGGCAGCCCCTTCAAGAGGGAGCCTCCTTTGCCCGCGCCGTCACCGTCAGCGTTCAGATTACCGATAACACCGCTGATCCACCGCCGCCCGAAGTGCGCCTCAACGGCCAGCCCCAGGAGGTCACCGGACCCAGCCTGGACCTGCCAATCGACACCGACGGCGGCTACCTGGTAGCAGTGACCGCCTTTGACGCTGCTGGCAACCAGACCCGGACCGAGCGCAGCTTCATCGTCGACCTGAGTGGTTGCACGCTCTCAGACCTCGAGCCCTCCTCAGAGTCCTCTGTCGCTTCATCCGCGGTGACCATCCGAGGTCGCAGCGGTGGTGCCGAAGCGATTTCCATCCGCGTACCAGTACCTGATTCGAACCCGGTGCAGTATCAGGACTATGCGGCCCAGCTAGCTGACGGCACCTTCGTGGCCGGCGACGTGCCCCTGCCTGCCCTGGGCGACAATGCCCTTGAGATCGTATGCACCGATGCCGCAGGCGACACCCACACCGAGGGGTTGTTGATCCACCGCCTATCCTGGGGAGATGGTCCTGAGATCCACATCGATCCGCCGCCATCCGGGACCCTGGTTACCAGCCGCATCATCACGGCTACTGGAACCGTTTCCGATCCCACGGCCAAGGTTTCGATCCACGGTGTCGAGGCCCAGGTGAGCGAGCAACCCGATGGCAGCGGCCGTTTCACCGTGACGACAATGCTCTCAGAGGGACCGAACGTTCTGGCCGCCAGCGCCGTGGATTCGGTGGGCCGCACCGGCAAGGATCGGATAATCGTGTGGCGCGACACCAAGGCGCCGCCGATCAAGCTCACCGCTCCTGACAAAAATAGCTACGTTGGCCCCGACGGCACAGGCAGCGCGAGGGTCGACGTTACAGGTCTGGTGGATATCGACAACGAGCCCAACCTGACCGAGATCGTGGTATCCACTACCCAGGGCAGCGTGACAGCCGTGGTAGCCCCTGATACCGGCGCCTTTGTCGCCGCCGGGGTACCTCTTGATGCCACCCTGACCGACTTTGATGCCCAAACCATCACCGTCACTGCCAGCGACTCTCTGGATCAGGTGAGCACCTCCACCGTCGATATCTACTTCGATCCCACCGGCCCGGCCATCGTGCTCTCTGCTCCCCCTGACCTTGGCCGCTTCCAGGAGTCCGGACCCTCCGAGATCGTTATCACTGGCGAGGTTTGGGCGGCAGAGGGCGCTCGGATCAGCATCAACGGTGGGACCATTGATCCCCTGTCGTTGACCTGGGATGGCCCCGGCGCTGATGGCCGCCGACACACCAGCTTTTCGGCCACCTTGGCCCTGCCCACCGAGGATGGCCGCTTTGGCATCATTTGCCAGGTAACCGAACTCGAT
>JAAEQC010000075.1 GCA_024231905.1 bacterium | reverse complement strand
GGGAGATCCCCTTGAACGACATCTACACCGACGCCGGTCCGATCGCGCTCGCCGAGCTCAAGAACGGGGAGTGGGTGTACGTGACGGAAGAAGAGGCGGGCATCCACCTGCCCAGGATCGTCGAAGTCGAGTGAACGGAGGTCGCCGTATGCCCGAAAAATCGCTTCTCCTGCTCACCGCCGCGATGCTGGTCCTGATGCTTGCGGCCGTGTCCTCTTACTCCGAACCCCCGGAGGAGCCCGCCAGGTACGTGGGCGCGGCCGTCTGCGGGGAGTGTCACGGGAAAACGGAGATGGGCGGGCAGTTCCAGAAATGGACCGCCTCGTTGCACGCCCGGACCTACCTGATGCCCGGCACCGGCTACACCGAAATGATCGACTCCGAGGCCACCAACTTCATCGAGGTGGGCTACGGCCGGGCCATCGCCAAGGAGGCCGAGCGCCTGGGGACCGAGACCAACTGCCTGGAGTGCCACGCCGCCGGCACGATGGTGGACGAGTCGCTGCGGGAGCCGACTTTTCACATCGAGGACGGAACCCAGTGCGAGACCTGTCACGGCCCGGGATCGGTCCACGCGGTGATGATGAAGGACGTGATCGACCAGAGCCCGCGTCAGATCCCGCCCGAGGCCCGGATGCCGCGCCTGACCATCGAGGACTGCACGAAGGCGTGTCATCGTGAAAAGCCATCGCACGGCATTCTGGAGTTCCCGTTCAACCCCGAAAAGGCGTGGGAGGAGATTGCGCATCCCCTGGCGAAGGAATAGGCGAGCCGGCAAGTGGAGGGGGTTTCCGGCCACGGCTCTGGCTCTGGTGCTGCTGCTGCTGGCTGCGGGGGCCAACGCCGGCTCCGGTGAAGAGCCCCCGCCGTACGCCGATCTCACTTCCAAACCGTACGAGTACCACGGGCGCGGACGCGACCTGGCCGAGCCCGTCGATCTGGCCGCGGTGCGCATCGGCCTGTTCGCGCCCACCCAAGGACCGCGCGCCCCGGCGGGCCTGAGCCTGCGCCGCGGCGCCGAGCTCGCGGTGGCCGAGGCCAACGCCGCGGGCGGCTACCGCGGGATTCCGTTCGCGCTGATCCAGCGCTCCGACGACCAGGTCTGGGGCAGCGCCCGCGAGGTCGTCGAGATGGCCTACGACGACGGGGTGTGGGCCATCATCGGGGCGATCGGGGGGCAGAGCACCCACGTCGCCCAGCAGGTCATCACCAAGGCGCAGCTGCCGCTGATCAGCCCGGCGAGCACCGATGCGTCGCTCACCCAGATCAACATCCCCTGGATGTTCCGCTGCCCGC
>JAAEQC010000074.1 GCA_024231905.1 bacterium | reverse complement strand
TGTCCGGCAGGCCACGGCACCAAGTCCTGATGAGGGCCCCCGAGGCCCCGTCACGGAGACGCCGGGACCAGGAGGCACCCCAGCAGCGGCGCTCTCCGGGGACGGTGTCCGCTCGGACGCGAAAGCCACGTCGTGTCCACCCTGTCGTGTCCACCCTGCTGCGTTACCTCCGTTGCTTGCCATGAGCAAAGGATAACAGGGCCCGTCGGTCGGCGCAAGCTCCCTGCCAGGCCACCAGGCCACCGGGTGGCCTCGCGCCGCGCGTCGCCGGCCGGCGCGGTCTCGCCGCCCTCGGTCAGGATCGCCGCCAGGAGGTGGTAGAGGCGGTAGGTGCCGGCCCAGGAGCCGTCCCCGGCCAGCCGCAGGGTCCGGCGCACGGTCTCCGCGGCGGCCTCCGGGTCGCCGGCGGCCAGCTCGGCTCGGACCCGAGGTCTTTCTCTGGCCGCAAGTTGAACGCAAGAGCTGTCGGGGAGCGGGTTCGGGGCCGTTGTCCGATCTGAGTCCAGCGAACGGGGGATCGCCCTGCTCCCGGGAGACGATGATGTTTCCGGGTTTGACGTCGCGGTGGACCACTCCCCGGGAGTGGCTGTAGTCCAGGGCCTCGGCGATCTGGGCACCGATGTCCAGCGTCTCGCCCAGGACCAGGGTCCCCTCACGGATCAACGTCAGCAGGAGCGTGCCCTGAACCCACGGCATGACGAAGAAGAGCCACCCTTCGTGCTGCCCGAAGTCGTGGATGGGCACGATCGCCGGGTGGTCCATCTGCGCC
>JAAEQC010000073.1 GCA_024231905.1 bacterium | reverse complement strand
GGCGGCCCGCGGCTCGACCTGGATTGCGTGCGATGCCCCCTGGTTACCGCGAGCCGCCCGAAACCTCGATCACCGGCGCGACGCCGGGCCAGGCAGCGGCCTCGGTCTCACGCTGCCGAAAAAAAGGCCGCGCGGGGTCCGGCTGCTGCCGACGGTGGGAGTTGGTCCGGCGTGTAGCACGGACCCGGCGCGGCTCTTGCTCGGCCGCTCTTCCGATTGGACGCCCGATGACGATCATGCTGCCTCAGGCTCCCGCTCGAGGTCGGCCTCGATTTGCCGCTCCAGTTGGTCGGCAAGTCCCCGCGCCAACGCCAGGACGCTAAGCAGCAACTGAAGACCGTTGAGCGCCGAGATGCCCGTGTCGGGCGACGGATCGTACGTGGTTCCTGACCGCTGCTTCTCGGCCAGCAGCGCCGTCCGTTGGGCCAGTACGCCGGTGACCGCCGGCTTCAGGAATTCCGGTAAGCTGACCGAGCTCGGATCCTCGGCGAGCTTCAGGGCAAGTTCGTTCACCACGCTCTCTACGCTCTCCGGTTCCATGGAGGTCCTTCCTCGGTTGGGTTCATGAGTCCTGTGGAGGGTGTGGTCCGCGGCGGGTCGGCTCCTGGCCGACACCGGCCCGCCGCGGCCACACACCAAACCGTTTTTGTCGGTTGGAGGGTTGGCCCGCCGGGCCCGTCCACAGGAGCGCAGACTTCCGATATGGACGGAGCCCGGCGTGGCCAACTCAGTAAGACGGCGGATCCGGGACAGCCCGGATTGAGAAAGGGTGGCCGCGCCGGTTCGGAACACGGACGATGGTGGGGACGTGGTACGCGACCGACGCGGCCACCCTTCAAGACGGCTTCGGGACAGCACGAACAGAAAAGGGGTGGCCGCGCCGGGCGCATCTTGAAACGACTGTATGGGGTACGGTCGTCCGATGCAGCTGCGGCACGGCCCGGCCACCAGGCAACAAGCTTGTGATTTCCCGCGGTCATGCGGCTCGGCCTCCTGGGAAACCATGCCGCCCCGACTGACGAAGGCCGCGGCGAGGGCCCCGGCGAGGGGCTGGTGCAAACTCCCAGAGAGCGAGGATCAGACCCGCGGTGCAGCGGACGACTTCCGCGGAGTGGCCGAATTTCTTCCCATAATGAAGCCATCTCCATTCCGCCCAAAGGAGCTGCGAAAAGTAGTCCGGCCTCCTGGTGAGGTCGGTTTGGGCGACCGGCGGTTGCTCGTTCGCCGGCGGGAGGCCGTTCAAGGCGAGGGTCGCCGTGTCGATGAAGACGGTCAGAGGAGCGTCGGGAACAAGGGACACTACAGCACCGGCCGACGCCAGGATCCGGGCCGCGAAGACTAGCGCCTCGAGGTTTTCCGATTCCGAACGCTCGGCGAGGAGTTCCAGCGCTTTGAGACCGTAGATCAGCTTGAGGTGATCACAGAAACGGGGGAGCGACTGCATGCAGTGCATCTGCCCGGCGTCGAAGCCCAGGGGGTTGAGATCGGGCAGTGGTGTGTGGAGCAGGTCCGCCACGTGCACTCGGATCATCGACATCGCGCCACCTCACCTCTGCGAGCAGGCCGCAGCCTGGGTTGACGGCCGAGTGGACGGCCGAAGCAGGACGTGCCGGCTCTCGGCAAGCTCACCGACGGCGCCGTCGAGTTGGAGATTGCGGAGGATCGCCGCGGTCGCAAATCTCGACCAGACCCGCTCATGGAATAACGCCACGGCGCCTTTTTCAGGCGAG
>JAAEQC010000072.1 GCA_024231905.1 bacterium | reverse complement strand
CCGATCGCTGCCTCTCCCGAGTGCTCCAGGTGGAGCCAGGCATGTCCGGGACCCACGAACACTCCGGGCGGGATCTCGTCCGGCGCCTTGCCGGCGTCGAGCACTTCTCGCGCAGCCGGCGCCGTGGAGGACTCCGCGGCTGCGGGCCGGCGCGCACGCAGGACGAAGTACTCGATGACCATGAAGACGATGACGGTGAGAACGACGAGCAGGACGACCATGATTTACCTCCGATGCCCTTCCGGGCTGTAGTCAGACTTCCTCCGATAGGAGCCTGGCAGCCGTACGACCATTCCTACAGCAAGGATCGGGCCAACTGGTCGCAGCCATTCGCAGCGGACGCCGAAGTGTCCAGAATTGCGGCATTCAGCAGGGCTGCACCTG
This sequence comes from bacterium, assembly GCA_024231905.1. GTDB lineage: Bacteria > Krumholzibacteriota > Krumholzibacteriia > LZORAL124-64-63 > LZORAL124-64-63 > JAAEQC01. Next base: position 2,742 of record JAAEQC010000072.1, on the reverse strand, counting down.
TTGAAAAATGCAAAGGCCGCGAAGCGCACGCCGTGGAGAATTTCAACACTCCCAAAGGCGGCCGGAGTGCCTGTGGCGGGTGAACCGCCCCAGGCGCAGGAACTTAAGTCGAGAGTCGTAATTCTCAACAGGGGTGTCGGGATTTTCGACACCCCTATCCGCCCGGTACCGGGCCAGACGACGAACTACGAAGCCCGGCGACACGTGGACCGCCGGACGGGGAGTTTCTGAGCGAACCCTTAGTTCAGGAACGATCGGACCACTATCGGGACGTCGTTTTGCCCGCCTCCCAAACCACGGCTCACTCGCAACGCAAGGTCTCGAGCGGATCGACGGACGCGGCCCGCCGCGCCGGGATCCAGCTCGCGGTGAGCGCTACGCCGGCGAGAGCCAGCGGGACGGCCAGGAAGGTCACCAGATCGGTGGAGCTGATGCCGTAGAGGATCGCCGACAGCACCCAGGTGACGAGGAAGGCACCCGCGACCCCCAGGACGATGCCGCAGGTGGTGAGCACGACTCCCCGGCGGAGCACCAGCCGCACGATCTGGCTCGGCTTCGCGCCCATCGCCACCCGGACGCCGATGAGCGACGGCATGGCGTCGCGCACCAGACGTCTCCAATCAGGCATGGCCGAGCTGCGCCACCTGGTCGACCGCCTGGATGAACTCGCGCCAGCCCTGGCGCTCGGCGGCGAGGGCGGAGCGTCCTTCGTCGGTGAGTTTGTAGAAACGGCGCCGGCGCTCACCGGCCTTCTCCAGCCAGCGGCCCCGGATCTGGCCTTTCTTCTCGATCCGGTAGAGCAAGGTGTAGAGCGAGGCGACGTGGTACTTCAGCACGCCGCCGGAGCGCTGCTCGATCAGCTTGCCGATCTCATAGCCGTGCCGGTCGCGCTCCTCGAGCAGAGCCAGCACCAGCATCTCCGCGGCGGCCTTCTTCTTCTCCCGATCTTTGGACACTTGTTTCTCCATAGGTGTTAGTCCCACATATACCTGCTTACGCAGGTCGGGGCGCGGATGTTTCAGAGAGAGTGAGTCGAGTCTCGGAGGCGGAGGTCGCTTCGGGCCCGAGCCGAGTTCCGGCCGCCGATCGCGCTGGGAGCGCCGGCTTCCCGCCATCTGCGGCGACGACGTGATGCTGCTCGACATGCGCCCAGAAGGTCCCGGACGACATTTTTGCGGAGCACAACCCCCTCCCAGCTCGACAGGTCTCCCATCAATTCGTAGCCCCAGAGGGACCATGCCGTCCATCCGGTCCATGTCGTCCATCTCCGGAGCTCCGCTTCGGCTAGCGGATGTTAGGCAAACTCGATACCGGGCTAGCGCCGCGGGCGCCGCAGTCCGGCCCGTTCATGCGCCGGGCCAGATACCGCTCAACGCCAGTCCCCGATCAACTGGAACGGCGCCCAATAATACGGCGACGAAAAGTCCTTCTCCTCGGTCCCGCCCTTACCGTCCGGCACCGGCACGGGACCGCGGATGAATTCCAACTGCGCGGCGCGCAGGGCCTCGTCCTTGGGGACGTCCTTGAGCAGGTGGCCGTAGAACCGGATCATGAGCTCGGCGGTCGACTCGTCGGCCACCGGCCACAGGGTGGCCGCCACCGTCCGCGCGCCGGCCACCTGGAAGGCGCGGCTGAGGCTCATCAGGCCCTCGCCCGCATGGACCGGACCCAAGGCCGTCACACACGCGGACAACACCACCAGGTCGGCGTCGAGACGTAGCTGGTCGACGATCTCCCATGCCTGGAGAATACCGTTCTCGCGCTCGGGCGGGAGTCCCTCAGGGATGCTGAGGGCGAGGAACGAGTGCCGCGGCTGCTGGGGATCCGCCAGGCCGTGGGTCGCGAAGTGAACGTATCGGGCCGCGGGTAGCTCGGCCTTGGCATTCTCCTCGGTGGCGGCGTCGCCCAGGAAGACGCGGGCGCCGTCCTCGAAGATGCCGGCGATCGCCTCGACCTCGCGGCGGGTGTTCGGCAAGGGGTCCAAACCCTCGAAGATGCCGCGTTCTTGGGCCGAACGGACGGCCTCGCCCGCTGCGGCCGAGGTGCGGGGATAACTCGGGTCGCCCAGGGCCACCAGGGTCCGAGGTGTTTTCCTGTCGTCGGACCCCGGACGACGCTTGCGGAGCTCGGCGTAGACCGTCGCCGACTGGGCGGTGTGGAGCGGCTTCCACTCCACCAGGTATTGCCAGCCGCCGGCGGCGTCGGTGGGACGGACGAGCGCGGCGAACGGTAGGTAATAGAGGACGCTGTCGGGCAGGATGACGAGGCGCTCGGCGTCCTGGAGATGTTCGGCGGCCGGAGCGACCAGGTGGTCGAAGAGCCAGCGGCCCTTGGTGAGCCGGGTTTCGGCGTCGGCGACTTCGACGGTGTCTTCGAGGCCCGGCGAACGGGGTTCGTCGATGGTCAGGACCAGTTGGAAGAACCTGGCAGTCTGCACCCAGAGCTCCGCTTCCGTCACCGGCAAGGGAACGACCACCAACGGTTTCTCCCTGGTGAGAACGAAGAGGTGAACGCCTTCGGAACCGACGCTGTAGGCGAGCATGGCCGTTCCGGGCTCGAGGTGCTGGCGGATCTCGTCGACCCGGAGGGCGGTCAACGGCTGGATGTCGGCCAATTTGCGAATCTCCTGACCTCGCTGGATTTGCATCTCGCGAAGCAGGCTGGCACGTTCGACCAGGAGATCCGCGGGGGCGTTATCGTCCAGGCGATCGATTTCGATTGTGAGAGCGTCGTGCCTTTGGT
>JAAEQC010000071.1 GCA_024231905.1 bacterium | reverse complement strand
CATGTAGTGCCAGTCACGAGCCGGCCGGTAGCACAGTAACGATCGAGGCACTGGGGACGCTGTCCCCCGACCCCTGGGATTTTTCGCCTTGGACCAGAAGCATGGTATTTGGATAAGGCGACGTCTCAGAGATGAGGACGTCGCCCGATGCCCCTGGACCGCCGTGGCACTCGAGTTGCTTCCCAGCAGCGCTCTATCCTCCGCGACGGCGTTTCAAGGCTACCGGCCAAACGTGTTTTTGGCAAGGGGGTAAGCCAGGGTTAATCCGGTAGTCGGCGATGGAAGACTTCGAAGGGGCTGCGGAAGCCGAGACACTTTCGAGGGCGGTGGTTCAACGCGCGGACGTGGGTTCGCAGTTGTGCCTCGGTGACCTGGGCCAGATCCGTGCCTTTGGGCAGGTACTGCCGCAGCAGGCCGTTGGTGTTCTCGTTGGTCCCTCGCTCCCAGGAGTGATACGGATGGGCGAAGTAGATCGGCATGGCCAGTTTGCGTTCGAGTTCAATCGGACGGGCGAACTCGCGGCCGTTGTCCAGCGTGAGGCTGTGCCGTTTATCCGCGGGCAGGTGGCGAAGACTCCGCTGAAGCTGTCGGGCCACTGGCGCCGAGGCACAAGCCTCAACCTTTCGCGCGACCAGGTACCGGCTGGCCCGGTCTACACAGGTCAGGACGAATCCGTGGCGTCCCTTGCCGACGACGGTGTCACCCTCCCAATCGCCCAGTCGTTGCCGTTCGTTGGCCTCCTGAGGCCGGTCCTCGATGGATCGTTTCCCCAGGATCTGGCCTCGGCGTGAGGGTTTGCCGTAGGGCTTGCGGCGGGGTTTTTGCGCGATCCGCAGCAAGGGACGGAACCGTTGCGTCCGCTGAGGATCGGCCCAGATCCAGCGGTAGATGGTGGTGTGACTGATGGTCAGGCCCTCCAGCTTCGGCGGGGTCCAGTTCGAGAGCCGTCCGGCGATTTGCTCGGGCGACCAGTCGTCGATCAGACGCTGGGTTACATAAGTCATCAGCGGCCGACAGCCGGTCTTAGGCCGCCGCAAGTGGGCTCGCCTTCGGCCGTGAGCT
>JAAEQC010000070.1 GCA_024231905.1 bacterium | reverse complement strand
GGTGGCAAATGCTGTTGTGACGGCGTGCTCTGCACCCGGTGCCAGGGTCACGATCTCCTCGTGGCTGGCCAGGACCTGGCCGCTTGTTGGCTCGACCAGTTCGGTGCGCAGCACAATTCCGCTGACCTGGCCCCCGCCGTCGTTGCGGGCGGTCCCCGTTATCTGCAACGGTTGGGGCGGCTCGACCTGGCTCGGGCTCACTGCCACGGCGCCGCTCAGTTTGACCATGGCGATGACCTCGAAGTCGATCGTGGTCTCTACCATGGTGCCGGCGCAGTCCACGGCATGGATGTACAGCTGGTAGAGGCCGGGATCGTCGATGGTGAACTGGTTCGCGACCGGCCCACCATCAAGGGTGGCGCCGGAGAGGCTCAGGTTGTCGTCAGTGACACTCCAGGTTACGGTAACCCCGACTCCGTGGACACCACCGTCGGTGACACCCTGGACGTCGATCTGCGGGGCAAGAGTGTCGATAACGAAATGGTTGATCGCCACGGTTTCGTGACCACAGGTGTCAGCGGCCACTACAACCAGCTCGTAGGAGTCGTCGTCAGAAATGAGCTGGCCAGAGGTGTAGGGCTGGCCGTTCAGGCTCGCAGTCACGGCCAGAAGGCGATTGTCGGTTGCAGAAAAGGCAAAATCCAGGGGTTGGGTGGCGCACATTCCTTCAGGTACGGTGTTGACGCTGAGAACCGGCGGTATGGCATCGGCATCAACAAGCACGGTCTGACCGGCGGTCCGGTTGCCCGAGAAGTCTTCAGCAAACAGGCTGATCTCGTGGGTCCCGTCGTGCTCGGGCAGCAGGGTCCAGGTGGCGCCGTAAAGGTCGGCAGAGCCGTAAGGGTTGGCCAGGGGCAGCGGCAGGTCCTGACCGCTGCTGTCGATCTGGTAGGAGACGTTGAGCACGCCGCTCAGGTTGTCGGCAACTTCGGCTGCGACCTCGACGATGTCGCACACCAGGCCGGGAGAGGGCGCGATGATGGTCAGGCTGGGTGAGCTCAGGTCGTCTACTATCAGGGAGGCGCTGTCCAGGTCGCTGGTGAAGCTTTCGCCAGCTGAGGGTACCTCGGCGACAAAGGTTACGACGTATGGCTTCAGCTCGAGGTTGGCGGTGTCAGGACTCCAGGACACGGTGTGGACCTGGCCAATGAGAAGATCAACGGTCTGGGTCAGCTCGTCGATGAGGACCAGGGCGCTCGGCTCGATGAGACGGACGGTGAGCTCGAGGCCAGGAACATCTTCTGATCCGAGATTGCTCGCTGTGGCAGTGACC
>JAAEQC010000069.1 GCA_024231905.1 bacterium | reverse complement strand
CTCACCGCTGGGATCCGTCGCCATGTTCGGCTGCCAGGCGACGAAGGCGTACAGGTTGGGGGAATCCAGGTCGTCGTAGGGGTCCTCGCTCAACCACGAGGCGTTGCGCGCGTCGTACCAGCGCGCCCGAGCATGGGCCACGCCGGTGACCGGATCGGTCCACAGGCCCTGAAACAAGCTCGTCTGGCCGCCGGGGAAGCGGCCACTCACGGTATCGCCGGCGGCCGCGTAGCTCTCGTAGACAATCCCGAACCGCCGTTCGAAGATCACCGGCGGTTCCGGCTGCTCGCCGCTCGACGGCGGAACACTCCACTCCAGACTCGCCGAACCCTCGAAGCTGCGACCTGCAGGGTCCTCCAGCGACGCGGTCAGATTGACCCGATAGGAAACGCCGCGCAGCCAACCACTGCGCAGCAAAATCAGAAGATCTGCGGGCTCCGCCTCGTCCAACCCCATCACCACTTCCGTGGAATCGACGGCCATCCAGCCGCCGCCGGGTTGCAGCCGCTCGACCACGACCCCGGCGCTGAGGGATTCCGGCACTACGGGGACCGACAAGCTCACCCGTAGCACACCCGCTGCCGCCATCGCAGGATCGGCGATGCTCTGGGGCACCGAACCCACTTCGGTCACTTCGTTGTCGAAGCGGACCCGGCGCAACTCCGGAGATGTCTCGGCATGGACTTCGCCGTAGGGCGAATAGAGGTAGCGAACCGGCAGGGAAGGATGCTGGGGATCGCTACCTTCCTCTTCGCCGATCAAGCCGATGACCGTACCCAGCTCGTCGCGCAGGTAGGTGTAGAGGCGACTGCCGGGATAGAGCGAGCCCGGAAGGTCGAGCACCTCGACCGCCACCTGCACCGCGTCGTCGTAGCCACCGGCACCCGGCACGTAGGTCTTGCGCCAGCGAATCTGGGTTTCGGCAGGATCGCCGTAGGCGACCTCGGCCACCAGACCCTGGTCTTCCCACACGAAAGCGCGCTTCTCGATGAATG
>JAAEQC010000068.1 GCA_024231905.1 bacterium | reverse complement strand
TCAACGAGAGCCTGGTGGAAATCGACGAGGCAGACTGGCAGTGGGCGTTGTCGAACCTGCGCGACTGCGGCCCCCTGGCGGAGCCCGACTCGGACGCACCGGCCACCCTGGACGCCCATCCGCTGGTGCGGTCCTACTTCGGCGATCAGCTGCGGAAGGGTCATCCGGAGGCGTGGCGGGCGGGGCACGAGCGGCTGTATGAGCATTTCCGTCAGGCGGCGCCGGAGCTGCCCGACACGCTGGAGGAGATGATGCCGCTCTACACGGCCGTCGTCCACGGGTGCCGGGCCGGGAAGCACGACGAGGCTTTCAACGAGCTCTATTGGCGGCGTATTGCGCGAGGAGATGAACAGTATCAACTCCACAAACTCGGAGCCTTCGGTGCCGACCTGGTCGCCTTGTCGGGCTTTTTTGCCCGGCCGTGGGACGAGCCCGTCGCGAGCCTCACGGACGACGACAAGGCGTGGCTTCTGAACCAGGCCGGCTTTGAGCTTCGTGCCCTGGGTCGGCTGACGGAGGCGGTTCAGCCGATGCGGGCGGGGTTGGAGATGCGGAAGACTCAGGAGAACTGGGAAGACGCAGCGAGAAGTGCCGGCAATCTCAGCGAGCTGACCCTGACCCTGGGCGATCTGTCGCAAGCCGTGGCGTCCGCCGAAGAGAGCGTCGAGCTGGCCGACCGCAGCGGCGATGC
>JAAEQC010000067.1 GCA_024231905.1 bacterium | reverse complement strand
CCCCACCTAATGCTGAATGTTCCTCAGTCCCAGGTAGAGAGCCAACTCCCGGGAGACGTGTCCCTGGTTCGCAAGGTAGGACCCCCGAGCGTCGCGCAGCAGGGGGAGAGGGTCCGTCACGGCAAAACCCGCCTTCTGTCCGGCCCTGCCGATCATCTTACTAACCACCGAGGCCGTCATCGGTCCTTTCCGCTCCGTGGTAAACACGTACTGGGTCGCCGGGTAGTCCCGCTTCAGCCGGCGCAACGCCCGGATCTCGGTACCGCCCATGGGATGAGTGCTGGGGGCCCCGTTCTTCCGTCTATTGACGTGTAATAGACCTGCATTGAGGTCCACCTGGTCCCAGCGCAGGGCGACCAGCTCTGAGACCCGCAGACCGTGACGGTAGAGGGCCAGAATCAACGTCTTGTCGCGGTGGCCATGCCTGCCGACCCTGCCGGCGGCCGCCAGCAGCTGCTCTACCTCCGCCGGCGTTAGGTACTCCCGACTCCGGACATCGGCGTTCTTGGGCTTCCGGGGTGGCACAGATTTCGGCAACTTTCCCGAAAAT
>JAAEQC010000066.1 GCA_024231905.1 bacterium | reverse complement strand
TCGAGGGCGGCCTCACGTTCGCCGCGGGTGAGACCGCGGCGACGGTGAGCGTCGGGATCTTGGACGACCTCGTCGACGAGCCCGACGAGACCTTCCAGCTCGTGCTTTCGGGTCCCGTGCACGCCGACCTGGGGGTGGCTGCCGCCACCGCCACCATCCTTGACGACGACGAGGTGCTGATCTCGATCGCCGACCTCGAAATCGGGGAAGGCGACGCCGGCACCACGGAGGCGCTTTTCGCCGTGGAGCTGGTGGGGACGAGCGATCGCCAGGTCGAGGTTCAGTACCGCACCGTGGCCGAGACCGCCGCCGCAGGCCACGATTTCGGCGACGCTGCGGGAACGCTCACCTTCCCGGTCGGCGCGGTGGCCGGGACGATCGCGGTGCCGATTGTCGGCGACGTGATTCTCGAGTCCGACGAGACGTTCTACGTCGAGCTCTACGAACCGGTCAACGCCACGCTCGTCGACGGTCAGGGCGAGGGTCGGATCCTCGACGACGAGCTCTGCCTTGGTCCCAACCTGTTGGCCAATCCCAGTGCCGAGGAGGCGCTGGTGGGCGGCGAGATCCCCGGCTGGACCGAGGTCGAAGGCGAGTGGCGGCAAGGCCTCATCGATCCGCTGCCGGTCGATGGGGAAGCCTACTTCGCAGCCGGCGCCGTCGAGGTGGCGGAGCTGCGGCAGGACGTCGACCTGATGGCCTACGCCGCGGCGATCGCCGATGGCAGCCGGTGGTTCGCTTTCGAGGGCTGGGTGCGGAGCATCGACGAGACGCCGTCGGATCTGGCACAGATCATCGTCGAGTACCGCGACGCGGCGGGCGGTGTGCTCGCGACGTTCGATTCCGGCGACGTCGCCAGCGTCTTCGACTGGTACCGGGTCGAAGACCTGCGGATGGCGCCGGCGGGCACCCGTCTCCTCCGCGTGCGGCTGCGGGCTGATCGGCTGACCGGCACCGACGCCGACGTCTATTTCGATGCCTTGTCGGTGCGCTCGCTGCGCATTCCGGTGGTCGCGGTCAACGATGCCGCGGTGGCCGAGGGCGACGCCGGGATCACGCCGGCGGTCTTCGACGTGGCGCTCACCTGCCTCACCGCCGAAGAGGTGAGCGTGGGCTATGCCACCGTCGACCTCAGCGCCACCGCGGGCGACGACTACGAGGCGAAGGTGGACGAAACCCTCCTCGTGCCGGCCGGGACCCAGGCGGCGACCATCGCGGTGTCAGTGTTCGGAGATGCCGACCAGGAGCCCGACGAGAGCTTCGTCCTGCAGCTCACCGACCCGGTCCACGCGGTGCTCCTCGACCCCGAGGCCGAGGGGCGGATCGTCAACGACGACGTCGCCGACGCCGGTTGCCCCGACCCGGCGACGATCGACTACGGCGGCTACACCGCGGCCGACTGTGCGGTGCCGCAGAACGCCGTGACCGTCACCAGTCAGGCGGAGCTCGACGCCTACATGACCGACTTCGGGCTCGATGGCACCAAGGTCCGCAACGTGAAAGCAGACTTCAATCCCGGCGGGGAGGTGGTGATCGTCTCACCATGCGAGGTCAAGCTGAACGGCGAGGGCAACTACCTCGACCTCACCGCCGACAAGGTCTGTGTCTACGGCCGCAAAGGCGTGGCCGTGGCCGTGGACCAGGGCAACCCGGATTACGGGATCACGGCGAGCACCATCGCGCTGGTCTCGGAGGAAGGCCCGGCCCTGTTCTCGAAGGGTCTGACCCTCACCGCCGACGAGATCTCGGTGCGGGGGTTGAAGCAAGCCCAGATCGGACTCAGCAACACGGTCACGGTGACCGGCTCGGTGATTCTGGAATCGACCGGAGATCTGAGCAGCAGCGATGCGCTGATCAAGCAGGGCACCTACCTCTCGGCCGGTGAGGTGCTGCTCTCGGCCTCGCGGACGAGCAAGCTCGGCGAGCAGACCGAGATCGACGTAGCGGGGGCGCTGACGGTGAGATCGACCGGGTCGGTCTCGGGCAGCGTGGCGATCGTCGCTCAGGGGGCGTGGGTGACGGCTGGAACCATGGAGCTGACCTCGGGCAACAAGGCGTCGTTGGGGCTCAACGTCGCCGTGGAGGTCAGTGGGAACTTCCACATGAACGGCGACAACACGTGCAGCATCGCCGCCAGCGCGACGATCACCGCCGATTCCACGTCGGGCAATTGCCTCGATTAGCAGCGGTGGCGTCTCACAGGGAGTCGAGTGATGGAGAATAGACGACAGGAGGAGTCGATGCGAATCCACTGGAGTCCGGGCGCGAGGGAGCGCAAAATGACGGGACATGCCTGGCCGATGACTTGGGCTTTTTCGCGGATGGTCATGCTCCTTCTCGTGGGGTGCTCGGTGACCGTGGCGGCGTTGGGTGCTGTCGCTGCGGCCGGAGCCCCGGCGACGGCCGGCCGTGGTGGCCGGACGGTTTCCAGCCAGGTGACGGCGGAGTTGGCCGACAGCCTGGCGACCCTGCACCGCGTCTTGCCGGCGGCGGGCGACGCGGCCCCGAGTAGCAAGCAGCTGGAGCAGGTGCTGGCGGCGGGCGAGCGGGTGCGGGCCGCGGATCTCCTCATGCGGGCGCACTTCGGGACGATCCGCGAGCGGCTGGAGGAGATCGAGGTCGGCAGCGAAATCTTCGATCGCCTGGCGGCGGCGGAGACCTCCTACCGCGACGCCATGGACGAGCTTCTGGGCGCGGTGCCGCCGACCGCCGGCAAGGCGGTCCACGGCGAGCTGGCAGTGCTCGGAGAGCGGCTGGCGGCGCGGCTCGCCACCCCCCCACCGCCGATTCTGCGCGGCGGGGTGCTGCCCTACCGGCCGGCCGGGCTGGCGCCGCGGGCGCCGCGGACCGAGCCGGCGGTGGTGCCCAGCTACCTCAATCCCCCAGCAGCTATATGGTGCCCGACGTTTCACAAATCAAGTAAATTCAATCGGTTAGTAGGCTAAAAATCATTTCTGAAGCGATCCATTTTCTGCTAATAGATTCTTTTTCTAAGTCCCGCATTACCAGTAAGGAAGAACTTGCTAATTAGAGCCATCGAGCTTTAGTGTCCACGGAAATGTGATGCATATCAAATCCCCTGTTTTCAGTGGCTTAAGTCCCCAGATTAGAGAGCAGAGGGGTC
>JAAEQC010000065.1 GCA_024231905.1 bacterium | reverse complement strand
TCCGCTCGGTTCGGCCATCCTCGCCAATGTCGTACTCGGTCCCCTGACCCCACGGGGCGGTTATCATGGCCCAGGTCGAGGGAGCTCCGCTTTCTCCGGATTCGATCTCCCATACCACCTCGCTGCCCGCAGACCCGCTGCCAGGAAAGGCGACGGTTTCGACCCGGCCGCTGGTTCCGTAGCCCAGGCGCACCCGTAAGCTGTCGCCACTGCCTTCGAAGCCGGGCAGCTTGAAGCCCTTGAGGCGGAGTTGGGCAAACGCGCCGTGAAGTACGGCGTTGCTATCGTCATTGTCGAGACCCGAGGGCGCTTCGTATTCATAGATGATGGTTGGGCGGCCCTCGTAGCCGGTGTAGGTGAAATCGCCGAAAGAGCTGCCCGAGGTCTTGATCTCGGGTAGCTTGACCTTCTTCAGCAGTCGGTCCTCGGTGTATTCGTAGGCAAGCACCTGGTTATCCTGAAAGTCGGTGATGCTTCTGAGCAGGCCGTACTGGGCCCTGAACGGGGCGCCAGGATCGAGGTCGTCGTAGTAGGCGAAGCGGAAACGCCGGCCCAGATCATCGCGCACAGCCGCCAGCTGCCCGTACGCGTTGTACTCAAACCGCAAGGTGTTGCCCTGCTCGCCCGGGTTGGCCGGAAAGAAGCGCCAGACGTTGCCCTGCCCGTCGTGGTACTCGACCTCGCCAGTGGTTTGGATCTCCCGCAGATGGGCAAAGAGCCTACTCGTCCACCCACTACTGCCCGGCGGCCCATGGCCCAGGGTGCCGGAACGGTAGGTTCGATCCATAGAGAAGCTGTGACTGCGGCCAGGGACGCTGTAGTCTACGGTGGATTGTAAGGCCTCACCCGAGACCAACGAGATCGTTACCCCGGCCTCGCCTGGCGACCACATCAATCGGCTCTGAGCAGGCTGGGCCAGGGAAACCTGGACCGGCGACGGCACGATATCAGCCCAGGCCGCT
>JAAEQC010000064.1 GCA_024231905.1 bacterium | reverse complement strand
GTATCCGTCCGGTGAAGTACACCCCGCACGTCGCGCAGTGGCGGCGGGAGTGAGCCGGAGAGGCGGGGGTCAGGCTGAGGGGCGCCAGCGGTTTGGCAACAGGTCGGCTAGGCGGTTGTGCGAGTGGGCCGAGATGCGGGTCAGCACGTCGCGAAGGTAGGCGAAGGGCTCCACGCCGTGACGCTGGCAGGTGGCGATCAGGCTGAACAGGGTCGCTGCGGTCCTCCCGCCGCGGTCGCTGCCGGCGAAAAGCCAGTTCTTCCGGCCAATCGCGATACGCCGCAACGCACGCTCGGCGGGGTTGTTGTCGATGTGCAAATCCCCGTCCGTGGCGTAGACCGTCAGGGCCGCCCACTGGTTCAATGCGTACGTGATCGCCTGGCCCATCGGACTTTTGGGCAGCACCGATCCGCCAGCCTCGACCCGCAGGCCATCGAGCCAGCTCTTGATCTGATCCAGTTGCGGCACGGCATGTTCCTGACGAAGGGACAGGCGGATCGCCGCCAGCGAGCATCTCGCGCCGTCCCGCGGCTGGGCGCCGAACTGCTTCTTCGCCCGGGTCTCCACATCGTACAGCAGACGGATGTACGCCAACGCCCGCGCGCTGTGGCCGGGATCGGACGTGCGGGCCTCGTAAAACTTGCGGCGTGCGTGCGCCCAGCAGGCGACCTCGACGACTTGCCCGCCGGCTTGGCCAGCGTAGATGCCGTCGTAGCCGCCGAATGCGTCAGCCTGGAGGAAACGTTTTTCGTCCTTGCCCCAATCGGCGAGGAACGCCATCGGTCCGTCGCGCTTCCGGGTGGGCGTATAGTCGAAGACGATTTGGGGACGCTCCGGGTCGCCCAGGTACACCCAGAACCGGCCGGTCTTCGTCTTGCCCCGGACCTTGTCCTGCACCTTCACCGGCGTGTCGTCGGTGTGAATCACCTTTGACGCCAGCACATCCCGCGTCATCAGATCGTACAGCGGCCGCAACGCCTCGGCCGACTGCCGCATCCAATCGCACAGCGTCGAACGAGCCAGCGTGATGTCGTGCCGCCCCAGGATTCGCTCCAGCCGGTGCAACGGAAGGTGGTCGGCGTACTTGCTGACGATCACGTGCGCCAGCAGACCCGGGGTCGCCAAGCCCTTCTCGATGGGCGCCAGCGGCTTCTCGGCGATGGCGATCTGCGGGCCGCTCGGCGCCGCCTGCGTCTCGCAAGACTTGCAGATGTACTTCAGCCGCACGTGCTCGACCACCGATACGCGGGCCGGGACGAAGTCGATCTGCTCGCTGCAGTCCTCGCCGATGACCGTCCGCAGCTCGCCGCAGCACGGGCAGGGCTTGTCCTGCTCGTCCAGATCGTGAATCACGCGCCGCCGCGGCAGGTCGGCCGGCAGCCTCCGCCGACCGTGGCCCGTGCGAGCGCCGGACGCCGCCGGCGCGGGCGTCGGTTCGGCCGTCGGTTCGGCCGCGGGGTTCTTCGCCTGGAGTTGCCCGAGCATCTCGGCGAACAGAACCATCTGCTTGGGGTCGAGCTTCTCGGACGACCGGCCGTACAGCCGTTGCAACAACTGCTCGAGCCGATGCTCCATCGTGCCGATCTTGCGAGTGGCGCCCTGGAGGGCCTCCAGCAGTTGCTCGATCATCGCATGACAAGACGTCAGGTCGCCGGGGAGCATGGTGGAGTTGCCGAGTTGTTCGCCATCCGTGGTCACATAAGGTGGAACACCGCGGCGGTCGTTTGGGTTCACATAAACGCCTGATTCTTGTGAAAAGTCACGGCTTTGTCCCCAGAATCCGCAACCGCTTGCTCCGCTTGACGCTCTTCAAGTCGATCCCCTCCAGCAGCATCGCCAACTCGCTGGCCTTGAGCTCCACGCCGGCGTCGTCGTCGGCCACGCGCGGCGACCGAAACGTCCCCTGTTCCAGCCGCTTGTACCACATCGCAAATCCGTCGGCGTCCCAATACAGGACCTTCAGCCGGTCGCGACGACGCGAGATGAACAGGAACAGATGCCCCGACATCGGGTCCTGGCCGAGGAACTCCCGGACCAGCACCGCCAGCGTGTCGAAACCCTTCCGCATGTCCGTCGGCGCCGTGCATAGATAAATCCTACCGGCCACCGTCCGATCCAATTCGCCCAGGCTCGGCAACCTCAACATGGCCGACCCGCCCCGGCCGGCGCCGCCGTGAATCCGTCCCGCCGCAACGCCGCCAACACCTCGGCCAAGGACTCCCGATCCACCTCGCCGGCCAGACGAACCCTCGCCCCGCCGGGCAGCACGATCTCGATCCCCGCCGCTTCGCGACGCTCCGGGTCCGAGACGACAACCGGCGCGAACATGGCCCTCGCCGGCTGGCCGGCCGCATCACGGCGTCGCAGCTTGGCCCGCCAGCGATAGAACGTCGTCTCCGTCAGCTTGCTCTGGCGGCAGAACCCGCGGACAGTCATCCCGCTGGCCGCCTGCCGCCGGATGATCTCCCGCCACCGCCTCTCTCGCCCCTGATTCCGATTCACTCTCTCGGCCATGACTCGTCTCCTTCCATGGCCACATCTTCCCCGCTTGGCTCCGGACCCGCCAGATGGGGTTCACCGGACGCTTAC
>JAAEQC010000063.1 GCA_024231905.1 bacterium | reverse complement strand
GAAAGGGTAGTCCTTGTGCCGGCCATCCCATCCGCTGCGGGTACGACGCGCTGGGCCGTCTCACCTACCGCTGGCATCTCGGAGCGCTGCCGGCGGGAGAGACCGACAACGCGTTACGACCTTTTATCGAGAAGAGAGCCTTCGTCTGGGAGGGCCGGACGCTTCTGGCCGAAGTCGGCTACGGCGATCCGGCGGAGACGCAGATCCGCTGGCGCAAGACCTACGTGCCGGGTGCGAGCGGCCTTGACGACGCGATGCAGGTCGCGGTCGAGGTCCTCGACATGCCCGGCTCTCCGTACCTGGGCAGCCGGCTTTACACCTACCTGCGGGATGAGCTGGGAACGGTCATCGGCGTGTTGGCGGAGGACGGGAGCGATCCCCAGCAGCCCCCACTGCTGGTGCGCTACCTGTACACCCCATACGGCGAGGTGCATGCCGAGTCCGGCCCTGAGCTGTGGCGCGTACGGTTCGATAACGAGGTCAGCAGTGTCGAGACCGCGGCAGGTACGGTAGAGCAGAGCATCGCCGATCCTGCGGTGAGCGCCGCGGGTGCACTGCGCATCAGCCTGTCGGTTCCGATTGTCGATGGCTCCTTGCCCGCAGGCGTGTTGGTGAAACACCTGCAAGCCGGCGGTGGCTGGGTGCCAGTCGATGCGGCGGAGCTCGTCGTGACCCATGACGCGGAGGAGCCGGCGGACCTCCTGGTGCTCCTGCGGAACGGCTGGCAGCGGGGCATCTCCTACCGGGTGGAGCTGACGCCAGCGCTGGTCGACGGCGCGGGCCGCAGCTTAGGGGCCAATGAGAGCCTGGAGT
>JAAEQC010000062.1 GCA_024231905.1 bacterium | reverse complement strand
GTACAAGGTGATAGCGATGATGTTATAAGGCTATCGGTCAACGACGCATATCAATTAATATCTGAGTTAACAAAATGGATTAAGCATGATTCAAAAAGAAAGGTTGAAAAAATTCAGAAAAAAATAGATGAAAATAAAGAGCTTAAAAAAACTATATTTCAAGAAATGATAAATTGTGAGAGATTCATAAATGATCTTGAAGTGCTTGAAATTCCGTTAATGTTGATGAAGAGTCAGGGGGAGTGATGAGCGAAGAAAAGAAATTAAAATTAACACAAAAATTAGTTGAGATAAGAAAAGCTATAGGCATTCTGCAAAAAGAAACAAAAGGTCAAGCTGGCAAATATGTTGACCCTGAACTAATTCTTGCAAAGGTTGTAAATGCAATGAATGACCAAGGGGTGTTGTTAACAACAAATATTTTAGAATCAGAGTCAATAAAAGTTGATGCACCATCTAAAAATAACCCTGAAAAAAAAGACTATCAAACATCTTTAAAGATGGAAATGGTTTTTAGTGATGGAGACTCTACTCTTGGCATCCCGTGGTATGCAATCGGCTCTCACATGCAAGACCCGGCGATGGCTTTTGGAACAGCATTAAGCTATGCTGAAAGATATTTTATGCTTAAGACATTTAATATTGCAACTCCTGAGCTTGATCCTGAATTTTTAAAACAAAAGGCTAATATTGCAGATGAGCTCCCGGAAGAGTTAAGAAAAGAGATTGACTCATTCGAAGATAAAGAAGAATTTACAAAGTTTTATCAGGAAAATCTTAATAAAACATGTAACAAAAAGCAATTCATGGAACTGTGTACTATTAAAGGGAAAACTTTATAATGCAAATTATAGAAAAT
>JAAEQC010000061.1 GCA_024231905.1 bacterium | reverse complement strand
TCGTCGAGGGCGGCCAATGAATGGCGCAGCGAACGGTCGACCTGGGCGGCGGAACGGTGGGATTCATAGGGCACGGCGCGCATGGGGCACCTCCTGTGCTGAGCGTAAGTGGGAGGTGCTGACAATATACGAAAAAACGGCGAAACACGCAAGGAGAATATCGAGTTAAACCTATTTATTACATCTATTTATCCCAAATCGCGCAACCACTAAAACCAGCGACTACAATCTCGATATCAGGTTATACAGATCCAGATCCACATATGTGGATAGGCCGCCCAAAAAGGCCCCCGGGGACCCATCAATCCTGATACCGACCACACCCCAACCCCCAGAACTGGCGAACCACCCACCTTATCCCTAATCTATCTAGCGATAGTGATACGCAAACTCAAGCCCTGCACCCGCGGGACTCCAAGGAGACGGAATACATGAAGAAGACTCTGCTGCTGACCGGTGTCCTGGTTCTGGCCCTGGGCGCCTACGGCGCCGCCACCGCGGGCGACGGTTGCACCAAAACCGCCAAGGCCGCGTCCAGCTGCGACACCGCGACCGCGTCCAGCTGCGACGCCGCGACCGCATCCAGCTGCGGCACCGCCGCCAAGGCGAGCTGTTCCGAGGCGAAGGTTGCGTCCGCTGCGAGTTGCGACAAGGCCCAGGCTTCCAACGCCGCCCTCGAGAGCGGAAGCTGCCCCACCACCGCGGCCAAGGCCGCCTTCGCCAGCACCCTCGAGAGCACCGGCTGCGAGAAGACCGCCAAGGCCGCCTACGCCGAGGCCATGGGCGAGACCGTCTTCGCCAACGCCCTGGCCGAGAAGGATTGCACCGAGACAGCCGCCAGGGCCACCTTCGCCTTCGTCATGCAGGAGACCGGCTGCAGCGCCACCGCCGCCAAGGCCACCCAGCACGCCGTGGCCCAGGCCGCCTACAACGAGTGCCTGGCCGAGACCGGCTGCGAGAAGACCGCCGGCAAAACCTACGAGCAGACGTCCGTGAAGGTCGCCTCGGAGATCGAGAAGCACCTGGCGACGTCCGACGAGAAGTCGAACTCCTAGCGGACGGCCCCACGCCGCCGTTGCACGCGCGAGCGCCCGGACTCCGGTTCGGGCGCTTCGTTGTTGGAGCCGGGAGCCGGCCGGTCTAGAATGCTCCCAACGAGGAGTATGCTGTGACGTTTCCCGTCTCGGGAGTCGAGACCCCGCTCTGGTTGCCGCCGCTGGTGGCCTTCGGCATTTCGTTCTTCACCTCCATGGGGGGGGTGTCGGGCGCGTTCCTGTTGTTGCCCTTCCAGGTGAGCGTACTCGGATTCACGAGCCCCGCCGTCAGTCCCACCAACCATATCTTCAACGTGGTCGCCATCCCGTCGGGGGTGCTGCGGTACGTGCGCGAAGGCCGCATGATCTGGCCGCTGACCTGTATCGTCGTCGTCGGCACGGTGCCCGGCGTGTTCCTGGGGGGCTGGATTCGCCTGGTGTACCTGCCCGATCCGGGACCCTTCAAGGCCTTCGTGGGCTGCGTGCTCCTGTACATCGGCGTCCAGCTGCTGCAGGACATCGTGCGCTCCAGGCGGGCGCTGGAACGGCCGGCCCCGACAGCGAGCGAAGACTGGACCGTCCACGTCAGCGAGTTCTCCGCCCGCCGCCTGGCCTTCCGCTTCCAGGATGCCGACTACGCCTGCTCCACCGTGGGCGTTGGCTTGATGTCCTTGGCCGTGGGGCTGGTGGGCGGGATCTACGGCATCGGCGGCGGGGCCATCATCGCACCGGTCTTCGTGGTCATGTACCGGCTACCGGTCCACGTGGTGGCCGGGGCGACCCTCCTGGGCACCTTCGTCACCTCGGCGGCGGCCGTCCTCTTCTTCCAGTTCGTGGGACCGCACCTGGTGACCGGGAACGAGGCGGTGACGCCGGACTGGCTCCTGGGCGTCCTCTTCGGCGCGGGGGGCATGGCGGGCATGTACCTGGGCGCACGGGCCCAGCGCTTCGTGCCGGCCACGGCCATCAAGGTCCTGCTCTGTCTGGTCCTGGTGGTGGTTGCCGTGCGGTATCTCGCGGTCTTCCTCCTGTCTTGATCTCCGCGGGCTGAATCAGAACGATATCATCGGAATTTGATTGTCAGTTCCTCCATGCTGCGAGACGACATCCGCGGTG
This sequence comes from bacterium, assembly GCA_024231905.1. GTDB lineage: Bacteria > Krumholzibacteriota > Krumholzibacteriia > LZORAL124-64-63 > LZORAL124-64-63 > JAAEQC01. Next base: position 58,523 of record JAAEQC010000061.1, on the reverse strand, counting down.
ACGTCGAATACGAGATCGGCCACATTCACGGGGCCAAGACCACGCCCCTGGGCTCCCTCGTCTTCCGCGTCGTCAGGCTCATGAATCCGGATTCCCAGGTCGTCATCTACTCGGCGGGTGGCGATTGCGACCTGGCCTGGCAGGCGGTCCGGCGCCTGGAGAATCATCACATGACCGACGTTCGTCTCTACGAAACGGGTCTCGCCGGCTAGGGCCGGTACCGCTCTAGCACCTCGGCGCTCACCCAGTGGATGTCCCGCTTGCCGTGGAAGAAGAGGTACTTGCCGTCCGGTGATAGGGACGCACACATGTTGCTGCCCGGGTCGCTGATGGCATCCAGGTGGATCGGCGCGCCCCACGTTTCGCCCTGGCGGAAGCTGACGTAGAAGTCGTCGTCACCGGCACCGCCCAGGGCGTCGGGACGGGCCGAGTCGAACACGAGCCAACGGCTGTCCCAGTCGATGCAGGGGTGGGCGGCCGGGTGGTCGTTCAACTGCTCCGGGAGCCGGACGAGGTCGCCGTAGCCCGTATCGCCGCGGCTCTGGAAGGCCAGGCCGCCGCCCGCCACGTCCTCGATGTCGGTGAGGTAGAGGTCGCCGTTGGCCGCCGTCGTGACGTACATGCCCGGCCCGTGGTGCCGGGGCTCGTCCCAGCCGTCATCCCCCCGTTCCAGATACCAGATGGCATAGTCGGCGGCGGCGCCTGCGGACTGCGGGCGTCGGCCCCCCCAGAACAGGCGTTGGCCGTCGTGGGTGATATGGGCCTCGTGGTTCAGGCTCTCGTTGTTGAACTCGGCGCGGGCGGGAGCGGTCCAGCCGTCTTCTTCCAGACGGCAGACGCTGATATAAAAGCCGCGGTTGAAGTAGAACTCCTTGCCGTCGGGCGAGAACGTGCAACTGAACTCGAAGCCGCCGCGGGTGGAGATCAGGCCCGGGGCGAAGACTTCGGGCTCGAGACCGGGCGGGGTCTGGCCCAGGTACGGTCCCTTCAGCCCGGTCTGCTGGCCGGGCTCGTAGCGGTAACGCTCGCGGGTTTCGTGGCGGTACTCGTAGAGAGCCAAGTCCAGGGACTCGAGCTTGGAACGGGCGCCGCGGTTCTCGGGATTCAATTCCAGGGAGCGCTCGTAGGCGGCCACGGCCCCGTCGCGGTCGTCCAGGTGGAGCCGGGACTCGCCCAGGCTGTCCCAGGCGTTCCACGACTCGGGTTCCAGTCCGGTCAGCAGACGGAAGACGATTTCCCCGGCTTCGGGCCGGCCCTCCTCGAGCAGGGCGTAGCCGAGGGTGATGAAGGCGGGTTCGTCCACGGTGAAGGAGTCCCCGGCCGCCGTGGCGAGGATGCGGAAGTGGTCGGCCGCCGTGGTCTCATCCTGGTCGAGCAGGCGGGCCAGACCGTCGGAGTCCGCCGTGAGGCCGGCGGTGGGATCGTCCGCGCATCCGGTTCCAAGCAGTAGCAGGACGAGCAGCGGGAACAGTCTGGGCAGAGTCATGATTTCCTCCGGGACCGGATTCGACGTGGGGCTCAGGTTCGGATACGGGTGGCCCCGGAGGTTGTTACGGACCGCTACTCGATCCCGTACTTCTTCATCTTCCGCCACAGGGTGTTGCGCGAGATGCCCAGGTTCTTGGCGGCCCGCGTCCTGTTCCCCTCGCACTTGGCCAAGGCCTGTCGGATGGTGGCGGCTTCGGCGTCCTGCAACGGCCGCGCCGGCGCCGGGGTGGACATGGGCACGGGATCCGAGCCGGCCACCTGCTCCCCGAGGATATGCGGCGGCAGATCCCGCCTCTCGATCTGGCTCGTCCCGCACACCACGAAGGCGTGCTCCACGGCGTTCTCCAGTTCCCGCACGTTGCCGGCGAAGTCGTAGCCCAGCAGTTGGCTCAAGGCCTTCTCGCTGATGCCCGAGAGGCGCCGGCCCTGGGCCGCGTTGAAGCGGCCGATGAAGTGGTCCACCAGCAGGGGAATGTCCTCGGTGCGGGCGCGCAGGGGCGGAATGTTGATGCGCACCACATTGAGGCGGAAGAAGAGGTCCTGGCGGAAGCGGCCGTAGCCCACCTCCGAGGAGAGGTCCCGGTTGGTGGCGGCCAGGATGCGCACGTCCGCTTTTTCGGGGGCCACGCCACCCAGGGGGGTGAACTCCCGCTCCTGGAGCACCCGCAGCAGCTTCACCTGCATGGCCGCCGAGACCTCGCCTATCTCGTCCAGGAAGATGGTGCCGCCCTGGGCCATGGCGAAGCGGCCGGGCTTGTCCTTCTGGGCGTCGGTGAAGGCGCCCTTGACGTAGCCGAAGAGCTCGGACTCGGCCAGGCTGTCCGGCAAGGCGCCGCAGTTGATCGCCACGAAGGGGGAGTCCCGGCGTGGACTCTGGTTGTGGATGGCCCGGGCCACCAGTTCCTTGCCCGTGCCGGGTTCTCCCTCCACCAGCACCGTGCATTCGGACTTGGCCACCAGCGACACCAGTTCCCGCACGCTGTCCATGGCGGGGCTCTTGCTCACGATGTCCTGGTCCGTGTAGCGGTCGTTGAGTTGCCGGCGCAGTTCCTCCACCATGGACAGGTCACGGAACATCTCCACTCCACCCACCACGTGGCCCGCCTCGTCCCTGAGGTCGGCGGTGCTGACAGCGATCAGGCCCTCGCTGCCGTCCCGGCGGACGATCTTCACTTCCTGGTCCCGGTGCTGTTCGCCCTGCTCCATGCTGTGGCGCAGGAAGCAGGCGTGCTCGCAATGGTCCGAACGGAAGATCTCGGCGCAGGTGCGGCCCATGACCTCTTCCCGCGTCCAGCCGGTGATATTCTCGGCCGCCGAGTTGAAGCCGGTGATGGAGCCGAACTGGTCCACGGTGAAGATGCCGTGGGGGATGTGATCGAAGATGAGCGCGCCGTAACGGGGGTCGAGGGACGGTACCACGGGGCGTCCTCCTGGAGGCTGGGGCGCGGTTCGTGTCTCACAAATACCGCTGCACAGTGTCTCATAATTGTAATCATGGAACAGTGGGTATTCCAGAATCGAGACAGTTTGGGACGTTCGGCGGCGTGACGACATTTTGTCAAGTATCCACAACTCTTTGGTGGGTGTTAAGATACAAACAGGTAATCGAAATGGCATGTTCCATGCCTTGGCGACGGTTGGAGAACGTAACACCCGGGAGGAACGTCCCGGAGGGTTCCACAACGGAGTCGTGACATGGCCATTGCCACTTCCTACTACCTGGAAGAGCTGGACGAACGCGAACTGCCGCAGCGTTTCCTGGACGCCTTCGCGGCCATCCTGGCCCACTCCAACTACACCCTGGTGCTCGACGCCGCCTCCCGCATGAAGGCCCATTGCGGACGCTGCGCCGAGACCTGCCCGGTGTACCAGGAGACGGCCGAGAAACGGGACATCCCCTGCGAGCGTAGTGAACTGCTGCTGCAGGTGTACCGGCGGTACTTCACCCTCGGCGGTAGCCTCAAGGCGCGCGTGGGCGCGGGCTTCGTCCTGGACGAGGCCTACATCAACCGCATGGCCGAGGAGTACTACCGCTGCACCGCCTGTCGCCGCTGCAAGCTGGAGTGTCCCCTGGGCATCGACCACGGCCTGATCACCCACCTGGCCCGCTGGGTCCTGGCCGAGGTGGGACTGACCCCCAAGGCCCTGGTCGTATCCGTGCGGGAGCAGCTCGAAGGGAAGTCCGGCAACACGTCCGGCATCCCGGCGCCGGCCATGCAGGACACCTGCGAATTCCTGGAAGAGGACTGCGCCGACGAGCACGGCCTGAAGATCGAGTTCCCCATCGACGTGCCCAACGCCGAGTACATCTTCTTCCCCGCCGTGAGCGACTACCTGCTGGAGCCGGACACCCTCATGGGCAACGCCGCGGTGCTGAAGGCCACGGGCGGCTCCTGGACCATCGGCACCAAGAACTTCGACGGCATCAACTACGGCCTCTTCTACAGCGACCGCCTGCTGGACCGCATCGTCAGCAACGAGGTGGGCGAACTGGAGCGGCTGAACGCCAAGAAGATCCTGGTGGGCGAGTGCGGCCATGCCTCCCGCTCGGCCAAGGCCTTCGTGCCGACCTTCTGCGGCGGCGAGGACGCGCCCGAGGTCGTCAACATCATGGAGTACACCCACGAGCAGTGGAAGGCGGGCAAGGTCAAGTTCAAGCCCGATGTCATCAAGCAGAAGGTCACCTACCACGACCCCTGCAACCTGGCCCGTAGCGGCTGGGTCACCGAACAGCCTCGCGAACTCCTGAAGCACATCTGCTGCGACTACGTGGAGATGACGCCCAACCGCCAGGACAACTACTGCTGTGGCGGGGGCGGCGGCACGGTCTCCATCGACGAGATCCGCGAGTTCCGCACCATGATCGGCGGCAAGGCCAAGGCGGACCAGATCCGCGCCACCGGGGCCGAGATCGTGGTCGCGCCCTGCGCCAATTGCAAGAAGCAGGTGGCCGAGGTGTGCCAGGACCACGGGCTGGACGTGCGGATCTGCGGCCTGCACGACCTGCTGCTGGAAGCCATCGACGCACCGGACTTCATGAAGGTGCCGAAGGACGACGAGGACGGGGACGCACCCACGGCGGAGGAGAACTGATGGACAACTGGATCGATCTGGCCCGCGGCCCGCTCTTCCGGATCAGCCTCGCCATCTGCCTGCTGGGGCTGCTGTACCGCTTCGGGTTCACGTCCTGGCAGATCATGGAGGCCCACCGGAAGGCCGGCGACAAGCGGATCCCCCACCAGGCCGTGGCTCGCGCCACCCTGCAGTGGTTGCTGCCCTGGAAGCTCATGAAGATCCGGCCGCTGCTCTCGGTGGCGTCCATCCTCTTCCACGCGGGCATCCTGGCGGTGCCCCTGTTCTATGTGGGCCACGTGTCCCTGTGGGCGGGGACTCTGCCCGGTTGGTGGCCGCGCCTGGGGTCCGGACCGTCGGACGTGCTCACCTGGATGGCCATCATCGGGATCGTGGGCGTGTTGTTCTGGCGGCTGCTCGTCAAGTCGAGCCGTGACCTGACCCGCGCCGGTGACGTGGGCATCCTGCTCCTGCTGCTGGCCCTGGCGGCCAGCGGCTACTGGGCCGCCCATCCGGCGTCATCGCCCATGGCCCCGCGCGCCATGCTCCTGGTCCACATGATGGCCGGGAACCTGGCCCTGATCCTGACCCCCCTGACCAAGATCGTGCACTGCATCCTGGCGCCGTTGACCCACCTGCTGGGCGAGGTCGGCTGGCACTTCCCCGCAGCGAGCGGCCGTGACGTGGCCGTCGCCCTGGCCAAGGAGAACGAACCCGTATGAGCTCCTTTGCGATCCTCACCGACGTGACCAGGTGCACCGGCTGCGAGGAGTGCGTCCTGGCCTGCAAGAGTCTCAACGAGACCGGCGACAGGGACGCGCCCCGCAAGTGGCAGGGCAAGGCCACGGACCTGTCGTCCACCCGCTGGACCACCATCGCCCACACGGAGGACCGCCACGTGCGCGTCCACTGCCGGCACTGCCTGGAACCGGCCTGCGCCGCGGCCTGTCCCGTGAAGGCTCTGCACACCACCGAAGAGGGCGTGGTGGCCTACGACCCGAGCATCTGCCTCGGCTGCCGCTACTGCATGATGGCCTGCCCCTTCAGCATGACGCGGTACGAATGGGAGTCGGCCAACCCCCGGGTGCGCAAGTGCATTCTCTGCTATGACAAGATGAAGGCGGGGGAGATCAAGGAGCCGGGCTGCACGGCGGCCTGCCCCGAGAAAGCCACCATCTTCGGCGAGCGCGACGCACTGCTGGTCGAGGCCAATCGGCGCATCAAGGACCGGCCCGACCTCTACCTGGACCACGTCTGGGGCGAGCACGAGGTGGGCGGGACGTCGGTCCTGTACATCTCCGACGTGGACCTGGCGTCGGCCGGATGGCCCGCGGATTTGACCAACGACGGGGTGCCTCACCTGGCCGACAAGGTGCTGGAAACCGTGCCGACCACCTTCGCCGGCGTGGGTCTGGCCATGGCCGGCATCCACTGGGTCATCGGTCGCCGCAACAAGCTGGCGGCCGAGGCCGCGGCGGCCCACGCCGCGGCGGAAGCCGAAAACACCGTGGACACTCCTGAAGATGAGGAGCAGTCGTGAGCCTCAACACCGCCACCAATCGCCGCCTGATCACCACCAAGGCCACGCTCTGGTTCCTGGTGGGCGCCGCCCTGGTGATCGCCGCTGTGCGCTACGCCCTGGGTCTGGGCCGGACCACGGCCCTGACCGATACCACGCCCTGGGGCATGTGGATCGGCTTCGACGTCCTGTCGGGCGTGGCCCTGGGCGCCGGCGGCTTCGTGCTGGCTGCCACCGTGTACGTCTTCGGTCGCGAGCGCTACCACGGCGTGGTGCGGGCGGCGGTCCTGACCGCCTTCCTGGGCTACATCGGCGTGATCCTCGGCCTGGTCGTGGACCTGGGCCGGCCCTGGAATCTGTGGGCCATCTTCATCAGCCAGAACCTGCATTCGCCGCTGTTCGAAGTGGCAACCTGCGTCGTCCTCTACACCACGGTGCTGGCCCTTGAGTTCGCGCCGGTGGGACTCGAGAGGTTCAGCTGGGCGCAGCCGATCGTGCGCGGGCTGAAGAAGGCCGTGGTGCCCCTGGTCATCCTGGGCATCGCCCTGTCGACCCTGCACCAGTCGTCCCTGGGCAGCCTCTTCCTGTTGACCGAGGCGCGCATGCACCCCCTGTGGTACAGCCCCCTGCAGACGCCGCTCTTCCTGATCTCGGCCGTGGCCCTGGGACTGGCCATGGTCACCCTCGAGGGCATGATCACCTCCTGGCTGTACAAGCGGGAGGGCGAGTGGTCGCTCTTCAAGGGACTGACCCGGGCGGCCACCTTCGTGCTGCCGATCTACCTGGTCATCCGCCTGGTGGACCTGGGCGTGCGCGGCTCCCTGGGCTACGCGGTTGACGGTTCCTGGTTCGCGGTCCTCTTCTGGACCGAGCTGGCCATGTGCGTGTTCATTCCGGTTCTGCTGTTGACCCTGCCGCGGACCCGCGGACGGAACTGGGCCATCGGCTGGAGCGCCCTGCTGATGGTGTCGGGCTTCATCCTGCACCGGGCCAACGTGGGCGGCATCTCCCACATGGCGGTCACGGGCGAGGCCTACGTGCCGGCCCTTACGGAACTCGTCATCAGCATGGGCCTGGTATCGGGCCTGGCACTGGTCTTCCTCTTCTTCATCGAGAAACTGAATGTCTGGGAGGAGCCGCCTGCGGAGGCGGACAAGTTCGACCGCATCGCTTTCGATCCGGTGAACCAGCACTACATCGGCGCCCCCTGGTTCGGCGGCGGGCAGCGCGCGGCGGTGGCCCTGATCGCCGGCGCGGTGGTGGGCCTGATCATGGTGGAGGCCCAGGTGGCAGAGCGGTCGGTCAACCAGCCGTCGCCGGTGGAGGCCCCGCGCAACGTGCTCCTGACCCGGACGGCCGACATCGCCGGCCCCGGCCACGTCTTCGAGCTGGCTTCCCTGGGGACGGGCGGCGCGACGGCGGCCGCGGCCGAACTGCAGCGCGGCCTGCTCATCGACAGCGGCGGCGCCGGACGTTACGTGCTCTTCGAGCACGGGGCGCACCAGGATAGTCTCGGCGGGCAACAGAGCTGCGTTCTCTGCCACCACCGCAACGTGCCCCTGGACCTGGCCACGTCCTGCTCCCATTGCCACACGGACATGTACGAGCCCAACGACACCTTCTCCCACGCCGGTCACGAGACGGCCCTGGGCGGTCGCGAAAGCTGCGCCAAGTGCCACCTGGAATCCGACGCGGCCAAGACCCGCATCGCAGCCAAGGCCTGCGACGATTGCCACCGTCCCGCCGCCGGGACCCGGGTGAAGGCGTCGCCGGATGCCCGTATCGGAGTGGCCCCGGGCTACGTGGACGCCATGCACGGCCTCTGCCTGGACTGCCACCGGCAGCAGGACGCCACCCTGGCCGAGAACGCCTACCTGGGCCAGTGCGCCACCTGCCACCGGCACGGATTCGACGACAAGGAAGAGCTGATCCGCTGGTCCCGGGAAGTGGCCCGGGCCGGCGGCGCAGGCGACGGGACGAAAGCGATGAACCGTTGACGAACCCTTCGTGGCATAGCCTGCACGGGGACGCCCTGCTCGAGGAGATTCCTCACGGCGTGGTGGTCATGGACCACGATCTCAAGATCGTGCGCCACAACCATGCGTTCGAAGAGATCTTCGGGCCGAGCCACGGAAAGCACTGCTTCGAGGTGTACAAGGATCGTGACGAGGAGTGCGAGGACTGCCCTGCCCGCGCCACCTTCGCCGACAGTCAGCAGCGCACGCTGGAGGAGAGCGGCCTGGACCTGCACGGCCAGACCGTACACTACGTGGCCCAGGTCACGCCCCTGAAGGACGACGACGGCGAGATCACCCACGTGGCGGCGATCACCACCGACGTGACCACCACCAAGCGCCTGCAGCGGGAGTACCAGACCCTGTTCGAGAAGGTGCCCTGCTATGTGACGGTCCTCAACCGGGATCGGCGCGTGGTGAAGGCCAACGAGATGTTCCGCCGCACCTTCGGCGAGCCCCGCGGCGAGTTCTGCTTCCGACTCTTCAAGCATCGCCACGAGGAATGCGAGGACTGCCCCGCGGCGCGCACCTTCGCCGACGGCGGGTCCTACACCTCCCAGCACGTGGGCATGAGCCGCGAGGGCAAGCCCACCCACTACGTGGTGTCCACGGCGCCCCTGCTGAGGGGCGACGGCGACATCACCCACGTCATCGAGATGGCCCTGGACGTGACCGATGTGACGGCCATGGAGGCCGAACTGATCCAGGCCAGCGCCTTCCGCCGGGCCCTGGTGGAGAACTCCCTGGACGCCATCGTGGTCACGGACGAGAAGCAGCAGGTCGTCCTCATGAACAAGGCGGCCGAGAAACTCTGGCAGGCCGACCGCGGCGCGGTCATCGGCAAGAAAGTGCCGGTGGAGATCCTGCCCAAGAAGCTGCGGCAGAGCAGCGAGAACGGCGGCACGGTGGTCTTGCCGGACACGAAGATCAAGACCCTGGCCGGGGAGACGGTCCCCGTGCGGCTGGCGGGCATGAATTTGCGGCAGGGCGACAAGGTGCTCGGCGGCGCGGTCATCGCCCACGACCGGAGCGACATCAAGGAGCTCGAGCGGGAGAAGATCACCGCCGAGCGGCTGGCGGCGGTGGGGCAGACGGTGGCCGGCCTGGCCCACGGCATCAAGAACGTGCTCATGGGCCTGGACGGCGGCATGTACGCCTTCCGCTCAGGCATGAACAAGGGCGACAACGAGCGCATGCTCAAGGGCTGGCAGATGCTCGAGGAGAACATCGATCGCATCTCCACCTTCGTGAAGGAGTTCCTCGAGTTCGCCCGCGGCCGCACGCCCGAGGTGAAGCTCGTCAGCCCCAACCGCATCGCCCGCAAGGTCGTCGACCTGTTCAAGGACAAGGCGGCCATGTTCGGCATCACCCTCGACGCTGAACTGGAGGAGAGGATTCCCTTCGCGCTCATGGACGAGGCGGGCATCCAGGCCTGCCTGGAAAACCTGGTCTCCAACGCCATAGACGCCTGCGAGGTGGGCGAGGGCGGCGACGGCCAGGTCATGATCCGCACCCACGAAAAGGATGGCTCCCTGGTCATCGAGGTGGCCGACAACGGCGCCGGCATCGACTACGAGATCCACAAGAAGGTCTTCACCACCTTCTTCTCCACCAAGGGTGCCAACAAGGGCACCGGCCTCGGCCTCTTGACGACACGCAAGATCGTGCAGCAGCATGGGGGCAAGGTATCGTTCGAGTCGACGGTGGGCGAAGGCTCCGTCTTCCGGCTCGAGTTTCCCAGGGACCGGCTGCCGAACCCGGACAGCGACGAGTCCGACTGAACCGATGTGCAGACGTGACGGGAGGAATTCCATGGAGCAGGCCATCGACAAGACCGTGCTAGTCGTGGACGACGAACCCAACGTGCGGGACTACCTGGCCATGATTCTGCAGGACGCCGGCTTCACGGTCATCACCGCGGGGGACGGCCTGGAGGCCCTGGAAAAGGTCCGCGCCGAAACGCCGGACTTCATCTCCCTGGACCTGATCATGCCCAACATGTCGGGTCACAAGCTCCTGTACGAACTGCGCCGCGACAAGGACCTGGCCCGCATCCCCGTGCTGGTGGTCACCGCCCACGCGGGCGACGAGATGGGCAAGGAGGACCTGAAGGACCTCCTGGACAACCGGGTCATCTCCGGTCCGGGGACCTACCTGGAGAAACCGGTCAATCCCACGAACTACGTGGCCAGCATCAAGCGCGCCCTGGGTCTTGAGGTCGAGGACACGGCCGCTGAGAAGACCGAACTACGCGAGGAACTGCGCGACAGCCTCGGCGGGGCCAGCCCCGATGCCATGAAGGAAGCACTGGAGATCCTGCGCAAGTCGCAGGAGAAGAACTAGAGGCAACCAGGCGGCGGGCCGCACCCGCCGTGACAAGGAGCGAACGAGATGGCCACCGACGAACGCAAGATCCTGGTCGTGGACGACGAGCCCGACGTGGCGACCTACCTGGAGATGGTACTGCAGGACGCCGGCTACACCACGGTCACGGCGGAGAACGGCCGGGAGGGCTTCGCCAAGGCCCAGGCCGAGCAGCCGGACCTGATCTGCCTGGACGTTACGATGCCCGAGGAGTCGGGCATCCGCTGCTACCGGAACCTGCGCGAGGACGAGGCGCTGAAGAACACGCCGGTGGTGCTGGTCACGGCCGTCACCGGCTACGGCGGCGACCCGGAGCCGTTCAAGAACTTCATGAGCACCCGGGACCAGGTGCCGCCGCCGGACGGCTTCTTCTCCAAGCCCATCGACCGCGAGGCCTTCGTGACCAAGATCAAGGAACTGCTGGCCTAGAGTCTGCGGTCCCCGACCTGCAAGCCCGCCCGGGACCGGCCCAGCCGCCGTCGCAACGCCAAGTTGTGCAGCAGGTTGGGCCGGTCCTGTTCGTTTTGCGCACGGATGATACCAGCCGCTGCATGGCGAGTCTTGATGAAATCACTTATTCAGTGTAGTATGCATTGATTCCAACCGAAGGGCCTCCGGCCCCCCGCTGACGGCCGGTGTCCCCCCATTCTCAATCAAGGAGGTGCCCATGAGTTGGGAGTACAGCTGTCCCCAATGCCATGCCATGTTGAACCCCGACCGCTCCGTGATCCTGGCCATGAGCCACGGTGACGTCGATTGCCTGGTCGGACTCAATCCCCAACCCGGAAAATACGAGGTCCACCTGCCGCCCCAGGTCACCACTGCGGACGGCACGCGCTGGAATTTCTCATGCCCCATGTGCAAGCGCCCCCTGGCCACCGAGGAGGATCCCAGCCTTTGCGAGCTGGCCCTGACGGTGGACGGCGATCCCCTGCGCATCTTTTTTTCCAGTGTCGCCGGCGAACACGCGACCTTCGTCATGCACGAGACCACCGTACGGGAGAAGTTCGGTGAGGACGCGGCCCGGTACAACCCGGAGACTCGGAAGGCCCGGGCGGAGCAGGGCTAGAGCCGGGAAACGACTCGACCCACGGAGAACAAGGCGTCGCTGCAGGCAGCGGCGCCTTCATTCGTCGTTCGGGGCCTTTCCCGAGGTTGAATGGTTGTTGACGCAGGCGGGTCTGCGCCGCATTCATTCGGTTGGAACCGCCGCACGCCGCCACCGACTTTCCGGGGAACGCCTATGACCCTGCGCCACAAACTCGTCGCCCTGCTCGCGGTTGCGGTGATCCTGATGCTGGTGGTGCTGACCGCCGTGCAGATGGACCAGGGCCAGCGGGTCATCGTGGAGACGGCCGAGAAGAGCGTGGCCGTGCACATCGGGACGGCCTGGCAGGTGCTCGGGTTGCGCCAGCGCGACTTCGAGGTCATCGTCGATCTCCTGGATCCGGACGAGGATCTGGAGCGCATCCGCGCCGAGTTGGAGCTGGACGTGCTGGCCGTCGTGTCTGCGGACGGATCTCCGGCAGGCACCGTGGCCGGCGCCGTGGCCCGCCGATTCCCCGGCACAACGGAAGAACCGGCCAGCGGCTTCGTCGGACTGGATCCCGCCGACCTGGCCACCGAACCCGCCGCTCTCGGCGAACGCACCCTCATGGACGGCGAACCGGCACCCGCCATGGCCCTCTTCGCCTCTCGCACCCTTGCCGACGGACGGGTGCTGGTGGCCGCCCAGGTCCTCAGCCGCAGCGACGGCCTGGTGTGGCGCATCCAGGAGGGCCTCTTCGGCGACGAGTTCTACGGCGGCGTCCGCACCGGCACCGTGACCATCTTCACGGGCACCCAACGCACCAGCACCACCGTTCTCAAGGGGGACCACACCTCAGCGGTCGGCACCCATGTTTCCGCCGAGGTGGCCCGCAGGGTGCTGGTAGACGAGGAGAGCTGGATCGGTCCCGCCGTGGTGGTGGGCGAACGCTACCTCTCCCGCTACGACCCTATCCGTGAGCCCGACGGCCGGGTCATCGGCATGCTCTACATCGGCGAGCTGGAGTCGCGCCTGCTGGATCGCAAGCACCGCACGGTGCTTCTGGGCGTGGGCAGCATCGCCGGCGTGCTGATGCTGGTGGGATTGGCCGGGGCCATCATCATCGGCCGCGAACGCCGGGCCGAGGCCCAGCGGCGGCGGGTGCGCTTCGAGTTCCTCAGGGTGCTCGGCCACGAGCTGAAGGCGCCCATCAATGCGGTGGAGGGCTACCTGCAGCTCCTGGAGGAGGAGACCCTGGGGCCCATCCCCGACGGCTATGGCAAGATGGTCCACCGCTCGGTCAAGCGCATCGAGCAGATGCGCCAGCTCATCGCCGAGTTGCTGGACTTGACGCGGATCGAGGCCGGGGAGAAGCGCCGACAGTTGAAGGCGGGGGAGGACCTGGTCGCGGTGCTGCACGAGAGCGTGGGGACGGTGAAGCCCGAGGCAGACGCCCGGGGCATCACCGTGACAGTGGAAGGGCCGGACACCCTGCCCATGCGCGCGGATCACGGCGAACTGACCATCATCTGCAACAACCTGCTGACCAACGCGGTGAAGTACAACCGGGACGGCGGGTCGGTGACGGCGAGCTCGCGGCGCGACGGGGACCGCGTGGTCCTGGCGGTCAGTGACACGGGAATCGGCATGACGCCGGAGGAAACGGCGCGGCTGTTCGGCGAGTTCGTGCGGATCAAGAACGACAAGACGCGGCACATTCTGGGGAGTGGGCTGGGGTTGAATATTCTGCGGAAGATGGCGGCACTGTACGGAGGCGACGTGAGGGTGGAGAGCGAGGTGGAGGTAGGGTCGACGTTCACTGTGACCCTTGTCGATACTGGCAGAGGGTGAGTTGTGCCTCCGAAAATGTGTCCGTACCCTCTTAGGGCCCCCGGGGACCCTGTTCTTTGTCGTTCCAGATGAAATACACGCGTTTCATACGGAACCAGATTCTCTCCAAAGCCGGGACACAATCTCGAAGGCACAACTCCGAGGGTGAGCCCGTCCCGCGGTTGGACCTGTTGTTCGGAATCCGGTATCTCGTGTTGGAATCGATTGTTGTTGGAGGGCGGCGGGTTTGGCGGGATTGTGCTCGCGAACTCGTGTCTTGCGCGGATGAGTGGCCGACGCTTGAAAACGATTTCTAGTCTGATTTGGGGAGCCGAATTATCTGGTAGGAATTCTTCTACGGGTTCGGGCAGGCCAGGTAGGTCTACCCTGTTTCGTCGCTATAAGTTGTTGGGGTAAAATGTCTCGCGATGGTGGGTCGTTCAGAGGTGCGAGATTTGGGCCCGGATCCGAGTACTCGTGCCCAGAGCCACGATTGGTTTGACACAGGACATATGTTCGCCATTGGGTAGCTCATGCAGGCCAGGGCTCAGATCTGTTCAGCTTCCATCGCGGGCCACAACCCGCGTGGCCAATGCGTCCAGCAGGCCGCCACGGCTGTCGGTCCAGGTAGCCAGATTCCCGAAGTTGACATCGCTCATGTTCTCTACCTGGATGGTGCCATTTGCCATGAGGGGAACGCATCGGTCACGCAGGGACCTCAAACCATCGAGACCTCGGAAGAGAAGCACCCAGGTAGCAACCTCGTCGATATCGGCTGGACCTCCGGCGTAGTTGGCGATCGTCAAGGCCCACCAGTTGTTTTCCTGTGCCCAAGCGTAGAGAACCGGACGCAGGTCGATCCAGTTGCTGGATATGTGGGCGGCGATCATTCCGCCCTGGGCGAGGTGGGCCGTGTAGATCGAGAAGGCCTCTCGCGTCAGCAGATGCCGGGGCACCGCGTCCCCGGCGAATGCGTCGAGCACCAGAAGGTCGAACAGGTTCCCTCCCTGGTTGGATTCCAATTCATTGGCCAAAGAAATCCGGGCGTCACCCAAAACCACTTCGACCTGGGCGAGAGTTTCGTCGAGGAAGGTGAAGGCGGGTTTGCTGACTCCTTTGGCCACAGCGACCATGGCTGAACTCAATTCATAGAATTTCATTTCATCACCGGAGCGTCCGTAGGCAGCCAGTGAGCCAACCCCCAGACCCACAATGCCCATACGAAGAGGCGGGCCTTGTTGATCCCTTTGGACGGCCATGGCGATGCCGCAGCCGGTGGTCGGGGCATAGTAAGTTGTTGGTTGGCTTCTCAAATCCGGCGCGAGGAATTGAGCGCCGTGCTTGGTGGCGCCGTGCATCAGCACGATCCGGTGTGAGGCGGGATCACCGGTTCCTTGTTCCACCACCCGGATGAGCCCATGAAAATCTCGGTGCTCCAGGATAGTCCCCGGTGGAGCCACCAGGACTTCCCGCATCAGCATTCCCAGCAGACAGGTCAAGGTCGCCGTCGCCAACCACCGAGTCATTCGCTGCAAGCGGGGAGCCCGCCCAATGGTCACAACGAGCAAGGCGATTGCGCTGTAACCCACAATGAGTTCCGTCCACCAAGACCCAAGTGAAGGCGCCGCCAGGCCGGAGAAAATTCCTCCCAGGGCTCCACCTCCGGCGATGGCCAGGTAGAACGAAGTGATCCGGTTCGGCGCAGGTCTGGAAGCCGCAAGAGATACGTGGGCGGCAAGACAGGCCGCGGTCATTGCGCCCAGAACCATTATGACGACAAGCGGAGTGGGCGTTCCATAGCGGGGACCCAACGCGAAGAGCAACATCGTGAGGGCGACTGCCGCCAGGACCGGGCTACTGGCCGGTCGACGGGGCAGCCTGTCGGAGAACGCAATTATCCAGGTGACGAGGTAAAGTGCGAGTGAGGCCACCCAGAGTAATGGTACGCTGGCCACAGTCTGGGCCAGGACAGTGGTGGAGGCGTTCAGGACGCACGCTCCCGCGGCTGACCAGGCCATCCAGATGAGGATCGAACTGGCCGGGGCGGCAGAGGGTATACATCTGCCCTCGGGTCTACGCAGTTTCTGACGGTGGCGAACCACTGCCGTCACCACCAGGGCCGTTTCCAAAGCGAATAGCAATCCCCACATACTGCCGAGGGTCTCCCAATCTACCAGTCGTTCCAGCAAGGTTGGATAAACCAGCAGGGCCGCAAGAGAAGCGGCGTTGGATACGGCGCACAGTCGGTAGACCCGGTTTCCAACAACGCTGGCCCAGGATTGGATCATGACTCCGGCTGTGGCCAAGGCAAGAAACACCGGCCCCACGCCCAAGGTGAGAGCCAGTGCCACCGCCCAGACAGAATCTCCCTGGGCATGGTTCTCAACGGGTAACAGCGGCAGGGTCAGTAAAGCCAGTACGAATACCGCAATCAACATACTGCCCTGTTGAAGCCCAGAGGTTCTTGTTCGTAACAGGTGGGCCAGTAGATACCCCAGGAAGAGAAAGGATTGAAAACAGGCCAGGGAGGCAGCCCATAGCGAGGGGACGCCTCCGAAAACCGGCAATAACGAACGAACGGTCATGGGTTGAAGCAGAAAAAGCAGAAAGGAACCAAGCCCGACAATCGTCGCGAACAAGGGGGATATCCGGGGGCGCGGGAGCTTGTTCAAGAGTAGGGCCTCCAAGAGGTTGCGGTCGAAAACAGTGTTTCAACCGCACTGGATGCCCCATTGCCGGCATGAATCTAGGGTTGTGAAGATCGACTGTCAATTTTGAGGGGACTACCGCGTTTCCTGGTCCTGTCCTCCTTGGTCTGAGTTGTGGCTTCGAAAATGTGTCCGGGGCCCCTGGGGGACCAGGATTTGATGTATTCACTTGATTGGCTGCTGTTTAGTAATGCAGTCCGGACCCTGTTCAGGCCAGGCACACTTTCGAAGGCACAACCCTTGGGCTGCCGCTCAAGGAAACGATCCGTAAAAAGACAGCGCGAACCGACGAACACGGAGCATGACCCCGAACGTTGCCGACCCCGGGGCGCCCCGCTGGAATATACGAACAGCTCCCAGTCCTGCGGTGCCAACGAGACGCGGTAGAACGCGTCCAGACTGCGGACCGTCTCCTTCACCCGTCGAACCGCAGCCCCCGATTCTTCTGCAACAACTCGATCTTCACGATCCCCGGGCAATACAACCTCATCAACCGCTCCCGGTATGGTGCAACGGATGCTTCCGCTCCAGCCGGCACCCCGTCCGGCCAGGGCGAACTCCGCGATCCACTTCTGAGAGCCCGGATCTCTTCCCTGATCTCCTCGTGAACCGCTGTCAGCCGAACGTCCGCCCCGGTACTGTCCCCCGCCGCGAGCTGGTTTTCGAGTATGCCCACGAAGACGTCCAGTGTCCGGTCGCTGACATACGCTTCCTCCATCTCGCGGTACTGCGAGACGTCTTCCCGGGCCAGCATCTCGCCGTAGACGGTCAGATAGATGTGGATGTATTCCCCGAGTCCCATCTGCTCGGTCTCCAGTGCCCCGTTCCGGGCGTCGGCGAAGGCCAGGAACTTGGGTCCCAAGGTGAACATCTTGCCGAAACTCCGGATGCTCCTGGTCGCCTTGAGGGTCGGTGGCAGTCCCTCGTCGGACTCGATCTCGTCCAGGAGCATGACCTCGTCGAGGATGTCCTGGAACTCCGAACAGTGATCGACCACCGCTTCCCGGACCCGGATGAAGGCATCCATGCGCTCGCGCGGAATAGACCCATCCGCTCGCGGTGCGTAGGTCTCGGCCCAGCCATAGGTGTCGTTGAGGACCTGCTCCCGTTGTTTGGCCTGGCGAATGGGGGCACCGACGAAGTAGACGATGGCTGCGCCCAGGACGACGATCACCAGCGTCGCCATGAGGCAGCCACGGCGCCGGGGGCTGGTCGAGTCCTCGGAGGATCTAGCCACGGAAACCGTCCTTCAGGGTGAGTGAACGAATCGGACTGCAGTTGTATAGCAGTGTGACGCAGGGGAGGTGCGGCGGGTTTCCTGAAAGGGGGGTCGAGGGTTGGAGCCAGAGGCCGTTCAGCCTCGCCGTCGCCGTTCCTGCACATGTTCCGCCGTCGCTGCGGCCCCAGCAGGGAGTCGCAGTCCCAGAGCACGGGCAGACGAGCGGTCTCGATGTCGAGCAACTGCTGGTGGCGGCGGGGACGAAGTAGCGGACCGTCACGAAGCAAGGGCCGGGCCGCCGCCATGGCTGACCCGGCCCCACCTGTCTTGCGCTCGACCACCGGGCTATTCGAAGACCACCTGGTCCTTCAACGAAACCAGGATGCAGATGACCTCGTCGATCTCGTCCTGGCCATAGCCCAGGTTCTTCATGGCCGTCATGACGTCGCCGCCGGCGGCCAGGAAATCCGCGGTGGTGAGGTTCAAATGACGGTGCGAGTCCGGCATGCCGCGACCCGTATAGGAGACGACGCCGCCGGTGCCCGCGGCCACGAAGTCGGCCACGTGCTTGGCGAGCATGGCTTCATCCACGCCGTGAAGGGTGCGCTTGATGGACTCGTTCACCCCGTGCAGGCGGACGATCTCCGTGGTCAGTTCCAGGATCTTGTCGTAGCCGCCGAGGCGCTTGTACAGGACCTCGGCCTCGTGGCGGGCGTCGCGGGCGTCGGCCGAGGCTTCGCAGCTCTTGATCAGGCCGGCCATCCGCTGATCGACGGTGTCGGCCTCGTCGTTGCCTGCCAGACCGAGGACCGGGATCGCGGCCACCGCCAGCGTGGCCAACAGTAGGACAATTATTTGGGACTTCATGTTTCCCTCCGTAAGCTCAAGCTCGTAATCATCCAGAATTCACAACAGCTGCGCAGCCGACGAGGAACCCGCGAGTAAGACGGGCATCCGGGAGTCAGACAGCGATCTTCATGGAGCTATCCTACCACGGTCGCAAGTAATAGCCGACCATAAACGTAGGAGGTAGGTGAGCGGGTCTTCGTAGTCGAAGCGGGATGGGCGCCTCCCGCCCGTCCCGCCCCCTGTGCGACCCGGACCGGCGAGGTGAACGACGGGTCCGACCCGATCAGGCGGTCGTTCTCGTAGATGGACATACCCTCGGCATGGGAGAAGCGGAAGGTGTACAGGTACCAGTTGTAGTTGTTGCCGAGTGGTGCCCGCAGGGTCTGGTCCGGCCCGTGGGACATGTAGATCTCCCGCGTGTCCTTGTCCATGCCCAGGTTCAGGTACTCGTTGGGCGTGTCGCTGATGTAGGTGTCGCCCCAGAATCCGCACACGTCGGCATTGGTCGGCGTGGTCTGGATGGCGCTGGGAAACTTGCTGGTCCAGCGGCGCACGAACGGCACCCGCGACTGGGTCGTGCCGTAGATGAAGTCCATGCCGAGGCTGCCGTCGAACCAGACGATGGAGCCGCCGGCCCGTTTGACGAAGATGGGATCCGGCGGCGCGCTCACGAAGTCGTAGGTGGTCTCGGTGCAGACCCAGAAGGTACTGTCCGGTCCGGGCTCCGGTGCGGAGGTGGCCGAGATCACTTCCTCCTTGGCCCCCGGTCGCGTCTTCCTCAACTCTCGAGAACAACGGGCTCCCGCCGTAACGGCTGCCGCTTCCGATATGTGAGCGTTCGCCACACCCATTCCAGGGGGCCGAATCGGAAACGGGCCAGCCACCAGGTGCTCCACCACAGTTGCAGAACCCAGATGGCCACGGTCAGACCCAGTAACGCGAGCCGGTCCCAGGCGGCGAAGCGTCCGAAGCCGTAGCCGTAGAAGACCGTGGTGCAGATGAGCGTGTGGGCGATGTAGTTGGTGAAGGCCATGCGGCCGACGGCGGCCAGACGCCGGCACACCGCTCCCATGGCGCCGCTCTTGACCACGAGCACCAGCACGGCGATGTGGCCGAGGGCCACGAGCATGCCGCCGACCTCCACGAAGGGGGAGGAGTGGGTGAGCATCCAACCCATGTTCTCGAAGCGTGTGAAATGGAGCCACATGCCGACCAGGGCCAGCGGAAAGCCCAGCCCGTACCCGGCGCCCGCGAGCTTCCGGTAGAACCCGGTCGACCGCTCCCCCGAGAACGCGCCGGTCTTGAAGAGGGCCATGCCCAGGAGCATGAAGCCGGCGATGGCCCAGCTCGCGGTCAGGGGGTACATGAAGAGGTGCATCATGACGGTCTCTGGGGCCATGTGAGAGATGATTCCCGCGTAGTCCCCGCGCTTGACCGTCGCCAGTTCCTCGATGTCTTCGGCGGAGGGGTTCCAGGTGGGCCCCGTGCCTTCCCAGATTTCCTGGGATCGTTCCTGCCACTCGGTGAGGGGCTCGTCGGCCGCCAGGGCGAGCTCTGCCTCGTGGGCCTGCCCTTCGACGAATTCCAGGAAGAACCCGAAACCGGTCTCGACGCCTCGTATCACCAGCAACGAGAGGACGGCCAGGATGATCAGGGTGCGCGGCCGTTTCTTGCGGAACAGGTAGACGATGAGTCCCACCACGGCGTAGGGCACGAGGATGTCGCCGTTCCACAGGAGATAGGCGTGCAGGAGGCCGAAGACCAGGAGCCACAACTGCCGCCCGGCGAAGTAGCCGGCCGGCTTGTTGCCCTTGGCCTCGGCCCGCGTGGCGAAGAGCACGATGCCCGCCCCGAAGAGCATGGAGAAGATGGGCATGGTCTTGGAGTAGGCGAACATGTGGACGAACACGTAGACGATGCGGTCCGTCAGGGAGTCGAGCCCCACCATGGCGGGGTTCATGGCCGCGGGGAAGGGCAAGCCGTAGGCCCAGGCGTTGACCAGCAGAATGCCCAGCAGGGCGAAGCCGCGCACCACGTCCAGAGACGCGATGCGGTCGTCGCCCAGGGCGGGCGCGGCGGGCTCGGCCGGCGGAGCGGGTTCGTCCGGGGCCTCGGCCTGGTTCTCCGGGTCGTCGGGCAGTGCAAGCCCGGCATCCGGGGCGGTGTCTTCCACGATGCCGTCGTTGCCGTTGTCTTCGTCGGTCATGGTGTCCCCCAGAAGCCGATGAGAATGTCGTCCAGCAGGGCGCGCCAGTTGCCCCAGGAGTGCCCCTCGTTCACGATGCGGTGGCTGTACTGGTAGCCCTTGGCGTCGAGGATGGCCCGGAAGCGTTCGGTCACGTCGCCCATGTCGTGGAACGTGCCCCAGGTCATGAAGATGTCCACATCCAGGGGCGTCGCGTCGTCGAACTGGTCCAGGATCGCTTCGTCCTGGAGCCAGAAGGCCGGCGATTGGATGCCGATGCGGTAGAATTCCTCGTGGGCCTGCAGGGCGAACCAGGCGGAGTTGAGTCCGCCCAGGGACGTGCCCAGGATACCGCGGTTCAGGCGGCTGGTGCTGGTGGCGTAGGTGCCGTCGATGACGGGCACCAGCTCGTCGGCCACGAAGTCCACGAAGTCCTGGTTGAGCACGTATTGCTCGCCGCGCAGGTTGGTGCCGCCGACCCGGGGATCCACGAACACGGCCATGATCGGCGGGATCAGACCTGCGTCGATGAGGTTGTCCAGCACGATGACCATGCTGCCCATGGCATCGTCGGCGTACTCGTGTCCGTCGGTGACGTACATGACCGGCAGGTCGCCGCTGCGGGGATACCGCGCCGGGAGGTAGACCTGGTAATCCACCGTGTAGCCGAGGTTCGTGCTGGCGAGGCTGGCGGACACCATCGAGCCCTGTTCCACGCCGGTCTGCCTCACCACGTAGGGCGACGGCACGTAGTCCGGCATGGGCAGTACCGAGTTGTCGCCGTAGCCGCCGCGCTGAAGGCGGGGATTCTCCGGGTCGAGGATCCAGTTCGCGCCGTTGAGCACGATCTTGTAGTCCAGACGCGAGTCCAGGGGGAAGACTTCTTCGCGCACCCAGAGGTCCGTGTCTCCGAGCCGGGTGGCCGGTCCCTGGGCCGGATCCCAGCCGTTGAAGTCGCCGGCGAAGGCCACGGGATCCGCCGTGCCCCGGTAGAAGAAAGCCACCGAGTCCGCGGCCACAAAGGGGAACTGGCCGTGGACCCGCAGGGAGTCCGCGTAGGCGTCCAGCAGGCGGTCGCGTTCGTTCGCGTCGGCCAGGTCGACGATCTCCATGAGGCGGGACTTCATGCCCGAGTAGGAATTCCAGGGCAAGGGGTCGATGGCGGCCACGGTGATGGTCACGCTGTCGGTGCCGGTGTTGTCGGCCGGGTCGGTGGCCGTCAGGACGATCGTGTGGACGCCGACGCCCATTGTCTTGGCGACCGATTCCCCGGTGCCGAAGGGGTCGCCGTCATCGGCGGTGCTCCAGACCAGGGCCGATCCGGAGAGAGCGGCGCCGTCCGGATCACTGGCCGTGCCGGTGAAGGTGACCATGCTGCCCTCGCCGTGGAGGGAACCGTCGGCGGGGCTGGTGATCTCGACAGTCACCCCGCGCGGGGCGGGCCGGCCGGGGTCGTCGGAGTCGCTGCACCCGCTGAGGAAAACGAGGCTGCCGAGCACGAGGAGGACGAGTCGCATGGGGCACCTTCCCGGTTGGACGGTCTGGGCGTTTGGCCGGGGGCATTCTAGCGGATGAAGAACGTACGGTCGACCAGTTGCCTGTCACGATCGTTTGTCGCACCTCCAGACCAACGCCAGCACGGGTAACGCTATCACGTACCCGATGATCGTGCCCCACACGTCTTTCCAGTCGAAGACACCTTTGGGCAGATGTGGCTGGAGGAATTCGTAGATGATGTATCCCGCGGCGAAGACGGTGGCCAAGATGAAACTGCGACGGCGGTCCGGATTGATGACGGCGAAGGCCAGGAAGATCTGGACGAGAATGCCGCCGCCGTTGCCGATGCTGTCAGTGATGCCCAAGTCGTCCACACCGTGTTCGCGCACCAACGGGCGCAGGACGTGGCGGCCGAATTCCGTGACGGCGAAGGCGCCGGCTCCCAGCAGGAGGAAGACGGCCCGCCGGGGATGCCAGGTGAGGATAGGGCTGCGGTCGGTCAAGGATCTGTCCCGCCGGTGGGGGTGTCTCGATGCTCGGTCTACGTGCTGCTTGACCGGGGAGTTGCGGCTGTTGCCGTCCACATGGTTGACCGGGACGATACCGGGGATTTCACGCCGATCCGGGAGGACTGGTCCTGTCGACCCACGAGTGGTTCGTGGACCCGGGCTACTGTGACTTCCTGGCCGGGAATTTCAGCCTTTGCTCCACCTCGCTCGGCCTTTCCAAGAATAACGGCTTCTACCTCCTGGGCCGCTATGACCAGGGCTGCGGCGCCTGCGGTCCCGTGGCTGTCGAGGAGCGGAGTTGGGGTAGCCTGAAGGCGGAGTTCCGCTGAGCCGTTCCCGTCGACAGGGAATACAAGAGGTGCCAGCGAAAATCCGGGCCCCTCGTTCTATGGACGGTCGCGGACCTCTGGCGACGGCCGGGCGTCCGCCAATGACCTTCAGCGGTAGAACGCCTTCAGGGCCCCGAAGGTCGTGGGCTCGGCAGCCACCTCTCCCGACGGCAGGGAGTGGCGCAACGTCCCGTCCTGGCCGAGAATCCGGGCACTGACGAAGGAGCGACCGAGACCGCCTACGAGCACGAATACGACGCCACCGTGCGGGCGCGGAAGCTGCTGGCTCGAACCGAATGACCGTCAATCGCCGTCTCCGCGAATTCATTCCTTTCACAACCAGGGTGGCGTAGGATGTCCCTGGGTAACGAATGGAGGGAGATCCCATGAGAATCCTGATGACGACCATCGCACTCGCCGCGCTGTTGACGGTGACCGGCGACGCGGTCTTGGCCCAGAGCGATTATCCGGCCCAGTTGCTGGGCACCGGCCATGAGGAACGAGAAGACGCCGGCGGAACCTGTCTCAGCGAGACTGCGTTCGTGGCCGGCGTCCACGACGCCGTGACCCAGCTCCAGGTGGGCGGCGATTCCGCGGGCTGCGATGCCGAGTGGGGCGCCTGCGCCGAGTTCGACTTCGCCGCCATCGGCACCGGCAACCCCATCCTCGGTGCGACGCTCCACCTGCGCTACACGGGCTACGGCGACGACGCGGCCGGGCTGCCCTACGTGGGCCTCTTCGCCTACGCCTATACCGCCCTCCCGGTCGTCCTGCCCCGTGCCGATTTGAACGACCAGACCGCCCTGGCCATCTTCGCGCCCACGGGCACCACCAACGTGGATTTTTCCTTCGACGTGACGGACCACGTCATCGATCTCGTCGCGGAAAACATCTTCCAGGCGTCCTTCTTCGTGTGTGGTGTCTTCTCGGAGGTGGGCTACAACGATCTGGTCTACTTCGGCGGAGCGAGCCACGCCAACCCCCCGCGGCTGGTCGTCACGACGTTGCAGCCGGTGCCGGTCGAGAGCCGTAGCTGGGGAAGGGTGAAAGCGCTCTACCGCTAGAAGGGCCCCTGGCCGTGGCGGGCCGGCGCTTCCGATCTTCGCGGCAGTTGACGACCCCGGGCTTCGTCAGACCAGGTCTCCCATGTCCGCCAGCTGGTGCAGGGCCTCGACCGTGAGGTCCTCGGCTTCGGCGATCTTCAAGCCGAGCAGCTTCAATTCGTCGTAGAGGACCGTGCGCAGTTCCGCGGGCCCTCCGGCGAAGAGGTGGGCCAGCAGGTTGCCGCAGGTGAGAATCCGCGCCGGCCGTTCATGCTCCCCGACGGCCCCAGGGTCGTGGTGGCCGGTGATGCTGCCGACCACGCTCTCCGGCAGGTGCCAGTCATCCATCAACCAGGCAGCAAGAGTCGTGTGGTCGACGCCCAGCACGGACCGCTCGGCGGTGCAGCTGTCCAGCCCCTCGTCACGCATGAGGGCCAGGATCCGCTCGTACTCGTCGAACCGGTTCAGCAGGATGACGGCCTTACCCACGTCGTGCAGAGCGCCGGCGGCGAAGGCGTCGTCCGGGTCGGGCTGCTTGACGGCCTCGGCGACCATGCGCCCGGCCCAGCCGCAAGCCGCGCAGTGGCGCCACAGCTCCTGGCCCCGCTGGCCGCGGGCGTCGTCGGCCATCGGGAACAAGGCCCGGGCGGCGGCCACCACCGCGAGACTGCGGATGGCGCGGAAGCCCAGCCGGACCAGGGCCTGGTTGAGAGTGCGGAATTCCTGTCCGCCGCCGTAGAGGGCCGAGTTGCTGACGCCGATCATGCGCGCCACCAGGGCCGGGTCGGCGGAGATGGTGGCCTCGATCCCGGCGATGGTCCAGTCGGGCGACGCCAGCTGGACCAGGACATCGGCCACGGCCGCGGGCATGGCCGGCAACTCGTGGTAGGAAGCGGCCAGTTCCTGCATGGTCGGTTCGGCGCGGATCCGGTCATCATCGGGCACGATGGGCTTCTCCTTCGCCTGCCAGGGAATCCTCGGGCGCTTCGGTCCGACGTCCTGACGCCGTTAATGCAAGAGGCGGGCCCGGCGCCCGCCCCTGCATTCTACCGTTCATGCCCAGTGCTGCGCTACAGGGCGTCGATGATCCCGTTGAAGGTCGCGCTCGGACGCATGGCGCTCCCCGTGACGCCCTCATCGGGTCGGTAGTAGCCCCCGAGTTCCATGGCCGCGCCCTGGGCTGCCAGCAGCTCCTCGGTGATGGCGGACTCGCCCGCCGCCAGCTTCTCCGCCACTGCGGCGAAGCGTTCCTGCAGTTCGGCGTCCTCATCCTGGGC
Organism: bacterium; assembly: GCA_024231905.1. Classification (GTDB taxonomy): domain Bacteria; phylum Krumholzibacteriota; class Krumholzibacteriia; order LZORAL124-64-63; family LZORAL124-64-63; genus JAAEQC01. Next base: position 33,592 of record JAAEQC010000061.1, on the reverse strand, counting down.
GGCCAGGGCCTGGGCCCAGTAGAGAGCCAGGTAGTAGGTGCTGCCCCGGTTGTCGATCTCGTTCACTTTTCGCGACGGATAGCGGGCGTGCTCCAGGTAGGAGCCCACGGCCTCGTCCAGGGTCTGGGCCAGGAGCGCCGCCCGGGCGTTGCCCGCGTTGGCGAGCATCTCGAATGACGGGACCAGAGCGCAGTACTCGCCGAGGGAATCCCACCGGAGGTGGCCCTCCTTGAGGAACTGCTGCACGTGCTTGGGCGCCGAGCCGCCGGCGCCGGTCTCGAAGAGGCCGCCGCCTTCCAGCAGAGGCACGATCGAAAGCATACGCGCGCTCGTGCCCAGCTCCAGGATGGGGAAGAGGTCGGTCAGGTAGTCGCGGAGCACGTTGCCGGTGACGGCGATGGTGTCCTCGCCCTTGCGCACGCGTTCGAGGGCGTGGTTCATGGCGTCCACGGGCTTGAGGATCTTGAGCTCCAGGCCGTCGGTGTCGTGCTCGGGCAGGTACTTCTCCACCTTGGCGATGAGCTGGGCGTCGTGGCCCCGGGCCGGGTCGAGCCAGAACACGGCCGGCGCGCCGGCGGCGCGGGCGCGCGTCACCGCCAGCTTCACCCAGTCGCGGATGGGCAGGTCCTTGGCCTGGCACATGCGGAAGATGTCGCCGGTGCCCACCGCCTGTTCGAGCAGGACGGCGCCGGCCTCGTCCACCACCCGGAACGTGCCTGCGGACGGGGCCGTGAAGGTCTTGTCGTGGGAGCCGTACTCCTCGGCCTTCTGGGCCATGAGCCCCACGTTGGCCACGTTGCCCATGGTCGCCGGGTCGAACTGACCGTTGGCTGCTGCGTCGGCGACGATGGCCTGGTACATGGTGGCGTAGCAGCGGTCTGGCACCATGGCGATGGTGTCCTGCAGCTCGTCGCCCTTGTTCCACATGCGGCCACCGTCGCGCACCACGTTGGGCATGGAGGCGTCCACGATGACGTCGTTGGGCACGTGGAGGTTGGTGATGCCCTTGCGGGAATCGACCATGGCCAGGTCGGGGCCGGACTCGTAGCAGGCGGCGATGTCGGCCTCGATCTCGGCCATCTTCTCCGCCGGCAGCCTGTCCAGCTTGGCCAGGACGCCCGCCAGGCCGTTGTTGACGTTGGCGCCGATCTCCTTCAACACGTCCGCGTGCTTGTCCAGGGCGTCCTTGAAGTACACGGCAACGCAGTGCCCGAACATGATGGGGTCGGAGATCTTCATCATGGTGGCTTTGAGGTGCAGGGAGAGCAGGACGTCCTTCTCCTTGGCCTCGTCCATGGTGGCGGCGTAGAACTCGCGCAGGGCGGTCACGTTCATGCGCGAGGCGTCGATGACCTCGCCCGGAAGCAGGTCGATGCCCTCCTTGAGTACCGTGGCCTTGCCGTCCTGGTTCACGAACTCGATGATCGCAGCGCAGGTGCGTTCCATGGTGCGGGAGGTTTCGGAGCCGTAGAAGTCGCCGCCGTCCATGTGGGCGACCCGGCACTGGGAGCCTTCCTTGGGCCAGTCCTTCATCATCCGGTGGGGATTCTTCTGGGCGAACTTCTTCACCGCGACCGCCGCCCGCCGGTCGGCGTTGCCCTCGCGCAGGACCGGGTTCACGGCTGAGCCGAGGACCTTGGCGAAGCGGGCCTGCAATCGGCGTTCGGCGTCGTTCGACGGCTCCTCCGGATAGTCGGGAATGTCGAAGCCCTTGCCCTGGAGTTCCTTGATGGCCGCCTGGAGCTGGGGGATCGAGGCGGAGATGTTGGGCAGCTTGATGATGTTGGCGTCGGGCTGCTTGGTCAGCGCGCCGAGCTTGGCCAGGTAGTCGGGGATCTTCTGCCCGTCGGTGAGGTTGTCCGGGAAGTTGGCGATGATGCGGCCTGCCAGCGAGATGTCCCAGGTTTCGACCTCGACGCCCGTGCCTTTGGTGTAGGCCTGGACGACCGGGAGCAGGGAGTGGGTGGCCAGGGCGGGCGCTTCGTCGATCTTGGTCCAGATGATCTTGGTGGAGGCCATGTCTTCCCTCGGCGTTGGGGGAGGTGGCGGGCGCACGGAACCGGAGCGGCCTTCGGCGAGCCACATATCTGAAGAACTCTGCAACAACGATGATAGGGGATGGGAGCGGGGAGTCAAGGCTCCCCGGGACGGATTCCTCGCCCTGTCGACGCCGGGGATCCGACGGCCGGTGACGGGACCCTGTACGATCATGCGGGGTGAAGGCCGGAGCGGTGGGAGTACCACCAGTTCTTGCAGTTGTGTGGCGGTTCCATGGGGCGATAAACTCCTGGATATCATCTGATTCCCCATCCAGGAGGACGCCATGCCCGTCGCCGCCACCACGTCCGTATCCCGTCGTTGAATCCTGCTGATCGCGGGGCTGGCGGCGAGTCTCGCGCGTGAACTCCTGGCGGGCGAACGCTTCCCCTACGGTGGGCACGAAGTGACCTGGAACGGACGCAGGCGGACGGGATCGAACAGGTGAGGAAGATGACGCTGGTGCGGTAGGGCTACCCTGGCGGACAAAGGGAACGGGCCCGCCGCTTCATACTCGGCGGGCCCGTATTCCCGGCGGGATCTAGAACTGGTTCCAGATCATCTGATTCGTGACCTCGTGGTGGTAGAGGATCTCCGACCGCTTGATGCGGTTGCCCATCTCGCGGGGGCAGCGGTGGGCGGACCGCTCCTTCAGTTCGCAGTACTTGGCCTGGGATGCCTTGCCCAGCACCTCCTTCATCCACGTGCTGCGCCGGAAGGAGCCCATGGCGTCATAGATGTTGCCGGGCAGCAGGCGCTTGCGGATGCGCTTGGGCTTGGGCGCGTCGGGATCGGGCTCGGGGCCCTCCAGGCCCGTGCGCAGCAGGGCGTAGATGAGCATGTACGGGTTCACGTCCGGGGACACCGACCGCACCTCGATGCGCTGACCCGCCCGTCCCGCGAGGGGGATACGGATCATGCTGCTGCGGTCGGTGGGGCTGGCGGTGATCTCGTTGGGGGCCTCGTAGTTGGGGTCCAGGCGCCGGTAGGAGTTCACGCTGGCGTTGGCCACCAGGCACAGGTCCTCGGCGTTGTGCAGGATCCGTCGGGTGAAGTCGTTGCCAGTCTCGGACATGAAATGCTCGCCATTCTCGTCCCAGAACAAGTTCTGGCCGTCCTTGGCCAGGCTGATGTTGGTGTGCATGCCGCTGCCGTTGACCCCGGTGATGGGCTTGGGCAGGAAGCTGGCGGTCATGCCCATGGACTGGGCCACCTGGCGGCAGATGAGCTTGTAGAGCTGGATGCGGTCGGCGGCGATGAGCGCCGGCGCGTACTTGAAGTTCATCTCGAACTGGGACGGACCCACCTCCGGGTGGTCCTTCTCGTTCTCGAAGCCCATGGCTCGCTGCACCTCGGCCGAGGTGTCGATGAACTGGCGCAGGGGATCCTGGGGCAGACTGTGGTAGTAGCCACCGGTGGAGATGAGGTCGAAGCGGCCCTTCTCGTAGTAGCCGCGCTCGGCGTCCCGGTCGGCGAAGAGGAAGCCCTCGGTCTCGGCCGACACGTTGGCGATGATGCCCTGCTCCTCGCGCAGCTTCCGGGTGTAGGCCAGCAGGCGGCCGCGGAAGTCGGCGCCGTAGGGCTTGTGGTCCTTGTCCAGGACGTGGCCGAAGACCAGCACCTTGCCCGGTCCGAAGACGTCGGCCGGCATCCAGTAGAAGGCCCGCCAGTCGATGCCCAGGCGCAGGTCGCTCTCGGCGATGCGCGTGAAGCCGCGGATGGACGAGCCGTCGAAGGTGAGCTGGTCGGCGTTCAGCAGGTACTTCTTGTCGTAGTCCAGCATATGGAGCCGGCCCTCGAGGTCGCTGAAGGCCACGGTGACGGCCTTGATCCGCTTCTCGTCCTCCAGGTAGGCGCGGCGCTCGGTCTCCACCTGCTCCATGGGTGTCCACTCCTCCTGGTAGATCTTGGACTGGAGGTTCAACTCCTCGAGCTGGTCGTAGGGGATCTCCAGGAACTCGCGCAGGGGGGTCTTGCTCAGGTCCATCATGGGCGGTCACGCTCTCCTGTAGGGGGACATCGGATTCGACTGCGAAGACATATTATAAGCCTTATTTGTCTCTAAATTAAGCTAAAAAATGTAAAATATCTCCACCCTGCCATCTGCGTCGTGAATTTATCGCGTATTTTGATAACCGATAAGCATAAAGACTATAGATCTTACGGGGAGTTTCCCGCTGCGGCCCTCAATCCCAAGCCACTCTGGGCCTCCATGCGCAATGCGGGTGTGGATGGAAAACGGGGAGGCGCACCGGGCGCCTCCCCGTCGTCGTCCAACGGCGACTGATTCTAACGGAACAGGGACTTCACGTCGCCCCAGGCCTTGTCCTCCACGGGCACGGCCGGCGCGCAGCAGACGATGTCCGCGTACATGCTGAGCTCACCGGGCATGCCGAGGTCTATCGTGTCGATCCAGCCGGAGCCGTAATTGTTCCAGCTCACGCAACCCAGGGGAAACTCGTCGGTCACCGCGTCCGGGTACTCGGCGAAGGCCGTGTCGATGTCCATGCTCACGGCATACTTGTAGCCGAAGTAGGCACAGCCGCAGGTCAACGGATCCAAGGGAATCCCCACGTCGTACAGGCCGGCGGTCTCGATGGTCACCGTGTAGGTCAACGAGGTGCAGATGGTCGCGCCGGGAATCTCGCAGCCGGCGGTCTCGTCGAACGTGGCCTCCATGAACGACGCGGAGACGTCGAAGGACACGGGCACGTCCTCGATGTCGAAGTTCATGTACATGTGGACCGCTTCCACGTTGAAGCCCTCGGGGCAACCGCAGGGGGGCAGCTCGGCTTCGAAGATGGTGGCGTAGGATTCGGCGCCCCACATGTAGTCGGGGATCGCGTAGGCCACCGGGTTCAGGTTGCCGAAGACGCACACGCCGGCCGGCGCCTGCATGGCCATTTGGGCAGGGCCCTTCAGCGGGGTGATGGTGACGGTCTTCTCTGCGGCGACGGCGGATCCGACCAGGGCGATGCAAAGCAGGAGCATGATCACAACACGCATAGTTTTCCCTCCAGGGAATAATGAAATGACAAACAGAGGTAGCAGCCCGGGACTGCCTCCCCCGAAGCAATCCACCACAGACTATCTGGTCGAGAACGGTCGATCAATAGGAAAATCTGATAAAAAGGTCCAAAAAGTATCACAAAAGAAAAAACAGCACCGGCCAGGAGCCGGTGCTGCGGGTCTGGATTCGAATCCGATGTCTACGTGGTCTGCTCGATCTGCCCCGAGGCGATGAGGGCCTGGGCCACCCGGTACAGGGAGTAGCTGGAACAGGGCACCAGTTCGTTGAGACCCTCCAGTTGACGCGGAGAGCGCAGCAGGCGCATGACGGCCTGGGCCACGTTCTCGTCCTCGGGTTCGTCGTCCTCGGACGCCTGCCACTTGAGCCGGGTCGTCGTAGCCTCGAAGTTGCGCTTGGGGTCGGGCAGTTCCTCGAGCAGATTGGCCAGTTCGTCGGCCCGGCGCATGGCCTCCATCAGCAGGTGATGGGCGGGCATGGCGATGGCCACGTCGCTGATGGCGTCCGGGTCCATCTCCTGGGCCGAGCGGTAGGTGAACTCGCCCTCGTTGCGGTAGAGGAAGATCTCGGTGAAGGCTTCCTCGCCGTGGAGCACGCCGCACCAGGCCCGGTCGATACAACCGTTGGCGAGCATCACTTCGGCGAAGGTCTTGCCCTCGTTGTCCATGAACGACAGCAGGCCGTTCTGCTTGGCGTTGATCAGGGTCTGGACCACCGTCGGCATGTCGAAGTGCTTCAGCTTGCCGTTCAGCTCCTTGCGCTGGGACTGGCGACGCATGTGGGTGATGAGCTCCTGCATGCGGATGGCGAACATCTTGGCCAGGTGCATGCCGTAGCCGGGGATACGCTCGGCCACTTCCTCGAATTCATTCCGTTTGAGGGTCCAAACCATGGCGATTTCGGGCACCCGGGCGTCCGAGCTCCGGGGCGTGCCCGTGAAGAGGGCCATGTCGCCGATGAGTTCGCCGGGGGTGATGTAGGCCACGGGCACCGGGTCGGAGCCGTCGGCGGTGGAGCGGACGATCTCGATGGCGCCGTCCATGAGCAGGAAGATCTTGTCCGAGGGGTCTCCCCGGCGGAACAGCATCTGGCCCCGTTCGAGGACCTGCACGTCGCCGGCCTCGGCGATCTCGAGCAGCCTGCGGTCTTCGACGTACTCGAAGAGGTCGACGGTGGCCAGCACCTCGCGGATTTCCTCGGCGACCTTGGATCTGAGTTTGGTATCGAGCACGACGGACTCTCCTCCGCTGATAACCCCCGGTCGCGGCTCATCGGGACGAGTGGCCGCGGGACCCTTCCGTGGGCGGAGGGTCCACGTCCGTTATCGGGTCCGACGGACGCGACTTGACCAGGGAATCGCCCCTCGGTTCAGCGGTTGAACATGATCCCGATACCGATCCGGGTGTTGTGGCGGTTGTAGTCCATGAGGCTCTCGCCCCAGCCGTTGGACAAACGCAGGCAGGCGTAGGTGTTGCCGTCGGTTCGCGGCAGGACGTGGCTCCAGGTCAGCACCAGCAGTCCCTTGTCGGTGCCGACGTAGCCGCGCACCAGTAGGCGCAATTGGTGGCCGTCCCCGAACAGGCGGGCCACGGTGACGTCGCTGTGGCCCAGGTAGTCGGTGATCTTGGGGTTGTCGTCGCCCACGGGGGAGTCGGGCGTCTCCTTGTCATCCTCGGGCATGCGGTAGCGGGCCTTCACGTGGACGAACCAGTCGTCGGTGCGGAACCAGCCCGTGCCGTAGGCCAGGTTCCAACTGCGGGACAGGGGTACGCGCTGGCCGTTGGACTCGTGCTCGAAGCCCAGATCCGCGCCCAGGAATCCGCTTCCCAGGGGCGACTCCCGGAAGCGGTAGAAGACTTCCGGGTTGTAGTTCGTGTCGCGGAAGGGCGAGGAGTTCTTCTTGTCGTAGGCCTGCCAGTAGGAGATCTGGCTGTAGGCCAGGAAGAAGCGCGAACCGAGGAGGTCGTGCTTGGCGCTTAGCTGGAAGATGACTTCGGATTGGCTGCCGTAGTAATCGTCCGACCACGAGTAGGGCTGGATGAACATCTCCTTGTGCAGACCCAGGCCTCGGCCCGTTCGCACCAGGGAGAAGGTGGATTCCTCCGCCTCGGAGGTCGCCGTGGCGCCGCTGGGAATGAGCAGGATGATCAGAACAGGAAGGAGCAGCCGTTTCATGCCTGTCTCCATGCGAGAGGGTCCCTGGGTGCAGGAGCGACGGTGCGGATCGTGCGATCAGGATCCCGGTCAGCCTAGCGGGCCTGGACCCGCCGCGTCAATGATGTTGAATGGGTGTATCCATCTGTGCGGCGGCTCCAGGTCCCGCGACCCCATGGACATGGCCATGTTGAGATGGTAGTTTCACTGCCTTGCTGGCCTGACCGGACCGTGGATTTCGGCGCCGGCGCAGCGAGGAGGGATTCCCATGTTCAAGATGATCGCCATCACCCTGGTGCTAAGCGCGGCATTGGTCCTGCCGCTCGCCGGCTGCGGCAACGACGATGAACCGCTGGATCCCTGGGCCGACTGCGGCGAAAGCTGCATCGGTCCCGGCGGCGGGTCCGTAGCCATCGACGACCCGGACCACCCGTTCTACGGCGCCCGCATCTCGGTGCCGCCCGGCGCCTGGGACCGGGAGTGGTCGGTCTTCATGGGCTACGAGACCACCTTCACCACCCCGAACTTCCCCGACGGCCTCGAGGGCTACGAGAGCATCCTCACCGGCTCGCTTGATCTGAGGGTCACCGACTTCGCACCGCCGGGCGAGCAGGCCGCCCCGCCCGATTCGCTCTACCTGGAGATCACCTTCCGCCTGACCGACCTGGAGTGCGCACCGGGGGAGATGTTCACCCTCTACCGCTTCGACGAGGCGGTGGACCGGTGGCGCCTGGAGTTCCCCGACGCCCGCACCGACTCGACCATCACCGTCCACACCTACCACCACGCGACCCAGTGGACATGGGGCGTGGTCAACGTCCACGAGGCGGACTGGGATCTTTACCTCGCCCCGGTCATGGAGGAGGAGCACGGCGCCGGCGATTGGTCCCAGGTGCAACAGGCCCTGCAGGACGCCTACGACGAGGTCTTCGATCACGACCTGGGCGTTACATGCACCAATCTCGATTTCGTCCGCACGGTTTTCGCCGGCATACGGGATGAGTCGCAGATTGCCGTCGTCGCCCACCAGGACGCGTTGGGAGGCGCCTGCCGCGTCTGCGACGTGACAACGGGCGACTTCTGGAACGAGTACCTGGACTACATCGCCTTGAACTTCGAAGCGTGGCTCATCGAGCTCTTCCTCGTGGACAACGGCCCCGACCTCATCGTCCAGATCTACGGTATCATCCGGCTCTGCGAGACCTGGGAGGAGATCGCCGAACTGGCCTGCGACTACGAGTGCTTCTGGGGCCACGCCGATTCCGCTTTCTACAGCGATCTGGCCCTGTACTGCGCCACGACGATGATCGTCGAGGCCATCGACTACGCCTACTCGTCGGGCTACATCAGTTGTCCGAGTTGACCTGGGAGGGGCCCATGAGAACCGCATCACGCCTGCTCACGACCACCGTTCTGTTCGTGCTGCTGGTTGGCGCGACCACCGCTCCGGCCCAGGGTATCTGGACCGAACCCCACGGTGATCGGAACCTGACCCTCGAGTTCGTCCCGCCCGCTCTGGAACGGGTCGAGTTCACCAACCTGCACCTGGAACGCTGGCGTCCGGGTCTCCAGGTCCGTGTGCCCGTAGGTGATCTCGGGGACGTCCTGGAGTCGACCATCGCTCTGAGCATCGGGGTCGATCTCGACTAGGAGAGAACCATGGCCCATCGCCACGGAAGCGGCGACCACGGGCATGGCCACGACCAGGTCCTGCCCTACACCTACGAGGCCGAAGTCGACATCCTCGAGGGCAAGGGCAAGGAGCCCGAGGACGACCACTACTTCTCGCCCACCATCTGCGGTCTCGTGGAGATCCTGGTGGACGCGGGCATTCCGCCTACCCATGCCACCTGCTATGGAGTGCGACGCCGCAGCCGACTGCCCCTGGATCAGGAACTGCTGACCCGGGACGGCGGCGCCGCCTGGCGCGAGCCGCCGCAACTGTGCCACGTGCTGGAAGAGCGGTTCGAGCAGACGGGGGACGATCTCTACCGTGGCCACGTGGAGCACGGGGAGTGCAGATTCGAAGATCGGGAACGCCGGGGCGACGGTCCCACCTGGTAGGACTCAGTCGAGTTCCGCGAGCAGTTCGCGGGCCCGGGTGAAGTTGGGCATCTGGCCCAGGATCGTTTCCAGCTCCGTCCGCGCACCTTCGCGATCACCGAGGGCCACCAGGGCCTTGGCCCGTCCGAAGCGGGCCGTGATATCACCGGGCTCGAGACCGAGGGCCTCTTCGAAGCGTCCGCGCGCCGCCTCGTGGCGGCCCAGGTCGGCCAGCGTCACGCCGGCCATGGTGCGGGCCCAGGCCAGATCCGGCGCCAGGTCGACGACCTGTTCGAACTGCCGCAACGCCACTTCCGATTCGCCGTTGGCCAGTTCGGCCGCACCCAGGTTCAGCCGGGTCTCCACCGGATTGGCGCCCGCGGCCAGCGCGCGCTGCAGGGTGGCGATGGCCTCGGTGGCCCGGCCCGCACCGAGCAGCGCTTTGCCCTTCAGGAGCTGGTCCACCGGGAGTCCGCCCGCCAGTCGCAACAGATCCTCGATCCAGGGTAAAGCCTCGGCTGATCGTCCCGTCTCCACCAGCACCGCGGACAGGTTGCGCAGGGACGGCACGAAGCCGGGATCGTACCGCAAGGCCTCGCGCAACTGGTACTCGGCGCCGGGCACGTCGCCGATAGTGAGAAGTACGGTGGCCAGGTTGTTGTGGGCCCGGGGAAACTGCGGCTGCAGGCGCACGGCGTCACGGTACCGCAGGATCGCCTCGTCGGTCTGGCCACGACCGGCGGCGATCACGCCCAGGTTGTAGTGGGACCGGGCCTGGCGCGAGTCGATGGATAGGGATCGCCGGAAGTTCGTGATCGACTCATCGATTCGGCCGTCGCTGAACTGGGCCGTGCCCAGGCAGAACCAGAAGTCGGCTTCCATGTTCTGGCGCTCTTCGCAGAAGGGTCCCGGCACCACGGCCAGGGTCACCGTGGCGACGACCAGTAGCGCCATGAGTCCGAGCTGCGCCGTCCGGCGGTCCCGCCAGGCTGCGCCCACCGCCTGCACGCCCGCGGCGGCGGCCACCGCCAGCACCGGCACCATGGGCACCCGGTAGCGGGCGGTGACGAAGACGGCCACGATGGCGGCGGCGTAGAGGATGAGGAACAGGAACACCGGGGCGCCCAGGCGTTTCCTGCGGAAGATGAGCCCGAGCACCGCCAGCGGCAGGACCAGGCCGAAGGGGAAGCCGAACGGTCCCACCTTCCAGGCCAGGATTCTCAGCACCGGGGACCACGTGCCCCACAGGTAGACGTCCAGGTTGCGGGGGATCTCACGGGAGCCCACCAGTTGCAGGATTTTCCGTCCCAGACCGGTGGCGAATTCTCCCGGATCCTCGCGGAAGTACTGGGCCACCTGGCCGTAGTAGTAGCGGTCGCGTCCGCCCGGGCCGTCGAAGCCCCGACGGGCGGGTTCCTGCATGTACTCCTCCCAGTCGGCGCCGGGCCGGATGGTGAGGGTGTGGCACACGTCGGCGTTGTTCCCCAGGTGGACGTTGAGGCCGCCCGAATCGGGGGTGATGGAGGTGGCGCCCGTAACCCGTCCGTTCCAGACGGCAAAGGGTGTCGCTACCGCGGCGAAGACCACCACCGCTGCCAGCATCAGCACCACCGCCCGGTTGCGCCCAGCCTTGCGAACCAGCACCACCGCCAACCAGACGGCGGCGGCCAGAAGGAAGGGCGCGAAGGTCGGCCGGGTGAGCAGGGCCAGAGCGCCGGCGGCACCCAGGGCCGCCAGCCAACGGAGGTCCCGGCGCTCGGCAGTTTCGGTCAGGAGCAGGACCAGGGCGATGCTCCAGAACGCGGCGCTGCCCGTGGCCAGGAGTTCGCCTTCGAACAGGACGAGGGGGCCGTAGAGGGCCGCGATGCCCGCCGCCACGAATCCTGCGCCCCGGCCCAGGAGACGCTGGCCCGTCAGAAACACCAGGCTACAGGTGAGGGCGCCGACCACCGCCTGCAGGAGCTTGGCGGCCAGGATGGACCCGCCCGTCACCGAGTACGTCAGAGACAGTTGCAGGGGATACAGGAACGGCTGCCAGAAGAGGCGGGCCGGGGCCGAGCCGGTCTCCCACAGGTGTCGCGCCACCGCGTCGTAGGTCATGGCGTCGGTGACGGGTGTGGCGAAGGTCGGGTTGTCGGTGGACGTGGCGATGGCCAGCACCCGCACGAGCAGGGCGGCGCAGAACACGGCCAGGGGTGCGGCGAAGGGGCGGTTGCGGTTAGCGGCAGCGGCGGTCGTGTCGTTCATGTCAGATGGCCTCCCGGGGCGGCGGCAGGGCTTCCGCCCGGATGACGTTGGGCAAGTACGTACGGCGTCGCTCCCGGTGCCGGCGCAGGGCCGCGGCCACGAGCAACCGCGTAAAGCCTTCGTGCCCGGCCGGATCGTGGCCGAGGCAGAGGTCGGCGCTGCCCGGATCGGTAGCAGGATAGTAGACACCGCAGTTGGGATTGATCTCGAGCATGTGCGGTACGCCCGCCGCGTCGACTCGCAGGTCGCAGCGGCCGAAGCTGGCGCCGCCGAGGGCCAGGAAGAAGCGGGCCGAAAGGTTTCGCAGCCTGGCCGCCAGCATCTCGTCGGTCACGGGAAAGACCGCGAGATTGTCGTAGTCCACCCACTTCAACTTGGCGTGCTTGAAGCTCTCGCCGGGGGGGAAGCGGTACTGGAGGGGCAGGTAGGTCTTGGGCCGCCGGGGATCGCCCGGGTTTTCGGCCACCAGGACCGTGCATTCGGTGCCGGCGATGTATTCCTCGATGAGGGCGGCGCCGTGGCGCGACATGATCTTGCGGGCCTGGCGCTTGAGCCCGGCGGGGGTGGCCACCCGGGAGGCACGGCTCAGGTCGACGCTGGCGTAGCTGCTGTAGTGCTTGACGAAGAGAGGGAAGCGCAGGGTCCAGGCGGCGCGCTCCACGTCCTCGGCCGTGTGGGCCAGCACGTACCGTGGCGTGGGAATGTTCTCCCGGCGGCACGCTTCCTTCATCTGGATCCGCGTCGGTTCGTAGAACCCGGATGTGGCGCCCGTGAAGGGTACGTCGAGCCGCTCGAGGGTCTGCACGATCTCGATGCCGGGCAGGTCCTGGTCGGCGGCGCCGTCGCAGAGATTGAAGAAGATGTCGTAACGACCGCTCTTCACCAGCCGCGTGACGTGCTTCACCGAGGTGGCGTACTCGAGGGTCGCCACCTCCCACGTCGCTTCCGGCAGGAAGGGTCGGGGGTCGCAGGGCCAGTCGTTCTCGGGGAACGGGTCGGCGTCCAGGTCCTGGGTCGTCAGCAGACAAATGCGCAAAGGGTCGTCGACCTTTCCTCATGGTTGCTTATGAAGACATATATGTAACACACGAAAGTGCGATTAACGAGGCCACAGTGGCGGGAATGGACTCACGGTGCCGTCCGGGCGACCGGATCGTCCTGGTCGTGGAGCCGTCCCACGCCCGGCTCGCTGTCGACTGACTCCATCGGCTGTCCACTTCCGGAGACGGTCGTGGCCTGGCTCTGTTGTCTATAATTGTGCGATTCCATCCATGTAACAGTTTGTTGCAACTCATGATACATCGTATCTCCCGCCTTCGGCACATCCCTTGCGGTTGGGGTTCTCATACGCCGCCGCGGGCAGGCGGACGAACGAGGAGGTCGATCATGAAGACGAGACGAGCAAGCATCATCGGGCTGCTGACCATCATCATCGCCGGTTCCGCAGCCTTCGAGGAAGCCAGGGCCGAGATCCTGGTGAAGGCGACCGTGACCACGCCGCAGGTCCGCCTCCACTTGAGCAACGCGCCCGCGGGCCACAACCGGTATGTGGCGCGCGATCGGGGCTCCTACCGCCATCGCATCCGCCGCCATGTGTCACGGATCGATCGGGCCATGGCCAAGCGTCTGGCCCGGGTCACGGGTATCCCCCGTCGCGAACTTCTGGACCAGCGACGTTTCGGATACACCTGGCGCGAGATCGGCCGCTGGTACGACCTGCCCCGGCCGATGATCCGGGCGGCGAGCGACCACCGCAGCTGGAAGCGATGGTTGCAGCGAGACCGCATGCAGAACCGCCGGGGACGCGTGGCGTGCCGCTACGACCGCAGGTCCGAATTCCACGACCGCTGATGACGCGCGGGCATGGAGCGGCGAAGGGGCCGGGAGCGATCCCGGCCCCTTCGTGTGTGCGGGTGGCGTCAACCGGCGATCGGCAACGGCGAATGCGCGATGCGGCTCTCGAGTGAGGCCTTGAGTTTCTTCCCGTTGACGGGCTTGGTGAGGTACTCGTCCATGCCGGCTTCCAGGCAAGTCCGGCGATCGTGGCCCGCGGCGCCGGCGGTCAGGGCGATGATGGGAGTCCGGCGGTCGCGTCCCTCGAGGTCCCGGATGGCGATTGTGGCCTCGAGTCCGTCCATGACGGGCATCTGGCAATCCATGATGATGGCCCGGAACCGGTTCTGGCGGCAGGCTTCCACGGCCTCGGCGCCGTTACCGGCCACTTCGCTCGAGAAGCCCCACTTGCGTAGGAGCATGGTCACAACCCGCTGGTTGACGGGGTTGTCCTCGACCACCAGGACGGGTTCGGCCGCTTCGGCCGCTGTTTCGCGGGGCGCCTCGACCGCTTCCACCACGGGGTCCAGCAGCAGGGAGAAGGAGAAGGACGAACCGCAGCGAGGGCCGGGAGCGTGGCGGAGTTCGCCGCCCATGGCGGTGACGAGCCGCCGGCAAAGAGCGAGCCCGAGGCCGGTGCCGCCGTAGGAACGGGTGGTGGAAGAGTCGGCCTGGGTGAAGGCATCGAAGAGCCCGGCGCGGGCCTCCTCCGGTACGCCGACGCCCGTGTCGGCCACCACGGCTGAGATGCGCAGTCTGCCGTCCTCGGTCTGTTCGTGGTTCACCGCCAGGTGGATGCCGCCCGTGGGCGTGAACTTCACGGCGTTGTCCAGGAGGTGGACGAAGATCCGACGAACCGCGGCGGCGTCGCCCAGAACGCGGTCGGGCAGATCAGTAGGCGCGGGCGTTCGCATCTCGAGTCCCGCCGTCGCGGCCCGGTCTCCCATGGTCTTGGCGACCTGGCCGACTACTTCCCGGAGGGAGAATTCGGCCCGGTCCAGATTCCGGTCCTCCAACTCCAGGCGCGAGAAGGCGAGGATGTCGGAGATGATCTCCTGGAGCCCCATGGCCGATCCCTGGATAGTCGTAACCAGATCGTTCTGGGTCGTCGTCAGTTCCGAGGCCCGCAGGATCTCGGTCATGCCGAGAACAGCGTTCAGGGGTGTGCGGATTTCGTGGCTCATGGTGGCCAGGAAGCGGGACTTCACCTCGGACGCCGTCTCGGCTCGGTCGCGGGCACTCTGCAACTGGGCAGTCCGTTCGATGACCTGCCGGCGCATGGACCATGACCACAGCCCTGCCAGTACGGCTACCAGCAATAGGGGCAGGACGATCCAGGCCACGTACTTCAGGTACGCTGCGTCGACGCCGGCGCGGCCCTCGAGCACACCGAACCAGCGGTCGTATATGCGGTCGTACTCGCCGCTCTTCTTGACCAGGGCCAGACCCTGGTTCAGCACCGGCATGAGTTCGGCCCGGCGGGCGGGGACGGCGAAGCCGTGGAACGAGGGGTGGATGGGATCGCCCACGCCCACCACATCGTCCAGGCCCAGATCTTGGATCACCTGCAGACCCCGGTACTCGGTGAGGATCACGCAATCCACCTTGTCGGTCGCCAGAAGGATCAAGGCGTCCCGCGCCGAATGGGTGAAGACCGTCGATTCGGCGTAGCCGTGGGTGGCCACGTAATCCTCCATGACACTGTTCTTCTGGACGGCGATGCGGAGGCCGGGCAGGTACGGGTCTGAACTCACACGGTCCGTGCCCTCACGCACGAAGATTCGGTAATGCTGGCTGAGGATGGGCGTCGAGAAGAGGAACTCGCCGGCGCGTTCCTGGGAGAACGTCATGCCCACGTGTACGTCGACGCTACCGTCGGCGAGCCCGTCGCGGGCGTCGCGCCAGTCGGTGAGCTGGACTTCCGCGTCCAGGCCCATGGCCTCGGCGACCGCCGTCATCAGGTCCACGTCGAAGCCCTGGGCCCGGCCGTTCTCCACGAAGTGGAAGGGCTTGTAGGCGTCGCCGCCGCCCACGACGATGGACGCAGCGGACGCCTTGTCCGGCTCAGCGTGGTTGCCGGCCGCCGGCGCCCCGGACAGCACCAGGGACAGCAGGAGCAACGCCCGGAACGGGGCGCAGCAGGACATCCAGGAAGAAGGCGGCTTCGGCCGCTGGGTGGTCGGGATTCTCATAGCCTCCCTGTTATCGGCGTCAATCTTGTGAATCTTAGCTTTGTTATAAGGAAAACATTACGGAGCGAGACACAAACGTGATCATTTGATCCGGAGCACATCGATCGGTGTGGTATACTTTCGCGTCATACGATAAATCATTTCAAGTCAATGCATTGAAAAGAGTTTGGCATGACGCGAATGACTCGAGCATGGCTGCCCTTGGCGTTGCTCGTACTGGCAGGGTGCGGGGGAGGCGGGGGAGATTCCCCGTCGGCGGCAACCATGCGCGAGGGTGCCGCGGGGGCAAACCTGGTGATCGTCCTGCTGGACGCCGCCTCGGCCCACCACCTGGGTTGCTACGGCTACGACCGGGATACGACCCCGCACTTGGACCGCGTCGCCGCCGAATCCGTGGTCTTCGACCGGGCCTACGCCCAGGCCTCGGGCACCATGCTCTCGGTGTTCTCGTACTTCACGTCCCGCTACCCGGTCTTCGATACGAAGTCGTACAAGCCCTGGCGTCAGGTGAAGACTATTCCCGACGATCTGCCCACCCTCGCCGAACATCTCGCTCCCGACTTCGAGTACCGTCTGGGTTACACGTCGAACGTGTGGATGAAACGCGCCCTGGGCCACGATCGCGGCTTCACCGAGTACTGGGAGCTGTGGGATCCGCCGGCCGCCCTGGCCGGGGATCTGGTAGACGACGCCGGGGCAGTTGCCCTGGCCACGGGTTGGATGCGCGACCGTGGAGACGAGCCTTTCCTGGTCTACCTCCACCTCATGAAGCCCCACGCTCCCTACGATCCGCCGGAGCCCTTCTTCAGCCGTTGGGCCACCCGGGAGATCGACCCGGAGGTGGGAACCCACGACTACATCCAGGGCCTCAAGGGCAAGCGTCCCGACGACGCGACCGTGCGCGACATGGTGGCCCTCTACGACGCGAACCTGGCCCACGCCGACCACCTGCTGGGGGAGATGATCGCCGGTCTGGAGGAGGCGGGGGTCTGGGAGCGGACGGTCTTCGTGCTCATGGCCGACCACGGCCAGGGCCTGTACGAGCAGGGCAAGGCCCACGGCCACGGAGGCACCATCTGCGAGTCGACGATCCGCGTGCCGCTGGTGGTGCGTATCCCTGGCGTACCGGGGCAGCGCGTGGCGACGCCGGTCGAACTCGTGGATCTCGTACCGACCCTGCTGGACCTGGCCGTCCGTCCGGTGCCGGCCGATTCCCTGGCGGGACGTTCCCTGCTGCCCCTCCTGGCGGGCACGCCTTTCCCTGACGGCGACCTGCGCCTGATCCACTCCCGGACCAATCGCCGCAACCCACCCATCTATTCCATGAGCCGCGGTCGCTTCAAGCTGACCACCACGGTGGAAGAGCGCCGCAGCCGACGCGTACGTCACGTCCTTTATGACTTGGCGGCGGATCCTGCCGAGACGGTGAATCTCTTCCGCGCCCAGCCGGACCACGCGGAAGGCCAAGGGCTGGTGACGGCCATGAAGGCCTGGCTCGCCGGCGGCGGGGCAGAAGGATCCACAGCCGGCGGCGTGGACTTCGAGGTCTTCGACTCCGAAGAGGTGAAGCGTCTCAAGAGCCTCGGCTACGTGAACTGACGGTTCTGCGGGCGCCGTGGCGCCTCAATTGCGTTGTCGAGTGGCCTCCCGGACCTGGCGTAGCAGCAGTGCGCACACCAGGATGGCCACCGATACGGTAACCTCCAGCAGACGTTCCGGGGTGTAGCCCCGCGTCAGGGTCTGGCCCGACATGTTGGCGAACTTCTCCAGGATCCCCATGGTCAGGGCCAAGGCGCCCACGCCGAAGAGCACCCGGCTCACCAGACTCGTGATCTTGTCGATATCCATGATCTTTCCCTTTCACCCGGTGACGGGATTCCTCGCAGGGACCGGCTTCAGGAACGCGGAATGACCAGGGGATGCTTCTCGATGGTGCCGCGCTTGTAGTTGAGGAACACCGTGACGATGGACTTGTCCTCTTTCTGGAACCAGAGCTGGGCGAAATCCGGATAGATCTCCGTTGTCGTTACGGCGACGAGGTCCCCGAATTCGGCGGGAATGGCGTCGGTGAGGGTGACGGTCGTGTCGCGGACCAGGGGACCGGTGGCCGCGTCCTCTTCGGCGTCGATGTCGGCACAGGATGTGGCTAGCAGGCCCATGAAGAGGACGAGGAACGCGGTAAGCAGGGCTTTGCGCATGGAGGACTCCTTCCGGGACGAACCGCATCGCTGGGGATGCGGCAAAAGGACCGGTTACCCCGGGGGGCCGGGGCAGCCGGCTAGGGTCTCGGTCGAGCGGATAAGAGCCACGATGTGGAAACTACCTCCGCGCCTGAGCGCGGAGCGGTGCGCAGGGAATGTCCGGTTGGACCGGCGCTACCAGGGCCAGTCGGCGCGCATGCCGATACGCACGAAGAGGCCGCTGTAGTCCAGCCGCAGGGGGATCGAATCGTCGATGAGGACGACGTTGCCGGGAGCTGCGCCCCCGTCGGACTCCTGGAACCAGGTCTGGTCGCTCTCGTCCAGCTTGGCCAGGCGGTAGCCCACGTTGGCGAAGACGTCGAATCCCTCGGACATGCGGTAGTAGGGCGCGACGACGCCCTCGATCAGGAGGCCGCCGCCGGAGAGGAAGGCCTCCTCCAGGTGCGTGCGCGGTTCCCGGGCCGGCATCTTCAGGTAGCCGTCGGCCTTGGCCCAGCCCACGGCGCCGCCGAAGCCGAAGGACAGCTGCTTGTCCTTGGCGGGACGGAACTCGGCCATGAGCTTGTAGAAGGTGGCCGGCGCCTCATAGGACGACGATACCGCCGGGTTGTGCACGATGTCGTTGGCGCCGACGACCCGCTCGATCTCCACGCCCAGGGCCAGGTTGTCACCGAATTCGTGTCCGAAGGTGATGAAGAAGCCCAGGCCGCGGTTCAGCTCGTCCAGGAGGCTGCCCCTGGTGGCGGAATCGACCTCGTTCTCGATGCCGGATTCCTGCCAGCCCGGGTACATGTCCCACAGGTCGCGGCGGTAGGAATTTCGCAGGATCTCGTTGGACTGCACGATGCCGTCGTTGAATTCGGACATGTTCATGAACGCGACGCCGCCGCCGAAGCGGAAGAAGTGGCCCGAGTCGTCTGCGAGGGCAGGCAGGGTCGGCGTGGCGAGCAGGACGGCGAGGAGGATGGCAACGTGCTTCATGGATCACACTCCGGGATTGGGTGCCGGATGCCGCATGCATGGCGCGGTTGAAACGCGGGGGTCAGCATAGCATCTGGCGCCGTTGCGTGGTAGCGGGAAGCTGCGGAGGCGTGGGCGACCACGGGGATCCCGTGCGGTTGCTCGAGGTGAGCGCGGATCCGGTCGATGAATCGATCCTGCCGCCGATTCATTCCAGACGAGGTTTGACCGCAGGCTCCAAGGAGTGCATTCTTGTGGACGTATGGTGACTGTTCTCTAGGAAACCGCGTGTCCCGGGCTTCTTCCGGGGATCGCTCCTCACGGGAGCGCTTTTTGGCGTGCGGTTTCCCATTCCGGTCGGTTTTTCGTGACGAGAGATCAGCGCGGGTGGCGGTGTGCGCCGTCGGTCCGTGCATCCCTTGATACTGACAGGAGAAGAGAACAATGGACCACGAAAAGATGATGCAGATCCTTCACGATGTATTCGATCCTTCACTGCCCGCGTTGGCGCCCGGCGACAGCCGGAGTACGCGGCGCGCGCTGGAGACGTTGTACGGACCGGAGCTCGCGGGCGTCGACAAGGGCTCCCGCGTCCTGGATATAGGGTGTGGCAACGGGCGGCAGACCCTGCGCCTGGCGGCCGAGCTCGGGTGCCCGGTGCTGGCGGTGGACAATCACCAGCCCTACTTGGACGAACTGGAGCGTCGCGCGGTGGCGCAGGGACTCGGCGAACTCGTCGAGACGCGTTGCGCGGAGATGAACGGGCTGGACCTGTGTGGCGAGGCCTTCGACCTCGTGTGGGCTGAGGGATCCGCGTACGTCGTGGGGATTGGCGAAGCGCTCCAGGCCTGGCGCTCGTTCCTGAAGCCGGGAGGAGCCCTGGGCTTCACCGAGCTGGTCTGGCTCGAGGACGGTGCGCCGGACGAGTGCCGGGAGTTCCTGGCCATGGAGTATCCGCCGATGACCGACGTGGCCGGGAATCTCGCCATGATCCGGGATTGCGGTTACGAGCTGGTTGGCCGGTTCGCGCTGCCCGAGTCGTCCTGGTGGGCTTCGTATTACGATCCGCTGCAGGTGCGGCTGGCCGGGTTCGAGGCGCCGGACGACGAAGAATTCCGGGCCATGCTCGACATGATCCGGCGCGAGATCGACACCTACCGGCGTTTCTCGCGGTACTACGGGTACGTGTTCTTCCTGCTGCGAACTCGGAGTTGAACCGCGGGCAGGTCCGTACTACCGGACCTGTCGCAAGCAGGGGGCGCGGGTCGGCCGAGGGGCCGGCCCGCCCCTCACTCAGTCGAACAATCCCTTCAGCTTCTTCTTCGCCTCGTCTGCCAGGCTGTCCGCTGCATCCTGGGTGAGCGCCGAATAGTCCAGGCCGAAGCGGGGACTGGCGAAGGATCCGTCCACCCGCAGGGGCAGGGCCAGGCGCTCGGTCCGGTCCGCACCCAGGAGCCGGGCCACGTCGCCGGCCACGCCTGCGGCCAGCAGCCCGCGGGTGTTCGATTCCGAGAGCAGCAGGGTGCCCGCGTAGTCCAGGTCACCGCCCAGGCCGTAGGAGCCGCCGAGTTGCAGGTCGCCCAGTTCGCCCAGGCTCGTCTTCAGGTCGTCGAGGATGATCCGGCCGTTCTCCACCCGGATGGCCGTGGCCAGGTCGCGCAAGGCCTGCTCCGGTTCCAGGTTGCCGCCGAAGCGTTGGGCCAGTCCGTCGAGGCCGTCGTGGACGAAGCCCGAGGTGACGACCCGGCCCTCCTTCATGAGAGCCCGGGAGTCCAGGTTCACCGAGGTCTTCAGTCGCTCCGGGTCACGGCCGGCGGCGGCGTAGGATCCCTCCAGGTCGAACTTGCCGAAGACCAGGCCGCCCAGGCGCGTGAAGCGGACGAGGAAGTCGTCGGCCTCGATGCGGGTGGCCTTGAAATCGCCCGCGTAGAGGGGTTCGTCCAGGTCGGTCAGGTCCATGGTCACCGCGCCCGCCACCGTACCGGTGTAGACGTTGCCCGCCAGGTCGGGGCAGACGATGCGCCGGCCGTCGAGTTCGACCCGGGTGGCCACATCCGTCAACTCCACTCGGCTGTAGATCAGCGTATCGATGGCGACGGTGCCGCCGCCTCGCAATTCGGGCATGGCCAGGGGCTCGTCCGTCCCGGAGGTCGCGCCGCCGCCCGTGCCGCGGCCGGCAATGGGTTCGGCGCCGGGGCTCGCCGCGGGCAGGAGGCGGTCCACGTCCAGACGTTGCGAGCGGAGGGCGAAATCGAACTCCGGGGTGGTCGTCTCCCGGCCCACGCGCAGTTCCGGGGGCAGGGCCCAGGGCAGGAGGTTGTGGACGGTGATGCGACCCGAAGCGTCACTGCCCGGGAAGCGGGCTTGGAAACCAGCCACGGTGAGCACGTCGTTCTCCCAGGCCAGATCCGCCTGAAGACTTTCCAGGGGCGCCGGCAACCGGGTGTCCGTGTAGGCCAGATCCTTGACGGCGGCCTCGGCCCGGTGGATCAGCCCCGGGGCGTCGTCGGCGGCGCCGCGGAGGGTGACGTTGGCCGCCAGGCGTCCGCTCAGCTCGGCTTCGAGTTCAGGCGGCAGTTGGTCCGAGAAAGCAGCCAGGTCCAGGTCGGTTCTCAGTTCCAGGTCCAAGGTCGGCGCGGGGGCTTCGGGTCCGTTCGGCAGGTCCGTGATCCGGCCCTGGACAGCGACCGTGCCGGCGGGCAGGCGGACCTCGCAGCTCTCGATAATCACCGCGTCCAGGGTGAAGGAAACGGCAGCATCCAACTTCTCCACGGGCTGGGGCAGGGTCGGGGCCGCGACGGTGCCGGCGGACCAGACGGCGCGACCGGACAGCACCAGGGGCTCGGCGCGCGCGGCGTCGTGGTCGAAGTCGGCTTCCAGGCGCAGGCGGCCGCCCAGGACGAGGCCTTCGGTCAAGGAGTCGTGTTCGGCGGGGACGAAGGCCAGCAGGTCGGACGGGTCCAGCTCCGCCGCCGCCAGGTGTCCGGTGGTGCGGACCGCATCGTCCGCGGCGGTCAGGTCGGCCGTGAGCGAACCGGCGAGGCCGGCGATCTCGAAGTCGCCCCGGGTCAGGGTGGTGCGGGTGGCGGCCTGGTCGAAGCTCGCCATGAAGTCCAGGCGACCCGGGAGGATGGGCAGGGGCTGGGGGCCGTCCACGAGCAGGGTGTCCCAGGACGCCTCGCCCTCCAGGGCGAAGGTGCCGGGGGCAGGCGTGCCCAGGCTGGTGGCGATGGCGAGTCCGGCCAGGCGGACACCGGTGCCGGCGGTCTCGTCCCGGAAGATCACGCGGGCGTCCACGGCCTCGATGCGGTCGAACTCCAGGGCCATGGGGGCCGGTGCCTCGGCGCTCTTGTCACCCGCGCCGCCGGATCCGGTCGTAGCGGTGGTGTCGACGAAGGTGAAGTTGTCCAGGCCCGCGGCCGTGCGCAGCAGGTTCAGCCGGGGGCGAAGCACCACCAGGCGGTCGGCTTCCACGCGCTGTTTGAGCAGGGGACCGATCCGCAGCTTGAGGTCGACACCCTCGGCAGTCAGGAGGTTCTCGCCGGTGAAACCCGGCGGATTGCCCACGGTCACGTCGGTCAGGACCACGCCCAGCCCGCCCTTGAGGGACAGACCGGCCTCTGCCACGGTGACCGGGCGCCCCAGGCGGGTGGACGCTTCTTCCACGGCCAGGTCCATGATCTTCTCCATGGGCAGGAAGATCCACACGGCCAGCAGTCCCAGCAGGACCAGGCCCAGGAGTGACCCGCCCGTCCAGGTGGCGATCCGCAATGTCCTCCGCATCGGTATCCTCCGTCGGTTCGGTGGGTCAGTCTTTCGACCAGCGCCGCTCGATGGCCATGATCTCCTCGGCGGTCAGTTCGCGAGCCCGGGGCAAGATCGTTACGCGCC
The DNA here is from genome assembly GCA_024231905.1 of bacterium. Lineage (GTDB taxonomy): Bacteria > Krumholzibacteriota > Krumholzibacteriia > LZORAL124-64-63 > LZORAL124-64-63 > JAAEQC01. Next base: position 11,006 of record JAAEQC010000061.1, on the reverse strand, counting down.
GGCCCGGCTCGAGAACCACGTTGGGCCGGAAGGCGTTCACGTAGTCCTCTGGGGCGATCCGGTCGTGGGCCATGCGGCGGAACTCCTTGTCGGCGAACTCGCTGCGGGCGATGACCCGGTCGCTCAGGCCGAAGAGGTCGATGAAATTGACGTGGGGCAGGGCCCAGGCGAGACCACCGATGCCGCCCCAGTAGGCCATGACCGGATATGCCGATGCAACCTCTTGTGTTCCTTCGGTGCGAGGGGGTACGACGTTCGCCAGCCAGTCGGCGGCGGCGACCTTGTGCTCCTGGTGCCGGCAGCAGACATAATGACCGACGAGCCAGTTCTGGAGACCGTCGAAGGAGCGCACGTACCAACCCAGAACGGCAGGGAAACGATCGGCCAGAGGCATCCGCAATTGATGGGTTTCCTGGCGCGTGGACAGGTGCCGCGTCGCGGCGAAGTGGGTCCAGGGCAGCACTCCCGAAGCGACAATGAAGCCCGTGAGCGCCGCCGCGGCGACGAAGGGAGGCGCGCGCAGCCGGTCCAGAGTCACCGCGTAGATCAGGAGCAGGGGCAACACGAGATAGCTGTAGACACGGTATTCGAAGTGGTCCCCTCCGACCACCAGGGTGTAGTAGCCCACGTGGAGGGCCACCGTCGCCACGGCCACGGACGGAACCGCGGCGAGTGAACGGACCCGCCGGGCCCGCCAGGTGGTGACGGCGCCGGCGGCGACCACGGCGAGCCAGATCCACAACGCGTGTTCGAGGACGAAGGACGCCAGGTAGCGCAGTCCGGCCTCGGGCCAGGCATCCGCGGTCTTGGCGTGGTAGGTGTTGGGCAGCCAGGCGCCGTAGAAGATCCGTCGCCAAACGAGATGGACCGGAACGGCGAGCAGGGGCAGCAACGATGCGATTCCGCGCAGACCGGTTCGTCGCCCCTGTTCCAGCCACATCAACCCCGCCAGGCCGACGGTGGCCGCCGCGTAGAGCAGGCCGTCCGGCCGGGTCAGGGCCGTGAGGGAAGCGGCGGCGGACAGGAAGAGGAGCCGGAATCGCGCGGCGGCGGGGATGTGCGTGGCGAGGTACAACCACACGAGCACGAAGAAGTTGAACATGGCGGTCTCGAGGCCCGAACTGCTCCAGGTCACGAAGATCCGGTTCGTCACGAGACCGATCAGCACGAGGGCGGTCAGCAACCAGCGGCGGGGCCGGAGGCGGTCCGACCATCCGAGCCTCCAGACCCAGGCCGTGGCCAGGACGACCGTCGCGCCGGTGAACACCAGCGAAAGGACGTTGGCCGCGGCCGGTGGTTCGACGCCGGTCAAGCGCCACACACCGTCCAGGAGTACGATCCAGAGGAAGCTCGTGTACCCTTCCACCGGGAGGAACGGGGGGGGATTCCATACGTAGCCGTGGCCCAGCATACTGTTGCCGACGTAGCGAAAAGTGATGTAGGCGTCGTCGGTGAGGAACCACATGAGTCGCCAGCCTGCAACTAGCACGGCGCAGGCCACGGCGGCCAGTAGGACCGGAAGCAGGAAGTGGCGGACCCGGGTCAAGGCTGCCACGGTCGATCCTCCCGGTACGCCTGCAGCATGTGGGTGATGCGGTTCACCAGGTCCGGTCGTCTCGTCGTCGTCGCCAGGTCCCGGGCCTGCTTCGCGGCGTCGGCCGCCTCCTCGTAACGGCCCGCCTGCGCCAGGGTCTCGGCCCGGCGCATCAGCGTGTCGGCCAAACGGGTCCGTCCCACCCGCAGGTTGTTCACCGCCTCGGCGTAGCCGGGTTTCAGACGGACGGCCGTTTCGAAGTGCCGGACAGCCTCCTCCGGTTCGTCCAGGCGGACCAGGGCGATGCCCAGGAAGTTGTGGGCGGCGGGCAACGCCGGGTCCAGCTCGACGGCGCGTTGCAGATGCCGAACCGCCTCGACCCAGTCCTCCTGGCGGTACCGGTTCCAACCCACGCCGAAATGCAGCTCCGCCGTCAGGTCCACATCCTCCTGGGCGAAGGGACCCGGGGCGGTGCCTATCACCACTGTCGCCAGGACCAGGGCCGCCGCCACGGCAAGGCGCCGCGTCTCGCGCCCGCGCACCATGCGCCACACCGTGACGACACCGTGGCCGGCGAGGATGGCGAGCAGAGGCACGAGAGGCGCACGGTACCGGGCCGTGACAAAGACCAGCACGAGGGAGGCGCCGAGGACGCCCAGGATGACGAGCATGGATCCCGCACCGCGAGTCCCGTTGCGCAACAAACCGACGGCCGCCAGCGGCAGCAGCAGGCCGCAAGGGAAGCCCCAGGGTCCGAGCTTGAACAAGGCAGTGCTCAACAGCGCAGACCACTCGCGGTGCAGATAGACGTCGAAGGTGCGCGACAGTTCACGGGACGAGACCAGTTGTGCCGCCTTGCGGCCGAGCAGTCCGGCGGCGGTGCCCGGGTGTTCCCGCGCGAAACTCCGGACCTGGCCAATGAACCAGGGCTGACCGCTCCAGGGGTCCGGCGCATGGCCATGGATCTGCGGTTCGGCCAGGAGTTTCTCCCAACCGAAGCCCGGTCGGAAGTTGATGGTACGGGCGTAGTCAGGATTGTTCCCGATGTGGAGATTGATCCCGCCGGAGGGCGGGACGACACCGGCATGCCCGGTGGCCGCCCGCATGGCCAGGGCGTAGGGGGCGAGCACGAGTCCGCAGGCCAGGACAGCAGCGGCGAGGCTGAGCCAGCCGGGCCGACGGTCCGGGAGGCGACGGATTTCCCAGGCCAACCACGCGACGAGGGCGATCGCCACCGGCACGAAGGACGGACGAGTGAGAACGGCCAGAGCGGCGGCGCCACCGAGCAGCAGGCCCGTCCGGATGCGGGGCCGGTCGGCCAGGTCCACCGCCAGGGTGGCCAGGGCCACGCTCCAGAAAGTAGCCCAGCCGGTAGCCAGCAACTGGACGTCGAAGAAGATCAAGGGACCATGGAACGCCACGACGAGTCCGGCCATGAGGCCGGCAGTATCACCGAAGAGCCGACGACCGAGCCGCACCGTGAGCAGACAGGTGATCCCGGCTAGGAGGATCTGTATGACCTTCGCCGCCAGGATGGATGCACCCGCCACCTTGTATACGGCCGAAAGGAAGAACGGATAGAACGTCGATTGCCAGAGAAAGCTCTCGTCCAGGCGGCCTTCATCGGCGAGACCGACGGCCAGGCCATGGTAGGTGCCGGCGTCGACCAGGGGAACGAAGGCCGCCGGATCGTCGGCGGCGTCGATCACGTAGAGCAGCCGCACGATGACGGCGACAGCGGCGACAATCCAGATGCGGGCATTGGCGCCGAAGGCTACCTGTCCAGGAATCCCGGGAATAGCATAACGTCTGGACATAGCGGTGTTCTCTAGGATCGTGCCGCGTATTCGCCGCCCGCCACCGACCTATGCACGGAGTATAGCGGGCACTCGGGAAATGTCCACGGGGAGCGCGGAGTCCCGGGAGATCCGACAAGGACCTGCTCGGGAGGACCAACGAAGGGCCCGCCGGATCGGCGAGCCCGGGAGTATCAAAGGGGAAACGGGTCTAGCGCGCCCACTTGGAGCCGGACCCGCGTCCGCGCCCCGCCCGCGAGCGGATGCGGGCGGCCCGGTCGGCGGCCGTGCGGCAGGCGGCGATGCCGGCGTCGTGGAAGGGCTGGTCCTCGTCCACGTTCAGGGGGATGCCCGTGAGCCGTTCGACGTAGCGCAGCTGGGAGACCTCGGACAGGTCGCATAGGGCCACCGCGACGCCGGAATGCCCCGCCCGGGCCGTGCGCCCGATGCGGTGGATGTAGGCCTCGGGATCGTCCGGGAGCTCGTAGTTGATGACGTGGGAGATGTCCTTCACGTCGATGCCGCGGGCCACGATGTCCGTGGCCACGAGTACGCGCAGGCGGCCCTTGGAGAAGGCCTCGAGGGTGCGTTCGCGCTGGCGCTGGTTCTTGTTGGAATGGATGGCGTCGGCGCGGATGCCCTTGTTCTTGAGATGGCGCGCCACTTGGGCGGCCATGTCCTTGGTACGGGTGAAGACGAGGGTGCGGCCGGTGACTTCCTCGCGTACGAGGTGCTCCAACAGGCGCTTCTTGTCGCCCTTGTCCACGTACATGACGCGCTGGTCGATGTTGTCGGCCACCGAGGCAGGGGGCGCCACGGACACGCTCTGGGGGTCGGTCAGCATGGTCGAGGCCAGACTGCGCACGGCCGCCGACATGGTGGCCGAGAAGAGCAGCCCTTGCCGTGCCTTGGGTAATTCGTCCACCACCAGGCGGACGTCGTGGACGAAGCCCATGTCGAGCATGCGGTCGGCCTCGTCCAGCACGAAGAACTTCACGTCGCCCAGGACGGCGTAGCGCTGGCGCACCAGGTCGAGCAGGCGGCCGGGGGTGGCGATGAGAAAGTCGACGCCACTCTTCAGGCGGCGGATCTGCGGGTCCAGGGGCACGCCGCCCAGCAGCACGCAAGTGGTCAGGGGCAAGTGTTTGGCGTAGGCGGCCACGTCGCCTTCGATCTGGAGGGCCAACTCGCGGGTGGGCGTGAGCACCAGGGCGCGAGGGGTGCGGCTCGGACGGCCGTTGGCCAGGCTCTCGATGATGGGCAGGGCGAAGGCCGCCGTCTTGCCGGTGCCGGTCTGGGCGGTGCCGATGACATCGTGGCCGGCGGTCACCAGGGGGATGGCTTCGGCCTGGATGGGGGTGGGCTCTTCGTACCCGCGCTCCTCGAGCGCCTTCAGGATCGGCTGGCTCAGCTGGAAGTCCTGGAAACTGGGTGTCGGCATGGGTTCCTGTTTCGGTGACCCGGGATCTACGGCAGCTGGGTCTCGGGTTGAGCTCGGAAAAGTCAGGAACCGAGAGGCATGCAGGAAATCGCGGTTTGATGCGGGCGTGTCCCGCGCGTCGGTTTTCAATTGCTTTGACGGTTGCAAGATAGGTGTGAGACCCCGAAACAGCAATATTTCGGTGATTTCCGGCGGTCGTCGACTACGGCGACCGTGATTCCGGTCCACCGGTCGCGTTCCGGGAATAGGCGGTCCTTCCTTCCGGCGCCGCCCAGGTTTCGGCGTGGACACCACGCGCAGCACGCGCAGGTGCGGCGGGGCCGGAGAGGATGGGGGAACCATGAATGCCCTTCGTGTCGCACTCGTCGCTAGCATCGTGTTGTTGTTCGACGTTTTGCCTGTTTCCGCCGCCTACTGGGTCTCCGCCGAATACCATGCTTCCGCGACGTACTCGGACGGAATCCCCTACGAGGACGATCAGACACTCATGAGCCAGACGTACATTGGTGGTTCCTATACCAAGACTGGCAGCTACGGGAACTACGGCAGCACCAGCTTCACGGTCGATATATTCGCGGGCGCGGTGGACGTGGCGGCCCACGGCCACGGGGTGGAGTGGGATGCGAACCGCTTCGCCACGGGCACAGGGATCATGCCCGACGCCGTCTTTTCCGATCGCATCGTTTTCACCATCCCGGCCGGGACCTATCCCGACGGGCTCTACGCCACCCTGCGGGGGCGCACCGTCGGCAGCGTGAGTTCCACCGTCGGCGCCGGCGCCCGTTGCCGCTGCTACGTCACCTTCGGCGGCGAAATCTACGATACGGGCCTGCTCGAATCCGGTATCGACGTGGCGACCACCGTTCCGGTCGACGAATCGTGGGTCCTGGTCCAGGAGATCGTCGCACCGGGGACGACCTTCCCCCATTTGACCGAGCGCAACCACACCTTGCTGGCGGGCTTCTACGACACTCGGGCCTGGTCGGTCGAGCTCAACCTCGGTGATGGCAACTGGGTGACCGGTGACGGGGATGTCTCGTTCGACGGGGGGCTGCGGGTCACGTCCTTTGTCGCGAACGCACCGATGACCTGGGTGTCCGACTCGGGGGTCTTCGCCGGCGGGTTGGCCGCGGCGCCGGAGACGCCGATCACCAGGGGACCGGTCCTTCGCCAGAACGCCCCCAACCCCTTCAACCCTGCCACGATCATTGGCTGGGAACTGGACGCGGCCGGGCCGATCGACCTGCGAGTGCATGATCTTGCGGGACGGCTGGTGCGTACGCTCGTGGTGGGGGAGCGAAGCCCGGCCGGTTCGGGGGAGATCCGCTGGGACGGGTGCGATGATCGGGGCCGCGCGGTGGCGGCGGGGGTGTACCTGTACCGGCTCAGGGCGGGAGACGCCGTGGTGTCCCGCCGCATGACGATGGTGCGCTGACCTGACGGCTCGACGCGCCAGGCTGGGTCGTCTATGATGCCGCCATGAGCGCTCCCGTCCAGAAGCAGAAACCCCGGAATCCGGTCCGCGCGCGGCTGCACGAGATCATATTCGAGGCCGACACGCGCGCGGGCCGTTTCTTCGATCTGGCCCTGATCTGGAGCATCCTGATCAGCGTGTTGGCGGTCATGCTCGACAGCGTGACGGCGATCCGGTTGGCCCACGGCCGTCTGCTGACGGTGGTCGAGTGGGCTTTCACCATTCTCTTCACCATCGAGTACCTCTTGCGGCTTTGGTGCATCGGCAAGCCCCTGCGCTATGCCACGAGCTTCTTCGGCATGGTCGACCTGCTGGCCATCGTGCCCACCTACCTCAGCCTGCTCTTCCCCGGCACCCACTACCTGGTGGTGATCCGCATCCTCAGGGTGCTGCGCATCTTCCGGGTGCTGAAGCTGGTGCAGTATCTGGACGAGGCCAACATCATGGCTCGCGCTCTCCGGGCCAGCGGTCACCGCATCTCCGTCTTCTTCGCCACGGTGGTGGCCCTGGTGGTGGTTTTCGGTTCGATCATGTATCTCGTGGAGGGGGAGGCCAACGGCTTCACGAGCATCCCGCGCAGCATCTACTGGGCCGTCGTCACCATGACGACCGTTGGCTATGGCGACATCTCGCCCGGCACGGCCCTGGGCCAGGCTATCGCGGCGGTGGTCATGGTCATCGGCTTCACCATCATCGCCGTACCCACGGGCATCGTGATGACGGAGATGGCCCACGCCCGCGGGCTCCCGGTGAGCACCCAGGTGTGCCCCGAGTGCGCCAGCGAGGGTCACGATCACGACGCCGTGTACTGCAAGGCCTGCGGGTCGCGCCTGTAGACAGCATATCCCGAAAGGAAACGCGTCATGCGGAGAATCGTGTGGATCATCGCCATGGGGGGGATCCTTTGGACGGGCGGAGTCGCGGTGGCGGGTGACCCGTTGACCGACCTCTATCCCGAGGAACAAGCGGCGGTGAAGCAACGTGTGCACGAGGTCTGGCAGGCTTGCCGCGACAACGACGTCGAGCAACTCGCGGCCCACCACCTGGACAGTGGCAAGTTCTCCAAGTGGGTGGACGGCGCCGCGGATATCATCGGCTATACGGAGACCGTCGCCTATGAGACGGAATTCTGGAGCCAGGCCAAGGACTTCGTGTACGAGATCGAGAATCTCAGGGTCGACGTGTTCGGCGCGACGGCCGTGGCCGCCTTCGTCATCCCCTACGAGGCAGCCTTCGGCGGTGAGACCCTGAAGGGCAAGGAGCGGGCTACCTTCGTCTTCGTGAAGCAGGAGGGCGACTGGAAGATCGTGCACGAGCATTTCTCACCGGTCACCGTCGAACCCTGAACCAGAGCGACCGACCGAACCATTTTTTTCCGGCTGCGTAATGCGAAACCGGAACCCACCCCCCTGCCAAGGAGCCTGAACATGAAACGAACGTGTTGGATCGCCCTGGCCGTCCTGGCCCTGCCCCTGGCGGCCGGCTGCGGCGGCAGCGCCCAGGAGGAGGCCGAGATCGCCATGGACCCAGCCCCCCTGCTCGATCGCGAGCTCTTCTTCGGCGACCCGGAGATCTCCGGGTCCCAGCTCTCCCCCGACGGCAAGTGGATGAGCTTCATGAAGCCCTACGAGGGCGCCCGCAACATCTGGGTGAAGGCGGCCGACGAGCCCTTCGAGGCGGCCAAGCCCGTGACCGCCGACCAGCGCCCGGTGCCTGGCTACTTCTGGAGCCGTGACAGCCAGTACCTGCTCTACGTCCAGGACAAGGACGGCGACGAGAACTTCCACGTGTGGGCCGTGGACCCGGCCGGCGAACTGGCCGACAAGGACGTCCCGGTGGCGCGCAACCTGACCCCCGTGGACGGCGTCCGGGCCCAGATCTACTCGGTGCCCAAGAACGATCCGGACCTGATCATCGTCGGCATGAACGACCGCGACCCCCGCTTCCACGACATCTACAAGGTGGACATCCCCACCGGCGAACGTGTCCTCATGCGCGAGAATACGGACGACGTGGGCGCCTGGATCTTCGACATGGACGGACAGCTCCGCATGGCCTACCGCCAGACCCCCGAAGGCAGCACCGAACTGCTGCGGGTGGAACTGCAGGGGCTCGAACGCATCACCATGTGCACCTTCGCCGAGGACATCACGCCCCGTTCCTTCCACACGGACCGCAAACGCTGCTACGTCTCCACCGACATGGGCGACGATCGCGATCTGGCCGAGCTCATGCTGCTGGACGTGGAGACCGGCGAGTGGACGCTGGTGGAGAAGGATCCCGAGAACCAGGTGGACTTCGGCGGCGCCTTCTTCCACCCGGAGACGGACGAGCTCCTGGCCACGGTGTACGTGGGCGATCGTGTGCGCGTCTATCCCAAGACCGACGAGGGCGCCAAGCTGTGGGAAGGCCTGCAGGCGGCCCTGCCCGACGGCGAGATCGGGGTCAACAGCATGGCCCGCGACATGTCCAAGATGCTGGTCTCCGTATCCAGCGACGTGGACCCGGGCTCGGTGTACCTGTACGACGCGGCCACCGGCACGGCGACCTTGCAGTACCGCTCGCGGCCCGAACTGCCCAGCGAGCACCTGTCGCCCATGAAGCCTGTGCGCTACACGGCCCGCGACGGCCGCACCATCTACGGCTACGTGACGACCCCCAAGGGCGTCGAGGCCAAGAATCTGCCCACGGTCATGTATATCCACGGCGGCCCCTGGGCACGCGACCGATGGGGCTACGAACCCTACGCCCAGTTCCTGGCCAACCGCGGCTACGCGGTCATGCAGGTCAACTACCGGGGCTCCACCGGCTACGGTAAGGACTACATGAACGCCGGCAACAAGGAGTGGGGCATCGGCGCCATGCAGCACGACATCACCGACGCCGTGCAGTATCTGGTCGACGAGGGCATCGCCGACCCGGCCAAGGTGGGCATCTTCGGCGGTAGTTACGGCGGCTATGCCACCCTGGCCGGCGTCACCTTCACCCCCGACCTCTTCGCCTGCGGCGTGCCCTATGTGGGCCCGTCGAACCTCATCACCCTGGTGGAGAGCTTCCCCGAGTACTGGAAGCCCTTCCTGGCCGGCTCCTGGTACCCGCGCGTGGGCAACCCCGAGGTGGAGTCGGACCGGCAGGACCTCATCGCCCGCTCGCCCCTCTTCCACAGCGACGACATCAAGTGCCCGCTGCTGGTGGTCCACGGGGCCAACGACCCGCGGGTGAAGCAGCGTGAGAGCGACCAGATCGTGGTCTCCCTGCGGTCCAAGGACAAGCCCGTGGAGTACATCGTGGCGCCCGACGAGGGCCACGGATTCAGGGCGCCGAACAACCGGAAGGCCCTGGCGGTAGCCATGGAGAAGTTCCTGGCCAGCCACCTGGGCGGACGTTACCAGGAGGACGTGAGGCCGGAGACGGCGGAGCGGTTGGAGGAGATCACGGTGGACGTGAGCGGGGTGGAGGCGCCGCCTACGGGTACCGAGTGACCGAACGGTAGACTGGTTGATACGGAAGATGACGGCCTCCCTACAGGGAGGCCGTCATCGTCACCAGGCTCCTGCATCCGTCTCGAAGACGGTCGCCGCTGGGCCCGGGATCGGGATCGGGAGCGGCCCCTCGACAGGCCGCTCCCGGATGGCGCCTAACCGAAGTTGGGGGGAACCTACTTCACTAGTGCCATCTTGCTGACCTGGACGTCTCCTTCCATCTTTGCCTGATAGAAATAGACGCCGGAGGACACCTTGCCACCCTGGCCATTCGTGCCGTCCCACTCGACAACACCGTCGGCTTCGACGTGACCATTGATCAGCGTCTTAACCAGTTCGCCACGGACGTTGAAGATCTTCAGCGTCATGTGGCCAGGAGCCTTGATCGTGTAGGAGATCTCGGTGATCGGGTTGAACGGGTTCGGAGCGTTCTCGAGAGCGAACTTACCCGCGAACGGGGTCACGCCCGAGGCCAGACCGATGTTGTCCGACACGCCGAAGTAACCCAGGACGTCCTTCAGGATCCGCACCCGGGCACTCTGCGTAGCATTGGCCTTGGCGCCTTCGTTGGCATCCGTCTCCACGTAGGCGAGATCGGAAGTCAGGGTGACCACGCGGGAACCCGACCCGAGGGAGTTCAACGTCAAGGCAGAGTACGGGTAGCCGCCGGGGGTGCCGGAGGCGTTGGCGAACTCGGCCAGACGCGTGCTGCCGCTCGGGGTCACGAGATCGAAGTCAAACAGCTGCGGGCAGCCGCCGAACGCGATCCAGCTGTCGATCGTGCTGAGCACCGGGTTGCCGGCGACGGCGAGCACGCGCGGAGCGAGCTGACCGCCGAGCAGGTCACGGTGCGTCTGGGCGTTGAACGTCAGACCCATCCGGTTGGTCAGGAATGCCACGGTCGACGCACCCGAGCCGTTGAGATCAAAGGCCAGTCCGTTACCGGTCAGGAACATGTCCTTGTCGCCCAGGTCGAGCCAGTTCTCCAGACGGGTGATGTCGTCCGAACCGCCGTCATCCCAGTCACCGTTACAGATCGTCGTCGTGGTCATGCTACCGGTGGAGTAGAGCAGTTCGTTGTACCAGCCCAGCTGGTTCGTGCTGGCTCGGCGGCCGAGGCCCGAACCGATGGACGAAGTCGGGGCCATGGCGTAGTACTTGTCGTAGTGCACACCCAGGATCAGACCCAGGTTCTCGAACGCACCGTCCCACTCTTCGTCGGTGCCGCGAGTCTCGCTCTCGGCGTCGTCCCAGAACAGGACCGGCGGGCAGATGTACT
>JAAEQC010000060.1 GCA_024231905.1 bacterium | reverse complement strand
CGTCAGTACGACACCCTCGACCGGATCTCTGACGTAAGCGGTCTCGGCCAGCTGACTACCTCTCCCCTCGGCGCCTCGTGGAGCTGGGGAGGAGCCGACCGCCTTTTCGGCTTCACCACCAAAGCGCAACTGGGCACGGCCGTGCGCTTCGGCTACATCGGTGGCCGGGGTGCCCAGCCCCCGGGAGGCGGAGGCGATACATCTTCCCAATGGCGCCTTGGCACCCTCACCTGGGGCTCGACGGCCGACGACGTGCCCGGCGCCAGCGTGACCGAGCCGCCGGGGACGGTTTGGGGCCAGTTCAGTTTCGGCTGGCGCGGTACCGAAGGTGATCCGCGCGACGGTGCCAAGCTCGGCCGCGGTGCGGTCGATGCTCTCCAGGGCGGTGGACTCGATCTGTTCGCCGGCATGGGTTGGTCATGGGTCTACGACGCCGGGGTGCGTTTGAGCCACGCCATCGCGGGTCGGGGTGACGTTCAGGGTCGCGCATCGCCGACACGGGTCGATAGTTTCCAGTACGAATACGGCGAAGGCGACGAGCTCGAGCGGCTCATCCGGGAGTCCGAGGGCACGATCGCCGAGCTCACCATCGGTGCGCAGGGTCGAATCAGTCACCGCAACGGCCACCCCTTCACCCACGACGCCGTCGGTCGCCGCACCGAGGACGACCGCTTCATCTATCAGTGGACATGGCGGGGCGAGCTCGCCACGGTCACCGTCAAGGACAACTGGCCTGACGGAAAGGTTAGT